>NZ_JACFRC010000009.1:0-445 GCF_016101145.1 Gilliamella sp. W8145
GTAGTTCCGCAACCACTGCGCCGAGTATGGAATGCGCAATTAACCTTGCAGCTTCATTATCGCCTGTATGCAGTTTTATCTGCTCCGCTAACCATGGTGCACTAGCGCCAGCAAGGCCACCAGCAATATCGCCAGTGATAATGCTGGTAATAATTGCTACGGCTGAGTCAACGCCTTTACTAAAGTCATTGCCCATTTTACCATCTTTTGAGTCTTTACCGGCATCTTTATGAATAGTGCGCTCAAGCTCATTAACCTGTGACGCTAACTCTTGTAAGCTAGTGACAATGTTTTGTTTGGTCTGTTCATCCTCTTTATTAAAGATTGGTTTGAGCTTACTATGGGCATTTTCGGTATCACGACTGAGTTCATTAATATCTTGTGTTTGCTTATCTTGGTCACGAATGATTAACTCACCGTCACTGATTGCCGAGTGCGTAATATT
>NZ_JACFRC010000010.1:0-357 GCF_016101145.1 Gilliamella sp. W8145
GCGATAATGAAGCTGCAAGGTTAATTGCGCATTCCATACTCGGCGCAGTGGTTGCGGAACTACAAGGTAATTCAGGACTTGCCGGTGGAGCTGGTGCTGTGGTCGGAGAAATAGCGGCAGATATCATCCGGAAACAACTGTATGGAAAAGAAGTCAAAGATTTAACCGAAGAGGAAAAAGAAACCATAAGTGCACTATCTCAACTAGCCTCCGGCCTTGCCGTAGCTGCCGGAGGTGGTAATATTGGCGATGCTAGTGCAGCTATTAGTAGCAGTAAAAATGCGGTTGAGAATAATGCTTTACAAAAGAAAGAGGCATTGGAAAAAAAGGGTATAAAACTACGTTTCGATCTTCAAG
>NZ_JACFRC010000001.1:0-1682313 GCF_016101145.1 Gilliamella sp. W8145
CTACTGGTTATAGCAAACAAGGCGATAATATAGTTGGACCTAGAGGTGGCGTTTATACAAATACAGGTCAAGTTGATGCTGCGGGAAATCCAATTTATAAAAACAATGGCTCATATTATATTTTTGAAAAAAATGAGAAAATAAATGTCCCATCACCAGGAAATACCGGAACAACGACTAATGGTCGTCCAACTCCAGTGGATTCAGAAAGAGATGTTGGTAAAACGTTAACGCCTGATTTTAATGCTCAGGAAAGCTATCTGAATGGTCAAAAGGTAAAATGGGGAACAGACGGGAGTGTAAGGCCAGATTTTTGTAACGGGACTACTTGTTCAATAGAAGTAAAAAATTATGATATACAAAATAATATAAATGGTTTGATTGATAATGTTTCCAAACAAGCCATTGAGAGAAAAAAACATCTACCATCAGGAGTACAACAATTAGTTGTAATAGATATTCGCGGTCAAAAAATAACTGCCGCACAAAAAAATAAAATAAGGGGTGGTATTGAAAGCAAATCAAATGGAATAATTAAGCTAGAACAAATTCGATTTTTAACAGATGAACTTTGAGGTAAATAAATTATGTCACTAAAAAACGGTTTTATAGGTGGAGGATCAATATTTAATTTAGGTACAGACAGTGATATGCAGCTATTTTTTGACTGTATTTCATATTATGTTCTACCTAAATATCCTGACCAAAATTGGTCACTGATTACTGACCGCTTATATCGTCGTTATTTAAAATTAGAAGAGTTAGATGCTGCCGTAGCATTAATGAAATTGGTAGAAAAAGAGTTTAAACAGTTGGATAGAGAAGCATTTGATTGGAGTAAAATATTATCAGGTCAAGTTAAAAGTGATTTAGATAGAGCTAAATCAACTTTATTTGAAATTTTTGGTAAATATTTTGAAGCATTTTATGAGTGTATTGAATGTGCTATAGTAAGTTATGAAGCGTTCAAATCGCGTCCTGATTATAACTACGAACCTGTAATGGTAGCAATTACTACCATCCCTTATTGTGTAAGCTACAGTCAGATCCCTTTATCTGTTTTCGATAATTTACAACCTGATGAAAAACCAATTTGGTGGACAGGTAAAATTCCTAAAACCACAACTTAGTTACTTTTTAACTTACCTCTAATCCCCTTTACCTAAAAATTTTAAGGAAAGGGGGGATAGATATTATTACTGATTTTAATTTCACATTAATGTTGTTTTATTGAGTTCGTTTAGTATGTCCAAATCCTGATGTCTAAAATTATCTTCAGCGACTTATTATTGCTTTATTAATAGCCCACGGATATTCAAATATCAATAAGACGGCATACACTCCTCAATTATTTTTACAAAAAATCTCAATAAACTAAATCAGAATTAGCGGAAGGAGATAAGTTTTAGCTCCAGCTCTATTTGAGCCGAAGCTAAAGTAGTAGGAAGTAATGCCATTCCAGCAAGTACAACAGTGAAACTGACTTAAACCAGCTACAGCAATTGGAGCAGTTGATCCATTAAAGTTACTGTATCAAATGGGGTTGTTCCTGCTAAGATAGCCCCTTAATTACAAGCCTATGCTGAAATTAGGGGGATTAGGTATTAAGATTTAATGTGGGAATAGATTAGGTCGTTGTGCAGAGTTTAGATCTGCTAATGAGTTGTTATTAAACAATCCTAATCTTATTTATTACTGATTTTTATAAAAAGGAAAAGATAATCAAATAAGTAATATAAATAAAACATTAAAAGATATTATAAATTGATATATATCAACTTTATTCATGGATCTTCCTGTATTTTGTTGTTAACATGGTTTCATATCTTTTTTTATGTGATGTTGTCGCGTAGTCAATATGATGAATTTAATGATAAAAAAATATTTATTTGCTTGGGGGGCCATTATCATACCCTCGTTTGTTGCGTTAGCTGAACCACCAACAACGCAACAACTTATCCATCCAAGAAATCGTGATAAAGCTCTTCAATATTCATCAATACTTTCATCGCCTGACATACATCTATTACCTACTACTTATGAAACTAGAGATATTCATTTCTCATCGGTTTTTTTCTATTTGAGTATTAATCAGATGCAATTATTAGAGCGAGATAAATTACCTTAGTTTATTCTTATCAATAAACAGTCTCGTCAAGCCGAGCACTGTTGTTTAGATGCATAAGGTTTCAATTTATTGATGACTAAAATGCATGACCGATTGATTAGCTACGGAGATATCAATACTGACGTAGTAGCAACAGAGCAAAAATTAGCATCAACAAAACTGAAACTATTATTTATGTAAACATAAGAACCAGAGGCATATAAAAGTGAAAATAGTAGTAGATCTAGTGTAACTATAGTTTGCGATATAGATGATATTGCTACAACTATTGCTCGCAGTAAAAATGAGAGTGAAAAATAGCTATAAAGATATTAGGAACTATGATGAATATAGAAATATCAGTAGGTTATGGTGATAAACCTGTTTCTAGTTATAATTTGGATTAAAAAGGCAATAGATATTTAACCTAATAAGAGTTAATCAAAATGTTAAAAGCGTAGCTACAGGAGAAGGAATATCAGATGGTTATGTTTATATGTGGAGTAAGGAGTTTTACTCACGGTAAAAGATAATTTGTGTCACAGTAATTTGTACTGTTAGGTAGTGGGTGGATATGTACATTCATTACAATTCAATAAAAAGATCTTTTACCAGCATAATTAGTTGGTAACAAAAGAGATTCACAGTTAGGAACTGGAAAAAGAAATATAGCTGAATAAAACTAGCCTCATAGTATAGCGCTACACTCGAAAGCATTATTTCTACTTTTGTTGGAGATAGTGTACAAGATAATATTGAGAAAATAATCATGAAAAAAAATAAGAAATATTTAGTATTATTAAATTATTTAATCTTTTTACCTTTCATGGGATTTTTATTAATTATTATAATGCGCTTGCTCATCTCATTAATATTGTTGATTAAATATGATATAGCTTTTGAATTTGGTATTCATGATATATGTTTAGCTGGTAAAGCAGCTTGTATTTGGTTTCCTTTAGCATTAGGTGTTTGGTGTTATGAATGCTTCCATTACGGAATTAAAATTTTTGGCAAATAATATTATCCCAGTTTAACAACTGGGATTTTTTTATTATAACGAGTAATTAATACTATAACTTTTATTCCAATCATAATAATTAGCTGTATAACTGGATGATATGTTTAACTTAATCTTGGTAAGTCTATTAAAATTAGGTTAATTTATTTTTTAAGTAAGCTTGGTTTTAGTTTGTTTTGGCGTAATATAAGAATTAAATTTTATTTAATTAATGGCAATAGCTAGCAAATTTGTTTATTTAAAGAATAATTTGATTTTGCTATCTGTTGGTATTGATAGTTTACCGGTAAATGATTAAATAACCAAAAGGGGTTAATGATGAAATTAATAGTTGATAATATGAGTTGCCAACATTGTGTTAAAACCATTACTAAAGCAATTAATGATATTGATCCTAAAGCAAAAGTTACTGTTGATTTAGCTAAGCATGAAGTTGATATTGACGGAGGTACTATCTCGCAAGAAGCGGCAATTGCGGCAATTAATGAAGCGGGATTTGAGTTTGTCGGTATTGCTTATTAACAGTATTTAGCGTTATTAAATTTTAGACGATTATGATTATCGCCTAAAGCTTAGAGAGTATTTTTATCAAATCATCTATTAACAGTTTTTGTATACTTCATCGACTTGGATTGTTGATGAAGTATATCTGTGTGTCAATTTAATATATCCTTCACCTAAAAAACATTTGCGCCCTTTTCGTATCTATAACAAGTGAATTCAGGTTGATATTTATAGCTTATAAAAAAAAACTATTACCAAACATTTTAGTCTTAAATAGCTCATCAAAATATAGTGAGTTCACAGTTATATTTAAGCAGCAATTAATCAAAATCTTTATCAAGTTCATTTTCGTTAATACAGAAATTCATTTCTTTCTGAGAACATTGACGGGAAACTTTAGGATCTTTGCCCTCATAATTTCTAAAAAATTGGTATTCTTTATAAATACAGGTTGAATTTGTTAAAGTATAATTGCCATTTTTAGGTATAAACCGATAGGTTTCATTTAAAATAACTGCAGAATAGTTATTTACTTCGCAAATTTTTTTCCTTTTTGCTATTTTTTTGCTGGGATCAAAATCGATGTAACGACCATCTAAATTGAGATAAACAAACTCTTTTTTCTTCTCATCATAAGAATAGTACCGATAAATGATAGGTCCATCTTCCATATCATCAACGGCTCTGGCTATATAAAAATCATTATAATTACCATCAAAATTGTAGTCTATTTCTATGCCATTGTGATCAAAAAAATCTGGTGCAAAACGATAGCTATCATCTATATGGTTAACCGCACCTACTGAATATTCTCCTAAAAAGTCAAATCCTTGCAAATTATCTATAGTCTGAAATAATTGGTCATTTTTTTTACTATAAATATTTAAACCTGTTGGTTTCAATCCTTGACCTTTTTTATAGGAAAGTATCATTTTAAAATAAAAATCATCTGTCAATCTTTTTTGTAATAACTCTATATTGTTAATTTCTTCATTCTCAATAAGAATATCGAGATCACCGCCATCTTTAAAATTTAATTCAACATCATATTTATCAATGTTCGCCTTAAGAACATCTAAGTCAATTGCTAATACTAAACAAGGTAAAAACAAAACAACTGAGATAAGATATTTTATACAAATCATATTATAACCAACTAATTCCATTTAATATTTTTAATATTATTTTTTTAATCCTATTTATATCTTAAATTAATTCATATCAAAAATTAATTTAAAATGATTTAAAAATATATTATTTCTTATCAAATATAACTTATTGAGCAATTTTTCTAACCATATTTTTAATTACTATTTTGGATAACCATTTGTAGAAAAATAAATATTTAATTATTCAGTGTAAAAATTTGCAGTTACCACCATTGATAAAAATGGTGAGTAGGTCCAATTCCCTTACCAATTTTTAAACTATCTGCATGCTCAATAGCCCCTTGTAGGTAGTTTTTAGCATGTTTTATTGCATCTTCTAAATGATGTTTCGGTAATAAGGCTGCAATTGCCGCAGAGAGGGTACAACCTGTACCATGGGTATTTCTCGTTGCGATCCTTGGTGATGTCATTCTGATGACGTTGTTGTGAGTGATTAAATAATCAGGGCTTTCTTGACTTGGCAAATGTCCGCCTTTCATTAATACTGCCTGACAACCTAATTTAAGTAATTCATACCCCTGTTGTTGCATTTGCTCTTCGTTTTTTGCCTCACTACAATCAAGTAATGCAGCAGCTTCAGGTAGATTTGGGGTAATAATTGTGGCTAATGGTAATAATAGATCTCGAATAGCAGAAATGGCATCAGCTTTTAACAATGGATGTCCGCCTTTAGCAATCATTACGGTATCAAGCACAATATTGGCAATAGGATGATTGTTTAATAGCTGATGAACCGTAGTAACAATCTCTTTATTCATTAGCATGCCAATTTTAACACTATCAATGTAGATATCTTGATACAGCGTATTAAACTGTGCTTCAATAAATTGAGAGGGAATGGCATGTACACCATTAACGCTTTGCGTACTTTGTGCGGTTAATGCGGTGATTACTGACATACCATAAGCACCAAGTGCTGAAAATGCTTTTAAGTCAGCTTGAATACCTGCGCCACCACTAGGGTCACTGCCCGCTATTGTTAATGCAACTGTTGTCATGATTTGGTTTCCTATTTTGCTTGTTTTATTTTACTGATTAGGTCTGATGTCGCTTTGGCAAGATTAGCTTGTCCACATATTGCCGACACAACGGCAATACCTTCAATGCCAGTTTGGATTACTTCGGTTAAATTATTCACGCCGATACCACCGATCGCTACGGCAGGGCATTGTTTCGCTTTAGCCAGTTCTTTCAATTGAGCAATGCCAGTCGCAGCTGCGGCATCCTTTTTGGTTGCGGTTGGATAGATAGGCCCTATGCCAAGATAATCGACTAAATGCCACGGAACATTCTCTAGTTGTGATTGATTTGAAACTGAAAGTCCTAACCATTTGTCTCTGCCAATTAAGCGTCGAGTAACGTCGACCGGTAGATCGCTTTGTCCTATATGCACACCATCGGCATCAATGGCTAAAGCAATATCAACATGGTCATTGATAAATAGCGGAACTTGGGTACTGCTTAACACTTCTTTGAGCGCTTGTGCGGCGTCATACCAATTTTTACCAGAGTATTCTTGTTCTGAACGTAGTTGCACTGCGGTAACACCATTCTCAACGGCAATTTTGGTAGTAGTGACCATGCCATCTATACCGCCACATAATAACGGATCGAGGACTAAATAGAGAGTTAAATCAAGTTGCTTTTTCATCAAATATCCTTATTGGTAATTTTGCTTAAATAGGGAAAGTTGGTCAATTATTGCCATAGCAAAAGTGCCTAAACCTGATTGTTTGTTAGCGAGTTCACCAGCTTTTTTCATCATAAAACAAGCTGTTGCGGTAGCGGTTAAACGATCACTAGAGGTTGCAATAAATGCTGCTACCATCGCAGATAACGAACAGCCGGTACCGGTTACTTTAGTTAAAGCGATATCGCCACCGACAATGCTATAAATTTGTTCACCATCTGTGACATAGTCTATCTCACCTGTTATTGCGACAATGGTTTGATATTTTTGTGCTAATAGTATTGCTGCATTTAATGCAGAATCGGTAGAATCAAGTCCATCAGGCCCTTTCGATGATGATTGTTGACCACTCAATGCGAGAATTTCAGAGGCATTTCCTCGAATAACACTTGGTCTAAAAGTTATCAATTGTTTGGCAATTTCAGTGCGATATTTAAGTGCCGCACCAACCGCTACAGGATCCAGTACCCATGGTGTCTGTGTTTGTTCAGCTTTTGCTGCAGCTAACAACATACTATTTGCGCTGTGCTCATCAATGGTACCAATATTAATTAATAAACTACTGGCAATAGTTACAAAGTCTTCAACTTCTTGTTTAGCAACGACCATTGCTGGTGAAGCTCCAATGGCTAATAAGACATTAGCGGTAAAATTCTGTACGACATCATTGGTAATGCAATGGACTAACGGTCGTTGTTGTTTAACTTGCTCAATAAAGGGAATGGCATCATTATTTTGAAATAACTGAATGGTAGACATATTCTTTCCTTATTTATTATTGATATTAAGGGAAGAATGTGTCAAAACGGATAATTAAGACGAAGACTTCCCTACGCTGGTATGAGCCAGATCAGGTTCAACGGGTAAAATCTCAGTTTTTTGTAGTAACAAAAAACACCCCGAGTCAAAAAACAATTAATAAAAACAGTTTTATTATGTACTGAGTTTATATTTTATACAAGCTATTGTAATAATCTTTCGATATCGCTTATAGATCGTCTATCTGGTAAGAAAATGATTAAATGATCACCATCTTCGATCATTAAATCGGTATTAACAATAATCACATCTTCACCACGCACCACCGCACCAATAGTTGCCCCTGAAGGCAATTTTAGACTGTTAATATTTTTACCTACTAGTTTAGAATTTTCAGTATCACCACGAACAATCACTTCGACAATTTCTGATTCACCTTGCCGTAGTGAGACAACTTTTACCACGCCATTTTGTCTTACATGACTGAGTAATTCTGAAATAGTGGCATGTTGTGGTGAAATGGCAATATCAATCACACTATCGTTAATTAGTTCTAAGTAAGCTTGTCGTTGAATAAGTACGATGACTTTTTTTGCTCCCATCCTTTTGGCAAGCATTGATGACATAATATTCGATTCATCATCACTCGTCACTGCAACAAAAAGATCGGTAAGTTCGACTTGTTCTTGCGATAAGAGTTCTTGATCCGATGATTCACCATGTAATACGGTCGTATTAACTAACTGCTCGGCAATTAGTTCTGCTTTTTCGGCATTACGTTCAATCAATTTAACTTGATAATCGTTTTCTAATCGCTTAGCTAAAGCAACAGCAATGCCGCCACCACCACTAATGATTATTCGTTTATAAGGCTTTTCTAACCGTTGTAATTCACTGGTTACCGCTTTGATGTTAAGCGGTGGGGTAATAAAGTAAACCATATCCCCAGCTTCAATCAAGGTTGAACCGATCGGACGAATAAAACGATTTTTACGATAAATAGCCACCACCCGAGCTTCGACATGAGGTAAATGTTCTTTTAGCTCTGATAATTCACTACCCACCAATGCACCACCGTAGTAAGCTGTGACGGCAACTAAGCAGACTCGATTATCATAAAATGAGGCAAATTGTAGTGCGCCAGGATATTGCACTAGCTGGCTGATATGATTGGTGATTAGATTTTCTGGGGCAATAATATGGTCGATATTAATACAATCCTTATTAAAAAACGAGTATCTTTCATCATTATATTCAGGCGCTCGAATTCGTGCCACTTTTTGAGGAATCTTGAACATAACATGCCCAATTTGACAAGCCATCATATTGACTTCATCAGAATTGGTAACAGCGACTAACATGTCGGCAGATTCTGCACCAGCACTTTCTAATACTTGTGGATAAGATGATTTTCCACAAATAACTTGTAAATCAAAACGTTCTTGCAATGATTGCAATTTGTCATGATCTTCATCTACAACTGTCACATCGTTCTGTTTTTCAGTAACCAGATATTCGGCAAGAGCACTACCTGTTTGACCTGCACCAAGAATGATAATTTTCATAACTAACCTATGATAATCAAAAAGGCTTCAACGGCATTTATCATTAATAAAAACGATAATCCTTTTAGTCATTAAAGCCAATTGATATTGTTTAGCGTTAATTGCAATCTAGTTTTACGGTTAACTATACAAAACCAATTGCGTCATAAACTTTTTTCAACGTTGGCTCTGCTTTTGCACGAGCTTTTTGTGCACCTTCTTGCATAATTTTCAGAAGATAATTTTCATCATCACGATACTGATGATATTTCGCTTGTAAACCAGTTAACATATCAATAACTTGATTTGCGACCTCAGTTTTTAGATGGCCGTACATTTTACCTTCGAATTCTTTCTCAAGTTCAGCAATAGGTTTACCCGTAATACCGGTTAAGATATCTAACAGATTTGATACACCCGCTTTATTTTTTAAATCATAACGTACGACAGGTGGTTCATCAGAATCGGTCATTGCCCGTTTAATTTTCTTCTCGACATCTTTTGGATTTTCAAGTAACCCAATAACATTATTGCGATTTTCATCTGATTTAGACATTTTTTTGCTAGGATCTTGTAACGACATAACCCGTGCGCCAACTTTAGCAATAAATGGTTCAGGAACAGTGAAGATATCGCCATAAAGGGCATTAAAACGTATAGCAATATCGCGAGAAAGTTCAAGATGTTGTTTTTGATCATCACCAACAGGAACTAAATTAGCTTGATATAACAAAATATCGGCAGCCATTAACACTGGATAATCAAAAAGCCCGGCATTTATATTTTCTGAATGACGAGAAGATTTATCTTTAAATTGTGTCATACGACTAAGTTCACCAAAATAGGTATAACAGTTTAATGCCCAACCTAATTCAGCATGTGCAGGCACATGGGATTGCACAAAAATAGTACTTTTTTGTGGATCAATACCACAGGCTAGATAAAGTGCTAATGTATCAAGTGTTGCTTTACGTAACTTATTAGGATCTTGGCGTACCGTGATCGCATGTTGATTGACGATACAATAAACGCAATCATATTCATTTTGTAAAGACACCCAATTCTTTAAAGCACCTAAATAGTTGCCTAATGTTAGTTCTCCTGATGGCTGAGCGCCACTAAATACAATTGGTTTACTCATAATTTATTCCTAATTTTAACTTATTATTTTTTTGCATCAGCTTTTGGCTGAGGTAGTAGGGTTAATATATCTTGAAAATCATCAAATAAAAAATCGGGTTCACTTGTTGCAATTGATTCGCCATAATTATAACCATAACTTAACGCAACAGTAGGGCAATTAGCATTTTTGGCAGCGGTAATATCATTTTTCGAATCACCAACAAATAATAACTGATCATTGTATAATCCCAATGTTGCCATGACTTGATAAAGCGGAGCAGGGTGTGGTTTTAATTTAATTACATCACCACCGCCGAGTACTAATGAAAAATACTCTTTGATACCTAATGAGCTTAGTAATCCCGGTAAAAATTGTGCCGGTTTATTAGTTACAAGAGCTAAAGGGTAATGATTTTCATAAAGAGCTTTTAAGGTCTGTTTTACATAAGGAAACAGTGTTGTCTGCTCATCCATAACCTTATCATAATGCTGACTAAATATTTGTTTAGCTTCAGCAAAATATACTTTTGACGGATTAATATCAATAGCTTTGAAAACGCGTTCAAGCATCACATCAATACCATTACCTACCCAGTTTTTAACTTGTTCATTGGTAACTGTTGGTAAGTTTAGATCTGCCAACATTTTCTGGGTTGCTAAAGCAAGTCCAGGTACGCTATCTACTAATGTTCCATCTAAATCAAAAGCGATAGCTTGAATATCATCTAATTTAGCCATGTTTTACTCCTGCTAACTCTTTACGCATTGCATCAATTACCGTTTTATAGTCAGGTTGACCAAATATCGCTGAGCCAGCAACAAACATATCGGCTCCTGCCTTGGCAATTTCAGCTATATTATCTACTTTTACACCGCCATCAATTTCTAGGCGAATATTTTTACCTGAATCAATAATGCGTTGTTTAACTTGCTGCAACTTTTTAAGCGTTGCTGGGATGAATGATTGACCACCAAAACCTGGGTTAACACCCATCAATAAAATAATATCAACTTTATCCATCACATAGTCTAAATGGTCAAGTGGTGTTGCCGGATTAAGCACAATACCGGCACTGCAACCATGATCTTTAATTAATTGTAATGAACGATCTAGATGAATTGTCGCTTCAGGATGAATAGATATGTTTGTTGCTCCAGCTTTGGCAAAAGAGGTAATTAGCTCTTCAACTGGAGAAACCATTAAATGGACATCAATTGGTGCACTAATTCCATAGTCTCGCAATGCCTTACAAAACATACTACCCATTGTTAAATTGGGAACAAAATGATTATCCATCACATCGAAATGGACAACATCCGCTCCTGCATCTAATACTTTTTGGGTATCTTCACCAAGACGAGCGAAATCGGCGGATAGTATTGATGGTGCAATAATAAATTCATTCATAACATACCTCTACTCATAAACACCTTATACTTAAAAATAGCTTAGGATTTTTGGTACAAGGCCAATATTTCATCAATTTTTTTGCGTCCTTCGCCAGCGCAGCTAATTGAGCGCCGCATTTCTGCTCGGTAAAGATGGCGCGCTTTACTATATAACGTTCTGGTATAGTGAGTATCATGATTTGATACCAGAACTGGAATCTCTTTTTTATAGGCAATTTGCTCCGCTAATTGTGACAACCTTTGATGTTCATCAAACCCAAAATTATTAGAATAGTAGGCGGTAAAACCTGCTGTTTCATTAGGTGATAAATAAGGTGGATCACAATAAATAACTGAGTTACGTTTCGCCATTTTCATCGCTTTATGATAAGGCGTACAGACAAACTCAGCATTTTGTGCCTTTTTGGCAAAGAAATAGAGTTCCCTTTCCGGGAAATAAATAGTCTTGTAACGGCCAAATGGCACATTAAATAAACCACTATTATTATAACGACATAGGCCGTTGTAACAGTGACGATTTAAATAGACAAATAAAAGCGATCGCAAATATTGATCTTTGCTATAATTAAACACGTCACGTAGTTGATAAAATGCTTCAGCCTGATTATTTTGATCATTAAATAGTAATTTAAGATCATTAATGAACTGCTCCGGATTGGATTGTAATAACTTAAATAGTGCAATTAGATCATGATTGATATCAGCTAAAATATAACTTTTGAAGTTAGTATTTAAAAAAACGGAACCAGCGCCTACAAAGGGCTCAATGAGTTGTTCACCTTCCGGTAGATACCGTTTTATAGTGTCTACAAGCTCATATTTTCCTCCAGCCCACTTTAAAAAGGCTCGTCGCTTCTTCAACGGAAACTCCTATTTTGTCATTGGTAGGATATATGAACGATATCCTTTACTATTTTGCCGATTTTTCTTTATTAATCGTTGCGCCAGATTTAACCCAAGGTTTATCTTTTTTTAGTGCATCAGGTAAAGAGTTGATTGCTTTTTTAGCTTCAGCAGCAGAATCATACGTACCATTAACTAAAATAAACCATTTGGCATTATTTCTTTTAGTTTCATAAACTTGGTAATTGGTTAAATTATGTTTTTTTGCCAATTTTTTTAAACCTTCAAGCGAAGTTGATGCACTAAGTTGAATCGAAAACTGATTACTCTTTATTTTGTCAATTTTAGTCAGGTTATTATTTGCTTTAGATTCAACCTTGTTCGGCGAGGTTGGTCTATTATTCACATTATTATGCGATAAATTATTATCCTGATGAGTATTCTGGTCAATCTGTGACTCAGGTTTACTCTCTGGTAAAGGTTGACTGTTGGCTCCATTACCATTATTACCGGTCAATTCGCTACTGTTTTGTTGTTCATTAACATCGGTAATTGGTGCCGGCGCCATAGGCGCTGGTACCGTACTAGATGCTTGACCTTGAGTTGTATCTGTTGCAACGTCATTGGCTTGCGTTGTTATGGTTGGTTCAGGTTCTTGCATCGTCGAAACACCGCTAACTTCAGGTGGAGTTAGTGGGGTAGGTGTTTTGGGTTTTGACGAACGCAATAACATTGCGCTAATTAATAAGACAATAATAACAATAGTTAACCCCATAATTATCAATTTCTTTTTCGAATAATGCTGAAAAAAATTGGCAATACTAAATGAGGGCGTAGACGGCTTATTGGATTGTTCTGATATATAACGATCATCTTTATCTACACGCATATTAACTCCTTAACCTATTAATAGGTTTAATGCCTTATAACCAACCATGGTTTATCGATCAATTATTTAAATTTGTTCTATTTTATCAATGATATATCCAGCAACACCTTTAGCACTTTGCTCATCGGTTTTAATTGTGATGTCAGCAATTTCTTCATAAAGAGGATCTCGTTCCTGAGCTAATTCTTCATAAAGTTCGCGAGGGGTATTGCCACCTTGTAATAAAGGACGACGTTTATCTTTTTGTGTTCTTGCCATTTGTTTTTCAATTGTTGTTTCTAAATAAACGACAATACCGCGTGCTGATAAACGATTACGCGTCTCTTTCGATAGTACTGAACCACCACCGGTAGCAAGTACTACACCTTGTTTTTCAGTCAATTCATTAATGACTTTCTCTTCTCTGGCTCGGAATCCGTCTTCACCTTCTAAGTCAAAGATCCATGCAATATCAGCACCTGTACGTTTTTCAATCTCTTGATCAGAGTCAAAAAATTCCATGCCTAACTGTTGTGCAATTTGTCGGCCTATTGTGCTTTTTCCTGCCCCCATTGGGCCAATTAGAAAGATATTTCGCTTTTCTGCCATTGTAGTTTCATCATCTATTAATTTTGGTTAAAATTTACAACACAATATCAATTTGCAATGATTTTTATCATCATTTTGCCTTTGAATTGTGTAACTTTCTTGGATCTCCGTCTAACGACAAAAATTTAGGTCGGTAATTATCTCAATAGATAGCCCTATTTTGCAACAGGTATTTACTAATCAGTTAACTTATCCCCGCTTGATGTAGGTCATGAATATTAAGTGCACCAACTAATTCACCTTGATTATTGACTACTGGGGCAGCTGTAATATTATGATCATTAAATGTTTTTAAGGCTTCGACCGCCTTCCAATTTTCCGGTATTTGATGTCCTGGACTGGTCATTACTTCGATAATATTGTCTTGTAGTGTACCATGTTTTAATAGTAAACGACGCAAATCCCCATCAGTAAAAACGCCAACAATTTTATTATCATCTTGGCATATTGCCACTAATCCTACACCCGTTCGACTTAATTCTAACATCGCATCGAGTACCGTTGCTGATTGTGAAACTTTAGGAATTAAATCGCCTTTACGCATAATATCTTTTACGTGATTTAACAATTTAGCGCCTAGACTACCAGCAGGATGTGAACGAGCAAAATCTTCTTCTTTAAAACCACGAGCTCGCATAACGGCAATAGCCAATGCATCACCCATTAATAATGTATTGGTTGAACTTGAGGTTGGTGCAAGTCCCATTGGGCATGCTTCTTTCTCAATTGAAATGTCTAATACAGCTTGTGCTGCTGTCGCAAGTGGCGAATCAAGTCCACCAGTAATAGCGATAACCGGAATATTCATGGCTGCAAGGATTGGTAAAATAAATTGAAACTCCTTTGCTCGACCAGAATAAGAGATCAAAATTACTACATCGTTTTCAGTTACCATGCCTAAATCACCGTGTAGCGCTTCTGAGGGATGCATAAAAAAAGCCGGACTACCGGTACTAGCTAATGAAGCGGCGATTTTTTTTCCAATATGTCCTGATTTACCAATACCTGACACGACAACTTTTCCCTTGGTGGACAAAATGAACTGACAAGCTTTAATAAAGTCTTTGCCAAGCCGTGCTGGTAACTTTTGTGCTTCGTGAAGTTCAAGTTCAAGAAGTTCTCGACCATATTGTAACAATTTATCCATGTTTACTTGCCTATAGAATTAAATTTACACAAAAATTAAATTTATAATCAATTTTATGATTATATTTAATCAGATTATGTTAGATAGTCTAACAATTAACTATTGAATATTCAAAAAGCTTTTAGAATTAAAAAACAAAATTAGTGAAAGAATATTTAAGAAAGTTTTTTCAATAGCAAAAAAATTGAGGAACAGTTTTTTAAAAAGTTTAAAACTCTATTTTTTATACTTCAGTCAGTAATAATATTTACAAAATTTAACAATTTAACCGTTAAATAAAGTTGCGTAGATCTTTTTTATTACTATACTTTATGGATGATTTAAGCCGAACTTTTCGATGAGGAAGTAGGCAGTTTAGATAATATAAAGTTAAATAAAACATAGGATTACTTGACAGTGACTGTCGAAATGGATTATAATTTACAACACCCAACCTGCCAAACTTACCCTTTAAATTGGTTTAGTTTTAATAAGCTAAGTTCATTATATCTGCATAGTCAGTTTTATCAGCAAAATTTCAGAACACTATTAAGATCATTTTTATTCTCCCCATTTTTGTTAACTTTTCTGTTTATTCTATTCCTGTCATTTTCATTTAATAGTCAAGCGTTGTCGACTCATACGACAAATGTTATTCACGGTACAGCGCCATATTTGACTTTTGATGGTGGAGGATCACGGGCCACTGATACTAATAATTTATTAGCTATAACGTTATCGAATGGTGAAAAAATTACTCCAGAAACAAATAATTCTTCGGTAACACCTATTGTGTTACCCAATCAAGGGGAAAGTTTTGCCAATATTGGCATGATGATACCAACTAATAGCAATTCAATTTCGTTAACTTCTCTTATTGGTTCACCGTATAACTATTGGCGAGATGATGATGGTGATGCTAGTATTACGGCTACTGGTGATCTAAATTTATCTATTGTTGATAAGTTTAATCAATCTGTGTCACGTAATACTGTACTAACAATTTGTAACTCACCTTATAAAGTCAAATTAACTAGTACTAAAGGCATATTACAAACCCGTTACGGTGTGCCAAATAGCAGTAATTTTAATGCCAGTAGTGTGACTTATTACATTAACCCTAAAGCAACACCAGTGATTTGTTTTGCTAAACCTAGCTTAGAATATGGTACGACTTGGAATTTTCCTGATGGTGGTTTTCACGATTACCGTGGGCCAACCTCCATGTGGAATGAAAATAGAGGGTTTATTCCACAGTCTACTGACCCATCGTCTTATCATCTAAATTTCCCGACAACAGGTGTTAATGATTTATATTTTGATTTAGAAATTGGTGGTAGTAACGAGACTTTATCTTGGTCTTCATCTGCTGGTGGCGGAATTAGCGCTATCATTTCGAATGTATCAAATACAAGTGTTCGCGTTACATTAAAAGGACCTTTTGCCACTAAGTCACAGATAAATTCAAATAGTCCAGCTAGCACTGTAGCTAAACCAATATTACCCCAGACTTTTGAGCTTGTGGGTAGAGATAGTCGTGGTAATCAGATTGTTAAATATGGATTTAAATTAAAGCAGTGGTTTATTAATAGGCCTTATATTTCTAGAATCCTGCAGCACATGAATTGGTGTCAACTAATAGGATATCGTCTTGCAAAAGTTAGGGATTTAACTAATGCATCTTGTCAGGGAGTGGGCACACATTACTGTGAAGGAAATTCTGCCGACCTAGTCAGTGCTAAGCCTGCATCACCTAATAATCTTTATCAGCGTGTTATTGGTGCCGGATTATTTTCGGAATGGGGCAATACGGACAACTATGGAATCAATTTCAATAGTAGATTTTATGTGGCAGGAGATAGCTTCAGACCCCCATACTACTATGTGGCCTCGAACATAGGTGGGATAGCCATCAGTAATGATAGCCGATACTATAATCAGCACGCTGCTTGTGTCTATCCTTAATAATTATTTTTTGGCTTATTGTTTATTTTAACAGTAACTTAAAGTAGTTTTATAGGGTTGACGATAAAATATTTAGATAATCTATTTCCGCCCTTGGGCGGATTAACTATTGCCGAACGTTATTTTTCAAGAAAAAATTGAGCAATGGTTTTTTGAAGTATTAAAATCCCAACGCTACTTTAATCCCTAGTAAGATCAATATTACACCTAATAATTTATCAATAATAAATTGAAGTTTGAAATAACGTCGCTGGACGATTTGGGTTTGAAAGATAAATACTACCAATGGCCACCAAAGTAGGGCTTCAAGGCAAATAATAAATGCAACAAGCAATTTGTCCATTATAGTTGAATCAGCATTGAGCAGTTGGGTAAATATAGCTAGAAAAAACAGTGTCGCTTTCGGATTTAGTAAGTTACATAATAGCCCTTGCATAAATGCCGCCTTTGCGGTGACATTAATTGGCTGAGTTTGTTTGCTGACATAAGTGGTAGCACTACTTTTAGCCAATAACGCTTTAATACCTATCCATAGCAGATAAGTGGCGCCTGCATAACGCAAGGCATTATATAGCCACGGGGTAGCGGTGATTAATACCGCAATACCTGCCACACAATAGCTCATATGAATGGCGATCGCGCTTATCACCCCTAAACAGGTCATTAATGCCATTTTTCGGTTATAACTTAAGCTATTTTTTAAGACCAGAAAAAAATCTGGTCCAGGGGATATCATGCCTAAACAGCTAATGGTAATAACTAAAATTAAACAATCAATTGTCATTTATCCACTACTTTTGAGCTGCATTATTTAAGGTTGCAATGTTTGCTTTATGTTGTTCTATAAATTGTTTTTTATCAACGTTCTCACCGCTTAAGTAATCGGTTAAAAATTTTGCATTGGTTTTAATTTGTGCACCATTTAGAATCAATCTCGGTAAATCAATTTGATAAATACTTTGATTGGGTGATTTTTTTAAATCATCAACATTTGCATTGGTTAACAAATAGAGTTTGCGCTCTTTTTCTGATAACTTTTTAACCGTTTCGG
Organism: Gilliamella sp. W8145; assembly: GCF_016101145.1. Lineage (NCBI taxonomy): Bacteria > Pseudomonadati > Pseudomonadota > Gammaproteobacteria > Orbales > Orbaceae > Gilliamella > Gilliamella sp. W8145. The sequence goes on from NZ_JACFRC010000001.1 coordinate 17,789, forward strand.
TACCTGCCCCCATCATTAAATGGTCAGGGAAGATATAAAACACGGTGTTGTCTAAGATACCTTGCTGTTTTAGGTGGTTAATAAATTCCCCTAAATTATAATCGAGCGAAGCGGCTACAAAAGACATATTATCTGGTTTTGGGCTGATTACTGATGTCATGCGCTCATCATTAAAACCGTTTGGAGCATGAGTTGAGACAGTTGAGATAAATAGCGCAAAGGGTTTATCTGCATTTTGCAACTCTTGTATTTGCTGTTTAGCAATGTCTAATATATCTTTATCATACAATCCAAATGGTGCATTTGGATATTTGCCTACATAATTTTTTTCTGAAACGACTTGCATGCCTATTACTTCGGCGGTGTGGCCAATTCCTGCGAAATCCGGACCAGCCATAACATAGCGAGTTTGATAACCGGCTTGTTTTAGCACATCACCTAAAGTAACCAATTGGGTGGTATTTGCACCTTTTAATGGTGAAGTTGAGTGTTCTCCGATTAAAAATGGCACACCAGTCATATAGGTATACATAGAAGCTGTTGTCCATGTACTACCTGCACTCATTGGCATATTAGCAAAGAAAGTGTATTGTTGCCTGAGTTGTCTTAAATTTGGCGTGATATCAGCAAAATCCAAAAATCCTTGTTCGAAGGATTCTAACGACAACACAATAATATTTTTGCCTTTTTGGCTATCAAGTTGTGATTTTTCAACATAATCATTCATATTTAAGTTTTGTAACGCTTGGGCAAAAGTTGCTTTTGGGGCACAAGTAACTTGATAGATTTCATAAGCACGACTAATCGGGCCGTTATGATAACTAATTGAGGCAACGGCAACGATGACTAATAGTAATCGCCAGTGTAATTTATATTTATGGCGAAACCAGTTAGCTAATTTGCTGAGGATAACCACTAACCCCAAAAATACCACAATCACTAATAGCGCTTGCAGTTTAAAGATGAATAATCCTTCAATAATATCATTCACGTTCAGATTGACGTAAAACTGATAATCAATAAATCCACCACTAAAATAAATTGAGGTAAGCTCCATCACAATAATAACTGTCATTAAAATGATGGTGAATACTTGCCATTTTTTTTGTTTAAAAAACGAAGCTAAACTAATGGTTAAGATAAAAAGTGGTAAAACAATTAACGTTGATAATGGCATAACAATCAATACTCATTTTTACTTTAAAATTTAAAAATTGTCCCAGTATATACTTAATAAACAGAAAAATAAAAATCGGCATTGATTGGTTAATACCTTAACCAGTCCTTTGCAGTCAATGTCGATTTCTACTTTATCAACTATATCAACTATTTTACTTAAGTTATTTTATCTTAATGATAATAATTATTGTTTGTTGTTGATAATTGAAAGCATTAGCAATAAGATAGCTAACAAATATTTGCAACTATTTTAAGGTCTATGCCATGTTGTGCTGGTTACGCAATGTTACAATTGCTTTATTAATGTCTTTATTTTTTTTATCAATAAGTTATGCTGATATCACTTTACCTTCGCCACAAATGAAAGATGGCATGGGGTTATTTGATAGTCTTAAAAAACGTGCTTCAACTTCAGGCGGTGGGTTTCCAACCGGAATGGTTTCTGATGATGAACTATCAAGCGTGCTTTGGTCGGCAACGGGATTAAATCGAGGTAAAAATGGTTGGACGGTGCCAATGGCTAATGGTAAACAACCTTATGTTCGCCTCTATGTAGCAAGCGATAAAGGTGCCTTTTTATATGAATGGGAAGGACACTATCTTCGTGAGATAACTAAGCAAGATATTCGTGCTGACATTGGTATGCAAAATTTTACTAAGCGAGCACCGTATATTCTTATTTTTGTAGCTGATGGTACTAATCTCAATGATTTTGATGCACAAAAAGCCAATGATTTTAGTCAAATTGCCGTTGGAGCTATGAGTCAAAATGTCTATTTGTCTGCGGCGGCATTAAAACTTAGCACTCGTTACATCCATTCAATTAAACCTGAGATTATTAGTCAATCGTTACAATTGCCAGAAAACAGCAAACCAATAGGGATAATGTTGTTAGCAAAATAAGGAGTAAGCAGTGAAAAAGTATTTAACTTTAATGTTACTACTGATTGCCAGTTTAGCGATTTTTAGTACCCCTTCTTACGCAACTGAAAAGAAGTATGCAAGCTGGAATGCGATTGTGGATGAGATGGATATCATTTTAAATGATGCTTATAACATCTATTTCATGAAAGACAGCGAGGCTGCCAAAGATCGAGTAAACAATGCTTATTTTGGCTTTTATGAAAAGCATGGTGTTGAACGAGCGGTAATGTCTTACATTTCCGGTAAACGTGGCACTGATACCGAATACCAATTTGCTAAAATTAAACGATTAATGAGTCAAGGCGCGCCTAACAAAGTCGTGCGAACCGAGATTGATGTTATTTTGAAAATGCTCCACGAGGATGCTAACGAGTTAGATGGTAAAAAAGAGAGTGGCTGGAGTGTTTTCTTTGCCTCATTTATTATTATTTTCCGTGAAGGATTAGAAGCGATACTGGTGATTGCGGCAATTTCTGCATATTTAGTTCGTTCAGATAATAAGCCAATGCTTAAAGTCGTCTATCTAAGCAGTTTATTTGCGGTGTTTGCCAGCGTGTTAGCTGCTATCGCCTTGCATACTATTGTTGGTTTAAGTGGTGCCAATCAAGAAATTATGGAAGGTGCCGCCATGTTACTCGCAACAGTGGTGCTGTTCTTTATAAGTAACTGGATGCTATCTAAGTCAGAATCGAAAGCATGGAAAAATTATGTTGAAGGTAAGGTGCAAAGTGCGGTATCAACCGGAAGCAGTTTTGCTTTAGGGTTTGCTGCCTTTTTAGCTGTATTTCGTGAAGGAGCAGAAACGATCATATTTTATCAAGCTATGTTAGCTGATGCTAAAGATCACATGGATATGGTGTGGTATGGACTAGGTGTTGGTACAATCGTGTTGACTTTAGTATTTATTGTTATCCGCTTTGGCAGTGTTAAATTACCGCTTAAACCATTTTTTATTTGTACCAGTGCATTAATGTATCTTATGGCGATAGCCTTTGCAGGCGGTGGTGTGAAAGAGTTACAAGAAGCGGATATTATTTCGGTCACCCCAGTAGATTTTGTCCATTCAGTAGAGGTATTAGGCATCTATCCAACGGTTGAGACATTAGTGCCACAGCTAGTCATGCTGGTTGTCGTAATGCTCTCTATTATGTATTACAAAAAATATCATAAAAATTAAATAATATTATTATTCTTGGTGTAATTTAAACTTGAATAGTAATGAAAACATTGGCAGTAATTTGTAATTGATTAGTTATTAATTTATTGACTAATTATTAAAGAGTAAAACAAGTTGTTAAAAAAATTAAGGAGTTTTCAATGAAAAAACTAATTATTTCTGCTGGTATTTCGTCAATACTTGCACTTTCTTCAATGGCAAATGCTGCTGCGCCAGCACCAGGTGAAGAAAAAGGTTTTGAAGAGTTTCCAATCGGTGAAGAAGTCACTGTTGGTCCATTACATATTGGTGCGGTTTACTTCCAACCTGTAGATATGGAGCCTGCTGGTATGGGTGGCTTACCTGCTTCTAAGTCAGATATGCATATCGAAGCCGATATTTCTGCTGCCGAAGGTAATAAATTAGGTTTTGGTGTAGGTGATTTTGTCCCTTACTTAACTGTAAAATATAAAATTCAAAAACAAGGTAGTGACAAAACTATCGAAGGTAATTTTATGCCGATGAATGCATCAGACGGCCCACACTATGGTAACAATATTAAGTTAGATGGTGCTGGTAAATATAAAGTTACATTCACAATCGAAAACCCTGAAAAACAAGGTTATTTATTGCATGTAGATAAAGAAACGGGTGTTGAAGGTCGTTTCTGGTCTAAACCAATCGAGGTTTCTTGGGACTTTGACTACATCCCTCGTGCATGGTAATGATTATTTTTAAATGAGTTAACTCAATAAATATTTAGCTAAACCATTGGCGAGTGTAACAACTCGCCAATATACGTTGTAATCTTTAGGCAATCGTTATGCTCCAATATCTTATCAGTATTACCGATAATACTTTTGTACCTGTGATCATATTGGCACTTGTTAGTGCAGTGTTTGTTCAGTCAAACCTTTATAGTGGTAAAAAATATCTTATCATTGGTTTTTTATTGGGAATGCTGGCGGCAATCATTTATGCCATCTTAAAGCGTAATACCGGTATTGCTGTTCGAGAGTACTATGACCTTGGTGTGATTATTCCTTGGTGCATCATTGTCATTCCATTGCTTATCAGTTGGTCGCTCAGAAATTCGTTTCAACAACCTATTATTAAGATTCTATTGGCTGTATTAACTGCAGTTGCCATAGGGCTGATTACAGCTCAATGCTTACCGAATATTTTACTGTACCCATTTGGATTTGATGTTGGCATGGAGTCAATATTCAATAATGATTATCTGTTTAAATGGGTTGGTTATGGCTTTGCTCTATTAGTTTGTGGTTTAATTGGCTGGTTGATTTATCGCCTTTGCGCTAGGTTATCAACTCGATTGGTGATGGTGATTGCGACATTTGCCATTATTATCTTTACCATTCAAAACGCCATTAATTTACTACAAATATTAATTGTCAGACGATTTATCTCACCGCAACAATGGATGATGGATTTGGTGATTTTTATTTTAGCACATGTCAACTTGTTTACTTTTATCTTTATGGTGTTGGTATTTCTACTCACTGTTTTATTATATACCAAAGCAAAAACCACCTCGCTGGTTGGTAATAATCCCGCTCAAATACGCAAACTTAAAGCAAGTTTACGACGTGATCGTCGTACATCATTGTTGTTAATGGCGGGAGTGGCTATTACTGCCTACACCGTTACTCGTGCTCGTTATATATTTGAAAAAGGGGTCGAACTTACCCCTGCTGAACCAGTTACGCTAAATGCTGATGGTTTAATTGTTATTCCATTAGAACAAGTTAATGATGGCAATTTGCATCGTTATGGTTATCAAACAACCGATGGCACATTAGTAAGATTTATTGTGATTAAGAAAAGCGAAAATGCTTATGGGGTTGGTTTTGATGCTTGTGATATTTGTGGGGCAAGTGGTTATTATCAACGAGGAAATCAAGTTGTTTGTATTTTATGTGATGTCGTGATGAATATTGCGACTATTGGTTTTTCTGGCGGTTGTAATCCCGTTCCACTTAAATATGAGATTTTAGATGGCAATATGATTATTCGACCTACGCATCTTGAAGCTGAAAAAAGTCGTTTTAAGTAAATGGTTTTAAAAGGAAGAAAATATGTTTCGTAGAATGTTACTTAGCGTGTTAGTTCGTCAAAAAAAGAAGCTATTTTTAATCGCCTTAACTGTTGCTTTAGGTGTGTCGCTGGCGACTGCCATGTTAAATGTAATGTTTGATGTCGGTGATAAAGTTAATCAGGAATTAAAAGCCTACGGTGCTAACTTAAATATCGTTCCCAAAGGGGCTGCATTAGTTAATGAGTTATATCAACTGGATAATACTGATACACAAGCTGCTATTCAATATATCAAGCAAGATGATTTAGTAAAGATTAAGATGATCTTCTGGGCATATAATATTGTTGATTTTGCACCTTATCTTACTACACAAGTAACAGTTAATGATAAACCAGTTACCCTCGTTGGAACTTGGTTTAATAAACATCTGACTATTCCAACTGGTGATGAGGTTGACACTGGCATGTTAGCTATGAAGTCATGGTGGTCAATTGAAGGCAACACTATGAAGGATGATAATTTGCAAGGTGTAATGGTGGGTGAGACTATTGCCACGCAATTAAATCTGAAACTAGGCGATAGCCTTGAGCTAATTTCACCATTAACAAATAAAAAAGTGACTTTAACTGTAAATAACATCTTCCACAGTGGTGGAATCGAAGATGCTGAGCTTTATGTGTCACTTCCTGTTGCGCAAAATCTGGCTAATAAAGACGGTTTGGTTGAACGGGTAGAAGTGAGTGCATTAACCACGCCTGAAAATGATTTAGCCCGTAAAGCAGCACAAGATCCTAATAGCTTATCACGAACTGAATGGGATACATGGTACTGTACCGCTTATATCAGTTCGATAGCCTATCAATTGGAGGAGTTAATGCCCGATGTTAGAGTTAAAGCAATTATGCAAGTCGCTGAATCAGAAGGATCAATCTTACAAAAAACGCAGTTATTAATGCTATTGTTAACTGTTTTATCCTTAATTTGCTCGGCGCTAGCAATATCCAATTTAGTTACTGCCAATGTGATTGAGCGTAGTACTGAAATTGGTTTATTAAAAGCGTTAGGAGCAACAAATATTTCGGTAGCGATGTTAATCCTTACTGAAATACTGATCATTGCTTTACTCGGAGGGATGGTTGGTTATTTTGTCGGTCTTGGCTTTGCGCAAATTATTGGGCAAACGGTATTTGGTTCGTTTGTTGAACCTAAGATGATAATTATTCCACTGGTGTTAATTATGGTAAGCATGATTACATTATTAGGTAGCTTACCGGCATTACGTATTATGATGTTTTTACGCCCAACCGATGTGTTGCATGGTCGGTAAGTGAGGCTAAATGATGATGAATAAAAATCAACGCTTTATTTTAAAAACGCTGCTTAGTTCGTTAATTCGCCGTCGTTCCCGGATTGCTATTGCATTACTCGGTGTAGCGATAGGAGCCACGGTTTTACTTGGTATGGTTACACTTTGTTATGATATCCCAAGACAAATGGGACAAGAGTTTCGCTCTTATGGTGCTAATCTGCTGTTGATGCCGGCTAATAATCAACCTACCATGCCAATGGCGGAAGTAAAAAAAGCCGTTAGCTTACTCCCGCAAGATAAGCTATTAGGGGTTACCCCATTTCGTTATGACTCTATCCGCAGTAATCAACAGCCTTATACCATTGTCGGCACGCAGTTTGATCAAGTTATCAATACTAGCCCTTATTGGAAAATAGAAGGTGAAGTGCCGAAAAATCCAAATGAAATTATGATCGGTACCGATATTGCCCATTTTGCTAAGCTTAGAATTGGTAGTACCATACCAATTTCAGGAAAATCTAAACAAAATTCGCGCTTCGATGAAGAATTAACTATTACCGGCATCGTCAAAACCGGTCGAACTGAGGATAACTTTATCTTTATTGAACTCAATGATCTTGAAACGTTACTCGAAGAAAACAATCAAGCCGAAGTGGTCGAAATAAGTATTACGGCAACGCAAGATGAGTTACAGCGCTATATTCAAACCATTAAAGATAATTCCAGCTCGGTCGACCCCCATCTTATAAAATGGGTAACACAATCGGAAGCATCGGTGCTCGGTAAACTGTCATCTTTACTCTATTTGGTTACACTAGTGGTGTTAATTTTGACAATGATCTGTGTTGCCACCACTATGATGACCGTCGTTATGGAGCGCCGTAAAGAGATAGGTCTGAAAAAGGCTATTGGTGCAACCAATAAAAGTATTGCCAAAGAATTTTTAGCCGAAGGATTAATTTTAGGTATTGTTGGTGGCGTGATAGGCGTAATTTGTGGTCTGATTTTTGCCCAAGTAATCAGTGCTAATGTATTTGGGCGATCAATTGTAATTGAATTTTATTTAATACCAACAACGATTATTATTTCGGCTGTGGTAACCATTATTGCGTGTTTGATTCCAGTAAAACGTGCACTTGAAGTTGAACCAGCATTAGTTTTACGTGGCGAATAGGATAGTAAAGTATGAATATGCTCGAAGTGAATAATGTTTCTAAAATCTATGGCTCATTACATGCCTTGTCTGAAATTAACTTAACCGTTGAAGAGGGTAAATGGTTATCTATTATGGGACCATCAGGCAGTGGTAAAACAACCTTAATGAATATTATTGGTTGTATGGATAAACCGTCATTAGGCTCTGTGATTTTAGATGGACAAGATATTACCCAGTTGTCATTACCACAGCTGACGGAAATTCGCCGTGATAAGATTGGTCTAATCTTTCAACAATTCCATCTTGTTTCCTATTTAACTGCATTAGAAAACGTAATGGTGGCGCAATATTATCACAGTATGGTAGATGAAAAAGAAGCCTTACAGGCATTAGAACGAGTTGGACTTGCGGCACGGGCCAAACATTTACCGCGCCAATTATCTGGTGGTGAACAGCAAAGGGTCTGTATTGCCAGAGCATTAATTAATTATCCAAAACTGATTTTAGCTGATGAGCCAACTGGTAACTTAGATGAAAGTAATGAAGCAATGGTTATGAACTTACTACATCAACTTCACGAAGAAGGAAGTACAATCATCGTTGTTACGCATTCGCCTGAAGTATCAAAACATGCGCAGACTACGGTGGTTCTTGAACATGGTAAGGTAGCAAGTATTATCAATAATTAATGATTAAAGGGTCTATATTTATGAAAAATCGCATTGTTTCATCTGTATTGTTTATATTCGTTGGGGCGCTACTTATTTTATTTCCGCTTTATATTTTACCTGTCTGCCCGTTACCTGATGCGCAAGCTATACCTGCTACAACGATGGCAGGGGATGGGCATATGCATTCAACTCCAGGTAAAATCATGAAATGCTTTTGGACTGCAAGGGCTGAAATTGGTATTGGTAGTTTAGTGATTGCCATTGGTGCGTTAGTACTATTTAGTCGCTCACTATTTGTCCGTATGGGATTGAGTATGGCGTTAGCTTGCACTGCAGTTTTAGCGGCAGCTATTCCAACTATTTTAATCGGTGTCTGTGGCAATGAGATGATGCGTTGTAATATGGGTGCCAAACCTGCACTGATTTTATTAGCTATCGTTTTAGTAATTGCAGCAATTAGCAATGTGCTCTATTTGAATAAACAAGTAAATAAACAAATAAGATAAACAGTATTAAGTAAGTATCAACAATCAACATTAGTCAATATCAGCCTTAATACAACAAGATATAGAAAACGAGAACTAAAACATGCAAGAAAAACCGATTACTATAGCAAATTTAGCATGGCGAAACATTCAAAGACGACCATTTCGGAGTTGTTGTTTGATTATCATTATTATGCTGTTTTCCGCTACGCTATTTGGCGGTAGCGTGTTAATGAAAAATCTGAGTTTAGGTATTTCCGGTATGGCTAATCGTTTAGGCGCGGATATTCTTGTTGTACCTTACGGTTATGAAAAAAATCTTGAAGTTGCATTGTTACGTGGTGAACCAAGTAGTTTTTATCTAAAAGCGGATTTGATTGATAAAATTAAAAATATTAAGGGAATTACAGCGGTCTCGCCACAATTGTTTATTGCTTCGTTAAGTGCTGGCTGCTGTACCTCTAAAGTACAACTTATTGGTTTTGATCAAGAAAGTGATTTTGTGATCAAACCATGGTTGCAAACGCAGTTAAGCCAACCGTTGATCGATAATCAGGTTGTTGTTGGTAGCAAAATTACCGCCAATGTAGGTGAAGAAATTAAGTTTTTTAATCATCCATTTAAAGTCGCAGCCAAAATGGATAGTACCGGAATGGGTTTTGATACCTCTGTATTTATGACAATTCCGACGGCACAATTACTGATGAAAGAAGCGAATCTAATTGAAGGCGATACTGAACACTTTGCTAACTATGTATCATCGATTTTTGTTAAAGTCGATCCTGATTATCAGCCTAAAGATGTTGTTAATCAAATCATGCCGAAATATGCTATTGACTACAATATTGATTTTGTGATGACCAAAGGCATGTTAAGTAATATTTCCAAATGGCTAACTGGTTTTTCAACTATTGTCTATAGTTTATCGGCAATTTTCTGGGTATTGGCAATTATTGTCATCTTTGTGATATTTTCATCATCACTTAATGAACGTAAACGTGAAATAAGTCTATTACGTATTTTAGGCGCTTCACGTAGTGATCTGGTCAAAATGTTACTGCGAGAATCACTTATTATTAGCGCCTTAGGTGGCATTGCAGGTATTGTGATCGCTGGTGTATTAATTTATGCCTTTAGCTTATTGATTTGCCAGTCGATAGGTTTGCCATGTATGAACATTTCCATTACTGACGGATTAATTTATGCATTAATGGTATTTATGTTGACGTTGATTATTGGTCCACTGTCTAGTATTTATTCGGCATTATCGTTGACTAAATTTGATACTTATCAAACATTAAGAGAGGGTGAATAATGTTATTGGATGTCAAAAACCTTCGCAAAGATTATCAACGTGGTTCGCAACATTTCTCAGCGGTAAATAATGTTAGTTTTTCAATGGCACAAACCGATTTCATCAGTATTATGGGCAAATCAGGCAGTGGTAAAACGACGTTACTTAATATGATTGCTGGGTTATTAACTCCTACTCAAGGTAAAATTACCATTAATGGTACCAACTTATTTGAACTTGATGATAAGCAGGTTTCAGCATTTCGTAATCAAAATATTGGCTACATTCCACAAGGTAGTAGTTTATTACCCAATTTGACTGCACTGGAAAATATTCGATTACCATTTTATTTAACTAAACGGGAAAACCAATCCAGCTTAAATTATGCGCTGGATCTGCTTGAAAAGGCTAAAATCGGCTACTTAAAAGATACTTATCCGGCGAATATGTCGGGAGGAGAAATGCGTCGAATTGCTATTTTACGTGCGCTGATTTGTCGACCACAATTAGTGATTGCCGATGAACCTACCAGCGATCTTGATGAAGAAAGCTCCGCACAAATTATGGCGTTATTAACCGAGATTCACCAACAAGGTACAGGACTATTAATTGTTACTCATGATAATGATGTAGCAAATTATAGCCAAAGAACGTTAAAAATGTCTTCGGGTAGATTAATTGATTAATTAATTTACCTTTATGGCTTTATTATTAATTATAAGAGTAGTGGATTACAGCCCATATCGATCATAATTTTATTTAACTTTATGAGCGGTAATCCAACTAATGAATTAATATCATCACCTTCAAGCTTATCAAAAAGGGTGATACCTAGTTCATCACATTTAAAACTACCAGCACATTGTAGAGGCATTTCTTTAGCGATATAAGCATCAATTTCTGCATCAGTTAACCGGCGAAAAGTAACCTTAAACGGTTCACAAATTGTTTGCGATTGGCGAGTACGAGTATCAATGACGGTCATTCCGGTATAAAAGTAAAACGCTTTGCCACTGCTATTTTTCAATTGTTGTTGGGCATTTTCAACGGTATGTGGTTTGCAAACAATCTGATCATCCAATACACCTACTTGGTCAGAACCAATAATCAAACTATCAGGATAATTAGCCACTAACGACTGTGCTTTGGCATTAGCTAAACGCACCACCAATTGCTGTGCACTTTCATTTAGCAAAGGCGTTTCATCACAAATGGGTGGTACACACTCAAACGGAATGGCTAATTTTTCCAATACCTTTTTACGTGATAGCGATGTCGATGCTAAGATAATTCTCATTGCAACTATTCTCTTGAGATTCATGGGGAAAGATGAGCATTAAAACCGATATGACGGTAATAATCAACTGTCTCTTATGTTATAAATTTATTATGCAACGATGGTCAGTGTTATTTTGGGGCTATTGTCTAAAAGGCTTATTAATCACTCTTTTTCGATAAGTTTTATTTACTACTAAATCTGTTAAACTACAAGTAATTGCAACAAATCTTTGTTCATTGAATTTCAGACGCTTTATTGTTTGGTGGCAATTTCAATACCAAGATTATGTCCGAGTAAAGAGGATTTGCGCGCCCCTCTTTAGCAACTCCCGCGGCGACCACGCAAGTGGTTACGATGTGACGGCATTCCGCCATCGTTCGCTGTTAACGCACCGGCTGTATTTGTTCCAGACGAAGAGCAGCTTTGCCAAACATCCCTGTTTGCCATGCTAATCTTACTCCGTTGTCAGCACTTTGCTAATTCCGCTAGATAGAACTCACCGAACTGATTGATAAAAATAAACTTTTATTATTGGCACTAGCTAATATCATAGCGGGTTTTAGTGATTTATCGGATGGATTTTAAGCTCAAAAAACCCCTTTCCTCAAATTTTTTTATTTGGTGAGTTTCGGACGTTTTGTTGTTTGGTGGCTAGTTTTATGTGGTGATTACGTCCGAGTAAAGAGGGTTTGCGCGAACCCTCTTTACTAACTCCCGAGGCGACCACGCAAGTGGTCACGATGTGACGGCCTCGCTGTTAACGCACCGGCTGTATTTGTTCCTGACAAAACACAGCCTTGCCAAACATCCCTGTTTGTCATGCTAACCTCACTCAGTTGTCAGCACATTGCTAATGTCGCTAGATAAAATTCACATAACCGATTGATAAAAATAAACTTTTATTATTAGCGCTCGCTGATTTTAGTTTCATAACCGATTTAAGAGAAATATTGTTTTACTGTCGGTTTGAGGTCATGATGATAAATAATGTTCGTTATAGTTGATCTCCATCATGGTTTTGCAAAAAAATTATTTCAATCTTTTAAATTCGCGTTAGGATAGTCATGTAACGACTGGATTTCATTTAAAATTAGTATCATACTGAACCAATACCGTTGGCCTTCACCAATAAAATGGTAAAGCCAAGTTTAAATATTGTGAGGAGGCGTTATGTACAAAAAAATATTAGTTCCGATTGATGTGCTTGAAGATGAACTCACTCAAAAAGTGATCCCTCATGTAGAGTGTTTAGCAAAATTATCTAATGCACAAGTTATCTTCTTTCATACCTTACCGGTTGCATCGGCTATCGTGAATGCTTACTCATTTGGTTTTGATGAGTTTAAAGATCAAGCTACTGTACAAACAGAACAGTGGTTACATCGTTTGATTGATACAATTAATTTACCTCGGGAAAATTTATCTTTTTCAATCGCTTTTGGTAATCCACGAGATGAGATCTTACGTCTGGCCGAAGAAATTGAACCAGATCTTATTATTTTAGGTTCAAGACGTCCTAATATCTCAACACACTTACTGGGATCAAATGCCTCAGGAGTGGTGCGAGGCGCACAAACATCAGTGTTAGTAGTTCGCTAATTCAGTTATAATCAAAGTGCCCTTTAAATGAGGGCATTATGTTGTTATTCATTTAGACACAAAATCTATCGATTTACCTATTATTAACAATTTTCATCTCAACTTAAGGAGAAAAAATGAAAATTAAAAACATCGATCATTTTGTTATTACCAGCCAAGATCTCAGTAAAAGTATCGTATTTTATTAAGATATTTTAGGATTGAAACATGTCGAACGTGACGGACGACATGCCTTTGTTTTTGGCAATCAAAAAATCAATATTCATGCCAAAAAAGGTGAGTTTCAACCAGCGGTATTCCTCCCAGAATATGGAAGCCAAGATTTTTGTTTAATTGTTGAAGACGATATTGAAATCGTAAAAAAAGAGTTCGAAAAAAAGGGCTATCCCCTTGTAGAAGGGATTGTTGAACGACACGGTGCTAAAGGTAATATCAAAAGCCTATATCTAAGAGATCTAGTTGGAAATCTTGTCGAACTAGCTAATTATTGTAATTAAAGTTAATACTGATCGACCAAACTTAAATAATTGGTTATCTAAAAATAAAAATTTGATGAACGGGGTTTTTGAAGACTAAAATCCATCCCATCACTAACCCTTTTTTTTGACTTAAGATAAAATATTTAAAAAATCAATAGGTTGAAAAATGGCTCAAAAAAAGGTTTTTTTTTGGTAAAAATAGACTTTGCCTTTTTGCCAACAACATTTATAGTATATCGGGTTCTAGTTCACTGCCGTGTAGGTAGTTTAGAAATCGGTTGGCTCGACTGGAGCTGGAGCGGGGAGGTTCACTGCCGTGTAGGTAGTTTAGAAATGATGTTTCCCAAATTTATAGTTACCATTTTTGTTCACTGCCGTGTAGGTAGTTTAGAAATTTTTTGACAAATGGTACCCGTCTGCCAATTCGTTCACTGCCGTGTAGGTAGATTAAAACTATAACGCTCGAAATCCACCAAACTAGAAACGTTTAGCAAAGGAGTTTTTTTAAGGTGAATAAACTTATCACATGCTATAATTGTTTTCACTCATAATTAAACTTTACACCTATTGTGAATAATAATTCAATTGACAACAAACTAAATGAAAAAATGGTGCTTATTTTCAAAGCACTCTCTGATCCAGTTAGAATTGAAATAATTAAATACTTAAAAAACATAAGAACTGAGGTCATTTGTGGTGAAATAGGCCAAGCGGTTGGTATCAGTAAACCTTCGGGAACTTATCATTTTAGGTTATTACAACAAGCTGAATTAATTAATGTAAGAAAAAGTGCTAGAGAAAAATATATAGGACTGAATAAATCAATATTTGATAAATATGTTACAGGCTTTTTTGATAGTCTTTAATATATTTAAATGTTGATTTAATCTTGAGTTTACTACTGGATGTTTATTAACTATTATAATTTGCGCCTTGTCGTTAATTTGAGTGAAAAAACTATTCCTAATAATGATATCACTCCTGTTGTGATAAGTACCGCATCGAATCCGTGGGCAAAAGCTATCGAATTAGTTATTCCACCAAAAATATTGAATATAATTACTGATATTGTTGTACCTATGGCACCGCCAAATAAGCGAAATATATTGTATATCCCAGATGCTTTCCCTAAATATATTGGCTCGACAGCACTTAACACTGATTTTTGCAGAGCTGGTCCAGCCATTGAAAGTCCCATACCGGCGATCATTAAAGGTATTGCCATAGCTATATATGAATTAGTTACATTAACTAAAAGAATAATTAGCAAATAACCTATTCCCTGTAAAAATAATCCTAATGTTGCAATAATCTTTTCACCAAATTTATCTACTGCGTTGCCAGCAAATGGTGCTATTACTACTAATGTTGCTGTCCATGGTAATAATTGTAACCCAGCTATCAGTGGATTAGTTTTTTCAAACACTAAGAAATATTGAGGTAAAAAGAATAATACGCCAAACATAGATGCATATAATAAAAAAGTTGCGATATTACCGTTAGTGAATACTTTTGAATGAAATAATATCAACGGAATCATAGGGGTAGTAGTCATTTTTTGTCTAATGATAAATAAAATACCAAGAACTAGACAAGATAAGCCGGTAATAGTCGTTATAACGTGCGAGGTTTGTGTCGTTATCTCTGATAATGACCATATTATTCCCGCTGAAGAGATGGTGATAAGTAGAAAATCAGTAAAGTTTAATTTATCTTCTTTGCCTTTGCTTTCAGGTAATAATATATGGGAAAAATAGATTGTTATTATACCTATAGGTAAATTAATCCAAAATATCCATTGCCAAGATAAAGTAGCGACAATAAACCCACCTAAAACAGGCCCAACAATAAGCGCTAAACCACCAATACCACTCCATATTCCCAACGCTTTTCCACGTATATTTGCGGGTAATGAATGGGTTAAAATTGCCATTGACATTGGTGTCATAACACAAGCACCAACAGCTTGTATCATTCTAGAAATGATTAATTCAATAATATTATTCGATAAAGCACAAAATATGGAAGCGATAGTGAAAATAGCGATACCAACAAGATAGACTTTTTTTCTGCCTATTTTTTCGCCTAGTGAGACACCTACAAGTAATAATGCCGCTATGGTTATATTATAAATATTCAACAACCACTGTAATAAATTAACTGATATTTGAAAATTATTCCGTATGGCGGTAGTGGCTGTGGTGACTATCATTGAATCTATCATTGACATGAAAAATCCTAATGAAGTTAAAATAATAATGGCTGATGAATTGACTGTTTTTTCTTGCATTTTATTAACCTTTTGCTTTGCTATACTTAGCTAAAATAGGGCTGTCAATGTATATGTTTAATGTATTGGCCTATGTGTAAACTAACTTTTTTTGTTTTATAGTTTAATTGTTCATTAGTTATTTAACTATTTTATCATATTAATTAAAACAAGCAGAATAATCAATAGTAGATTGCAAAGATCAATTTGATTTAAATAATAATAAAAGTGGTAAGAAGTTACCGCCTTGCGGCGGTATTTTATTTATTATTGATGTTTAACAATAAAACAGCAGTGGATCTGTTTATTGCGTTTAAAATCGAGCGATAAAGTTTTATCGGTGATATCTTGAAAGGTTAGCCCTAGTTTTTGCATACCATCGGCATCCATTTTGAACCCACGTTTATTGTTTGAAAATACTATTACACCATTTGGTCTGAGTAAACGTTTTAAATCATTCATTAATTTTAGATGATCACGCTGAACATCAAAGGTATCGTTCATTCGTTTAGAATTAGAAAATGTTGGTGGATCGATAAAAATCAGATCAAATTGTTCATCTGCTTGAGATAAATAGAGCAAGCAGTCTGCTTGTATTAATCTATGATTTTTACCGGTTAAGCCATTTTGTTTTAAATTGCGATCAGCCCATTCTAAATAGGTACGAGACATATCAACAGTTGTCGTCGATTTAGCTTTACCAAGACCAGCATAAACTGTAGCACTACCTGTATAAGCAAATAGATTTAAAAAGTCTTTTCCGGCACTCATTTGGCCAATCATTTTTCTGGCTAAGCGGTGATCCAAAAATAATCCAGTATCTAAATAATCCACTACGTTAACCCAAAACTGTGTTTGTTTATTGTTAATTGGATATTCATGGACTAAAAAATAATCCTGTTTTTGTCCGAGTTTTTGATATTGTTGTTTACCTTTCTGTTTTTCGCGAGTTTTTAGTACTAGCTGATCAGCGGTTAGTTCTAGTACAGACATGGTCGCATTGATAATATCAAAAAGTCTTTGCCGAGTTTTTTGTGGATCAATATTTTTTGGTGCAGCATATTCTTGTACCACAATTTTGTCTTTGTAACGATCGATTGCCACGTTATATTCAGGTAAATCTGCATCATAAAGACGATAACATTCAAGTTGTTCTTGACTAGCCCATTTTTCAAATTTTTGGCAATTTTTACGTAAACGATTGGCAAAATCGGCTGCGGGTAAATTTTGCTTAGTGAGTGGTTGATCAGATTGGCGATCAGCAATTGAGTAATTCTTTTGTACACAATCTAAAGGTCCATTTTTGGCTTTAAATTGTTTATCAGCCCGCATTTGTAAACAATCTAATAGTTGTGGTGTACCACTAAATAACGATAATCGCCACCCCCCAAACTGTTGTTTAATTTGTCGACCTAGGGCTGAGTGCAAAGCAACTAAAGCTGGCTCGCTTTCTAACCGTTCACCATAAGGTGGATTACTAATGATCATACCATGTATATTACGATCAAGTGGATTGGTTAATTGGGTTACGTCCTGCAAAGTAAAAGTAATTAAATCACCAACACCAGCATAGATAGCATTTTGTTTGGCACGTTCTAATACCATAGGATTATTGTCATAACCGATAAAAGTAGTTTTTGTTTTTTGGATATTATGCTTAGCTTTAAAGAGTAAATCATTCCAAAGTGTTGGGTTGAATCCTTGCCAAGCAAAAAATCCCCACTGTTTACGTAACAGTCCAGGTGGAATATTAGAGGCCATCATCGCAGCTTCAATTAGTAAGGTTCCTGAACCACACATTGGATCGATAAGAGGTTCATCTGTTTGCCAGCCTGAACGGAGAATAATTGCTGCAGCTAAGTTCTCTTTTAACGGTGCTTGACCTGTTTGCTGACGATAACCACGTTGATGTAGGCTTTCACCACTTAAATCTAATGATAAGGTAACTCGATTTTTGTTTAGATAAGCATGTAAACGAATATCTGGATTTTGTTTGGCAACATTTGGGCGTTGATTGGTTTGACGCATAAAATGATCAACAATTGCATCTTTGATCTTTAGCGCTCCATATTGGCTATTACGGATAAAGTCATTAGAGCCAACAAAGTTGATAATAAATGAGTTATCAACTGCAAAAATATCGTTCCATTTGATATTCATCACACATGAATAGAGATCTAGGTCACTATAGATATCAAACTCGGCAATGGGTAATAGGATCCGAGAAGCCAAACGCGACCATAATAATGATTGGTACATGGTTGATTGATCAGCGTCAAAGTAGACACCACCTTGCGATACTTTACAATTTACCGCGCCAATATTTTCTAACTCTTTTTTTAATAACTCTTCAAGCCCGCGAGAGGTGCTGGCAAATAGCGTTTTCATGCATAATCCACTTAACAATAAAATTGCAGGCATTATACCGACTAATTGCAATTGTGGGAAATGGTCAAATTAAACAATCTATAAACAAAAATAATAAGAATAAAAAATTTGCAAATAATAGATATAAAGTTAAAACATCGAAAATACTTTTTGCTCATGTTTACGATTCTTAACAAAATCCTCGCGAACAAGGTTTGCTAAATAATGCTTATTTCTTTATAATTTTTTGATTTATAACAAAAAATATATAATTTTTGTAAGCAAAACAAATAGTTAAAATAATTAACTATATTGTTATGTCAAAAGATAGTTGTTCAAATGCTATCTATAATTTAAATTCTTATCAAGAAATCTATTTATGCTAATTTTTAATAAACAACTCTGCAATATTATTGTTACATCATTAATCATTTTGTTTGTTGCTATCACTTTATCATTAACTATAAATGTTAATGATGTTAATGCTTTGAGTTCATCATCAGTAAAATCAATTCATGGACATTTGCCGTATTTAACTTTTGATAATGGAATTACTAAAATTAATGATACAGATTCATTGCTTGGCATAACTCTATCTGATAATACAATTATTAGGCCAAGTAAAGATGTATCTAGTGAAGATAATCCAATAATTTACCCAATACAGCTGATACATTTGAAAATATACAAACTATCGTACCTTTGGCAAACAAAGGAAATAATAACTATCCAAATGTAAACCTTAATACTCTTATTGATGAACCTTATAACTATTTTATTGATGAAGATGGTGATAGTGGTGCAAAAGTAACCGGAAATATTTCGATTAAATGGAAAAATTATCAATCAAGTCCAATATATCCATATAAAATAGAGGAGCGAGATATCACTGATTTAGTCAAAAATAACCCTAAAATGAAACTTAATCCTTGTAATGGTATCTATAAGCTTATTATAAATACAACCAATGGTTATATTAAAACTAAATATGGGTTACCAAATTATAGTGAATTTAGTGATGGAAACCATACTTATTATATCAAACCTAATGCTGAACAAGCTTTTGTATGTTATGCCCAACCTAATATAGCCTATCATTCAGGTTTTGAACCAGGATTTTATGATGGAACAACCTGGACAAATTACCAAGGTTATAGAGTATTTAGTCCTTCTAATAGTGGAAATTATTCTGGTCAATCAAGTATAACTAAAAATAATTTTCCATCTACTGGTGCTGATGGTCTGTATTTTTATTTGACTTTAGCCGGCATTATCCCTGAAAAAGTGGTAGAGATAAATGGTAATATTATTAGATCTGATGAGAATAGTAACATAAGTCTAGTTCTAAATGCAGGCAAAACAAGTTACTGGTCTGCAAGTAAATGGAGAGCAGGCTCTAAAAACACAAAAGGTAAATTTGTTGGAACTCATTGGAATAAAGGTATTGAGCCAGCTGTAAAGGTAACTTTAAATGGACCAAAATTCGATTCGACAAATAAAGATTTTAAACCTGTTACATTTAAAATTTATGCCGATAAAGCGAAAAGTCAGTTATTATACGAATTTAGATTAATGCGTTGGTACATAGTGCAACCTGAAGTTGAATATGAAAATCAGATGGCAGCGATTAATTATTGTCAAAAATTAGGCGTCAATTATAGATTGCCTGATGTAAATGACTTTACTAATGCTAATGAAACTAATGTTGGTTGGTCGAATGGTTTTCCTGGACAAGGAGATAAGTATGCGCGTCAATTAAGTTATCAAGATAACGCGCGATGGATTGGCGGATTATTTAATGAATGGGGTTGTTTAGCGAATGGAGCTAGTATCATAGGTAAAGATAAATATACAAATGGTTTATGTTCAGGTTATCCTTCCACGAATTGGGACTCTTATTATTACTGGACTAAAAGTACAGCATTAAATTCTAATGATTATGGTAAAGGTTTATTAGTGTTTTCAGGATATGGTCGTCCAGTTTTATATGATGCTAGTCCAAATTATATACGTCGTGTTGCATGTGTCACCCCTTAATACACAAATTTAGACACGATATGTAAATTACGTAGTGTTAATCAATTATTATATTATTCGCTAGCTTTTTAAACCGTAAATTTACGGTTAATCATCAATGAGTACTTTTAAAAAATATGTGACTTTTAGCATAATTTATATTTTGCATTTGAAACACAATATTTAATTAGGGCAAGTGGAAATGTTTATCTCTATATCATAATTTGTTAATATGCACAGGCTTTGGTTTCAGATTAATTTTATAATAAATTATTTAATTAGTAGATTTAATTAAGCATCTTTTTGAATAGAGGTAAAATGAAAGCACTATCAATTGTTGGATTAATTTTCGCTATAATATCTATTTTTATTCCTATATTTGGTTTACTTATCGCGATGTTATGTAGTTTATTAGCATTAATTACATTCGTTAAGCAACCAACTATTTCTGGTGCTATTTTTGCTATTAATATCTTTAGCACAGCATTTTTGTCTCCAGTATTAGCTTCTGTAGCCGCAAATTCAGGAATTGATACTTATCTATTTTTTGTTAAATATCATGTAGTATTGATGTTTGTTGCATTTATTTTATATTTTATTTTCCGCAAAAAAAACAGTGTGGCATAATCTCAGGTTAGAATGAAAAATCAATTTGCTCAATAACCCTATGAGTTTATAAATTTTATTAAATAATAGTTAGTAAAAGTTAATAGTTACTCTATTTTTATCAATCCAATTTAATAAAACTTAATTAATGTTAATTTATTCCTTATTGAGAATAAATTAACTATTTTATTGATATTTAAAATATTATCTATTATTGCTAACAACATTATAAAAAAGAGTTTAGTCATTTTAGATGAAAGGTGGCAATAAAGTTAAGATAACTATTTAAACAACTAGCAATTCATTAGTAAGAGAAGCTATGCAAATATTTTTATAAACTATAAATGCCTGTTGTGAGGTTTTAATAAGTAAATGTGAGAACTTTGGCTAAACATACTATTAAAGCAAGTCCTCACATTTAATCTAATAAATTACTCCACTGTTACTGATTTTGCTAGGTTACGAGGTTGGTCGACATCGGTACCTTTAATTAGGGCGACATGGTAAGCAAGTAATTGCGTCGGTACTGTGTAGTAGATTGGCGCAGTAAGTTCTTCAATATGGGGTAAGTTAATAATATGCATAGTATCGTCGCTAACAAAACCAGCATCTTGCTCAGCAAATACATAAAGTTGACCGCCACGGGCACGCACTTCTTCAATATTGGCTTTGAGTTTTTCAAGTAAGTCATTCGTCGGCGCCATAACAATAACTGGCATATCTGCATCAATCAATGCTAAAGGCCCATGTTTTAATTCACCAGCTGCATAAGCTTCGGCATGAATATAGGAGATCTCTTTTAGCTTTAATGATGCCTCTATAGCGATTGGATATTCATCGCCACGACCTAAAAATAGTGCATGATGTTTATCGACAAAATGACCAGCAAGTTTTTTGATTACAGGTTCGGCCATTAATACTTGTTCTATACGGTTTGGTAAAGTTTGTAATGCATGGACGATTGCTTGTTCAGTGATTTCTGCCATATCATTAAGTCGGCCTAACTTAGCCACTAACAGTAATAATACCGTTAATTGTGTGGTAAATGCTTTGGTTGAGGCGACACCAATTTCAACGCCAGCTTTGGTTAGTAAAACCAAATCAGCTTCTCGAACTAAAGTCGATGCTGCCACATTACATACCGCAAGAGTACTTAGGTAATTGTTCTGTTTAGCTAAGCGTAAAGCAGCAAGGGTATCGGCAGTTTCCCCGGATTGTGATAGGGTGATAAATAAACTGTTTTTGCGACGAGCTGGTTTTCGATAACGAAATTCCGAGGCAATTTCCACATCACAAGGAATGCCGGCTAAGGATTCAAACCAATAACGAGCAACCATACCCGCATTATAAGCTGTGCCACAGGCAACGATTTGTATATGTTCAACTTGCTTGAGAATATTTTCTGCATTTGGGCCTAGTTCTGATAAATCTACTTTGCCATGAGCCATGCGACCTTCTAAGGTATTTTTAATCGCATTCGGCTGTTCATAAATCTCTTTTTGCATGTAATGGTTAAAACCTGCTTTGCTACCAGCATCATATTTGGCATCTGATTCAATGCAAGGGCGAGTTATTTGATTGAAATTTTTGTCATAAATCGTTACTGAACGCTGAGTGACAAGCGCTATATCACCTTCTTCTAAGAAGATAAACTGCCGAGTTACCGGTAATAAAGCCAGTTGATCTGAGGCAACAAAGTTTTCGCCAATGCCATAACCAATAACAAGTGGGCTACCAGAACGTGCGGCAACTAGGATATCAGGATTTCGAGTGTCCATAATTACTGTACCATAAGCACCTCGTAAGAGTGGAATGGCTTTTTGCACAGCTTCTAATAAGGAACATTCTTCAGTGCTGATGATGTCATGAATTAAGTGGGCAATGACTTCAGTATCTGTTTCTGAACGGAATTGGTAACCTTTCGCAATAAGTTTTTCACGAAGTGGTTCGAAATTTTCGATAATGCCATTATGCACAACGGCAATAAAGTCGGATATATGTGGGTGTGCATTATGTTCAACTGGTTCACCATGTGTTGCCCAACGAGTGTGGGCTATACCGGTTGAACCGGCAACTGGTTGTTCGTTTACCGCATCTTTAAGCGCTTGTACTTTTCCTACCCGCCTTATTCGCTGCAATTCACCTGTTGGTGAAATAATAGCAAGTCCGGCAGAATCATAACCCCGATATTCTAATCTCTTAAGTCCTTCTAATAAAATATCTGCCACATCACGTTTAGCGATTGCACCTACAATACCACACATCGTCTATCCCTCTTTCGATTTCGTTGGTCTTTTCCAACCCGCAAGTTGTTTCTGTTTTACACGACTAACCACTAATTCATTGTCGTTAACATCGTTAGTAACTGTTGTACCAGCCGCAATAGTTGCTCCTTTACCTATTTTGACTGGGGCAATAAGTTGGCTGTCAGAGCCGACAAAGACATCATCTTCGATAACTGTTTTAAATTTATTAGCACCATCATAATTACAGGTAATTGTGCCAGCGCCAATGTTGACATTACTACCAATTTCACTGTCACCTAAATAACTTAAATGTCCGGCTTTGGTTGCATGGCCAAGATGAGCTTTTTTCAATTCAACAAAATTACCAACGTGGGCATGATCATCTAGTTTGCTGCCAGGTCTTATTCTGGCAAATGGTCCGATAGTACAGTGCTGAGCAATAATCGAATCTTCAATCACCGAGTATGGACTAATTTCGCTGTTATCGGCGATGGTACAGTTTTTCAAAATACAACCTGCACCGATAATGACATTATTTCCTAATGTCACATCGCCATGAATAATCACATTTGTATCAATGATAACATCTTTACCATGAGTTAATTTTCCACGTAGATCAAAACGGGCTGGATCAAGTAAAGTTACTCCAGCAAGTAACAATTGCTCGGCTTGATACTGTTGATAATGGCGTTCTAAAGTTGCTAACTGTAATCGATTGTTGACGCCTTCAACTTCAAATTGCTTTATTGGATGTGAAGTTAAAATTTCATAACCATCTTGATGTGCAAAGGCAATAATATCTGTTAAGTAATACTCTTTTTGCGCATTGTTATTGGTTAAACGCGCTAACCACTGCTTAAGTAATTTGCCTGTAACTAGCATAATACCAGTATTAATTTCGGTGATTTTTTGTTGTTCGGCATTGGCATCTTTTTGTTCAACGATAGCCACAACTTTACCATCTTTGCGTTCGATTCGACCATAGCCAGTTGGGTCATCTAAAATCACTGTTAATAAGGCAATACCTTGTTTGGGTTTACTAGCAATAAGATTTTGCAAAGTTTCAACTGAGATAAGTGGCGTATCGCCATATAAAATCAAGATATCTTCATCATCTTGAATGTAAGGGATAGCTTGTTGTACCGCATGTCCTGTCCCTAATTGTTCTGCTTGATAAACAAGTTGCACCGGCTGATTTTGTAACGATTTTTCAAGTTCGTTTTTGCCATGCCCATAAACAATATTGATGCGATTAGTATTAAGTTGTTGAACTGTATCAATAACATGTTGTAACATCGGCTTACCGCCGATTTTATGTAAAACTTTAGGTAGGTTGGAATACATCCGTGTGCCTTTTCCTGCCGCCAAAATAATAGCACTACGTTTTGGAGGTGAAATTGCCATAATCAGTTCCGGTCTGGTTAAATAAGGCTAATACTATAATCAAAGTTTTCCATGAAATCACCCCGAAATTGTTAATTTTTATCCTAAAAAAAGAATTATTGATATTTACCAAGAGTTTTAATAAAAGGAAGCATTGTTATGAATAGCATTATCAAGGTTTTATTGCTTTATACCACTCACGAAAAGCAAACCCTTAAAATTATGCAGCGAATAAAAACACAGCTTGCTGGTAAATGCGATTGTGATTTGATTGAGTTATTACCAAATAGCCATATAGATCTTGCTAATTACCAAGCGGTATTGATTGGGGGGTCTATTCGATATGGTTTTTATAGTAAAACAATGAAAAAATTTATTGATGCTAACTATCTGCAATTAAACACACTCAAATCTGGCTTTTTTGGCGTGAATATGGTGGCAAGAAAACCGAATAAAAATACGCCTGAAACGAATATATATACTAAAAAACTCTTAGCTAAAATTGCATGGCAACCAACGATTAAAGCGGTATTTGCTGGCGCACTTTATTATCCAAAATATAATTGGTTTGATCGTAATATGATCCGTTTTATTATGTGGTTAGGTAAAGGTGATACCGATGTGACTAAAGAAGTGATTGAGTACACAAATTGGGACAAAGTAGATGAGTTTGCTCATCAATTTGCGACATTTATCAATGAGTAATCTTAGTTATCTCTATAAAATAAGTCAGTATTCTCGTTAAATATCAAGTCTTAAAGTTCTTTTTAAGAAACTTTGTGATATAGATCAACATTTTTACTAAAAAGGTGTACAATATTGCGCCTAAAGAATTTATCTCCTAATTGGGATTTTAATTGTGATTGAAAATTTAAGAAATATAGCCATTATTGCTCACGTTGACCATGGTAAAACAACCTTGGTTGATAAATTATTAAAACAGTCTGGTACGCTTGATAATTTACGTGGCGACGACAATGAAAGAATAATGGACTCTAATGCGCTAGAAAAAGAGCGTGGTATTACTATTTTAGCTAAAAATACGGCTATCGATTGGAATGGTTATCGTATTAATATTGTTGATACTCCAGGACATGCCGATTTTGGTGGTGAAGTTGAACGTGTAATGTCAATGGTTGATTCGGTATTATTGCTGGTTGATGCAATGGACGGACCAATGCCACAAACACGTTTTGTTACCCAAAAAGCGTTTGCTTATGGTTTAAAACCGATTGTTGTTATCAATAAGGTTGACCGTCCAGGCGCTCGTCCTGATTGGGTTGTGGATCAAGTATTCGATTTATTTGTAAATCTAGGTGCAACTGATGAACAGCTTGATTTCCCAATTGTTTATGCATCAGCATTAATGGGATTTGCAGGACTTGATCATGAAGATATGGCTGAAGATATGACGCCATTATTTGAAGCAATTGTTGAACATGTTGAGCCACCAGCAGTTGACTTAGATGGTCCTTTCCAAATGCAAATTTCACAACTTGATTATAATAACTATGTTGGTGTTATTGGTATTGGTCGTATTAAACGTGGTCGTGTTAAACCAAATCAACAAGTCACTATTGTTGATAGTGAAGGTAATAAACGCACTGGTAAAGTAGGCCAAGTATTAGGTCATTTAGGTTTACAACGTTATGAAGCTGAAGTTGCTGAAGCAGGTGATATTATTGCGATAACTGGTTTAGGCGAACTCGGTATCTCTGATACGATTTGTGATAATAGTTGCGTTGAAGCATTACCTGCATTAAGTGTTGATGAACCAACTGTTACTATGTTCTTTAATGTTAATAGCTCACCATTTGCTGGCAAAGAAGGTAAATATGTGACTTCACGTCAAATTCTTGAGCGTTTAAACAAAGAACTGGTGCACAATGTGGCTTTACGCGTTGAAGAAACTCCTGACCCAGATGCATTTAAAGTTTCAGGTCGTGGTGAGTTGCACTTATCGGTTCTTATCGAAAATATGCGTCGTGAAGGTTATGAGCTTGGGGTATCACGTCCTAAAGTTATCTATAGAGAAATCGATGGTAAAAAGCAAGAACCTTTCGAACAAGTTACTTTAGATATTGAAGAACAGCACCAAGGTTCAGTGATGGAAGCTTTAGGTTTACGTAAAGGTGATTTAACCAATATGTTACCTGATGGTAAAGGTCGTGTACGTTTAGATTATGTGATCCCAAGCCGTGGTCTTATCGGCTTTAGAACTGAATTTATGACTATGACATCTGGTACTGGTTTACTTTACTCAACATTTAGCCATTATGATGATGTACGTCCAGGTGAAATCGGCCAACGTAATAATGGTGTAATGATTTCGAATGGTACAGGTAAAGCGTTAGCTTATGCACTTTATAGCTTACAAGATCGCGGTAAATTATTCCTTGGTCATGGTGCAGAAGTGTATGAAGGACAAATTATTGGTATTCATACTCGTTCAAATGATTTAACAGTTAACTGTTTAACTGGTAAAAAATTAACTAACATGCGAGCATCGGGTACTGATGAAGCGACTACGCTTTCACCACCGGTTAAAATGACGTTAGAACAAGCATTAGAATTTATTGATGATGATGAATTAGTAGAAGTTACACCATTATCTGTACGTTTGCGTAAACGTCATTTAACTGAAAATGATCGTAAACGAGCATTCAGAAGCAATAAAGAGTAATGTCAGTAAAAAAAACTAGCAAGTTTAATTTGTTAGTTTAAATTAGAAATGAAAACCTCGCTAATTAGCGAGGTTTTTTTTGGCTTTCACTCTGGCGATAGCATCGGCAATTGATTGTTTGCGATCTTTTTGTGTAGTCGCATTACTATTGCTTATTGGCATCGACCTAGGGAATAAAATGGTTGGTGGTACCAATTGATTGTGACTTAATCGTTGCTGTTTTTTTTGCGTCAACAGTAACTCTTCCTGTTCATTTAAAGCAACACCTAGTGTACTTAAGGTAATACAGTCGGTTGGACAAGTATTAATACAATTACTACAAGATGTACAATATTGTGGCAATATGGTATGTAATACTTGTTTGCTCCCCACAATAGCATCAGTTGGGCAAACGCGTATACATTTACCACAACCAATACAATTTTCTTCATCAATTAACGCTTTATATTGTGTTTGCATAATAATTTTTTAAATTAACTTAAACCAACAATATTACCATCTTTGTCAATATCGATATTTCGATAAGCCGGATTAGTACCAAGTCCAGGCATTGTCATCACATTACCTGCATAAACACGAATAAAACCAGCACCGGCAGAAATTGCTAAATGGCTGATATCGACATCAAAATTAGTCGGCACATTCTTTAAATTTGCATCAGCACTGATTGACATTGGTGTTTTCGCGATACAAAGTGGTAAGTGATCTAATTTTAATGCTTCAATTTCTTTAACGTTTTTAAGTGCTGTGTCTGATAAATTAGCTTTATTCGCACCGTATTTTTTTACCATTGTTTGGATCTTATCTATTAATGGCATATTGTCAGGATAAGGTAAATTAATTTCGCTCGGTATGTCACATGCTTTAATCACATGTTCGGCAAGTTTTTCTGCACCTTTACCGCCTTGAGTAAATACTTCACTGACTTCACAAGCAAATGCACCGTGTTCAATAGCATATTTTTGTAAAAATGTTAATTCTTCTTCACTATCATGTGGGAATCGATTGATTGCTACAATCACTTGTAAACCATAACTTTTAGCGTTATTGATATGCCACGCTAAATTAGCTGCGCCAATTTCAAGTAATTCTACATTAGACTCTGAAATCTCTTTCGGTATGGCTTGTCCTGGTTTGATATTATATTTACCACTATTGGATTTTAAGCTACGCACAGTTGCAACAAGTACTACACAAGATGCTTTGATACCAGCTTGACGGTATTTAATATTAAAGAATTTTTCCATTCCCATGTCTGAGCCGAATCCTGCTTCGGTTACAACATAGTCAGCTAATTGCATAGCAATGCGGTCTGCAATTACAGATGAATTACCATGAGCAATATTGGCAAATGGACCAGCATGGATTAATACAGGCGTATTTTCCACTGTTTGCATAAGGTTTGGATTAATGGCATTTTTAAGAAGAACGGTCATTGCCCCAGCAACTTCAAGTTGTTCAGCAGTAATTGGTTCACCACTAGTGTTATAGGCTAAAATAATTCGTCCAATTCGTGCGCGCATATCATGTAGATCAGATGCTAATGCTAAAATTGCCATAAGCTCTGATGCAGCGGTAATTTCAAAGCCATCTCGGCGTTCAACACCGTTAACACCACCACCGACACCAACAGTAATATTTCGTAGCGCACGGTCATTGTGATCGATGACTCGTTTCCAGACAATACGGTTTATATCGATATTTAGACGAGGCAAACCTGTTTGTGCTGTAAATTCCTCACCCAGACGTTCTTCATGGTAAAGTCGAGAATCTAATGCTGCTGAAGCCAGATCATGGGCTGCAGTTATAGCGTGGATATCGCCAGTAAGATGAAGATTTAATGTTTCCATTGGTAATACTTCAGCCTGTCCCCCACCTGCTGCACCACCTTTAACGCCAAACACTGGCCCTAAACTAGGTTGACGAATACAAGCGATAGCAGATTTTCCCAAATAATTTAAACCTTCACTTAATCCAATAGTATTGACGGTTTTTCCTTCACCGAGTGGCGTTGGGGTTATTGCTGTCACTAATACTAATTTACCTTGAGCTTTATTTTGATTTGCTTTAATAATAGATAAATCAATTTTAGCGACATATTTACCATGAGGCAGCACATATTCATCAGGGATATTACATTGTTTTGCGATTTCAGTTATTGGACGTAAAGGCATATTCGTTCTCGTATAATATTAAACAGGTTGTCAGTATAAAGAATTTAAAATGCCGAATAAAGCAACAATTTTATCTTTATTGATTTTCGGCACAATCTTTAATTATATTGTTATAATGGGCAAATTTTTAAACTATAGGATAATTGTCAAATGAATTGGTTTTCACAGTATTCGCTTTTCCTGGCTGAAACAGTAACCGTTGTTGTTGCTATTCTAGCAATATTAATATTTATTTTATGTCAGCGTCGAAAATCATCCACAGTTGCTGGGCGAATGTCAGTCAAAGATATAAGTAAAGAGTATGAACAAGCTAAAGATGAAATGTTAATGTCTAGTATGGACGAGGCCGAAGCCAAACAATTCACTAAAGATCTGAAAAAACAAAAAAAACTTGAAAAGAAACAGGCTAAACAAGCAGCTAAACTAAATAAGAAACAAACCGATAATGCGTCGTCGGTCGATACTGTAAAATCATCTGAGACAACATCAGTTTTACAGACAAAACCTAAACTGTTTGTTCTATCATTTAATGGTAGTATGGACGCACATGAAGTTGAAGAGTTACGCCAAGAAATTACTGCCGTATTAGCTATCATCAAACCAGAAGATGAAGTTGTGGTAAAACTTGAAAGCCCTGGTGGAGTAGTGCATGGTTATGGGCTGGCCGCTTCGCAATTATTACGCTTTAGAACACGAAATATTCCTTTTACTGCGGTGGTAGATAAAGTTGCAGCCAGTGGCGGCTATATGATGGCATGTACAGCCAACAAAATAGTTGCAGCACCATTTGCTATTGTTGGTTCAATTGGGGTAGTTGCGCAAATTCCTAACTTTAATCGATTACTTAAAAAACATGATGTCGATATTGAATTGCAAACAGCAGGTGAATACAAGCGAACTTTAACCATGTTTGGTGAAAACACCGATGAAGGTCGCCAAAAATTTAAACAAGAATTAGAAGAGACTCATCTATTATTTAAAGACTTTGTAAAAGAGTATCGTCCTAATATTGATATTGAACAGATTGCTACAGGAGAACATTGGTTTGCAACACAGGCTAAAGAAAAGGGCTTAGTCGACGAAATTAGTACCAGTGATGATTTTATCTTATCGCATCTAGACACGCATAAAATCATAGCAGTTAACTATCAACGTAAACAAAAGCTATCGGAAAAACTCTCGAAAAATGTTGTAAAAGGTATGGAAAGATTATTCTTTAGACAAGGAAACGGACTATAACAGTCCTTTTTTTGATTAAGATAAAATCAAACTGTTCGCATGCGAACAGCATAAATAACCCTACGATAATATTGTAAAAAATTAAAAAAGCATTTTAGAACGTTAATATGTGTTACATTCAACCTAACTCAATTGTTAACAAGCAATTTTAATACTTAAAATTTGCTTGTTAGCATTATTAGATAATTGCTTTTAAATGATATTTTGTCGGTATTTTACAAAAGTTAATAATTTATACATGAAAATATTTTACGTCGATTTTTTGAACTATTAGAATTTTATCTGCTGAAGAAAATCAGTTAGAAAGCAATCAAATATAATAAAAATTAAAATAACACATTGTGTTAATTAAAAAATATCGAAATACATTATAATTTTCATCACCCAATTTATCCAACCAATAACTAAAGCCGTTTAATTTAGGTCATCAAGATTCACTATTTCATTTTGGTTTATTTTTTAGTAAATTTTAAGCACTTTGCTAAAATCATTTCACTGCTATTGGTTATGCCGGTAGATCTTTTTAGTGGTATTACTTATTTTACTGTTATTGACCTCTTACCCTAGTTAAGCGTTGATCATCAAAACATCAAAGATCATTCATGATAAAGGGTCATATTGCTTTATTTACGTTTGTGAACGAAAAAGCTAACTAAGGTTGCTATCATTGTTGGCGTTGAGTGAGAGAGTCATTGAGATAGGTTTATCTACCTTAGGAGGATTAGGTTTGAAATGATAGATTAAACTATGTATTTGCCTAAAATCTCATTTTATCCTTTTTTGTTAGTATCAACTTTTACTAAAGTTAAGTATTGTTATAACAACAGCGTTAAAAAAATTATGAATATTAATAATCAATTATCTCTCTTCACTCCTCTTTTGTTTAAGTTTTGATAAAAATAGTCTGTTTTCAGCTCTGTTGAGTTTGAGTCAAAATAATAATCAGTCATTTTATTATCGGGACCCAATATATATATAAAATGCCTATCATTTAACTCATCTTTTTGATAGCCAACAGCAATAAAATGATCTTCATCTAGCCAAAAAATGGCTTCTAAAAATTGGGTTGTACCAAACCAAAGCACGATCTTTTTGGTTTTATTTTTACGATCGATTAAATAGATTTCTTGGCAATCATCATTGCCGTAAAAAATATATTTATCAGATTGGGTATCATGATCAACATTTAAAAAACTAATATATTTTTGTTTACTTGGTGAATAGTCATACATTTGTGGTATGTAAACATCATCAGTAGCAGATTCAAACCTTTGGTTATGAATACCGTGATAATTTTTATCAAATAGCCAAGAACTTTCATTTCCAGTATAAAAATTAGTTATATCTAAATGATAATAATCGAGCCAATTTTCAATTAAGGGTTTAATCTTGTCGATTGTGGCATTAGATATTTTGCTTTTATTTCTGAACGGATTTGATGCTTGATTTTGTTGCTGCAGATTAATAGAGTTTAGATTATTAGCCGCTATCGCTGTTGATAAACAGCTATTTAACCCAATAAAGGAGATAAAAACAATAATATACTTCATATGATTAACCGATCGATTAGGTGAACATACAATTAATAATTTTTAATCAGAATGTTAATTATTTAATTTTCGAAAATTATAAATTTATAATTATAGTGTAATTAAAATAATGTGTATATTGCTAATAATCGTTAGGATGTAGATTTTAAGTTAAACAACTCTATGTTATTCTAAACTCAATATTCCATCGCAGGACGTTCTATATGAAAAAAGATCCATTTTATGATCGTGAGGCGCAAAAATATGATTCGCCGATCGCCAGCCGTGAGCTGATTTTGGACTATTTAACTCAAGAAGCAAAACCAGCTAATTTAGATAAAATAGCTCAAGCAGTATCAATTAAGAATGATGAACAAAAAGAAGCATTACATCGAAGATTGCGGGCGATGGAACGTGATGGCCAAGTGGTGTTTACACGTCGTAAGTGTTATGCCTTACCGGAAAAATTCGATATGGTGAAGGGGAGTGTTATTGCCCACCGTGATGGCTTTGGTTTTTTAAGGGTAGAAGGAAAACCGGAAGATTACTTTTTATCACCTGAACAAATGAAAAAAGTATTACAGGGCGATGTTATATTAGCACAACCAATTGGAAGCCAATATCGAGGTAAAACAGAAGCACGAGTAGTGCGTATTTTAGAACCAAGAACTAATCAAATTGTTGGACGATATTTTATTGAACAAGGTGTTGGTTTTGTGGTCCCCGATGACAGTCGATTAAACTTTGATATTTTAATCGCGGGTAAACCAAATCGCACCGTAAGAATGGGGTCAGTTGTGGTTGTTGAATTACAACAACGTCCTGAGCGTCGTCAAAAAGCAGTAGGTATTATTAAAGAAGTTCTCGGTGAGATTATGGGAACCAACTTAGCAATAGATATTGCGCTACGTAATCATGAAATCCCTTACGAATTTCCTAAAGCAGTTGAAAAAGAGGTCAACAAATTTAGTGATCAAGTGCCAGAAAACGCTAAAAAAGGACGTAAAGATCTACGAGATTTACCGTTAGTTACTATTGATGGTGAAGATGCCCGTGATTTTGATGATGCGGTTTATTGTCAAAAAAATCGTGGTGGCGGCTATCGGTTATGGGTAGCAATTGCTGATGTGAGTTATTATGTTCGCAACGGTAAAGCTTTAGATAAAGAGGCTTGCTTACGAGGTACGTCGGTCTATTTTCCATCACGAGTGGTACCAATGTTACCAGAAGTGTTATCTAATGGCCTTTGTTCTCTCAATCCACAAGTTGATCGTTTATGTTTAGTTTGTGAAATGACGGTGTCTAATAAAGGACGTTTAACTGGTTATCAATTTTATGAAGCTGTAATGAACTCGCATGCTCGCTTAACTTATACTAAGGTTGCCAAAATTTTAGAAGGTGATAAAGAGTTACGTGAGCACTATCGAGAGTTAGTGCCTCATCTTGAAAATCTTTATGGCTTATATAAGGTATTAGATAATGCTCGGGTTACTCGTGGCGCAATCGGTTTTGAGTCAGAAGAACCAAAATTTATTTTTAATGCAGATAAACGTATTGAGAGTATTGAATTAGTACAGCGTAATGAAGCACATAAAATTATTGAAGAGTGTATGATTTTAGCCAATGTTGCTGCGGCAAAATTGGTCATTAATGCTGAGATTCCGTCTTTATTCCGCGTGCATGATAGACCGGATGAAGATCGCATGAATAATTTACGCAGTATTTTAAGTGAACTCGGTTTATCACTTGGCGGTGGAGCAAATCCAACACCTAAAGATATTGCCAAATTAATGGTTGATGTTGAAGCAAGACCCGATCATGAGATGTTACAGACTGTAATTTTACGCTCAATGAAGCAAGCAATTTATGATCCCGAAAATCGTGGTCATTTTGGCCTAGCGCTTGAAGAATATGCTCATTTCACGTCGCCAATTCGTCGTTATCCTGATTTATTATTACATCGAGCCATTAAATGGGTACTGGCGAATGAACAACATAAAACCAGTAAAACTGGTGGGCATCGTTATACCATTAGCGAAATGCTTTATTTTGGTGAACACTGCTCAATGACTGAACGTCGTGCGGATGAAGCCGTGCGTGATGTCGTTGATTGGCTAAAATGTGACTATATGCAAGATCATGTTGGTGAGGTATTCAATGGTACTATCTCTAGTGTGGTTAATTTCGGCTTTTTTGTCCGGTTAGATGATCTGTTTATTGATGGTTTAGTGCATGTTTCGTCACTGGAAAATGATTATTATATTTATGATGCATCACGTAATCGTCTAATTGGTGAGAATACTCGCTTTAGTTATCGTTTAGGTGATAAAGTTCAAGTAAAAGTCGATAATGTTAATCCAGAAGAGCGTAAAATTGATTTTTCTTTGGTCGGCAGTAATAATAAGCCACAACGTCAAGGTAAGACGGCAAGAGATAAAGCTAATAAAGCTGATATAAGTTTTGCTACTGATTTACCAGTAAAACGCAAAGCTAAAAGTCCACCTGATAGCAAAAAGAAAAAAGCGAACGCTAAAGTAGCAAATAAAGCAGAAGCTAAAGTGAAAAGTAAAAAACGAACAAAAGCTAAAGCAAAATCTAAAGCGGCATCTAAGACTAAATCTAAATCAGCATCGACATCAAGTAATAAGAGAAAAAAAGAGTAATTAATAGATGAGTGAAACAGTATACGGTATCCACGCCATTGAAGCATTGTTAACGCGTGCTCCAGAAAGAATTATTGAAGTTTTTATCGCTAAAGGTCGAGAAGATAAACGCTTGACAGCCCTTGTTCAAGAATTAGAACAGTTAAGTTTAACAGTGAAAGTAACCAATAGACAATATCTAGATGAAAAATCAAAAAATGGTGTTCATCAAGGTATATTAGCGATGGTAAAACCAAGCCGTGGTTACCAAGAAAATGATATCCCATTATTGATGGAACAACATCCCATTCCGGTTATTTTAATTTTAGATGGTGTGACCGACCCACATAATTTAGGTGCCTGCATTCGTACCGCTGATGCCGCTGGTGTCAATTTTATTATTGTGCCAAAGGATCGCTCTGCACCACTTAACTCAACCACACAAAAAGTTGCTTGTGGCGCCGCTGAAAGCGTGCCTGTAGTTAGAGTTACCAATTTAGCTCGAACTATGCGGATGTTACAAGATGAATATCAAGTCTGGATTGTAGGTACTGCCGGTGAAGCAACCAGCACACTTTATCAGACTGATTTTTATAAAAGTTCAAAAAACTTATCTCTGGCCTTAGTAATGGGGGCTGAAGGCGAAGGTATGCGTCGATTAACTAAAGAGCATTGTGATGAGCTAGTCAGTATACCTATGGCAGGAATTGTCTCTTCACTTAATGTTTCGGTAGCGACAGGTATTTGCTTATTTGAAATTGTTAGACAAAAAAATAGATAGTTTGAGTGATATATCATGTTAGGATTTTTGAAAAAACTTTTACCCAGCAAAAAAACACAATCTTTATCAGAACGAGACTTAAATGGTCGTAATAATGTTGGTTATCCTACCATGCAACTATCGCGTGAAATTGATAGTTTAGTTAAGTCGAAATATAGTGCAGCTAAACATATCATCAATTTGTATAAAGATACTCTGTTTTTTAAATGGGGGCCTAGTGTTTTCAATAACAAATTGTCTGACGAACAGCTTGCTAGTTTATCTGGGCGAAATGTTCAAATGGTCTATTTATTACTGTTTCGTGATATGTTGAGGCACATTGCAAGCTTTGCTAAATTTAAGCACTTTGCGGATGATTGGCCAGAACAATTTGCCCAAGAACTATTAGATAACTGTAAAATGCTTAGCGACAGTGATGATGTAGATATTGCTAAAAAGCAAGATTTATTTGCTAGTACTGAGCTTTATACTGTAGATAATCCGATTGATCCAAAACATCCAGAGACTACTGAAATACCTGATTGGACTGTACCGTTAGCCGAATTAGTGATGTTAAAATCTGACATGATTTATCATTGCCATCGTCCGCTAATGGCAGCCATTCTGAAAAAGTCGAATAAGCTAAAGTAACCAGTTATTGATTACTTATAGTTTGTTTGATTTTATGATAATGCCTGTTTAAGCATAAATTATTTCTGGCAATTTGATATCCCAAGGTTGATTATCAATATTGGCCAATTTTTGGCAGGAAAATGCGAGCCCAATAGGTAATATCTGTTGTTGTTGATAATTTGCTAGCATTCGGTCGTAATAGCCACCGCCCATTCCCATACGATAACCTCGTTCATCAAAAGCAACTAATGGTGTAAAGACGATATCAAGTTGTACAAACGGAATGACATTATTGACATTAAGTTCTGGTTCAAAGATGCCAAAATGATTTTTTATGAGTGGCGTATTTGTGGTGTACTTTAAAAAGAGTAGGTGATTTTTACAAAATGGATGGGTAATTGGTAAGTAGACTGATTTGTTTTGTTGCCATAGATATTCAATAATCGGTTTAGTATCGACTTCCCCATCAAATGACAAAAAAATAGCGATATTTTCAGCTTGATTCAAAGCTGGATGATTTTTAATTTTTTGATAAATAATTTGCTGCGCATTACAGCGTTGTTGTGGAGATAAATCACGTCTTTTTTGACGTATCGCTTGCCGAATATTCATTAGTTATCGATTGAAAAAGAAAAGTAAAGAAGCACTCCAAGATGTCGTTAGGGTCGTAACCCTTGAACCCAAGGTTCAAGGTGAGTTGCATGTTTTAATTTTTAGGTTTCCTAAATAAATTAGGCATACACACCAATCAAAAACCACACCACTCTAAATTAAAGAATATCGGCTCAGGGGACTAACCCTTATCCCGAGCATCTCAGAGATAATTAATATAATACAAAATTTAGAGAATCATACAATAGTCTTTGTTGATTATTTACGTTTAAGCTAACTAATTGTTGGTATTTAAAGCGGAATCAAGTAACTGCTGTAGCATTTTTAATCTATTAGCAAACTCATCGCTTTTTTCTTTCTCTTTTGTTAGTTCATAAGATATATTTAGTGCAGCAGTCATAATAAGTTGATCGCTGCCAACTTGTGGTGATTTTTCTCGTAAATTTGTTAAGCGTGCATCTAAATCTTTAGCCGCATTTGTAAGTGCGTCAACTTCTTCAACAGGGCAATTAAATTTTAAAGTTCGCCCAAAAATCTGAACCGTGACAGCTTGAGTTTCCATATTTAACCTATAGTTTTATAAATGTATTAATTTTGTCGATTATATGTTTGGCGTTTAATCCAACTTCATCACGCATTTCTTGTTGTGATCCTTGTGGAATAAACACATCAGGCAATCCGATGTTTAAAATATCACATTTTGTTTTTTTCGATAACAAAAATTCATTGACGGCGCTTCCAGCCCCACCTTTGATACTGTTCTCTTCGATGGTGACAAGTATATTATGGCTTTGACCAATGTGCAAAAGGACTTTTTCATCTAGTGGTTTTACAAAACGCATATCTATCACTGTAGCATTTATTTGATCGGCTGCTTGTAAAGCTTCAGGTAATAATGTGCCAAAATTAAGTAAAGCAATATTTTCACCTTCACGACAGTATTTTGATTGTCCCAATGGTATTGGATTGAGTGGTTGTAAGCTAGCACCACATCCTTCACCACGAGGATAACGTACCGCTGATGGGCCATTATGTAAATAACCTGTATAAAGCATTTGTCGACATTCATTTTCATCACTCGGAGTCATAATAACAAGATTAGGAATACAGCGTAGAAAACTTAAATCGAAAGCCCCTTGATGGGTTTCACCATCAGCGCCAACAATACCAGCTCTATCTATAGCAAACAGGACAGGTAAATTTTGGATAGCAATATCATGGATCACTTGATCATACGCACGTTGCAAAAAAGTGGAATAGATGGCTACTACCGGTTTAAATTGACTAATAGCAAAGCCTGCGGCTAACGTTACCGCATGTTGCTCAGCAATGGCCACATCGAAAAATTGATTGGGATAGCGTTTTGCAAATTCAGTCATACCAGAGCCTTCGCCCATGGCAGGGGTAATTGCCATTAAACGTTTATCATGTTCGGCTATCTCACACAGCCAATCTCCGAATATTTTGGAATAGGTTGGTGCAACTTTCTTTGAAATCGGTAAAGTCCCTTCGTTGGGATTAAATTTGGGAACACCATGCCATAAAGTCGGGTTTTGTTCGGCAGGGCCATAGCCTTTACCTTTTTGAGTAATAATGTGCAGTAGTTGTGGTCCTTTTAGCTGCCTCACATTTTGCAAGGTAGCTACAAGTGTTTCGACATCATGACCATCTACTGGGCCAATGTAATTGAAGCCTAATTCTTCAAATAAAATGGCTGGAGTCACTAATCCTTTTAAATGTTCTTCGGTTTTTTTGAATAATTCTTTTAATGGCGGAATATTCGAAAGGACTTTTTTACCACTTTCACGAAAAGAGGTATAAGCTTTACTTGATAAAAGTTGCGCTAAATGCTGATTAAGTGCGCCGGTGTTTTCAGAAATCGACATATCGTTGTCATTAACAATGACTAGCATATCAGGTTTTATATGACCTGCGTGATTCATTGCTTCAAATGCCATACCAGCGGTTAATGCTCCATCACCAATAATTGCTGCTACTTTTTGTCCTGATTGCTTTTGTTGTTCAGCAATAGCAATACCTAGCGCGGCACTAATAGATGTTGATGAATGGCCAGTTGTTAACACATCGTATTCACTTTCATAACGATGAGGAAAAGGGTGCAATCCACCTTTTTGGCGAATGGTTAGCATCTGATCACGTCGACCAGTAAGGATTTTATGCGGATAAGCTTGATGCCCTACATCCCATATAATTTTATCAAATGGAGTGTTATAGACATAATGTAAAGCAACGGTTAATTCGACTACACCTAAACCTGAAGCTAAATGGCCACTAGATTGACTAACACTATCTAATAAAAATTGTCGTAATTCCTGACAAATCGCTGGCAATTGCGATAGCGGATAACGTTTAAGATCCGTGGGAAAATTGATTTGCTTTAATAAAGGAAATTTATCTAAATTCATTTTTATCATCTAGTTATTAGGTTAACTATTTCGATTAATAATAAAACCAGCAAGATCTTGTAATGGTTGACTATTATAAGGTATTTGTCGCAGACTATCGATAGCTTGCCGATATAACGCGTTAGTCATTTCGATTGCATTTTGTAAGCCAATTAATGCTGGATAAGTACTTTTTTCAAGTGCAATATCTGAACCTTGTGGTTTACCCATTAGTTCTTGTTCACCAATAATATCTAAGATGTCGTCTTGAATTTGAAATGCTAACCCAATAGCTTGAGCATAGTCATCTAAGATTTGATAATAGGGTTTGGCTACCTCACCACTAGCATAAGCACCAAGCCTAACTGCTGCTTGAATTAAAGCACCGGTTTTATAATTATGGATATTTTGTAAATGTTCAAGGGTTACCTTTTGTTGTTCAGCCTGTAAATCAAGTGATTGACCTAAACACATACCCACAAGACCACTGGCGTTAGCGAGTTCGCTAATCATATTAATTTTACTTTGGTTATCAATATGTTGATTCTCGCATAATAAGCTAAAAGCTAGCGATTGTAAGGCATCGCCAGCAAGAATTGCTTCTGCTTGACCAAATTGAATATGACAAGTAGGTTTACCCCGCCTGAGGTTATCATTATCCATGGCAGGTAGATCATCATGAATTAAAGAATAAGTATGCATTGATTCAATAGCTGCTGCAATGGGATCAAGTTTTTCTAAAGGACAATTAAACATCTGCCCAGTTAGATAAACTAGAATGGGGCGGATTCGTTTGCCTCCGGCAAGCAGACTGTAGCTCATCGCCTGTTGCAAGTTTGAAGGGGCAAATTGCGAAATATACGTTGTTAAATAATTATCAATACGTTCTTGTAATGGTTTTGTGCTATTCATTATTATCAATTGAA
Organism: Gilliamella sp. W8145; assembly: GCF_016101145.1. NCBI lineage: Bacteria > Pseudomonadati > Pseudomonadota > Gammaproteobacteria > Orbales > Orbaceae > Gilliamella > Gilliamella sp. W8145. Next base: position 57,866 of record NZ_JACFRC010000001.1, read on the forward strand.
AATTCAGATAATTGAGCATCACTATTTTCAGATAACAAAATTTGGATGCGTTGTTCAGCCTCATTAAGTTGTTTTTGACCTGAACGGGCTAATTTAATCCCTTTTTCAAACTCATTTAAAGCTTCATCTAATGGTAAATCACCATTTTCAAGTTGAGTGACAATTGCTTCAAGTTGTTTGATCGTTTCTTCAAAACTTGCTTCTTTATCTTGTTTTTTTGCCATATCGTCCCCCTCTGTGTTAAATGAGTATACACGTATTTTTTCTGATGGTGAATTAAGATATTTAAGTTAAATTTTTACATTAATTAAAACGTCATTGCACAATGAGTTGTGATTAGTTTTATTGAGTATCGTGGCAAGATGGATAATCTTCTTGTTCACGTTCAAGTTCATCAACTGATAGTTGGGCTATATCAGGATTGATCGGTTTTTTTACTTCAATTCCTAATTCCCTGAATCGTTCTATTTGACCAACAACATTACCTCGTCCTTTAGATAGTTTGTTCATTGAAGATTGATAGGTTTGTTGCGCTTTATCTAAGCAGTTACCTAGGTTTTCCATATCCTCAATAAAACCACGAACTTTATCATATAGTTTACTTGCTCTATCAGCAATAAGTTCGGCGTTACGATTTTGGTATTCAAATCGCCACAAATTATGAATAGTTCTTAACGCTACCAATAAGGTTGTTGGACTAACAATCATAATATTGTTTTTTAAAGCATCATTAATTAATGTAGGATCTTGATCAATTGCTGACAAAAATGCTGGTTCAACTGGAATAAACATTAAAACATAATCTAATGAATTGATACCAATTAGTTTGTGATAATCTTTTTGGCTAAGCTGTTTTAAATGATTACGTACCGAAGCAAGATGATCGGCAATAGCCTTAGTTCTAATATCATCGTCATCACTGTTAAAGTAACGTTCATAGGCAACTAAAGTAACTTTTGAATCAATGACAACATCACCACCTTGAGGTAAATGAACAATTACATCTGGTTGCAATCGTTGATTATTTTCATTGGTTAAATTAACCTGAGTGTGATACTCATGTCCCAAGCGGAGTCCTGAATTATCCAAAATTTGACTAAGAATAAACTCTCCCCAATTACCTTGAGTTTTGTTATTGCCTTTTAATGCATTAGTTAAATTAGTGGCTTCCTTAGTCATTAATTCATTAAGCTGTTGCAAATTGCGGATTTCATGGGTGAGAGTATGACGCTCTTTGGCTTCTTGTCCAAAGCTGTCTTGAACCTGTTTCTGAAAGCTTTCTAATTGTTGTTTTAGTGGTGAAAGTAGAAAATCTAAACTTTGTTTATTTTGTTGCTCAATCTTTTTGCCGCTTTGTTCAAAAATTCGATTAGCTAAATTTTCGAACTGAGTTGTTAAGCGTTGCTCACTTTGTTCCAGAATGGTTTGCCGTTGCTGTGCCGCATTCATGGTCTCTTCCAAACGAGTTTGTAACTCGCTAATTTTGATATTTTGGGCGATATTTTGTTGTTGGCATTGGTTTAATTCTTGTTCCAACTGTGTTATTTGAGTGGTTAAAACTTGATTTTCTTGTTTTATTTGATTTAGTTGTAAATCAAATAAAGCATGTAGATTATTGGCTCTAAATTGCGTTTTTAATAAAGCGATTAATAAAACAACGGCGATAATAGCAATTATTATCGCTGTCCATTCACTTAAGCCTAAACTTCCAAACATGATCAAGCCCTTGCAAAAGTGAATGAAATGACATCGTCTAAATTCATGGCATCAAGTGCTAACATAATTAAGCGGTCAAGTCCTACGGCAACACCGGCACAATCAGGTAAACCAGCTTCCATAGCCGCAATTAACTCAATATCAATATTTTGTGGCGGTAAATTTTGATTAGCCCTATCAATATTATTTTGTTCAAAACGCATCTTTTGTTCTTGCGGATTGGTTAATTCTTTAAATCCATTAGCCAGTTCTACCCCTTTATAATAAAACTCAAAACGGCTGGCGACTCGATGGTCTTCCGAACTGATCGCTGCTAATGCTGCTTGAGATGCAGGGAAATTATATACTGCAACCGGTTTCTCTTGACCAATATGAGGTTCGACGCCGAAACTAAATAGGCATTGTAATAAAGTGTCGCGATCATAATCATCAGTATTGAGCTCGATATTAAGCTTTTTCATCGCATCAATTAGGCTTGCTTGATCAGCTTCCAATGGGTCAATATTTAGATGACGTTGAAATGCTTTTTGATAAGAGATACGTTCGGCTGGTTCGCAATCTAAAATGTTTTGTAGAAGATCATCGACCTCGTTAATCATTTGCATCATATCAAATTGGATACGATACCACTCAAGCATGGTAAATTCAGGATTATGATAGCGACTCACTTCTTCATGATTACGAAAGCATTTACATATTTGATAAATAGGGCCACTGCCAGCCGCTAATAAACGCTTCATATGATATTCAGGGCTGGTGATTAATGACATTTTCTGCCCTTGTTGTTCATTGGTTTCACCAGGTTTTAAAAATAAGGTATGAAATGAGCTCAGATGCACATCTGTTACTGCATATTGGCTTAAGGTTGGCGTCTCGACTTCTAATATACAGCGATCAGCGAAAAACTGTCTTACTTGAGATACAATTTTAGCGCGCTTAAGTAAATTATTAATTGATGCAGTTGGTTGCCAAGTCATAAAAAAATATCCATGGATTTTGATTAATTACTAAAAGAAGAAATAGGGCATTAAGCCCTATCTCTTATTGCTGGCGTTCATTTTGCCATAATGAGAACAAATTGTCGTATTTTTCTTGCTGATGCCAGATGTGGCAATGAAGTGCAGAAAGAATAATAGGGTCTTCTAAAATCGCTAATTGTTGTTCTTTACTGATTTTTTCTAAATCCACTTGCTGATAGTGCTCAATCAGTTGTTGGCGCAATTGCTGATTTTTTGTATTAGGTAAATGACGAGAAGTCGATAATGCACAGGCTAATGCATTATAAATAGGATCAACAAGTGCCATAATAAAGCCATGTTCCATAAAAGCAGCTTCGGTTTGCGCTAAATAGTCACCAGTGAGTTTTACTGCACGTGAAGGGTGAGTTTCTTCAGGCGTTAAAAATAACCCTGCTTTTTTAGCTTTCATACCAATACTGGATAAACCAGAAATGCGAATTACTAGCGGTGAAATAGTTAATGGAATTAAAATTGCGATATACCAATAGGTAAATTGTGGGTTTAACCAAATAATCACACATAACCACACAATTCCTAATAACGATAAAGGCCAACAAAAGTAGAATGATTCCCCCCAAGTTAAGGCATCATCACTTCGTGATGGTGACTTCCATTGAATTTTGCTACCAAGCCATGCTTTAACAACGAATTTGCTATGGAAGATCATACGGATTGGAGCAAGGATCATAGACCACACCATTTCAATAAGAATTGATAAGGTTAGTTTAAATATTCCACCAACATCTTTTGCTCCTGTTCTGGCTATAATAATACCATAGCTAAATAATTTAGGTGCAAACAGCAATACCATCGTGGTTGAAAGTAGTTGAATCGCTAATTGTTCATCCCATCTTGGCCAAGTTGGATAAAATTGGTTTGGTTGGAAAAAATATTGTGGTTCAGAAATATTGAACACTAATAATAATAGTGTTGAGAAAATTAAAAATACCAACCACAATAATGATGAAATGTAAGCCATACCACTGGTTAAAAACATAACTCTATGAGTTAAAGTAATGCCACTTTTGAATATTAATCGAAGATTGATCAGATTACCCATACACCAACGATTATCTCGTTTAAGATCTTCAATCATATTACCTGGCAACTCTTCATAACTACCGTTCATATCGTAAGCAATCCATACTCCATAACCAGCTCGGCGCATTAAAGTTGCTTCAACCAGATCATGCGATAAGATATGAATCGGACCTTTACGTTTTTGCAATGGTGATAAAATACAGTGTTCAATAAATGGTTTGAGGCGAATCATGGCATTGTGACCCCAATATTGGGCTTCACTTAGTTGCCAGAAGTGAGTACCTGAACAAAAAATATCGCTATAAATTTGATTGGCAAATTGTTGAATACGGCCGTATAAGGTTGTCATTCTGACCGATTTTGGTGGTGATTGTAATATACCCGCTGTTGGATTCATTTCCATCATGGCAACCATTTTTAAAATACAATCGCCAGTCATAATACTATCAGCATCAAGAATCATCATATACTCATATTGATGGCCCCAGCGACGACAAAAGTCATCGATATTACCACTTTTACGTTTTACACGGCGTTTACGATGACGATAGAAAATATTACAACCATTATCTGCTTTTTTAGCATTAAAATCAGCCCAAGCCTTTAATTCATTAACATACAAATCAGGATCGTTAGTATCACTAAGAATATAAAAATCACAACATTGAGCATGTCCTGTTTCAACCAGTGATTCATAGGTGGCTTCAAGTCCAGCGAATACTCGTGAAACATCTTCATTACAGATAGGCATAACTAAAGCGGTACGATGTTTTGCGTCAATATGAGCTGCGGGATCATTTGGAATAGCAATGGTATAACGGTCTTTTTTTATCACTGCCAAAATAAGACCCATGATACTAGTCCAAAAACCGATTGAGATCCAACAAAATAAAATAGCAAAGAGACCAATAATGAAGCCCTGTATGATATAAGGAATAATACTATAGATAGCCAGTTCAGGATTGATGTCCCAATTAGCCATAAAACTAATCTTTTGCCAGCTTTGATACGGCAAAAGTGACGATAAATAAATTGTTCCATAGTATGTTTGAACTGCTATAAGCACAAACATAATTAGACGACGAATAAGTGCGATAATATTCACACGAGGTTTTGATTTAGCTGTATACCGTTCATTCCAAATTTGTGGTTGTACTGACACACGTTCAACTTTGGGATAACTAGGTTGCTGTTGTCTTGCTTCATTAAAATGTTCAATGTTGCCGACTTGATTCAATCGATATTTTAAGAAATCGACATCATTGGCAAGAGAGTTATTGTTTTCCGATTTCTGACGCCAAATTTCGGCGTCAGGAAGATTTTCGAAGTAATCTTTTTTCATATTATTGGCTGATTATTATAATTATTGAGCAGGATATTGCCCGCTCCAAGTTTCGGACAAAACTTCACCCGTTTGAGAAGCGAGTTGAACCCGCAGATCGGTTGCTTTTTTGTTATCTTCAACGTTGAATCGAATAATAACACGCCAACCTTTAGTTACTGAATTGTATTGGGAATCACAACTTACAATTGAGCCGTTATTAATACTTGAAATAACTTTAACAGGATTTTTATCAGATAACTGAGGTCCAGTAAAATCAATAACATATGCATTAGAACCATCAAGTTTACGTATTAAATTGGCTTGCTTGATATCACCTAGCGATAAACGAGTACTTTCTGCTCTAGCGACGTTAGCCGGATAACGATTTTGTTCGTTTAGTGTGTAATGTAGTCGATATTTAAAAGTAAGTTGATCACCGCCTTTATATTGCTTTTCAGGAACCCAGAAAGAAACAATATTATCATTGGTTTCATCTGCTGTTGGAATTTCGACAAGTTCAACTCGTCCTTTTTGCCAATCATTTAAGATTTCAACCCAAACACTTGGTCGTAGTTCGTAGTGGTCATCTAAATCTTGATAATCATCAAACCCTTTATCTCGTTGGATTAGGCCAAAACCTTTTGGATTTTCTAAACTATATGATGAAAAAGATAAACGTTTAGGATTGTTTAAGGGGCGCCAGATCCACTCATTATTATTAGCCAAAATAGATAACCCGTTTGAGTCATGCATTGCTGGACGATAATTAAGTAGTGGTGATGGTTGATTTGGGCCATATAAGAACATACTAGTTAATGGCGCAATACCCAATTTTTTAACTGAATTACGGAAGAATACTTTAGCTTCAACCGTAACGGTGGTATCAATACTTGGTACTAGGGTGATTTTATAAGCACCAGTCACACTTTGAGAGTCAAGTAATGCATAAATGACTAAATGCTTTTGATTTGGTTCTGGACGTTCAATCCAATATTCTTTAAATCGAGGAAATTCCTCTCCAGACATTTCACCGGTGTCGATAGCAAGACCTCGAGCAGAAAGGCCATATCGTTGATCTTTTCCAACGGCACGGAAGTAACTACCACCAAGCGCAGTAAATATTTCATCATCGGTTTTTGTTGGCTTGTTAATTGGATAATGAACTTTAAAACCGGCAAAACCAAGATTTTTGGTATTTAAATTATCTAAATGAAGTTGACTCAAGTCGAAATAATCTGGATCGTATTTAATTTCATTAACTTGGTTATTGACAATTTCGTTAATTTTAACTGGCATGTCAAAATACATACCTTCATGATAAAACTCAAGTTTAAAGCGGCTTTTGCGATCATTCCAATAAGCTTTATCATGTTTAAAAGAAATTTTTTGATAATCAGCAAATTGCAGTGAAGATAGCTCACTAGGAATATTTTTAGATGGTTGGACATAAGACTTTTTTGATAATTTTTCTGCTTTTGTCACTACATCATTAAAAGTAAAAGCCCATGAAGAAAAACTCAAACAAGATATTGATGCTATGCATAACATCTTGCAAGTTATTGTTTTACTAAATCGACTAATAGGTAATAAATTGTACATAAAAAAGACTCACTTAAGTATTATCTAAAAATATTAATGTAATTGATAATATTGTCTTTAGGGCTACTTAAACAATTTTCAAGATAATCGGTTTTCATTTCATCAAGAATACTTGGATTTTCATCTATTAAAAAATGAGAGTAATTATCTTTGAGAATTTTAGTTTTTAATGCAGCCAAATCTTGTTCTGACATTCTAAATAATGGTTGATAGCGATTGGTTATATTTTCGGTATCTTTGCTGTAAACTGCGGCAACGAAATCAGCTGACCATTGACAGTAATTGTTTAGGTTATTGTCGGTTGGATTAATTTTTTTTAACTCAATTTTATGTTCGGCTTGATTTTCTTCAATCACTTTTTTGAGTTGTATATCATATTTTAACTTATAAAATTCGTTAAGATAAAAATTTAACACACAGGATGATTCGTTACTATCATCTTTACAGTCTAAAATACCTTGTTTTTTTATATAACTGTCAAATTGTTTATCGCCAACTAATTGAAGTAATTGATTTTTGGCATTAGATACAAACGGGTTATTTTGTTCCGTTTGTTCTTTTAATATTGTTAACGGATCGACTTCAATATTTTTGCCATTATTTTTTGTTTTAGACATATTGTTTTTTACACAGCCTGTGGCAAGAATAAAGACAATGGCACATGTAAGGATATTACTTATTTTCATATATCAAATTCCATGAACATATTCTTGAGTTGAAATTTCAGGTTGAGAAACTTAACACTTTGTAGTGAAGTCGTAACGCGAAATTATATACTCTTATTCTTTTAAAAACACTAGATGATTACATTAATTTAGTAAAAAACGCACTAAATATTCGTTTGCCGATTTTGTTTAATGTCGGCATATTTTTTTAATATCGACAGTAAATTGTGAATCATCGGTTAAAGCTGGCTTAAATTTTCCTTTTGCTTTTAAAAAAGCAATAAGCTGCTCGGCATTCATATCGGAGTTAGAACAGGTATGAAATCTAGCTTCGGTACCAAATTTTTCATGGATAGCATTAAGTAAAGATGATTCGGTATAATTGTTTCCATCCATCATCTGTAGTACTTCATGACCGTGAATTGATATCATTTTCCTCTCCTAGATTGCGGTTTATCTCGCTCTAATTATTATTTTTTAAGCGGTGAAAGATAGCAGATATTTTTAATAAAAAAAAGAGGTTAAATGTTAAAAAAATCATTAATTGTATTTAGATTAACCCTGATTATTATCAGGGTTAAATAATTAGAGTGAAAAAAGACAAATTCACAAGATAATCTTTATTTATTTTCACCGATTTTTACAATAATTGAGTGGTTTTCAATTTTAACCTGATGGATCACAACTGATAGTTTGTCAGCTAGTTTAAGTATCAGTTCATCTTTAATTTTAATTGAACCTTCATCAATATTTAAGGTTATTTCATCACGAGCGTTATGAATCATTGATAGTGGTAAAAATGCGAATGCGCCTATCTCTGTTAATCGAACTCGGGCCCCACCTCGATTAATGTCAACTATTTCAGCAGTAAAACATTGCTCTTGTTTATCGTATAAGTATTGGCTATAAAGATTTTCGGCGATATCTCGTTCAGCTAAACGTAATTTCTTACGACGATCTGCCATACTTTCTAATTGTTCGTTAGTTGGTGCAGGGAATGGTTGCTGTTTAAGAGAAGCTTTAAGTAAACGATGGTTTATCATATCACCATATTTGCGAATTGGTGAAGTCCAAGTGGCATAGGCCAAAAACCCCAAACCATAGTGGGGTTGTGGCGTTATCGAAAAATCAGCAGGACTTTGGAATTTACGCAACTTAGTTGATAGAAAATCATTATTATCAATTAATCGGCGTAATCTAATATATCCTTCAAATGAAGTTAGTGACTCTTTATCAAAATCAGAAATGCCATTATCAACTAATATTTTTAAAATTTGTTCAATGTGCTTACTATCAAAGCCTGAATGAGTATTAAAGACACCGGTACCAATCTTTTCAGTTAAATATAAGGTCAAAGCTAAATTAGCAATAATCATCATTTCTTCAACGATATTATTGGCGATGCCGCGTTCTTCTTTGAGGATTGATTGCACTTGGCGATTATCATCAAGTACAAATCGATAATCATTGTTTGCTTTAAAAATTAATGCATTTTGTTGTCGCCAATTGATACGAACTTTTGCTAAATCAGCTAACAATTTCAATTGGGTTTTAATTTCTGTGTTAGCAATATTTAAATCACTTTGATTTTCAAGGAAATTAGAAACATTGTTATAACAAAGCTTAGCTTTGGATTCAATCCAAACCGGGGTGAAATGGATATCCTCAGCAGTAAATTGTCCCGTTTTATCTAGGTGAATTTTACATACCATTGCTGGACGTTTTTGATTGGCTTTTAATGAGCATAGATCATCAGCCAATTGCTTAGGTAACATTGGAATATTAAAATCGGGAAGATAAGTTGTAAAATTACGAACTTTGGCAATATTATCCAGCTCACTATCAGGTAAAATATAAGCCGTAGGATCGGCAATAGCTATCATTAAGTTATAATTACCCATTTCATCTTGGCAAATAGCAATTGCATCATCCATATCTTCGGTATTTTCATTATCAATAGTGAAAAACGACACATTGGTTAAATCTTGTCGATTTTGTTGTTCACTTTCAGAAATGATGAATGATTCAGCTTGGGGTGCATTATCCTCTAATTGGTAACGAGCTAAGGTTTTCAACCATAATTGATAAATTGAATCAGAACTTGCGATAAATTGTGTTACTTGAGCAAGAAATTGTTGTTTATCTTTTTGCAATGGATGCGATTGTAATGTTGCCACAACCCAATCACCTTCGGTTAATTTTTGCTTAACTTCGGTGTTAACTTGACAACGTATGGCAAACTTAGTTGGCATATTTTCAGGATAAATCACCATAGCGCGATCTAAAAAGCCGATTTTACCAATAAATTTTTGTAAGCTACTTTCAATTAATATTTCAGGTTCAAATGACTCTTTATCATTATTGCTGATGATGGTTCCCGATACTTTATCTCCATGGCAAAGCTGCTTCATTTTGGCAACAGGAATAAAATAATTTTTTTTATTATCAACATCTAAAAAACCAAATCCTTTTTCGTGTGCTCGGACGATACCTTCAACATAAGGTTTTTGTTCTGCAAATTCTTGTTTAAGTTGGGCGAGTAATGGGTTATTTTGAAACATATGGCTTAATATTAATTGAAAAATTTAGACTAAATTCTATCATACTTATGCTTTTAGGGGTTATTGAATTGTTCATCAATGACTGGCTATTGAAGTCAGTTACAATAAATAAAGAGTTAAAACATGAAATTAAATTATAAATTACAAGGCAATAAACAACCGATTTTATTAATGCATGGGCTATTTGGTAGTTTAGATAACTTAAACATGTTAGCTAAAGACCTCGTTGCAAATTATCAAACTATACAAGTTGATTTACGTAATCATGGCCAATCGCCATGGTCAAATATCATGAATTATCAAGCTATGGCGGAAGATATCGCGGAACTATGCCATGGTTTGCAATTACAGAACTTAATCTTAATTGGTCATTCAATGGGTGGCAAAGTTGCTTTACAATTAAGCCAACTTATTCCGCAACTGATTAGCAACATTTGTGCAATTGATATTGCGCCAGTTAAATATACTCAAACAATTAATACTCCGGTCATAAAAGCATTGGCACAATGCATTGATCAACAATTAGTTGATAGAAAGCAAATCGCTGAAGTTATGCGACAACATGGATTGAATGAACCAACGATTTTATTTTTACTCAAATCCTTTAAACATGAACGTTGGCTATTTAATGCTAATGTAATTATTAATCAGTATGCTAATATTTGTGATTGGCAAACTATTTCAGCCAGTGCCATACCAACGTTATTTATTGGCGGTGGTAATTCTAGCTATATCACTGATAAAAATTATCCAGCTATATTTAATCAATTTCCCAATGCAAAAATTGATATTGTAGAAGGCGCTGGTCATAATGTTCATGCTGAAAAAACAGAGCAAGTATTGCAACATTTATATCATTGGTTAGCTGACTGATTATAATTATTTCCACAATAAAATTAATCAGTACCACCATTGCTTAATTGATGGTTACTGATTTTTATTTTTTAATTGAAACTAAAGATTGCATGATTTAATAAGCAGTAACACTAAAAAATAAGATTGGTTGTTTGGTAAATTCAATCAACCAACATGAATAGTCATAGTATAAGCAGTATTAGCCAATACGTATTTCTTTTATTCTTTATGGTGTGATTTATTTATTATAAATCAATTTATGTTCATTATCTAACCAGATACGAATATCATTGTTGTTTTGGTTCATAACTTTGACTTTAGAAAAATTAGCAATTGCGGTTTGAGCACCATGTTGGATCAGTTCAGCATTACCAATGCCGACACAATATGCACCGGCTATTCATAACACAACCAGCGTTAACTAAACAAATTCAATCTTTTGAACGAGTCATCGATCAAAAACTGTTTATCCGTGGTCGGAATGGAGCAACATTGACTGCAATAGGCAATGCGTTATATCCCGAAGCTAAAAAACTACTGCAACAACATCAGAAATTCCTGTTATTTGCCGATAATATTAAGAAAAAAGCGAATGAATGCTTATCAATTGGTTTTGGTATCTCTTGTTTTCAACAGGTGCCTAAATGGATTCGGACTTTTTCTGATGGATCCCCTGAATGTCATATTGTGACTAAACAACTACCTTCTAGTGAGCAAATAAATCTGTTAATGCAAGGTGAACTCGATATTGGTTTTGTCCGGATGCCGGTGCCAGAATCATTGCGTTCAATTATATTATCTAAAGAGTATATTGTATTGGCGGTACCAACTGAGGTAAAAGTGAGTTCCGGTAATATTAACGAGATACTGGCAACGCACCCGTTATTGCAGATAAATCCAGATTTAGCCCCCTTGTTTAACTGAACAAACCCAATTAATGCTTGAAGGAATTAATGTGACTTTAATACAAGGAGGAACAACTAATGATCTTCCTACGCTTTTAGCGTTAATTGCCGCTAAAAATGGAATTGCTTTTGTACCAGCTAGTGTTCGTCATTTTTTACCTAAAGGTGTGAAACTCATTACACTAGATTTAGCGCAACTGGGATGGGATATTGCCGTGGCGTGAAATAAAAGAATTGAAAATAAAAAGCGCGATTTATTTTTGGACATAAATATTAATCACATAAAAAACGTTGTTGTTTAATCGTTTTGTGATGAATAGGGGTGACGCTAACAAAAACCATCTGACAAGACCTACCATAAGGTTGGCTATAAACTTGATATTGCCAATTATTTGGTATGATTTGCTGTACATTATGAGGATAACTATCAAGTAAAGCAAAGGCGATTTGTTCCGCTTTAAACTGTTTTTGGAAATAGTGGTGTTGACTAATGATTGCGGTTAAATAACCACTAAAACCTAGCATAATGATGGCAAACATTAAGCAAGAAATCATGACTTCAATTAAGCTGAATCCGGCTATATTTTTACTATTCACAATCAACGAGCCTTTTTTCTGGACAATAATCTAGCCAATGGCCTTTTTCAATAATCAAGTGATTATCAGCAAAATACGTTAACATATAAAGATAATAGTCATCAGCTTGAGCTCTCAGTAGAGTATAGTTATCGATTTTTAATCGTGATTTTTTGATGCAAGCCTTGAATTGATATTGATTATCTAATAAACATTGCCATTGCTCACTCGGAGGTTGCCAAACCTGTTTTTTTGCCCAATTTAAACTTGAGCTTGCTTGATTAAACTGACGATAATATTGAATCTCAATCAAATAGGTTTTTTTTAATGAATTAACTAGAGCCTGAAAACCGGTTAATAAAATGAGGCCGACAATGGTTAGGATAATTACCATTATTAGCGTGCTAAAACCTTCGGCTTGCGTTGTTTTTTTATTAAAATGGATTTTCATTTTTGATAATGGTTACCGTTTGATAGATTATTTTTTTGTTTTTCTTTAATTGAGCAGCAATATTTATTACAAAATAGCTGTTTTGCTGTTTTATTGAAAATTGCGTTATTTTAATGTCATGTGGATCGAATATTTTCTCCCAATTTACACCCTCACAACTTATTGAACCTACTTTATATTCCAAATTATTTTTGTAGAAACGATAAGCAAAGATGTCTGATTTACTTGGCGCATTACGATCATAAATCCAATCATTGCGAATTTCACTATCATAACGGAAAATATAACAATTGTTTGAAGTATTGATTTCAATTGGATATTGTTTCATTTTTTCGGGGCTATTGGCAATAAATCCAGCACGTTTTAGATCTTTGGTTATACTAGCTAAACCTTGATGAATATTTTTTTCTAAATGAATATGCAAATTTTTTTCCAACAATATCGATTGTAATTTACTATAGAATGAGGTGATACCTATAAATATTAAACTGGAAAATGCAATACTTAACATTATTTCAAATAATGAAAATCCATTTTGTTTTAGCATCGCGGTAGTCCGGGTAAATAACTATTTTTCTTACAAAATCGGATCCGCCCTCGATAAGAAATGATAATTTGCGTGGTACCAATGGCGTTGTGTAATTCGATTGTCCCCGTTTGTGCCATATTTTTCCGGCCCCAAAAGGAGATGGTTTTTTTATCAGTTAAATCACTCAATTCAACAGAATTATTAGGCTTCATAAAATAGGCGGTGCCTTCTTGGCAAGTGGTTGGTTTTTCGCCCTTGCCAATACTTATGCACCAAGGCTTAAAAAAATAATATACGTGATAGTTTTCATTAGTGTTGTAAGCTCTTGCTTGAGCCTCTTCTAAAAAATAGGCAAGCTGTTTTGTGGTGGTTGTTAGTTCATTACGCAGTTGTAATTCTTTCCAATGTTGTACACCAATTGCGGCCAAAATAGCACTAATGCTGATAACTAATAAAAGCTCTAATAAAGAAAATCCGCTGTTTTGCATTATTTTTTATTGAGAAATTTAATGAGAATTAAACTTTATATCCAAATAAAATCACGGTATTAACTTTTACTAAGATTTTGTGAAAGGTATTCCAAATAATTAACTTTTTTTGAGAGATCTTAATGATAAGATAAACCACTTAAAAATAGCGGCATATTATATTATACTGTTAGGCCAATTAAATTTGCTAACGGACTTTAAGTTAAAGGAAACGAGAAATGCAACAATTACAAACTATTATTGAGGCAGCATTTGAACGTCGTGCTGAAATTACCCCTTCAAATGTTGATACAGTGACACGTGATGCGATTAATCAATGTATCGCTTTATTAGACAGCGGTAAAATGCGTGTCGCAGAAAAGATTAATGGCGATTGGGTAACTCATCAATGGTTAAAAAAAGCAGTGTTGCTTTCATTCCGTATTAATGAAAATCAACTTATTGATGGTGGCGCAACTAATTATTATGACAAAGTACCGTTAAAATTTGCTGATTATGATGAAGCGCGTTTCCAACAAGAAGGTTTCCGCGTAGTTCCATCAGCAATTGCACGTAAAGGCGCTTATGTAGCTCGCAATACAGTATTAATGCCTTCTTACGTCAACATCGGTGCTTATGTTGATGAAGGGACTATGGTTGATACATGGGTAACTGTAGGTTCATGTGCACAAATTGGTAAAAATGTCCATTTATCTGGTGGCGTTGGTATTGGTGGTGTATTAGAGCCATTACAAGCAAATCCAACTATTATTGAAGATAACTGTTTTATCGGTGCTCGTAGTGAAATTGTTGAAGGTGTGATTGTCGAAGAGGGCAGCGTTATCTCAATGGGTGTATTTATTGGACAAAGTACTAAAATTTATGATCGTGCAACTGGTGAAGTTCACTATGGTCGCGTACCGGCTGGTTCTGTGGTGGTATCAGGTAACTTACCAACTAAAGATGGTAAATACAGCCTTTATTGTGCAGTAATCGTTAAAAAAGTAGATGCTAAAACGTTAGGTAAGGTCGGTATTAACGAATTACTTCGTACTATTGATTAATTTTATTAATCTATCTATTAAAGCTACCGTAAATGTTACGGTAGCAATAAAATGAGTTGTTTAAAGTGAGTTATATCTTATAACGATTAGAAGAGGAAAATTTATGCCTTCTTTTGATATTGTATCAGAAATTCAAATGCCAGAAGTCAAAAATGGGGTCGAAAATGCGACTCGAGAATTGGCAACACGTTGGGATTTCAAAAATGTCGAAGCATCATTTGAGCTTAATGAGAAAAATGAAACTATCAAAGCGACGAGCCAATCAGATTTCCAAGTACAACAATTACTGGATATTTTACGTGATAAGTTAGCTAAGCGTGGTATTGATGGTGGCGCGCTGGAAATTCCAGAAGAGATGGAACATAGTGGTAAGTTTTATAGTATTACAGTTAAGCTGAAACAAGGTATCGATAAAGAATTAGCTAAAAAAATAGTTAAATTAATCAAAGATAGTAAAATTAAAGTCCAAGCACAAGTACAAGGTGACCAAGTTCGGGTTACTGGAAAATCACGTGATGATTTACAAGCAACTATGGCACTAGTTAAAAATGGTGAGTTAGGTCAACCATTTCAATTTACTAATTTCCGCGACTAATCAATCATTCTAATCTTTATTATTGCCGACATTGTTTTGACAAAATTGTTCGGCAATATGTTTTTATTTATTCACAGAATCAACTTTTAAAAAATTTGAGGAAAGCACTTTTTTGCGGCTAAATTTTTAATAATATGTGCTTTTATTTTTATTTTTGGTGAGGCATTATTTCAAATAACGAGATTTTTTTGACTAAATACGTTATTCTATTTGCTTGTCTATCCTCTTATATTATAACAATACTTATTATGCTGAAAAAATTAGTTTTCTTTTTTGTTTTTTTTATTTTTTCATGTCCTTTATTTGCACAAAATCCCAATGACGAAGAAAAGAAAGTATTTATTGATAACTTATTATCAAAAATGACTATTAAAGAAAAAGTGGGGCAATTGCGGTTAATTAGTGTCGGCGGTGATCTAACCTTAGACAAAGTACTTGATCAAATAGAAGCTGGTGAAATAGGTGGCATTTTTAATACTGTTGTGGAACCCGATCTATCCAGAATGCAGGAAAGAGCTTTAAGATCACCAAACCAAATTCCGGTTTATTTTGGTTTTGATATTGTTCATGGGCATCGTACAGTATTTCCAATTAATTTAGGTATAGCTGCAACTTGGGATCGTAATGCTTTCGCTAAAGTGGCTGAGGTCTCTGCTGATGAAGCTACATCTGATGGACTTAATGTTACTTGGGCTCCAATGGTGGATATTACTCGTGATCCTAGGTGGGGACGAGTTTCCGAAGGATTTGGTGAAGATCCTTATTTAGCTTCAGAAGCAGGGCGAATTTTTGTTGAAAAAATGCAAAAGCAATCCTTGGCTGATAAAAAATCATTAGTCACAACGGTTAAACATTTTGCACTTTATGGTGCGGTAGAAGCAGGACGCGAATATAACAGCACCGATATGAGTGAACGCAAAATGTTTCAAGAATATCTTGTGCCTTATAAAGCGGCTATTGATGCCGGTAGCCGAGCGGTTATGGTTGCGCTGGTTAGTGTAAATGGTATTCCTGCTACAGCTAATCATTGGTTATTAACTGATGTATTACGCAACCAATGGCACTTTGATGGAGTAGTTGTTAGTGACCATGGTGCTATCCGTGAATTAATTAATCACGGCGTTGCACAGGATGCTAAAGATGCGGTACGTATTGCTATCAAAGCTGGTATTGATGTGAGTATGAATGATGAATACTTTTTACAGTTTTTACCAGAATTGGTTGATGAAGGTGCAATCTCAGAAGATCTGATTAATCAAGCTTGTCGCCATGTGTTAGAGCTTAAATATGATATGGGGTTGTTTAAAAATCCGCATCGAAATTTAGATCCTAATTTTGATATTGAAACTATGTTTGCTAACGATCGCCTACATCGTACTGAAGCCAGAGATGTAGCTCGTCGTAGTATTGTATTATTAAAAAATGAAAATAATTTATTACCGTTAGACAAAAATAAAAAAATAGCTGTCATTGGACCATTGGCTGATTCAAAACGAGATATTCTAGGTAGCTGGTCAGGTGCTGGGCGTGCTAATTTAGCGGTAACGCCGTTGCAAGGCATTAAAAATGCCATCGCAAATCCCAAATTAGTGAGTTACGCATGGGGGGCTAATCTCTCGGATGATCCTAACCTTGATAAATTTTTAAATTTATATGGTGAAAGCAGCAAATTTGATAAACGACCCGCTAATAAGATGATAGCCGAAGCTGTTGCTCAAGCTAAAAAATCAGATGTCGTTGTGGTTTTTGTTGGTGAAGCACAAGGCATGGCTCATGAATCATCAAGTCGAACCGATCTTGATCTACAAGCTAGTCAAAAACGATTAATTAAAGCATTAAAAGCCACTGGTAAACCACTTATTATTGCTTTAATGAATGGCCGTCCACTTACTGTGAAAGAAGAATATCAGCAAGCTGATGCTATGCTTGAAACGTGGTTTTTAGGTACTGAAGGCGGGAATGCTGTGGCCGATGTGCTGTTTGGTGATTATAATCCGTCAGCTAAATTACCTATGTCTTTTCCAGATAATGTTGGCCAGATCCCTGTTTATTATAGCCATTTAAAAACTGGTCGACCACATGGTACAGTTAATATGGGTAAATACACAACGTCTTACTTTGATAGCCCGAATGAGCCTTTATTTCCATTTGGTTTTGGCTTAAGTTATACTGATTTTACTATTGATTTTTCATTATCAAAAACTGAAATGTCACCAAATGGGGAAATTGAAGTTATTGCTAATGTGGAAAATACTGGTGAAAGAGAAGGTTCACAAGTGGTGCAGTTCTATTTGCAAGATGTGACAGCATCAGTAAGCCGACCGGTAAAAGAGTTAATTGGTTTTGAATTTATTACTCTTAAACCGCATGAAAAAGGTCAAGTAAAATTTGTTATCAAATATGACATGTTAAAATTCTGGAATGATAAAATGCAATATGTTGCAGAACCTGGTAAATTTAATGTGTTTGTAGGTGCGGATTCTACAACTAAAGATAAGCAAACATTTACTTTACTTGATAATTAAAGTTAGCATTTTCCGTCGACTTTGGTCGGCGGTTTTGTGCCGTGGTTATTGTTATGTTTGAGTTTGATCTTGTACTACAGCTTTTACAGCAGATGTGCGTGTATTTGGTTATTGCTTATTTGTTAAGTAAAACCCCAATTGTTATTCCTTTAATGCAAGTCACCATCCATTTACCTCATAAATTAGTCTGTTATTTTATTTTTTCTTTATTTTGCATTATGGGTAGCTATTTTGGTTTACATATTGAAGATACTATTGCGAATACTCGTGCTATTGGCGCTATTTTAGGAGGGTTGCTTGGTGGTCCAGTAGTAGGCCTTTTAGTTGGCTTAACTGGTGGTATTCATCGTTATACATTAGGTGGTATTACAGCTGAAAGTTGTATGTTATCGACTATCTTGACAGGTTTAATTAGTGGGCTATTTCACTATACCTTAATGAAAAGAGGTCGAATTGATTTAGTCTATAATCCATTTTTAGTCGGAGTATTAGGTGTTTTTGTTGAATCGTTAGAAATGATTCAAGTCCTATTAATATCGAGACCTTTTGATGTTGTTCTACATGCAGTACGTAGTATTGCTGCACCGATGATTGTTGCTAATAGTATTGGCGCTGCAATGTTTATGCGAATTTTACTAGATAGACGGGCGATTTTTGAACGTTATACATCGGCTTTTTCTGCCAAGGCTCTTAAAATCGCAGTGAGTACTGAAGGTCTATTGCGCGAAGGCTTCAATCAAGAAAATAGTACTAAAGTTGCAGAAATTATTTATCAACAATTAGATATTGGCGCTGTAGCTATAACAGATAGAGAAAAAATTCTTGCTTTTATTGGGGTAGGTGACGATCATCATCTACCTGGTACTCAAATTACTTCAAATGTTACTTTAGAAGCAATTGAGCAAAATGATGTTAAATATCTTGATGGTACACATCAACCTTATCAATGTTCAATCAATAAAAATTGTCGTTTAGGTGCAACTTTGGTTATTCCTCTGCGTGGTGAAAATAATAATGTAGTTGGTACTATTAAACTTTATGAAGGTAAAAATACATTATTTAGCTCAATAAATAGAACTTTAGGTGAAGGTATTGCCAGCTTGTTATCTGCGCAAATATTGGCCGGGCAAAATGAGTACTACAAACAGTTATTGTCTAAAACTGAGATTAAACTATTACATGCCCAAGTAAATCCTCACTTCTTATTTAATGCCTTAAATACTTTACTGGCTATTATTAGGCGTGATAAAGAACAAGCATCGCAATTAGTGCAAAACTTATCAACTTTTTTCCGTAAAAACTTAAAACGTACTGATGAAATAGTAACGTTAAGAGATGAAATAGAGCATGTAAATGCTTACCTACAGATTGAAAAAATGCGTTTTATGGAGCAGTTAAGTATAAATTTTGATATTCCTGAACAACTCGAATATGCGCAATTACCAGCATTTTCATTACAACCAATTGTGGAAAATGCCATTAAACATGGTACATCACAATTAATTAGTCAAGGAGCAGTAACGATTAGAGCCTATGAAAATGATCAGACTTTAATTTTAGAGGTTATTGATAATGCAGGTAATTATCGAGAAAATAAAAAAGATAATAAAGGGCTTGGTCTTAATTTAGTAGATAAACGAATTAAGATCCGCTATGGTGAAAACTATGGTATAAAGATAATCTGTAAACCAGACGAATATACAAATGTAATGTTATCTTTGCCTTTGCTAGAGGATGTCGTAGTTTAATGTTAAATGTGATTATTGTTGATGATGAATTACTTGCTCGCGAAAATTTACGTTGTTTGCTAGACAACGATAGCCAAATTAATATTGTCGCAGAATGTAATAATGCAATGGATGCTATACGTGAAATTCATCGGTTAGCGCCTGATGTTGTTTTTCTTGATATTCAAATGCCGAAGATAAATGGTCTTGAAATGTTATCAATGCTTGATCCACAAACTATGCCTCATATTGTTTTTTTAACTGCTTATAGTGAGTTTGCTGTAAAAGCCTTTGAGGAACAAGCTTTTGATTACCTATTAAAACCTATTGAACAAGATAGGCTAAATAAAACATTAAGCCGCTTACATAAAAAATGTCCTGTAGCTGATATAAATCAATTATCAGGCATTGATCAACAGTTAAAATATATACCTTGTATTGGTCATAATCGAATTTATTTACTATCTAATGATGATGTTTTTTATATTTCATCTAAAGTCTGTGGTATTTATGTTTTTAATCAAAATAATAATGAATATTTTACTGAACTGACACTAAAAACGTTAGAAGATAAAACCTCGCTTATTCGTTGTCATAGACAATATTTAGTTAATTTAAAAAAGTTAAAAGAGATTCGTTTTAATGAAGCAGGTAGCGTTGATATTATTTTAAATAATGATGTTGCTGTGCCTGTGAGTCGTCGATATTTAAAATCGCTTAAAGAGATATTAGGACTATAATCATTTTATCTGGGTTTATTTTATCGATAGAGATACCGTTTACCAACCATTTTTAACCACTCATATAGTTGTTTCAACCTGTAGCTAAATTTCCTATACCATTCAATTAACTAAAAAATTACTATACCCTTGAGCATAAAGTAAGCTTTATCTCATGATTCAATACAACAAAATTCAAAAACAATTTGAAGTTAATATCAATAAATTTTATCTACCTTTTTAACTATATAATTAAGTTAAAAATAAAATAGATGATATTAATCTTAAAGCGATAAAGAGAATTATTATGAATAATAGAATACTAAAGCATATACCTTGGGTTATTCTTGCTATCGTTGGTGCATGCTGTTTAGCTGTCATCGCACTACGTCGAGGGGAACATATTAGTGCATTGTGGATTGTTGCTGCTGCAGTGTCCATTTATCTCGTTGCTTATCGATATTATAGTTTATATATCGCCAATAAAGTAATGCAGTTAGATCCGACACGAGCGACGCCGGCAGTTATCAATAATGATGGTTTAAATTATGTTCCAACCAATAAATATGTCTTATTTGGACACCATTTTGCGGCAATAGCCGGAGCTGGACCGCTTGTAGGCCCTGTACTTGCAGCACAAGTAGGTTATTTACCGGGTACTCTATGGTTATTGGCTGGTGTGGTATTTGCTGGTGCAGTACAAGACTTTATGGTGCTATTTTTATCATCACGCCGTAAAGGGGCTTCATTAGGTGAAATGATAAAAGATGAAATGGGACCAATTCCTGGAACAATTGCCTTATTTGGTTGTTTCTTAATCATGTTAATTATTTTAGCTGTATTGGCATTGATTGTTGTTAACGCATTAGCTGAAAGTCCTTGGGGCGTATTTACTGTTTGTTCTACCGTGCCAATCGCATTATTTATGGGTATTTATATGCGATACCTCCGACCGGGTCGTGTTTTAGAGGTTTCAATAATTGGTATTGTATTACTCATCTTATCTATCTGGTTTGGTGGTGTTATTGCTCATGACCCATATTGGGGACCAGCATTAACTTTCAAAGCAACCACGATTACTTTTACTTTAGTTGGTTATGCCTTAGTTTCTGCGATGTTGCCTGTATGGTTAATTTTAGCACCGCGTGATTATCTCGCCACTTTCTTAAAAATTGGTGTAATTGTTGGTTTAGCTATTGGTATTGTTATTTTAAATCCTGATTTAAAAATGCCAGATGTAACTAAATATGTGGATGGCACAGGCCCTGTTTGGAAAGGTTCTTTATTCCCATTCTTATTTATTACTATTGCTTGTGGCGCCGTTTCTGGTTTCCACGCCTTAATTTCATCAGGTACAACACCAAAATTACTTGCTAATGAAACGGATGCTCGTTTTATCGGTTATGGTGCTATGTTAATGGAGTCTTTCGTGGCTATTATGGCCTTAGTGGCTGCATCAATTATTGAGCCAGGTTTATATTTTGCTATGAATACTCCACCAGCTGCGCTAGGAATAACTATGCCTGATTTACATAAATTAGGTACTGGCGATGCGGCGATGATAATGTCTCAACTACAAGATGTAACAGCACACGCGGCGGCTACAGTTAGTTCGTGGGGATTTGTGATTTCACCTGAGCAAATTTTACAAACAGCCAAAGATATTGGCGAACCATCTGTATTAAATCGTGCCGGTGGTGCACCAACCTTAGCCGTAGGTATTGCGCATGTGTTCCATCAAATTCTTCCAGGCGCAAATATGGGCTTCTGGTATCACTTTGGTATCTTATTTGAAGCACTATTTATTCTAACCGCGCTTGATGCAGGAACTCGTTCTGGACGATTCATGTTGCAAGACTTATTAGGTAACTTTGTACCATTCTTGAAAAAAACCGATTCACTTATTGCTGGCTTTATTGGTACTTTAGGATGTGTTGGTTTATGGGGATATCTACTTTACCAAGGTGTGGTTGATCCATTAGGTGGTGTTAAGAGCTTATGGCCATTATTTGGTATTTCAAATCAAATGCTAGCAGCCGTAGCATTAGTATTAGCTACAGTTGTATTAATTAAAATGAAACGAGCTCAATTTGTTTGGGTGACTATTATTCCTGCCGTTTGGTTATTAATTTGTACTACTTGGGCATTGGCACTTAAACTATTTAGTAATGATCCTAATTTAGAAGGATTCTTCTATTTAGCTAATGAGTATAACCGTCGAATTGCCGAAGGTAGCGAATTAACAGCACAACAAATTGATAATATGCATCATATTGTCATTAATAACTACACTAACGCCGGTTTAAGTATCTTATTCTTAGTGGTTGTGTATAGCATTATCTTCTTTGGTATTAAAACTGCACTTAAAGTGCGTAATAATAAACAAAGAACTGATAAAGAAACCGCTTATGTGCCTATTCCTGAAGGTGGTGTTAAAACTACGATGTCACATTAATTAACAGTAAACAGAATGTTAAATTTAAGTAACATTCTGTCTGTTTATGAAAATAACTTTCGTACTCCTTATTTTGCCTAACAATAGTCACTATCGTTAGGCATTTTTTATCACTGATTAAGCAGTTTATTTTTTTATAAAAACGCTTTAATTGAAAAAATAATAATTTAGAATAATAGACTGTTTTTATAAAAATGATTTAAATTAATTAGGATATTAATTTTACATAATAGTGATAGGAGATAAGGATGTTGGTAAGCAAAAAACGTGCTTTGTTAAGCGGTTTATTCATATTAGGTTGTGTATTTCAGGTTAATGCAAAAGAAGTTGATGTTGCTATTTTAGCAACGTCAGATGTGCATGGGCGAATGTTACCATGGGATTATGGTACTGACAAAGCAGACTCTTCAGGCTCTTATGCGCAGATATCTTCGTTTTTAAAGGAGTACCGTTCACTACATGAAAATGTCATTGTGGTTGATGCTGGTGATATTATTCAAGATAATCAAATTGAACGATTTCACAATGTGCAAAATCATCCGGCTATTGCGGCATTAAATGCCATGCATTATGACATTATGGTACTTGGCAATCATGAATTTAATTTTGGTATGCCGATAGTCGATAAAGTTATTTCTGAATTTAAAGGCCAATCTTTAGCTGCTAATATTTATTATAAAGATTCCGGTAAACCTTATTTACCCGCCACAACCATTATTGAGAAAGAAGGTATTAAAATTGGCTTTATTGGTGCAACTACCCCTTTTGTTCCTGAATACGAGAATAAAACTGGCTATGTAAATCAAATGGAATTTACCATGCCAATACCGGAAATAAAAAAACAAATTGCTAATCTCAAACAACAATCAGTTGATGCTATTGTTTTAGTTACCCATATGGGATTAGATAATGAAAACAATAAACCTGGTACAGGTGTTGCCGATGTTGCTAATCAATTACCTGAAATTGACATAATTATTGCCGGACATAATCATCAAAATATTAGTGAAAAAGTCATTAATAATGTGGTTATTACTGAACCTCATCGCTATGGAACAGTAGTATCGGTGGTTGATCTTAAATTTGATATTGATGGCAATAAAAAAACCTTAAAAGCAAAAAAATCGCAAACATTACCAGTAAAAACTTATCCAGCTGATCCTGAAATCGAAAAAATTTATTCACCTTATCATCAACAATTAAGAGAAATTTCTAATCAAGTTATTGGTGAAACAGATAAAGATCTTGTACCACAAGAGATAATACATGGTATACCAGCGGTTTACTTGCAAGAAAGTGGTTTAACTAATTTACTTAATTCTGTACAAATTTATTATAGCGGTGCGGATGTGACTGCGGTTTTAGTCGATAATAAAAAAGCGATATTAAATAAAGGGCCAATCGCTCGCAAAGATATTGCTAACAATTATCAATATACTGCTGGTGAAACCTCTATTTTTGAAGTTACAGGGAAGGATCTTAAAGATTATATGGAATGGTCTGCGGCATATTTTGCTCAAGTACAACCAACGGATAAAAATTATCAATATGATTCAGTGCGAGGCGCATCTAAATATATGACTTATGATATGTTTGGTGGCGTTAAATATATTATTGATTTAAGTGAACCAGTAGGAAATCGAATTAAAAATCTAACACTTTTAAATGGTAAAGTTATTACTGATGATATGAAACTCAAACTAGGTATGAATGCTTATCGTTATGAAATGCTGGTGAAAAAAGGTGGTCCATTAGAAGGGCGCCGAGTCGAGCCAATTTGGAATTCTCGCACGGCATTAGGTGATGAAGAAGGTACCATTCGTAATATGACCATTAAATATATTACCGATGTGAAGAAAGGTAAGATTACCGATGAATCAAATAATAATTGGAAAGTTATTGGTATTGTTCCTAAATAATCGAATTAGTGTTAGCATTCTTATTGGCTTATTTTTACACTAGTTTTTAGTAAAAATGATAATTACTGTTATAAGTACTTAAGCACTTTAAATTTTATATTGAAGCTGGATTAACAGTAATTATCTTATTATGATAATTACCATGAATTTTTACTATAGAAGATATTTAATAATCGGTTTATCTGATTGATTATTTTTTATGATAAACAAAAAAATACGAGTCATTGACTCGTATTTAATTATTAATTTATTTATTGAGTGCTTTTACTTTCAGTATTATGCCCTCAACTGCAACAACCTCAACAGGATGACCTACTTCTAGATCTTGATTACATTTTGCTGACCATGTGCCGTCTTTGATTTTTATTCGACCTGAACCATTAGTAATGGCTTCGGTAACGATTGTTCTAATGCCAATTAATTCTTGTTGTGGTTGATTAATTTCAACTTTACTTGATTTGTTATTATCGCGTTTTTTTAACCAAGCCCACCAAAGATAAGCGGATATTAACGTAAAAATAGCAAACAAAATCCATAAAACAGGCCAAGACAGTGGTAAAATCCAAGCAATTAAGCCAACAATAATGGCTGCCATTCCACTCCAAAGTGCATATCCGCCAGTTCCTAATAATTCAGCTATCAGCAAAATACCGCCTAAAGCAAAAAATACCCAGTGAGGAGAATCATAAATAACCATTAAAAAATCTGTCATTGGTTGTTACCTATTATTAATTAAATTATATTTCCAATCATCTCTCAAACCAATTTATTATCAGTTAGGGATATGATTTTGCTAAACTTAGTCTATTTAGTATTTTTGATTAATTCGGCAATACCACCAATGCTACCCATTAGACTTGAAGCATCAAGCGGCATCATCACAACTTTACTGTTATCTGAAGCACCGATTTGTTGTAACGCTTCAGTATATTTTTGCGCAACAAAGTAGTTGATAGCATTAATATTACCTGCTGCAATAGCGTCCGAAACCATTTGTGTTGCTTTAGCTTCTGCTTCGGCCGCACGTTCACGTGCTTCAGCTTGTAAAAATGCTGCTTGTTTTTCACCTTCAGCTTTTAAAATTTCTGACTGTTTTTCACCTTCAGAACGTAAAATAGCTGCTTGACGGATACCTTCCGCTTCAAGGATTTCCGCACGTTTATTACGTTCAGCTTTCATTTGTGCATTCATGGCTGCAATTAGTTCTGCCGGTGGTCGAACGTCACGAATTTCAATACGAGTAATTTTTATTCCCCATGGGCTAGTTGCATCATCGACAATACTAAGTAGTTTTGAGTTAATATGGTCACGTTGTGATAACATCTCATCTAGTTCCATACTACCAAGTACTGTACGGATATTTGTCATCATCAGATTAATAACAGCACGCTCAAGTTGGTTAACTTGGTAAGCTGCTCTTGCTGCTTCTTGTACTTGTATAAAACAAACTGCGTCAATTTGTACATTTGCATTATCTTTAGAAATAACTTCTTGAGATGGGATATCAAGCACTTGTTCCATCATATTAATTTTACGGCCCACACCATCCATAAAAGGAATAATAATATTTAAGCCCGGTTCTAAGGTATGAGTGTATTTACCGAAACGCTCGATAGTATATTGGTATCCTTGCGGAACAATAGTGATGGTTTTAAAAACAGTAACTAAAGCAAGTAAAACGATTACTGCTATAAAAATATAAAATATAGGCATAGATCAAACTCTCTAATTTTTATCAATTATTTATCGGAGTCGTTCATTTTAAAGACTAATATCTTGTTTGGCTAGCTTTAATTTGTTTGTTAAAAAATAATAAATTTTTACTGTAAAAAGATCTTTTGATTGATAGCAGGTAGACTTAATTTAAATGTACATAAAATATTCACTTGACAATACATCACTGAACTAGTTTAATAGTACAAAATATTTTCTAGCAGATATAATAATGATAAATCAGCAATTCACATTAACGCATTGTAAACAAACTACCGTTTTGGGTTGGTGGCGCATCACTTTCTGCGGGTGATGTGATGATATCCTTTTTTCATAATACCCGCTCAGTGCGGGTATTTTAGTTTTGCAAAGATAAAAATAATTTTATAAAAGAGAGTCAACAATGAATAAGCCTACATTAACACAGATAATTAAAACCATTGGTTATTATCAGGATCCGACTCAGGTATTTTATCAACTTTGTGATAACAAACCGGCAACATTGTTACTGGAATCAGCTGAAATTGATAATAAGCAAGGTATTAAAAGTGTAATGATAGTTGATAGCGCTTTGACTATTTCTGCACTCAATAACCAAGTCACTTTTCAAGCTTTAACCAGTAACGGACAAAAATTATTGCCTTTATTGCTACAAGCTTTTCCTGATAACGTCGCTAAAACACAATTAGATGAACATAATCTTCAGCTAATTTTTCCGGCTATTGATAATTTGCAAGATGAAGATTCTCGCTTAAAGTCATTATCAATTTTTGATGCACTAAGAACATTATTAAACATCGTTAATATCCCACAACAAGCGAGTTCTGATGCAGTGTTTGTCGGTGGTTTATTTGCTTATGATCTTGTTGCTGGCTTTGAGGATTTACCTCTGTTACCAACCGAACAACGTTGCCAAGACTTTCGCTTTTATTTAGCTGAAACATTACTGGAAATTAATCATAAAGACCGTGTTTCATTGTTAAAAGCAACGGCATTTACTTCTTGTCCTGATGAGACAAAACGCTTGAATCAGCGCTTAACTGAGTTGCAAAGTAAACTCAATCAACCGATGAAAGCGATTAAGACTCAATCTTTAGCAGAAATAAATGTTTCATGTAATAAGAGTGATGATGATTTCAATACTATAGTTAAAAAAATGCAGGATGCTATCCAACAAGGTGAGATTTTCCAAGTCGTTCCTTCAAGACGTTTTTCATTACCATGTCCTGAACCATTATCTGCTTACCAAGTGTTA
Source organism: Gilliamella sp. W8145 (assembly GCF_016101145.1). Taxonomy (NCBI): domain Bacteria; kingdom Pseudomonadati; phylum Pseudomonadota; class Gammaproteobacteria; order Orbales; family Orbaceae; genus Gilliamella; species Gilliamella sp. W8145. The sequence continues at coordinate 85,546 of NZ_JACFRC010000001.1, forward strand.
AAAAATACCAATCCAAGTCCATATATGTTTTATATGCAAGATAGCGATTTTGTTCTGTTTGGTGCATCACCGGAAAGTGCTCTTAAATATAACAAGACCAATAATCAAGTTGAAATTTACCCTATTGCCGGTACTCGACCTCGTGGTTTAACCGCAAGTGGTGAGATTGATTATGATTTGGATAGCCGACTGGAACTTGATATGCGCACTGATAAAAAAGAGTTGGCTGAACACTTAATGCTGGTTGATTTAGCCCGTAATGATTTAGCTCGTATTTGCCAGCCGGGCACTCGTTATACTAAAGAGTTATTAAAAGTTGACCGTTATTCGTGTGTTATGCACCTTGTTTCAAGAATAGTTGGCCAGTTGCGGACTGATCTTGATGCACTACATGCTTATCAAGCAACAATGAATATGGGAACATTAACCGGCGCACCGAAAGTAAGAGCAATGCAGCTAATTGCTGAATCGGAAAAAATAAAACGTGGCAGTTATGGTGGAGCAGTGGGGTATTTAACCGCTAGTGGTGATTTGGATACCTGTATTGTTATCCGTAGTGCTTATGTTGAAGATAACATTGCCACGGTGCAAGCAGGTGGTGGGGTGGTTTTAGACTCAGAACCTCAATCAGAATCGGACGAATCACGTAACAAAGCTCGTGCTGTTGTTCGCGCGATTATGGCAGCACATAATGTAGAAGGTGTATTCTAATGGCTAATATCTTATTTATTGATAATGTTGATTCGTTTACTTATAACTTAGTTGATCAGTTACGTCATAATCAACATAACGTGACGATTTACCGTAATACTATTCCGGCAGATGTGATTATCGAAAAATTATCACATATGCAAAATCCTATCTTAATGTTATCGCCAGGTCCAGGTACGCCAAGTGAAGCTGGTTCAATGCCTGAATTACTAAAACGTTTAAAAGGGAAATTACCGATTATTGGTATCTGCTTAGGCCATCAAGCGATTGTCGAATCTTATGGTGGTATGATTGTACCAGCTGGTGATATTTTGCATGGTAAAGCCTCATTAATTGAACATGATGGTCAAGCTATGTTTAAAGGCTTACCAAATCCATTACCGGTGGCTCGTTATCACTCTTTAAAAGGTGAAAATATACCGAAAACATTAACGATTAATGCCATGTGTAATAACATTGTTATGGCAGTACGTAATGATGAGGATCGGGTTTGTGGTTTTCAATTTCATCCTGAATCGATTTTAACCATTCAAGGGGTAAAATTATTAGAGCAAACCATTGAATGGGCACTTAATCCAGTCCAAAAACAACCGCAAGCAAAACAAGAGGCAATTGTCGATAAGCAAGAATACAACATTCAACCGATTTTAAATAAATTGTATTTAGGACAAGTATTGTCACAACAAGAGAGCAAAATACTATTTAACTTAATTATTCAAGGTAAAATTGAACCAACTGTTTTGGCAACTGCGATTATAAGTATGAAAGTGCGAGGTGAAAAACCAGATGAAATTGCTGGTGCTGCGCAAGCATTACTTGAAAATGCAGATGCTTTTGAAGTTCCTGATTATGATTTTACCGATATTGTTGGTACAGGTGGTGATGGCACGAATAGTATTAATATATCAACAGCTAGTGCTTTTGTTACTGCAGCCTTAGGGTATAAAGTCGCTAAACATGGTAACCGAGGGGTATCAAGTAAATCAGGATCTTCCGATGTACTATCTGCTTTAGGTATTAAATTAAACATGTCAGCGGAAGCCTCACGTAAAGCGCTTGATGAATTAGGGGTATGTTTCTTATTTGCTCAACAATATCATTCAGGTTTCCGTCATGCTGCGCCAGTTCGTCAACAATTAAAAACACGAACAATTTTTAATGTGCTAGGTCCGTTGATAAATCCATCACGACCAAAACGTATTTTACTCGGTGTTTATCATCCTGATTTGATAAAACCGATTGCAGAAACATTAAAAATGTTGAACTATACCCATGCATATGTAGTACATGGTGCAGGTATGGATGAAGTGGCTATTCATGGCGAGACTCAAGTAGCCGAAGTAAAAAATGGTGAAATCAGCTATTTTACGCTAACACCAAAGGATTTTGGTTTACAACAATATACTTTAAAAGATATTGAAGGTGGTACACCGGAAATGAATCGTGATTTGTTGTTAGCTATTTTACAAGGACATGGTAAACCAGCTCATGAAGCGGCTATTGCTGCAAATGTAGCTATGTTAATTAGCTTGTTTGGTGAACCAGACTTAAAACAAAATGCACAACGTGCAATTGAATTGATGCATAGTGGCAAGGCTTATGAGCTATTACAAAAGTTAGCAGCAAGATAATAAGTGGAGAATAACATGGCAATTGCAGCATTAACCGAAAATGTTGAAATGGCAACAGTATTAAAAAAAATCATTGAAGATAAACAGTTATGGCTTGCCGAACAGCAAACTAAAAAACCACTAACTAACTTTAAAAGTAAAGTAGTAGCAAGTGATCGTGATTTTTATCAAACATTAAATCAACCGAAAACGGTATTTATCTTAGAATGTAAAAAAGCGTCACCATCTAAAGGCTTAATTCGTGATGATTTTGATCCGGCAACTATTGCTAAAGTTTATAAAGATTATGCTTCAGCGATTTCAGTTTTAACTGATCAAAAATATTTTCAAGGTAGCTTTGAATTTTTGCCTATGGTACGTAATGAAGTCACACAACCAGTACTTTGCAAAGATTTTATTATCGATGAATATCAAATTTACTTAGCGCGATATTATCAAGCGGATGCTATCTTATTAATGTTATCAGTGGTAAATGATGATGAGTATCGCCATCTTAGCCAAATTGCTCATCAACTTAATATGGGAATTTTGACTGAAGCCAGTACGGAACAAGAAGTTGAGCGAGCCATTAATCTTGGCGCCAAAGTTATTGGTATTAATAATCGTAATCTTCGTGATCTGTCAGTAGATTTAAATCGAGTAAAAACATTATCTAAATCTATCCCTGATGATCGAATTATTATCAGTGAATCGGGTATTTACACTCATAATCAAGTTAAAGATCTTAGCCATTATGCTAACGGTTTTTTAATTGGTAGCGCGTTAATGTCTGAGTCAAATTTAAATCTAGCTATTCGTAAGGTGATCCTAGGTGAAAATAAAGTCTGTGGTTTAACCAGAGCGCAGGACGCGATAACTGTCTATCAAGCAGGTGCGATTTATGGCGGATTAATTTTTGTCTCTAATTCACCAAGATATATTACACCAACTAAAGCACGTAGTGTTATTGCAGCAGCACCATTAAATTGGGTGGGAGTTTTTAAAAATAGTGATATAGACGAAGTTTGCCAAATAGCGCAACAATTATCACTGTACGCAGTACAATTACATGGTCATGAAGATGATAATTATATTCAAACACTCCGCCAACAATTGCCAACAACTTGTCAAATTTGGAAAGCATTAAGTATTAGTGATAGTATTCCGAACCATGATAATCCATTAGTCTCTCGTTATATATTTGATAATGGTGCTGGCGGAACGGGTAAAAGTTTTGATTGGTCATTATTAAAGGGTAAAGATTTAAGTAATGTCATTTTGGCTGGTGGTATTAATCCACAAAATGTAAGTCAAGCACTCGCTACTGATGTTATTGGCGTTGACCTTAACTCAGGTGTTGAAATATCGGCCGGAATTAAAGATAAACAAAAAATTACAGCAGTATTTGAACAAATTTAACTAATTATATTGAAGGAATGGTTATGTCTAAATTAAATCCTTATTTTGGCGAATTTGGTGGTCAATATGTACCACAAATATTAATGCCAGTGCTAGAACAACTTGAGGATGCCTTTATATCGGCGATACACGATGCAAGTTTTCAAAAAGAATTTAATGACCTTTTGGTGAACTATGCAGGTCGACCAACCGCATTAACATTGTGTAAAAATCTTACTGCAGGTACCAAAACAAAACTTTATTTAAAACGAGAAGATTTAGTCCATGGTGGTGCCCATAAAACTAACCAAGTCCTAGGCCAAGCATTACTGGCTAAAAGAATGGGTAAAACAGAGATTATTGCCGAAACGGGTGCTGGTCAGCATGGTGTCGCTTCAGCATTAGCTTGCGCATTATTAGGTTTAAAATGCCGAATTTACATGGGAGCAAAAGATGTTCAACGCCAAGCTCCAAATGTATTTAGAATGCGATTAATGGGTGCTACCGTCATTCCAGTTGAAACCGGTTCTGCCACGTTAAAAGATGCTTGTAATGAAGCATTACGTGATTGGTCTGGTAGTTATGAAACCGCACACTATATGTTAGGTACCGCTGCTGGCCCTCATCCATTTCCGACCATTGTGCGTGAATTTCAACAAATGATTAGTCGTGAAGCAAAACAGCAAATTATGGAAAAAGAAGGTCGTTTGCCTGACGCAGTCATCGCCTGTGTTGGTGGTGGTTCAAACGCAATTGGTATGTTTGCTAATTTTATTGATGATAAATCAGTTAGATTAATTGGTGTAGAGCCAGGTGGACATGGTATTGAAAGTGGTGAACATGGTGCATCGCTAAAACATGGTAAACTCGGTATCTACTTTGGTATGAAAACACCAATGATGCAAACGGATGAAGGGCAAATTGAAGAGTCTTATTCGATTTCTGCTGGCCTTGATTTTCCAGCAGTAGGACCACAACATGCATATTTAGATAGTATTGGTCGAGCAGAATATGTCTCTGCCACTGATGATGAAGCGCTTGAAGCCCTCAAAACATTATCTCGAAGTGAAGGTATCATTCCTGCATTAGAGTCATCGCATGCATTAGCTTATGCACTGAAAATGATTAAAGAAAATCCAAATAAAGAACAATTATTAATTGTTAATTTATCTGGTCGTGGTGATAAAGATATCTTTACGGTTTATGATATATTTAAAGCAAAAGGAGAAATAGAATGAGTCGTTATCAAAAACTGTTTGATCGTTTAACAGTCGAAAAACGAGGTGCATTTGTTCCTTTTGTTCCAGTTGGTGACCCAAATCCACAACTTTCAAGTCAAATTATTCAAACCATGATTGATGCAGGGGCTGATGCGTTAGAATTAGGTATTCCATTTTCTGACCCAATGGCGGATGGACCAACAATTCAAAATGCTAATATTCGTGCTTTTAATGGCGGTATAACTGTTGAGAAATGCTTCGAAATCTTAACTAACATTCGAACTAGCAATCCAGATATTCCTGTTGGATTGTTAATCTATGCCAATTTAGTATTTAAAAATGGTATTGATAACTTTTATGCTAAATGCGCTAAAGCTGGTGTTGATTCTGTATTAGTTGCTGATTTACCGGTTGAATATGCACAAGAGTTTACTGGTTCTGCAGAAAAACATGGCATAGCTCCGATATTTATCTGTCCACCTAATGCTGATGATGAGGTGATAAAAAATATTGCTAAGCATGGTAAAGGTTATACTTATTTAGTCTCACGGGCTGGTGTAACCGGTACTGAAAATCGTGCGAATAAACCGTTAACTCATTTACTGGAAAAATTGACAGAGTTTAAAGCACCGCCTGCGATTCAAGGATTTGGTATTTCAGAACCAAATCAAGTGAGTGAAGCAATTAAAGCTGGTGCCACTGGCGCAATTGCAGGATCGGCAACGGTCAAAATTATTGAGAATAACCTTAATAATCCAACCAAAATGTTGAGCGAACTAGCGAGTTTCGTTAAAACGATGAAAGCTGCAACGCAGAAATAATAACAGTAAAATTATCCGCTGATTATTCAGCGGAATTTATTACTTGAAAAAACAATAATTGTACTTATATTAATCATAACTTGAGATTAATTGTAATTAGTTGCGACACAAAATTATAGCTGCTTAGTTTTCAATGACTTTAAACGATTTTGATAATTCTAGTATGATTTTGGGTTGCATATTTTACAAAACATAGTATAATCTTCAGCCATCTATCGCGGGGTGGAGCAGCTTGGTAGCTCGTCGGGCTCATAACCCGAAGGTCGTTGGTTCAAATCCAGCCCCCGCAACCACTTAAATTTTCATTCATACATTAATCTATCCTATTATTATTGTCTGAAAGTTCGAATCAAGTGGCTTCATTATGTTAAATTTTAAATGTAGCCTCGCTTGTCGGGGTTTTTTTATGCGTTATGATTCAAACGTGAGTTTAAAAGGAATGTTGGGCTTTATGCCCTTTTTTATTTTCTGCAGTGGAGGTTTGTTTGGCTAATTTAGAACAGCAATTGACCGATATCATTCAAGAACCAGTTAATGCGCTTGGTTTTGAGCTAGTTGGTATTGAATATATTCGTGGTCGTTATCCCGTTTTACGCGTATATATTGATAGTGAAAATGGTATTACCGTTGATGACTGTGCTGATGTTAGTCGACAAATTAGTGCGGTACTTGATGTTGAAGACCCTATCACAGATGCCTACAATCTTGAAGTTTCATCTCCAGGTATGGATAGGCCTTTGTTTACGCTTGAACACTATCAACGTTTTGTTGGTGAAGAAGTCATCGTCAGTTTGCGTATTCCTGTTGCCAATCGTCGCAAGTGGAAAGGACAGATTAAATCCATTGAGAATGAAATGATTACGTTTAATGTAGATGGAAATGATGAAGTGTTTGCTTTTAGTAATATTCAAAAAGCAAACATTGTACCGAATTTTAACCTTAAATAGAGTACAGGTGTAAAGGATGAATAAAGAAATTTTAGCTGTTGTTGAAGCAGTATCTAATGAAAAAGCACTTACCCGAGATAAGATTTTCGAAGCGCTTGAAACCGCATTAGCGACGGCCACTAAAAAGAAACATACTGTTGATATCGATGTTATTGTAAAAATCGATCATAAAACTGGTGATTATGATACGTTCCGTCGTTGGTTAGTGGTAAATGAAGTAACTCAACCTACCAAAGAAATAACCCTTGCAGCAGCACAGTTTGAAGAGCCTGATGTAAAATTAGGTGATTACGTAGAAGAACAAATTGAGTCAGTCGCGTTTGACCGTATTACAACTCAAACCGCTAAACAAGTTATTGTCCAAAAAGTACGTGAAGCTGAGCGTGCAATGGTGATTGACATGTTTAGAAACCGAATCGGTGATATCGTTACTGGTATTGTTAAAAAGACCAATCGTGATAGCGTTATCCTCGATTTAGGTAATAACGCTGACGCAATGATGTCTCGCCATGATATGTTACCTCGTGAAAATTTCCGAATTGGTGATCGTGTGCGAGGTATTTTATATCTTGTTGAACAAGATAATAAACCAGCACAACTTTGTGTTAGCCGTTCAAATCCGAAAATGATGGAAGAGTTATTCCGCATTGAAGTGCCGGAAATCGGTGAAGAGATGATAGACATTAAAGGTGTATCTCGTGATCCAGGTTCTCGTGCTAAAATTGCTGTTAGCAGTAACGATCGTCGTATTGATCCTGTTGGTGCTTGTGTTGGTATGCGAGGCGCTCGTGTTCAAGCGGTTTCAAATGAATTTGGTGGTGAGCGTATCGATATTGTTCTTTGGGATGATAATCCTGCACAATATGTTATCAATGCTATGGCGCCAGCCGATGTTGTGTCAATCGTGGTTGATGAAGATAAACACACTATGGATGTCGCAGTTAATGCTGAAACATTACCACAAGCAATTGGTCGTAATGGACAAAATATTCGTTTAGCATCACAACTTACTGGTTGGACGTTAAATGTTATGAGCACAGAAGATTTGCAAGAAAAACATCAAGCAGAATCTTTTGCAGCAATTAATAATCTAATGAAACATTTAGATATTGAAGAAGATCTTGCCCAGCTTTTAGTTGAAGAAGGTTTTACTTCATTAGAAGAACTAGCTTATGTACCAGTTGAAGAGTTATTAGAAATTGATGAACTTGATGAAGAGCTGGTTGAAGCATTAAGAAATCGAGCAAAAGATGCATTAACAACTATCGCTCTTGCTCATAGTGGTGATAAACGACCTGCTCAAGATTTATTAGATCTACCAGGTATGACACAAGAATTAGCCTATCAATTAGCACAACGAGATGTGGTAACTTTAGAAGATTTAGCTGAACAAGGTACAGATGATCTTGCGGATATTGAAGGTTTAACAAGCACACAAGCTGGCGATTTTATTATGGCTGCCCGTAATATTTGTTGGTTTGCAAATGAATAATTGAGGGAAAGTAATACATGACCAAAGTATCAATCGAAACACTGGCTCAAGAGATAAAAACTCCAGTGGAAACGCTTTTGCAACAGTTTGCTGATGCTGGTATTAAAAAAACTGCATCTGATTCTGTTACCCAAAAGGAAAAAGAAGCTTTGCTTGCGCATTTAAATCCTCAGCAAGGCCCAACAAAATTAACACTACAACGTAAAACACATTCAACATTGAATGTGTCAAGTGGCGGTGGTAAAAGCAAAGAAATTAAAGTTGAAGTTCGTAAAAAACGAACTATTGTTAAACAAGATCCAGCTGAATTAGAAAAAGCACGTCTTGAAGCAGAACAAAAAGCGCAACAAGAAGCTGAGTTAAAAGCGCGTAAAGAAGCCGAAGAAAAGGCAAAATTAGCTGCTGAAGAACAAAAGAAACGTGAAGAAGCAGAAGCTAAAAAGCGTAGTCAAGAACAAAAGGCTAAAGCAGCTCAAGAACAAGCAGCTGATCCAAAAGTGAAAAAAGCACAAGAAGAAAAAGCACGTTTAGAAGCTGAAGCTAACGAAATTAAACGTAAAGCTGAAGAAGAAAACCGCCGTAAACTTGAAGAAGAAGCCAAACGTATGGCGGAAGAAGCGCGTAAACTTGCTGAACAATATAACGAAACAGAAGAAATCAATAATAACAGTGATGATGAAGATTATCACGTAACTACTTCTAAATATGCTCGTGCTGCTGAAGATGATACCGATCGTGAAGTCGAAGGCGGTCGAGGTCGTGGTCGTGGTACTAAACAGACTAAACAGAAAAAAGCCAGCAAATTATCTGAAGGTAAAGCTGAACGTGAAGAAGCTCGAGCTGTCACTCGTGGTAACCACAAGAAAAAAGGCAAAAGTACTTTACAGCAAGGTTTTAATAAACCAGTTCAGGCTGTTAACCGAGATGTAGTTATTGGTGAAACCATTACTGTTGCCGAACTAGCCAACAAAATGGCTGTAAAAGGTTCAGAAGTTATCAAAACCATGATGAAAATGGGGGCAATGGCAACTATTAATCAGGTTATTGACCAAGAAACAGCACAATTGGTTGCTGAAGAAATGGGACACAAAGTGGTACTTCGTCGTGAAAACGAACTTGAAGAATCACTAATGAGCGACCGTGATACAGGTGCAGAAAAAGTTTCACGTGCTCCAGTTGTGACTATCATGGGACATGTTGACCATGGTAAAACATCACTTCTTGACTATATTCGTAAAGCGAAAGTTGCTTCAGGTGAAGCAGGTGGTATTACTCAGCATATTGGTGCTTACCATGTTAAAACCTCAAGTGGTGAAATCACTTTCTTAGATACTCCGGGCCATGCTGCATTTACTTCAATGCGTGCTCGTGGTGCTAAAGCAACGGATATCGTGGTATTAGTTGTTGCAGCAGATGATGGTGTTATGCCACAAACCATCGAAGCGATTCAACATGCTAAAGCCGCTAATGTACCAATTGTCGTTGCGGTTAACAAAATTGATAAACCTGAAGCCGATCCAGATCGTGTTAAAGGCGAACTAGCTCAATATGGCGTTATGTCAGAAGATTGGGGTGGAGATACTCAATTCGTTCATGTTTCAGCAAAAGCGGGAACGGGTATTGACCAATTATTAGAAGCGATTCTGTTACAAGCGGAAGTTCTTGAGCTTACTGCTTATGAAACGGGTATGGCTAGTGGTGTGGTTATTGAATCATTCCTTGATAAAGGTCGTGGTTCAGTAGCAACTGTGCTGGTTCAATCAGGTACTTTACGTAAAGGCGATATTGTACTGTGTGGTTTCGAATATGGCCGTATTCGTGCGATGCGTAACGAATTAGGTAAAGAAGTTACTGAAGCTGGTCCTTCAATTCCGGTAGAGATTTTAGGTCTTTCTGGTGTACCGTCAGCAGGTGATGAAGCGACAGTTGTTCGAGATGAAAAGAAAGCTCGTGAAGTAGCCCTATATCGTCAAGGTAAATTCCGTGATGTTAAACTAGCTCGTCAACAGAAAGCTAAACTTGAAAACATGTTTACTAACATGACTGAAGGTGATGTATCTGAACTTAATATCGTCCTTAAAGCTGACGTACAAGGTTCCGTTGAAGCAATTTCTGATTCATTACTTAAACTATCTACTGATGAAGTTAAAGTTAAAATCATTGGTTCAGGTGTAGGTGGTATTACTGAAACTGACGCATCACTTGCTGCAGCATCTAATGCAATCATTTTAGGTTTCAACGTTCGTGCTGATGCATCTGCGCGTAAAGTTGTAGAGGCTGAAAACTTAGACCTACGTTATTATTCAGTTATTTATGATCTTATTGATGAAGTAAAACAAGCAATGAGCGGTATGCTTGCTCCAGAATATAAGCAAGAAATTATTGGTCTTGCCGAAGTCCGTGATGTCTTTAAATCACCTAAATTTGGAGCAATTGCTGGTTGTATGGTTACTGAAGGCGTGGTTAAGCGTCATAATCCAATTCGTGTATTACGTGATAACGTGGTTATCTATGAAGGCGAACTTGAATCATTACGTCGCTTCAAAGATGATGTTAACGAAGTTCGTAATGGTATGGAATGTGGTATTGGTGTTCGTAACTACAACGATGTTCGTGTTGGTGATAATATCGAAGTCTTTGAAACTGTTGAAATCAAACGTACTATTTAATTAATACGTTAACATGTTATAAGCAAGGTTTTAGCCTTGCTTATTCACATTTTAAGGAAAATAGATATGGCAAAAGCATTTAATCGATCATCTCGAGTTGGACATGAATTACAAAAAGAGATTGCGATTATTTTACAGCGTGAAATCAAAGATCCACGCTTAGGAATGGTGACTGTTTCTGGTGTAGAGATTTCACGTGATCTCTCTTATGCCAAAGTATTTGTCACTTTTTTAAATGATGATGATCCACAAGTTATTGAACAAGGATTGAATGTCTTAAATGATGCAAAAGGGTATATTCGAACGTTGATCGGTAAAGCTATGCGTTTACGAATTATTCCTGAAATTAAATTCTTTTATGACGAATCGCTTGTCAAAGGTATGCAGATGTCTAGTTTAGTCTCTGATGTGATTAAGCAAGACAACGAACGTCATAAAGATTAATAATTAAAAGCACTCAATTTTTGTAAAAATATTGAGGAGTGTTATCCGTTTCAATTTAAATATCTATGATGAATATAAAAAAAATTCGCCGTGATGTTCACGGCGTTTTGTTATTAGACAAACCACAAGGCATGACATCAAATGATGCCTTACAAAAAGTGAAAAGACTATTTAATGCTAAAAAGGCTGGTCATACTGGTGCTCTCGATCCTTTAGCAACAGGAATGTTACCGATTTGTTTTGGCGAAGCAACTAAATTTTCACAATACTTATTAGATTCTGACAAGCGTTATCGAGTAATTGCTAAATTGGGTGAGCGTACAGACACATCTGATGCTGATGGGCAAATAATCTGTAACAAATCCGTTGATGTTACTCAACTTCAAATTGAGCAAGCATTAACTCATTTTCGTGGTGATATTTTACAAGTTCCCACCATGTTTTCTGCTTTAAAATATCAAGGTAAGCCGCTTTATGAATATGCTCGTCAAGGTATTGTCATTGAACGGGAAGCCAGACCGATCACGGTTTACGAAAACCAGTTTATTCAATATGATTCGGCTAAACAGGAATTAACGTTAGAGATCCATTGTTCAAAAGGGACTTATATCCGTACTATCATTGATGATTTAGGTGAATTACTCGGTTGTGGAGCCCATGTGATTTATTTAAGACGTTTACAAGTGTCAAATTATCCAATCGATAAAATGATTGGCTTGGATGAGTTAGAAAATATTACTGATAAAACACAATTACTCATGCCGGTAGATAGTCCATTACAAGATAGTCCGAAAGTGCAATTGAATGATAGCCAAGGTAGCGATATCTTATTAGGTAGAACTATCAAATTAGCTGACAGTGTAGCAGTAGAAACTTTAGTTAGAATTTATCAAGATCAGCAATTTATTGGTGCAGGTATACAACTATTGGATAAATTGTCACCTAAAAGATTGATTTCAACTTCTTAACTTTTTTAACTACCTTTTATTAACAAATAATTAGTTGATAAAAAAAGCTTCGGTTTCAATAATATGGCATCGTGCTAACGATGTCATATTTTGTTTAAGTAAATCACAAAGTAAGTGTACTGATTTATTGCCCATCTCATAGAGTGGTTTGTTAATTCTATTCAATTTATCCAAGTCATTATATTGATACTCATTGCTATGGCTAATATAAGCAATTGACAGTGATTTTAACTGATTTGATTGGCCTTTATTGATTTGATGTAAGGCACCAAATAGAGAACGATAACAAGATAAATAATTTTGTGCATGATAACTATCTGAATTGAAGAAAGATAAACTGCTTAAATCTTCAAAAATAATAGCTGTTGGTGGTTTATTACTATTTAATAAAGTTTTAATTGCATCTCGACCATGTTCATAAGTTAAACAGCCTTGAATGATATAGTCAGAATCAATTGGTAAATTATGTCGTTGTAAGGATTGTTGATAACCTTGTAGGAAAAACGATGAGTTGATGCTTTTATCGCTATTAACAAAAATAGCGATCCGTTGGTTGCCTTTTTTAATTAAATATTGCGTTGTTTTAAAACCAATGGTGAGATGATCAAAATAGACACAAGAAAAATTATGTTTAAAATGATTCACAAATACCATTGGTGGTAATGATTTTTTATAACTATACAGATTGTCTAAATAAGGTGCTTGATTAATTATTAAAATACCAATAAAGCGATTTTGAGTAATGTACTGAATCAAATGATAAATATCACAGTCGTCTTGGTAAGAAAATTGTAAATAACAAAATTGTAATTTAACTTCACATAAAGCTTGTTCAATACCAAAATTGATTAAACTTTTTGAAATAAGTTGATTATCAATAATTAATATTCTATTGCTGGAATGATTGAGTTGGTAGTCTTTCAAGTTTTCAGACAAATCAACATTTAAATCTTTCATAGCTTGATAAACAACAGATTGGGTTTGTGACGATGTCATATTAGGAGTTCTTAGTACTCTAGATACAGATGCTACTGAAACCTTAGCTTTTTTTGCAATCGCTGATAAAGTGATTTTTGCCATAATTTTCACTGCAATCGAATAACTGATAAAATCACTTTAACGAACAACAGCGAAATTGTAATTAGCTAATATCTATTTTTTCGAGCAATATTCCAAAGTTAGAAAACATCTTTTTTGCAAAATCTTTGGCAATATAGTGGTATAATTACTGCCATATTTTTTTAATTTGGGTTTAATATATGACTGCATGGAATATAGCTATTGTTGGTGCAACAGGGCAAGTAGGCTCTGCGTTGGTTGAGTTATTGCAAGAACATAGCTTACCAAAAAAAAGTTTTGAAATTGATAATCTTTACCTAGTTGGTAGTGATAACAGCGCTGGCGAAGTGGTGCGTTTTGCTGGTAAAAATTTAACGGTTATTGATAGTGAGCAGATGGATTGGAGTCAATGTCATTTTGCTTTTTTTGTTGCCGGCAGTAAAACCAGTGAAAAATATGCTCAAACAGCAACGCAAGCAGGCTGTATTGTTATTGATGCTAGTGGTTTTTTTGCTGATCAGGATCATATTCCATTAATTGTACCGAAAGTAAATGACAGTGTACTCACCGAATATCGCAATGAAAACATTATAGCTGTTGCTAGCCCTACCGTTTCACAATTACTACGCTGTGTTGCTTCGCTAACCGATATTCAGTTATTGACTAATTTACATTTAAGTAGTTTTATTCCTTCTTCATTATATGGCAAACCAGGTGTTGACGAACTTGCTGGGCAAAGTGCTCGGTTACTAAATGGTATGCCTGTTGATAATCAACTGTTTGACAATCAACTTGCTTTTAATTTGTTACCTGTTTCTCATGAGTCTGACCACTTAAGTTTAGGTGAACACTCACAAATTAATCAAATTCGTAAAGTGATAAGCAATTATGATTTACCTATCTCTATTGAATCAGTTATTGTTCCCGTATTTTATGGATTGGCCCAAGCAGTTAATGTTTCAAGCAGTTTACCAATTGAATTAGATATGGCCCGTTTTGGTGAATTTGGCGTTGAAGTAAAAAGTGAAGATTTACCAACACCGGTAACCGAAGTAAATACTGATTCTGAAAGTAATCTGACGATCAAACTTGCTAATTTACGACACAGTTATGGTAATTATGAGCAAATTCAATTTTGGTCAGTGGCGGATAATGTCCGTTATTTAGGTGGTTTAATGTTAATCGAGACGTTAGAGATCTTAATTAATGACTACCTGTAAGATTGCCTTAGGTATTGAATATGATGGTAGCGGTTATTTTGGTTGGCAACGTCAACAGCATGTTGATTCAGTACAACAAAGATTAGAATCAGCCTTGTCAGTAATCGCTAATGAACCTATCGCGGTATTTTGCGCAGGGAGAACTGATGCCGGAGTCCATGCAACAGGGCAAGTAATTCATTTTGAAACCACTGCTCAGCGTGCTGAAGGAGCATGGACAATGGGAGTCAATTCACATCTTCCTGACAATATCGCTGTACGCTGGGCAAAAAGTGTTGATGATAGTTTTCATGCTAGATTTAGCGCAACAGCTCGCCGTTATCGATATATCATTTATAATCATCGTTATCGTCCGGCTATTTTAGCTAAAGGTGTGTCACATTATTATTTGCCATTAAATGAAAAACTCATGCATCAAGCAGCACAATATTTATTAGGTGAAAATGACTTTTCATCATTTAGAGCTGCGCAATGTCAGTCACGGACTCCATGGCGTAATATTCACCATATTGAAGTTACAAGACAGGGTGAATATGTTGTTGTCGATATTAAAGCTAATGCTTTTGTTCACCATATGGTGCGTAATATTGTTGGCAGTTTGTTGGAAGTTGGTGCTGGTAACCAATCACCACAATGGATCGAAGCTTTATTAGTGGCAAAAGATCGTACCCAAGCAGCAGCAACGGCAAAACCTGAAGGATTATATTTGGTTCAGGTGGATTATCCATTAGAATATCAAATTCCTAATTGCGCTTTAGGTCCATTATTTATACAGTAAGCGAATTAGTTATAGGTTAAATTAATTTAAAAACACAAAGATGAATGCAATGAAAAATGATGAAACAAGTTCGAATAAAGAACTCAAAAATCAAGACGCAAAAAAATCAAAACTGCAAAATATAAAGTTGCCTCCTCATTCAATCGAGGCAGAACAAGCTGTGCTTGGTAGCCTAATGTTGGATAATCAACGTTGGGATGTTGTCGCAGAAATGATTACAGACCGTGATTTTTATTCTCGTCATCATCAATTAATATTTTCAGAAATGCATACCTTAGTCAGTCGTGGCACTCCGATAGATTTAATAACACTTTCTGAAAGTTTAGAAAGTAAGGATTTGCTGATCGATGTTGGTGGATTTGCCTATTTAGCTGAACTTTCTAAAAATACCCCTAGTGCGATTAATGTGGTTGCATATACCGATATTATTCGTCAACAAGCTATATTGCGTGAACTGATTAGTGCTTCAAATGAAATAGCCGACAACTGCTATTCAACTGAAGGTCGAGATAGTACGGAAATTTTAGACTTAGCTGAAAGCAAAATTTTCCAAATTGCCGAAAGTCGTACCAAGCAAGGTGAAGGGCCTAAAAATATTACCGATGTGCTTGAAGCTACGGTAGCAAAAATTGAAGAACTATTCCAACGCCCACATGATGGAGTGACTGGCGTATCAACAGGCTTCCTTGACCTAGACAAGAAAACCGCAGGTTTACAACGTTCAGATTTAATTATTATTGCTGCTCGTCCATCAATGGGTAAAACCACATTTGCTATGAATCTTTGTGAAAATGCCGCCATGATGCAAGAAAAACCGGTTCTTATTTTTAGTCTTGAGATGCCGTCAGAGCAAATTATGATGCGTATGTTAGCATCGCTATCACGTGTCGACCAAACTCGTATTCGTACTGGTCAACTACAAGATGATGACTGGGCTAGGATATCGAGCACTATGGGCTTACTCCTTGAGAAGAAAAATATCTATATCGATGACTCATCAGGATTAACACCTATGGAGTTGCGTTCACGAGCACGGCGAATCTATCGTGAACATAAAGGATTAAGTATGATCATGGTCGATTATTTACAGCTTATGCGTGTACCTAATATTTCTGAAAACCGAACACTTGAGATCGCTGAAATTTCACGCTCATTAAAAGCATTAGCAAAAGAATTGCAAATCCCAGTTGTTGCACTTTCTCAGCTTAACCGTAGCTTAGAGCAACGTGCCGATAAACGACCTGTTAACTCTGACTTACGTGAATCAGGATCTATTGAACAAGATGCTGACGTGATTATGTTTATCTATCGTGATGAAGTCTATAATGAAGCTTCGGAACATAAAGGTATTGCCGAAATCATTTTAGGTAAACAGCGTAATGGTCCAATAGGTAAAGTGAGATTAAAATTCCAAGGTCAATTTTCAAGATTTGATAATTATGCTGATGCCAGTAAATATTTAGATGATGAATAATAAAATCAACTAAATAACTAGTGTAAATGTGAAAAAATATAACATTTACACTAGAACAATTAACGCTTTATCTTATGGTTAGCATAGACTCGATAAAACTGAGCAACAATAAAGATAAACGCCTGTAAAATCACAATACAAGCACTGGTAGATGCATCTAAATGAAAACTGATTAATGTGCCCGTTACTGTCGAAAAAACCGATACAATCACGGCAATTATTAACATTTTCTCAAATCGTTTGGTTAATAAAAATGCAGTGATACCAGGTGCAATTAGCATTGCAATAACCAATATAACACCCGCGGCTTTTAGTGATCCAACAATGGTTAATGCTAAAATACTTAATAAACCGTAATGCAATAATTTAACAGGCAAACCTACCACTTTGGCTTGTACGGCATCAAAGCAGTACAACATTAAATCACGGCGCTTAACAATCACTATAACCGAAACAATGCCCGCAATAGCAATAATCTGTATTAATTCTTGATAACTAGTACCTAATACGCTACCAAATAGAATATGGTTTAAATGTTGGGATGTTTCAACTTTAGAAAATAGCACCAAGCCAAAAGCAAACATTCCCGAAAAAACAATACCCATCACGGTATCTTCTTTAATTCGACTGTTTTCCTTAATATAACCGGTGGCGACAGAACAAAATAATCCTGAAGTAAACGCACCTATCATTAGGGGGATTCCAATTAAATAAGCGAGTACAATACCAGGTAATACTGCATGAGAAATAGCATCCCCCATTAATGACCAGCCTTTTAATACTAAAAAGCACGATAGCAAAGCACAAACAATCCCCGTAGCTAAGGCAGCCAGAATAGCACGTTGAACAAAAGGAATTGTTAGGGGATGATAAATAAGCTCCCATAACATAGTCATACCACTCCCCCTTTAATGCGTCTTGCTTGTCTAATTCGACGACGGTTGGAAATCAATCCTTGTCTTGGTGCAAAGAAGAAAGCAGTCAAAAAGATTAAGGTTTGTAGTGTCACAATCACGCCACCGGTTTCGCCATTTAAAAAATAACTTATCCAAGCGCCAATTGCACTAGTTGATGCACCAATAACCACAGAAATAATTAATAACCTTGTAAACCTATCAGTGAGTAAGTAAGCGGTTGCGCCTGGCGTTACCACCATCGCAATGACTAATATTGCCCCCACAGTTTGCAGAGCTGCAACCGTACAAGCACTTAAAATAGTGAAAAATAGAATCTTTAATGGTAATGGTTTTAAACCAATAGAGCGTGCATGTGTTTCATCAAAAAACACCACTAACAGATCTTTCCAGAATAAGAATAACAAAATAAACGAAACCAGAATGATGATTTGCACTTGTCTCATATCACTATCATCAATTCCCAAAATATTCCCAAAAATAATGGTTTGAGCATTAATTGAGGTTGGATTTAATGAGATGATTAAAAGGCCAATAGCAAAAAAGGTGGAAAAGATAAAACCTATAATTGCATCTTCTTTTAAACGGGTAAAAGCACGGACAATGATTATTGATAAAGCTGCCAACAAGCCTGTAAAAAACGCCCCAACCGAATAAGGGTAGCCGATCGCATAGGCACCAGCTACACCAGGTACTACAGAGTGGGAAAGGGCATCACCCATTAAAGACCAGCCTTTTAACATCAAAAACGCCGATAAAAATGCACAAGCGGCGCCAACTATACTACTTACCCAAATTGCTTTTAACATAAAGCCATAGGTAAAAGGTTCCAGAAGTAGTTCCATTTAGTTTTGCCCTTTAGGTTCAATTATCGTTGGTTCGACTAATAAATCTTGATGAGGTGAACTATCACTACCTTCACCGTAAAATACAGCAGCACGTTCGTCATCAGTTAAAATCGACATCTTGCGAGGATCTTCATCCTCATGCAATTGTTCACCTGACAAGCTTAAATAACGTAATGCACCACCAAAAGTAGTCATCAAATTTTGTGGTGTAAAGGTGGTTTTTGTTTCGCCAAAAGCCAATACGGTTTGGTTAATTAACACCACTTGATCACAAAATTCAGGTACGCTACCTAAATTGTGAGTAGAAACCAAAATTAAATGGCCTTCATCACGAAGATCTTTAAGCAGATCGATAATAGCATTTTCTGTTTTAACATCGACGCCGGTAAATGGCTCGTCTAACAACAATACCTTACCTTGCTGAGCTAAAGCTCTTGCTAAAAAAACACGTTTTTTTTGACCACCAGAAAGTTGACCAATCTGGCGATGTTTAAAATCCAACATATTGACCCGTTCTAGCGCCAAATCGACTTGTCTTTTGTCCTCTTTACTTGGTATTCGCAAAAAAGACATGTGACCATAGCGTCCCATCATTACCACATCAGAAACTAAAACCGGAAAATCCCAATCGACTTCCTCTGTTTGTGGAACATAGGCAATAATATTTTGCTTCAATGCTTGTTTTACCGAAATATTATTAAAAGTCACTTGTCCTTTAGTTGGTTTTATCATTCCCATAATGCTTTTAAATAGTGTTGATTTACCACTACCATTAACGCCAACCAGCGCACAGATTGTGCCACCATTTAAACGAAAGCTTGCATCATGAATTGCGGTGTGACCGTTATTATAAGTCACGGTAATATCATCAACATTTAAGCAAATTTGAGTCATTATTTTTCAAATCCTTTAGCGATTGTTTCAACAGTCACTTTTAATAAATCGATATAAGTTGGTACTGGGCCATCTTGAGTTGAAAGTGAATCAACATATAACACACCACCGTATTTAGCACCGGTTTCTTTGCTGACTTGTTTAGCAGGTTTATCTGAAATGGTGCTTTCACTAAATAAGACAGGGATATTATTCGCTCGAACTAAGTCAATAAGATTCTTAACTTGTTTGGGAGTACCTTGTTGTTCCGCATTAATTGGCCATAAGTAAGCTTCTTTAAGATTATAATCACGAGCTAAATAACTGAATGCCCCTTCACTGGTGACTAACCAACGTTGTGATTCTGGAATTTTAGCTAAACGCTCACGAAGTGGGGCATCTAGCGCTTTAATTTTAGCTACATAATCTGCGGCATTCTTATTATAAATTTCGGCATTTTTAGGATCATATTTAACAAAAGCGGCTCGAATATTTTCAATATAGGTTAAAGCTAAGGTTGGTGACATCCAAGCATGTGGATTTGGGTTACCTTTATAACTGCCTTCTTGAATTGGCATAGGATCGATTCCTTCTGTAACTACAACTGAAGGTACATCTTTAATATCCTCAAAAAAACGTTTAAACCAAAGTTCCAAATTTAAACCATTCCAAAGCACCAAATCGGCAGAGAGAGCTTTAGTAATATCTTTTGGGGTGGGATCGTATTCATGAATTTCGGCTCCTACCTTGGTAATGGATTCAACAATTGCAGCATCACCGGCAACGTTTTGGGCAATATCTTGAATGACGGTAAATGTGGTAACCACTTTAAATTTCTTTTCATCAGCCGATGCTGAATTAGCTAAGCCAGTTAAAACTAACAATGATGTTAATATCATATTTAATAACGTTTTGCGGCTTTTAAAAAAATTAAATTTCATTAGCGAATCCTTATTAATACTACTTGCTCAAGCTAGATCGAAATACAAAAATAAGTTATAGATAAAATTAGTCAGAAATGAATGAAATCCTTTTCTAAATAAATTATTAATAACAAAACCGTAACATTTAAATGTTAATGAGAATTATTATCATTTAATTAATGAAAGTCAAATTATTTTTTATAACTAATTCTATTAATGTTAAATAAAGATACAAAAAAAGCGTAGATAGATACATCTATTAGATTGATAGCTAATGTAGTGTTAAACTTAATGATAATTGAAAAATCACACGCTCAGTTAATCAGCGTGTGATTGATATGATCGATTTAAATAAAGTTATGCATTAGAACGAATAGCGGTAACCACCATTAACTTGTAATAAATCGAATTTATTCCCTGGTGAGCTTTCTAAATCTAAATAAATATTATGATTTTGATTTATTTGAGCGTTTATACCAACGCCATTATTCCACCAATTGCCTTTAAATGAATGGCTTTCTTTATGGTTATTTAGTTTATAGTAAGTATCACCATCAAACTCTCTTACAATACCGGTTTTAGCATAGAGATTGATGCTATTTTTATCTGATTTATATTCATAACCAAATAGAGCTGATGCTCGGCCTAGTAATGAATTATAATTGCCTAATTTAACATTAAGGCCATTAGAAGCATTAATCGTAGTACCATTTTGATGACTATATGATAACTGTGTTTGTGGTTCGATATAGAAATCATTAATTTTAAATTTCTGACCTAATTCCATTGATACACCAACTCCATTGGAATGTCCTGAACCTTGCACACGATTATTCGCTGTATCTCTAACTTTAAATTGATTTTTTAGACGGTCATATTTGGCAACACCATCAATATAAAAGCCACTATTATCTAAATAAGTTGCATATACACCGGTGTTAAATGAACGCAGTGAACCATCACCTTTACGATAATTTGGGTCACCATAAGTTTGTCCAACAAAAGCACCAATGACAAATGGTGAACTTTCAGATAACTGTTTGTCAGCCCCAAATTGGAAACCATGATAGCGCATATCGAATTGACTTAATTTACCACTTGAAAATGAATCTAATTTACCGGTGAAACCACGTAGCCAAACATCACCAAATTCACCACTAGTTCTCATATCACCTAAACGTTTTAAAAGGGTTTGAGTTTCAACATAGCTCATCAAATAGTTAGCATTAAGAAAACTAACACTCGCCATAGCCGATGAGGTAATCGGTTGTCCTGTGAGGACATAATCTTTCCCTTCTTTATTTAAACTATATTGATAACCACCGAGTTCTACATCATGATTAGTTTTAAATTCTGCTGTATTTGTCGCATTCTCATCGATTTCCACTAGAGTTAACTTTTCATTGCCAGTAGTTTTTGCAGAACCATTATTAATTAGGTTAATCGTATGGGTTCCTTCAGCTGAAACTGTTCGATTGGTATCAGATGATTTTGAGATAATAATTTTGTCGCTTTGTTGAGCGGCAATATCGGTACGTAAATTAAACGTCGAAGCTCCTTTTAAATTTTCGATAACAAGTTCACCGTAGTTATTACTTTTTGCAAAATTAGTGAAGGTTATATTTCCTTGTCCTGATAGTTCAGTAATATAAGAGTAGTCGCCTATAATTTCCCAAGAAGAGCCTTTGGCCAGATTTATTTTTATGATTCCTGTGGTATCTTGATTAGAATAGTCAATATCATCAGAGGGATCAAATGCTATGGCATTGCCAACAATTTTAGAGCCGGCGGCTAAATCCATAATTACCTTACCTCCATAATCAGCCCATATATCGCCTTTTATTATGGATTTATTTTTGATTTCTAATAATGCATCTCCATAAGATTCAATATTACCATTTATGTAAGAATCGCCATTAAATATTATATTTGTTCCTTCTCCTGCTAAGTAAATAGCATCAAAATTATTATCTATATGCGTTTCACCATTAAATACAAGTTTTCCACCCGTTATGTAAATTGTTTCATCATCATCATCATATTTGCTATCAACGCTTAAGTTTGCTTTGCCATTAATTATTACGGTACTATTTTTATTAGCTAAATTTATTGCGTACACATCTTCACCTTTTATTTTGATGTTTAGATCTTGTTCGAAGATGGTAGATGAAGGTGCCGTTATAGTTGGTAATATAAATCCTTGAACGCCGCTAATAAGAAAATTATTATCATCCGATAATTTATCTCTTGAGATGTTTATTGATACGTTTTTTTCAAAAACAGTTTCACTTCCAGAAGTTATATTTATGCCCGATGTAATCTTATTCTCAAATGTTTCAAAATCATGAGTAACTGGAATATTTACTTCATCAGTAAAAGTTTGTGTACCTTGTAAATTCAAAGCGTTAACCGTTAATGGCATAGCTAGGGATAATAGTGTAATTAGCTTCTTCTTTTTCATCTCTTTCCTCTTTTCTTTCCTTATATATTCCCAAACAGCTTAACAAAATGAAATAGGTTACTCAAATTAGTAATTGTTATTATCGAATAATTATTATTAAAAACGATTTATATCAACTATTAGTCGATCTTTGCTTATTAATGGTAAAGGTATATGATGGAGAAGTAATCAACGATATTTATACAACTTAAAAATCAGTAATTTAAAAAGGTGGATTTAAATATGAAACTACGTAAAGTAATGGTTATTGGTGTAGGTAATGTTGGTTCAACTACCGCTTATACATTGGTCAATCGTGGCTTTTGTGAAGAAATTGCACTGGTTGATCTTAATAAGGATTTAGCTTACGGGCATGGGCAAGATTTATTAGACGCCGCAGCATATCGACAAAATATGATTAAAGTCAGTTTGCGTGAATCGACTGACTGTGCGGATATTGATATTGCAGTCATTACTGTTACCTCCGGATTAGCGCAAAAAAGCAGGGCTGAAGAACTTGTAGGTACGTCTAAAATTATGGCTAATCTTATTCCTAGTATGATGAAAAGTGGCTTTAAAGGGATATTTTTAATTGCTACTAATCCGTGTGATGCGATTACTTATCAAGTGTGGAAGTTATCAGGTTTACCTCGTCATAGAGTTATTGGTACTGGTGTTTGGCTTGATACCGTGCGTTTACGACGGCTATTAGGAGAACAGATGGATATTGGACCACAAAGTATTGATGCATTTATTGTGGGCGAGCATGGTGATTCCCAATTTCCAGTTTGGTCACACTCATCGGTTTATGGTATCAATCTCAACGATTTAGAAAGTAAAAACATCGATTTTAATGATATTGGGCTAAAAGCAAAAAACAAAGGCTTTGAAATTGCCAAATATAAGCATTGTACTGAATATGGTATAGCTAGCACTATTGCAGAGATCTGCCAACATATTTTTACCAATAGTCACCGAGCATTAGCCCTTAGTTGCGTATTAGATGGTGAGTATGGCTGTAAAGATTTGGCAATAGGCGTACCGGCAATTTTGGATCAACATGGAATTAAAAAAGTTATTGAACTCAATTTTAATGACAACGAAAAAAAATTATTCACTAATAGTGTCGATATTGTGAAAGGATATATTGATCATATTAGTTTCTAATTGTTAAAAAATTTGAATATAGGGGCGTTTTCAGATTTATTATCAGTTATTGATTACGCCCAATGTTATCTCAATACAAATTATCTAATTAAGCTCTCAAATGAAATATTCAGTATATGATTTAGATTTTTTATCGTTGTTAAGGCAATTGATGTTTTCCATTTAAAATTTCATAATCCCTGTTGGATTGATCAATCGTATTAACTAAATCCTTAGTAGATAATCTTTATTGTTACATTCTAATTTTCATTATTTCAATGGGATCAACTGAAGTTGGTGGATAGTTTTGAATGGCATATTTTTCAGTTAATAATATTATTTTTATAACTATCATATAATTAAAAACTATTTACACAATTGCTACTATACAAAGTGTTTATTTGCCGATTTGATTGGAATCATTATTATGTAATATATCGTTATATATCTTAGTTATAATCTTAACTTTAATTATTACTAATTAAATCTAATTCAATAACCTTAATGAGATTGTTTTAATAAAAGGAAGTAATACATGAAAAAAGTACTTATGTCTTTAATGTCAGTGGTGTTATTAACTGGCTGTAAAGTTGAATTGGCTCCAACCGTAAATTTAAGCGACATAAATAGTGATACAGCGAAAACTATTTCATCAAAATTAATTGTAGAAGTGACAGCATGTGCTGATTATAAAGATTCTCGTAATGAATCATCTAGCTTAATCCAAGCTAAAAAGGGGATAACAGAAGTATTTGGTGATGCCAAATATATTGAATGTTATAGAGAAAAAATGGATTCAAAAGCGTTATTTGAAATTCCTATCACTGTTGGTGGTAAAGAGTTAACTGGTGATATACAATTAGCTAATGCCGATTTTGGTGGAGGTCTGGTGGTAAAAATGTCACCAAACTTAAAAACTAAAATTGACAAAGTCAGTAAGTCAGGAATGTCTAAAATACAGCCATCAGTAACAATAAAACTTAAAAATGATACTAGCGAAAATGTTGATATTGTTGCTCATGCATCATATCTAAATGGTAAGCCAATGACTGTATCGACTTACACACTGTTAGCTGGAAAAGAAAACACTTTTAAATTATCTGATGTTTCTGTGTCATCTGCATTTGATAATGGTGTATCAATTATTTATGAAGATTTAAGCAATAGAATGAAATTAGAAAAATAAGAACCTAACTAAATAATAAAACCCTCGCATGAGGGTTTTTTATTCTATAAATGCTAATTAAATTAGTTTACCAAATTCATCTATTAATAAATAATATTAATTTAAATCAATATGTAATCTCTTTTTTGAACAATGAAGACATTCAAATAAATATCCAATCATATCCCCATCTTTGGATAAATTGGCTTTAACAAAATCTGCAGAAAGTTCCTGTTGTTCTATATCTTTAATAAGCTCATCCCAAAAAGGTAATATCTCTTTTGCACCAACATAAGCTAAAAAAGCACATGGTTCATTACAATGTGATAGCCATACTTGTTGTTGCCAAGATATATAACTTGGTGTTCTATATAACACTTCATCAAGTTTATCCTTAGGTATAACTTCGACGCCAATATAATCATTGAATGAACCAGCAAATTTTTCCGCTGCTAGGCCATTAGCTATGCACCATGGGCAAATATATTCTGGTTCTTCTTCACTATAAAAATCTGCTGAATATTTAAGATGGCGTAATTGATTACAGACCGAGCACTCCCCCTCTTCATGAATAAATATATCAAGTTCGTAGGCATTAGGATGATATTTAAAGGTTGGGCGACACATAATTAATTTCCCATATTAAATGACTTAGTGCATATCTCATAATAATCGAAAGATAATTATTGGCAATAAAATGTGAGGAACGACGTTTTTTAGTCTATTTAATTGCCCAAAATTATCATTATGAATTAAAAAATTATGCTATTTATTAGGCAGAAAAAGTGCCCCTAATTTATTTTAGGGGCTGTTGAATTATTCATTGGTTAAGAATAATTTAAGTGATGGATTTTCAGTTTCATTATTAAAACCATAATCCAACTCGGTTAAATGTTTGACAAAGGTTGTATGGCTGGCTTTATCAATTTCAAAAGCAGCTAGTACTCGGCCATAATCGGTACCGTGACTACGATAATGGAACATTGATATATTCCAATTAGTACCTAGCGTTTGTAAAAACTTAAGCAATGCACCTTGTGATTCAGGAAACTCAAAACTGTAGACTTGTTCGTTAAGAGGTTGGCATGGTTTACCGCCAATCATATAACGAACATGTAGTTTGGCCATTTCGTCATCAGTGAGATCGACTACTTGATAACCAGCTGCGCTGAGTTCTTGCATGATTTCGTCTTTTTCATTGCTTCTAGCAATTTTAACACCAACAAAAACGCAAGCCGATTTATCGTCATGATAGCGGTAGTTGAATTCTGTGACTGCTCGTCCACCTAATAATTGGCAAAATTTTAAAAAGCTACCCTTTTGTTCAGGTATAGTTACCGCTAAGAGTACTTCACGTTTTTCACCTAATTCACAACGTTCAGATACATATCGTAGATTATGGAAGTTTAAGTTAGCGCCAGATAAAATATGGGCTAAATTTTCACCACAGATATTATTCTGTTCGACATACTTTTTAAGGCCAGCTAATGCTACTGCACCCGATGGTTCTGCAATGGCACGTACATCATCAAATAGATCTTTAACTGCCGCACAGATTTCATCGCTATCAACAGTAATGATATCGTCAATATATTGCTGACAGAGTCTAAATGTTTCATCACCAATTCGTTTAACTGCAACACCTTCAGCAAATAAACCAACCCGATCAAGATCGACTGGATGTCCTGCCACTAAAGCCGCTTTCAAGCAGGCAGCATCTTCAGGTTCAACTGCAATCACTTTGATTGATGGCATGATTTGCTTAATTAATACGGCAATACCGGCAGCGAGTCCGCCACCACCGACAGGCACAAAAATACGGTCAAGCTTGGCATTTTGTTGCAACAGTTCCATAGCTATACTGCCTTGACCTGCGATAACTAGTGGATGATCAAAAGGTGGAATAAATATCCGGTTTTGTTGCTTAGCCAGTTCCATTGCTTTGGCTTTAGCTTCATCAAAATTGGCTCCATAAAGTAGTACTTCACCACCAAAGCCTTTTACGGCTTCGACTTTGATATCAGCTGTATTTAATGGCATGACAATTAGCGATTTAATCCCTAATTTAGTTGCTGAAAATGCAACGCCTTGGGCATGATTACCGGCTGATGCGGCAACTACGCCGCATTCACGTTCTTCGGGGGTTAAGCTGGCTATCATGGCTTGAGCGCCACGAATTTTGAAACTGTGGACTAATTGACGATCTTCCCGTTTAACAAAAATTTGATTTTTTAAACGAGTGGATATTTTTTCCATATGTTCCAGTGGCGTCACTTGGGCGACATCATACACGGCACTGCATAGTGTAGCTTTTAAATAATCAGCGCCGGTTAGTTTGTTAGCTTGTTGATTCACATTAACCACCTAATTTGCTTTTATCACGTACCGCACCTTTGTCTGCACTAGTTGCTAAGCTAGCATAAGCTTTTAGTGCATATGAGACATAACGGTCACGATTATGAGGAGTAAAGGCTTTATCACCACGAGCAAGTTCTGCGACACGGCGACGTTCTAATTCATCTTCTGGTACGATGAGCTCTAATTTACGATTTGGGATGTCGATATCGATAATATCACCGTCACGCACAAGACCAATCACCCCACCATTAGCGGCTTCTGGTGAAATGTGACCAATAGATAATCCAGATGAACCACCAGAAAAACGGCCATCAGTGATTAATGCACAGGCTTTACCAAGCCCCATTGATTTTAAGTAACTTGTCGGATAAAGCATTTCTTGCATACCCGGCCCACCTTTTGGTCCTTCGTAAACAATTACTACCACATCGCCTGCCACTACTTTGCCACCTAAAATTGCATCAACGGCATCTTCTTGGCTTTCATAAACTTTGGCCGGACCACGGAAAACTAGGTTTTCGGCAGCAACACTGGCGGTTTTTACAATAGCGCCATCTTGGGCAACGTTACCATAAAGGGTTGCTAATCCACCATCTTGACTATAAGCATGTGCCTTATCACGAATACAGCCATTTTCACGATCATCATCTAAGCTATCCCAATAACAATCTTGAGAGAAGGCCTTGGTGGTGCGAATGCCTGCTGGACCACTGCGATACATTTTTTTAACGGCTTCGTCAGTTGTTTGCGTAATATCATATTTGGCAAAGGTTTCTTGTAAACTTAAACCAAGTACGTTATGTACGTTACGGTTTAGTAATCCTGCTTTGTCCAATTCAGACATGATAGATACCACACCTCCAGCACGGTGGACATCTTCCATATGATAAATTGCGGTACTTGGCGCAACTTTACATAAATGAGGAACTTTGCGTGATAATCTGTCGATGTCTGACATGGTAAAGTCTATTTCACCCTCTTGCGCTGTGGCAAGTAAATGTAATACGGTATTTGTTGAGCCACCCATGGCGATATCAAGAGACATAGCATTTTCATAAGCAGCTTTAGTTGCAATTGATCGAGGTAAATAAGCTACATCATCATGTTCGTAATACTGTTTGGTTATTTCAACAATGCGCTTAGCCGCATTTAAGAAAAGTTGTTCACGCTGTTTGTGGGTGGCAACCAGTGAGCCATTACCCGGTAAAGAGAGACCTAATGCTTCGGTTAAACAGTTCATTGAGTTAGCAGTAAACATCCCAGAGCATGATCCACAAGTCGGGCAGGCAGATTGTTCAATTGCCTCGCTGTCGGCATCGCTAACATTGGGGTTAGCACTTTGGATCATAGCATCAACTAAGTCGAGTTTGATGATTTGATCTGACAGTTTAGTTTTACCAGCTTCCATTGGACCGCCAGAGACGAACACAGTTGGAATGTTTAAACGCAGTGACGCCATTAACATCCCTGGGGTAATTTTGTCACAGTTTGAGATACAGATCATAGCATCAGCACAGTGTGCATTAACCATATATTCAACTGAATCGGCAATGAGTTCTCGAGATGGTAAGGAATAAAGCATACCACCATGGCCCATAGCGATACCATCATCAACAGCAATAGTGTTAAACTCTTTGGCAATACCACCACAAGCTTCAATTTCTTTTGCCACTAGTTGACCAATATCTTTTAAGTGGACATGGCCAGGTACGAATTGTGTGAATGAATTAACCACTGCAATGATGGGTTTACCAAAGTCTTCATTTTTTACGCCTGTTGCACGCCATAAGGCGCGGGCGCCTGCCATGTTGCGACCTTCAACTGAGGTTGCTGAACGATATTTAGGCATTTGTTGCTCCCAATTTTTCCTAATGCAAGTGACCGATTTCTATCGGTACATTTTTGAGTTCTTAATAAATAGTAAAATGATGACACCGCCGAATTAATCTTAATCGGCGGCTCTTATTAATGCTTATTTAATTAGATCTAACCAACCATATTTATCTTCAGTTTTGCCATTGAATAATCCGAAGAATGTCTGTTGGATTTGTTTAGTGATTGGGCCACAACGACCAATACCAACTTGAATACGGTCAACACTTCGTACTGGTGTGATTTCGGCAGCAGTACCGGTCATAAACACTTCGTCAGCAAGATATAGTGATTCACGAGACAGAGTCTGTTCACGTACTTCAATGCCTAGATCACGTGCAAGAGTAATGATCGCATCACGAGTGATCCCTGGAAGGGCAGATGATGATAGTAATGGGGTAAATAATATACCGTCTTTAACGATGAATAGGTTTTCACCTGAGCCTTCCGAAAGCTGACCGTTAACGTCTAATGCAATCCCTTCTTGGAAGCCATTAGCACGAGCTTCAGATCCGATAAGTAGTGATGATAAGTAGTTACCACCAGCTTTTGCTGCTGCTGGAATGGTATTTGGAGCAAAACGGTTCCATGATGATACCATTGCATCGATACCTTGTTCTAAGGCGTCTTCACCAAGGTAGGCTCCCCATGGGAAAGCGGCAATCATAACATCTGTTTGATAACCTGCTGGTGGAATAACACCCATACCAACATCGCCAATAAATGCTAATGGACGAATGTATGCGCTTTTTAAGTTGTTTTTCTTAATTACTTGACGTGTTGCTTCCATGATCTCTTCAAGTGAATAAGGAACAGGAAAACGATAAATTTTAGCTGAATTTAATAGGCGCTGCGCATGCTCTTTATGACGAAAAATTGCTGGCCCCTTGTTAGTTTCATAACAACGGACACCTTCAAATACTGAAGTACCATAATGCAGAGCATGTGACATTACGTGAATTTTCGCATCTGCCCATGGAACCATTTCGCCATTGAACCAAATATAATCAGATTTTGCTGTAGTACCCATTTTTTGTTTTCCTCTTAAATTTACTTTTGTTAAGCATGTATACTGCTTTTATTCATTTAATGGTAAGCATTATACATCACTTTTTTGTTTGTTTAACTGCTAAAAAAATTACTTTTTTTTATTTAACTTATTGTTTCACTAAGGTTTATTTTATACTTTATTCTATCTCTATAACATCTTCCAATTTGCTAATTTGGCTTTGTAATGATGATAGTGATCGTTCCGTAGTTAATGTTAGATTTAAGATAAATAAATGATTATCAATTGATTGCATTTGCATCTGTTGTATATGTCCGCCACGGTGGCGAACAACGCGTAAAATGCGTTCAAGAGAACCCAATTTATCATTGGCTTTTATAGTAAATTGATGTGTTGCTATTTGATTCATCACTTACTCCTTATTACTTTTATCTAACATATTTTCATTTGCTGCCCCTGGTGGTACTAGTGGCCATACATTTTCTAGTTCATCAATACATACATGCAGTAAGTAAGCTCCAGATGAATTAAATAGATTGTCAAGCGCTGATTCGATTTCCGACTTTTTACTGATCATTTGTCCCGGAATATCAAATGCTTTAGCTAACATTAGAAAATTAGGGTTGTCCGATAAATTGGTTTCGCTATATCTTTCATTAAAAAACAGCTCTTGCCATTGTCTCACCATACCTAAACGTTGATTATCAATTAGTACAATTTTTACTGGCAATTTTTTACGTTTTATTGTGGTTAATTCTTGTACGTTCATCATAAAAGAACCATCACCAGATACACAAATCACCATATCTTCAGGTCTGGACAGTTGTGCACCTATAGCTGCGGGTAGACCAAAGCCCATTGTTCCTAATCCACTAGAAGTAATAAAGTTTTGTGGATGATTAAAACTCATATGTTGCGCTGTCCACATTTGGTGTTGACCAACATCAGTGGTAATTACGCTGTTGACTGGCCTTCTTTCCGAAATACGTTTTAATAATGCTGGCGCATAAATTGCTTCACCTGGATGATCATAGCGAGTAGGGTGCTGCGCCTTCAATTGTTTAATTTTCTCGTGCCAATCTTTAATAGAGACTGTTTGATGAAGCATTGGCAAAACATGTTTAATATCGCCTTGCAATCCTAGATGGCTTTGGCGTAATTTATTTATTTCAGACTGATCAATATCAATATGAATGACTTTAGCATGTTTAGCAAATTCATTGAGTTTGCCAGTTACTCGATCGTCAAACCTAACTCCTAAAGCAATCAGTAAATCACACTCTTGTACCGCTAAATTAGCTGCTTTGGCGCCATGCATACCAATTAATCCTAAGTAATAAGGATTGTTAAGATCAGCAACACCGAGTCCTTTTAATGTCGATACACTAGGTATTTGCGTTAAGTTCATAAATTCACGCATTTCAGCAATTGCATTTGATAGTCCAACGCCACCACCAATATAAAGCATGGGTTTTTCGGCTTGGCCAATCATTTGTTTAGCAAGTGCTATCTCGTCAGATGAGATTGGATATAATTGAGCATTATCAGAAGGAGTTTTTATGGTTGTCGGTGTTAAATAGGTTTGGTAATCATGTTCGGCAAGCTGGATATCTTTTGGGATGTCAATTAATATTGGTCCCGGCCTACCCGAATTGGCTAAATTGAAGGCCTCTTGTAAGGTATTTGGCAACTGGGTGGCATCATTAATTAAATAGCTATGTTTGGTGCAAGCTAAGGATAAGCCTAAAACATCAACTTCTTGAAAGGCATCAGTACCAATTAATGTGGTTGGAACTTGTCCTGTAATGGCTATAACAGGTACTGAATCAATTAATGCATCAGCAAGGCCAGTAATAATATTGGTCGCGCCAGGGCCTGATGTTGCAATACAAACTCCAATTTTTCCGGTGGCGCGAGCATAACCAATGGCTGCCATTGCGGCACCTTGTTCATGACGACATAATACGTGTTCAATTCCACCATCATAAAGTGCATCGTATAGAGGCATAATTTGACCACCAGGATATCCAAAAACGGTGGTAATGCCTTTTTCTTTTAAGGTTCTTACTATCCACTGTGTTCCTAACATTTATTCCTCACTTGTTACTTTTGCTCATTTATTGTTAATGTCAAAATTTTTCATAAAAAAAACCCCGCTTTTTGGGGCGGGGGTTTTTGAAATATGGTAACCATATATTTAACTCAAAAGACGCCCCCGCGTTGGAATAATGACCACGCTGACAATAATGTTAATGAGGACGACGATGAGTGAAAAAATCATAATGCTTTTGTAATTATTTTGTCATTTTTGAAAGATGTTTAATCAAAATACTCGTTTTAAAAAAAAGTGCAACAATTTTTTATGCTTTTTTCAAAAGCAGCTTTAATTAATTTGTTTATTGTTTGAAAAAAGTTTGAGGAAAGGGGTTTTTTAGACTTAAAAAAAGATTATTTTCGGTTTTAATTTGGATTTTTATGGCTGGTTAGTGTATAAATATTAATCATTGTTCTTAAGGTTAAGCTAGCTGTTTTAACCTAGTCTTACTAATTATTACTCATTACTCATTAAGAGATGCTTATATGAAAATACTTAGATTGGTTGCATTTTTGCTAGTGAGTTTTTTGGTGTTTGGTTGTAAGAAAGCAAAAAACAATAGCGTGGATAACGTTAATGATGAATCACTTGTTGCGGTACAAAATGCAATGATTGAACCCATCAAGAAAGCTTTACCCATTGTGATTGATGAGTTAACGACTTTGATCGGTATCGATAAAGATAAAGATCGTAACATCATTAATTACCAATATGAGGTTAAAAATACCTCTGAACATACGTTATTATTGCCAAGTACTCTTGATACTATCCGTCAAGCTTTGTTTAAGGCTTATTGTGAAAATAATGAAGAAATGCAACAGTTAAAAACAGCATTTCCTGATGGCGCAAACTATCATTATTTTATTGATAATAAAGAGATTATCGTAGTTGAATTAACCCCGGCAGATTGTCATGTTAAATAATTATCTGTAATTAATAAAATGATCATTCTTCGAAGAAGGTATAAGAAATAGGCTAGCTAAGGATTAGGAATAAAGAAGATTATTTGTTTTATTGTGTTGGTTATGCTCCAATTTGGTTGTGATAATTCACCGATAGGTAATAAGAAAATTGATAGACTTGTGTAAAATGTTGGAGCTGAAAAGACCGAGAAGCGATTATAACTGATCGATCAAGCTAATTATGCAAAATACAATGCGTTAAAAAATAATAAACCTTATGGTTTAGATGATGATAAAGCTGCTGCCATCAGTATAATTAAGGAAATATTGTCTATTACTATTGATGTTCATACGATCTTATTTGATGTTACAGCTGAAAATAATATTATTGTTTATCATTATAAAATTAAAGGGATAGCTAGAAAGTTTTTAATGTCGCCAAAAAATAAACAGCAAATTCGTCAGGGAATGGTTGAAAGTTATTGCAAAGAGATTCCCCAAATGAAAAGGGTGAAAAAAATATTTTAATCAAGGTGCGAAATTTATCTATTATATTGAAAGGAAAAGTGTGTTAACTATAGTCGTGATTGCTTGCTCAACTAATAAATAGCGATTATTAAGCAGGCGTTGCTAGCTTAATGTTTATTTATTTGTTACACTATTTTTGCTGTTCAATTTATAATCAGTCATGGTTTTAGCATAAGTCTATTCTGTCCTCGCTAGGCCATTCAAGGAAGTCACTGTTACTTTATTCTCAAATTTTGGTTATTAATGATTAATATTTTTACAGTGTTTTATCGGTTAATATAATTAATTGAATTAATTAAATATTTTAAAGATATAAAATAAATCTAGCAATAGGAATTTGTGATTATTAATTGATTTCATTTAAGTTATATTGAATTTGTCTACAAATACATGTCTAACTTAGGAGAAAATTATGAGCAAGCAAACCTATAATCCGATAACTAAATATCATCATGACAAGTTTCCTAAACAAAAGCAAACTCCTCCCGGCTTACAATATGAAATGAATCCAGTGCCTGATTGTGGTGAAAAAAGTTATCAAGGTCATCAACGGTTAGAAGGTCGAAAAATGTTGGTTACTGGTGGGGATTCAGGGATTGGTCGTGCAGCAGCTATTGCTTATGCAAAAGAAGGTGCTGATGTGGCAATCAACTATTTGCCAGCTGAACAAAAAGATGCTGAAGATGTTGCTAAAGTTATCGAATCTGTAGGGCGTAAAGTAGTGTTGATTCCTGGGGATTTAAGTGATGAGGGATTTTGTAAAAAATTAGTTGATGAAGCGCATAAAAAATTAGGTGGGCTTGATAATCTAACCTTAGTTGCTGGTAAACAAACAGCCGTTGAAGATATTATGCATCTCTCTACTGAACAGATTAAAAAAACCTTTGAAATTAATGTTTTTTCACTCTTTTGGCTAACTAAAGCTGCATTGGAGTATTTAAAACCAGGGGCAACGATTATTACCACTTCTTCAGTTCAGGCTTATCAACCAAGTGCTAATTTATTGGACTATGCTGCAACTAAAACTGCAATTATAGCTTTTACTCGAGGTTTAGCTGCACAATTAGGTGGTAAAGGTATCCGTGTCAACTGTGTAGCTCCTGGTCCAGTTTGGACGCCATTACAAATCTGTGGAGGTCAACCAAGCGAAGTAATACCGGAATTTGGTAAACAGACGCCATTAAAACGTGCTGGTCAGCCTGTTGAACTTGCTGGCGTTTATGTTCATCTTGCATCAGAAGAATCAAGCTATACCACCGCGGAAGTATATGGTGTAACTGGCGGTATGCATATTAATTAATTTTCAATAATTATAATATATTAAAGGGCTGTATTGGCCCTTTTTCTATATTGTATATGAACAATTATTTTCTTTCTTTTTCAATGTGAAAAGTTGTGTATTTTTTTAAGTTTATATTTTAAAATTTAATAGTCTTTTTAATCTGATTAACTCATTAATTAATTTTATAATAAGGAATTTATATGAAAGGTTTAAAATATTCGGCATTGGTCCTAATGGCTGCCGCTCTATTTGGTTGTGATGATTCAAAATCTAAACCAGCAGATAACAGTGCCAATAGTGAGCCAGCCAAAACTGCACCAGCTTCTAATGATGCGGAGGCAGCCAAGACAGATCTAAGTAAAGCTCAAGACAATTATATAAGTGAAGCTAAAGGTTTCTTACCAACAAAAGTGAATTCAAATTCAAGCCTAGTTGATCTTTATAAAGAAAATAATTCAATTAACTATAAATATGTAATGGATATATCTAAAGATGAGTTAGATATTGACCAAAGTAAAAAAATTACCGCTGATGCATTAAAAACTCTTTATTGTTCAGATAATAGTGAAATGAAAGCTTTTAAAAATGCTTTCCCTGATGGTGCGATTCATAATTATTATATTAAAGATGAAGTGGTATTTAGTATTCACTTAAAACCTTCTGATTGTGATGCAAAATAGTTAAAAATAACTATTACTTTTATTAGTAAAACAGGGCTATTTAGCCCTGTTTTTTTATGTAATTATTCTAATGCTTTGCCTTTGGTTTCAGGGATCAAGAAGATAAAGGCTATTGCTGATAATAAGTAAGCTCCAGAAAGTAATGCTAATGCATAACTGATAGAGTAAACAGTTGCTAAATAGGCAATGAGTACTTGCGAGACACCCGCAATACCACGACCCACGTTAAAGATAATATTTTCAGCACTAGAACGGGCATCAGTAGTGTAATGTTCAGCCAGTAAAGCCCCATATCCACCCATCATACCATTAACAAAAAAGCCAATTACTGAACCAAATAGAATTAAAACTAACATATCAGTTTGGTGAAAATAAAACCATATTGAAATAGCTGATATAAGTAAGAATATTATATAAGATGGGCGACGACCAAATTTATCACACAACCAGCCGAAAATTAAGATCCCTAATGACATACCAATCGTGGTTGATATTGTCCAAAACATCGTGTTTTTGAACGGTAGTTTTAATTCAGTCGCAATCATGTTTGGCATCCAAACCATAAGCCCATAAAAACCAAAGTTTTGTACTGCACAAGCAATAGTTAAGCCAATAGTAGTAGCTGTTATTCTAGGGGATTTAAATAGTTTACCGATAGCAATTTTATTTTTGTTTTGGTCTTTTAAGTTTTGCCAAATTTCAGGCTCTTTTAATCCTTTACGTGTCCATGCAACAAATAGTGCTGGTAATACACCCATAGCAAATGCCCAACGCCAGCCATGCACTTCACCAATAAAATTAACTGTTAAAGCGGCAAGAATTATACCCACTTGAAAGCCTAATGCCACAATCGATGTTGCTCTGGAACGTTTATGTTTAGGCCAGCTTTCTGATACCAATGTCATGCCGATACCAAATTCACCACCTAGACCAAGGCCACTAACAAAGCGAAAAATTAAAAAGCTTTCGTAATTTGGTGAAATAGCACAAAGGCCTGTAAATAATGAAAAGATTAAGATTGTCCATGAAAATACTCTAACACGGCCAAATTTATCAGCAAGCACGCCGAAAAGAATTCCACCTAATACAGCTCCTAATAATGTTACTGAAGTTAATGTACCTAGATCGGGTTTAGTTAGGTTAAAAGTGGTTGCAATTAGACTAAAACAAACACCTAAAATCATCATATCTAAACCATCTAATGCATATCCTACCGTTGATGCAAATAAAGTACGTTTTTGATAAGGAGTTGTTTGTGCGCTTTCACTCTCAGCTTGGTTGGTCATGTTTGCGTTAATATTCATGTTTACCTCAAGTCAATAAAAAGATAGTGGTTCAATATAAGCGTTATTTTGTTTAACTCATCATTAAACGAAGGGGCTCAAAAAGCGGGGGCAAGTATATACTTAAAAATGGCAAAAAGCTAAATGAAAATCCAAAAATATCAGCTTTTATTTTATTTATTGTTGTTTTGGCAAAATTATCTGTTTAATATTGAAAAATATCTAATTTTTTAGACAAATTAACCGATAATTTTGCCATTTTACGGATGTTAGCTGATAGCTTAGTAACCGATATTATTGAGATGAAATTTTACTCTTCAGCAAAATACCAATAACCGAGATTAACAAATTTTAACATGACATCTAAGGTTGTTTGGTCTTGTATTTGCTCGTAGTAAAGTACTTCAGTTTCACATAACAGATTGATTGTTGTCATTGGTAAAGGTATTTTTTTGCCGTTGATATAGGCGGTATCATCGATTTTTAAGATACGAATGCTAGGAACTCGGTAGAGTTCAGCTCCAGCTTTGAGAATTGCTTCGAATTCATCTAAATCATAAGCTGGTTCAATAGGAATGATGTTTAGTTCATGCATAGGCATTGTGATATGTTTACCAAACCAATCATTAA
Source organism: Gilliamella sp. W8145 (assembly GCF_016101145.1). NCBI lineage: Bacteria > Pseudomonadati > Pseudomonadota > Gammaproteobacteria > Orbales > Orbaceae > Gilliamella > Gilliamella sp. W8145. The sequence continues at coordinate 123,305 of NZ_JACFRC010000001.1, forward strand.
ACAAAGCAGGATTTTTTATTAAATCAATCATTTGACTTTGAAGCTTTTCAATTTCATATGGTTGAATTAAATAAGGATCTTTTGGTAATCTTAACTCTGGGTCTTGATAAAAAATACCATTAGGCAAATTATCAATAATATAATCGGCAAATCCACTGAGTAATTCTTGTGATGTTTGGGTTCTAAATCCTACTGAGTAACTAAGTGATTCGCCAATCGATACTCCATTGTGTGGAAAACCAATTGGTATATATAAAATATCTCCAGCAGTGATTTCCTCATCGATAATAGGTTGATAATCTTCAACATGTAATAAAGCTTTATGAGCACTAAACTGTTTATAGTTAGGATTACGATCACCGACTTGCCAACGGCGGCGGCCTTTACCTTGAATGATAAAGACATCATAATTATCAATATGAGGGCCAACACCAGCACCTTGGGTTGCATAAGATATCATTAGGTCTTCAAATTGCCATTGTGGAATGCATTTAAATGGTTCGACTAAACTGGCTGCTTGCTCATGCCAATGATCGACAGCTTGGACAAGCAGGCTCCAATGATCTTCACCTAAGTCACTATAATCGATAAATGGCCCATATTTTGCGTCCCATTCCCCATTTTTGTTGGTAACAATTCGACTTTCGATTTCTTCTTCCATGGCAAGACCAGCTAGTTCTTCAGGAGAAATTGGGTCGATAAAATTACTAAAAGCATTACGTAAAATAACTGGTTTTTTTTGCCAATAATTAGTTAAAAAGTCATCCCAATTGATTGTTAATTTATTACTCATTAATTACTCCTTGTAAATTGAATAATTGACAAAAGTTTGTTGTAGTTTGTTGTGCAATAGTGTCAAGAGTTACGCCTTTTAGTGCGGCTAAATAGTTAGCTACCTCTCTAACATAAGCGGGCTGATTTTCTTTTCCCCGATAGGGAACAGGTGCTAAATAAGGGGAATCAGTTTCAATCAACATACGATCTAATGGCACAACTCTTGCTACTTCTCGAAGAGATTCGGCATTTTTAAAGGTGATAATTCCTGAAAATGAAATATAAAAACCAATATCTAATAAAGCTTTAGCTGTATCAATATCTTCAGTAAAACAATGTAAAACCCCCGAGTAAACTTGCTCTTCTTTTAATATTTTTAGGGTATCTTGTTTAGCGTTACGGGTGTGGACAATTATTGGTTTTTTTAATTGCTTACCTAAATGAATGTGTTGTATAAAATTGTATTGCTGTAGTTCAAGATTATCTTGTTGATAGTAATAATCAAGACCTGTTTCGCCAAGAGCGATAACATTGTCTTCTTGAGCGAGGCGGGCAAAACGCTCGGCATCGTAAGGTTCGTCATCTAAATTGAGAGGGTGAATACCGCATGAAAACGAGCACTGTTTTTTATAGGGCATTAGCATTGCTTTCATCGATTCATAACCCGACAACGTTGTTGCAACACTTAGACAATGTTTCACATCATTGTGTAGTGCTTCTTGCAAAACGCTATCAAGCGTTTTATTAGTATAGTCCAAACTGTCTAAATGACAGTGCGAATCAATTAGAAACATATTAAGCTCTTTTAATTATTTGAATGATGTTCGAAATCACGAACAGGTTTTATGGTTGACCATGAGCGACAACTTGGGCACAACCAATAGAGAGTATTAACGGTAAATCCACATTTTTGACACCGGTAATTAGGAACTGATTTTATTTGTTCGCCTACCATATTTCGAAGTAGTAGTAGACTTTCTTTAGCCTTTCCTTTTTCAGCATCTGCCACATGGTAATCCATTAAACGGTAGAATCCTTTAAGATTTGGGTGTTTTAATAGTTCACGATAAAGGTAATATTGGGCGGCATCTAATCCGTTGTTCTTTTCAACAATATCGGCAAGCATTAGTTCGGCTACATTACCAGTGTCCTGTTTGACACAAATTTCTAAAAACTGTTTTAATAGTTGTGGCTGATTTATTTTTTCATAACATGCTTTTAATAGTGGCAATGCTTCGCCAATAAAAGCCTTGTCTTGGTTTATTATTTGTTGAAAAGATTCAATTGCTTGTTCGGTTTTGTCTTGGACCATGAATACTCCTCCAAGCATTAATGACGTGCGAGCACAGTTAGCATCGGCTGTAGCGGATTTCTTTAATAGGTTGTATGCTTGATCTAAATCATCATTAGCTATAGCGAGTGCGGCTAGTTCACAATAAAATTGGGCGATTTCGATTTTATATTTTTCATTGCCAAGTTTCACTAGTCTAGATGCGGTATTTATTGCATTTATCCACTCACTTGTAGATTGATAAATAATAAGTAATTGTTGTAGAGCATGTTGCTGGAAGTCTTCTTCATCAACTAATTGTAAAAACATCTCTTCAGCACGATCATAAAGGCCTGCAACCATGTAGTCTCGGCCGAGTTGCTGAATTGCCAATAATCGTTGATCGAATGATAATGATGAACTTTCCATTAATGCTTGATGAATACGTATTGCTCGATCAACTTCGCCTCTCGAACGGAACAAGTTTCCTAATGTTAGATGCGCTTCGAGAGTACCTTCATCCTCTTTAAGTAGATCAAGGAAGATGTCAACCGCTTTATCTTTTTGATTAGACAAAAGAAAATTTAGACCATCTACGTATTCTCGAGATAATCGATTCGATTGATTTAAATATTTTTGTTTGGCATTCCTGTCACCCATATACCAGCCATAGGCAGCGGCTATTGGCAGTAACAGAAATAACAATTCAAACATAATTACCTATTTTAATTGGTATTGGTTAAATTCATTTTTTGATGATTTGATATGTCTTCATCATATTTTTTTTGCAATTTATTTAATTTACGTTTAGTCGATGAATGTTGGAATTTAGATTTTAAGAAATATATTCCAGTTAATATCCAACCAACTAAAAAACCTGAGCCAAATAATATTGCCAATAATACTGATAATCTGACTTCAGTTTTAGCAATTAAATAGTTAAAAGTCACTATTTGATTATTAGCCGAACCTATTGTTATCGAAATGGCGAAAATAAGAATTATCAATAAAATTGATATTACTAATTTCATAATGCTAACCTTATTATTTTATTAAAAATATTGATTTAATCTAATTCTTTTCTTTAAAACTATTCTTTTTCCTAGTGTTATTCCATTACTATATGCCATTTTTTAACATAAAAACAGCAGATAAGTGAAATTAACCAAGCAAGCAATATCCCTAATATTAAATCATAAGCAGAATGCATGCCTAGTAATAGCCGACTCGTTTCAATGAGCAATGACCAAATAGTAATGATTGATACAATAAAAAAATGTCGTTTAAAACTTAGTAGTGTTATGGCTAATAAAGCCCAAGTTACTGCAAATAAGGTGTGCCCAGAAGGAAAAGCATAACCTGTTTCATTCTGCCAATGATTAGATAGCCATCTAGGAATAATGGTTGAATTGGCTAACAATTTTTCAATATTAGCTTTACGTTCTGCTCTTGCTTGTGAATAAAATTGCTGTTGATTAAGATTAAACTCTTTATCTAACCATATCACATAAGGTCTGGCTTCAGCAGTTTGTTGTTTGATTATGCTTTTAATAATTTGACCACCTAACATAGCACTGACTAAAACTAGCCATAATAGTAATAATGTTTTTTTATTTTTATTAACTAGTTTTAGGTAAAAGAGTAAAAAAAACAGTCCAGATGTTATTATTGCCCACGGAAAACTAGCAGTTTCAGTTACCCAAAATAAATATTTAGATGTATTATTTATTGACGTTGGTTGCCACTGCCAATTTACGGTTATAACAGATAAAGGTATAATCAGAAATAAGATCAATGGCACTATTGTTTTTTTTATTACTAACCCCATTTAAAACTCAATTAAGCATAAAAATTTATTTATTTTAACATGGAAATACGATTTATTTTTAAAAAATCTTAATCATGTTGTGACGAAACTTGGAGATAATAATGCAATTAAAACATGTTGCACAAGCTAAACTACCAACCCCTTGGGGATGTTTTACTATTGTTGGTTTTGAAGAAATTGCAACAGGTAAGGATCATGTCGCATTAGTGTTTGGTGACATTAATGATCATTCATCCATATTAACACGCGTTCATTCAGAATGTTTGACGGGCGATGCATTATTTAGTTTACGTTGTGATTGTGGTTTTCAATTAGAAGCTGCATTGAAGCAGATAGCTAAAGAGGGTAAAGGTGTCTTAATTTATCATCGTCAAGAAGGGCGCAATATCGGTTTGCTAAATAAAATTAGGGCTTATGCGCTTCAAGATCAGGGGTTAGATACGGTTGAAGCAAATGAGCAATTAGGTTTCGCTGCTGATGAGCGTGATTTTACTTTGTGTGCTGATATGCTAAGGTTATTAAATGTTTCTCAAGTTAGATTATTAACGAATAATCCAGAAAAGATAAAAGTTCTTGAGCAAGCAGGTATTAATGTTACTGAAAGAGTACCTTTGGAAGTAGGCGAAAACCCGAGCAACGAGCATTATTTAGCGACTAAAGCTAATAAATTGGGGCATTTATTACATTTACACCACTGTAATCACTAACACTTTAAAAGGTGAGTTTTACGAAGTTGCCGTATTGTTAATTTAGTTGTTATAATTATTTAATCGTTAACCTCAAAATCTATCAGCGGTTTTGAGGTTAATTTTTATCTGCTAATAAAAAATTTATTAATCTTTGTCACATCTTAGTCCGCCACCATTAGCAATTTGATCTTTTGAGACTTCATGCATAATAATTTGTACCGCTTCAGGTTTACAGTTAAGCGTTTCAACAATGGCATCAGTTACCCGTTTTGCCATTTCACGTTTTTGTTCAATGGTGCGTCCTTCTAAAAAATCAATCACTACATTTGGCATAAATATTTCCTAATTATTAATGGAGGCTAGTTGTTCATCGGTTAATGCGATGTCTTGATTATGGCATATTCCAATTCCAGTTTGGATAATTTTTTCAGCAATCGCTTTGGCTTCATCTAAAGAATGCATGGTATAGGTTCCGCATTGATATTCATTCAATTCAGGAATTTCTGATTGAGATTTTACATTCATAACATCATGCATAGCTTGCAACCAAGCATTAACAACTGAAGATTCTTCTGGTTTGCCAATTAAACTCATATAAAAACCAGTTCGGCAACCCATTGGTGAGATATCAATGATTTCAACTTTATCACTGTTTAAATGGTCACGCATAAAGCCTGCAAATAAATGCTCTAAGGTATGAATACCTTTTTCAGGTAATAGTGCTTTATTAGGAATGGTAAAGCGAAGATCAAATACCGTAATATCATCGCCTTTTGGGGTTACCATGGTTTTGGCTATTCGTACAAAAGGCGCTTTCATTTTGGTATGGTCAACTTTAAAACTGTCTAATAAAGGCATAATTTTCTCCTTGAATTTGGGATTAAGCCATTTTGCTTGATTAGCTTAATATACTCCACTATTTTATATTCATTGATTTAATAAGTTTATCAATTCTTGTTCATCAATCACTTTTATTCCAAGTTCTTGAGCTTTGGTTAATTTTGAACCAGCTGCTTCTCCAGCAATTACAAAGTCGGTTTTTTTTGAAACACTACCTGTTACTTTAGCACCAAGTTGTTTTAATTTAGCTTTTGCTTCGTCACGTGTTAATATTGATAAAGTTCCTGTTAACACGACGGTTTTGTCAGAAAATGGTGAGTCAGTTGTTAGCAGTTGTATTTCAACATCTGGCCAGTGTATACCAATTTCCTCACTAATTAACTGATCAATTACTGTGCGGTTATGAGGTTCTTGAAAGAAGTCGATAATACTTTCTGCAATAACAGCGCCAATATCATTTACCGATTGTAATTGTTCCAAAGATGCGTTTTCAATTGCGGTTAAATTTCCTAATTGATTAACTAAATTTTCCGCAGTGACTTCACCAACATTCGGAATACCAAGCGCAAAAATAAATCGATTCAAACTTGTATTTTTAGATTTATCTAATGCGCCCATTAAATTGTTGGCTAACTTTTCACCAACTTTATCTAATGAACATAAAATTGGCACTGTAAGTTTATAAAGATCTGCTGGTGTTTTGACATATTCTTTATCTACTAATTGTTCAATTATTTTATCGCCCAAACCTTCGACATTCATCGCTCGACGAGAAACAAAATGTTTTAAAGCTTCTTTGCGTTGTGCTTGACAAATTAATCCCCCTGCGCAACGAGATATCGCTTGCCCTTCATCACGGACAATGATTGAACCACAAATCGGGCAGTGAGTTGGAAAAATAATTTCTTTAGTATCAGCGGGTCTTCGATCTTTAATTACTGTGACAATTTGTGGAATAACATCGCCAGCTCGACGAACGGTGACATAATCACCCTCACGAATACCTAACCGGATGATTTCATCGCTGTTATGCAGTGTGGCATTGCTGACAATTACCCCGGCAACTGATACTGGCTCTAATCTGGCTACTGGCGTTATCGCTCCAGTACGCCCGACTTGAAAGTCAACTTTATTTAACTTTGTTACTTCTTCTTGTGCTGGAAATTTGAATGCAGTAGCCCAACGAGGCGCACGAGCAACGAAGCCAAGTTGTTCTTGTTCTGTAATGCTATTGACTTTGATTACAACACCATCGATATCAAAGTCTAATGACATTCTTTGATCACCAATTTGCTTAAAATAATCTAGTGCTTCTTGTGCACCATGGCGAATTTGAACTTTGTCACTTACTGGTAGGCCCCAAGCTTTAAATTGCATTAGTCTTGCATAGTGAGTATTGGGTAAATCTGCTCCTTCATTAATACCAACGCCATAACAGAAAAAAGTAAGTGGTCTTTTAGCCGTGATTTTAGGATCTAACTGTCTCAATGAACCGGCAGCAGCATTACGAGGGTTAGCAAATATTTTTTCGTTACGTTTTTCAGCTTCTGCATTTAATTTAGCAAAACCTTTATGCGTCATAAAAACTTCACCTCGAACTTCTAGGCGAGACGGAATATTCTCACCCTGCAATACGAGTGGAATAGTTTTTATTGTTCGAACGTTGGCTGTAATATCTTCACCAGTCGTTCCATCTCCTCGTGTAGCAGCTTGAATTAATTGGCCATTTTCATATAACAGACTTACCGCCAATCCATCAAGTTTTAACTCGCAACAGTATTCAACGGCTTGCTCTTCATCAAGCTCTAAGCGATCTTTTATTCTTTTATTAAAAGCGATAAAACTCGATTCATCAAAAACATTATCCAATGATAACATAGGTAATTGATGTCTGATCGACGAAAACTGTGATAATGGTGCTCCTCCAACACGTTGGGTTGGTGAGTCAGGGGTAATAAGTTCAGGATGAGTCAGCTCCAGATTTTGCAGCTGTTTAATTAATTTATCATATTCCACATCGGGTATTTCGGGAGCATCTAACACATAATAACAGTATTCATGATGTCTTATCAGATCACGTAAAGTCGAGATCTGTGTTATTACATCTTGGTTAGAGCTAGATGGCGCTACTGAATGTTCAGTTATATTTGATTGTGGCATGATTTTAAACTCTTAATTTATCAAGAAGGTTTTTAAGCTTATTACTAAAATAGTATTTAACTGTATTTAGAACAACAGATTTTACTAAATATAGTCAATTATCTAATATAAGTCAGACTATTCCACTAATTTTTTAGTGGAATAGTAGCAAAAATGAGGAATTTTAAATAGCTAGCTTAAATTTCATTACAAGCTTTTTTTATGCGTTCTTTATAACTATCGATTTTTTGAGGTGTCATCATATGATGTTCATCATCCAAAACGACACCATTAACATCATCGGCGATACGTTGTGCTGTTTGTAGCATTAATTTGAAATTTTGTTGATTGTTTCCATGGGTTGGTGCAACCATAAAAATTGATACACCTGGTGTTGTAAATTCGTGCATAGTTTCGGGATCTAGATGCCCCGGACTAATCATATTTGCTAAACTAAATAATATCGGCCCATTACCTGCTGGGTCAACATGGCGATGAAAAATACGCATATCACCAAATTGAAATCCTGATTGCATGATGCTAGCTAATAGCATATCACCTTGTAATTCCTTGCCATTTAAGCCAGTAACATTTAATACAATAATTTCAGTTTTGCTTTCTTCACTATCGTCTATCGTTAGTTTGTCTTGTTTTTCGAGTTTTTCTTCAGGTTGAGGAGCATCTGTTTTTATATCCTCGTTAGCTTTGGTTGTTTTTTCGATTTTAGAAGTTTCTTTCATTGGCTCATCAGTAAAGATATCCTGTTGAACATCGTGAGTCGACTCATTAGAAACCTTAGTTTCGATTTTTGGTTGTTGTTCGTCATCATCTGAAAATAGATCAACTTGAAGGGGTAGTTGTTCTTCTTCTACTACTAGTGCTTTATTAATAGAAATATTAGCATCGTCCTGATTTGTTTTGCTTTTTGGCGTGAGTAAAATCACATCATCTTCATCATTATAGATGTCTTCATATTGCTGAGTATTTGTTGTGAATTTATCTTTTTTGCCTAACTTAAATAAAGAAGAACGTTCTTTCTTATTGATCCAAAGCCCATGAATTAATAATGCAATGATGACCAAGGATGCCACTACAATTAGAACAGTACGTAAATTATCCATAATACCCACTCAGAATTAAATTAAATATAGATTCAAATTATTCAATAATATAATTGAAAAAAAAGGATTAAAAAATACCACAACGAAATTTTTTTACTTTTTACATTTAAGTTAAATCCATACTCACTTATTACAGCGCAAAAAAACTATTAGTCTATATTACTTTATTTCTAGCAATAATCATAATTATCAATAGAATTTTTTTATTAATTTGCTTTTAAGGCTAATAAGTCAGATAATTTTTAGAACTCTGTGCTATTAAGGCGTTAAGACTCTTACAATCTATGCATATTTTTTGTAAAATCTCCGATCACTTTTGAATAATATTCATTGTTTTTATTTAAAAAATAATTATTAAGTTACCGAGGTCTTTTTTATATGAGATTTAATAAGCTATTACTTACTCTGCCAGCGGCATTAACTAGTCTATTGTTATTAACAAGTTGTGATAATAATCAATCACAAGATGGTGCTGGCCAATTACCAAAGGTAACTGTTTTTAAAGTTGAACCTTTAGACTATACTCTAAAAATAAACTTACCTGGACGGGTCGTTGCTTCCCAGATCGCTGAAATCCGACCACAGGTTAGTGGGATTGTACTAAATCGAGAATTTGAAGAAAGTTCAAATGTTAAAGCTGGTCAATCACTTTATCAAATTGACCCAGCCATTTATCAAGCGAATTATGATAGTGCGGTGGCCAGTGTAGCTAGTGCGAAAGCTAACGCTAATATAGCTCAACTAACCTTAAAGCGTTATGCTGGACTTTTGAATACTAAATCTATCAGTCAACAAGAATATGATAAAGCGGCTGCCGATGCCAAACAAGCTGAGGCAAGTGTTTTAGTTGCTCAAGCAGCAGAGCACGCAGCCAAAGTTAATTTGGACTACACGAAAGTATACTCGCCAATTGATGGGTATATTGGTAAATCAAGTGTCACGGAGGGGGCATTAGTGTCAGCAGGGCAAGCTGCTCCATTAGCTTTGGTACAGCAACTTGATCCAATTTATGTTGATATGACTGAAGCTGCAACTCGTTATAATAAATATCTTCAAGATGAAAATATAATTTATGAACCAGCTCAAGGCGATAATGTTGAATTGTTTTTTAATGATGGATCAAAATATGCTCTATCAGGAAATATTAAATTTTCAGATATGACGGTTAATGAAACGACTGGAACAGTTACTCTGCGATCACAATTTTCAAATGCTGAAGGTAAAATTTTACCGGGGATGTTTGTAAAACCACAATTGACATTAGGTACTATCAAAAATGCAGTACTAGTTCCTCAGCAGGGCATTACTAGTAACCAAAAAGGTCAATATACAGCTAAGATTTTAAAACCAGATAATACAGTTGAATATCGTCAAGATATTAAAGTTTATACTGGCATCAGTGGTTATTGGGTTGTTACCAGTGGCATTGATGTTGGTGAACAAGTGATTACTACCGGTTTACTTAATTTAACCGCAGTAGAAAGGGGGCAACCAATGAAGGCTCAAGTAGTAGATAAGCCAGCTACTCTTTCTCAAGAGCAATTAGACAATATCATCAAAAGCAGCGTGAAATAAAACAGGGGTAGAGTTAATTATGGCTAAGTTTTTTATTGATAGACCTGTTTTTGCATGGGTAATTGCTATCATGATGATGCTGGGCGGTGCTTTATGTATTAAGCTACTCGCTGTTGAACAGTATCCTGATATCGCACCACCAGCTGTTACGGTTTCTGCTGTTTATCCAGGGGCTGATGCTCAAACTATTGAGAATACAGTTACCCAATTGATTGAGCAAAACTTGACTGGTTTGGATAATTTGATTTATATGAAATCAACCAGTAGTGCTCAGGGGGTTGTACAAACCACTCTGACTTTTGCTCCCGGCACTAGCCCTGATTTTGCGCAAGTACAGGTTTTAAATAAAGTAGAAAGTATTAAATCTCGTTTGCCAGAAAGCGTGCAAAAAAATGGGGTATCGGTTGCTAAAAATAATACCAACTTTTTAAAAGTTATTGGTTTCTATTCTACCAATCCTCAAAAAACACAAGCAGATATCGCTGACTTTATTTATTCAACAGTACAAGATCAGATACGTCGTGTACAAGGAGTCGGTGATACTCAGTTGTTTGGTTCTGAATATGCAATGCGTATTTGGTTAGATCCTAATAAACTAAATTATTTTAATTTATCTATTGAAGAAATTATTGCTGCTATTCAAGCACAAAATGCGCAGGTTACTGCAGGGCAATTAGGTGCTTTACCAGCAACTGAAGGTCAAGAGCTCAATGCAACTATTACAGCTCAATCTCGGTTAAAAACACCTGAGCAATTTCAAAATATTTTAGTACGTGTTAACACAGATGGCTCAAACATCTTATTAAAAGATGTTGCCAATGTTGAAATTGGTGCTGCTGATTATAACTTTCTTTCACGTTATGACGGTAAACCATCAGCTGGTTTAGGTATTTATTTGGCGACAGGAGCAAACCAACTCGATACATCAGCAAAAGTTGACCAAAAAATTCAAGAATTATCACAGATTTTTCCTGAAGATATCAAATTTGCCTATCCTTATGATACAACTCCGTTTGTTAAATTATCGATTAATAACGTTGTGCATACATTAATTGAAGCAATCATATTGGTTGTTATCGTTATGTATGTCTTTTTACAAAATCTGCGTTCTACACTTATTCCAACTATTACCGTACCAGTAGTATTGTTAGGTACCTTTGCAGTTTTATATATATTTGGATTTACCATTAATACGTTATCTATGTTTGCTATGGTGCTGGCCATCGGTCTTCTGGTCGATGATGCCATCGTAGTAATTGAAAACGTTGAACGTATTATGCATGACGAAGGCCTTTCGCCTTATGATGCAACGGTTAAATCGATGGAACAAATTACTTCGGCATTAGTGGGTATTGCTGTGGTATTATCCGCCGTATTCGTACCAATGGCATTTTATGGTGGTGCTGCAGGGGGGATATATCGTCAATTTTCAATCACAATTGTAACGTCAATGGCTTTATCCGTATTGATGGCAATTGTATTAACGCCAGCACTTTGCGCACAAATTTTAAAAGCACCATCGAAAAATAAAGTTAAGATAACAACATTAGGCGAAAAATTACAAACCATACCTCCGTTTACGTGGCTTTCAATTGGAACTAAATGGTTTTTCAATAAGTTCAATAATTTGTATAACAAAAGTTTATATGCCTATGAAAAAGGGGTAATTAAGTTTATTCGTTATCCACTGATTTCATTTGTTTGCTATGTCTTGATAGTTGTTGGCTTAGTATTTGGCTTTAACCGTTTACCAACTGGTTTCTTACCAAATGAAGATCAGGGGGTGTTGATTGTAATGGTTGAGTTACCACCCGGTGCGACATTAGAACAAACCATGGGTGTATTGAACAAAACCTCTCAATTTTATATGAATGAAAAAGCTGATTCAGTCAGAGAGATTTTCACCGTTGCAGGTTTTAGCATGGTTGGTCGTGGACAAAACATGGGACTTGGCTTTATTCGATTAAAAGATTGGGATGAACGTAAACGCCCGGATCAAAAAGTTGATGCATTAGTTGGTAGTGGTTGGGGATTCGCTTCTACTATTACTGAAGGTCGGGTCATTATTACGAATGTACCGGCTGTACCATCACTTGGTATGGCAAATGGTTTTTCTTACATGTTAAAAGATACCGCTGGACTTGGCCATGAGGCACTAATGGGGGCATTTTTCCAATTATTGGGGCAAGCTGCACAGAATCCTAATCTACAACAAGTTCGTCCAGGTAGTATGCTAGATGTCCCACAATATAAGATTAATGTCGATTTTGAAACTGCTCAAGCACTTGGTGTTGCAGTAAGTAGCGTAAATACCGTACTTTCAACAGCATTGGGTTCAGCTTATATTGATGACTTTGTTTATAACAATCGGGTTAAAAAAGTCTATTTACAATCAGATTCGGCTTATCGAATGTTACCTGATGATTTCAGCTTTTGGCATGTTAAAAATCAAAAAGGTGAAATGGTTCCTTATGATGCATTTGCCACTACAACTAAGAGTTATGGTTCGCCATCTCTTGTTCGTTATGATGGAGTTGCAGCCATGGGCGTCAGTGGAGCCGCTGCACCAGGTATGAGTTCAGGACAAGCTATGGCAATAATGGAAGAACTATCTAAAAACTTACCGAAAGGTTTCTCGTATGATTGGACAGATATTTCTTACCAAGAACGTCAAACAGGTTCACAAACGACAACACTTTATATTATCTCACTTATCGTAGTGTTCCTATCGTTAGCTGCATTATATGAAAGTTGGACTGTACCTATTTCTATCTTATTCGTTATCCCATTAGGTATTATTGGTACTGTATATGCAACTATGTTTAGAGGCCTTGATAATGATATCTACTTTATCGTTGGTCTATTAACAACAATGGGTCTATCGGCTAAGAATGCTATTCTGATCGTAGAATTTGCTAAAGATGCGCTTGAAAAAGAAGGTAAGTCATTAATTGATGCAACATTAGAAGCGTGTCGCTTACGCTTACGCCCAATTTTAATGACTTCATTTGCCTTTATCCTCGGTGTTTATCCACTGGCTACCAGTAGCGGTGCCGGTTCTGTAAGTCAGAATGCGGTAGGTACTGGGGTTATTGGAGGTATGTTAACGGCGACGTTCTTAGCGATATTCTATGTTCCGTTATTCTTCTTGTTTATAACGAAATTATTCACTAAACATAAGAATAAAGTGGTGTTGCCTGCTAACTATACTGGTAAAACAGAGAAATAGTTAATGAATAATTAATACCTAATTAATATGAATTTAAAGCACCAATAATATTGGTGCTTTTTTTATTTAACTTTTAATAGATTACCTATTCGATATTTTGTTTAACAGTTTTTATGCAGTTGAAATAAAAGTTGAGGAAAGGGGTTTTTAAGTTATAAAAGCAGGCGTTAATATGGAATAGTATTAGATTATTTATGTGATTTGATTAATTGTTGACTCATATGGGCATGGGTAATTGCTATAGCTAGTGCATCTGCCGCATCTGCTTGAGGACTTGCAGGTAATTTTAATAGTAGTCTAACCATATGTTGAACTTGTTTTTTGTCGGCAGCTCCAGTGCCAACTACACTTTGTTTGACCAAGCGTGCAGCATATTCAAAAACGGGTAAATCATGATTGACTGCTGCGACAATTGCAGAGCCTCGTGCTTGACCCAATTTTAAAGCAGAATCGGCATTACGTGCCATAAATACTTGTTCAATAGCAAACATGTTCGGTTGAAATTGAAGAATGATTTCGCTTACTCCTGCATAGACACGTTTCAAACGTGTGGGTAAGTCATCGACAGCAGTGCGAATACAGCCACTGCCAAGATAGGTGAGTTGTCGTCCCGTTTGACGAATTACGCCATAACCCGTCAAACGAGAGCCTGGGTCAATACCCAGAATAATAGTCATTAGAGTGTTGCAGCAACTTCGTCTGACACTTCTCCGTTATGATAAACCTCTTGAACATCATCACAATCTTCAAGCATATCGATAAGACGTAGTAATTTTGGTGCAGACTCAATATCAAGATCAACTTTGGTTGCTGGAATCATTGAAACTTCAGCGGATTCAGCCACTAAACCAGCTGCATCGAGTGCATCTTTAACTTCACCGAATGATTCAGGTGTAGTAAATACATCAATTGCACCATCATCATAAGTAACCACATCATCAGCACCAGCTTCAAGTGCCGCATCCATTACTTGATCTTCATCAGTGCCTGCAGGATAAGAGATCACACCTTTTTTAGTAAATAAATAAGATACTGAGCCGTCAGTACCTAGATTACCGCCAGTTTTAGTGAAAGCGTGACGAACTTCAGATACAGTACGGTTTCGGTTATCACTTAAGCATTCAACCATTACTGCAGTACCTGCAGGTCCATAACCTTCATAGATGATAGTTTCCATATTAGTATCATCTTCACCTCCGACACCACGAGCAACAGCTCGGTTCATGGTATCTCGAGTCATGTTATTAGATAATGCTTTGTCCATAGCAGCACGTAGACGAGGGTTAGACGCTGGATCGCCACCACCAATTTTGGCTGCCGTTACAAGTTCGCGAATAATTTTGGTAAAGATTTTACCGCGCTTAGCATCTTGAGCTGCTTTGCGGTGTTTGGTATTGGCCCATTTACTATGACCTGCCATAGAGTTCTCCAGATTAAATAATTTAAAAATCGCATCATTTTAACAAACTTTTAACTAAAGTTCATTATCAATCTATTTTTTCATTGGTTCATGTCATTTTAATAATGAATAATTATATTGATTTGTATCAAATATTCATATTTTATTCATTGCAACTCATTTAGTTTTAATTCATTATATCTTTAGTCTTGACAGATTAAGCCTTCATCGAAACGTTTCGATAAACAATTTCATTATTATTCTTAGGATTGCATTATGTATAAAAGTAAGTTGTTCAATTCAGTAATAGTTCAGACTTTAGCCAAAATGGGACATACCGATCAAATTGCTATTGGTGATGCAGGTTTACCCATACCTGAAAATGTTGAAAGAATAGATCTGGCGCTGACATCTGGCGTGCCATCTTTTATGCAAGTTTTGGAAACTGTAACTGAATCTATGCAAATTGAAAAAGTTCTTCTGGCAGAAGAGATCCTTGAACATAATCCAGAGATAAATAAAAAAATATTAGCTCAGATTAAACAAATTGAGGAATCACAACAAAATATAATTGATATAGAATATGTCACTCACGAAATGTTAAAACAGCAAACCAGCGAATGCAAAGCGGTAATTAGGACTGGTGAATGTTCACCTTACGCGAATATTATTCTACAGTCGGGAGTAATTTTTTAAAAACAACAATTAAAATAATGGGAATTTTATGAGTGATATTTTATTACAGCTTACTGATATATCTAAATCTTTTCCCGGTGTTAAAGCGCTTTCAGGCGCTAATCTGACTGTTAAAGCTGGTCAAGTTATGGCCTTAATCGGCGAAAATGGCGCGGGTAAATCTACGTTAATGAAAGTACTCACAGGAATATATAAAAAAGATTCTGGTGAAATTATTTATCAAGGTAGTAAAGTTAACTTCAATGGTCCCAAAGCTTCGCAATTAGCCGGAATAGGTATAATTCATCAAGAATTGAATTTAATACCGCAATTATCCATCGCCGAAAATATCTTTTTAGGTCGAGAATTTACCAATAAATTCGGTTGTATTGATTGGCAAAAAACCTATGCTGAAGCCGATAAATTATTAGCGCAATTGCATTTGAATTATAACAGTCGAAGATTGATTAGTGATTTGTCGATTGGTGAACAGCAAATGGTTGAAATTGCCAAAGTGCTAAGTTTTGATTCTAAAGTTATCATTATGGATGAACCAACCGATGCTCTCACCGATACAGAAACCGCTTCATTATTTGAAGTCATTAATAAACTCAAAAAACAAAATTGTGGCATTGTCTATATCTCGCATCGTCTAAAAGAAATCTTTCAAATTTGCGATGCAGTGACTGTATTACGTGATGGTCAATTTGTGGGTGAAAAGAAGATCACGCAATTGGATGAAGATAGTTTAATTGAGATGATGGTGGGTCGTAAGCTTGAAGAACAATATCCACGCATCGAAATGGAAAAAGGAAATATCACGTTACAGGTTAACCACCTTATTGG
Organism: Gilliamella sp. W8145; assembly: GCF_016101145.1. Classification (NCBI taxonomy): domain Bacteria; kingdom Pseudomonadati; phylum Pseudomonadota; class Gammaproteobacteria; order Orbales; family Orbaceae; genus Gilliamella; species Gilliamella sp. W8145. The sequence goes on from NZ_JACFRC010000001.1 coordinate 139,690, forward strand.
TGATGGTGTGAATGATGTTAGTTTTTCTCTTCATGAAGGAGAAATATTAGGCATCTCTGGTCTTATGGGGGCTGGACGAACCGAGTTGATGAAGATGATTTATGGCGCAAATCCCGCTAAATCAGGAACAATAACTTTAAATGGCAAAGCCATTAAAACACGTTCGCCAAAAGATGGTTTAATGAACGGCATTGTTTATATCTCTGAAGACCGCAAAAGAGATGGATTAATTTTAGGCATGTCAGTTAAAGATAATATGTCACTCAACTCCCTTGGTTATTTTGTTAATCAATTTAAACAGTTAAAACTAAAAAATGAACGACGAGCGGTTGATGATTATGTGGGACTATTCAATATTAAAACCCCATCAATTAATCAAACTATAGGTTTATTATCAGGTGGTAATCAACAAAAAGTTGCTATTGCTAAAGGATTAATGACACGCCCAAGCATATTAATTTTGGATGAACCAACCAGAGGTGTTGATGTTGGCGCTAAAAAGGAAATTTATCAACTGATCAATCAATTCAAACAACAAGGATTAAGTGTTATCTTAGTTTCGTCCGACATGCCCGAAATTCTTGGCATGAGTGATCGTATTTTAGTTATTCATGAAGGAAAAGTAACCGGAAATTTTACTATTAATGAAGCAACACAAGAAAAACTTATGGCCGCTGCCGTAGGAAAAACACAGGAGAAATCTGATGCTGCAAAATAAAACGCTCAAAAATGTATTAGTTGAGCAGAAGTCATTAATAACGTTACTGGTATTAATCTTAATCGTTTCATGTTTAAGTGATAACTTTTTCACGTTAAATAATATTTTTAATATTTTGCAGCAAACCTCAATTAACGCCATTATCGCGGTTGGAATGACTTTAGTCATTCTAACATCCGGTATTGATCTTACAGTTGGCTCGATATTTGCACTAGCGGGCGCTGTGACCGCATCGATGATTGGTGCCGACATTTCCCCATTTATTGCTATATGTACTGCTTTAATTTTAAGTGCAATATTAGGGGCCTTTTCTGGAGTCATTATCGCGAAAGGAAAGCTTCAAGCTTTTATTGCAACATTAGTGATGATGTTAATCTTACGTGGTGCAACACTGGTATATACAAAAGGAAGTCCAATTTCTATTGGTACTAATGATAATTCCGAAATGTTTGAATGGATCGCATTTGGTCGAGTATTCGGTATTCCAGTACCAATTATCATTATGTTGGTTGTGTTTGCCGCGGCATGGTATTTGTTGAAATATACGCGTTTAGGTCGCTATATTTATGCCCTTGGCGGTAACGAATCAGCAACACAATTATCAGGTATCAATGTTGATAAGGTAAAAATTATTGTTTATGCGATGAGTGGTTTACTGTGTGCTGTTGCCAGTACAATTGAGGTTTCAAGATTGTCCTCTGCTCAACCCACAGCAGGAACGGGTTACGAGATGGATGCAATTGCTGCTGTTGTTCTTGGCGGCACAAGTATGTCAGGAGGGCGCGGTAAAATTATTGGGACCCTAATCGGTGCGTTAATTCTAGGTTTTTTGAATAATGGTTTAAATATGTTAGGGGTCGATGCGTATTATCAAATGATAGTCAAAGGTGGCGTCATATTACTTGCGGTTTTAGTTGATAAAAAAACTAATAAGTAATTTTTTTAATAAAAGTAGCTAGGAGAAAGTTATGAGATTAAATAAGTACATTGCTGTATTAATAAGTTTTTTATTTGTCTTTCAAGCTTCGGCAAAAGAGAATATTGCTTTAATAATATCCACGCTAAACAATCCATTTTTTGTTACTTTAAAAGAGGGAGCCGTAAAAAAAGCTAATGAACTAGGTTACGATTTAGTAGTATTAGATTCCCAAAATAATCCCGCCAAAGAGTTAGCAAATGTTGAAGATACAATTGTTAAAGGAACAAAGATTATTTTAATTAATCCGACAGATTCGGAAGCAGTTGGTAACGCTGTTCTAGCGGCTAACAAAGCAAATATTCCTGTTATAACCCTTGACCGTGGTTCAGTGAAAGGTGAGGTAGTTAGCCATATAGCATCAGACAATGTTGCTGGCGGTAAAATGGCTGGTGATTTTATTGTTAATAAGTTAGGTAAACAGGCAAAAGTCATTCAACTACAAGGAATTGTAGGTACTTCGGCTTCACGTGAAAGAGGTGAAGGATTTAATCAGTCACAACAAGAAAATAATTTTACCATTTTAACTGCACAGCCTGCGGATTTTGATAGAGCTAAAGGTATGAATGTTATGCAAAATTTATTAACGGCTTATCCCACTGTTCAAGCTGTATTTGCAGAAAATGATGAAATGGCATTAGGTGCAATGCGAGCGATTCAAACCGCTGGTCGAACTGACATTTTGATCGTTGGATTCGATGGTACTGATGATGGTATCAAATCTGTAGAACGCGGTAAATTAGCTGCAACTGTGGCACAACAACCCGATAAAATTGGCGCAATTGGGGTCGAAATCGCTGATAAAGTTATAAAAGGTGAAAAAGTCAGTCCGAGTATTCCTGTGGAGTTAAAATTAATTAGTAAATAGATTAGTATAGGACGTGATAAACGTCCTATTTAATTAGGAATTAGATAAATGAAACGTAAAAAATTGATTGTCTTAGGTAGTGTTAATGTTGATCATATTTTAAATGTTCCTAAGTTTCCTAAACCGGGTGAAACATTATCAGGATCAAACTATAAAATTTCTTTCGGTGGTAAGGGGGCAAACCAAGCTGTTGCAGCAGGTCGATTGGGTGCAAATATTCAATTTATTGCTGCTGTCGGAAATGATGAACTAGGTAACAAAATTAAACAGCAGCTTAACAATGATAATATTAATACTTGTTCAGTAGCTTGTATTGAAGGGCAAAATACTGGGGTAGCTTTGATTTTAGTTAATGCACAAGGTGAAAATCAAATTGCTATCCATGCTGGTGCAAATGCACAAGTTACTACAGAATATTTACTTAAATATAAAGAAGATATTATCAATGCTGATGCTATTTTAATGCAATTGGAAACACCGTTGGCAACAATTGAACAAGCAGCAAAATTGGCTAAACAACATCAGACTCAAGTTATTTTAAATCCGGCTCCAGCACAAAAATTATCAGATGATTTACTTAAACACATTGATATTATTACCCCTAATGAAACTGAAGCTGAATACTTAACAGGTATTAAAGTTTTAACGGAAAAAGATGCCGAGCAAGCTGCGATTTTTTTACATAAAAAAGGTATCGAAACGGTTATTATTACTTTAGGCTGTAAAGGTGCCTGGGTAAGTTCTGCACAACAAGGGGCAATCATTGCTGGATTTAAAGTCAAAGCAATTGATACTATTGGTGCAGGTGATACTTTCAATGGTATGTTAGTTACCGCGTTGTTAGAAGGTAAAACTTTAGAACAAGCGATTAAATATGCCCATGCAGCTGGTGCATTATCAGTTACGAAATCGGGATCTCAAACAGCAGTACCATCTCGAAATGAAGTAGAAGAGTTTCTTGAACAACAAAGTAAATAGGTAGTTTAAACTTGGCAACTATGAAGGATATCGCAAATTTTGCGAAAGTATCGACATCAACAGTCTCTCATGTCATTAATAATGACCGTTATGTTAGTCCAACTATTCGCAAAAAAGTTGAATTGGCAATCAAACAACTAAATTATACACCTTCAGCCATTGCTCGAAGTTTAAAAAGTAATAAAACATTTACTATTGGTATGGTAGTAACAGCAAGTAATAACCCCTTCTTTTCAGAAATAGTGCAGGGCGTTGAGAGATGCTGTTATAGACTGGGGTATAATTTGATATTATGTCATACCGAAGGTGACCAGCAACGAATGTTAATTAATATTGAACATTTATTACAAAAACGTGTTGATGGTTTACTAACAATGTGTACTGAAACTCAGCCAATCCCACAACAGATATTCACTAAATATCCTAAACTTGCCATAGTTATGGTGGACCGGACACCATTTAGTGCTCTTTATGATATTATAAAGGATCATTCTTTATATGGTGCTACTTTAGCTACCAATTATCTCATTGAACAAAATTATAAAAAGATTGCTTGTATTACTGGGCCATTGAATAATAACCAATCTCAATTGCGTTTAAAAGGCTTTAGAAATGCTCTGCAAGCCGCTAATATAACCATACTTGACGGCTATGAAGTACAAGGGGATTTTCACTTTTCATCTGGCGTGATTGCTATGCAGCAATTATTAGATTTACCGATTCCGCCGGAAGCGGTATTTTGTTTTAATGATGCCATGGCAATTGGTGCTTACCAAACTCTATATCAAAATGGTCTTGAAGTTGGCAAAGATATCGCTATTATTGGTTATGATGATATTGAAATTGCGCAATACATGACTCCTTCTTTGACAACTATCCATCAACCAAAAGAAGAATTAGGCCAGTTAGCAGTCGAAACTTTACTAAATCGTATTCAAAATCCTCAAGAGTCGCGACAAATATTGACTTTAACTCCTACATTAATTAAACGTTTTTCAGCGTAAATAACATCTAATTGATATATTGAGAACAAAAAAAGCGTCCTCCAAAGAAGACGCTTTTAAATAATCCTATAATATGGTTTTAGAGATTTAGACTAACTCATTCCATATTGTTTTAATTTTTTGCGTAGAGTACCACGGTTGATACCAAGCATATTTGCTGCTCGAGTTTGATTGCCACGAGTATATTGCATAACCATATCAAGGAATGGGTGTTCAACTTCAGCTAACACTAATTCATATAGATCAGTAGGATCTTCACCATTTAATTGTGATAAATAGTTTTTTAAAGCTTGTTTTACCGAATCTCGCAAAGGTTTTTGTGTTATTTGGTCTTGTGAGTTTACAGTTGTAAATTTAAGTGCTGCAGCTGTAACGCGTTGTTCTGACATAGTATATTTAACTCTTTTATTTGTTTCTAATTTGACTAAAAAATGCTTTTAGTGTTTTTACTTGCTCACATGAATTGCTAAGTACACTAAATAAGCGCCTGAATTGATCGCTGTCAGCATAGTTCTTGGTATACCAATTTACATGCTTTCTGGCAATCCGTAATCCTTTGTATTCTCCATAGAATTGATAAAGTTCTTCAAGGTGTGTTAACACTATTTGCTCAACTTCATCAATTGACTTATTTTTTTTTAACTGTCCATGTGCTAAATAGAATGCAATTTCTTCAAATATCCAAGGTCGCCCTTGTGCCGCTCGGCCGATCATTATACCATCAGCTTGCGTATATTTAAAAACATCTTTTGCTTGTTCTGGGGTACAAATATCACCATTTGCAATTACCGGAATAGTAACCTTTTCTTTAACTGCTTTAATGGATTCATATTCAGCCTTTCCATTGAATAAGCATGCACGACTTCGCCCATGAATAGTAATGGCCTTTATGCCACAATCCTGCGCAATTTGTGCGATTTCAATGCAATTTCTATTATTTTTATCCCATCCAGTCCGAGTTTTTAATGTTACTGGTACATCAACAGCACCAACAACTTTCTGCAAAATAGTTTTTATTAGCTCTGGATACTGCATTAAAGCAGAGCCAGCTAATTTTTTATTTACCTTTTTAGCCGGACATCCCATATTGATGTCAATTAACTGAGCTCCATGCTTGACGTTAAATTCAGCTGCTCTCGCCATTTCGTCGGGGTCTGAGCCAACTATTTGAACTGCACGTATACCGACATCATCATTTGAAATCATTCTTAATGCTGATTTATCAGTATGCCAAACATCAGAATTTGCTAAAAACATTTCAGAGACAGTCATTCCAGCACCAAAGCGGTGACATAAATTCCGAAACGGTTTATCACTGATTCCTGCCATTGGAGCAGCAATCAGATTATTTTTCAAATTGACCTTGCCGATACTAAGCGAATTAAGGCCGGCTATATTACGCATTTTTTCTCGAAGTTAAAAGGGGTAATGTTAATTTTTTATAATTTTTTACCGGTTATACGGCACCATTCATCCTGTTCAATAACCGGATCAAGGACAAACTCAGTTTGATATGCGTCATATACGCTTTGCGATTGATTAGCTAAAATTCCAGATAGTCCAAGTTCTCCTGATGGCTTTACTAATTTACTAATCTGGGGTTTAAGTTCTTTCAATGGGCCTGCCAAAATGTTAGCTACTACCACATCAGCTTGTAAATTATTAGGAATATCTTTTGCTAAATAAAGCTCAATCTTTTCACTTACTTTGTTACGTTCAGCATTGTCATGACTTGCTTGGATCGCTTGAGGATCAATATCAATGCCTATAACTCTTGCTGCACCTAATTTTAACGCCGCAATGGCTAAAATACCTGAACCACATCCATAATCGATCACAATTTTGTTATTAAGATCGAGACTGTCTAGCCAAGTTAAACATAAAGCCGTCGTAGGATGAGTACCTGTACCGAAAGCTAAACCCGGATCCAACATTACATTAACCGCATTGGGATCGGGTATTTCACGCCAGCTAGGGCAAATCCACAATCGTTTACCAAATTGCATTGGATGGAAATTATCCATCCATTCTCGTTCCCAGTCTTTATCTTCCAATTGTTCGATTTTATAAGAATATTGCTCAAGATTTAAAATTGTTTTTAACTCGTCAATATCTGTTTCAGCATCATATAATCCGACAACATCGGTATTCCCCCAAAGTTTTGTTTCACCAGGTAAAGGTTCAAAAACAGGGTTATCAAAAGTATCTTGAAAAGTGACTGACACTGCCCCTGATTCTTCTAATTGTTCGCTAATACTTTCAGCTAAATCACTAGTTGTGTTAATTCTGAGTTGAATCCAAGGCATAATATTTTCCCGTCTGGCCAAAATGATTGGCAATAATAAATATAACTAATCCAATAAGTAATGATGGCACTATTGGATGGAAAGCATAAATTTTAATGTTATAAACAGCAAGTAATGTGTAGCTTATAGCACCAGCAAACATCGAGCAAAAAGCACCTGTTGAATTAGCTTTTTTCCAATATAATCCTAGTACTAGAGGCCATAAGAATACTGCTTCAAGTCCACCAAAAGCTAATAAATTAAGCCATATGATCATTTCTGGTGGGTTCCATGCAGCGACAATTAATAAACCACCAAAAATAAAGGTGATGATAATTGATATGCGAGTAAGCATTTTATCACTAAATTTAGTATTTGGTCTCATCGTTAAGAACAGGTCTTTAATAATTACAGATGAAACTTGTAATAATTGTGCATTAATGGTGGACATAATTGCTGATAATGGTGCTGCCAAAAAAATTCCTGCGGCTAAAGGAGGTAAAACCTTTATAATTAATGTTGGCACAATTTGGTCTGGAATGGTTAAATCACTTATTATTGCTCTTCCAAGGGCGCCAGATAGATGCATAGTTAACATGATAACGGTCACAACAGCAGTACCAATAATAATGCCTTGATGAACAGCCTTACTATCTTTATAAGCCATGCAACGAACAGCGGTATGAGGTAAACCAACAACTCCAAAACAGACTAAAACCCAGAATGATGCCATAAATGGGAAGTCCATAAAATTGTCAGGCCCTTGAGGTGTTAATAAAGCAGGATCGATCTGATTTAAACGATCAACTATATTTGTAATGCCACCGCCAGCATAAATAATGGCAATTAATAACAAAATGGCACCAATCATCATTACCAACCCTTGAAATGCATCATTTAATATGCTGGCTCTAAATCCGCCAAAAGCTGTGTAAATTACGGTACCAATACCAAAAATAAGTAATCCTATATCATAGGGAATACCTACAGATGATTGTAATAATCGGGCTCCACCGACAAATTGTACGGTCATAGCACCAATAAAAGCCGCAATTAAAGCAATGCTGGCAAGCCATACAATTAGCTTGCTTTTATAATGAGAATAGAGCATATCACTTAGCGTTATTGCATTGTATTTACGCGCTAAAATTGCGAATTTTTTGCCGAGAATACCAAGTGATAATAATACGGTTGGAACTTGAATCATCGATAACAGAACCCAACCGAGACCATATTTATAAGCAGCCCCTGGCCCACCGATAAAAGAACTGGCACTAATATAAGTTGCAGCTAAAGTCATTGCCAGTAAAAAACCGCCCATAGTCCGATTACCAATAAAATAATCAGTAAATTGGTTTACTTTTTTTCGTTTTGCATATGCATAAATTGATAATGCAAATACAAATATAAGATAAATAACAAGAGGAAGAATAATATCTATTTGCACGGTTTTATGGCCTATTCTAGTGGAATATTTTTAAATTGTTTTTTTACTATAGCAAAACACAGCAAGATAAAACCCAATGGTATAAATATACAGGATAGTTCAAACCATAATGGTAAACCCAAAAATCCTGTTTGATTTCTGACAGTATATGCAGTAATTACCCATGCAGCGAAGTAAATGATAGTCAGTAGCAATGAAAGTTTCGCTTCTTTATTAGCTTGCTTGTAACGAGTATCCATATTAAATAAATGGTTAAGTGATTTGGGGTGGCTTAGAGTAAAAGAAAGTAGTTAACTTAGCAAGTATATTGCAATTTATGCAACACAATATTCTAAATATATCAATTTCCGCAATTATGCTTTTACGGTATAGTGCATACAAATTAATTATTAGAAATTCAACTCATGGAGAGAATAATGTCAAATTATTTTAATACACTAAATTTACGCGAAAAATTAGAACAATTAGGTCAATGTCGTTTTATGGCGCGTGATGAATTTGCATCAGAAGCTAATTTTTTAAAAGGCAAAAAAATTGTCATCGTAGGTTGTGGTGCACAAGGTCTTAACCAAGGGCTAAATATGCGTGATTCTGGTTTAGATATCGCTTATGCATTACGTAAAGAAGCTATTGATGAAAAAAGAGCATCATGGAAAAAAGCTACTGAAAATGGTTTTAAAGTAGGAACTTATGAAGAATTAATTCCAACAGCTGATTTGGTTATCAACCTTACTCCAGATAAACAACATTCTGCTGTGGTACAAGCTGTACAACCATTAATGAAAAAAGATGCGGCATTAGGTTATTCACATGGTTTTAATATCGTTGAAGTTGGTGAAAAAATCCGACCAGATATTACTGTCGTCATGGTTGCGCCAAAATGTCCAGGAACAGAAGTTCGTGAAGAATATAAACGTGGATTTGGTGTACCAACCTTGATCGCTGTGCATCCAGAAAACGATCCGAAAGGTGAAGGTCTAGCAATTGCTAAAGCATGGGCGGCGGCAACAGGTGGTCATCGTGCTGGTGTATTACAATCTTCTTTTGTTGCTGAAGTTAAATCAGATCTAATGGGTGAACAAACTATTTTATGTGGTATGTTACAAACAGGATCATTACTTTGCTTTGATAAATTGGTCGCTGATGGCGTAGATCCAGCATATGCGTGTAAATTATTACAATTTGGTTGGGAAACGATCACTGAAGCATTAAAACAAGGTGGTATTACCTTAATGATGGATCGTTTATCAAATCCAGCTAAGTTACGCGCTAATGCGTTAGCTAAAGAATTAAAAGTAATTATGACCGATCTTTATCGTAAACATATGGATGACATTATTTCTGGTGAGTTTTCATCTACTATGATGAAAGATTGGGCTAACGATGATGTTAATTTATTGAAATGGCGTAAAGAAACAGGTGAAACTGCATTTGAAAAAGCGGCAGAATACCAAGGTAAGATTGATGAACAAGCTTATTTCGATCAAGGAGTTGTAATGGTTGCTATGGTTAAAGCTGGTGTTGAACTAGCATTTGAAACCATGCTTGAGTCTGGAATTTTACCTGAATCAGCTTATTATGAATCATTACACGAATTACCACTTATCGCAAATACTATTGCCCGTAAACGTCTGTATGAAATGAATGTTGTTATTTCAGATACAGCTGAATATGGTAACTATTTATTTGCTAATGCTGCTGTACCATTATTAAAAGAGAAATTTATGCCAATGTTACAAGCTGGTGATTTAGGGAAAGCAATCCCTGAAGGAAGTGTTGATAACGCACAACTACGTGATGTTAATGAAGCTATTCGTCATCATCCAATCGAAGTTATTGGACGTAAACTTCGTAGCTATATGACTGATATGAAACGTATTAATGTTGCAAGTTAATTCTATTAACTGATTATAAAAAGGTGCTAAATAGCACCTTTTTTTATGCTAAAAATTTGTTATTTATAATTATATATACATGCTATTTTCATTAAAATTAAATTTGATCCGAAAGGATCATTAAGATCTAAATTTAGATCTAACTTAGATCATTTTGATCTTGAGTGGATCGACATAAAATTTTTAAAAATTAAATAATTAAAATTTTCTTATTTTAAATTTTTATTTATTTTTTATATAAATCATGATATATTTTGTTCAAATTTAGTTCAATTTGAAAGGATGAAATATCAATGAAAATGGCTTTTCGACCAACAGACAGCTGGCGTTGGTATTTTGATAATGAATATGATAGTTTAATGCTTGAAATTTCATCAGAAATGCTATTTCGTTGTAATTATGCTAGCAAAATATTAATTCCAGATGTATTTAATGAGTTTTCTTTTTCAGTTGATGATGCAACAGCTTATTATCAGTTTTATGATAGCTGTCAATCGTTGGCGTTAACTGACTCTCAAAAAATTGAATTATCCATTAATGCAATTGTTGCAGCAAATTTTTTAAAGCCACAAATGCCTAAAAGCTGGTATTTTTCTCAACAGCCAATGTTTTACCAACCTAAAGTAGCTGATGTTGTTAGCGTAAATATGCAAGAGAATGGCCAAAAAGTATGTTTATTAGTTGTTGAAGCGGGTGAAAACGCCTCACTTTGTATTATTGCCCAACCAACATTTGTAGCGATGAATAAAACTTTCTATTTTTCAGAAGCAATCAAAGTGATGAATGACAGATTAGCTTTAGTTAACTCATTAGCAAAAACAGAAAATTCAGCAGTTTCTGAGAATGAGCAATTAGCATTAAAAGCCATTTCTTAATTAATATAATTTTATTCAAAATGAGTAGCAAGTTTCTACTCATTTATTAATCTATTCTTTTTTAAATTAACAATTCCATCTAATAAAATAATTTTACTTTCAATTTAATATCATTGAGAAAAGTTTAAATCGCTGCGTTTACTACGATTCAAAATTAGTCTCAGTTCAGCTGAGCTATGACCTTGTTTGGCTGCTTTTTCAAGTAAATCTACCCCTATTTCATACAATGTTGTATGTTCAATAAACATTGAACCTACTTTGTACTGGGCCTCCATATCACCATTATCTAATGCACGTTGTAATTGAGGATCTTGTTTTAATTTATTTAAAGCAATACAACTTCCCCATGTATATCCATCTTGTTCATCGAAACAGTATCTTTGATGCCAGTAAATTGCTTTGTCATAATTTTGAGTTACATAATCGCCTTTCATATACATTTCGGATAATGTTTGTTTAGATGAAAAACTACCCGCATTTGCAGCCGCTTCTAACCAATAAATTTTTTTATCAAGATTTGAATCATCGTCATACTTGAAAGCAATCTTTTCCATGATTTTAGGACTTTTAACATAATTCACATAGTTGATATAATTTTTCAATATTTCTGCATCTTTTTCGGAGGTAAAAAGCTCTGTTTTAGGATATAAATCAGCTATATGAAGAAATAATTGAGGATTGTTATCAGCAACATGTGAATAGAAATAAATTGCAGCTAAATACTTGTGGTGTGATTCACACCATTTAGCAATGGCAATGGCTATTTCAGGATCAAGTGTATCTTTATCAAATTTTTCTAATAAAGTGTAAAATTCTCGATTTTCTGAAAGCTTGAACTGTAACTGATACATTTCACATGCTCGTGAAGACGCTAGTGAGCAAGCTTGATTAAAATACATCAAAGCTTTACTTAGCTTTACTTCGTTTACATAATATTTGCTCAAATAAAGTAGGGATTTTATATTGCCTCGAGAAGCTTTCTCTTGAATATTTTCTAAGGTATCTTTATCAATTATTTTGTTTTCATGTTTATAATCTTCGTCACTAAAACTGTATTTATTATCTAATAAATCCTCAATTAGCTTTTCAATTTTAGCGTAAGCAATAAAATAGGATAAAGATGGATCATCAATATCTGTTGCATTAGCAAATTGTTGCAATGCGCTTGTTGGATCAATCTGTGGGGAGGTAAGATACTCTTGCCCAATTAAAAATGATGCATATTGATTAACATTTATCTCATTATCTGTTTTTAAACATTCAATTAAATTAATGACATAACCGTATGGTATTTTATCTGAATCTTTTAAATCTATTAATAATCTAACTGCGTTTAAATCACCATTCAGGATTGCTATTCGAATTAGTGATAATCCTTTATCCACTAATTTAGGTTTAATAAAATAATTTATGTCTGCATAATCTACTTTTTTACATCTATATGATAAGGAGTCATTATATTCTTTTTCCTCATCATATTCGTTATAGTAGATATCTTCGGTCAAAACAAAATGATCCTTCCAACTAGACACCAACTCATTAATTTTGTAAACCTTTTTACAATTTTTTAAGCTAAAATTATGCGCTAATTCGATATAATTCATACCTAATTGTGAAAGGGAACTGAGGTTTGTTGTATTGCCTTCATTTAGTTCTTTAAGAATTTTAGCTTCTTTTCCTTCCTTTATATCATCAAACACCATTTTATAATGATCCAAAGAAAATGCAGCTGTAGAAAGCGAACAGAGAAATATAAATAAAAATAATTTTCTAAACATCCTTGATAACCTTTTATCTTTCTTATAATTTTAATAAATTTTGCGTCCTGCAATAAAAGTTATTTTCATTTTACCAATTCTATCGTGATATCCCCTTTAGGTATACAACTACAAGCAAGAATATGTTTATTTTGTTTGACCGCTGATTGAGTTAAAGATTTTACATTTCCTTTTTTTAATAATACTGAGCAACGGCCACATACGCCAGCTCGACAAGAATTAGGGAGTGAAATATGATGTTGTTCGAGTTGTTCTAAAATTGTTTGCTGATTATTACCGACAATTTTTTTATCTTCGAATGTAATTGTACAAAGTTGAGAGTCTTTTGTTGTTTGTTTAGGGAAGTTTTTTATGTAATTTTTAGCAGGTTGCCGCTCAAGTATCTCAATGTTATCGCCAATAGATACACTGCCATGATTGCGAGCAATCATATTTATGCCAAAATCGATTTTCCCTTCTAAATCAGCTCTAAAGTAACCTAAAGTTCTTAAAGGTTCATTATTCGGTAATGCTTTGGCCGAATTAACATTGAAGGTGGTTAGTACACAACGGGTACAAGGTTTAACGATATCAAAAATTACTTCGCCTATTTTAATCGTTTTCCATCCATCTTCAGCAAACGGAAGAGCACCATCAATAATAATATTGCCACGAAATTGCTGAATATCCAATGTTTCAGGACATTGCTGTTGCAGATAATTGAATGAAGCTTGATTTAATAATAAATAGGGATAACTATCGGCAAAACTTACCGGTACGTCTGGGTAGCGTTTAGTTCTTCTGGTTAGTTGTTTGCCTATCCAGCGCATTTGTACATCTTTTTCGAGAATATGACTAAAAAATTGATTAACTTTTATTGGTGCAATATGTGAGGTGAAGTGATTTCCCCAGACCTCTGTGGCTTCATTGCTTAATGAAAACTCATCAAAATCAATAGTTATTGATTGGTTAGTTGGCAGCGAAACCCTTATTTTATTATTTTGTAAAGTAGTTTTAAGTTTTAAAAGTACTGGATATTGTCTAGCCGTAATAAAGATGCCATCTGGTTCACTTATCATCAAAATACGGTCATATTCAAAACCACCATCAATACTATTGGCGGCTGTTAATGCTATACCTTGCATCGATTTAATAGGATAGATAAATAGTTGGTTAACTTTGATCATTATGTTTAAAAACTTAAAGTTATTATTAAATAAAATTATATAGCCAATTTCTTATAGTGGGAGAATAATATGGTAAATTATTTTGGTTTGCTTAATCATCTTATTTTTTGATAACTGATATCAACAATAACATAATATGTTTTACCATTTGGTGTTAAAACTGATATTTCATCATCAATTTTATGACCTATTAAGGCTCTAGCAACAGGACTATTAATTGATATCCAATTTTTTTTCGGATCAAATTCATCAGCACCAACAATACGATAAATATGTAATTCTCCAGATTCATCTTCAAGTTTTACCCATGCGCCAAAAAAAACCTTACCTTCTTGACGTGGATCTGGATCAACGATGGTTAGCGTCTCTAAACGTTTAGTTAGAAAACGAACTCGTCTATCAATTTCGCGTAACCTTCTTTTTCCATAAATGTATTCGGCATTTTCACTACGATCACCGAGTGCTGCGGCATCAGATACTGCCTGAGTTACTTTAGGTCTTTCTTCTTTCCATAAATATTTCAACTCACGATCGAGTGCCAAGTAGCCTTCTCTTGTTATATAATTAGCTTTTTGCATGATGAATATAAATTCCGTTAATCGACAAGATATACAGAGATACCATGATAAATAATCAAATTAGCCATATTATAGCGGGTGAATTAACCGTAAAACCAGAACAAGTTTTAGCAGCCATTCAATTATTAGACGATGGAAGCACCGTGCCATTTATTGCTCGGTATCGTAAAGAGGTAACGGGAGGATTAGATGATACCCAGTTACGTACTTTAGATAGTCGTTTAAGTTATTTGCGAGAACTTGAAGATCGTAAACTAACGATTTTAAAATCAATTGAGGAACAAGGTAAATTAACCTCTGAATTAAGTCAAAAAATTACCAATACCCTTAGTAAGACCGAATTAGAAGATCTCTATCTCCCTTATAAACCAAAACGTCGTACTCGTGGGCAAATTGCAATCGAAGCAGGTCTTGAACCACTTGCTGATGATTTATGGCAACGCCCGGATCTCAATCCAGAAGCAGAAGCTGAAAAATATATTGATCCAGAAAAAGGTGTAGCTGATACTAAATCAGCATTAGATGGTGCTCGTTATATTTTAATGGAGCGCTTTGCCGAAGACGCAGCTTTACTAGCTAAAGTTCGTCATTATCTTTGGAATAATGCCCACCTTGTTTCTCAAGTTATTACTGGTAAAGAAGAAGAGGGTGCTAAATTTAGAGATTATTTTGCCCAAAGTGAACTTATTTCCAAAGTACCATCACATCGAGCTTTAGCGATGTTCCGTGGTCGAAATGAAGGATTTTTACAGTTATCATTAAATGCTGATCCACAGTTTGAAGAAGCACCTAAAGAGAGTTATTGCGAGCAGATTGTTACTGAACATTTAGGTGTGCGCTTCAACGATCAGCCAGCTGATAAGTGGCGAAAAGCAGTGATCAACTGGACATGGCGCATTAAAATCTTAATGCATATGGAAACTGAACTTATGACTACGCTGCGAGAAAGAGCTGAGGAAGAAGCTATCAACGTTTTTGCGGCTAACCTTCATGATATGTTAATGGCCGCACCGGCTGGTATGAAAGTTACCATGGGTATGGATCCGGGTTTACGTACCGGTGTTAAAATTGCTGTTGTTGATGGAACAGGAAAATTAGTTGCTACCGAAACTATTTATCCACATACCGGTCAGGCGGATAAAGCGGCAATGGTTGTTGCGGCGTTATGTATAAAATATCAAGTTGAACTTGTCGCAATCGGTAATGGTACGGCTTCACGAGAGACAGAACGTTTTTATCTTGATGTACAAAAGAAATATCCAGAAGTCAAAGGCCAAAAAGTGATTGTAAGTGAAGCTGGTGCATCTGTTTATTCGGCTTCAGAACTTGCGGCACAAGAGTTTCCTGATTTAGATGTCTCAATTCGGGGAGCCGTTTCAATCGCTCGACGCTTACAAGATCCATTAGCTGAATTAGTGAAAATTGATCCAAAATCGATAGGTGTTGGTCAATATCAACATGATGTAAGTCAAACTCAATTAGCTAAAAAACTTGATGCAGTAGTTGAAGATGGGGTAAATGCGGTAGGGGTTAACTTAAATACAGCCTCTATGATGTTACTTGCTCGTATTGCTGGCCTTAATAAAGTGATCGCCCAAAATATTGTCGATTGGCGTAACCAAAATGGTCAATTTACTGATAGAAAACAATTATTAAAAGTGTCACGATTAGGTCCCAAAGCTTTTGAACAATGTGCCGGTTTTTTAAGAATTATGGAAGGTGCAAATCCGCTTGATGCATCAGCGGTTCATCCGGAGGCCTATCCTGTTGTTGAAAGGATTTTAGAAAAAAATCATAAAGCCTTAAAAGACATTTTAGGTGATTCGAATTATCTTAAATCACTAAAAGCTATCGATTATGTTGATGGCCATTTTGGTGTGCCGACAGTAACTGATATTATTAAAGAATTAGATAAACCAGGACGAGATCCAAGGCCTGAATTTAAAACAGCGCAATTTGCCGATAACATTGAAACAATGGAAGACCTAAAAATCGGTATGGTTATGGAAGGGTCTGTAACTAATGTGACAAATTTTGGTGCTTTTGTTGATATCGGTGTGCATCAAGATGGTCTAGTTCATATTTCAGCATTATCAGATCGATTTGTTGATGATCCGCGAAGCATTGTAAAAGCAGGCGATATTGTTAAAGTGAAAGTAATAGAAGTTGATATTGCCCGAAAACGTATTGCTTTATCAATGCGTTTAGATGATGCAGCTACGCCGAAACAAGATAGTAGCAGATCGGCTAACAATAAGGTATCTAATAAAAATCAATCTGCTGCAACGCTGACTAACAGTGCTATGGGTAATGCATTTGCTGCCGCATTTAAAAAAGGCAAGTAATTATATATCAAATTAAAAAGAGGGGAATTATCCCCTTTTTGATTATTGAGATATAACTTAATTAATATCATTACTTTTAAATTCTTCAATGAATTAGTATTAATAAACGGAAAATAATTTTTTTTACTATTCCCTTATCAAAGTATAATCATATATAATAATGCTACTACTGAATTTGAATTAATTAGTAACTGTTTTCAAATTCAGTTTCTTTATTGAGTCTTACCTTTTTAGCTTTTCCAAATTTTGTCTGATGTTCTTATTTTACAAGTTTTAAAATTTAGGATGTTACGATTTAAGTCTTAAACAACAAACAAATTGTTGTAGTCAAATTATTTTGTTCGAGCCGTATATTAGATATGGATGAATTTCTGTTAGAAAAATAACGATTTTAATTGTCTTAGCTCTGATATTAACGGGTAACAATTTTTGAACAACTTATAAAAATTGTTAATTCACTAATGCTTCAAATCAATAATCTTATTCGGATAGGCGGAGAAGTTTATGAGTAGAGGAGTAGCGATGAATAATTGTACTGTTGTTTTAAAAAAAATTTCTTTGAGATTATTTTTCAAAAAGAGATTATTGCTATTAATGTTATTGATTTTTTCCAATAATCTATTTGCAATTTTATCATTATCCGTGACTACGCAAATGTATATTCATGGTAATGCGCCGGAGATTTCAGAGTCAGGCGGCACAAAAGCGCTTAATGGTATTAAAGTAAAATTAAATGTACCAAACAGTGATCCTTTAGTTATAACCCCTGGTTCATCTAAGCAAATATCTGTTGCTTTTAATACTTCACCAAGTATGTATTCATTTGATGTTGATTTTTCGACTGTGACTAATGATGATATTATTGATATTGATGGTGATTATTTGGGAAGTAGCAATAATTTTAAAGTGGAGAGTGTAACAGCTGAATGGCGTGATAGTAATAATAATATAATTCCTTCTGATTCAACCGCTCCATTAGGTAGTAATATTTGCAATTCATCTACTTATAAAGGTGATTCAACACTAAAGCTTACTTTTAGTATTTCTGCTAAAACTCAGTATGGTGTTCCAACTGAATCTCAGCCTAAAGAAGTTTCCAAAATATTTACCGTAAAAGCTAACGATGGTATTTGTTTTATAAGACCTGGCGTTTTAGCAGTTAACACCCTTTATCCAACTGGCTGGCCGGAAGGCAATAATAATGCATGGTGGGGGAGTAACGTTGTTAATCGAGCCGATCCTTATGATCCAAATCAATTTGTTAAAGGTACTGGTTTTATAGCCTCGGCTGTTGATGCTTCCGGTAATCATTTCCCAAGCACTGCATTTCCATATGCTCGCTTCAGAATTGTGCCAGTTAATTCGATATCACAATATACATACAAAATACTTAAAAATCCAAATTCATCCCTAAAAAATGTACCACGCAGTTCGGTTGCAGACTCAAAAAGTGAATTTATCTTTACTAATAATGTTCCTAGTAAAGGAGATAAATTTGTAATTCAACTTACCAACACGCAAACAAACGCAACCTTCTTCTATCAATTCTCGATACAACATTGGTTTTATGTACATAAAGGCAATCTTGGCTTCATCTCTTTCAATAATGCGGAAACCTTATGCCGAAACAGTGGTGACCGCTTACCAACGAGAGCAGAACTAACTAATTCACCTCTTGCTTATGATAATAACACTAATACCGAATGGTATCTCCAAGGAAATGGATATAAACGTGCTATTGGCAATAGTTTAATGGGAGAGTGGGGTAAAATTTTCTATTATGCGCCAATAAATGGTGACTTGCGCGATATGATGGCTGGTATCAGTGATTCTGATTACGAAAAATTATTTAATTATGATTTTTATTTCACCAATGAATTGACTTCTGTGGTTGACTCCGATGGATTTATCCATCGCTATAGTGTAGGAAATTCTGAGGGTAATGTCATTGTCGAACCAGATAATGCCTATACAATGTGTACCAAATATTAATTAAAATTGATGATTTGCTAAAGTTGGTAAAAAATATTACCAACTTTCAGCAAGTTTATTTTGTCAGGAAGGATAATTATGCTTATCAGTCGTTTCGTATTGATTAAAGATAATTATTTTTGCATTTGCAATATGACTACCATCACAATTACCGGTTAGCAAGTACCTGTAAATAATCCGACCTTATAATTAATGTGACTATAAAGATATTATAAATAAACACTCGGCAAAGTAATATTCTGCAATCCATAATGTTTTAATTCAGCAGCAAAAGATTCGATTTGCTGTTGTGTTGCCAATGGCCATGTTTTGGCTACGCCATGTACGCCGTGATTGTGGAATGCATTTATTCTGACTTTAATTTCTGGATTGAGTGTTATTAGAAAATTAGCAAGTTGTTTAGCACTGTTTTGCAAATCAGTATGCTCGGGAATCACTAAAAATCTGACTTCATATAGTTTTTCTATTTTGGCTAGATATTCAATGGTCTGTTTGACGCGATCATTATCCCGACCTGTGAGTTTTTTATGAACTTGAGTATCCCAAGCTTTTAGATCGATCATCGCACCGTCCATAACCTTTTCAACTTTTTGCCAGCCAGTTTCAGCTAAGTAACCATTACTATCAATAAAACAAGTCAGGTGTTTTAAATCATCTGCTTGTTTAATTACTCGAAATAATTTTTCAATAAAAGGTAATTGTAATGTCGCTTCACCACCGCTAATTGTAATGCCATTTAGAAAAGGTAAGTATTTACGAATTTCGAGTAGAATATCTTCAACATTGTAGTTATAGGTCATTGGTGTGGATTGATAACTACAAGTATTAATACAGGTATCACATTGCTGGCAATTTGAAGATTGCCAAATCACTTTGTTATTGATAAATGTTAATGCTTGATGTGGACAGGTAGTAACGCAATCACCACAATTCTTACACCGTGAAATGGTGTAAGGATTATGGCAATTTAAACATTTAAAATTACAACCTTGTAAAAAAATGACTAACCGGTTTCCCGGTCCGTCAACACAAGAAAAGGGTAAAAGTTTATTAACGATTGCCCATGACTTGTTCATGACTAATTACTCGAGGTGTTCGGCATAAGTAACTATTGTTATCGGTATCTTCGGCTGCTTCACTACCTAAAAATGTGGTATTAATTCGTGAACCTTCTTGTTTATATTTTTTGATATCTGACAATCTCACCATATAGCCAGTTACACGGACCAGATCATTGCCACTGATATTAGCGGTAAATTCACGAAAACCAAATTTAAATGCCGCCTTACAAATCTGTACTAAGGCTAATGGGTTATTTTTAATCGTTTCATCAATGGTTAAAATATCACTAATGCCAGAGGCATAATATTTATGGTGTTTGAATAATGCCATAATATGGGTTACTGGATCTGGTTCATGACCATAAGGAATACGTAAACCTGGCGTAGCGCCTCTATCTGAACTGATGCCAGATTGAGCATGTAACATTGCTTTACCTTTCCAAGCATGCTTAATTGTATGGCTGTCAATAAAGTCAGCTAGCTGTTTAGAAATGGTTGTTGCTAATTCATTCGCATCTTCGTCAACACCATAACGTCCGGTTAAGTTAGATTTTTCTTGTAAAATATTGACTGCTTCAGCCATGGCATAAATACCGAACATTGGTGCAAATCGGGTAGCGTCAATTAATCCTTCCTTCACTAAAAAACTATTTTGGAAGAAATTAGATTTTTCATAAAGGAATTCCGATCTTGCTTTGATCAAATTTAATTGCAATTGACAATAATAAGGTAAAGTATTTTGTAAAAAGTCGGTGATACTTCTACTTTTTAACGCAACCTCTTTTAAATTGATTCTTGATAAAGTGCTACCACCACCAGCCACAGGAAGAGAGTTATAACAACTCACAACACCATAACCTTTTTCATCAAAATCTTTTTTAATCATCATATTATTAGCAATATGTGGTTTTGCTGTTTCACAAATGTTTCCAATTGCGGTATTTAGTAAAGATTCTGGTGTGATATCTTCATCATAAATAAAAGTTAAATTAGGGGCAACTTGTTTAAGTTCGCGATCAACACGTAAAATTACCCGACAGATCACATTATCGGTTGGCCCAATATTGGCATGCATAAATGCATCAGGAAGATTGCGATCTAGCATAATCCAAAAACGCTTTAATCGTGGATAAAGTTCTTCTTCTGTCAAATCACCAACATAAGGAAGTAACACTTGATCTAAACAGCCTAAATAAACCGGCATACCGGTGACCGAAGGTACGTGATGATAAGCAATAGTGAGCATATTTAATGCATCATCAAAGGTTTTTGCTGGTTCGAGTTCTAAGTATTCAGATCCTTGTTTAAGAAATTTTGCATAATCAGGTAACACATAACGAGGTTTATACGGTGCATGTCCTTCGTACATATCACAAATTACCCGTTCATTGAGCGCATTTTGCGTTTCACTATCTAAATCAACATAAGGTAAATTATTTTCTGCGGCTAATGCGAGAAGGTTCGCTTTTTGTTTGGGTGACAAATTGGCATCGGTCACTATATCGTAACAATTTTTTTGAAATTCTGTCATGTTCATAAATACCTCTATATTACCTATATGCTGAAAGCAAAGATTAAATCTTTATGACTAATCATTTAGTTATTAGCACTGAGAATTATGATTATCAGTGCCATTAGTTTTTATATTTCTGTTTTAAAACGTGAAATTATTTTTCTAAAATAAAATTAGACGGTTGATAATCGGCTGCATTAATTGGTGAATGCGCTTCAAAATATTGTTTTACTGCGTCCGCATCTCGATAACCTGTATCTACATAAGTTGGCGAGTTGTTGACGATAGGGTAACCATCTCCTCCAGCGGCTAAAAAGTCTAATGTTGCGATTCGATATGATTTTTGCAAATCAATTGGTTCATTATTAATTTTAATGTCGCTGATAGTATCGCCAGTTTTAGTTAGGCTAATATTTTTTAAATGAGTATAACCACCCGAACCCGGTTTTTTACCTAATGCAACCTTAAGATAATCGATTAATTCATTACCCGTTAATTCAAAGTAAACAACACTATTACCAAATGGTTCAACTTTCAAAATATCACGATAAGTAATATCGCCTTCTATAAGTGAGTCACGGATCATACCTCCGGACATAATACCAATATCGGCATTTGTCTTTTCAATAAAGGCGCTAAGTAATAATTGTCCCATATTACTTTGTTGATATCTAACTACGTTACGATCGCCCTCTAAACGACCGGTTAACTCACCGCTTTTAATGAGTAATTGTTGTTTACCTTGTTCTTGATAAGGTTTTAGTGTTTCCAACAGTTTTTTATTCTGTTCGATTTCACTGGTGTAATATTCAAGACGTTTGGTATCGTTACCGTTATCAACTTCTTTTTTCAAATTAATTGGAATTAACTGATAATTTTTGAGGCTAATTTTACCATTTAAGAATACGAAGTCAGCACGACCAACATATTTCCCCCATTCATGAGCTTGAACAATCCACGTACCATTTTGTTGATCTGGAGCACAAGGTGTTCCTGGGACATATTCGGTAATACGTTTGTTAGGACTAGCCATACATACTGGGTTTTGTGAGTGGCCACCGACGATCATATCTAATTCACCAGCTTTTAATCCTCGGGCTAGTTCAACATCACCTGGAGCCATTGAACCATGCTCACCATTTTCATAATGCCCCATATGAGTAACCGCAATAATCATATCTGGACGTTCATTGCTTTTAATTTGGCTAATGACTTTTTCCGCTTCTGGTAGTGTTTTACGAAATTCAACACCATCGGTATTTTTAGGCGAAGCAAGGAAAATAGTGTCATCAGTAGTTAAACCAAATACTGCAACTTTAATACCATTTAAATCAAATATTTTATAGGCATCAAAAACACGATTATCGGTATTTTTGAAGTAAGTATTTGCTGATAAAAATGGAAAATGAGCCCATTTTTGTTGTTCACGAATAATCGCTAACGGATGATCAAATTCGTGATTACCTACTGCCATTGCATCATAGCCAATTTCATTCATACCAATAAAATCGGGCTTTGCTTGTAACACATCGGATTCAGGAACACCAGTATTAATGTCTCCGCCAGAAAGCAGAAGTAATTTTCCGCCTTTTTCTGCTACTTCTTTTCTTATTTGGTCAACAACTGTTTTTTGTGCTGCTAACCCATATTCACCAATATCATTTTGCCAAAAACGGCCATGATGATCGTTAGTATGTAAAATAGTAAAAGAATAGGACTTGTCTTTTTCCCAAGCAGGTGCCGTAGACTGTTTGGTAGCAACAGCTGCGAATGAATTGACTGAAAACAAACTTAAAATAACAAGTAGTGACAGTTTTTTGTTTAATTTTAAACGATGCATGATGTCTCCTGAATCCGTATTTATTAAAGCTATTCCGTAATTACTTTAAAAATTAATTGTGGCTGTTCAGCGCTATCACTAATAGTAATATTGTCATATAGTTTTTGTTTTATTGTATCAATACGATCACTACTTGCGTGAATAGTTAACAGTGTTTCACCTACTTCAACTTTATCACCTACTTTTTTATGTAGTACGATACCAACAGCAGGATCGATAACATCTTCTTTAGTTGCTCGACCTGCACCCAGTTGCATCGCTGCAATACCAATTTGGTCAGCAATAATGCGTGATACATAACCTGCTTTTTGCGCTGGTAGATCAATTTGGTAAGGCGCATTAGCTAATTTCTCCGGATGATCAACCACTGAACTATCACCACCTTGAGCTTCAATTAATGTTTTGAATTTTTCAATGGCCTTACCATTTTTAATCACTTCTTGTAGTTTTTTTCTTGCTTCATCTAGTGTTTCAGCTTTATTCGCTAACACCACCATTTGACTGCCAAGTGTTAATACCAGTTCAGTTAAATCAGCAGGACCATGGCCGTTTAATGTATCTATGGCTTCTTTAACTTCTAACGCATTACCAATCGCATAACCTAAAGGTTGAGACATATCAGAGATAATCGCCATGGTTCTACGACCAATTTGATTACCAATATTAACCATTTCATGAGCTAATTTTTCTGAGTCTTCCATGGTCTTCATTAAAGCACCGTCACCTGTTTTAACGTCTAAAACAATAGCATCTGCACCAGCTGCGAGTTTTTTACTCATAATTGAGCTAGCAATAAGAGGAATAGAGTTAACCGTACCTGTTACGTCACGTAATGAATAAAGTTTTTTATCGGCAGGGGTTAGGTTGCCGGATTGACCAATAACAGCGACACCTTTTTGATTAACTTGATCAATAAATTCTTGTTTATCTAATTCAATTTTAAAACCCGGTACTGTTTCAAATTTATCAGTCGTTCCACCAGTATGGCCTAATCCACGACCTGACATTTTAGCTACTGGAATATCTAATGCAGCAACTAATGGTGCTAACACTAAAGTAGTTGTATCACCCACACCACCGGTTGAATGTTTATCAACTTTAATGCCTTTAATTGATGATAGATCAACGGTATCACCTGAATACATCATCGCTCTAGTTAAATCAGCACACTCTTTTGATGTCATGCCTTGATAATAAATCGCCATAAGTAAGGCACTGACTTGATAATCAGGAATAGAACCATTGGTATAGTTAGTTATAAAAAATTGAATCTCTTCGGTTGTTAAAGCATTACCATCACGTTTTTTTTCAATAATATCTACAAATCTCATTACACTTCTCTCTTAATATTAATAAAGCAAATTAGTATTATATTCTTCTCATCCAAAATTTGGACTGATGAGCGAGCTAATCTTGGTTAACTATCATCAATCGCTATTTTTCTTTTTCAATATGTTAAATTATATTGTTCAACAATAAAATTAATCTAAATCACATTGTGAAAAACACCAAGGCAACAATTCACCAACAGTGGTTTCTTGGATTTTCCCTTGTATATTGATCAAAATCACTGGCATATCTTTAGCACAAAACTCACTAATTACTTTACGACAAGCAACATAAATTGAGATTGGCCCTTCAGTATCATCAATCACAACAATTTTTCGGATTTTTTCTTTCCTTTTGCTACTGCCTTAAAAATCGCTGTTATTTCAGCATAGTTAGCAATTCCATTGGAAGCATTTTCAATGTTACAACCTAAAATTGCTTCGTCATCTTCGATTATTAATACCGTACCTACTTGAAATTTAGGATAGGGTACATAAGCCTTAAAGTGAGCTATTTTTGCTAGTTCGATTAATTATTCAATTTGCATAGTCATAATCCTTGTCATCATCAAGATGTTATTGTTTTTTAGATTGTAAATTTATTGGTGCTTGTAAATTAAGTTGATAGACACCAAAGCCTAAATTATCTTTTTCAACAAACTTAGTTGGATACAATGAATATGTTTCGATATAGGTTTTAGCTTCATCAGTTGGTGATGATTCGAAACGAATATCCAATTTAGTTTGGCTGGTAATTGGTGCAATTCGCCAGTTATTATCAACAGTTACATCAACTTGTCCCTGTTTTTTAGTGTAATTAGTAATGTAAGCTGAAAGAATAACTCTTAAATCATCAGGTGAATTAAATTTAACATTTTTACCACCTGTACCAGGGAATGCACCGGTATAAGCACGATAGTTGTTAGTAGCAATTAAAAATGCTTGATTTGGATCAATTGTTTTTTGTTGATAGGTTAAGTTTATAATACGTTCTGATTCAGGATTAATTAATTGACAACTACCATCGTAACGAGCTGGTTTAGTGATATCAATTTCATAACTTACTCCATCGATAGTATCAAAATTATAAGTTCTAAATTTATCCCAATTAATCAAATATTGTGGTTTTGAGGAATTGATGTCAATTTGATTATAAACACCAGCCGAACATTCCAACCACTCTTTAACCTCTTTTCCAGTAATTTTTACGGCAGATAAAATATTAGGATAAAGATAGATATCGGCTGCATTCCTAAATGTTAAATCACCTTTTTTCACATCAACATAAGCTGTAGGATCATTTTTGCGACCGCCAGCTTTAAATGGTGCAATAGCCGATAAAATTGGTAACCCATCTAGATCAGGATCACCTTGAACAAATTGTTTTACATAATCAATTTGGGCATCGCTAATAATCTGTAAAGCAGATGTATCTTCGATTAAGGCTAAATAACTATTGATATCCGTTGATACCTTACCAATTGGCTTACCAACAAATTCACGGGTACCTTCATGATCATCTTTTAATACCTTGGTTATATTTTTATCTGCATCAACTAGTGCTTTTTTATTTTTACTATCGAAGATAGGGCGGGCTTGTGATTTACCAGAAACTACTTTCCAGTTAGATTTGTCTCCCTCAATCACTAAATCGACTACCCCTAAATGGCTTCCCCATTGTCCGGGCATCACTGCAGGAATATGGTTAATATTTCCGGTATTAATATCGGTATTAGGTAGCGATTTAAAATCCTCACTTGGGAATACGCCATGAGAATGACCAAACATAATGGCATTAATACCTTCAACTTGAGTTAAATAATAAACAGAGTTTTCAGCTAATGCTTTATAAGGTTCCGCAGAAACACCGGAGTGAGGAATAGCAACGATGATATCAGCGCCTTGCTCTTTCATTTCTGGTACTAATTTTTTGGCGGTTTCAGTGATATCTTTAACTATCACTTTACCTTCCAAATTAAGTTTATCCCATTGCATAATTTGTGGTGGTACAAACCCAATATAACCAATTTTTATAGAGTGTTGCTTACCCTCTCTATCAACCACTTTTTTATCTAAAATAATATATTGCTTAAAGAAAGGCTTATTGCTCTTTGCATCATAAACATTGGCATTAACATAAGGAAAATTTGCCCCTGCTAGACTTTTTTGTAAAAAATCCAAACCAAAATTAAATTCATGATTACCAATATTACCAACAACATAATCAAGGGTATTAAGGGCTTTGTAAACTGGATGAATATCACCTTTATTTAGTCCTTTATTAAGCGCATAGTCAGCCATTGGACTGCCTTGAATCAGATCACCATTATCAACTAATACGCTATTTTTTACCTCTTCCCTCGCTTGATGAATTAAATTGGCTGTTTTAGCTAAACCAAAGGTATCAATATACTGATCTTTAAAATAATCGTAATTCATCATATTGCCGTGCAGATCAGTCGTTTCAATAATTCTTAAATCAACCGTTGCAGCTTGCAGTGTTCCAGAAATTAATAGGGTCAGTAGGCTTAGGGTTAATCGAGTTTTATTCATATTTATTTCCTATTTTTCTGATATGGTTATCCATTAACATGTTGTAATAATAAATCTTGGTATTTTTTTAATCTGGCAATAATAGCCGGATGATACTGCTTAGCATTAATTGCTTGTTGTAAAGATTGCTTATCATTGTCGTTAAAACAAGATAGAACCTCCTTGAGTAAACGTGATTTTTCGTTAGACTCAACAAATGCGGCATCAATTCCACAAAGGGTAATATCAAATAATTCCAAACGTGAAAAATGAAACGCTTGCTCGGCTAGCTGATACTCTTTTTCGATATCGGTACCAAAAATACCAGCATCATCGGTATTAAGGGTAATTCTTACCCCTTTATCATAAAGTTGTCGAATTGGGTGATTATGAATATCACCATGTAAATTATTGACTAAAATACGATTACTGGTAAGAGCTATTTCTAACGTGATTTCATTATCAACTAATTGTTTAATCAAGCTATCATCTTCAATTGCCGCGATACCGTGTCCGATTCGATTTGCACCATGTTTTAAGGCTTGAATAATACTTTCAGCCGAATCAATTTCACCTGCATGGTAGGATTTTTTTAAATTTAATTTTTCAGCAAGTTGATGAGCTTTTTCAAAATCATCAAAATGCCCAGCTTTTTCATTACCTGCAATATTAAATCCAGTAATAAATGGATGCGGATTATTTTCGATAAATTGCAATGTATCGTATACTACATCGGCGCCAAGATGGCGTACACCAATAACATGATATCGTACGGTTATATTATGCTCTTTTTGAACATCTATGATTGCTTTATCCATTTGATTTAGTGTTTGTTGAAATCTTGCTTGATCCCAAACAACTTTACCTTGGTTTTCTATTGCACAAATATGATAAGGTGACAAAAATAATTCGCAATAAATTAACCCTTGTTTAGCATTTCTACTTAAAAAATCATAGGTAATTAGGTAATAATCGTCAGGACTTTTAACAAAGTTAGAAACAGTATCATAGGTTTGGATAAATGAAACAAAGTCAGATTCATCATAATTATATCGACCATTTTTATACTCGATCTCATTATAATCGCCGATTTGATAACACAATGAATCAGGAAAAGGTAAATGATTTTTATCGGCTAGTTTTTTAGCCATAAAGGGAGTAATACTGCCTTCTACATGCTCATGAAGTATAACTTTTGGGATTATTTGTTTATTCATCTAGTTCTAATCTGTTCAATTATGCTTATAGGGCACTTGTAATAGTCATATTTCGGTAATTGATTTAAGTAATAAAAGCCGAATTGAAGCCCTATTTACAAGCGTTTTATTCTACCTTGATAAGACACTTATTTTCCATACATTTTGTGTGACTTATCAAATTTCTGTGAGGCTGGTAACATTTTAGCCTAGTTAAGAATTAGGCAACTATTTAACGGTTGCCTAATTGTTGATGTTATCAAGTTATTAACGAATAATCTGATTCAACTATTTACTATAATATTAATTGAATATTTCAAGTCAAAGAAGGTTCTTTGACTTGAATTTTATTTTAGTTAACTGCTAATGGTTTCTGTTTTTTGCTGAGCGGTATCATTTTGGAAAAT
The DNA here is from genome assembly GCF_016101145.1 of Gilliamella sp. W8145. Classification (NCBI taxonomy): domain Bacteria; kingdom Pseudomonadati; phylum Pseudomonadota; class Gammaproteobacteria; order Orbales; family Orbaceae; genus Gilliamella; species Gilliamella sp. W8145. Next base: position 168,472 of record NZ_JACFRC010000001.1, read on the forward strand.
GAAAACAAAAATAATTGCAAGCACTAATGAATAACCTGCAAAGACAAGCCATACATTATGCCAATCAATACCCGCTTCTGAAGTATAGTGATCAACAACAATACCACTAATCATTGAACCTAAATAAGCACCAATACCGTTAGTCATTGTCATAAATAAACCTTGAGCACTGTTACGGATGTTAGGTGATACTGTTTTTTCAACATACATTGAGCCAGAAATATTATAGAAATCAAAGGCACAACCATAAACGATCATCGATAACAGTAACAGCACAAAGCCGAATGGTGATGGATCGCCATAAGCAAATAAACCAAAACGAGCAACCCATGCCAGCATACTGATTAACATGACATATTTAATACCAAGTTTTTTCATAAAAAATGGTACAAATAAGATAAATACAACTTCCGAAATTTGTGAAATAGATAATAACACTGATGGGAATTTAACCACTAAGCTATCAGCATATTCTGGTACTTTGTCGAAGTCATGTAGAAACGGATTACCAAAAGTATTAGTAATTTGTAAAATCCCACCTAATAATACAGCAAATAAAAAGAAGATAGCCAATCTAGGTTGTTTTAATAATACAAATGCATCTAAACCTAATGAACTTACAATAGACTTTTCTTTGCCATCATTTTTTGCAACTTCAATTAAAGGTAAGGTTAATGAATAGAGACTTAATAAAACTGAACTACCAGCTGCAATATAAAGTTGCATATTACTGAGTTCTAATTGCATAAAACTAACCATCCACATTGCTACGATAAAGCCGATAGTGCCGAAGATTCGAATAGCAGGGAACTGTTCGATAACGTCTAGTCCTTGTGATTCTAAACAAGAGTAAGAAATTGAATTAGAAATGGCAATAGTTGGCATAAATGCAAGGCAATGGATAAGCATCACAATCATCATTAAAAATGGCGATGTGATAGATGCAGCGATAAATAAGGTTACTGCGCCAACCAAATGGCATAACACATATAAGCGATTAGCAGGTATCCATCTATCAGCTACGATACCAAGCAGACTAGGCATAAATACTGAAGCAATACCCATGGTGCCATATACGGCGCCAACTTCAATACCAGTAAATTTTAATTTAATCATCATATAGGAGCCTAAGGTAATTAGCCAACTCCCCCAGATAAAAAATTGTAAGAATAATATAACTTTCAGTTGTAGCTTGGTATTCATTTCGATTCCTTATTAAATGAGATCTTTCTAACCTATTAGATAAAAATTAATGAATAAAGATAAAATTATGTTATTACTATTAATAACCTAGTTATAACGCTCAACAACATTTACCGTTAATAATAACGTCAATGTTAAAACTATTGGCTCCTCTTTTTTGAGTAACCAAAAAAAATGGCAGATATTCTGCCATTATTTATTATGAATTAACTAATACCGATTCTAAAGCGACTGTAATCATCTCTTTAAAACCCAGCTGGCGCTGTTCAGATGACATAGCTTCGCCTTTGCGAATATGATCTGAAACAGTACAGATCGCTAATGCTTTAGCTCCGTATTCTGCTGCTACACCATAAATACCAGCGGCCTCCATTTCGACACCTAAAATATTGTATTTTTCCATGATATCGAAAAGATCTGGCTCGACGCTATAAAATAGATCAGCAGAAAAAAGATTACCCACTTTCACATTAACATTTAATTGTTTAGCAGCATTAACTGCATTACAAATTAAACCGAAATCAGCAATCGCAGCAAAATCATGATCTTTAAAACGTAACCGATTGACTTTTGAATCAGTACAGGCACCCATACCAATAACCACATCACCAAGATTGACAGCGGGGCTGATGGCGCCACAGGAACCGATACGAATGATGTTTTTAACACCATAAAATTTAATCAGTTCGGTTGTGTATATAGAACAGGATGGAATGCCCATACCATGCCCCATAACAGAAATTTTCTTACCTTTATAGTCACCGGTAAAACCTAGCATTCCTCTAACATTGGTTACTTCTTTAGCATTCTCTAAAAAAGTTTCGGCAATAAACTTAGCGCGTAATGGATCGCCGGGCATCAAAACCGTTTGAGCGAAAGCGTCATCGGCGGCGTTAATATGTGGGGTAGGCATTTAACTCTCCTGATTTATGTCTAAAATACGTTACTACACTAACAAAAAAACAGTTTACTATTTGCGAATAAATGACTCACCATAATCCATCGGTGATAAATCAAAATAATCCGCAACACTTTGCCCGATATCAGCAAATGTTTTTCGATGACCTAATGACCCAGCAGGAACACTATCACCATAAACTAAAACAGGAATATGTTCACGAGTATGATCTGTTCCCTGCCAAGTAGGATCACAACCATGATCGGCACTAATAATTAATAGATCACCAGGTTGAATCAGTTCTAACATTTCAGGTAAACGACGGTCAAAATATTCTAATGCTGCAGCATAACCAGCAACGTCACGTCTGTGGCCGTATGATGAGTCAAAATCAACAAAATTGGTAAATACAATAGTGTTGTCTTTAGCTTGTTTAATTTCATCAAGTGAAGCATTAAATAGTGCTTCAATGCCAGTTGCTTTCACTTTCTTTGTGATACCTACCTCGGCGTAAATATCAGCAATTTTACCGATTGACACAACGTTACCTTGTTTTTCATCAACCAATTTTTTAATCATCGTCGGTGCTGGTGGTTCAACAGCTAAATCATGACGATTACCAGTACGCACGAATTCACCTGGTTTATTACCTAAAAATGGTCGAGCAATAACTCGGCCAATGTTATAATCGCCTTTATTAAGTTCATCACGAGCAATTTCACACACTTCATAAAGCTTATCTAAACCGAAAGTTTCTTCATGGCAGGCGATTTGAAACACAGAATCAGCGGAAGTATAAAAGATAGGTTTACCAGTAGCCATATGTTCAAGGCCAAGTTCATCGAGAATCACTGTACCTGATGAATGACAATCGCCAAGATAACCAGGCAACTTGGCGCGTATAACGATATTATCTAATAATTCTTGCGGAAAGCTATTAGTAGTATTAGTAAAATATCCCCAATCAAATAGCACAGGAACACCAGCGATTTCCCAGTGACCTGATGGTGTGTCTTTACCTGATGAAATTTCACTGGCATAGCCATAAGCACCAATAACATTACCTTCAGTAGCCATTCCTTTTGGGTATGAACCAGTTGATTCGTAGGCAGCTTCAATTAAACCTAACTTTCCTAAGTTTGGTAAACTTAATGGTCCATGACGGCCGTTATCAGCTTTACCTAAAGCACAAGCTTCGGCAATATGACCTAATGTATTAGAACCTTCATCACCATATTTTTTTGCATCTTCTGCACCACCGATCCCGAAGGAATCGAGGATCATAATAAAAACTCTTTTCATATTTTCCTCTAAATCTCAACTACTTTTTAAATATAGCAACAATTCTAAATTATTAAGCCATCTAAAGCCATGATCTTTAGAAAATAGGATCAATGACTGATTTATCAGCTTTTTAAAAACCTTTTAATAATAACGTTTACCATTAGTTTGAGTAAAATAGATTTTAACTCAATTTATAAAAAAGATCGCTTGGCTGACTATAATACATGATAAAAAAAAACAAAAAAGAGATCGATCTACATTACTTGATTATTTGCTTAATCTTTTGGCACTTTTTTGCTCAAGTAACTCATTAAGATCTGTAAAAAAATTTTAATAAATAAAAGATCGTTTTGCATTGTGCTAAAATAGTAACTAAATGAAGAGTAAATACAATTGCATAAAGAAGCTATATCATATATGCAATTGATAAAGCCATTAATTTGATGTTTTTAAACGCTAAAACTAATCAAACAAATGGAATAATTCATAAAAATGCCAAATAAGATTGGTTTAAACAAAATTAAAAGTCTGTTTTTATAAAAGGTCATTATTAATGAATCAAAAAATTCCTAACACTTTTGCCTTAGATGTTTATGCTAAACAAGTTGAAACTATCACAACAGTTGAACAACTAATGCAAGTTTGGAAAAACAACCCCAATAATCAGCCAATCATGATGATTGGGCAAGGTAGTAATACGTTATTTACCGAAAATTTTGCTGGCACAATCATTGTTAATCGAATCAAAGGATTAACTATTACTGAAACGCAAACACACTGGCATTTAAAAGTTGGTGCCGGTGAATATTGGCATGATATTGTTTCTCAAACTATTAACCAAAATATTTCTGGACTTGAAAACTTAGCTCTGATTCCTGGATGTGTTGGTTCTGCACCAATCCAAAATATTGGTGCTTATGGTGTTGAATTTGAAAAAGTAGCAGATTATGTTGAATTGCTTGAATTTGCGACTGGTCAAATTATTCGCATTACTGATGGTCAATATGGTTATCGTGAAAGTATTTTTAAACAAAAATACGCCGAAGGTTATGCGGTTGTCTATGTAGGAATTAAATTACCAAAACAGTGGACCCCAGTGCTAACTTATGGGGAATTAAAAAATTTCGATCCGCAGAATGTTACAGCCCAAATGATCTTCGACAAAGTATGTGAGATTCGTCGTAGTAAATTGCCAGACCCAAAAGTACTCGGTAACGGTGGTAGCTTTTTTAAAAATCCCGTGGTAGATAAAAAACTTGCTGATAAACTACTTGAAAAATACCCATCAATGCCTATATATCTTCAAATAGATAATCAAATAAAATTAGCTGCTGGTTGGTTAATTGATCAGTGTGGTCTAAAAGGTTATCAAATTGGTGGTGCAGCAGTTCATCAACAACAAGCTCTGGTATTAGTCAATAAAGATAATGCTACAGCGCAAGATGTAGTTGCGTTAGCGCGTTATATCAAAGATGCAGTATTACAAAAGTTCTCGGTGCACCTATCGCCAGAAATTCGATTTATGGGCTCGACAGGTGAAATTGACGTGGATAACTTTTTATAAAGTGGCAAACGCTTTATAGATAATAAAACTACTTATAAACAATAAAACTATGAAACATTCGTATTCATTTCCTATTTTATTAACAAGTTTATTATTTGTTACCATTGCCTTATCGGCACTCAATACGCAAGTGCCGCTTTGGCTAGTCCGTGAAGATTTTTCGCTTGGACAAATAGGTTTAGTTGGTTCAAGTTATTTCACAGGTAACTTGCTTGGTACGATTATGGCAAATTGGTTTATTAGCCGATTTAACGCCAGATTTACTTATACCTACAGTTGCATCATTTTTGCGATTGCGACAATTGGTTTAAGTTTCTCTATGGATTTTTACAGTTGGGCAATATGGCGATTTTTTATTGGTATTGCCTGTGCTGTCACATGGGTTGTGATCGAAAGTTGTATTTTAGTCACAGGTACAGTACGCACACGAGGGAAAATGCTTGCTGTATATTTGACTACCTATTACTTAGGTACTGTATTAGGACAAGCATTGCTACAATATTTTCCGCAAGACGTACTCTATTTTGGCTTAGTGATTGCCGTACTAATGGGATTAGCTATCTTATTTGTATTGCTAACCCACTATAAATTGCCAAAAAAGAAAAAAAGCAGTTTCAATATTATGCCAATGATATTATACAAACCTTCTCGAGTTGGTTTAATTGGTTGTGCTATTGCTGGTATGTTAATTGGATCACTTTATTCACTAATGCCTGCTTACTACTCTCACTTAGGTTATACTGATAATCAAGTAGCAAATTGGATGGTATTGCTGATACTTTCAGGTGTTATTGCTCAAATGCCTGCCAACTGGTGTGCTGACAAGTTTGGAAGGCGTATAGTGCTACTGGTCGAATCAATCTTAATGATGTTTGCTTGTAGCTTGCTGATATTTAATGTTTGTGGCGTATTAGCCATTATTTTATTAGGTTCAACCATTTATACCATTTATCCAATATCTATGGCGTGGGCTTGTTCGTGTGTACGCAAACAAGAAATTGTATCAATGAATCAAGCGATGTTATTAACTAATACTCTTGGTAGTTTAGTTGCACCAGCGGTTATAGCCTTTATAATGGATAAGTTAAGCAATACTTATTTATTCATCAGTTTTGCTATAATTTCACTATATTTTGTTGTTTTATTGTTAGTCAAAAAGTGAGGGATTTAATGCGCAGTAACCAAAATCCATTGAAGCTGATTAATATATTAGCTGATGGAGAGTTTCATTCTGGTGAAGAGTTAGCTAATCTATTTGGTATTACTCGTGCGGGTATCAACAAATATATCAAAGTACTAAGAGAGTGGGGGATTACCTTATCTTCTGTACAAGGTAAAGGTTACTGCTTAGCATCACCTATAGACTTACTCGATAAAACTAAAATCGATAACTATTATGGCGCAGATAGTCACGTCGAAGTGTTGCCTATCATTGATTCGACTAACCAATATTTATTAAATAATATAGAAAGATTAACAACGGGTGACAGTTGTGTTGCCGAGTTTCAATCCAAAGCCCGAGGCAGGCGAGGGCGTCAATGGTTCGCACCATTTGGCAGTAATCTTTATTTTTCGATGTATTGGCGACTCGATCAGGGCATTGCTGCTGCTATGGGACTGAGTTTAGTGGTTGGTATTGTAATGGCTGATACGTTAAGGGCTATTTCTGGTCAAGATATCAAAGTTAAATGGCCTAATGATTTGTATCTAGATGATCAAAAACTTGCGGGTATATTAGTTGAACTTGCTGGTAAAACAGGTGACTGTGCTCATGTTGTTATTGGTATTGGTGTCAATTTAATGATGACTAATCCCGATCCTAATATTGTTAATCAGAAATGGGCTAACTTAGGTAAAGTTGACCGCAATTTATTAGTGGCCAAAGTGGTCAAGAACTTAACATCAAAACTTACTGACTTTGAACAACATGGTTTAGCACCATTTCTTGATGATTGGCTACGACTCGACAATTTTGTTGATCGTCCAGTTAAATTATTAATTGGTGATAATGTCATTCGTGGTGTTGCTAAAGGAATAAATGAACAAGGTGCATTAATCTTAGAACAAAATGGTAAAACTAATACTTTTATTGGTGGGGAAATTTCATTAAGAAGTGATGACTAGCACTGTATAAAATAGCCCCATTTAATTGTAATGGGGCACCATTTAATTGTTTGTTATTTTTTAACTCTTAATAATCTCAAGGCATTAGCGGTAACAATCGCGGTGGTACCCGAATCGGCTAACACAGCTAACCAAAGTCCAGTTACGCCAAATAAGCTGGTGATTAAAAATATCAGCTTAATACCTAATGCAATAGTGATATTTTGTTTAATATTACGATTAGCAAAACGGGCTAGGCGTATTAATATTGGCAAACTTGATAAACTGTTTTTAGTTAGTGCTGCATCAGCAGTTTCAAGTGCAACATCAGTACCACTGCCCATAGCTATTCCGACAGTTGCAGCTTTCATTGCTGGGGAGTCATTAATTCCATCACCAATCATCGCAATTGACGTATGGCGCCCAATCTCCTCAATTTTTGCTAACTTATCAGCTGGTAACAACTCAGCACGATAATCGATGCCCAATTGACCTGCAATTGCTTTTGCTGCTCGTTGATTATCACCGGTTAACATTAAGGTTTGTAAACCAAGTTGTTTAAGTTCACCGATAGCTGGCAAAGCATCATTTCGTAGTACATCTTGTAAAGCAATCATTCCCAATAATCGTTGGTCAGTTGTGACGACTACTACAGTCTTACCATTATCTTCAAGTTGATTGATCGTTTGCAGATCTTCAATACTTAGTGCGTTTGCTACTGTTTCAATCTTATTTGGTGACACGACAAAATAAGTTTGTTGATCAAGCTCTCCCTGAATGCCAATGCCAGCAATTGCCTTACGATTATTTGCTTCGTAAAAAGGGATCTGTTTTTGCCTCACATAATCAATTAAAGCTTTCGCAAGCGGATGATGTGATCCGCTTTCAATAGCCGCAACAATAGATAATAACTGTTCTATGGAACATTGATGGTTAATTACATCTGTTACTTGTGGTTTACCTTCGGTTAAGGTACCCGTCTTATCGAATGCCAGCATTTTGATTGAACCAATATGTTCAAGTGCGGCACCACCTTTTATCAATACCCCATATTTAGCCGCGCTAGATAAGGCAGAAGTAATAACTGCTGGTGTGGAGATGACTAATGCACAAGGACAACCAATTAATAATAATGTTAATCCTCGATAGATCCATGTATACCAGTCTGCACCCATCAATAATGGTGGAATTATTACCACTAATAAAGCAAATAGTGTAATGCCTGGAGTATAATAACGACTAAATTTATCAATAAACCGCTCAATTGGCGCTTTACGATCCTCTGCATCTTCAATTAATTGCAAAATGCGATCGACCGCATTTTGTCCTGATTCCGAAACTACCTTAAGTTGAATGGTATTATCTACCACTAACGAGCCAGCTAAAATTTTGTCACCACTTAAGTAATTAACTGGAATTGATTCACCAGTTAAAGCGCTCTCATCAATACTGGCTTGTTCACTAATCAAAACAACATCAGCAGGTAATCGTCCACCAGAGGAAATTTCGATTATATCATCAGGTTTTAATGTATGACTGGCAACGGTTTTTCTTTTACCATCAATGATAACCACTGTTTCATCAGGCATTAATTCTGCCAGTGACGAAATTCCTTTTTTGGCCTTACTAGTGGCGAAGCCTTCAAGCATTTCACCTATCATAAATAAAAAGATGACCATGGTGGCTTCTTCGGCGGCACCAATAAACAGCGCACCAATCGCCGAAATGCTCATTAAAGACTCAATAGCAAACGGTGTACCACTACGGGTTAACACCATAGCCTGTTTCAAAATTGGGATTATCCCAATAACAGCTGTCACTATAAACGCATACTCTCCAACTGTATGGTTCATCAACAAAATAAGATAACTAATAACAATTAATATGCCTAAAATACCTAACGGAATAAATGCTTTTTTATCAAAACTATGTGAATGCTCGTGGTGATGAACATGGTTAGGGGTTGATTCAAAAATTGGGGTATATCCCAATTCCGTGACTTTGTCTTCAATCATTTTTATTACTGCATCATCATGCTTAGGAACAAAAACAATTAACTTTTCAGTAGAAAAAATAATTTTGGTCTGATTTATATTAGGTAGTATTTTTACACCGTTTTCGATTTTACTTGCGCAATGTGCGCAATCCATACCCTGAATTTTCCAGGTAAGCTTAACATCTTGACTGCTCCGTTCAGGATCTTCGGGAGGATCTTCAATTTCACACTGTTGTGATGAATTATGATCATGCCCATCACAACAATGTCCTATAGCCAGTTCATGATTTGTTTCATGAGTATGTTGGGAATTATGTGTATGATTATGAGCAATATTATGACAATCTCCATGACAATGATCGTGATTATTATGCTGAATTTTGGTGGATTTGTTATTATATAACATAACGTTACCTCTTTTTGTGGATGATTTTGATTGTACACTCAAAAATACAAAAAGAAATCTTTTTTAACTAAATTTGTAAAACATAATAAAGAAAATAGAATAGTAATTTTGAATTTTATTTACATATCTTAACAATTTTTTTAAAACTAAAATTGTAAAAAAAAAATAAATTATTTATACTAATTAGTACAAAAAAAGGTATTTTTGTTAATTAACATGGATGTTTTCTAACCAAAGATTGGAATAATCATGAATTTTTGTTGTTGTCGAGATATTTTCTGTTGAAATTGATTATGAATTCATTCAGGATTTGTCAATAAAATTGATTTAAATCAATTCGATTAAAGTAAAAATTTGCTAACTTATTGTTGATAAAGAGATTACTATCAATCTATTGGTATCATACATGGTTTAGTAAATACTAGATTAATTGAATAATAAAAAATAATTCAATTAATAATATATTTTCTGTAATTTACCCAGTTTATATATTATTTTAGTTTTACTAAACCATGTCGCTTACCTATTTATTCAATGATGATTAAGATACCGAAACTTTTTTGGTTCAAATTTTTTTATAGAAATAATGTTTAGAAATTTTTGAGGAAAGGGTTTTTAAGAGGATTAAAAATATTCATCTTTTGTCTTTTCTCGAATTAAAAATTAGGAACTCTTTTCAAAAAACTCGTTTGTTATCCTTAATTACTACAATTATTTAATCATCAAAGAAAAAGCCATTCCTATAGTAGTAAAGAAATCTAAACCTAAGTCATGAGGATTTAAACCTGCTGGTGATTTTGACTTAAGTGGTTATATGGCTGTTCAGTAACAATTGTTTTCTCTGCGTTTGATGGCAAACTTAATGGCATTGATCGTTTAATTTTGCAATTTGATTTAGTTAATAAATTTAATCTTACTTACGAGCAATTTGCATTTTTATTAACTTGGCAATTACCCAAGCAAGGTTTAACTTAAGATAGCTAATTTATTGCTGAATTAAGTTATCACCTAATAATATTATAGAAATGCCATAGAAATTTGGTTAATTAATGAATTGGAGAAAATCGATTGAAAGGATAACGGTGTAATTAGGTTTTGGTTTCAAACTAGGATGGTTTATTTAGTGGTGAAAAAATCATTAGCACAAATTTATTTTATTATTAATATTAACTATTGCTTGAATAATTAGCTAATGATCTAACTTAAGCCTATATTCACACTACTTTTAGGGATATAATTATCACACATTATCAAATTGTTAAGTTCCTATTATGACTTCTTCATCTCTTCGAAAATCGGGCGTAATTTTTGGCGCTTTTTTAGTGACTACATTTATTATTGGTGTGGCTGGTGCATTGCAATCACCCACCTTAAGTCGTTTCTTATCATTTGAAGTGGGTGCTGATCCTCGTTTGGTAGGTATCTTTTTCTCAATTAATGCATTAGCTAGTATTATCGGTAGTTATTTGTTAGCCAAATATTCAGACAACAAAGGAGACAGACGTAAGATTGTTATTTTTTGTTGCTTGATGGGATTAGCAAATAGTCTGATTTTTGCTTATTCACGTAACTATTATGTATTAATTACATTAGGCGTATTTTTTGCAGCGTTAGCTTCGGCTGCCATGCCACAAGTTTTTGCTATGGCGCGAGAATATGCTGAAAAAAGTGGCCGTAATGCCGTTGCATTTAATTCATTGATTAGAGCGCAATTATCTTTGGCATGGGTTATTGGTCCGCCATTATCATTTGGTTTAGCTATCCATTATGGTTTTACCTCAATGTATTTATGTGCGATGTCGATGTTTATCATATCCATGTTTGTAGTAGCAGTTTTTTTACCACCAGTAGAAAAGAAGTCAATCAGCTCACTTAGTCCTGGTCAGTTAGCTACCGCTAATCAATCAATTTTTACGAATCGTAATGTGATGTGTTTGCTACTTTCTACTATTTTTATGTGGACTGCTAATATGATGTATATTATCGATATGCCAATTTATGTTGAAAAGGTATTGCATCTTTCTGATTCATTACCTGGTGCGTTAATGGGGCTGGCTGCAGGGATTGAGATTCCAGTAATGATAATTGCAGGGTATATGGTACCAGCATTAGGTAAGCGCAATCTGTTTTTTATCGCTATCATTTGCGGAATTTTATTTTATGTTGGTATGATTTTATTCACTGACCCAACCATGTTATATGTATTGCAGATTTTTAACGCATTATTTATTGGCATCGTTGCCAATATTGGTATTATCTATTTCCAAGATTTGTTACCAACTCGAATGGGGGTTGCTTCAACTTTATTTAATAATGGCATTATTTGTAGTGTTATTTTGGCTGGGATTATTCAAGGTTTTGCATCACAAGCGTATGGTCATGAAATAATTTATTGGATTGGTTTAGTGATGGTTACTATTTCTTTTGTCTTTTGTGCATTGGTTAAGAAATAATTTCAAAAGCTTTATATTTATATTTTACGTCTTCCTGATTATTTAGCTAATCAAGGAAGACGCAATAATTCCATCAAACAAAAAGTTAAACGTTAAATGTAGCTTTTATTTGTTGATAAAAGTCGTAATCAGTACGTTCATAATGTAATGGCGTAATCGCGATATAGCCATTATTGGCTGCATCAAGCTCCTTATCATCATCAAGCACATTTTGATTGCGTTGTGCTCTAAACCAAAAATATTCATGACCTTCAGGATCTTGTGTTTCAGCAACTACAAATTTGCTAACATCAGCAGTCCCTTGCTTGGTGATTTTAATTCCTTTTATTTGCTCTGCTCGGCAATTAGGAAAATTAATATTAAAACAAGTATTCTTTGGTGTCGTTAGGGATAGCAATTGCCTTATTACTGACTCAGCAAGATGAGTTGAGCAATGCCAATCTGTTGGTATATTGTCCTCACTACTCACTTGACTCAATGCTATTGCTGGCACACCGAGTGTCATAGCCATCATTGCTGCGCCAACTGTTCCAGATAATACAGTTTCAAAGCCTAAGTTTGAACCATTGTTAATCCCAGATAGAACCAAATCTGGTAATTGTGCTGCCATTAATGATTTGATGGCAAATAACGAACAGTCAGCCGGTGTGCCATAAACTGCATATTCTGTTTGGTTACGTTTTTGTACGCGAAATGGTGATTTCAAACTAACTGAACAAGAAACACCACTTTGATCGACAACTGGTGCAACTATCCAAACTTCGTTGGCAATATTTTCAGCAATACTTTTTAAAATTCGGATCCCTGGTGCATCAATTCCATCATCATTAACTAATAAAACTCGATTGACTAATTTTTTCGACATACTTATTTCCTTTTTAATTTCCTTATTGAATAAATGTATTGCACTGATCAATTGCTCCACTATCAAAACCACGTTTAAACCAACTATAACGTTGTTTTGATGAACCATGAGTAAAACTATCAGGAATTATATAACCATTATTTTGCTGTTGTAAGCGATCATCGCCAATTGCTTGTACGGTATTTAGGGCTTGTTCGATATCACCCATTTCTAAAATATTCTGTTTTTGCATGGCATTTCCCCATAATCCAGCATAACAATCGGCTTGTAATTCAAGTTTGACTGATAACTGGTTATTGGTCTCGTTAGATTGATTTTGCCTTAATTGTTCAACCTTAGCAAAAATCCCAAGTAAGTTTTGTACATGATGTCCTACTTCGTGAGCAATCACGTAGCCTTGAGCAAAATCACCACCGCCTCCAAGGCGTTGTTTCATCTCTTGATAAAATGATAGATCAAGGTAAATCGTTTGATCGAGATTACAATAAAATGGCCCCATCATTGCTTGACCTGTGCCACAAGCAGTTCGAGTTGCACCACTATAAAGTACTAATTTAGGTGCAATATAGGTTTTACCTAATTGTTGAAACTCTTGACTCCAATAATCTTCAGTACTGGCCAAGATAATTGAGGTAAATTTAGTTGCATTATTATTTATAGAACTATTATCAACAGGCAATGTTGATGATATGGATGTGGTATCGTCTAAATCAATCAGATTGCTATTCAGTAAGCCAGTTAAATCAACGCCGTAATAACCAGCAACTAACACGACAATAAATAAAATAATTTTACCTTTACCACCAATTGGAATCCTTGTTCCAATATCACTTCCTGATTGTGAGCGGCGATCTTCAATGTTATCACTCTCTCTTTGGTTTCTCCAACGCATAGGGAATACCTCATCAGTTTAAGTTATATTATTTTAAAGGATTATAGATAAGGTTACTAGCAATAGACATCCATTACTTGATTAAAAAAGTAAATGATAAAATAGTATGATAAGAGCGTTATTTTTGCTGATTTTAGGTATATAATTTTGGTTATACTCTTTGGAGTATTATTCGTATAAACAAAACTAAATTTGCAATTATATGTGATTAAAGTTTTGTCTTAATTCTTTATCTAGTCACTTAGATAACGCTAATTATTTGTTAGTGTTACTTATTATACATTTTTACAACTTTACGATTTTATCTTTTTTACTGTATCAATCATTGTGATATGGTCTTCTATTAATAAGAATCGTACACTTTCAACAAAAAGTAAGTCAAGTCGGGTAATGATAACTACTGCTGTTTGGCATAGTAGCTAATTAAAGTTAATTATTTGGATTTAAATCTTGATATTGATTAATTTAAAAGGCGGTATTTTATGGCAAAAGTGAATAAAACGAATAATAAACCGTTAGACATTACTGATATTCCCATTATTGATGATAATCAATTAAAAAAAGCGACTTGGGCATCGGCTTTTAGTAATGCTATTGAATGGTATGATTTTGGGGTTTACAGTTTTTTGGCTTATATTATCGGACAGATATTTTTTCCTCATGTATCTCCTAGTGTGCAAATTATTGCTGCATTATCGACTTTTTCGATTCCCTTTTTCATTCGCCCATTAGGTGGCATTATTTTTGGTTTAATTGGTGATAATATTGGCCGTCAAAAAGTGTTATCGATTAGTTTAGTGATAATGTCATTAAGTACGTTTGGTATTGGGCTTATTCCCACTTATGAAACTATTGGTGTTACCTCACCAGTTCTGTTATTAATTGTTAAATTAGCTCAAGGTTTCTCAATAGGTGGCGAATATTCAGGTTCAGCAACGGTTGTTGCTGAATATTCACCAGATCGTAAACGAGGTTTTATTGGTGGCTGGCTTGATTTTGGTTCAATGGTTGGATTTATTTTAGGGGCAGGTCTAGTAGTATTTTTGTCTATGCTACTTAGTCAGTCGGCTTTGTACAGTTGGGGCTGGCGTATCCCATTTTTAATCGCTTTACCTTTAGGTATAATTAGCTTTATATTGCATCATATCTCAGAAGAAACCCCAACTTTTCAACAGCACCTTGAGGCTAGGCAATCAGCTGACATAGCTGAAACATCATCAACTACTGCGCTAAAACAAATTATTAGCCAATATTGGCGACATATCTTAATTTGTGCTGGATTGATCATTGTGACTAATGTGTCTTTTTACTTATTATTAACTTATATGCCAAGCTATTTAGCACATAACCTAAATTATGATACTGAGCACGGCTTGCTAATTATTATCGCTATTATGGTTGGGATGTTAATTATTCAACCCATAATTGGCTTATTAAGTGACAAAATAGGTCGCAAGCCCTTTATATTGATTGGTAGTATTGGCTTACTTCTTTTATCTTATCCAGCATTTGTGTTAATTAATAGCCAACATATTCCACTCGTCTTTTTAGGAGTATTTGTTTTAGCGTTATTCATAAACTGTTTTACTGGAATTATCACTTCAATATTGCCGGCAATGTTTCCAACCAATATTCGCTATAGTTCCATTGCCAGTATTTTTAATATTGCGATTATTGTTGCAGGGTTAACACCAACACTAGTGGCATGGTTAGTTGAATCAACCGGCAATTTATTTATGCCAGCTTATTACTTAATGATGATAGGTTTTATTGGTGTTATTACTGGTCTTGCAATGCACGAAACAGCTAAAAAACCATTGCACGGTACGACTCCAACTGCGGCTAATCGCTATGAAGCCAAAGCTCTCTTATCTGAACATTTTGATTCTATTGAAGATGAAGTAGAAGATATTGATCAACAGATCGAAGAACTACAAAATAAAAGACAAGAACTGGTTGATCAGCATCCAAAATTGGATTAGAAAGTTTTATTCCCAAAAAATATAAAGATATGCAAAATTTTTGTATTTACTTAATTATTCTGGTTGATTAGAAATTTGCAGGAATAAAATGCTTTAATCCTATAAATGTACAATTTTATATTTTCTATAATGCAATCGGCTACAGCTAATGAGTTCTGTTAGTGCAAAATTTATCTACTGACTTTTGCTCTTTTGTGCTTGTTAATATTAAGTTAATATAAAAAATTAAAAACTGGATGATTTAATATTATGGAATATAGAGCTATTAAGACCAAAGAGATAGGTATTATTTATGGCAGAGATGCTATTTATTTGGATGAATTTAGACAGATATTTGGTACAGAATATTGTTGTATTTTTAAAGGTGAATTTAGCTCCTCATTGACGGGTATAAATTCTGACAAACATTTTATTCCATATATTTTTTCTTTTTCTGGTGTTATTTATTATCAGTGTTGCGAATTAGATCTTTATATAAATGAAAAAAAATTAGATTCATCTTTTGATTTAGTTTGTAATTCTAGTTTAATTCAAGAATTAAAAAACGGCAGCATATCCTCTAAGATAAGCGAAGATCATAAACATTATGTATTACAAACTTATGATTATATTTTTGATATTATTGCAAAAGATTACAAACTCGTGATTGAAAATGAATAATTGAATTTTATTAAGATGAAATTGAAAGTGATGACGTGTTCTATTCGCTTTGTAAAGCATTTCGGATTATAAGAGAAACTAAGTTATTCTAGTATTTTTTATACTTGATTTTTAATTCTATAATTTAGCGTTAAGATCCATTTACTAATAAAATGGATCTCTTATTAAATTGTAGATAGTGGTCGTCATTGGTGGCAAACTATTTTTTAACAGATTAAAACAGCGAATCTTTATGCCAAATATAATGATCTATAGGTAGCCATTGTTCCTTTTGTAGGTGATACCAAACTGTTAAATTTTCTACAGCATTAATTTGCCAAGTTATTTCGGTTATTTTAATTTTCCCCTGTTTAATTTCGTCTTGTTTGAAAATATTAAGCAGCCCTATCCTAAATTCTGTTAATAGACCTTGAGTAGTTCCTAAAATATATGTTTCTTTTTTATAGGAAGGAAATTTCTCTAGTGCATCATCTAAGGATAAATTTTTCACCATTTCATAAGAAATATATTGAGATTGAGTATTTTTTTCTTTTACTACTGATGTTTCTTTAATAGGATTTACATCAATAGCTTTTTGTTCGGCAATTGCAGACTTACTACCATAAAATAGAAAAAAGAAAATAATCAATAAATAAAGTTTTTTCATCATATTAATATAAAATTTAGTTATTATATTCCCAACCGTTTAATATCTATTATAAATTTTAATATATTAAATAGTTAATGTACAAAGAATTAAATCTGAGTTAATCTTCTTGTTCTTTTCAAATTTTTATCCTCAGCAATATTTATAATTGCTTCTTCTCTATCTATATTAGAATCTAAGGCTTTTTTCTATCAATATAAATCTGCGTTTAACTTTTTACTTTTAGGTGTGCTTGTTTCAACAATTTGTTTGCGAAGAGTTATTTGATACATTGAAGTAATTCGTTATTGACCGTCTAATAACGATAATGTCGATTCAATTTTTTCTTCTTCAGGTGTTTCTTCAATTATTCGGAGTTTAAATCCTACTTGTCCACCGATATATAAGGTCATTAAAGCACCGATACGAAACGAACGAGATATTGAAGCGATTAAACTATATTTTTTGATTATGAAGTTATTAAATCTATAATACAACAATGTTTAAATTATCTGCATAACCTATATAATATAATTGGAAAAATTAAATGATTTTTCTAATGAAATACAATCTAAAATTATCTAATTTATATGCAAATTTTATACTTTGTTGTATGCTTATTTTCAGTCATCACTTAAGAATATAGTGACAAAGGAATGTTAAATTTGAAAAGTGTTTTTTTATTTCTCATGCTATTTTTGCTGACGATCACAGATAGCTATGCAGCTGTAGTATCAACAAGATTTTATACTATTAGGGGCAATAGTGAACAGGTATTTTTCTTTATTTTTTCTGAATTTTTAATCATATTATTTGTTATTATGATTAGTATTGTTGGCGTTATTGAAAATCGAATACAAAATAAAAATATTAGAAAGCCAAAGAAACCGAAAAAAATATTCAAAACAGATGTACCATTAATAAAATCAGTTCAAGAATTTAAAAAACTAAAAAAGAATAGTAACCAACACCGTATATTTATTTGTTTAGGAAAGTATTTTTATCGACTAAAAGAATTTTTTAGCAAAAAAAGTTGAGGAACGCTATTTTTAAAACTCAAAAATGTATGCATTGTTCAATAAAACTTTAATCTTCATTCTTTATACCACCTCTATACACTAATAATTATCTTTTATTTTTATTCCTTTTAGCTTTTTGTGTCAGTTTTGTTCTTTCTCTCTGTAAAGTGTAATGTGCTCTTTTCAATAAATTTAATTGGTTATAATATGATCAGGAAGAGTTGAATATTTGTCTAATTCTAATTTAAATAAGGGAACCAAAATGACAGTGAATAATAGTACATCAGGCCTTGTTGAAAAGTTAAAAAGTATTGTTGGCGATAAATATACCTTAACTGATCCAAGTCGTACTTTACCTTATCGCCAAGGTGCGCGTTTTGGCCTAGGGGATGCATTAGCGGTGGTTATACCTGGCACACTATTAGAGCAGTGGCAAGTTTTAAAAGCTTGTGTTGAAGCTGATGTTATTGTAATAACTCAATCAGCTAACACTGGTTTAACAGGTGGTTCAACGCCAGATGGTAATGATTATGATAGACCGATAGTTATTGTAAGTACCCGTCGATTAGATGGTATTCAAGTAATTGAAAATGGCGATCAGGTTGTCTGTTTGCCGGGTAGTACGTTATTTCATTTAGAAAAAGAATTAAAAAAATATCATCGTGGACCACATTCAGTGATTGGCTCGTCTTGTATTGGTGCTTCAGTATTAGGTGGCGTTTGTAATAATTCGGGTGGTGCGTTAATTCAACGGGGGCCAGCTTATACTCAAATGGCAGTATTTGCTCAATTGGACGAGCAAGGGCAGTTACATTTGGTTAATCATTTAGGTATTGAGTTAGGCGATACGCCTGAAGATATTTTACAAAATCTACAAAATCGTGTTTATACCGATAAAGATGTTAACCCGAACGCAGGTTTAGGGCATGATCACCATTATTGTGATCATGTGCGACAAATCGATGCTGATACGCCGGCTCGATATAATGCAGATCCAGCTCGTCACTACGAAGCGTCAGGAAGTGCAGGGCGGTTAATGGTATTTGCGGTGCGATTAGATACGTTTCCATTAGAAGAAAATACTGCAGTGTTTTATATTGGCACGAATAATACCAATGAACTGGATGATATTCGTCGTCATATTTTAGGACAATTTAAAAATTTACCAGTATCTGGTGAGTATATTCATCGAGATGCGTTTGATATAGCTGCAGTATATGGTAAACATCTATTTTTAGCGATCCAAAAATTGGGCACCGATAACATACCTCGCATGTATGCTTTGAAGAATTTTGTTGATCGAATAATGAGTAAAATTCCCTTCATTTCGGGCAGTTTTTCCGATAAATTTGCCGTGACTGTTTGTAAATTGTGGCCAAATCATTTGCCAAAATCGATGCGTGATTATCGTGATCGTTATGAACATCATTTAATTTTAAAAATGTCTGATGGTGGCATAGCTGAAGCTGAGGCATTTTTGCAGGACTATTTTGCTACCAGTTCAACGGAAAAACGTAATGGCAGTTATTTTCGTTGTAATGATAAAGAGGCAGAAGCCGCAATGTTGCACCGTTTTGCCGTTGCTGGTGCGGCGACAGTTTATCGTAATGTGCATACTAAAACGGTTGAGGATTTAGTCGCGTTAGATATCGCTCTGCGCCGTAATGATAAAGATTGGTTTGAAACCTTGCCTGAAAGTATTAGTCAGCATTTTATTCATAAGTTATATTATGGTCATTTTTTCTGTTCAGTGTTCCATCAAGACTATTTGGCAAAAAAAGGTACTGACTGTGCTAAAGTGGAAGAGGAGATGTTGGTGATACTCGATCAGCGTGGAGCGCAATATCCAGCTGAACATAATGTTGGTCATTTGTATCATGCTAATTCAGATTTAAAAAACTTCTATTATGAGTTAGATCCAACTAATAGCTTTAATCCTGGTATTGGTAAAACCTCTAAGAAGAAATTTTGGAAATAATTCAAAGCAAAATTTTAAAATTAACACCGCCATTATTGATTTAATGGCGGTTTTTTTTATTAATTTACTTTTATCGACGATTGGTTAAAGTAATTTTTTTAATTGGTAAATGGTTTCTAACGCTTGTTTTGGCGTTAATGCATCAGGATCGATCTGTTGTAGAGCTAGTTCGACTTCTGATGGTTCTACATCGCCAATAAAGGTAAGTTGTGAGCTTTCAACATGGCTATTAGCTGATTGTTTAGAAATGACTTCTAGCTCTTTTAGTTTTTGTTTGGCGCGTTTTAAGATGGTTTTAGGTACTCCTGCAAGTCCTGCTACCGCTATACCGAAACTCTTGCTTGCTGCACCTTCTGAGACTTCATGAATAAAGGCGACGGTATTGTCATGTTCTATTGCATCAAAATGGATGTTATAAACACCTTGCATCTGTTCTGGTAATTGAGTTAATTCAAAATAGTGGGTAGCAAATAGAGTCATCGCTTTGATTTGGTTAGCCAAATTTTCCGCACATGCCCATGCTAATGAAAGACCATCATAAGTTGACGTTCCACGTCCAATTTCGTCCATTAAAACCAAACTATTTGGTGTTGCGTTATGCATAATATTAGCTGTTTCAGTCATTTCGACCATGAAGGTAGACCGTCCCGAAGCTAAGTCATCTGATGCCCCAATCCGTGTAAAAATGCGATCAACAGGGCCGATGATTGCTTTAGAGGCTGGAACAAAACTACCAATATATGCAAGTAGAACTATTAACGCTGCTTGACGCATATAGGTACTTTTACCACCCATGTTTGGACCAGTTATAATTAGCATTCTTCTATTTGGTGATAATGATAATGAGTTGGCAATAAATGGCTTTTGTAATACCTGTTCTATTACAATGTGTCGGCCATCTTTGATTTCAATACCTGCTTGATTGGTTAAGGTTGGACAATAATAATTAAGCGTCAAGGCTCTTTCAGCAAGGTTGGTTAGTACATCAAGTTCCGCAATTGCATCAGCACTGATTTGCATATCAGCTAATGATGGCATCAGTTGATCGAATAGTTGTTCATAAAGTTGTTTTTCTAGAGCTAAAGCTCGCCCTTTAGATGTTAAAACTTTATCTTCGTACTCTTTTAACTCAGGAATAATATAGCGTTCGACATTTTTTAGTGTTTGTCTTCGCGTATAATGGATTGGTGCTAAATGACTTTGCCCACGGCTAATTTGGATGTAATAACCATGAACCGCATTAAAACCAACTTTCAATGTATCAATGCCTAAAGTTTCACGCTCGCGAATTTCGAGCTGTTCTAAATAGTTGGTTGCACCATCTGCTAAATCACGCAGTTCGTCCAGCTCTTGATTATAACCGCTAGCAATGACACCTCCATCACGAATAATTACTGGTGGTGATTCAATAATTGCTCGATTTAATAGATCGGCTATTTGATCAAATTGATTGATTTTAGCTCGTAATGCAATGAGTGCCGGTGCCTTAAGTTCAGACAATGATTGCTGAAGTTGTGGTAAAAGGTTGTAGGCATCACGTAATCGAGCAAAATCGCGCGGACGAGCACTTCTTAATGCTAATCTTGCCAAAATTCGTTCAAGATCACCGATTTGTTTTAATAATGGTTGTAAATCGATAATATTATTCTGTAATTCACTTATTGCTTGTTGACGATTGTGTAAAATAGATAGATTGCGTATCGGTGAATGCAACCATCTTTTAAGCATTCGACTACCCATAGCGGTTTGGGTTTTATCTAAAATGTCGGCAACGGTATGTTCAGTACCACCCGATAAATTTTCAGTAATTTCTAGGTTTTTTCTGGTAGCTGCATCTAAGACTACAAAGTCAACAGGCGATTCTTTAATTATTGACCGAATATGAGGCATAGCCGTACGTTGGGTATCTTTGACATATTGCAATAAGCATCCCGCTGCACATAATGCATAATGACAATTCTCAACTCCGTAACCAACTAAATCATTAGTACCAAATTGTAAATTAAGTTGTTGTTTTGCCGTTTCAAGATCGAAATCCCATATTGGTCTTCGTCTTAAACCATGGCGATGTTCAATCAAAGACATCGATTCGAAATTTTCTGGATAGAGTAATTCGACAGGGGCGGTCCGTTGTAATTCTGCTTGTATTGCTTCGGGATTATCACATTCAAATACAAAGAAACGTCCAGAACTCATGTCTAAAGTTGCATAACCAAAGTGCTCTTTTTGTTGCCAAATACAAGCAAGCAAATTGTCTTTGCGATCTTCTAACAATAATTCATCACTTACAGTACCGGGAGTAACAATACGGACAATTTTACGTTCAACCGGTCCTTTACTTGTTGCTGGATCACCAATTTGTTCGCAAATTGCGACTGATTCACCAAGTGAAATGAGTTTGGCTAAATAACTTTCAACCGCATGGTAAGGTACTCCTGCCATCGGAATAGGTTGACCATTTGATGAGCCTCGTTTGGTTAGTGAAATATCCAAGAGCTGTGAACCACGTTTAGCATCTTCATAAAACATCTCATAAAAATCCCCCATACGATAAAATAGCAAAATATCAGGATTTTCAGCTTTCAACTTTAGATACTGGCGCATCATTGGTGTGTGGTCGGTAAAATCTTGGTTATCAGTCATAGTGTTATTTCTTTAATGTTTAAAATTCAATTTATCAAATCTATTGCAATTTCAACTTCTATCGCAGAATCTCATAGTCAGACAGCCAAATGGCTTATGATAGTAAAATTTTGTAACTAAGCTAAGCTAGCATAAATTATTGCTAGAATAATATATATTAGGTTTATGGTCGATAAAATCTTCGCTATGAAATTGTTACTGAATTTGAAGCGGTATCATTCTTATAATCCAACTTATTATAACGAATTATTTTTACTTAATGCAGTGGTTATTTTTATGCTGAGAGTAAAATTTTTCATTACATTAATTATTTGATTTTATTTAATATTGTCCATAATTTCTTTTATGGTTAAAAACTATTTGATTAATTCGTGCCTAATTATGTGTAATGGTCTTGAATAAGACCCCAAAATTTGGTAGTTTACTGCAAGTTATTTTTATCATTTAAAACAAAAAGAAGGTAATTGTTATGACAATCAAAGTAGGTATTAATGGTTTTGGCCGTATCGGTCGTATTGTTTTCCGTGCTGCTCAAAAACGCTCTGACATCGAAATCGTTGCTATCAATGATTTATTAGACGTTGATTATATGGCTTATATGCTTAAATATGATTCAACTCACGGTCGTTTTGACGGTACTGTTGAAGTTAAAGACGGTAAATTAATCGTTAACGGTAAAACAATCCGCGTTACTGCTGAAAGAGATCCTGCGAACTTAAAATGGAATGAAGTAGGTGTTGATGTTGTAGCTGAAGCAACTGGTTTATTCTTAACTGATGAAACTGCTCGTAAACACATCCAAGCTGGTGCTAAAAAAGTTGTTTTAACTGGCCCATCTAAAGACAATACTCCAATGTTTGTTATGGGGGTTAATGATAAAGAATATGCAGGTCAAGATATCGTTTCTAATGCTTCTTGTACTACTAACTGTTTAGCGCCTTTAGCTAAAGTAGTTAATGATAACTTCGGTATCGTTGAAGCGTTAATGACTACTGTTCACGCAACTACAGCAACTCAAAAAACTGTTGACGGTCCATCTCACAAAGATTGGCGTGGTGGTCGTGGTGCTGCTCAAAACATCATCCCATCATCAACTGGTGCAGCTAAAGCTGTAGGTAAAGTTATCCCTGAATTAAATGGTAAATTAACTGGTATGGCTTTCCGTGTTCCAACTCCAGACGTTTCTGTTGTTGACTTAACTGCACGTTTAGAAAAACCAGCTAAATACGAAGACATCTGTAAAGCTATCAAAGCTGCAGCAGAAGGTCCAATGAAAGGTGTTCTTGGTTATACTGAAGATGACGTTGTGTCTACAGATTTCTTAGGTGAAGTTTGTACTTCTGTATTTGATGCTAAAGCTGGCATCCAATTAAGTGACAACTTTGTTAAATTAGTTTCTTGGTATGATAACGAAGTTGGTTACTCAAACAAAGTATTAGACTTAATTGCAGTTGTTGCTAAATAATTAGAAGTAGTTGTAATTGCAAAAAAGCGACCTTGTGTCGCTTTTTTTAATTCTAGAAAGGGAAATTATATTCTGCCTTAATAAAAAAACGCCTATTTCGAGAAATAGGCGTTTTGTTTTTATTATTTAATTAAAGTTTAATTAGATAACAACTACTTCAGCCGCTGCTGGTCCACGAGGGCTATCTTGGATAGCAAATTCGACTTGTTGTCCTTCAGCTAAGGTTTTAAAGCCATCACCAGAGATTGCAGAAAAATGTACGAATACATCTTTGCTGCCATCGGCTGGAGTGATAAAACCGAAACCTTTACTTTCGTTGAACCATTTTACTTGGCCTGTTTTTTTATTCATTTACTAGACATCCTAACAATAATTAATAATTTGCCTTATTGGCAGTTTAGGCATTAACTAAACATTAATATACCCACTCATAAACTAATCTAACTAGTCTGGAACTAAATTAGAAAGTTAATCGTTTTCATAAAAATGCTTCTTGTTGTTAGCCCGTTACTATTACCTCACAATTTAAAATCGAAAGCAAGATGTTAATGACAATTTTTTCATCTTAGTGCGCGGTTTTATATAAAATTTTTATATTAAATAGTGTAATTTGATAAATGACAAATTGTAGTGGTGCTAAGTTATTGAAGTTATTTCGAAAGTAAAAAAAAGTTTAAAAACTGAATCATAAAAAATTTTTCTTATGACTCAGTAGAAATGATTACTTTTTTGAATAATTTAGGTAGGATTACTTCTGTTTGGCTCTTTCAAAAGATTCAATTATTTCTTTACGAGCTGCTTCTGCATTATCCCAACCATCAACTTTTACCCATTTACCTTTTTCAAGTGCTTTGTATTGTTCAAAGAAGTGTTTGATTTGTGATTTTAATAATTCAGGTAAATCGTCTACATCTTTAATATGGTCATATTCTTTTGATAGTTTAGTATGCGGTACTGCAACTAATTTAGCATCAGAACCTGCTTCATCAGTCATTTTCAAAACACCAACTGGACGACAACGAATTACAGAACCTGGTTGTAATGGGTATGGAGTTGGAACTAATACGTCAACTGGATCTCCATCAAGTGATAAAGTGTGATTAATATAACCGTAATTACATGGATAAAACATTGCAGTTGCCATAAATCTATCAACAAATACTGCGCCTGTATCTTTATCGACCTCATATTTAATCGGGTCAGCATTCGCTGGGATTTCAATCACAACATAGATGTCATCTGGTAATTCTTTACCGGCTGGTACGTTTAATAGTCCCATTTTTGTATCCTCTATCTTTTATTAGTTAGTAGTATTTAATCATAAATATAAAGCGAACATTATAAAAACTTACTCTGTTTCGCACAATTCTTTTAAATATTGAAAAATTTGTCTGGCTGTTTTTGGTGGTTTATTTGCATCTAGCTCTTTTTTAGCTGAACGCGCAAGTGTGCGTAATTGCTGTCTATCTGCGGTAGGAAATAACTCCATAATTGATTCAGCATCGCCAGTTTCTATCAATTCATCACGTAGTTTCTCTAATCGGTGAAACATGGCAACTTGCTGATTATGGCGATTTTTGAGTTTATCCAATGCCTGTGTAATCGGTTCAATATCACGATTTCTAAGTAATTTACCTATGTATTGAATTTGTCGACGATAGCCTTCTTTTTTTATTTTTTGAGCTAATTCAATAGAATATAATAAGTCTTCATCAAGTGGGATTTTACTTATTTCATTTTTGCTTAAATTGACAAGTTCGACACCTAATTTTTTAAGCACCTCGGCATCTCTTTTGATTTCACTTTTACTAACGTAAATAATTTCATCATCTTCTTGATTTATATTGAAGTCGGGTTCTAGATTTGGCTCTTGATTGTTATTCATGCTATTTCTTTTGTTAACTAAAATTAAATTCTGGCATATTATAACGTATCACTAGCAGAATTGTAGAAAATAATAAAATGAGTATTGAACAAATTAAAAAAGATGCGATAAGCCAACAACAACATCTATCCGCTATTGTTGCCGATGCTATCAAACAAGCACAAGCTCGGGTCGATTCAGTAGAGGTGTCGATTAATCAATCTACTGGTATTAGTGTCAGTACTAGAGAAGGTGATACTGAAAATGTTGAATTTAATAGTGATGGTGCATTAGGTATAACCGTTTATCAAAATCAACGTAAGGGTAGCGCATCTACTAGTGACTTGTCACCACAGGCGATCAACCAAACAGTGGATATGGCTATCAATATTATGCAATATACTTCACCTGACCCATGTTCTGGTTTAGGCGATCGTGAGTTAATGGCATTTGATATTCCTGATTTAGATCTTTTTCATCCAAGTGATTTAAATGTTGATAATGCAATAGAACAAGCAAAACAGACGGAACTAACAGCGCTTGCAAAATCTTCATTAATAAGTTGTGATGGTGGTTATTTTAATAGCCGTTATGGTGTATATGTTTATGGTAATAGTTTAGGAATGTTACAAGGCTATTGCGCCAGTTCACATTCGCTTTCTTGCTCGGTTATTGCTGAGCAAAATGGGCAAATGGAGCGTAATTATGCCTATACTTCATCTCGAGACGTTAATGAGATGCAATCACCAGCATGGGTCGGAAAACTCGCCGCTGAGAAAGCTGTTGCCCATTTAGGTGCTAAACAAATTCCAACCATGCAAGTACCTGTCCTTTTTTGTTCTGAAGTAGCCGTGGGTTTAATAAGGCATTTAGTTGCTGCAATTAGTGGTGGTTCGATTTACCGAAAGTCTTCTTTTTTGTTGGATAGTGTAGGAAAAGCAATTTTTCCCGCTTGGCTGACAATTTTGGAAGACCCATATATTTTAAGAGGAGTAGGTTCTTCACCATTTGACAGTGAAGGGACGAGAACTGTTAAGCGCAATATTATTGAACAAGGTATTTTGCAAACTTATCTGTTAAGTAATTATTCCGCCAAAAAATTAGGTTTAAAATCTACCGGACATGCAGGTGGTATACATAATTGGTTAGTCTCACCAAGCCAAACTGATGCTGATTTCACTGCAATGTTAAGAAAACTAGATAAAGGCGTTGTTATTACGTCATTAATGGGACAAGGTGTTAACAATGTGACCGGTGATTATTCGCGTGGAGCTACAGGTTTTTGGGTTGAAAATGGTAAAATCCAATATCCAATTAATGAAATTACCGTTGCCGGTAATCTTAAAGAAATATATCAGAATATTGTAGCGATAGGTAATGATATTGAAACAAGAAGTAATATACAATGTGGTTCAATATTGATTGAGAAAATGAGTATAGCAGGAAAGTAATTAAACATGGGAAAGTTTACTAATAGTGCATTATTCCAAAAAATCATTTTTTGGATGCCTGGGCTGATGAGTTTATTGCATTATAAGCGAGAATATCTCAATTTTGATATTAAAGCTGGATTGTCAGTAGCTGCGGTTTCGTTACCAGTTTCAATAGCATATGCTGAACTGACTGGCGTGGGAGCAATTGCTGGCTTATATTCGACCATCTTGCCACTGATTGTGTATGCACTATTTGGTTCTTCTAAACAATTAATCGTTGGGCCAGATACAGCAACTTGTGCAGTTGTAGCCGCTGTAGTTTTCCCTTTAGCTGCTAATGATCCCGTTTTACGTTGGCAATTAGTTGTATTATTAACCATTATGATTGGTATTTGGTGTCTAATTGCCGGTAAACTTCACCTAGGGGCTTTAGCTGATTTATTAAGCCAACCGATTTTAATTGGTCTTTTAAATGGTATATCAATTACGATTATGGTTGATCAGCTCGCCAAAACATTGGGATTTCAGTATGACTACTCTTATTTGATTGAGCGGATTGTTTATTTTCCTTTAAAGATATCACAAATTCATATATTAACTGCGTTAGTATCATTTTTTACTTTAGTAATATTGGTAGCTTTAAAAAAATTTAAACCACGTTATCCAGCACCACTGTTTGCGGTCATTATTATGACTTTTTTTTCATGGCTGTTTAATTTTGAACAATATAACGTTCGGATTATTGGTAGCGTGACCAGTGATTTCATTCCAGCAGAATCATGGTTAGATTTTGATAAAGGCTTAATGCGAAATCTAGTCGTTCCTTCTCTTAATATTGCCGTTATCTGTTTTGTTAGTATGATGATAACGGTACGTAGTTTTGCTTCTAAAAATAATTATGAAACCAATGCCGATGTGGAATTTAAAGCATTGGGTATGGCCAACATAGTTGCTGGGTTATCCCAAGGATTTGTTGTTAGTGGTACTTCATCTCGAACAGCTGTTAATGATGCTAATGGCGGTAAAACCCAATTAGTGTCAATCATAGCAGCTGTTTTAATTGGTTTTGTAGTGTTGTTCTTTTTATCTCCATTACAATACATTCCTACCTGCGTATTAGGCGTGATTCTCATCTATTCTTCGTTGTCACTTATTAATTTTCAAACCATTATTCGGTTTTTTAAATTTGATCGCGATGCATTCTATTTAAGTTTAACTACACTTATTTCAGTTTTAGTTATTGGTATTATTCCGGGGATGGCGCTGGCGGTTTTATTAGGATTATTTTTATTTTTACGTCGTGTTTTTAGACCGAATGATCAACTATTAGGTGTTGATGATGGTGGTCGAATTCATTCAATTGGTTCAGATGTCAAACCATTGAGTAATACTATGATTTATCGATTTAATTCGCCACTTACTTATTTTAATATTGCCTATTTTAAGCGTAGAATCATCAATTATATTGATGATTCTGCTGATCCGATCAATTATGTCATTGTCGATGCGATACCTTGTTTTACTTATAAAGATGTTAGTGTGTTGACGGGTATTGATGAATTGGTAAATTCATTAAAAGTTAGAAATGTTGTGCTAATTTTGGCTGGTCGACGCAAAACATTAAAAAATTGGTTTAAACAGATGAATCTTAAATTAGATAGTGATTATATCGAATTTGCTTATGACCTCTATTTTGCTGTGCGATTAGTGCAAAGTAAGGAGCATATGGATAGTAAAGAGGATGAAGAAGTTATTAACTAAACATTGAATAATCATTTTTAATTAACTAAGGGTAATTATGGCTAACATCAAAGATCGTATTAAAATTGAAATGCTTAGTACCGGTGATGAAGTTTTATATGGTCAAATTATTGATACTAATGCTGCATGGTTATCTGATTTTCTGTTTCAAGAAGGTATTATCATTACTTCTCGTCATACAGTAGGGGATAATTTATCAACGCTGATTGATACTTTGCAAGAGCGTAGTTTGCAAAATGACATTTTAATTGTCAATGGTGGATTAGGGCCGACTAGTGATGATCTTAGTGCTCAAGCAGCCGCACTGGCTAATAATGAATCGTTAGTTTTACACGAAGAATGGCTTAAGTCACTTGAGCGTTATTTTCTTAATCGTGGTAGGGCGATGCCTGCAAGTAATATTAAACAAGCCATGTTACCTCAAAGTGCGACGTTAATTGATAATCCTATTGGTACCGCATGCGGTTTTAAAATGAAGCTGAATAATTGTCTATTATTCTTTACTCCTGGTGTACCTTCTGAATTTAAACAAATGATTCAAAATGAGATTCTCCCCGAGATCAAGTTAAACTACCCGCTGACTGATAGCAAACTTTGTTATCGATTAACAACAATGGGCCGAACTGAAAGCGATTTAGCACAAGAAATTGACGCCGTACTCGAGATTCCAGAAAATATCACGATTGGTTATCGTGCTGCAATGCCTATTATTGAATTAAAAGCAATGGGTCCTGAAAGCCAAAGAAGTGAAATGGATAAGCTATGGCAACAAATTAAATCGATTGTTAATGCTAATTTGCTTTATGAAGGTGTATTAAATCAATCAGATGAGTCAGGATTGGCTCATGTGGTATCAAAATTATTGCACGATACAAATCAATCTGTCGTTATTATTGAACAGCAATCAGCGGGGATGATTAGTTATCAATTGCTCGAAGCTGATGCGCCTGTCATAAAATCAGAGATTGTACCTTTATTATTGGATGATCCGAGCAGTTATTTCACAAAATTATTAAAAGAACAAGGTGCTAATATTGCGATCGGTATTATCAATTTTCAAGAAAAGAATAGTCAATTTACTCTAATTATTGCAACATTAAAAAAAGTATTGCATTTCAACTTAAAGTATATTGGTCGAAGTCAAAGCAAAAGAACGCAGCAACAAGTTTTGGCAGCAATTGCATTGGATGGCTTACGACGTTACCTTTTAGATATGCCTATAATAGGTGCTAATGTTTGGCTAGAGGTAATGGAATAGATATTTATTATTTTAATTTATCTAAAATAGTGAATTTTGCATAACATAGTAATATTAGTTATGGACAATTCGCTACAAAATTAAGTAGAATAGCGGATCTTTCAATTGAAGCATATAAGTTAAAATATTAGAGGTAAAAATGGCTCGTGTAACTGTCCAAGATGCAGTAGAAAAAATTGGTAATCGCTTTGATCTCGTTTTAGTTGCCGCAAGACGTGCTCGTCAATTACAAGTCGAAAATAAATCGCCACTAATTCCAGAAGAAAACGATAAAGAAACTGTGGTTGCTTTACGCGAAATTGAAGATGGACTTGTCAATAAACAAATTCTTGATACTGCTGAATTCCAAGCTCGTCAAGATGAAGAATCAGAAGTGCGTACAGCCCTTCATGAAACGGTACTTTTAGAAAATACTCCTTCATACGAATAAACATTGCTGAGAATTGCCCATGCAATATTTTGAAAGCTTAAAAGAGGTAGTTGCATCTTATCTTCCTGTCAAGCAAGTTGAATTGATCCAAGCTGCATATCTCTTTGCTAAGCAAGCACATGAAGGGCAATTCCGATGTAGCGGTGAACCATATGTAACCCATCCAGTTGCTGTTGCAACCATTTTAGCTGATATGCGGCTAGATTATGAAACCATCATCGCTGCACTTTTGCATGATACTATCGAAGATACACCGGTAACCTTCCAAGATATTACGCAGAAATTTGGTAAGCATGTTGCAGTTTTAGTGGAAGGGGTTTCAAAACTTGATAAGTTAAAATTTAGAAATCGACAAGAAGCTCAAGCTGAAAATTTTCGGAAAATGGTTTTAGCCATGACCGAAGATGTGCGAGTAATTTTAATTAAATTAGCTGATAGAACGCATAACATGCGTACTCTTGGTGCTTTAAGACCAGATAAACGTCGCCGTATTGCTAAAGAAACTTTAGAGATTTATGCGCCATTGGCTCATCGTTTAGGCATTCATCATATTAAAACTGAGCTTGAAATACTTGGTTTTACTGCTATGCATCCTAATCGAGCTAAGGTTCTTAAAAAAGTGGTTAAAATTGCTCGAGGTACCAGAAAAGAACTGATCCAACAAATTCTCTCCGAAATACGAAGTCGTCTAGCAGATGCAGGTATTGATGCTCAAGTAGAAGCGCTTGAAAAGAATATCTATGCGATTTATCAGAAGATGCAACTGCGTGAACAACATTTTCATTCAATTATGGATATTTATATTTTCCGAATTGTAGTGGAAGATGTTGATGCTTGTTATCGTGCACTTGGTTTAGTGCATAATTTATATAAGCCACGTCTGAATCGTTTTAAAGATTATATTGCTATTCCTAAAGCTAATGGTTACCAATCATTGCATTCATCATTAATTGGTCCGCATGGTACCCCGGTAGAGGTTCAAATACGAACTGAAGACATGGAACAAATGGCGGAAATGGGCGTTGCTGCGCATTGGATTTATAATGAAAATGATGAGTTAAACAATACCACCACTCAGATTAAAGCCCAACGCTGGATGCAAAGTTTGCTAGAACTTCAGCAAAGTGTTGGTAATTCATTTGAATTTATTGAAAATGTTAAATCAGACCTTTTTCCAAAAGAGATTTATGTTTTTACTCCAAAAGGTCGTATCGTCCAATTACCTGAAGGCTCAACAGCAGTTGATTTAGCTTATGCAGTGCATTCTGATATTGGTTTCCAATGTATTGGTGCGTTAGTTGATCGTAAACCTTATCCGCTTTCTCAACCTTTAAGTAATGGCCAAACTGTCGAAATTATAACTTCGCCAGAAAGTCGTCCTAATGCTAGCTGGCTAAATTTTGTCGTTAGTGCTAAAGCACGATCTCGTATTCGCCAAGCACTAAAAACATTAAAAAGAGAAGATGCAATTGAGTTAGGGCGTCGTCTACTTAATTTAGCGTTAATTAAATCAGGTGGTATTGAATCGTTAACACTCAAACAGAAAGATCGTATTGTTGAGTTAACCAAGTTAACATGCTTCGATGATGTATTAGCCGAAATTGGTCTTGGTAACATCATGTCCCATTTTATTGTTAAAGGTTTAGAACATAAAGCGCTTTTATCTAATCAATCTGATACCAATAAAACCCTAGTTATTACCGGTAGTGAAGGCGTTTTAGTGACCTTTTCAAAATGTTGTCATCCTATTCCTAACGATCCGATTGTTGGCCATGTTAGCCCTGAAAAAGGTTTAACCGTTCATCATGAATCATGTCGCAATATTAGTGGTTATCAAAATAACCCAGAAAAATATATTGCACTTAAGTGGGCACCAAATATCGAACAACTATTTGTTGCTGAGATTTGGATAGATATTATTAATAGCCAAGGCACTTTAGGTCATATTCTTTCGATTATTAATGACGAAAAAGCTCATATTCAGTGGTTGAATACCGAAGAAAAAGATAGGCAAATTTATACAATTATTTTGCAGCTTGAAGTTAAAAACTCACAACAATTAAATGATTTAATTAGAAAGTTATCACTACAACAAGATGTAGTGAGTGTGATACGTAATATTAATTAATTATCATGTCTGATCGTTTACTAAACCATATACCACTAATCAAATTAGCTGGTATTGGTGCTAGTTTAGAAAGTAAATTCCATGCACTAGGCATTAAAACCATTCAAGATCTGCTATTACATTTTCCTCTCCGTTATGAAGATCGAAGTTCTTCTTGCGCTATCGGTGATGCTACAGTTGGCGAATATACCACTATTGAAGGTTGCATAATTAAAACAGAGATTATTTTTAAGCGTCGTCAAATGCTGTTATGTTATATTCAAGATGATTCTGGAATCGCTATTTTACGTTTTATGCATTTTAATGCAGGTATGAAAGCGTCGATGATAGTAGGAAAATGGATAAGTGCATATGGTGAAATAAAAAGCGGTAGAACTAATTTAGAAATTATTCATCCGCAATTTAAGATCAAAGCGAATAAAGCTGAACAAGCTTCGCTAAGCGATTTAAATGAAGAGCGATTTACACCTATTTATCCTTCTACATATGGATTGACACAAAATGTAATCCGTAAAATGATAAAATCGGCATTAATTTTACTGAAAAACAATTTACCAAATGAAATATTACCGGATCCATTAAGTCAAAATTATTTACCTATTTTAGATGCATTGAATATCATTCATAATCCTTCTATTACGACTGATATTGACCAGTTATTAGTCGGTGAACATCCAGCTATAAAACGTTTTGTATTTGAAGAGTTACTTGCGTATCATTTAAGCATGTTAATGATTAAAAGAGATAATCAAAAGCAACATGCTTATTCAATGCACAGTAATCAGCGATTGACTCTGCCTTTTCTAGCTTCATTACCATTTAATCCAACTCACGCTCAACAAAGAGTTGTACAAGATATCTATCAAGATATGACAAAACATATTCCAATGATGCGACTAGTGCAAGGAGATGTAGGCTCAGGTAAAACTTTAGTGGCAGCTATGGCAGCCTTAAATGCGATAGAGAATGGTCATCAAGTTGTTTTAATGGCGCCAACCGAAATATTGGCAGAGCAACATTTTAATAATTTTAAACAATGGTTTGAACCATTAGGTATTACTGTAGATTGGCTATCTGGTCGATTAACAGCTAAAAATAAGCAGCAGCGATATGAGGCTTTAAAGCAAGGTGAAATAACGATGTTAGTTGGTACCCATGCGGTGTTTGTTGATAAAGTTGAATTTTCCAATTTGGGGCTGGTTATTATTGATGAACAACATCGATTTGGCGTGAATCAACGGTTAAGTTTGTGGGAAAAGGGTATTAAAAATGCCATACATCCACATCAATTAATCATGACAGCAACACCAATACCAAGAACGTTGGCAATGACAGTTTATGCAGATTTGGATGTCTCAATAATTGATGAATTACCTCCGGGACGAACCCCTGTTACCACTGTTGTTATTCCTAATTCCCGTCGAGAAGAAATTATCGACAAGGTTAATCAAGCTTGTTTAAGTCATCGTCAGGTTTATTGGGTTTGTACTTTAGTAGAAGAATCAGAAACTTTGGATGCTCAAGCCGCTGAAATGTTAGTTGAGGAATTGAAAGAAAGGTTACCACACTTAAATATAGCACTTGTCCATGGCAAAATGAAATCTGATGAAAAGCAATCTGTTATGCAGGATTTTAAAGCGGGAGAGGTTCAACTTTTAGTTGCGACAACGGTTATTGAAGTTGGGGTCGATGTGCCCAATGCGAGCTTAATGATCATTGAAAATGCTGAACGTTTAGGACTTGCTCAACTACATCAATTACGAGGTAGAGTAGGACGAGGCAGTGCAATTTCACATTGTGTGTTAATGTATCAAGCTCCATTAAGTAGAATTGCTCAGGCTCGCATGAGAGTAATGCGTGAAAGTAATGATGGTTTTGTGATTGCCCAAAAAGATCTTGAAATTAGAGGTAGTGGTGAAATTTTAGGGACTAGGCAAATGGGGGAAGCGAATTTTAAAATCGTTGATTTAATCCGTGATCAGCATTTAATTAGCGAGGTGCAAAAAGCATCATATCTTATCTTAAGCGAGTCTCCAGAGTGCGCTAAACAACTTGTTGATTGTTGGCTTCCGGAACGGCAAAAATATATCAATGCTTAATCTTGTTCTTATTGATAAATTGCTTATAGTTTAGAATATTAGTAATTATTGTTTTGTTGAAATCTCTTTTCTTACTAGGATATATCAAAATAGAAAAGAACAATAAAAAAGTGGACTTAGAAAGTTGTTCTAGTCCACATCAGTTAGCTTTTTAATTATAAAAATGAACGGTATGGCAGCTCTGGTTCATCTGTAAAAATATCTCTGAATCCGCGATAATGTTGATAGTTCATTTTATGCTTATCAGTTGGATATGTATATTTACCACCAACTTGCCAAAAGAATGGTGTAAATTCATATTCAAGACGATCTTTTTTCATTCGCCAAAGTACTTCTATTTCACGAGGGTCACTTTGGAAATTAGCCCAAATATCATGATGGAAAGGTATCACGACTTCCGTTTTTAATGATTCTGCTGCTCGTAAAATGTCAGAAGATGTCATTTTATCCGTCACCCCTCTAGGGTTTTCTCCATAAGATAGCAGTGCAACATCAATTTTGTGATCATTA
Source organism: Gilliamella sp. W8145 (assembly GCF_016101145.1). NCBI lineage: Bacteria > Pseudomonadati > Pseudomonadota > Gammaproteobacteria > Orbales > Orbaceae > Gilliamella > Gilliamella sp. W8145. The sequence continues at coordinate 203,991 of NZ_JACFRC010000001.1, forward strand.
CCATGTTTCGCATAATAATTAGAATAGTGTGAATCCCCAGAATGATAAAGTGAACCACCAGAAGTCTCGAATAGGTAATTTACAGCGCGATCATCCATACTATCTAATATTGATTTGTCAGTGGATGATACACCTTTAGGTAAGGTTACTAATGACGTTCTATCAAAAGAGTCTAATACGTGAATTGTGATATCACCAACTTCAATGGTTTCTCCTACCTTAGCAACAATACAACGTTCCTCTGGAACTCCCCAGCTTTTCCATAGCTTAACACAGGCTTTAGGGCCGATGAATTTTACTTTCGGTGAACAATTTTGAATGACTGCCGCTGCAACATTAACATCAATATGATCGGCATGGTCATGGGTTGCCATAACTGCATCAATCTCTTTTATTGCAAAAGGATCGAGGACAAATGGGCTAGTCCTTAAATTAGGTTGCAATTCTCTTACTCCTCCCATTCGCATCATTTGATGTTGTTTATTCATGAATGGATTTGCGTGAGTTTTTTTACCTGTACCACACCAAAAATCGACAGAAATATTTGTATTACCTGCAGATTTTAACCAAATTCCAGTACAAGCAAGCCACCACATGGTAAATGTATTTGGTTTAACCTCGGTTGTTTCTATTTCTTCATTAAGCCATGTTCCCCATTCAGGAAATGTATTTAAAATCCATGATTCTCTGGTAATTTCGTTCACTTTACTCATACTTTATTCCTTCTATATTTGCGTTTTTAAACTAAAATCACTTCAGTACCTTGTTCCTTTATCTTTTCAATTACTTCCTTATTTGCTTGTTTACCAGTAATTAAAATATCAATTTTAGTTACTGGGCAAAAAAGCATACCAGAATTAGCTTTAGTATTTATTTTAGAACTATCAACAACGACTACTAATTTTTCAATTTTTTCAAGTATTTGTTGTTCAGCCACCGCTCCTAGTATTTCATTCTTATACAGCCCATTGGGTGTTAATGTTTTACCACTTGTAAACATCCATTTTCCTGCATAAGAATCAGTTATATTTGCTATAGGATTTAGAATAATGTTTTGTGTTTTGTTATATAATCCTCCCATAATGATGACGTTTTCGTGATCATGTTCAATCAAGTAACAAGCTAAAGGAAAGTAGTTGGTAATGATCGAAACATTTTTACCACATAATTCACGACCTAATAAAAATGCTGTTGAACCACAATTAATAACTATATTTTCATCACTTCCACACAATTTTGCCGCTCTTATGGCAATACGTGCTTTTTCATGATAATGATCGGTATTATTATTTCCTATCGGTGCCCAAATTGGTTTTTGTACTTCTATTCGCATAATGCCATTACGAACTTTTTTTACTTTTCCGTCCTGATCGAGTTTTGTAATATCTCGACGGGCTGTCGCTGGTGATATTGCAAAATAAGAAACCAATTCAGTAACTCTTACCATCCCTTTTTCATTAACCATTGCCACTATTTCGTTGTGGCGTGATATTTCGTTCATTGTTCCCTCTTATTAATTTAATATGATTAAATTTGATTGAAAATGATGTTATTTATCATTTTGTATTTTGTCAATTATTTAAATATCAATATTAATAATCATAAGTTCAATATATTGATAATAATAGTTATATTTTTAGGTTTTGCTTCTGTTTTTTGAAGATAATGTGATGAATGTCACAATTGCTAAGTCAATAAGTTTAGAAAAGTGATCAATATCAAAATAATCATAAACAATCATTGAATGATTATTTTTGATTGTGGAATATAACAAGTGTTATTCAGCGAACTGAATAATATTAAATAGGTTGAAGTTCCATCTATGAGTTTTGCGATAGGTAATTATATAAAAGACATTTGAAGGTTATAGATACCTAAACAATAACGTTAACGTTAGAAATGTCGATAACCAATGAGAGGGACATATGGAAGTAATTTATAACATATTTTATATTTTTTATAGTCAGGTTATGACAAAGGCACCTTTATTATTAGGGTTGGTCACCATGTTAGGTTATTGCCTTTTACGTAAAGATATCACGACTATTTTAAAAGGTACGATTAAAACCATTGTTGGTTTTATGTTATTACAAGTTGGTTCAGGTGTTTTAGTTTCAACTTTTAAACCTGTTATTGCCAAACTTTCAGAATATCATGGTATTACAGGATCAATCATTGATACATATGCTTCTATGGTTGCGGTGGAAAATGGCATGGGTGAACACTATTCATGGGTTGGCTATGCTGTTTTACTGGCATTAGCTATTAATATCCTACTTGTTATTTTTCGTCGTTTAACTGGTATTAGAACGATTATGTTAACTGGCCATATTATGTTTCAACAAGTTGGTTTAATTACACTGTTTTATTTCTTATTTGGCTATAGCATGTGGGAAACCATTATCTATTCATCAATTATCACTGCGTTATATTGGGGGATATTCTCGAATATGATGTTTAAACCTACCGAAGCAGTCACTGGAGGAGCAGGTTTTTCAATAGGCCATCAACAACAGTTTGGTTCATGGATAGCGGTTAAGTTAGCGCCAAAATTAGGGGACAAAAATGATTCTGTTGATAATTTAAAACTACCTAAATGGTTACATATTTTTCACGATAGTATTGCTGCAACTACAATAGTTATGACGATATTTTTCGGAATTATTTTACTTTCATTTGGCTTAGATAACTTACAAACAATGGCTGGATCAACCCATTGGACTATTTATATTTTTGAAACAGGACTTAAATTTGCTGTCGCAATTCAGGTTATTGTTGGTGGTGTAAGAATGTTTGTAGCAGAGTTATCCGAAGCATTTAAAGGCATTTCTGAAAAATTAATTCCGAATGCGGTTCTTGCTATCGATTGTGCTGCTATTTATGCATTTTCTCCTAATGCAATGGTATTCGGTTTTATATGGGGCGCATTGGGTCAATTTTTAGCTATTGCACTATTACTGATTTTTAAATCTCCAATCATGATTATTCCTGGATTTATCCCGATGTTTTTTTCAAATGCAACAATAGGGGTATTCGCTAACCATTTTGGTGGATGGAAAGCAGTAATGAAAATCTGTTTTGTGATGGGAATGATAGAAGTATTGGGTTCGGCGTGGGTAATTAATATTTTTGCTCAACATGGCACACCAATTGATTCATGGATGGGAATGGCTGATTGGGCAATTTTATTTCCTCCAATTTTACAAGGCTTATCTTTCTCTCATTTATTCATTTATTTACTAATCGGACTAGCACTGGTGTATATGTTTTTTGCTGCAAAAAGATTACGAGCAGAAGAAGCATTACAAAAAAATCGACTAGAAGACAACGATGTTAGCCAAGATATTAATGAAGCTGTTGTTGAAAAAATGGATGAAGTAGCAATCAGTGAAGGTCAACCGATACGTATTCTTGCTGTCTGTGGTAGTGGTCAAGGCTCGTCAATGATGATGAAAATGAAAATAGCTAACTATTTAGATAAAAAAGGTATTCCAAATATTATGGATTCATGTGCAGTTACGGATTACAAATCACGATTGCCTAACGTTGACATTATTGTTGCTTCAAAGCATTTAATTCATGAAATTGAAGTTAATGAAGGACAACATGCATTAGGTGTACAAAATATGTTAAATCCACAAACATTTGGCGATGAACTCATCGAGATTATCAATAAAGTTAATGCTAAATAGACAAAATATACTAAAAAGGAGGCTAACATGGCTTTCAAAGAATCATTAATTGAAAATAACTCTATTTTACTAAAAGCAGACGCTAATAATTGGCAAGAGGCGGTGAAGTTAGGTACTGATATGCTTATTGCTTCTAATGCAATTGAATCATCTTACCATGAAGCAATCATTCATTGTGTTAACACAATGGGACCTTACATTATTATTGCTCCAAATCTCGCTATGCCACATGCCAGACCTGAAGATGGTGTAAATCGCACTGCTTTTGCGTTAGTTACCTTGAAAAATCCAATATATTTTGACGGTGAAGTTGCACCTGTTGATGTACTTGTCACGCTTGCTGGCAGTACATCTGATCAGCATATGGAAGGTTTGATGGAAGTGATAAAAATCGTAGAGGATGAAAATAGTGAAACAGGTATTGATTTAGATAAATTAAGATGCTGTAACACGAAAGAAGATGTCTATGCTGTCATCGATCAGGCATTGAATGGAGGTTAAATATGTTTCTAGCTTTAAAAGACCGAGTATTACAAGCTAACTTATTATTACCCAAATATCATCTTGTCACTTTTACCTGGGGTAATGTTTCAGAAATTGATCGTAAAAATGGGGTGATAGCTATTAAACCCTCTGGTGTTGAGTATAGTGATATGGCTATTGATGATATTGTCATTGTGTCATTAACGGGTGAAATAATAGAGGGTCATTTAAACCCTTCTAGTGATACAGCTACACATATTGAACTTTATAAAGCATTCCCAAATATTGGTGGGATTGTCCATACTCATTCGCGATATGCAACCGTTTGGGCGCAAGCTGAATTGGATATACCAGCACTAGGCACTACACATGCTGATTATTTTTATGGTGATGTACCTTGTACTCGTCGACTAACTGATAGTGAAATTGCTACAGATTATGAAAAAAATACCGGTTTAGTCATTATTGAAGAATTTAGGCGTAAAGCTATTGATCCTGGTGCTATGCCTGGTGTGATTGTTTCAGGTCATGCGCCTTTTTGTTGGGGTAAAAATGCTTCGAATGCTGTTCATAACGCGGTAGTTCTTGAAGAAGTGGCAATGATGGCCATTTCAACTCGACAACTTAACCAAACAGTTAAAATTCAACAAACATTATCCGATAAGCACTATTTCCGTAAACACGGTGCTAATGCTTATTATGGCCAAAATAAAATAAATTAAGGAAATAAAATGACTTTACCAAAATTACAAATTGCTTTAGATCAAACAGACTTAAAATCAGCTCTTGATGTTGCTAAAAACGTATCAGGATTTGTAGATATCATAGAAGTAGGAACTATTCTTGCTTTTGGTGGTGGAATGGAAAGTGTTAGATGTTTAAGGCAACTGTATCCTAATCATATCTTAGTGTGTGATTTGAAAACCACTGATGGCGGAGCTATTTTAGCAAAAATGGCTTTTAATGCAGGTGCTAATTGGTTAACTGTATCAGCAGCAGCACATATTGCCACTATTGAAGCATGTAAAAAAGTGGCAGATGATTTCAAAGGTGAAATTCAAATTGAACTATATGGACATTGGACTTTTGATGATGCCAAAGCGTGGCGAAAATTAGGTATTAAACAGGCTATTTATCACCGTTCTCGTGATGCTGAATTAGCTGGTATTGGCTGGGGAAAGGATGATTTGGTTAAAATGCGACAATTGTCAGATTTAGGTCTTGAACTTTCCATAACGGGCGGAATTATTCCTGAAGATATTCACCTATTTGCAGGAATTAAAACCAAAGCCTTTATTGCTGGTCGAGCTCTTGCTAGTGAAAATGGTAAGCAAACTGCTCAAGCTTTAAGAGAGCAAATTGCTAAATATTGGTAATAGATGCGATGCAGTCAGTAAAATGACTGCATATTTGATGTTCAAATAAATATTATTAGGTTTTATTATGGCAAAATATGCAATCAATCCGACCAATCAATCTAATTATATTGGTATTTATGAAAAGGCATTACCTAATGAACTTACTTGGCAAGAAAAACTGCACGAAGCGAAAACATTAGGATTTAATTTTATCGAGATATCAATTGATGAATCAGAACAGCGAAGAGCAAGACTTGATTGGTCAGATGATGAAATTTATCGATTAAAGCGATTATGTGAACAATATGGACTACCATTGCATTCTATGTGTTTAAGTGCTCATCGTAAATTTCCATTTGGATCTGCCGATAAAAGCGTACGTCAGCAAGCCAAAGTTATTATGAATAAAGCACTGATGCTCGCCTATAAACTAGGAATAAGGGTAATTCAATTAGCTGGATATGATGTTTATTATGAACCAGCCAATTTACAGACTCACCAGCGATTTATTGCGGGAATGCAGTGGTCAGCGAAACAGGCTGAAAAAATGGGGATAATGCTTGCCGTTGAAATCATGGATACTAGTTATCTCAATTCACTCTGTAAGTTTGAAATTCTAAAAAAAGAAGTCAATTCTCCTTATTTTATGGCTTACCCAGATGTAGGGAACATTTCTGGTTGGAATTATGATGTCTGTACAGAGCTTATGTTAAGTCGAGAGCACATTGTTCAAATACATCTAAAAGATACTTATAAGGTTAAAGCTAATTATTCTGGTCAGTTTAGAGATTTAACTATTGGTGAGGGGGAGGTTGATTTTCTTGCTATATTTAAAATACTAAAACAGATAAATTATACTGCTCCGCTTGTTATTGAAATGTGGGCAAAAGATCATAAATGGAGAGAAAACATTATAACAGCTCAAAAACGGCTCAAAACCATAGCTGAAAATGCCGAATTTGTCCTGTTTAGTTAATTTTTATCTAATCATAAATTATCAATGTTCTATGTTTCTTGAATTTTAGAAATGGAGCATTGATATTCTTTATATATCATTTGAAGATATATAGTTAATCCAATTATGGCAGCTTTAGATTTATTAATTGCAATTATAATTTTATTTTTAGACTCTCTGATTATCAATAATAAAATAATTATGATTAATTGAACTAAATTTTAGCGATACTATGATGTAAGTGTTGTAATTTATATTAAATTTTTATATAACTTTTTATTATCAATAGCATAAAATTATGCAAATTTTTTTGTATCATGCTTAGAAAACTTAAAGATTTGATCTTTGCACGAATATGGCTATCGTGTAATATAGTCTGCATTATAAATCTGATTAAATTGCGAATATTTTATGAAATCCGCTCTAAAACTCTTTTCTCTTTTTTTAGTTATTTTCACCTTATTAGGTTGTGGTTTAAAAGGACCTCTTTATCATCCAGCAGATCAGTCAAATGCAATTATTGAATCTAATGATACAAATAAATTAGCTTAAAGGAATAATATGATGGATTTTTTACATTACCAAAATGGCTATTTATTGGCGGATAACGTTTCTATTTGCGATTTAGCTAATCAATATGGTACTCCTTTATATGTTTATTCTGCTGATCACATAACTAAGCAATTTCTTTCTTATCAAGATTCTTTAAAAAATAAGAAGCATTTGATTTGTTATGCAGCAAAAGCGAATAGCAATTTATCTGTTTTAAACTTATTAGCTAAACTTGGTGCTGGTTTTGATATTGTTTCACAAGGTGAATTAGAGAGAGCATTAAAAGCTGGTGCTGATCCTAAAAAAATTGTATTTTCAGGAGTTGCAAAATCTGTTATTGAGATTAGACGTGCACTTGAAGTAGGAATTAAATGTTTTAATGTTGAATCAGAACCTGAATTATATCGTATCAATGATATTGCTCATCAATTAGGGAAAACAGCGAACATTTCTTTACGGATTAATCCGGATGTAGATGCAAAAACACATCCGTATATTTCAACAGGATTACGTGAAAACAAATTTGGTATAAGTTATCAATTAGCTTTAGATACTTATCGTAAAGCAGCATCATTAAATAATATTAAAATAGTCGGTATTGATTGTCATATTGGCTCTCAATTAACTGAGCTGTCGCCTTTTCTTGATGCAGCTGATCGTATATTGGCATTAGTTGACCAACTAGCAGCAGAAAATATTCATCTTAAGCATATTGATTTAGGCGGAGGTTTAGGTGTTTGTTATGATGATGAACAGCCACCATCAGCGACATTACTGGTATCAAAACTAATTGAAAAGTTAAAAAATTATCCTGAACTTGAAATTGTTTTCGAACCAGGTAGATCAATCGTTGCCAATGCTGGATTATTAATTACTAAAGTTGAATATACTAAGCATCAAGATGGCAATCATTTTGCGATTGTTGATGCCGGAATGAATGATCTGATTCGACCAGCGCTTTATCAAGCGTGGATGCAAGTCCTACCTGTTAAAGAATCAACAGATTCAAATACCAAAAAGATTTATAATGTTGTAGGGCCAATTTGCGAATCTAGTGATGTATTAGCTTATCAACGTGAACTTTCAGTTGAACAAGATGATCTGTTAGTTATTTGTAGTGCAGGTGCTTATGGCTTTAGTATGGCGTCTAATTATAATAGTCATCCTCGACCGGCCGAAGTCATGCTTGAAGATAGTAATCAGCATAAATTGATTCGAGAGCGTGAAACTTTTGATGATTTATGGCGTGGTGAATTAGTATTATAATTCATTATGAAGTTGATAAATATGTTTTCTAATTTTTGCTTGATTAATACATCTAATCAAACAATATGATGAAAAAGTAATAAATACTGACGATTTACAATAAAAGGTAACTAGAGATGAACTTTTCAAAAATGCATGGACTGGGTAATGATTTTATGGTTATTGATGCAGTAACGCAAAATGTTCATCTTTCAAGTGAAATGATCAAACGTATGTCAGATCGATATACAGGAATTGGGTTTGATCAGTTACTTATTGTTGAGCCACCTTATTCTCCTGAAAGTGATTTTCATTACCGTATATTTAATGCTGATGGTTCAGAGGTTGAGCAATGTGGTAACGGTGCTCGTTGCTTTGCTCGTTTTGTACGATTGAAAGGATTGACTAAAAAAAGAGTATTAAAAGTCAGTACTATGAAAGGTAATATTGTTTTGACGGTAAATGATGATGAAACCGTTCGGGTTAATATGGGAACACCAATTTTTGAGCCTAATAAAATTCCTTTCAAAGCCATTAAAGAAGAAAAAACTTATATTATTCGAGCACAAGAACAAACAGTTTTATGTGGTGTCGCTTCTATGGGGAACCCGCATTGTGTAATTCAAGTTGAAGATGTGTTAACCGCTCAAGTATTAACTTTAGGTCCGTTATTAGTGCAACATGAACGCTTTCCTGAAAAAGCGAATATTGGTTTTATGCATATTATTGATAGAGATAATATTAATTTACGTGTTTATGAGAGAGGCGTTGGTGAAACTCAAGCTTGTGGAACAGGAGCTTGTGCCGCTGTTGCTGTTGGCATTAATCAAGGATTATTAAACCAGCGGGTGAATGTTAATCTACCCGGAGGAAAATTAATAATAGATTGGAAAGGTAATCAGTCGCCGCTTTATATGACAGGACCAGCTACGCATGTGTATGATGGTTATATTGCAATTTAATTACGCTAGACTTTATGAATTTTATTAATAGATTACATAAAGACAATGAAATAAATTATGGTCGTAAAAAAAACACAAACATTGAAGTCAAAACCGTCGCAACGAAAAAAATCATTTGTTAAATTAAATGATGAAATGGTTAGCCAATATATTATTGATAACCCAGATTTTTTTATTCGAAATGCGACTCATATTGAGCGTATGCGCGTACCACACCCAGTGAGAGGTATGATATCACTACCTGAATGGCATATGGCAAGGCAACGTAATAAAATCAGTCAACTTGAGTCAGAAATCACGATGCTGATGGAGCACGCAAGTGCTAATGAATTGCTTTTTAATCAGCTAATAAAATTGCAGTTTCAATTAATTAAAGCAAAAGATATAAACGAATTATTAGATTCTTTAAAAGTTTGGGCTAAAGATTTAGGACTTAATGGCGCCTATTTATATTTATTTGATGACAAATGGTTACTTAGTGCACCATCCAACTATCATTACTTAGCTTTAAATTCATCGCAGTTTGATTTTATTCGTGTAAGACATTTACAGTATAGCCAATTTTATTTAGGTTCATTAAATACAACTGAATTAGATTTTCTATTACCTAAACATGGTTACGTTGGCTCTGTGGCTTTATCATTGTTAGGGCAATTTGGCGATCTTGGTTTGTTAATGTTTACGAGTGCAGATCCACAGCATTATCAGACAGGACAAGGTACCTTATTGTTAGAAAAAATCGGTGAAATATTGCCAATTCTTGTTGAAAAATGGATCATGCGCAAAAAGTAAGGAAATATGATGGTTAAAATGAATTCTAATCTTTCTTCTTTTTTAACCGAGCCTGTAGATCATTTTTTAAATTATTTAAAATCTGAAAAACAACTTAGTCTTAATACTCAAATTAACTATCGTCGTCAACTTTATGCGCTTATTGATTTAACTGACGGCTTAGATATTACTAAATGGCAGGACATTGATTCATCTGCTGTGAGGTTACTTATTAGTCGCAGTCGACAAACCGGCTTACAAGCTCGTAGTTTATCATTAAGATTATCTGCATTACGCAGTTTTTTTGATTGGATGGTTAAAAACGATCTGATCTCAGCCAATCCAGCCCGTGGTGTATTAAACCCTAAATTGGGTCAACATCTTCCAAAAAATATTGATATCGATGAGATCAATCAGCTGCTTGATATTGAGTATAGTGATCCGCTTTCTGTACGTGATAGGGCAATGTTGGAGGTGATGTATGGTTCAGGATTACGCCTTTCTGAATTAGTAAGTCTCAATTGTCGGGAATTAAATTTAACTGAAGGTGAAGTCCGGGTAACAGGAAAGGGTAATAAAGAGCGGAAATTGCCTTTAGGCCGAGAGTCAATTAGATGGATTGAGCAATGGTTAACTATGCGAAATGATTTAAAACCGCAAGATGATGCTGTTTTTATCTCTAAACTGGGTAAGCGAATTTCACCACGAAATGTTGAAAAACGCTTTGCAAAATGGGGAATAAAACAAGGATTAAGTTCACATATTCATCCGCATAAACTGCGTCATTCATTTGCTACTCATATGCTTGAATCGAGCGGTGATTTACGGGCAGTACAAGAATTATTAGGTCATGCCGATTTATCTACTACTCAAGTTTATACCCATTTAGATTTTTCACATTTATCAGAAGTTTATGATTCGGCTCATCCGAGAGCTAAAAGAGGAAGAAAATAATGCATTTTTATCGTTCAATTAACTGCATTAAAGCAATCACATTCGATCTCGACGACACTTTATATGACAATAGTATGATTGTTGATAAAGCTGAAGAGGAAGTGATAAAAAATTTACAACAATATGAGCCATTACATTATTTGACATTGGATTTGTACTATCAAGAAAAAAAATTAGTGCTCGCTATAAATCCAGAAATATATCATGATGTTATTGATTGGCGAGTTGAGACAATTAAATCGTTATTAAATAAAACCAATATCCCTTCATCTCAATATAGCAAGATTATTGATGAAGCTATTGATTGTTTTAATTTTTGGCGTCATAAAATGGTTGTTCCTAAATCAACGCATATGTTATTAACTAAATTAGCCAATAAGTATCCATTAGGGGTAATTACTAATGGTAATGTTGATATAAATAGAATAGGTTTAGGCGATTATTTTCAATTTTCGCTAAGAGGTGGTCCTGACGGTCGTTCAAAACCATTTCCCGAAATTTTTGCTTTAGCCGCGCAAAAATTGGCTATTCCTAATAATTATATTCTGCACGTTGGTGATAATTTGGAGACAGATGTCAATGGTGCGATTAATAATGGTTTTTTAGCTTGTTGGATTAATATTTTTGGACAGGATATTTATCATCTCTCCGATGCTAGATGTTTACCGCATATTGAAATAACGCAATTGCCAGAATTAGATAATCTGTTATAATTCAGTTCATATATGTATAAAAAGACAGTGAAGTTAAATGTATTTTGCATTTAATACCTGTCTTTATTCTTTTATACCCCTACTTATAATAATTATAAATATAATGAAAAATTTAAAAACATTTACAACATTAATACTAATTAATGGTTGCTATAATTGCGATGGGTTAACACATAATGGAAAATAAACAGTCGTTATTAACCGACTTAAACACAGAACAAAAAAATGCTGTTACAACTGATAGTCAATATACTATTGTTCTTGCTGGTGCGGGAAGTGGTAAAACACGTGTATTAGTTCATAGAATTGCTTGGTTGTGTGTTGAAAAAAATTATTCTCCTAACTCTATTTTTGCAGTCACCTTTACCAATAAAGCAGCTGCTGAAATGCAAGAGCGAATACAAGCTTTAGTCGGTGAAGGATACCTAAATGGTATGTGGGTAGGAACTTTTCATGGTTTAACCCACCGTTTATTGCGTATGTTTTCTCAACAAGCTAAATTACCCGAAAATTTTCAACTTATTGATAGTGAAGATCAGATTCGTCTTATTAAACGAATTTTTCGTGAACTGAAAATTGATGAAAAGCAATGGTCACCAAAAGAGTGTGCTAATTTTATTTCCACACAAAAAGAAAAAGGTCTTAGGGCAGATAATCTAAAACCAGAAGATCCGAAACAAGTAATGTGGCAAACAATTTATCGTGATTATCAAGCAATTTGCGACAGAGTTGGGTATGTTGATTTCTCAGAATTAATTTTGAGAGCATATGAGTTGCTTTGTCGTAATGAAAATGTTTTAAATTATTGTCGCCATCGTTTTTCAAATATATTAATAGATGAATTTCAAGATACTAATAAAATCCAATATTGGCTGGTGAAAAAATTAGCTGGAGACACCGCGAATGTAATGATTGTTGGTGATGATGATCAGTCAATTTATAGTTGGCGTGGAGCTAATGCTGATAATTTACAAATGTTTATCAATGATTATCCAGAAACTGAAATTATTCGCCTAGAGCAAAACTATCGATCGACAGGCATTATTTTAGATACTGCAAATAAATTGATTGCTAACAACCAAAATCGGTTAGGTAAAAATTTATGGACCGACAGTGGTGACGGAGAAAAAATTTCACTATATGTCGGTTTCAACGATATTGATGAAGCAAGGTTTGTTGTAGGACAAATAAAAAAATATCATGACGATGGTCATAATTATGCTAGCTGTGCCATTTTATATCGTAATAATGTGCAATCACGTATTTTTGAAGATACTTTATTACAAGCTGGCGTACCTTACCAAATTTATGGTTCGATAAGATTCTATGAAAGGCAAGAGGTTAAATTAGCTTTAGCCTATCTCCGATTATTGCATGACCATGATAATGATATGGCATTTGAAACTACGGTAAATACTCCAACTCGTGGAATAGGTAATGTCACTTTAGACAAAGTTAGATTATGTGCTAAGCAAAATAATATTTCGTTATGGAATGCATGTTTAATGCTGATCCAAAAAAATGCTTTAACTGAAAGGCAACGTTCAGGTATTAGTCGTTTTTTAGAATTAATGGAATCTATTCATGTCGAAGTTAATGAATTACCATTTTATAAACAACTAGATGCAATTATTAAATTATCTGGCGTATTGCAAATGTATGAACAAGAACCAGGCATCAAAGGACAAGCACGATTGGATAATCTAGAGGAGCTTGTTTCATCTGCAGAGCAATTTTTTAGAGTTAACCAAGATAATGTAATTCAGGACAATGAAACAGGCAAAACCTTAACTGTTTTAGAATCATTTTTAGCATTTACCTCTCTTGAAAGCCGTGATGTAGTAAATCAACAAGATTCGGTGCAATTAATGACTTTACATTCAGCAAAAGGATTAGAATTTGACAATGTTTTTATTGTTGGATTGGAAGAGGGTATTTTTCCGGCACAACGTTCCTCTCAAGAACGAGACAAAATGGAAGAAGAAAGACGCTTAGCTTATGTCGGAATTACCCGAGCACGTAAGTTTTTAACGCTCTCTTTGTCTGAACTAAGGCGACTTTATGGGCGTGAAGAGCGTAATTTGCCATCACGTTTTTTAGCAGAATTACCAGTTGATAATTTACAAGAAATCAGTTACCGAGCTAATTTAACATCATTTAATAATAATGATGATGATACTTTCACTAAAGATGAGCAATTCTATCAAGATCGTAAAAAGTCATATATTAAGAAGAAAAAAGAAAGTGATGGATACACATTAGGTAGGAAAGTTAAGCATAATCGTTTTGGTGAAGGTACCATTGTTAATTTAGATGGCGAAGGTGAACATAGACGAGTGCAAATTGCTTTTGTTAACGAAGGGGTTAAATGGCTAGTTGTGAAATTGGCAAATCTTACCTTAATGTAAATAATAAAATACTAAACAATCAAAGGATACTAACTTTTAACTTAGTATCCTTTTTTGATCATTATAATTATTGCTCAGATTGCTCTTGCACTGACGAAGCAAATATCTCTTCAAATGGTTGATCAGTTCGATTACATATCCATTGTTCATTAATTAAATCAAAATGATAACCTTGTTTTTGTGTTGCTAACCAAACTTGAAAAAGTGGTTCTTGAGTATTAACAATAATTTTACTATTGTTTGGAAAACTAATGGTAATAACGTTGCCATTAGTTTCATAATCTAAGTCTATATCGTGTTCGTCAGCGTATTTATCTAGATATAATTCGATTTGGTAAAAAAGTTGATCGGTTAAGGCATGGAATTGCGTGATATTCATATTGATGTAATTAAAATTATACAGTTAATAAATTGATATTAACATAAAAAAAAATACTCCGCCACCGCTAGGCGGCAAGAGTAAAAACGAATGAAAATCGAATTAATTGTTTAATGGTAATGAACAGGCAATAACGAGTAATTTATGCTTTTCATCGCCTTTATCTGCTCTCGTCCAACGATTTGGAATATCAATAGTATTTACTAGTTTACCTTCGGCAAAATAGTTCTCGATAAGTTCAATTTTACCTTTAGCAATTTCTTTTTTATCACAATTAGCATAATGATTAACAACTACTGTATGATATGGTGTTTTTACATTATCAATATCTTGAACTAATGCTGGAATGTAATTGGTAACTTCCTTAAAAATTCGAATTTTATCGTTATAAGGATGTAATTTTATGGATTTTTTATCAAGATAGGCATAACCAATGGTGTTATCCTCATCAGTTTTAGATAGAGGCGTAAATTGTTCACCTATTTTAGGATTACTTAGCATTACTTCTACTTCTTTAGCTTGAGCTGCTAATTCATCTTGAGTAAGTGGTTTCTTTTCTTCTGCATGAGTGATAGCTGTAAAAGAAAAGAGCATTAAAAATAAACATAATTTTTTCATTTAAATTTTATCTCCCTCTTTTGAGCTATTTTCAACTGGTTTATCTTGTTGGGGTTGAGATTGCTTTTCTTGAGCTTCTTTTTGTTCTTTTTCTTGTTGTTTTTTCAATTTATAAGCTTTGATCTTTTCTTGGCGCTCTTTATCCATTTTGTCGTCAAGTGGTTTCATATCTGGACGATCTTTATAAAGAATGTCTTTCTTTATATCACCTTGGATAGAACAAAGCACACGGTTTTGATTATCAGTAAAGGCTTCTAGATAAAGTGATTTTTCAATGGTACCAAGTTTTGGTACAACACCATCAATTGAGTAGGGATTATCTTGCCATACCGGTGATTTTGCATTGCGATCATAGATTTTGGCATTGGCAATATAAACAGCGTTATTATATTTTAACCATTTTAAATTATTAAGTGTATTAGTAATTTCTTCTTGGCTATTATCAAAAATAAAGCCCCAATAGTAATATTGTCCAGATAAATTGGTTGGAATATAGATGTTTTGATACCCAGTTATTGTTAATCCGTGGTATTTAAGAGGTTTTTTGAAATTAACTTTATCTTTGTTTTGTTGATAAATTGATTCTACAGGAATATAAGTAACATTATCTGTTGTTGTTAAATCAACATATTCGCTGAATAATTTTTTATTTTCAGCCAATTGCTTAAAAAATTGGTTATCACAAGCGAGAAAACTATCTACTATCTTATCTGTAATGCTTACACTATCGTTCTGCGCAAAAGCCATGCAAGAAACGAGAGAAGAACAAGCAAGCACAGTAAGTTTTTTTATTATCATAGAGCGGTTCCTTTCACCAAAATCACGCTAATTGTTTGTAATAGTATTGTAAAGTAATGTAAATATTTATGTCAATCTAATTGAAATCGTTTTGGATAAAAATTAGTAAATCACCGTTTTTAAAAGAGATTTCTACTTTATCATCGATAGCTTTGTTACGCAAACTAATGTGGCCACCAAGAACTAATTTTTGGTCAGTTAAGGGATATTCAAAGCCTGTTATAGTCAAATTAGTTACTGTAGACAATGGCATTAACGAAACAATATGATTTTTCACGTGGTGGATAATCTGATGATGATCAGCGAAGAAAAAATGGCAATAATTGTCATAAAACATCATTTTGAACTGACGATAGTATTGCATTGCTATAGATAAGTTACCTAAGAAATGATCACTGGCTCCTCCTGATGCACCATATATTGTAAATGATGTAACACCTTTACTATTCAAAAATAATAATGCTTTTTCAAAATCAGGTTTAGATTGATCTGGCGTATGAATAATTTGTGTTTTTGACGGAATTGCCCTAGTTGAGTCTATGCTATCTAAATCACCGATAATAAAATCAGGTTCAATGGCTGATGTAAATAAATAGCTATGATAGGCTCCATCAGTACAGGCAATATAAGTATAATCTTTTATATTACTGGGAATATCTTTTGGTGGTTCACCATTGACAAATAGTAGTGCTGTTTTTTTTTGCATGATTATTCCCATTAAATTAATTTATAGCGTTAATGTGTAAGCCATAATAATTGCATCTTCTTGATGACCATTAACTGTTGGATAATAATTTTTTCTCACTGTTATTTGGTTAAAGCCAATTGAATGATATAACTCAATTGCTGGCGTGTTAGATTTTCTAACTTCCAACCATAAAGTTGAAATGGCCTGCGGTGAGCTAATGGCTATTAAGTTATTAATTAAATGATTTAATAATGCTTTAGCTAATCCCTGTTGTCTGTATGCAGGATGTATAGCAATATTAAATAAAGTTGCTTCGTCGGCAACTTGTTGGCAAATACAAAAGCCGACTAGCTTATTACCAACAGTTATTTTAAGATTGATATAACGTTCCCCTTGATTTGAAAAAAAAGTTTCTTTGGACCAAGGGATAGGGTGGCATATGAGTTCTAACTCATATGCTTCCGTTAAATCATGTTCATTCAGGATGGAAATTGTTTTCATATTCACATAACTGCTGCCAAAGTTTACGTTTTTGGTGTGGATCTTTAGCTAGCGAATCTAAATCACAGGTATTAATGGTTAAACTATTTTGCCATGGTTCATTGCTAAGCACATCTATAAACCATGTCACTATTTTTACTTCATCCGCCGAAATAATTAATTGCGAAGGGGTAAGAAATAACACTTGTTCTTCTGTTAAACGGATGGCTTTTAAAATATCGTAATATATTTTTTGTGTTGGTTTTTGTTTAGCAACAACAATTAAACGAATTTTATCGTCTATATGAGTCGCAAGTTCACCCTGAAAAACGGTTGAATTGCGTAAAACATATTGAGTAATATTACACTGTTTAAGATACCAATCAGTTTGAGTCATTATCAGATTACGGTTTAACTAGGGATTAAAGGAAATTAATTGTATAATCTTCGCTTCAATTTATAAAGGTTTTTCATTGAGGCATTATGGCAACATCTGTTTTTACTCCAGCTAGCCAAGTACTTGAACGTCATCAGTCATTTTTGGATGATAAAAATATCCTTATTGCTGGTGATATTCAAGATAATTATCCTGCGGTTATTTCAGCAAATATAGTTAAGATTCATTGTTCCCAATATCATACTTTTTTAAGCTTTAAAAATAGTAAACGAGCCAATAGCGCTATATTTTCGCTCTATCCTGATACATCTTTTTATACTGATATAAATACCCTCATTTATTATTGGCCTAAAACCAAGAGTGAAGCCCAATTTCAGTTATCCTATTTATTGAACAATATGCCTAAAGATAGTGATATTTTTATCATTGGTGAAAATCGTTCTGGGGTGAAAAGTGTGGAAGGGCTGTTAGGTGACTTTGGTTCTATCCAAAAAATAGATAGTGCAAGACGATGTGGTTTATATCATTTTCGAGCTGATAGTCGTTTGGCTTTTGAAGTAAAAGACTGGTGGTTGAGTTATCACTTAACGATTGAAGATCAGGATATCGAAATTAAAAGCTTACCAGGTGTCTTCAGCCAAAAAGCCTTAGATGCAGGAAGTGAGCTGTTATTAAATGCACTTATGGATCATAGTGATATTATCAAAGGAAATATCCTTGATGTTGGTTGCGGCTCGGGCATATTATCAACAGTAATAGGTAAACTAAATCAAGATATAAGCTTAACATTAACTGATGTAAGTAGTACTGCATTAGAATCAAGTAAAGCGACTTTAGCTGCTAATAACATTATTGCAAGAGTTGTTGCTAGTGATGTATTTTCAGATATAAGCGATAAATATCATTTAATCATCTCTAATCCACCTTTTCACGATGGCAAAGAAACAAGTTATACCGCAGTTAACAAGTTGATTAAGGAAGCAAAAAAACACTTAAAACTAAATGGCTATCTTTGTATTGTGGCAAATTCATTTTTGCCATATCAATCGATCTTGGATGAAACATTTAAAAGTGTTGAAATTATTGCTCAAACGACTAAATTTAAGGTTTATTTAGCCAGTCATTAACACTTAAACCAGTATCATTATAAATAGTCATGCGTGAATTTATTTAATTAAATCACGCGTGAAAACTGTTGTTGTCGCACCAATCGACGCATATAAATATCAAAGCACATGCAAATATTGCGAATTAGAAGCTGGCCTTTAGGTCGAACATTAATGCTATCTTGATTAACGACAACCAATCCATCTTGTTCTAGTGGTGCAAGCAGTTTTAAATCTTCAGCAAAATAGTCATCAAATTGGATATGGTAATATTGTTCAATCTGCTTTTTATCAAGCTGGAAATGGCAAATAAGTTGTTTAATAACATCTCGACGTATTTTATCATCACGATTTAAGGTAAATCCTTTCCATAAACCATGTCCTTTTTGTTCAACTTGATTTTGATAATTTTTTAAGTCTTTTTGGTTTTGGGCATAGCTGTCTCCCAACATACTTATTGCTGATACACCGAGGCCAAGTAAGTCAGCATCCCCTTTAGTGGTATAACCTTGAAAGTTGCGATGTAACTTATTCTGTTGTTGTGCGATAGCTAACTCATCAGTTGGTTTTGCAAAATGATCCATACCTATAAATTGGTAACCAGCAAGAGTCAATTTTTCAATACTGGTTTGTAAGATTTTCAATTTTTGACTTGCATTAGGTAAATCATTATCTTTGATCTTACGCTGTGCAGCAAATCGGCTAGGTAAATGTGCATAATTAAAAACACTTAATCTATCTGGCGAAATATCAATCACTTTATTTAATGTTTCCGTGAAACTTTCAACAGTTTGCTTAGGTAATCCATAAATTAAATCTAGACTAATAGAACGAAAGTTATTTTTTCTTGCTTGGATAATTAGTGAACGGATCAAGTTTTCATCTTGCTCACGATTAATTAAATTTTGAATTTCATGATTGAAATCTTGGATCCCCATACTTAACCGATTAAAGCCAACATTAGCTAGATGATCAATCGTTTGTGGACTTATTTCTCTTGGATCTATTTCAATGGATAGTTCGGCATTTTGAGCAAAGTTAAAGTGTTTTTTTATTGAAGAGAGCAAGCGGCTAATTTCAGCATCAGTTAAAAAAGTAGGAGTTCCTCCTCCCCAATGCATTTGTGTCACAGTCCGGTTTTTAAATAATTCGGACTGTTTAGCAATCTCGATATCTAATACATCAAGATATTTAGTGACTTTATGGGTTTGTCGTGTAATCAGTTTGTTACAACCACAAAAATAACAAAGTTTATGGCAAAACGGAATATGTATATAAAGCGATAATGGTCGTTCAGGATAAAGGTTGGTCGCAAAAATGAAATCTTGTTCAGTAAACTGTTCGTTAAATTCAAGTGCTGTTGGATAAGAGGTATATCTTGGACCTGAATAATTATATTTTTCAATTAACGCTTGATCCCATAATAGGGGTTGAATCACATTTTTATTTAGTCCTGCGTTTGACATTGTCATTTCCATAACGTTTTGCTGTATTACGTTGTTTTGCTCTTATTTGTGTTTTTAATTTAATGTAATTTGTTTTTTTTAAATATAATAAAGTGCAAATAGATAATCCTAAATATAAACATAGCATAATCAATAGTGGCATGGTATACGACTCTTTATCGTGATTATTTTGTATATAAGATTATTGATGTTTTTAACACATATTTAATTAAAACTAAATTAATTACGTTTCAATAGACTGACGATATCTTCTTTTATTTCTTCTTGTTCATCTTCGAAATCTTCATCTTCATAACCTAATAGTTGCATAAGTTTGTCTATACGATTTAGTTTATTATCAAGATAAGTCTGTTGTTCGTCAGTTAAGATTT
This sequence comes from Gilliamella sp. W8145, assembly GCF_016101145.1. Lineage (NCBI taxonomy): Bacteria > Pseudomonadati > Pseudomonadota > Gammaproteobacteria > Orbales > Orbaceae > Gilliamella > Gilliamella sp. W8145. The sequence continues at coordinate 224,387 of NZ_JACFRC010000001.1, forward strand.
TGCCTTGTTCAACCAAATCTAGTAATTGATCCAATTTAGTATCATTTTCAAGTTGTTCTAATTCTTGTTGTGGTGTTAATTTAGCTTTAGTTATTTTGGACTGATTAATTTTATCTACCTTTCTAATAGATGAATTATCATCTACTACCAATGAAATTGGTTTTTTACTGCCAATACGAGGATCTTTTATTGCTTTAGTTGTTTTGTTACTTTGATTGTTATCTTGACCATTGAAACGTGAACCACTAGGTAAACCTTTATGCTTACGTTTGCGCTTTAACTCACGAGATTCTTCATTAATCTCTTGGCGGGTTTTTTTAGGTTTTTGTTTTGATTTATTTTTTAACATACAATCTCAATTTAATATCTGATTATTAACTGACTAAATGTATTTTACCAGTAAGTCATCAATATAGCTATGAGCATGAGATAATACCAATTTATGATTGTAAAAAAATAGATTTAGTATAATCTGAGCCAAATTATTTATATCAGCTAGCAATAGAGAATAAAATATGACAAATCATTTGAGCCCTTACATGCAATTTACCCGACAAGAATGGGCGAGCTTGCGTAATGCGGTACCAATGACTTTAACGCCAGAAGAATTGACTTCATTACAAGGTATTAATGAAGATTTATCCATGGATGAGGTAAGTGAAATTTACTTGCCTTTATCTCGATTACTCAATTATTATATAAGCAACAGTTTTAGCCGTCAGGCAGTGTTATCAAAATTTTTAGGAAAAAGTCAAAAAATACCTTATATTATTGGTATTGCAGGTAGTGTAGCTGTTGGTAAAAGCACTACCGCCCGTGTCCTACAGGCATTGTTGACTCGTTGGCCAGAGCATCGGAAAGTTGCATTGGTGACAACTGATGGTTTTTTATATCCTAATCGTTATCTTGAAGAACGTGGTATCATGAATAAAAAGGGGTTTCCACAATCCTATGATATCAAGAAATTACTTAATTTTGTTGCTGATGTAAAGTCAGGACAAGCAGAAGTTAAGGCGCCCGTTTATTCTCATTTAGTCTACGATATTGTTGAAGATGAACATATTATTGTTGATAGTCCTGATATTTTAATTCTTGAAGGATTAAATGTTTTACAAGGCAGCATAAACTATACTCAAGCTAATAATCGTGTATTTGTTTCTGATTATGTCGATTTTTCGATCTATGTCGACGCACAATTACCGCTATTACACGATTGGTATGTTAATCGTTTTTTAAAATTTAGAGCTGGGGCATTTAGCGATCCTAACTCTTACTTTAACCATTATTCAAAGCTTCCAGAGGAAGAGGCCGTGAATATTGCTAACCGCCTTTGGCGAGATATCAATGAATTAAATTTGATTGAAAATATCCTACCAACACGGGAACGAGCAAGTTTAATTTTAACCAAAGGTAAAGATCATAAAGTAGATTGTGTTCAATTAAGAAAATAAACTTAAGGGGAGTCAATATGAAATCAGCAATAAGGTTATTAAGTAAGTTAAGCATTATCACTTTAGTTACTGCATTTTCGGTAAATAGTTATGCATCAAGTAATGACGAAAACCAAGGATTAAATTGCGATGCTAAAAAGCAAGCAATTGAAACAAAAATTGAACAAGCTAAAAAAGCAAATAATAGTAATGAAGTGACTGGTCTTGAAAAAGCGTTGCAAGAAGTTAATACCAATTGTACTGATGAAACTTTAGAACAAAAATATAAAAGATTAATAGTTGAAAAAACTAAAGATGTTACAGATAAAACCAAAGAATTAGCTGAAAAAACTAAAGAGTATGCAAAAGACAAGGTTAATGCCCATCAAGATACAATCGATGCATTAAAAGCGAAATTAAATGATGCCGAAAAAGAATTAGCTGATGCTAAAGAGAAGCTTGCTGATTATTACAAACAATTGACCAGCAAATAAATTATATTCGGCTTAAAAAGTGCTTTCCTCACATTTTTTTACTAAGTTATAACTAAATAAGCACCATTGATCTAGTATTAATGGTGCTTTTTATTAATACACTCAACTTTGCTTAAACTGGACTTTTTTATTTAAAAAGAGTATGGTGTGCGCCTGATTACGTGGTTCGTGAACCTCCCACGCTAAAAAACTAAGGAAAAAAATGAGTAATATAACACTACTAGGCGATCAATCCGTTCGCTATCCTACTGACTATTGTCCAGAAATCTTAGAAACATTCGATAATAAACATCCAGGCAACGATTATTTTGTAAAATTTAATTGTCCCGAATTTACCAGTCTTTGTCCAATAACTGGGCAACCTGATTTTGCTACTATTTATATTTCGTACGTGCCAAATATTAAAATGGTAGAAAGTAAATCACTCAAACTTTACTTATTCAGCTTCCGCAATCATGGTGATTATCATGAAGATTGTATTAATATCATCATGAAAGATCTGATTAAATTGATGGATCCAAAATATATAGAAGTGTGGGGAAAATTTACCCCCCGAGGTGGAATATCTATTGATCCTTATGCTAATTATGGTAAAGCAGGTACTGATTGGCAACAAATAGCCGTGAATCGCTTAGCTAATCATGACCTTTATCCTGAAAAAATCGATAATCGTTAATCTTTTTACAGGAATAGTTAAAAATGCAAAATCGTAAAGCACTTGTTATCTTTTCTGGTGGCCAAGATTCTACCACATGTTTATTGCAAGCTATTGCTGATTATGGTCGTGAAAATGTCGAAACCATTAGTTTTCAATATGGCCAACGTCATGCAATTGAACTGGAAAAAGCTAAATGGATTGCTGAAGATCTTGGTGTCAAACAAACCGTTATTGATACGTCGGTGATTAAACAGACAACCAATAATGCTTTAATTGATGACTCTCAAGAAATTACTGCCACTAAGGAAACTGATTATCCTAATACATTTGTTGATGGTCGTAATATGCTGTTTTTACTTCTAGCTGGATGTTATGCCAAACAACAAGATATTTGCGATATTATTATCGGAGTTTGTGAAACTGATTTTAGTGGTTATCCTGATTGTCGAGATATCTTTATTAAATCAATGAATGTATCGATGAATTTGGCTATGGACTATAACTTTAATCTCATTACACCATTGATGTATCTTACTAAAGCTCAAACGTGGGAAATGGCCGATAAGCTTGGTTATTTGGATTATGTCCGAAAATATACCCATACTTGTTATTATGGCGTTGATGGTGGTTGTGGTAAATGTCCTAGCTGTATTCTTCGAGATAATGGTTTAACCGATTACCTTAGTCATTCAAATTAATTGTAATACTGGGTTCGCTTACCCCATTAAAAAGGAAAAACTTATGTATCTGAACACTAATTCAGAACAAACTAAACCATTTACTCATGTAGAACAGATGAAAGCACTTGGATGGCTTTCGTTCTTTCATATTTTAGTTATTGCTTCAAGCAATTATTTAGTACAAATCCCATTTGATATTTTTGGTTTTCATACTACCTGGGGCGCTTTTACTTTCCCATTTATCTTTCTTTCTACGGATTTAACTATTCGGGTCTTTGGCGCTAGTCTAGCCAGAAAAATAATTTTTGTAGTAATGATACCTGCTTTGCTACTTTCTTACGGGGTTTCAGTGTTATTTTTTGATACTCATTGGATGGGATTGGCTGCTTTATCTGAATTTAATAGCTTTGTTTTCCGGATTGCGTTAGCTAGCTTTGCAGCTTATTTAGTTGGGCAGTTAATGGATATTACCGTATTTAATTATTTAAGAAAAAACAGAGCATGGTGGGTGGCACCTTCTGCTTCGGCAATATTAGGGAATGGTATTGATACTATTGTCTTTTTTGCTATAGCTTTTTATAAAACTAATGACGAATTTATGGCAGCGCATTGGGGTGAAATTGCCACTATTGATTATAGCTTTAAAATAATCATCTGTGGTTTATTCTTTTTACCATTATACGGAATTATTTTAAATTTTATCTTAAACAAATTAGTTATCAAATCCCAGTAACTTGACTTTAAGTTTACCTATGGTTCATTATTTATCCGGCAGTTAAGGTTTATTGGCAATGTAATAAATTCCAACTGCCAATTTTTATCTCTCAAAAAAGGCCGTTCCTCAAAATTTCAACAAAATTCATAATTTAATTATAAAAAAATTTAAAAATTTGATTAAAGAAGTTTTGCCAAACCTTGCCTGAAAGTGCATAATATAGCTAAAAAAACAACCAATACATTCATTGTAACAGTAAGGGATTAGGTGAAATAATGAGATTGAGTAAACACTTAGCGGTGTTAAGTTTATTTTTTATGCTATGTGCTTGTGATAATCAAGAAGATAAAACTGTAGAGTCGCAGAAAGTTGATAAAACTGAGTTTACAACAGATGTCATTGACAACAAAACCGATGCTGTTGCAACAGAAACTTTAACTGAAAGTGAAGCTGTATCTCAATCTCATAATGCCTTTAATCCAACGCCAGAGTTAATTGAAAAGTATAAAGGTAAACAATTAACTGTCATTGATAGCTCAGAGGTTATTCTCGATGGTTCAAGTACTTTAGTGGTGACTTTTTCTGTACCACTAAATCCTAAATTGAATTTTTCTAATTTACTCAGATTAGTTGATAGAAAAACAGGTAATGTTGATGGTGCATGGGAGTTATCGGATAATGGTTTAGAGCTAAGACATCGTTATCTTCAACCAGATCGGCAACTGGTTTTAACCATTGATAAATTATTATCAGCCATCAATGATAGCCATTTAGAATCTGTTTATCAAAAAGAAATTACTACTCAAGACCGCCAACCTACAGTAGGTTTTGCAAGTTCGGGTATATTACTACCAAGCAAATCTATGAGCGGATTACCTGTCACAACATTGAATGTAAATAAAATTGATATTAACTTTTTTAAAATTAAACCAGAAAAATTACCTGAATTTATTTCTTATTTTGGTTTTATTGATTTACTCTCAATTTGGAACAAAAAAGAGTTTACTAGATATGCTGATTTAGTTTACTCATCAAGGTTTGATCTTCATCCAAAACCTAATGCGCAAGAAACCATTTTAGTAAACCTTTCTAATATATCTGAAGTTAATCAAGAAGGTGTTTATATTGCTGTGATGAATGAGGCAGGTATTTATAACGAATCGAATCCAGCAACTTTATTTTCAATTAGTAATATTGGTGTGTCAGTTCATCGTTATAAAAATGCTAAGCTAGTCGTAATGGCTCATGGTTTAGATAATGGTAAACCATTAGCAAATATTAACTTGTCATTAATGTGCCGTAAAAATGAAAATAATAAAAACTGCCATACAATTTCAGTAGTGACCGATCAGAATGGTTATGCTGAATTTAACCTAGATAAAGATTATGACTATTCGGTATTAACAGCCAGTGATGGCCAGCAAACTTCATTTGTAAATATTGATAGTAATGCGCTTAATCTGACTGATTTCAATTTGTCAGGCAGTCCTTTTTATCAAAAACAATTGTTTGTTTTTGGACCTCGTGATCTTTATCGTCCAGAAGAAACTGTCTATTTTAATGCATTATTACGTAATGCTGATGGGCAATCATTACCGGATCAACCAATCATTGCTGATATTATTTCTCCTGATGGTCGAGTGATTAAGAATTACCAATTAAAAAGTAATGCTGATTTAAATGGTTTATATCAGCAAACTTTTGATATTCCTGATGATGCAGCAACTGGTAAGTGGTCAATTCGTTTTAATTTAGGCGATGATAATTATCGTTTTTGGAACTTTAAAGTTGAAGAGTTTTTGCCTGAGCGTATGGCAATGGAAATCAAAAGCTCAGCAAACAGTGCGATTCTTAATGACGAAGATATTAACTTTAATGTTAAAGGTTGGTATTTATATGGTGAACCAGCAACAGGTAACAGTTTAGAAGCTAATCTCTATTTAAAGAGCGTTGATTCAGTTACTGGCCTAGCTGACTTCAAAATTGGAAAAGTGACAGACGAAAGCCTATATCGTGAGCTTGATCCTCTTGAAGTTGAGTTGGATGATGATGGTTTAACTCAAATTGAGGTTAGCAAAGATAATTGGTCTGGATTACAGTCTCCTGCTAAATTGGTTTTACAAGCAAGTCTACTTGATTCAGGAGGTCGACCGGTTACACGTTATGCGACACAAACCATATGGCCGGCAGATAAATTACCTGCAATTCGAGCATTATTTGAAGATTCACCATATTATGATTGGAATAAGGATCAATATTATGATCGACCTACCGTTGACATTGACCATAATGCCGAATTTGAAATTGCTTATGTCAATATTGAAGGTGAAAAGTTAGCTACAAATTCATTAAAAGCTCGGTTGATTCGCGAACGTCGTAGTTATTATTGGACTTGGTCAGATGAGGATGGTTGGCGATTAAACTATAATTCTAGTGAATATGTGGTTTCAGAAAATCAACTATCTATTGATGCAAATAGTACAACCAAAATAAGTTTTCAACCAACAGATTATGGCTCTTATCGAGTTGAAGTTGTTGATCCTCAAACTAACGTTATGACAAGTTTCCGTTTTTGGGCTGGTTATGATTGGGAAGATAATACTCGTGGCACAAAATCTGTACGGCCAGATCAAGTTAAGTTAACTATTGATAAACCATCTTATAAAGTTGGCGATATAGCTAGAGTGAATGTGCAAGCACCAGTTGCTGGCTCCGGTTATATCTCTTTAGAAAGCAATGAAGGTACCATTTGGAAAAAATCAATCACTATTGATGAAAATGGTTTAGATGTTGATATACCAATTGAAAATTGGGGACGACATGATATCTATATTAGCACCATGATAATTCGTCCATCGACAGATGCTACTGTACAAACAGTTAAACGAGCGATTGGATTATTATATTTACCAATTGATACAGCAGACCGACAATTAAATGTTGCAATTAATGCTCCAGTACAAGTTGAACCTGAAACTACTGTACCGATAAAAATCAAAATGGATAAACAATTTATCCAACAGGATAAAAAAGTCACTGTTTTAGTTTCTGCAGTTGATTCCGGTGTATTAAACATTACTGATTTTGTTACTCCTGATCCTTATACAGGATTTTTAGGGCGTAAACGCTATGATGTCAATATTTACGATGTTTATGGTAAATTGATTGAAGCTTCAGGGCGTAATGTTAGTATGAGCTTTGGTGGTGATGCGATGGGTGCTGGTGGTAAAAAACCATCAAATGAAGTCCTAATTGTAGCACAACAACTTGAAACTATTCAGTTAAATGATGAAGGCGAAGGGATCATTAACTTACCATTGCCTGATTTTAATGGTGAACTACGAATAATGGCGCAAGCTTGGGATAACAATCGTTTTGGTAGAGCTGAAAAAACGATGAAAGTTGCTGCTCCTGTTATTGCTGAATTAACAACACCTCGATTCTTATCTGGTGGTGATCAGGCGATTTTAGCGTTAGATTTGCATAATTTGACTGGTAGTACGCAAAACATGCAAGTTGAGGTATCAACTAGTGGTTTGCTTCATCAAAATGAAACAAAATCGGTTGCTGTAAAACTAGATAGTAAACAGAAAGATATTATTAAGATTCCTGTTGCTGCCGACTATGGTTATGGTAAAGGAACAATAAAGATAGATGTAAAAGGCATTTTGCTTGAAGATAATTCTGATTTCAATATAAGTCGTTCTTGGACAATTGGCATAAGACCCGCATATGCCGCAACTTCAAGATCTTATGTCGCAGCATTAGATGCAAATGAAAGTTGGCAATTATCAGACCAAGCTTTAACTGGTTTAATCGAAAATACTGTTGAAGGGCAGTTAGTGGTCTCTAATCAACCTCCTTTAAATATTGCACAATATATCAAAAGTTTATTTGCTTACCCGTATGGCTGTTTAGAACAAACTACGAGTGGGTTATTCCCATCTTTATATGCTAACAGTGATCAACTGGCGCAGTTAGGCATTAAAACTGATTCTGATGAAAAGCGTCGAGAAAAAGTTCAAACAGGTATTTCACGCATCTTATCAATGCAACGTAGTAATGGAAGCTTTGGTTTATGGAGTAACTATAGTGAAGAAGAACATTGGCTAACAGTCTATGCGACAGACTTTTTATTGCAAGCTAAAGAACGTGGATATCAGGTTAATGATAAAGCGCTTGATGCTGCAATGACGCGTATTGGTCAATATATTTATGATGCCTCTGCATTTAATAATCTTAGTTATTACGGTGATTTAAACGTGCTTGAGTTTAATAAATTATCTATTAAAGCTTATGCTTTGATGATACTTTCTAAACAAGAGAAAATCACTGCTGCAATGCGTAATGAAATTAATTATTTAACCGATAAAATAATGAGCAGTGATACATCATTTATCTATTCACCGTTACCATTAGCTCATTTAGCGGTAACAGCAAAATTGAATGGTTATCAGTCGACCTATGACAAATTACTGCCGTTAGTTTTTACTACTCCATATGCATATAATGATAGGTGGTTAGGCAATTATGGTAGTACAGTTCGTGATCAGTCATTAATTCTTTCTTTATTGATAGAAAATAATATGGCTAAGAATAATCAGGCAAGTTATCTATATAGTTTGTCAGAATTATTAAATGATCAACGTTATTTCTCAACTCAGGAATTAAATGCGTTATTTATTGCTGGTTGGACATTAGATCAACATAAAAATGGTAATAAATTCAAAGTGTCAATAAATGGCAAAATTGATGATGTTGATTCAATTGTTTCACACTCCTATGATTTTGAGGGATTAGCACAAGGATTGTCTATTAATAACTCCGCTCATGATCAGCCACTTTATATTAAATTTTCAGTTACAGGTTATGCAAAAACGCCTCCTGCACCAACATCGCAAGATGGTTTCTTAACTATTAATCGAACCTATTATGATTTACATGGTAAAGAAATAATACCATCGGATATAGAAGTAGGTTCCATGATGGTTGTCGTTTTGGATGTAACAGCCAAAAAAGCTGTTCATGATGCTTTGATTGTTGATTTCTTACCTGCAGGTTTGGAGCTTGAAAATCAAAATCTTACCAATAGCAGTGTACATTTATCAACAATTCCATGGGTTGCTGATTTATTAAAAAGTGATGATATTAATGAGATTAAATATCAGGAATTTAGAGATGATAGATATGTTGCTGCGGTGAATATCAATACCTATATCAATGAAAATAAATATCGTAAACGCGTTGCTTATTTAGTAAGAGCAGTGACTACTGGTGATTACATGATTCCTTATCCTTATGTTGAGTCAATGTATCGACCAGAGCGATTTGCTATAGGACAATCACTTGATTTGATGAAAATATCTAGTCCTAGCAAAAAAGATAATAGTGAAGAAGGTGATAAGTAATTTCACTGTAACATTTTATAAAAATGATTATTCCGCCAATATAGTTGGCGGAATTTTTTATTTTCGAATAAATTTAGCTGGGTAATATAATAACGATAATGAAAAAGTTCTTTTGTAAACTATTTAAATTTTTGTTGGTATTACTAGTTTTATTTGTTGGTGGCTTTTTTGTTGCTGATTATCTTTTTCCATTATCTGTTTCACAAAATAAAACTACGCAAACTGTCGTTGCCGACGATGAAACTCCATTATGGCGATTTGCCGATAAAAATGGTATTTGGCGTTATTCGGTGAGCCTTGATGAAGTCCCAGATTATTATCTTGACGTTTTATTAAATTATGAAGATCGTTATTTTTACGATCATATCGGTATTAATCCCATTTCTTTACTGCGTGCTGCTTGGCAAAATATATCTAATGATAGAATTGTTTCTGGAGGTAGTACCATTTCAATGCAAGTGGCTCGGTTATTATATCCTCATGATCGAACATTGTTTGGCAAGTTAAAACAGATCTTTCGCACTTTTCAACTAGAATTGCATTATAGCAAAAAAGAAATACTCACTTTATATATTAATCACGCACCTTATGGTGGCACAATTGAAGGTATAGGTGCTGCAAGCTGGTCTTATTTTGGTAAACAGCCCAAAGCATTAACCCGTAGTGAGGCAGTTTTATTAGCTGTGTTACCGCAAGCGCCTAGTAGGTTACGACCAGATAGGTTTCCTGAAAGAGCTAAGCAAGCTCGTGACAAAGTTCTAGATAGATTAGCTGAATATCAAGTGTGGTCAAATGACTTGATTGAACAAGTACGCCGTGATGAGGTTTGGGTTTATCCCCGAAAGGCCCCTCAGTTGGCTCCATTATTAGCTTATCGCTTAAAACAACAATATCCTAATGAGGATATTATTCATTCAACCATTGATGTGTCTCTCCAATATAATTTAGAAGATTTAGCTGTTAATCGTAAAAATCAATTACCTCCTAAATCATCATTGGCTATTTTAGTTGTTGATCATACTGATATGACTGTAAAAGGCTATGTAGGCTCGGCTGATTTTAATGATAAAGAACGTTTTGGCCAGATTGATATGATTAGGGCATTACGTTCTCCAGGTTCTACATTAAAACCGTTTATTTATGCCTTTGCTATTGATGATGGTATGATTCATTCTGAATCTTTACTACAAGATGTTCCTCGTATTACCTCAGATTATCGACCCACTAATTTCGATGAAGGTTTTTATGGTCCAGTTAGTGCATCAGAGGCACTAAGTAAATCACTGAACTTACCCGCAGTTCAATTAATCGAATTATATGGTCCAAAGCGCTTCAGCGCCAAACTGGCAGGTATTGGTTTGCCTTTATCTTCTATAGCTAATGAACCGAACATTTCTTATATATTAGGCGGCGCTTCATTAAGAATGGATAATCTTGTTAGTGCTTATAGTGCATTTGCTAGGCATGGTGAGGTGAGTCCGTTACGTTTCACTAAAAAGGAACCATTAATAAATAAACCACTTATTTCTGATGGTAGTGCTTGGATAACAAGGCAAATGCTAATTAATAGTAATCTGTTAGCTTATAAAACGGGTACCAGTTATGGCTATCGGGATGCTTGGGCGGTTGGAGTTAATTCAAGATACTTAATTGGTGTCTGGGTTGGGCGACCGGACGGTACACCTGTTGCTGGACAATATGGTTCAATATCTGCAATGCCAATTTTGCAACAAGTTAATTCGATACTTTTAAATAGAGAAAATCGTTTAAATCGATTTATTACTTCTAATAAAAAACCAGAATCAGTCTCTTCTATGAAAATTTGTTGGCCATTAGGACAACCTCTTCCTGAATCAGATGCGAATTGTCATCGACAAAAAACAGCATGGATATTGGATAAAATGGTACCACCAACATTAAGTACTTATAGCGAATTGAAAAACAATATTTACCGTTCTGGTTGGATAAATATTTGGGTTAATGCGCGAGGGGAACGTGTCGCAGCTGATTGTTTAGGCGCGCAAAAAAAACAGGTAGCATTATGGCCTGTTTCGTTAGAAAACTGGTTATTAACTAAAGAACGAAGACAATCGATATTACCGCCTATCGATAAAACGTGTCCTATAATGGGTAAAGATATTTTTACTTCACTTAATATTGTTGGGCTACGTGATAAACAATTAATTAGAGCATTGCCGGGCATTAATCAAGTGACTGTTGATCTCACTCCGGAAGGTGGTTATGGAGAGAAATGGTGGTTTTTAGATGGCGAATTAGTGGCTAATTCTCAAAATAATGAAAAAATAGCTTTAACAGTGACCAAAAAAGGGAAACATCGTTTATTATTATTAGATGAAAGCGGTCAAATTGTTCGATTAACTTTTATATCAGATTAATAAAGGAATTCTCGCATGGCTATACAACGCACTTTATCAATCATTAAACCCAATGCTGTTAAAAAACAAGTTATAGGTGAGATTGAAACTCGAATATCAAAAGCAAAACTCAAAATCATTGCTATGAAAATGATCAAGTTGACAAAGTCTCAAGCTGAAGGCTTTTATGCTGAACATCAAGATAAACTTTTTTTTGATAAATTAGTTAATTTTATGATTTCAGGGCCAATAGTTGTGCAAGTGCTGGAAGGTGAAGATGCTATTAACCAATATCGCCAATTGATGGGTGTTACGGATTTAAGTAAAGCCGAACAAGGAACGTTGAGAGCTGATTTTGCCGATAACACTACTGAAAATACCGTACATGGTTCAGACTCTATTTCATCAGCGGAAAGAGAGATTGCCTACTTTTTTGTAGATAGTGAAATAGTTGGATAATTGCTGAATAAGGCGAATATCACAGATAAATAAATTTTATGATTTTTCAAATTTATCTGTGACTTATATTAACTGGCAATATGTAACTTAAATGGTTGGCTTTGAAGATGTTGTACTGTTTCGATATCTAAATGGTTATCGGTAATAATATCGGTAAAACGATTAAGTGGTATGGAAGTAAATAAAGAATAAGAATTGTATTTACTGCTATCCGCAACAAGCACTACTTTATCAGCCTTTTGAGCAAATCCTGCTTTAATTAATGCTTTGTCTTCTGTTGGTGCGGTTACCCCTTTACTTAAACTCCAGGAATTACAACTTACAAATGCAATATCGGGATTAATTTGTAGAAGTAATGAACGTCCATGTTCACCAATGCATGATTGGCTACTATCATCAATTTTACCGCCAATGATGGTTACTTCAATCTGTTTAAACTCAGATAAAAAAAGTGCAATATGCAAATCTGATGTAATGACTCTGACAGGCATTTGGGTAATTCTTTTAGCTATTTCCAAAGTTGTTGTCCCTGCATCAAGCGCTATTGAGTCGCCAGCTTTAATAAGATCGGCTGCAACATCTGCAATAAGCTGTTTTTCACTAAAATTTTTATGAATTTTTTCAGATGTAGTTGGTTGGCTAGGAATAAAACGATTTAAAGTAACGCCGCCATGTGTCCGACTGATTACGCCTTGTTGATCTAATTTAATTAAATCGCGGCGAATAGTAGCAGGAGAGGCTTCAGTAGCTATAACTAACTCTTCGACTGTGACTAAGTTATGAATCTTAAGATAATCCATGATTTGATCTAGTCGATTGTATTTTCCCACTGAAAATTCCCCTTTCTATTTTTCTAAGTTTATTAATATTGTTAACTAAGATAACAGTTCCGCTAATCGGATTGATTCTATCATACTATCGGCTTTTGCAATACCTTGCCATGCAATATCAAATGCTGTGCCATGATCGGCTGATGTTCTAATAAATGGTAGTCCGGCTGCGATATTTACCCCATCATAAAAGCCTAATAATTTAAGGGGAATATGACCTTGATCGTGGTACATTGCAACAACCATATCAAATTTACCTTGATGGGCTTGTAAAAATACTGTATCGGGTGCACATGGACCAATGGCATCAATGCCACAAAGTTGCATTTTTTCAATAGCTGGTGTAACAAATTTTATTTCTTCATCACCAAACAGCCCATGTTCTCCTGCGTGAGGGTTAACGCCAGCTACAGCAATTTTTGGCGCAGAAATTCCTACTTTTTTAAGAAAATCATCAGCAATTTTAATAACTTTTTCAATTCTATCACTACTTAATTTATCCAAAAAGTTTCTTAATGAAACGTGAGTGGTAACATGAATCACTTTTAGTGAATCAGTATAAAGTACCATAGCGACATCTTTACTATTAGTGAGCTTCGCTAACAACTCAGTATGTCCTGGATACATGTGTCCTGCTGAGTGTAGTGCCTCTTTGTTTAGCGGTGCTGTTGCAATAGCTGTAACTTCGCCTGCAAGTGCTAATTCAGTTGCTTTTTTTACACATCGATAAGCTAGATCACCAGCTTGTGGTTGAATTTTTCCAGGTTGTAATGAATCGATATCTTCCAATTTTATATCAATTATATTAATCACATTTTTTGAGAAATCAGCCTCGTTCACGCTATTAATAACATTAAAATTAACATCGCTAAATAATCCCATTTTTAATTGTTTTTTTAATAAATCAGCCGAGCCAATTACAATCGAATGTATATTTTTTACAATATCTGATTGTAGTGCTTTGACAATAATTTCCGGTCCGATTCCAGCCGGATCTCCCATAGTTATCGCTATGATTTTTGACACAATTTATCTCCTTTAAATAAATCTTAATGCTTTTAAAAAAATATCTTTTGTTCCAAATCCACCGGCTTTAGTAAATATTTTATAATCTAAAATTTCATGGCTTAATAATCTACCGTAAGGGACTCCTTCACAAACTTGTCCCTCGATTGTAAAACCTATCGCACCTAAAGATTTAGCAATGGAAATAGCTACATCCCCACCTGTTAAAAATAAATTATTAAACTTTATGTTTTTAACTAATAATCCTAAACCACTACAGATTTTTTCACCTAGTTCGGTTCTTGATAATTGATATTGTTGGCAATACAAATCGATTTTTTCTCGTTCTTGCTTATTGGTACTGGTTCTGACAATACAATGTTGATTATTATCAAGTATTTCTTGAATTTTATTTTTATATGTTATTAACGTAGTTGCTGATAGTTCTGGTAATAAATCTGATATTTTTAGATCTATTACATTCCAGTTATTATCATGTTGAATGGTATAATTTATCTGTTGTTGAGTAATTTCGCTCATTGATCCTGCCATGACTAACATTGGTTTTTTACTTAGTCTTTCTGATTTTGGTTTTTTTTCTGTCATTGATGGCAAAAGGAATTCAACTAATCCAGCCGAGCCTACTAGTAAAACTTTATCTAGTAATCCTTGAGTTTGTTCTATAATCGTTTTTAAATCATGATTTGTTTCAGCATCGATTATGATGATCTTAGTTCCTTGAGTTGCAAAGTTTTCAATACATTTTGCTATTTGATGAGTTCTTACTTTATCTATATTGATTTCTTCACATGGATAATCTGTTTGCTGTTTTATAATTGTTTTTATATGGGATGAGCAAATAGGTGTTTTAGGATCAGTGGCAAATTCGGTGTTGATTAGTTCAATACCATTAACATAGCATTTACCATTTTTAGTAATACGATTCATATTAGGAAAAGCTGGTATAACTAAAGCAAATTTAATTTGAGTTGTTGCCAGTAATGTTTCTATTTCCCCACCTATATTACCACGCAGAGTTGAATCAATTTTTTTATAAATAGGTTGTAAATGTCGGTTATTTAAAACAACTTGCTTAATTCTATTTTGTGCTTCATGATATTCGATTGCTCTACTTTCAGTATTAACAACCATAACTTTTTTATCATTAATATGAGTTTTTAAAG
Organism: Gilliamella sp. W8145; assembly: GCF_016101145.1. Lineage (NCBI taxonomy): Bacteria > Pseudomonadati > Pseudomonadota > Gammaproteobacteria > Orbales > Orbaceae > Gilliamella > Gilliamella sp. W8145. Next base: position 239,625 of record NZ_JACFRC010000001.1, read on the forward strand.
GCTGTATAGATCGCCAATCAAAAACAACATCAACAGTGAATCCTTTCTTAACAAATTGTACACCAGCGTCATTAGAACCAGTGAAATCGTCTGCAATTATTAACCTTACCATTGACTAATCTTACTCAAAAAAAACTATTTTTAGGATTATACCGATTATTTAATCAAAAAAACAATAAAAATGATTAAAATAAATCATTTTAATCATAATGTGATCTGGATCATAGTTTTGCAATATTAAAATTGATCAATTATCTAACTTAAAATAACATTAAATGATTAAATTAAATCAATATGATTTTTAATACTCATTTAAATTGCGAACGATTGGAGCTAACTATGCACATTAACAGTACTGTCTTAAGTGGACAAGGTGTATTAAATGATCTTAATTTTCTATTCAAACAACATCGTCATGTCATATTTATGACTGATAAAAATATTATTAATTTACCAGTTGTAACTAAATTGATAAAAACACTTGTAGATACGGTTCATCATTTCACTCTCATTGATGATATTCCACCAGAGCCTAGTCATCATGATGTCATAAATTTATTAAATCGAATGAAAATAGCTAATGCTGATCTAGTTGTTGGTGTCGGTGGAGGTAGTGTTCTTGATGTTGCTAAATTAATTTCAGTGTTATGTGCTAAAGAGAATCAATTGACTCTTGAACAATTATTGGCAGGTGTGAAACCTTCTAAACGATGTACTTCCATTCTTATCCCTACTACGGCGGGAACAGGTTCCGAAGCAACTCCAAATGCTATTTTGGCTATTCCTGAAAAATCTACCAAACAAGGCATCATTTCACCAGTTATGTTGCCTGATTATGTGTGTTTGATTCCAGAATTAACTATTTCTATGCCAAATCATATTGCGGCCTCTACAGGTATTGATGCTTTGTGTCATTTAATTGAATGCTTTACAGCCAGTATAGCCAATCCGGTTGGTGATAATTATGCCTTAATAGGTATGGATAAATTATTTAAGTTTCTTGAGAGATCAGTAAATGATAAAACTGATTTAGAAGCAAAACTGAATATGCTTTGGGCTTCATATTATGGTGGTGCTGCGATTGCCCATTCAGGTACACATCTAGTTCACGCTATGTCATATCCTCTAGGTGGTAAATACCATATTCCTCATGGTGTGGCAAATGCCATTCTACTAGTTCCTTGTATGGAGTTTGTTCGTGACGCGGTGGTTGAAAAATTTGCACAAGCTTATGACTTATTGCCAGATGCAAACCTAAATTTAACTAATGAAGAAAAATCGCATGCATTAGTCAGTTACTTTAAAGATTTAGTCGGTCGTTTAGCACTACCTACAAAGTTACAAGAACTTAATATCTCGCCACAAGATTTACCCTATCTTGTTGATTCAGCTTTAGAAGTGAAACGTTTAATGAATAACGTTCCTAAACAAGTTACCAAACAAGATGTTTTAGCTATTTATCAATCACTTTTATAGACAATCCTACTCTTGGAGTAAAAATTATGAGCAAAAAAATAGAAGGAATTTTAACCGCCATTGTCACAACGTTTGATGAAAATGGGGATTTTTGTCCAAAAAGAATGCGTAAACAGGTTCAACGCCAATTAAATCATGGTAATAGTGTTTTTTGTAATGGTACCAATGGTGAATTTTTTGTTTTAACCCAGCAAGAAAAGATCAAAGTTACTGAGGTTTGCGTCGATGAAGTATCTGGACGTTCTCCTGTAATGTCTCACATCGGTGAAATTTCAACCCGAGAAACCATAAAATTAGGTAAGCAAATCGAAAAATTAGGCGTAGATGCTGTATCAGTAATAGCGCCATATTTTATTCCATTAAAACAAGAAGAACTCATCTATCATTATTCAACAATTGCAGATGCACTAACCGTTCCTGTTTATCTATATAACATTCCAGCCAGAACAGGTAACACCATTTTACCAGAAACAGCCGCCAAACTTGCCGAACATCCTAATATTGCTGGTATCAAGGACAGTGCAGGAAGTGCCGAAAGTTTGCAAGCCTTTCTTGATGTAGCAAAAAGCTTAGATAACTTTGATGTATTAACCGGTCCTGATTCATTGATATATCAAGGATTTGTTGGTGGTGCAGTTGGTTCGATTTCTGGGCTTGCTAATGTTGCACCGGGTTATATCAATGCTATCTGGAAAAACTTTAAAGCAGGTGACCTTGATAAATCTAAAGCAGCTCAGGATGCTGTAGGTGATTTAAGGAAAAATTTATATGCAACTGTATTCTCTCCGGCAGCAGTGAAAAAAGCGTTAACACTAATGGGAGAAGAAGTTGGTGTAAGTCGTTATCCAATCCAGTTTTCAGATGATCACATTGCAACCATTAAAACCATTGTGAATCATTTATAACAAATATTTAACATGTAATTATAAGAAATAAAGGTGATATATGCATTACTTTGGAACAATGGACACAATAATAATTGTTAGTATTGTTGTCCTTTATATATTAGCTACCTCATGGATGACTTATTTTTTAAGAAGTAAAAATAATAGTGATTTCATGGAAGGTTCTCGAGCTGTACCGGCGATAGTTGTTGGGATATTACTAATGACTGAGTATATTGGTGCAAAATCAACAATTGGCACAGCACAATCAGCGTTTGATAATGGGATTGCTGCATCATGGTCTGTAATTGGTGCTGCTATTGGTTTCCCACTTTTTGGATTATTGTTAGTAAAAAAAATCTATAATACTGGTGAAATTACTATTTCAGCTGCAATTGCTCAAAAATATGGTAATTCTACTAAGAATTTGATATCGATTATCATGATTTATGCATTAATACTTGTTAATGTTGGTAACTATATTAGTGGAGCGGCTGCAATTTCAACTGTGTTACAAATTTCATTGCCTGTGGCAGCATTTATTACTGCAGTAGTCAGTACCTTTTATTTTGCCTTTGGCGGTTTGAAAGGTGTTGCATATGTAACAATCGTTCATAGTGGTGTGAAATATTTTGGGGTGTTATTTATCTTAGGAACGGCTTTATACCTTACCGGTGGTTTTGCTCCAATGATCGAACAAATGCCGCCTCATTATTGGACATGGGATGGCTCTATTGGTGCAGGTACTATTTTTGCATGGCTAATCGGAACAATTGGTTCAATATTTTGTACGCAGTTTGTTATTCAAGCAATTTCATCAACAAAAGATGCTAAATCGGCTAAACGTGCTTGTTGGTATGCCTTCTTTTTCTGCTTACCTATTGCGATTGCGATTGCGGTTATTGGGGTATGTGCGAAATTTCTTCATCCAGATATTAAAAGCTTGTATGCGTTACCAGTATTCATTCAAGATATGAATCCTTTTATGGCTGGGATTATTACTACCTCATTAGTTGCTTCTATTTTTATCAGTGTGAGTACTGTTGCTCTAGCGATTGCATCATTAATCGTTAAAGATTTTTATGTTCCATACTTTAAACCAACGCAAGAAAAAGAATTTAAAGCGACAAAAGTCATCTCAGTTATTGTTGGATTTGCTCCGCTCTTGTTAGTTTTAGCCTTTCCTGAGGTCTTAAAGCTTTCTTTCTTTACTCGAGCAATTAGGTTGTCTATAACTATAGTTGCAATGATAGCGTTCTATTTACCATTCTTAAACAGTACTCGAGCTGCTAATATGGCATTAATTGGTGCCGCTGTTATCACCTCTACTTGGTTCTATTGTGGTGATCCATTAGGAATTAACAATATGTATGTTGCGTTACTTTCTCCAGCCATCATTATGTTGTTAGACAAATTATTCATCAGTCCTTTTGTAAAAGAAAAAACAAAAGCGGATTCTTTATAAGGAGATAAATTAATGACTCAAGTTAAATTGGACTGTTCGGGTAAATTGACTACAAATAATTCTGATCCATTGCGTGTTGATGCTTATTTACCAACAGAATGTGTGCAAAACCATGCTGCAAATTTATTACCATTACCAAATGGAGATCTACTTTGTACATGGTTTGGGGGAACACAAGAAGGTATTGCGGATATTTCAGCTTATTATTCGCGTTTAAAGAAAGGCTCTAATACTTGGACAAAAGCCACAAAATTGTCAGATGACGCAACTAGATCTGAACAAAATCCATTGTTTTTTTTAGATCCTGAAAATGTATTGTGGCTTTTGTATACAGCTCAAGTTTCAGGTAATCAAGATACGGCTATCGTTCGTTATCGTAAATCAAAAGATTTTGGCGAAACGTGGGGGCCAATAAATACTCTTCTTGAAGATCCTGATAAAGGAATTTTTATAAGACAACCTATAACAGTGATGCCAAATGGAGATTGGTTATTACCTGTATTTTATTGTATAGCTAAACCTGGTGAAAAATGGGTTGGTAGCTATGATACTAGCGGTGTAATGATATCAAAAGATAAAGGAGAAACATGGTTTAATGTTGATATACCTGATAGTTTAGGTTGTGTTCATATGAATATTATGATGTTACAGGATAATAGTTTATATGCTCTTTTCCGTAGTCGTTGGGCTGATAATATTTATGAAAGTCGGTCTAATGATGGTGGGTATACCTGGTCAAAACCTATTCCTACCATATTACCTAATAATAATTCGTCTATTCAAGCAACCGTATTAAATAATGGACATATCGCTTTAGTGTTTAATAACTCAAGTGCTAAGGATGCAAAAGAAAGGCGTGTCTCATTATATGATGAGATTGAAGATACCAGCAGCACCAATAAAAAAGAAGCCGCTATCATAGATGGCCAAAAAAATGCTTTCTGGGGAGCGCCAAGAGCACCGATGTCTTTAGCTATTTCAACAGATAATGGTAAAACGTGGTCTTATATTCGAAATTTGGATGAAGGTGATGGTTACTGCATGTCAAATAATTCTAAAGATAAATTGAATAGAGAATTTTCTTATCCAAGTATCAAGCAAGGTTTCGATGGCAAGCTTCATATTGCTTATACTTATTTCCGAATGGCAATTAAATATGTTGTTGTCGATGAAAATTGGGTAAAAGCAGAGAAATAATTTTATCTAGCCCATCAATTTTGATGGGCAATATTGGGTTAAATATTATTTTAAACAATGTTATGGAGAGTAATGATGATTGCAGGGAATATGAATTTTTTAAATCTAGCTACGTTACCAAAGTCGTTATATGATGTTCTATCTCAACCAGAAACAAGTCTGAATTATTTGAAAAGTTTAGCAGATGGTCGTTATCAGCTTGAAGGTGAAAAATGGTTTTATAATATAAATGATTCAATTACTTCACCAATTCAAGAAAGACACACTGAATTTCACAAAAAATATTTAGATATACAATTAATTTTAAGTGGTGAAGAAATTATTCGTTATAGTTTAAATGATTGTAGTTCTGAGTCATTTTTTGAAAAAAAACCAGACCTTTTTATTTTAGAGAATCCTTTATTAACAAACTCCATTCTCCTAAAAGAAGGTGATTTTGTCACTTTCTATCCAGGCGAACCGCATCAAGCACTTTGTATGGTTGATGTGCCTAAAAAAGTTCGTAAAGCAGTATTCAAGGTACCTGTTGAAATTATTTAATTTTTTAATTCGAGGTTACAATCCAATTTAAGTTTACAGTAAATTTATTCTTTTGATTTCCTGTAAGCTTAAAGATCAAGTATTAGATTCCACGTACTTTGCCATTTTATTATTATCAATTTGTTATAAATTTAATCCAATTAGTGATTAACATATAACTAATAGTTATATCTATGTAAATATTTGTTATTTATCGTAAAGACTATTTATTGTTAGACTTTTTATGTAAATACCTATCTTATTAAGGATGTTGTCATGAAATTTCTAACTAAATCATTAACAGCTGTAGCTTTGATTAGCACACTATTAGGCGTGAACTCTGCTTATGCAGATCGTTTAGACGATATTGAAAAACGGGGCGAGATCAAAATTGCTGTATTTGATAGCAATCCTCCGTTTGGATTTATTGATGAAAAAACCAATAAAATAACAGGGCTAGATGTTGATTATGCTAATGAAATAGCTAAAGCATTAAATGTAAAAGTGGAATTTGTTCCAACTAATCCAGCTAATCGTATTCCATTACTTACCTCGCAAAAAGCGGATTTGATCGTTGCCAACTTTACGGTTACTGATGAGCGAGCTAAAACAGTTGATTTTAGTTTGCCTTATTTTGCCACAGGTCAGAAGTTTGTGGCTAAAAAAGGATTGTTAAAAACAGCTGATGATCTTAAGAAACTTCGTATAGGAGCTGATAAAGGTACCGTAATGGAAATTACTCTTCGTGAAAAGTTCCCAACCGCTAAAGTGATTTCTTATGATGATACGCCTTTTGCTTTTGCAGCATTACGTAATGGAGTGGTACAAGCTATTACTCAAGATGATGCTAAGTTAATTGGTTTACTCGCAAATGTCCCAGAAGAACAACGTGCTGTTTTTGAAATTTCACCATTTAGTATTACTGAAGAATATCAAGCTGTTGGTGTTCCAAAAGGTGAAACTCGTTTAAAAGAAAAAGTTAATCAAATATTGTTAAAACTTGAAAATGATGGTGAAGCATTAACTATTTATAACCGCTGGTTTGGTCCAGATACAAATTCTGCGATGCCTCGAGGCGATTTCAAAATAGGTAAAGGTCAATAAATTATATGTATGAGCAATTACTAGAACCACGTTATTTGTGGTGGTTGTGGGATGGTTTTTTAGTCACTATGGCTATCTCTTTTTTAACTATTATATTTTCTACTACATTAGGATTTTTGTTAGTTATTGCTCAGCAAAGTCATATTAAAATTATCAAAGGCGTTGTTATTGGATATAACGCCATTTTTCGTTATTCGCCATTATTACCACAACTTTTTTTCTGGTATTTTGGTATCGGTAATTTGTTACCGATTGAGTTTAAATTATGGTTATTTGATGAACCAGAAATTCAACTGTTTTTGTTCACTCTAAAAATGCCATCTTTTGAATTTATTATTGGTTTAATTGGTTTAACATGTTATTCCAGTGCTTTTATTGCTGAAGAATTCCGGGCTGGAATTATGGGTGTGAGTAGTGGACAAGAACAAGCCTCATTAGCATTAGGTCTCACTCGTTGGCAGAGTATGCGATTTATTATTTTACCGCAAAGCTTTCGTATCGCTTTTCCTCCTTTGATCGGTCAATATATGAATATTATCAAAAACTCATCGCTAACCATGGCAATAGGTGTATTAGAACTATCTTATGTTTCCCGTCAAGTAGAAACCGAATCGTTAAAAACATTTCAGGATTTTGCAGTAGCAACTTTTTTATATATTTTCGCTATTGTTATTGTGGGTACCCTAGGCAATATTTATCAATCAAAATATTTACAAATTGGAAAGGTCTAATACGTTATGGATTTTAAGGGTTTTGAAATTATTTGGCATAATCTCGATTATCTTATTTTTGGAAATTTCCCTGGTGGCATAGTATTAACATTGTTGATGAGCTTTGTGGCTATTGTTTTTTCCACCATTTTGGGTGTTTTCGCGGGTGTCGGTTTAACGGTTTGTGACGGATTTTTACGTAAACTTTTAGTTATTGTATTAGGTTTTTTAAGAGCGATTCCCGTTATTATGCTCATATTTTGGACTTATTTTTTATTGCCAGTTTTATTAAATATTGATGTGCCAGCTATCACTACTGTGATTTTTGCTTTATCATTAATTGGTGGTGCATACATTGGTCATTCTGTTCATGCAGGAATGGTAGCTATTGGCAAAGAACAATGGCAAGCAGCTTTTTCATTGGGTTTTACAAAAAGCCAAGTCATTATTTTTATTATCTTGCCACAAGCATTAAAAATGATGTTACCTTCCTTTGTTAATCAGTGGGTATCATTAATTAAAGATACCTCTTTAGCTTATATCGTTGGTGTTGCAGAGTTTACCTTTATTGCTACCCAAATTAATAATCGCAGTATGGTTTATCCTACAGAGATTTTTTTGTTTGTTATTGTGGTTTATTTTATTATTTGTGCCACACTTGATTTTACAGTATCAGTATTACCTAAATATCATTTATTTTCTCGCAAAAAATAGCTAGATTGTTTATTTCAATATTATTGAGCAAAACATCTCTAAAAATTCAAAAAGGTTATTAAGGTTCTTTTAAGCTTCGTTTGCTAAATTATAAGTAAATATTGTCAGTATTGGTTTTGATATGTTACTTAATATGAACTCTCATCTTTTTTTATTAATCAATGCGCAAGAACATGCTTCGAAGTTGTTTATTCTTTTTGCTGTGTTTTGTGCTAATTACTTAATATTACTACCTATTGGCTTATTAGCAATATGCTGTATATACAAACCACTATATAGAACATTGGTGATAAAAATTTTAATAAGTTTAGCATTAGTGCTAACTGTTACTTTTATTATAAGGCATCTATTTTATTCGCCACGGCCATTTGTACTTAATGTTGGTACTAATTTTTTAACTCATGATAAAACGAGTTCGTTACCAAGTCAGCATGCTGTTTTTATTTGGACTATCTGTTTTTCTATTTATTTAAATTATAAAAAGCAATTTAAATCGTTTGCTTATTTATCTACTGTAGTTGCTTTGCTTGTTTGTTGGAGTCGTATCTACTTAGGGGTTCATTGGCCACTAGATATTTTAGTTGGTATGTTATTAAGTTTTTTATCAGTTTATCTAATTAAAAAATTTTGGTTTCTATATTACAAAATTTATAAATGAATAAAAATTTAAGTTGTTTAAGGTTAGGCATATACTAGTTAACTATGCTAGCTAGGGTATTTTTCAAATCTAATTAAGGTTGAACTATAATGAAAATACTTATAGTCGAAGACGATAGTTTATTACAAAAAGGGTTATACGATGGTATAACATCTGATGGTTATGTTTGTGAAGTGGCATCTAATGGTAAGCAAGCGGAAGAACATATAGAGTTTTCGCAATTCAGTTTAATTATTCTTGATTTGGGATTGCCAGATTGTGATGGTTTAGAATTACTCACTCGTTGGCGTAAAAAACAAATTGATATTCCTGTCCTTATTTTAACTGCCCGCGATACTATTGAAGATAGAGTAGAAGGTTTAGATCTTGGTGCTGATGATTATTTAATTAAGCCTTTTGCTTTAACTGAATTACTAGCAAGAGTGAGGGCATTGATTCGTCGAAATCAAGGAACAGCTGATAATATTATTAATTATGGCCCGATTAGCATTGATATTAAAAGACAAACAGCGACATTAAATGAGCAAGAAGTTATATTAACACCTAAAGAGTTTATTTTATTGTCTAGATTAATGTTAAAAGCTGGAGAAAAAGTACATCGTAATTTATTGCAAAATGATTTATATGATTGGCAAAGTGATCCTAGTTCAAATGTGCTTGAAGTTTATATTCATGCGCTACGAAATAAATTAGGTAAACATTTAATCAAAACTGTACGTGGATATGGTTATCAACTCAATATTGATAATTAGCTATTATTCTAAATTTAGTGAATGATAAACTTATGATTGAAAAATCCTTGACCAAGATACGTCATAGTATTCGCTGGAATCTTTTTTTTACTTTAGGCGCTATTATGTTAATTTGCCAAATTATTACGGTATTTTGGTTATGGCATGAAAGTAAAGAGCAAATTGATGTTCTAGTTAATTTAACATTAAGTAAAAATAAAATTGACGAAGTAGTTGAGCACGAGGAGTTAGAGGCTATTTTTGCTCTGTTCTGTTCTGCCTTTTCTATGATGGCTGTAACTTTATTTTTAGCTTATAAAGCTATTAAATGGATTACTAAACCTTTAGAGATTCTTGAAAAAGATCTGAATCAAAGAACAGCCGATAATCTTAAGCCGATAAAACCAATTAGTAATATGCGCGAAATCAAATCGATTACACAGGTATTAAATAATTTATTTGAAAGACTCAATAATACTCTTTCACAAGAACGTCTTTTTACTGCTGATGTTGCACATGAAATGCGAACACCATTGGCAGGTATTCGTCTGCATTTAGAATTACTTGAAGCGAAAAATAAAATCGATTGTCGTGAACTAATTGAACGTATAGATCGTTTAGTCAATACGGTAGAGCAACTTTTGATGCTCGCTAGGGCTAGTCAAAAATTTACGTTAGGTCAGTATCAAAAAATTAATTTTTATGATGATATTCAAATACCACTTTTTGATGAATTAACCGAACTAACAGAACAAAAACAACAAACGATTGAATGGCAAATTACTAATAAGATTACTTTTAGTGGCGATGCTACTCTGATTCGTTTACTGATTCGCAATCTGGTTGAAAACAGTTATCGATATAGTCCAAATAAAAGTAAAATTACGATATGTTTTTATCAAGACATTCAAGATATTATTATTGCGGTTAAAGATGAGGGCTGTGGTATTGATGAATCAAAGACTGAAAATTTAACGCAAGCCTTTTTCCGAATGGATCGTAAACATAATGGAATAGGGCTTGGCCTAAGTATTGTTAATCGCATCACTAAATTGCATCATGGGCAATTTACATTAAGAAATCGGCAGGACCTTCAAACAGGTACCATTGCCGAAGTTAGACTTAATGATTCACTTCATCAATTAACTTAGTTATTAAACTGTTATGTTGATTTTCTTTAATAAGTGATGATAAAAAACGTTGCCAAGTGCGTTCTATTTTTGCTTTGGCAAAAAATCCGACATAATTAGCAATCGGAATAAAGGTCGAATTACCTATATTATCAATAATGATTAAGCGATTTTTTTCAGATGACAAATGCTGAAATAAAATATTTTTACTTTTGATTGTCATGGTAATAATTCGATCTTTTAATAACGCTGTTTTTAGTGCTTTAAGTGATACAACTAACGCACTATAATATTGTTGAGTTAATTGTTCGTCATAGAGATATTTTTCTAACGGTGTAGCAATTTTCCCATCATAGTCCCGAATTAATTCAAAAACATGTCCTTGTCCAAAATTTGTTGTTACTGGGCCATAATAATTTGCCAAAACATCCCACGATATTTTGCGTTTTATAAGATGTTTATAATAAGCAATTTCACGGTTTGTTTCTTCTTCGGCGCCATCATTATAATTTACTTTGATACATTTATTCGGATCATCTGGATGATGATAGCATTTTCTATGTAGTCCTTTGCTTATATAATCTTTTTCGGTAAGTTGAATTAAATTTTTCATCAATTGATATCGTGTAATTAAAGGTTAACTGAAAGTGTAGCAGTTAGTGTTTTTTATCGCTATGGTTTTTTTATTATAAGTTCTAGCGCTTTTATAATATTTCTGTATAATATTGCCACCCACGTTACAACAGTGTTCTTCCCAACGCTGTTTTCGATTGTAAAATTAGTATAGCAACTCGAAGGGGTTAGTTAGTTAATAGTAGCAATCAAAAAGTGTAAATAAATCAAATGATTTATTAACGTGAGATTAATTAAAATTTGGATAAATACGAATGAGTACTTTTTCAGCTAAACCAGAAACAGTTAAACGCGACTGGTATGTTGTTGATGCAGCAGGTAAAACGTTAGGTCGTTTAGCTACTGAAATCGCAAGCCGTTTGCGTGGTAAACACAAAGCAGAATATACACCACATGTTGATACAGGTGACTATATTATCGTTATCAATGCAGAAAAAGTTGCTGTAACAGGCAAAAAACGCACTGATAAAATCTATTATCGTCATACTGGTTACATCGGTGGACTTAAAGAAGCGACTTTTAAAGAAATGATTGAACGTCATCCTGAACAAGTCATCGAAATTGCTGTAAAAGGCATGTTACCGAAAGGTCCTCTTGGTCGTGCAATGTACCGTAAACTAAAAGTTTATGCAGGTAGTGAGCACAATCATGCGGCACAACAACCGCAAGTATTAGATATTTAAGGGGATAGAAGATGGCTGATAATCAATATTACGGTACAGGTCGCCGCAAAAGTTCCGCTGCTCGAGTGTTTATCAAACCAGGTAGTGGAAATATCGTTATTAATAAACGTTCATTAGAGCAATATTTTGGTCGTGATACAGCTCGTATGGTTGTTATGCAACCACTTGAGTTAGTTGAAATGACTGACAAACTTGATCTTTACATCACTGTTAAAGGTGGTGGTATTTCAGGTCAAGCTGGTGCGATTCGTCACGGTATTACTCGTGCATTAATGGAATATGATGAAACTTTACGCTCTTCATTACGTCAAGCGGGCTTTGTTACTCGTGATGCACGTCAAGTTGAACGTAAAAAAGTGGGGCTACGCAAAGCTCGTCGTCGTCCACAATTCAGCAAACGTTAATTGCTACGTTACAAATTTGTTTCAAAACCCAGCACAAGCTGGGTTTTTTTTCAGTTTTATTTATTACGATATAAATTTAGATAATAATCACCTAAATTAAAAATAATTTATTATTATTCAATATAATATATTATAAATCTTTTATTTCCCTCAAAAAATATAATCTGTTTATAAGATGAAAAGAATACAAATCTGAGAAAAAACAAAAAGAAAATTCATTTTTTTTAACAAATTTGTTATCCAATTTGTTAGAATAGTCTTTAATATAAACTTATTTTAACTTTTTGCATATTTGGAGTGACCATGGTTGTTGCTGTTAATAAACGTTCTGTAATGACATTATTTTGTGATACAACAGATATTTATGGCCATCAGATTCGTTTTGTGTTGGCAGAAAAAGGGGTAACAGCTGAAATCGAGTTTGTTACGGCAGATAATCTACCTCAAGAATTATTGGATCTAAATCCATATGGTTCAATTCCGACACTAATTGATCGTGACCTTACCTTATATGAACCACATATTGCATTAGAATATTTAGATGAACGTTTTCCTCATCCACCGCTAATGCCTGTTTACCCAATTGTAAGAGCGAATTCTCGATTAACCATGTATCGCATTAAGAAAGAATGGTATAGCGCTTACGAAACAATTTTAGCTAATCCGGACAGCGAAGCTGCCAAACAAGCGCGTAAAAATTTACTTGATGATTTAGTATCGATCTCCATAATGTTTAAAGAAAAAGATTACTTTATGAGTGATGATTTTACATTATGTGATTGTTATTTTGCTCCTTTGCTTTGGCGTTTACCTATGATTGGTATTGAGTTGCCAAAAGTTGCCGAGAAAAATTATCTTGCTTATATGGCTCGCATTTTTGAACGACCAGCTTTTATAAGCTCTTTAACTGAAGATGAAAAGAAAATTAGAGCGTAATAGTTTGTTTTTTTATCTAACGACAGATTAGCAATTAAATAAGGTACCGTTATGGAACTTGATAACATGACTCCTCGTCGTCCTTATATCTTTAGGGCTTTTTATGACTGGATCTTAGATAACGAATTAACTCCGTATATTGTGGTTGATACTTCTGTATATGGCGTATTAGTACCGCAAGAGTTTATAAAAGATAATCAAATAGTACTTAATATTGCCCCGCAATCGGTCGGGCAGTATTTAGCTAATAATGAACAAATCGAATTTAATGCTAGGTTTTCTGGTGTACCTCAACATATTGTTGTACCAATGGCAGCTGTTGAAGCTATTTATGCACGTGAAAATGGTGTTGGTATGGGATTTGAGGATGAGCCTCATTATAAAGCTCTTAGAGAAGGGGCAAGCAAACCAGCAGAAAATGTTAAACCAAAACCAGTTAATCCTTTCCGAGTTGTAAAATAATATTTTTTATTATTTGAATAATCAAAAATTTCACTATCTTATTTACAATTTTGTGTTTTAGTCATAAATAGGATAGTCCTCTTTTGTCTGTAATATCTATAATAGTAATAGCCAATATAAATCAAAGTAGGAGCAAAAATAATTGTTATTTTAAAATTTATAACTGATAATGATTATTATTACCATAACAGAGTGTTCATTCTATGAAAACGTGTAATAACAATCCTACTTCTCGTCTTTGGCAGCTTGCTTTTCGATATAAAGTACTCATTATTTTATCTTGTTTACTTTCAATCTTCAGTGTTGCTACTGCCTTTATTCCTTTTATTTCAGTATATTATATTGTTTATGAAATAATTATTAGTCTAGTAAACAACACTACATTAAATAATGAATTAATTATCGATTATGGTTGGTTAGCTTTTATTGCTGCGGCATCTTCTATATTTTTAAATTTTTTAGCACTTTGTCTTTCGCATATTGCTGCGTTTAAAACTCTTTATCATTTAAAATACAATTTTATTCGATACTTATCATGTTTGCCTCTAGGATTTTATACTAAACATTCAAGTGGCGAATTACGAAAAATTGTTGATGATGATATTGAAAAAATAGAGATTTTTATTGCACATCAGTTGCCTGATATGATTGGTTCATTTGCTACTCCAATTATTATTTTTATTATTTTAGCTATTTTCGATTGGCGTTTAGGTTTGGCAACATTAGTACCAATCATCTTAGCTTATATTGTTTTAAAAAGTGGTTATCGTCGTAAAGAAATTAAAAACAATATGCAAGAGTTTCAAACCCGATTAATTGATATGAGTAATGCTTCAGTTGAATATATTCGTGGTATAACAGTGGTTAAAGCTTTTAATCAAACTTTCTTTTCTTTTAAACGCTTTTATGAATCTATCAAAGCTTATCAACAATATTGTCTTAAGTTTATAGATTGTTTTAAATATCATATGGCACTGTTTTTGCTCATATTAAATAATATCTATCTTTTTATTATTCCCGTAATGATTTTATTATTAGGTACAACAGAAAATTATGCCAATTTTATTTTGTCATCTATTTTCTATTTAATTTTCTCACTGGCTTTGCCGGCACCTTTTTTCAAACTTTTATATGTATCACAAAGTTTTCAAAGAGCAGTTAAAAGTGTTGAAAATATGGATAATGTTCTCAATATAAAATCATTGGCTGAACCGGAATCAGGCCTAGAAGTTGATAATTATGATATTTGTTTTAATGATGTTACATTCTCTTATAATGAGAATAAAGATAATGATTCTTTAGAAAGTAATGCCCTCAATCATATCTCTTTTACTGCCAAACAGGGAACAACCACCGCATTAGTTGGGCTTTCTGGTAGTGGCAAAAGTACCATTTCATTACTCATTCCGCGCTTTTTTGATCCTAGGGAAGGATCAATAACCATTGGTGATGTAGACATTAAGCAAATGAGTAGTGAATATTTATTATCATTAGTGAGTTTTGTGTTTCAAGATGTTTTTCTTTTTAAACAAACAATTTTAGATAATATTAAAATCGGTAAACCAGATGCCGATCTAAACGAAGTTATTGCCGCATCTAAAGCCGCTCAGTGTCATGATTTTATTGAGAAATTACCTGATGGCTATCAATCTGTAATAGGCTCTAAGGGGGTGCATCTTTCTGGCGGAGAAATGCAACGATTAGCAATTGCTCGAGCATTACTAAAAAACTCACCTATACTGATTCTTGATGAAGCTACATCTTTTGCTGATCCTGAAAATGAATACAAAATTCAACTTGCCTTAAAAGTATTAATGGAAGGTAAAACCGTTATTATGATTGCCCATCGCCTATCAACAATAAAAGATGCCGATCAAATTGTGGTATTAGATAAAGGAAGTATTGTTGAAAAAGGAACCCACCAGCAACTTATTGATAAACAAAATACCTATTACAAAATGTGGCAATATTACAAGCAAACATTAGATTGGCAAATGGATCAACCAAATTCTGCTAATAATTGTCATTCAGATCACTCTTGTCATAATGATGAGGTAGCACATGTTTAAAAAAATATTAATGTTGTCCGATATAGAAAGTAAAAATCTTAATCAAGCGATTATTGCTTGTACATTGTCCAATTTAACATTAATGTTGCCTTTCATAATTTTATTACAGGTAATTATGTTGTTAATTGAGCCTTTAACTAACCAAATACCAGTGAATGTTTATTATCTTTGGATAATGGCAGGCTTCGGTGTGTTATCTGCGATTTTGTTTTTAATCTGTTATAAAAGAGAATATAAAAAGACTTACGCTAATGCTTTTAGTCAAGCTGCCAATACTCGAATTGCGGTCGCTGAAAAACTTCGCAAATTACCACTAAGCTTTTTTAATCGAAAAGATCTTTCTGAACTTACTGCAAATATTATGGGCGATTGTGCGGTTATTGAAAATATGCTTAGCCATGTCATACCGCAATTAATTGGATATTCAGTTAGCAGTCTAATAACTTGTTGCTTATTAGCATTTTATGATTGGCGAATGGCTGCGGCAATTTTTTGTACTTTGCCAATTGCTATTATTATAGTTGTTGCTGGTAAAAGACTCGAACAAAAATTGGGGGAAAAACATGTTCAAGCTAAATTAGCTGTTTCCGATGAGGTTCAAGAATATCTTGATGGTATAAAAATCATAAAAGGTTTTGGATTAAGTGGTAAAAAATTCAATCGTTTAGATAAAGCACTGAAAAATATGATGTGGGCATCGATTAAGTTTGAAGGAATAGGTGGAATTATTGTTACTTTGTCTACTATGACATTACAAGTGGGTTTAGGTATTGTTGTTTTACTCGGGGTAACCTTAATGGTTTCTGGAAGTTTGGATCCAATTACTTTTATTGCTTTTGTGATTATTAGTTCGCGAATTTATAGTCCATTAATTTCAGTTTTAACATTATTACCTGAACTGTTCTATATGCTGGTTTCAATCGATAGAATGAAGAGTCTGCAAAATGAACCTATTATGGAAGGTAGAGATGATGTGACTTTTACTAACTATAATATCAATATTGATCAGATTAATTTTTCCTATAATCAGACAAGTGTTATTAATAATGTAAGTTGCGCTATACCTGAAGGAAAAATGACAGCACTAGTTGGGCCATCTGGTAGTGGTAAAAGTACCTTATTACAGTTGATTGCTCGTTTCTGGGATGTAAATTCAGGAAAAATCACTATAGATAATCAAGATATTAAGCAAATAGATCCGGAAACATTAATGCATTCAATGGCTTTTGTTTTTCAGAAGGTGGTATTGTTTGATGATACTATTATGAATAATATTCGAATTGGTAGGCATAATGCTACTGATGAAGAGGTAAAACATGTGGCTAAAATCGCTAGATGTGATGAGCTAGTAGCTCGATTACCAGATGGTTGGAATACATTAATTGGTGAAAACGGTAGTAAACTTTCTGGCGGTGAACGGCAACGTATCTCAATTGCGAGAGCATTATTAAAAAATGCACCTATTATTTTGCTTGATGAAGCTACCGCTTCTTTGGATCCTGAAAATGAAGTTTATATTCAAGAAGCCATTGCTAATCTAGTAAAAGATAGAACTGTCATTGTTATTGCTCATCGCTTAAAAACTATCGTTGGTGCTGATAATATTATTGTCTTAGATCAAGGTTCAATTGTAGAACAAGGCAATTATCAGCAATTAATGGATAAAAATGGCTTATTTACTAAGCTTTATAGCCTACAAAAACAGACATTGTCTATTAATTAATGATTGGCTATATTTCTGAAAATAATCAGTATATCATATAACAAAATAACTGATAAAAAACAGACGAATGAGTAATGAAATTGAATTAAAGTTTCAGATTAATCAAGCTGATATAGCAGAGCTGCAACTTTATTTAAATCAATGGGTATGTTGTGATGAAGCAGAATTTTCTTCGCAAGGATCAAGAACACTAGTTAATCAATTAAATTTGATTAATACTTATTATGATAGCGAAGATTATTTTCTACGTCACAATGGTTGTGGTTTACGAGTTAGAATAAGCGAAGATGCTAACGGTAAGCATTTTGAAATGACATTAAAATCAAAAGGGAAATCTGTCGGAGGATTACACGAACGAATTGAGTTTAATGAATCGCTTCCTGATGATAAGCTTGATTTGAGTGTGTTACCAAAAGGAGCATTACCAGCTAATTGTGATATAAAATTGTTACAACAAGAAATAATCCCTCTGTTTACTACTAACTTTAAACGTCAAACTTGGTTAATTTCATTTGCGAATAGTGAAATAGAAGTGGCATTAGATCAAGGCCAAATTACCTCAAACGGAAAATTGATACCTATTCAAGAGATTGAGCTCGAAATAAAACAGGGTAATAAATTGGATTTAATTAATTTTGCTATTGAATTAAGCCGATTCCATTTACATTTATTTTCGCAAAGTAAAGCTTCTCGTGGTTATCGTTTATTAAACAACTTATCTTTTACGCCAACTATGATTTCTGTGACAAAGCTACATGATTTATCAAGCGTGTTAGATTTTTGGCAACAGCATGAAGAATATGCGTTAGAAAATAATGATTTAACCTATTATCAACAGCTAGTAACTCAAATAAATGAAATGCTAATTAGCCAAAACTTGTCAATAGGACCTGAATTTCATCATTGGCAAACAGCCATTCCATATATCGACTTGGTCGAAAATTTTGCTTATAGTGAAATCAATACAAAAGTAAAACTCATGTTAATTACTGAAATAAATAAAGCGGATAAAAAATAGTTATAAAAATGAAAAAAACGTTATTCAAATTACCTTTATTATTTGTTTTATTTTATTGGCTTGTAAATATTGTTTTGTTTACAGCCTATTTCATTGTAATTAATAATTATTTTACTGCATCTGATTTGACATTTTTTCAGATAAGTAAAGAAATTATTCAACGACTTTCAGTTAACTTCTATTTACAATTACCGAATTCAATTATACTTTTTATTGTTGCCATCGTTTTATTGAATAAATATTCTATTAATATAATCAATCGAAAAAATATTATTAATACTTTCATTATAGCCATATTAATTGTCTTGAGTGAAATAGTAGGAAGATGGTTTTATCGGACTTATATTAATAAGTGGATGTTTATTGATCAGCAATATGCAGGTATAGATATATATTTTATTTCTATAATCGACATATTTAACTGTACAAAAGTAGTGATAAGTTATCTTTTCATAACAATTTTAACTTTTTTTAGTGTTAAATTTCTTAATTACAAATATATACATAATGATAGTGGATTAACGCAAATTGAAAGTCAAAAGTTACATCTTGGCGTATTTATTTCACTTTATAATTGTTACTTTATCACTTTATTTATTTCATTTTTTGTGCTTGATAGATATATTGATTACAGTTCATATAGCATTATTATAGAATTAGGTATTTTGATTATATTTTTATTAATTACTAATTTGCTGGGTTATTTTTTGTTAAGAAGATGCTTTAAAGGGGTAACAGAAAGTTTAAACCTAACAAGGCTAATTATTAGTTCGCTAAGTACCTTTATCTTAAACTGTATATTGCTTGTATTTATTATTTTTATTTGTATCAGAATGTTTGAATTTTTACAAATATATTATAGTTTACCTAATACTCCAACATTGATTACCTGTTGTTGGGTAATAATAGTGATGTTATTTATTGTAAGTAGCCTAATGGTTAGAACTATGGCAAAACTTTTTTTTGATTCAAAAAAGGAAAATTAAGATTCTATAATAGAATAAATTTGTTTGGCTTTTTCCCTCTCAAAGTAAACCTATATCAATCTGATGATAAATAACCAAAATTTAGGTTATATTTCATTAAGATTCGCCATTTTTTTCGTTTTAGTACAAAAAAACGCTATTCACTCATATAATCAAGCAATTAGCATAGACATTCATGATCTATTTTTGTTATTTTATCATTATCTTAAAATTCAAGTATAACAATTAATTAGTTTTTTATTGTGCACATTGAGTTTAATAATCTAATGAATAGAAATTATAATAAATATGGAGTTTTTGTGCTTAAACGCAATTCAGATAAAATTAACCTATTGGTCAAATTAACTTTTGGGTCTTGTCTAGTCACATCTCATTTTTCAAATGCCTTAACCATCATTGATGCTGATAATATTGGGGAATACACTGACAAAGGTATTGTAGTTACAACTGATGATATTGTTATTCAAAATTTAACTAATAGTTCACTACCACATATCAATTTAGCAAAAAATAAAATATCGGCTATTAAGTCGCAAGTTGCTGGCAAAACAATAACTATTGATACAGGATTGGATGAGTTTGTTATCCAAACGAATGGAACGGGTAACTATAATAGCGCATTTAATATTCATGCTCATTCTGGTGGAAAAGTTGATGTTTTAAGTGATATTCGCTTAAAAGTTCAAGATGGAACTGGAATATATTTGGCCAGTGGCGGTAAAGGCAATTTTGCAAAAAAATTAATAATAAATGGTACCGGTGTATCAAATCACAGTTTTATTGGAATTCGAGCCTACAATGGTTCAGACACAATTAAAACTGAAGGGAACTTTGATGGCGAAGTAGTTATTCAGTCCATAGGAAATAGTAGTTATGGTATTTTATCTCTACTCAACAATAATCCTAATGCTATTGGTATAAATTTAAATTTTAATGATAAAGTAACGATTAATATGAATGGGGATTACTCCGTTGGAGTTGCAGCACTACAACAAGCTGGTGCTAATCCT
The DNA here is from genome assembly GCF_016101145.1 of Gilliamella sp. W8145. NCBI lineage: Bacteria > Pseudomonadati > Pseudomonadota > Gammaproteobacteria > Orbales > Orbaceae > Gilliamella > Gilliamella sp. W8145. The sequence goes on from NZ_JACFRC010000001.1 coordinate 260,137, forward strand.
AATGCTGACAGTGTTATTAATTTTAATAATGGATTAGATGTAATAACCGCCAATGGAAACGCGATTGAAATGAAACAAAGTGCCGGTAAAATATCTATCAATAGTGGTACAAATACTAATAACATTGTCTCGGTTAATCATAACAGCCATAAAGCCATATATGCGAATACAGGTCAAGTAACTGTTCAAGGAAAATCATATATAAAAGGGGATATTTATGCTAAAGATAAAGGGCAAATCGATCTTGATTTAACTGATGGTTCGCTTTTATTAACTGCAATCAATAATGCTCATAATAATACTCTCGAAGAAAAAGGTAATATCAACGTTACAATGACAGGTAGTCAAAGCCAATGGCGAATGACAGATAGTTCATATATTGATTCTTTAATATTAAATAATAATGCTAAAATTAGTTTTGGTTACGATTATGAAACAGCAAATAGGATCAACAATCTTAACGGTATAAATAGCATGCTTTTAACTGCAAACTCATTATCTGGCAATGGATTATTTGAATTACGGACATCATTAGGCAATAATTTTGCTAATGATTTAATTAAAATTACCGGATCTTTGCAAGCGACAGGGGAGCATAATATTTCAATTAAAGATGATTATACTGGTTCCGCGATGGTTAATGGTAATGAAAAAATTACTTTAGTTGAAACTGAAGGTGGTGGCGCTAACTTTAACTTAATTTCCCCATCAATTGATATTGGTCCGTATCAATTTAATAAATTAACTAAAGTTACTAACGAACGTAATAATGGCTCAGAAGATTGGGTATTGTCAGCAAAAAATTCGGAATCAGCTAATCCTATAAAACCAAGTAAGCCTCATTTAACAAATACTGCTCAAAATGCAGCTAATATTCTTAATTCAAATTATTTGCTTAGTTACATAGAAATGCAAACTTTACATCAACGAATGGGAAAACTTCGCAGAAATGAAACAGTTGCTGGAGATGCTTGGGGGCATATTTATAGTGGTAAATTAAGCTCGTTTAATGATAATCGTTTGTCTGATTTTGCTATGAATTATTATGGTTTACAGCTCGGTATAGATAGAAGAATAGAAGATAACAGGCAGGATGTATATTATGGATTTATGGGCGGTTATAGTCGAGGAAATATCGATCATCATGTAGGTGATGGAAACACAACAGGCTACTATGCAGCAATCTATGGTACCATTTTAGATCAATCTGGATTGTATATCGATGCTTTAGCCAAATATATGATAATGAAGAATAAATTTAATACAACTACTGGAGGTGGATATTTAGTAAAAGGTAATGGTAATACTAATGGTCTTTCAATAGGAATAGAAGTTGGGCAACGATTCTACCTTTCCCCTGCATTGAATTCAAATCAAGGTTGGTATATTGAACCACAAACACAACTAACCTATTCCCGTCAGGGTAGCACGGTAATTAAAGCAACTAATGGTTTAATTACCGAATTAAACAGTTACAATTCATTACTTAGTCGAGCAAGCATTATCATAGGTAACAACTTTTCACAAGATAATAACATTATTGATGTATATCTAAAAACAGGCTATGTGAAAGAGTTTGCTGGCCAAACATCTTATGTATTTAACCATATAGCAAAAGAAAAATATGATTTTGCTGGCAATTGGTGGGATAACGGGATTGGTGTTAATATGCAATTTAATAATCATCATAATATTTATGCTGATGTGGTTTATTCTCTGGGCAATAAATTTGATCAAAAACAAGTTAACATGGGGTACCGATATAGCTTCTCATAATGAATTGTTGTTTATTTGTTAACACAAAAATTATTTACTAATATAAAGTGACTTGCAAATACAGTCACTTTTTTTATTTTAATTAATTGGTTAAATTATTTTTTTAGAATAAATATTATTACTCTAAATTGATTGTACCCTATTCATATTAACCATGCTTATTAACTAATTAACTCATTGCATGAAAACAATTGAGATGATTTTTTACAATATAGTTCAATAAAAAGATATCGGTATGTAAAAAGTCATTTATAATATTTAATTAGGTGATTTTATCAATATATAAAATATTTTAAGTGAGTGCTTATTATGTCCCAGCCAAGCTCGTTAGTTTCACCATTAATTGCTCAGCAAAAAGAAAAGATTATATCTCAATTGTCACAATGTGATTCAAAAGAAGTACTTGATAACCTTAATATTTTGCTACAAAGTGATTTTCTGATTGATGCTTTTTATCGATTTCCCGAGTGGCTGACAGATATTATTACTCATCCCCCTCAAGCTGATGAAAGATGTTTCTATCAACAATGGTTAAATGAAAGACTAGCATCAGTATTTGATGAATTAGCTCTAATGAAAGTATTAAGATTATTTAGGCGCTATATTCTGGTAAGGCTTGAATGGTCACAATTAACCCAAACAAGTAATGATGAGCAAATTTTATTACAACTTACGCAGCTAGCTGAAGTGATTATTATCACCGCACGTGATTGGCTTTATGAGCTTAGTTGTAAAGAATGGGGGACTCCATGTAATTTACAAGGGCAAGCACAACCTTTACTTATTTTAGGCATGGGAAAATTAGGTGGTGGTGAACTGAATTTTTCATCAGATATTGATCTTATCTTTACCTACCCTGAACATGGACAAACTCAAGGTGGGAGACGAGAATTAGATAATGCTGTGTTTTTTACTCGTTTAGGGCAACGATTAATTAAAACACTAGACCAAATTACTGAAGATGGTTTTGTCTACCGCGTTGATATGCGTTTACGTCCGCTTGGTGATGGCGGTCCGTTGGTTTTAAGTTTTTCTGCTATGGAAGATTATTATCAAGAGCAGGGAAGAGACTGGGAACGTTATGCTATGGTAAAAGCAAAAATACTTGGTGATCAGCAAGAACCCTACACCAAAGAGCTTTACCAAATGTTAAAACCATTTGTTTACCGCCGTTATATTGATTTCAGTGTATTGCAGTCATTACGAAATATGAAAAGCATGATAGAGCGTGAAGTTCGGCGTCGAGGCTTGACTAACAATATCAAACTTGGTGCTGGTGGTATTCGTGAAATTGAATTTATTGTACAAGTTTTTCAACTTATACGTGGTGGGCGCGTTGTGGGCCTACAAACTCGCTCTTTGTTAACCGCCTTACAAGTAATAGAACAAGAATCGTTACTTAGCGTGAATGAAGTAGACACTTTGCGAGAAAATTATTTGTTTTTACGTCGTTGTGAGAATTTACTTCAAGCTATACATGACGAGCAAACACAAGCATTGCCAGACGATGAGCTGGATCGAATTCGTATTGCCACTAGTATGAACTTTAATGATTGGTATGAATTTGAATTTGATCTTGCTAAAAGAATGCAATTTAATCGACAAGTATTTAATCAACTTATCGGTGAAGATACATCTGAATCAGTATCTAATTCTAAGCAATACAATGAACAATTTGATGATCTTTGGGTGCCAGATTTGCAATTAAGTGATGTTACCTCAGTACTGACTTCTTACTCACATGATGATGCTGAAAAATTATATCAAATGCTTTGTCAGTTTCGTGATGATATTGGTAAACGAACAATTGGAGTACGAGGTCGTGAAATACTTGACCAATTGATGCCACGATTATTGGAGTTGGTTTGTACTGATAAAAACACATTAGTACTATTATCACGAATCTTACATTTATTAGTTAATATTGTTAGCCGAACAACTTATTTAGAATTACTCCTTGAATATCCAACAGCATTGAAGCAGTTAATTCGTTTATGTAGTGCCTCGCCAATGATAAGTGAGCAACTAGCTCATTATCCAATTTTGTTAGATGAACTAATAGATATTAACTCCCTTTATCAAACTGTTTCACCAAATGAATATAAGAGTGAACTGTATCAATACTTACTTCGTATTGAGGTTGATGATGAAGAACAACAACTTGAAGCACTAAGACAATTTAAGCAAATGCAATTATTGCATATAGCGGCTGCTGATGTTGAGCAGGTATTAAATACTATGAAGGTAAGCGATCATTTGACCTATGTTGCAGAATCACTAATTGATTTTGTTGTACAAATGGCATGGAATCAAATGGTCGCACGTTATGGTAAACCTACACATTTAACTGACAATCAAAAAGGATTGGTTATTATCGCTTATGGCAAATTAGGTGGTTGGGAATTGGGTTATGGTTCAGATTTAGATCTGGTGTTTCTTCATGATTGCCCTGTAGATAGCATAACTAATGGTGATAAACAAATTGATAGTCGCCAATTTTATTTACGATTAGTACAAAGGATTATTCATCTCTTCAATGTTCGCACCAGCTTTGGAATTCTTTATGAAGTTGATGTTCGTTTACGTCCACAAGGTGATGCAGGTTTATTAGCTTGTAGTTTAAATGCTTTTTATGACTATCAAATGCATGAAGCTTGGACATGGGAACACCAAGCATTAGTCCGAGCTAGAGCTGTATATGGTGAGATAGAACTGATTAAACGCTTCAACCAAATTAGGCATGATGTTTTATGTAAACCTCGTGAAGAAAAGGTATTAAAAACCGAAGTTAGAGAGATGCGCGAAAAGATGCGGACCCATTTAGGTACAACTGAGCAACATCGATTTAATTTGAAAATTGATGAAGGTGGCATTGGTGATATTGAATTCTTATCCCAATATCTGGTACTTAACTATGCTCATCAATATCCTAAAATGACAACATGGAGTGATAACGTAAGGATTTTAGAATTAGCGGCAAATTATCAAATCATGGATAGCCAAGAAGCTGAACAGTTAACTAAAGCTTATATTGATATGCGCAATGAAATCCATCAATTATCATTACAACTTTTACCGAGTACAGTTGATGATTCATACTTCAAATTAGAAAAACAGATTGTGAATCAAAGTTGGTTAAATTGGCTTAAATAGTATTTAGCCAATCACTAAAATATTTTTATTATTGATCAATAATTTCGATTTGATTGCTGAATAAATTTAATGGAGTCTATAACTTAATGGCGACAATCAAAGATATTGCAAAACTTGCCGGCGTATCTCATGGAACTGTTTCAAACGTACTTAATGATCGAGGTAATGTTAGTGTAAAAAAAATTAAATTGGTTGAACAAGCCATTCAACGGTTAGGTTATCAAATTAATTTATCTGCTAAAAATTTAAAAGAAGGTACAACTAAATCTATTTCGGTGATACTACCCAATATTACGTCTGAACAATATAGTAATTTATATGATGGTTTGTTTAATCAAGCTAATCGGCTTGGTTATGAGTTGTCACTTTATCTAACCTATGATTCAAAAGATCTTGAGTTACAATTAATTCAAAAGGTGGCTGTTAAACGAGATTATGCTGTTATAGTTGTTAGCTCATTATCTGACGCTAGTGAATATTATCAAAAAATTAAGTTGCCAAAAGAGAAAATAATTTTTGTTTATAGAAAGCCTTTATCTGCATTACAATTTATTTCACTAGATTATGAGAAAGCTGGGCAAGACATTGCTAATGAGTTGATCAACGAATCGTATCATCGAATTGGATTATTTAGTAATTCAGAACATCATACTCATTCTCAATCCTTTAAAAAAGGTTTACAAAGCCAGTTTAAAAAACATAATTATTCAGTCCTATTGAATAATATAGCTTCCAAGCCATCTAACGGTACTTATAATTTAGCATTTAGTTTTTTTGCCGATGAACAGACAAAGTATGATGCCATTATTACCATGGATATGGAGCGGGCTCATTTCGTCCGTAATGCGAATTATTTTGGTAGTCAACAAGACTGCCCACCAATTTATACTTTAACGAACAATAGTTTTTATTATGAAGACAATATCTATCAATACCATATGAACTATGGCATATTAAGTGAACAAATTATGAAATTGGTAGAGGGAGAAACTGTAACCAATATCGATAATAAAGGCTTTTCATTATTACCTGATTCAAATTCAGCAAATAAAACTAAACATAATGAAACCATTAATTTTCTAATCTTACCAAGTCCATCAACACAAGCGGTCAAAAAATTACTCCCTCATTTTAAGAAAATGTATGGTATTAATGTTAATTTAATTATTAAGCCCTTCGACGAAATTTATCATATTTTGAATCAACTTAATCAGCATCAAGAGATCGATATTATTCGAATAGATATGGCTGGATTACCTTGGTTTGCACCGTCAGTATTTAAACCTTTATCAAAATTAGCAATCGACTTCGATCATTTATTGGCAAAATACCCACTAGAACTCATCGAACGCTTTAGTTATGTAAATAATATTGCTTATGCGATTCCTTTTGACCCAAGTGTACAGATGCTTTTTTATCGTAAAGATTTATTTAATGACCCATTAAGTAAACGAGCTTATTTTGAAAGGTATCGACAACAACTAAATGTTCCTAAAAATTTTACTGAATTTGATCAAATTGCACAATTTTTTAGTCGACAACACAATCCTGAATCACAAGTAGAATTTGGCAGTTGCATTACTTTAGGCAATTATGAACTCATTGCATCAGAGTTTTTAGTTCGTTATTATGCTCAAGGTGGTAAATTAATTAATGGCAATAAATTAGGCTTAAACAAGACTATTGCTCTTAATACTTTAAATCAGTTGCAATCATTTATAAAGGTAGCAAGAAATATACAATCACCTTGGTGGCAAGAATCAGTAAATTTATTTGAACAAGGCCAACTTGCAATGTTAATTGTTTATATGAATTTATTTAGTTATATCAATCATCGTAATATTTTACCTTTAGTTGGATATGCAAAAGTACCTGGTCGAAAATCTTTATTTGGTGGTGGATCACTTGGTATGTCGAAATATAGTCAAAAAGATAAACAAGTTAAAATCTTTTTTGATTGGCTTTATTCTAATGAAATCAGTGAACAAATAGCATTACTTGGTGGCGCCACGGCACAAAAATCTATTTTTCAAAATCATAGAATTATTAAGAGTTATCCATGGTTACCTGTGGTACAACAACAATACACTAATGGTATTCGGGAAAATAGTATGACTGGTAATGCGATTAATTTAAGATTGATTGAAAACATTATTGGCAAATATTTAACACAGTGGATAACTAATCAATATAGTTCAATGCAAATCATAGAGTTGATTAATGTTGAGATAGAAAAAACTATGGCTAATAAATAATTATTAGCCATAGTTTACGTAACTTTTTATCGTTAACTGTGAATGAATTATTCTGATTCTACTTTTTTAGGTGTCATGATGACATCTTTGTCTCTAAAGAAGTACCAGAAACCTACCGCAACAATTGCTGCAACTACAGCTGGATAGATCCAAAACTCTTGCCATTGAGGTCCAGCATTAGGTAATGTTTTTTCAGTAACAACACGATTATTGATAAATCCACATACCGATGCCGCCATGAATACACCAAAGCCATTAGAAACAATAAAACGTAAGCCTTGAGCCTGAGCTTTGATTTCTGGGCCAGCTTTTTTATCAACATAAATATCGCCAGCGGTAAAGAAGAAATCCCAACAAATACCTTGTAACAATAAAGTGCCAATAATATAGAAGAACATATTACCGTCTGACGTTGCGGCTAACGATAGCATCATACTACGAATTATCCAACAAATTGCACCGAATAAGATGATCTTTTTAAACCCAAAGCGACCTAATAGGAAAGATAAAAGGAACATAAATAGCACTTCTGTAGCAATAGCAATTTGCATCATTGACGCTGGTTCTAATCCTAATACAGGCAAATAAACGGGTAAATAAGCACTATATGCAGTTTTAGTGATCATTAAGATAAAGGTAGAAAGCATGAATATAGTGAAATATTTATCTTTAAAAAGAGATAAGGCATCTAAACACATGGCATCTCGAATTGAGAATTTTTTATTTCGACTGGTTGGTGGTGTATTTGGTAAAGTGAAACAATAAATGCCGTAAACCACAGAAGCACCGGAAGCAAGTAAAAATGAATTGATTGAACTTGAAAAACCAGTGTAGCCAAGAATTAATCCTACTATCATAAAGCCGATAGTACCAAATACACGAATAATTGGGAACCAACGCACACCATCTATATGCCTAAAGCTTACGCTATTTGCTAAAGCCGTTGTTGGATAGAATAATAAGCCAACAATAAATATCATTATTAAAAAGCCGACAATATTGCCACTTTCAACAAAGTTAGGAATGATAAATAAAACACCAGCATTAAGAATGTGTAATATTCCCATCACTTTTTGAGATGCGATGAATCTATCGGCAATCATACCAATAAAAAGTGGCGAAATGATGGTTGCAATTCCTAAAACTGAATAAGTAGAACCAACAATTTCTTTTAATCCATAAGCAGCAAGTACTGCACCGATAACCATATTCCATGCGCCTTGCACAAAATATTGTAAAAACATCATTACCAGTAAACGTGGTATTTTAAACATATATTGCTCCGTATTAAATCATCTTCGTTAAGCCATCATAGGCTACTTGAATATTATAAGGTTTAAATATTTCAACTAATTCATCATGCATGAAGCCACTACTATGGGAGTGATGAGAAGTGATAAGTTGAGTATTGGAATCAAAAATACCTTCTTCTAACATGCGTTTTTGAGCTGCAATAACAGTTTCAATACTCATGTGATTATTGGTTTTATCATTTTGTTTATAGCCGTAAGTACACTCGAAAATTGCCATATCAATTTTTTTACCGCTATTTTTCAACCATTGCCAAGTTAGCTCAGGAAAATAACCCGAATCATGTCCGTGGAGTAAGGTTTTACCATCTTTCTCGATTAAATAAATAAAACAAAATTCCCATTTAGCATGATTAGCCAACAATGCAGTAACGGTATAACCAGCTGATGTCACAACAGTTTGAAATGGAACCACTAAATTAAATACAAAACGCTCAGGACTATATCCAGGTAAAACATTTAAGCAACCATTTATTGCAATATCATTGCCATAAATATACAGCGGATGATCGATATTAAATCCATAGTCCACCATACGACTAAACAGATCGCCAACATTAAAATGGTCAGGGTGAGTATGAGTAAACAATAAGTCCTTTATTTTAGTAACGTCAATGTTTTCTCTCATTACTTGATAGCTATACTCAGGGGCAAAATCAATTTGCATAATATCATCAATAAGAATCGAACTTCGAGTTCTTATATTTTTACCTTTTTGTTGGCGAGATTTTTCACAAATATCACATTTACAAAAAGGATTTGGGATACCTTCAGAGGCGGCAGTACCCAAAAACTGTAGTTTCACATTGTTCTCCTATCTATAATTAGATTGTTTTTATGCTAGTTTTAGCATTAAGTTAGCAAAAATTGGAACGTTTCAATTTTATTTTAATGTCATAATAACCACAACAAAAATGGTATTTTTTTTTGTTAATTCGTGAGCAGGATCAAAGTTTCTATAAAATAGGTTATTGTTTTAATATTAAATAATTATCGACGATATTGTTTATCGCCGATAATAAAAGAGTTTAGATGCTGGAGGGTAATTTTAGTTAGCCTCTTTCCATAGAATTAGATCCTGTTCGTCGAGTTCTGACGCATCAAATCCGACTGTAGGGGGTAATTCTTCACGGTCAAAGGCTAAATCGCCACCATTGATATCAATATCACCTTTCTTAATCCCTTTAAAATCGTAAAGATTAGTATCGCATAAATGAGAAAGAGTAATATTTTGTGTAGCGCGAAACATGGTTTCGATACGACCAGGAAATTTTTTATCCCAATCATTTAGCATTTCTTTGATTACTTGCCGTTGCAAATTAGGTTGTGAGCCACAAAGATTACATGGAATGATAGGAAATTGTTTTATTTCAGCATATTTTGCAATGTCTTTTTCTTTACAATATGCAAGAGGTCGAATAATAATGTGTTCACCTGAATCATTCATCAATTTAGGTGGCATGGCTTTAAGTTTGCCTCCATAAAACATGTTTAAAAATAGTGTTTCTAAAATGTCATCTCGGTGATGTCCTAGAGCTATTTTTGTTGCACCAAGTTCAGTTGCAGTACGATATAAAATACCACGTCGAAGTCTAGAACAGAGAGAACAGGTTGTTTTACCTTCTGGAATTTTTTCTTTGACAATGCCATAAGTATTTTCTTGGACAATTTTATATTCAATACCTAACGACTCAAGATATTCAGGTAAGACATGCTCAGGAAAACCAGGTTGTTTTTGGTCTAAATTAACTGCGACTAATTCAAATTGTACTGGAGCGCTGATTTTTAAATTGATAAGAATGTCCAGCAATGTATAACTGTCTTTACCGCCTGATAAGCAGACCATTATACGATCGCCTTCCTCGATCATGTTAAAGTCAGCGATAGCTTCACCAGTAAGACGTCGCAATCGTTTATGTAATTTATTTTGGTTGTATGTATTCATCACGATTTAATAGATTATTCCGCTCGACTCATATATCGGCGTTCTGCGATATGAATTTTAACTCTTTCGTGGTTATCAATATATTCTGGTACTTGAATGACTAGACCCGTTGATAGTGTTGCGGGTTTTGTTCGTGCACTTGCTGAAGCACCTTTGATACTTGGGGAAGTTTCAATAATTTCTAGTTCAACTGTTTGTGGTAGTTCTAAAGCAACAACTTCACTTTCAGCCATTAGCACCTGAATACCATCCATTCCACCATCTGGAATAAATAACAGTTCTTCTTCAATTTGATCTTTCTTAAAAATAAATGGCGTATAGTCTTCATTATCCATAAATACATATTCGTCACCATCAATATAAGAAAAACTTACCGGACGTCGAAATAGTTCGATAGTATCTAAAATATCATCTCCTTTAAAACGTTCTTCAACTTTGCCACCAGATTTTACATCGGTAAAACGCATTTTATAAAGGGTGCTTGCTCCACGTGCACTAGGACTTTGAACATCAATCTCTTTCACTAATAATAGTTTGCCATTGTATGTGACTGCATCACCACGTTTTATTTCATTTGCTTTAGCCATAATACTTTCTTCATATTTAATAGAGTTAAAAATATAGCTCGCTATTTTACCCTTAACTTGCTATTGTCACCAATAAATTTTATAAAACAACGACAATTTCCTCTAAACTAATGACTGATTCATTCAAATGCCGTAAAAACTGTGGTGCATGTTGTATTGCGCCATCAATTTCATCTGCTATACCTAGTATGCCGAATGGAAAACCAGCCGGAATGGCCTGTTTTCATTTAGACGAGAATTTTCAGTGTAAATTATTTGGTAATACTAATAGACCTTTAGTCTGTGGTCGTTTAAAACCTTGTTTTGAAATGTGTGGCACAAATCGTGATCAAGCGATGGATTATTTAACTCAATTAGAACAGTTAACTAGCTGCTAAGTATTGCTAATATTTAACATATCAGACGGATTATTAGAATTATTTATCTCGCATATAATTTTTTTTGATACACTTCACCACAATTTATCAGCTAATGATAAATATCGTAATAAATTATTTTAAATCAGTTACTAACCTAGATATTAAGCATAAGGTAGTAACTAAAATATTTAGAATCTGTTTAACAAGAAGAAAATTAATATGAATAATAAATTAAAGCGTGATTTAAAAGCCCGTCATTTAGCGATGATAGCCATTGGTGGCTCCATCGGAACTGGGTTATTTGTCGCTTCAGGCGCTACTGTTGCACAAGCTGGTCCTGGTGGTGCACTGCTTTCTTATGCCATTATCGGCATAATGGTTTACTTTTTAATGACTAGTTTGGGGGAGCTTGCTGCTTATCTTCCGGTTTCTGGCACTTTTGCGACCTATGGGGCACGCTATGTAGATGAAGCATTTGGTTTCGCTATTGGCTGGAACTATTGGTATAACTGGGCAATAACGGTTGCTGTTGACTTAGTTGCTGCTCAATTGGTGATCTCCTATTGGTTCGATGCTGGGGCTTATAGTTGGTTATGGAGCCTGTTATTCCTAAGTATTATCTTTTGCTTAAACTATGTTTCTGTGAAAGGGTTTGGTGAAGCAGAATTTTGGTTTTCATTAATTAAAGTCGTCACTGTGATTTTATTTATAGTAGTTGGTTTATTAATGATTATTGGTATTTTAAAAGGCGCTGAAACTGCTGGTTGGCAAAACTGGCAAGTTGGTGATGCTCCATTTGTTGGAGGTTTTGCTTCAATGATTGGTGTTGCGATGGTCGTTGGTTTCTCATTCCAAGGTACTGAACTAATTGGTATCGCTGCAGGAGAATCAAGAGATCCAGAAAAAAACATTCCAAAAGCAATGAAACAAGTCTTTTGGCGAATACTATTATTTTATATTTTTGCAATTTTAGTTATTAGTTTAATCATTCCATATACTGATCCTAACTTACTACGTAATGATGAAACTGATATCAGTGTTAGTCCATTTACTTTAGTTTTTCAGCATGCTGGATTATTATCTGCAGCAGCTATTATGAATGCAGTTATTTTAACTTCAGTACTTTCTGCAGGTAACTCAGGTTTATACGCTTCAACCCGAATGCTATATGCTTTAGCTAAAGAAGGTAAAGCGCCGAAGATCTTTGGACGATTATCTTCATCAGGTGTACCTGATATGGCATTATTTGCGACAACATTGGTTGCTATGCTTTGCTTCTTGACCTCACTATACAAAGATCAGGAAGTTTATTTATGGTTACTTAATATGTCAGGTATGACAGGATTTATTGCTTGGCTTGGTATTGCTATCAGTCATTATCGTTTTAGAAAAGGCTACATAGCGCAAGGTCGTGATCTCAATAAATTACCATATCGTTCAAGTTGTTTTCCATTTGGTCCTATTTTTGCCTTTATACTTTGTTTGACGATAACATTAGGGCAAAATTACGAAGCATTTTTACAAGAAACCATTGATTGGAACGGTGTCATTGCCACTTACATCGGTATTCCATTATTTCTTTCGATTTACTTCGGTTATAAAATCATTAAAAAGACTAAATGGATAAAGTATGAGCAAATGGATTTTTCTCAAATGGATTAATTAGGAAATAACCTAAATTATGACTTGTACATCCGTCGACTTTAGTCGACGGAATTGTATTAAAAAAGAGAAAATAACTAATCAACTCATTAGTTAATAATGTAAAACAACAAGCGTGATAACGATATTAACGACTACGGAATATGATACGTGCTTTTGAAAGATCGTAAGGTGTCATTTCTACCGTTACTTTATCGCCAGTTAGAATTCGAATATAGTTCTTTCTCATCTTTCCAGAAATGTGTGCAGTAACAACATGACCGTTTTCAAGTTCAACACGAAACATCGTGTTTGGAAGAGTATCAAGAATAGTACCTTGCATTTCAATGTTATCTTCTTTTGCCATTGGGGCCTCTTAATATTAAATACAAATTAAATACACTCAAATTAATAAATATCATTCTCATTTTCTTTACGATTAACTAGAAAAGCGAATTAATCCAACTCAACTAAATTACCAAAATGTTTTTGGGTCTAGACAAAGTGATTGATTTGAGTATAAACACAGAACAGCTATATTCAAATTATCTAAATATAGCGGCGAAATAATGCCGAAAAAACTCTCAGATGTAAAGTCATTTCTAACATTTCTTTGCATTATAGAGCCTATTTTCATGTATATATTGCCAAACTTTAGGCGATAATAACTTTTCACAGCTTTGTTGATTATTAATATTTTGCCGGATTTCTGTTGCCGAAATTGCTTCAAGTGGTGTATTAGCAAAGTAAATATAGCCATTAGGACATTGATGTAATGTTTGACTATCTTGAGTTTGGTGTTGATTAATCCATTGTTGTAGCTTGCTATCACAGGGTGTTTGAGCATAACCTGGTCGTTTACATATTAGCAAATGACAATAATCGAGTAATTTTTGCCACTCTTTCCATGTTGGTAAACTAAGCAAAGAATCTTGTCCCATTATAAAAGCTAAACTTTGCTGAGTACCATTTTGTTGACGCCATGATTTGAGAGTATCAATGGTAAAAGAGGGCTGATTAATTAGCTTTGGTTCTAATTCTCGAGTATCAACTGAAAATAGAGAATAATCCGCTATAGCCAACTGCAACATAGCTAAACGTTGCTCTGTATTGGCCTCTGGTTGTGGTTTATGAGGCGGAATACGGTTAGGTAATAGATTAATTTTAGTTAATCCCAACTCTTTGGCTAAGGCTAAAGCTGGGCGTAAATGCCCATAATGGATTGGATCAAAGGTTCCACCAAATAACGCTGTTAACACTTATTTAACCCCATAAACTGCATAGTTAAACTCAATAGTGCATCCCAGATAGGTAAATCATTATTATGTTTTAGGCTAATTTCAATATCGGTTAATGTCGCCAGTAGTGCAAATAATGCTTTGATATCCAAACGATTCAAATAAGAGCTATACATGCTTCTTCTATTTTGCCAGACTCTGTATTCATCAAAAACTTGACGAGGTGATTTCTCGCTTAAAGCTAATTTTAAATTGATCAACAAAATCAATTCACGTTGAATGATCCGCATCAATATTAACGGCTCAAAATCATTCATTTTAAGCTGTTGTAAAACATGTATTGCACGTTTTGCTTTATTGGAAAGCATTGCATCAATCCAATGGAAAGGCGTAAATATCGCTGAATCATTAATATTCAACTCAACTTGTTCATAAGAAATAGTTTGATTTGGATAGAGTAAATTTAATTGCTCAATAATTTGCGTTAATGCCAACAAATTACCTTCATAGTAATAACTAAGTAGCTCGATCGCTGGAGATTCAATAGCTATTTGCATTTGTTGTAAATAGCTTTTGATCCATTGTGGTAATTGTGCTGCTTCAGGTGTTGAACAATTCACTACCACTAACTTGTCAGATAACGCTTTGTACCATAATGCATTTTCTTGGGTCTTAGTAATCTTCACTAGACTAATTATCAAGCCAATCTCAGGGGTCAACATTTCACATAATGTGTTTAATTTTGCTGCCACTGAAACATTTAACACACCTTCACCAATATCTATACAGAGTAAAGTTTTGCTTGAAAATAGATTCATTGCTTGGCAACTATCATACATTGCCGACCAGTCTGTTTGGCTATTGATTGTGAAAGAAAGTTGTTCGTCATATTGAGCTTGTTTAAAAGCATTACGTAATTCAGTTTGTGCATAATGTTGCAGATAAGGATCGCTACCTAAAATCAAATAATAAGGCGATCCTAATTGCTGGGTTATTTTTTCAGCACTAATTTTAATCATAACAAGTCGTTAGTTTGCTGCATCAACTGATTTTAATTTACGAATGAGCTCTTTAGCTGCTTGCTTATACATTTCATCCTCAATCAAATTTTGTTCTACTGTCTTAGCTAATGCTGCTGCTGGATTATCAAAGAAGGTACGGAATATGCGAACGTTAATTGGATGAATTTGTTCACCAGCAATGACAACTTGCGCTTGAACTGTCAATACTAACTGATATTCTGCTGCTTTACCATCTTGATAGATTGATATAGTGTTTTTATCCAATGAATCTGTGACTATACGCAATGACGGATATTTAGCTTTATTATTGCTATTAACTAATGTAACTTTATTATCGCGTAGTAACTCTTTCACATCCCTTGACAATCGACCGTATGGATCACCACTTTCATAAGACAGTGTCTTAAAGCGAGTAGGAACCTCAGGTTCATATTGCAAATGAAAACCGCATCCAGACAACGATATTGTCAATAACATCAAAGCCAAATATTTTTTCATTGGTATCATCACCTATCTCTTAGTTATTCAACATTATTAACCAACAACTAGATTCAATAATTTGCCAGGCACATAAATAACCTTACGAATTGTCGTATCAGTTAAATATTTTTGAATGTTTGGCTCTTGTTTAGCTTGTTCGACTACAAAATCTTGTTCGGCATCTGCAGGAACGGTAAATTTACCACGCACTTTACCATTGATTTGTACAACAATTAATTTTTCATCCTCAACCATTGCCGATTCATCAGCAGTAGGCCAAGATGCATTATCAATGGTTTCACTATGACCTAATGCCTGCCACATAACGAAACAAGCGTGAGGCATCATAGGATAAAGTAATCTTACAACTGCATTTAATGATTCATTCATTAATGCACGGTCTTGCTCTGTATCTTGTGGCGCTTTTTGTAAGCGGTTCATAAATTCCATTACTGCTGCAATTGCTGTATTGAAGGTTTGACGGCGACCAATATCATCACTGACTTTAGCAATCGTTTTATGTAGTTCACGACGTAACGCTTTTTGATCGGCTGTCAATTTAGATAGATCAAGAGTTGTTGTTTTACCTAGTTGAGCATGTTCATATACTAAACGCCATACACGTTTAATAAATCGATTCGCACCTTCCACACCAGATTCTTGCCATTCAAGCGTCATATCAGCTGGAGAGGCAAACATCATAAATAATCTAACGGTATCAGCACCATATTTTTCAACCATCTCTTGTGGATCGATACCATTGTTTTTTGATTTAGACATCTTAGTCATACCAGCATGAACAAGTTCATTACCTTTACTATCTGTGGCTTTAGCAATACGACCTTTGTCATCACGTTCAATAGTGACTTCAGTTGGTGAAACCCAAATACGTTCGTTGGTAGGGCTGGTGTAATAGAACGCATCAGCTAAAACCATACCTTGGCACAACAAGCGTTTAGCTGGTTCGTCTGATTTTACTAAACCAAAATCACGCATTAATTTATGGAAGAATCTAAAATAAAGTAAATGCATGATTGCATGTTCAATACCACCGACGTATTGATCAACAGGCAACCAATAGTTTGCCGCATTTTCATCTAACATACCTTTGTCGTAATGAGGACAGGTGTAGCGTGCATAATACCAAGACGATTCCATAAAGGTATCAAAAGTATCTGTTTCACGCAGTGCCGGTTGACCATTAACCATCGTTTTTGCCCAATTAGGATCTGCTTTAATCGGACTAGTAATGCCATTCATTTCAACATTTTCTGGTAAAATGACTGGCAATTGATCTTCTGGTGTTGGGATTGTTGTGCCATCTTCAAGTGTCACCATGGGAATTGGTGCACCCCAATAACGTTGACGAGAGACGCCCCAATCACGTAAACGATAATTTACTTTACGATTACCAATACCTAATGCAATAAGTTTATCTGCGATAGCATTGAAGGCTTGTTCAATATTCAGGCCGTCAAACTCACCAGAATTAAATAATTTACCATGTTCAGTATAAGCTTGCTGTGATAGATCAGGTGCTTGATCATCTTGTGTTAAAATAACAGGTTTAATTGGTAGATTATATTTTGATGCAAACTCATAATCACGTTCATCATGACCAGGCACCGCCATCACCGCTCCTGTGCCGTATTCAATTAATACAAAGTTAGCAATCCAAACTGGAACTTTTGCACCAGTTAATGGATGGATAGCAAAAAATCCTGTTGCCATACCTTTCTTTTCCATTGTTGCCATGTCGGCTTCAGCGGTTTTAGTCGTTTTGCATTCAGCAATAAAGTCAGCAATTTTTGGATTATTTTGTGCAGCTAATTGAGCAAGTGGATGTTCCGCAGCTACCGAAACAAAACTTACACCCATTAAAGTATCAGGACGAGTAGTATAAACACGTAACTTATCGCTATAGTTTTCAACGGCAAAATCAAACTCTACACCTTCAGAACGACCAATCCAATTTCGTTGCATTGTTTTGACTTGTTCTGGCCAGCTTTCAAGGGTATCTAAATCATTCAATAACTCATCTGCATATTCAGTGATTTTGATAAACCATTGTGGAATTTCTTTACGCTCCACCGGTGTATTACAGCGCCAACAACACCCCTCAACCACTTGTTCGTTAGCTAATACAGTCTGGTCGTTTGGACACCAGTTAACAGCTGAAGTTTTTTTATAAACTAAACCTTTTTCAAATAGTTTGGTAAAGAACCATTGTTCCCATTTGTAATACTCAGGACGGCAAGTTGTTACTTCACGATCCCAATCATAACCAAAACCAAGTAGCTGTAATTGCTTCTTCATGTAAGCAATATTTTCATAAGTCCATTTGGCTGGCGCTGTATTATTTTTAACTGCTGCGCCTTCGGCTGGTAAACCAAATGCATCCCAACCGATTGGTTGTAATACATTTTTACCATTCAAACGTTGATAGCGTGAAATAGTGTCACCGATAGTGTAATTTCGGACATGACCAAGATGTAAACGACCTGAAGGGTATGGAAGCATCGACAGACAGTAATACTTCTCTTTAGATGGGTCTTCAGTAACGTGGAATGTTTTGTCTTCTTGCCAATGTTTTTGTACTTTGGCTTCAATTTCATCTGGGCGATATTGTTCTTGCATGACGAATTAATGTCCTATCTATTATTGCTAATAAAAATAATTTGCTAATTGTATTGGTTATTGAAGTGTTTTACAAACGTTATGTGAATTGTAAGATTGATTTATTAGGAATTAAAAGATGTAATTCGGATATTGTGCATTAGTAAAAAGCATAAAAAAAGCGGGTTATGCCCGCTTAGTAAATAATTTAGCCACCATTGAAGACACTAGTAAATTTGGAGAAGAATGATTTTTGTTCTTCTTTTGGTATGTTTTCCAAATTGGCCTGAATAAGTTGATCAACTTTTTGACTTTCATCAACTAAACCTAATTCATTGTAAGCATCGCGCATTAATAATAGAGCGCTCTTAGTAGAATCAGTATCAGGGAATAAGGCTAACATTTGGGTAACCCGATTAATCACGGCAACATATGCACCACGTTTAGTGTAGTATTGCGATACTTTTAACTCATGACGAGCGATACGGTTTTTCAAAAATACTAAACGCTTTTTGGCATCAGCTGCATAACTACTATTTGGAAAACTAGCTACCAAATAAGTAAAATCTTTAAATGCAGCCATGGCAAACTCAGGATCACGATCTGAACGATCGACATTAAACCACCCCTGAATTGTATTATCATTCTGCGCCATATTAGAAATTCCGCGCATGTAAATAACCCAATCGATATTTGGGTGCGTTGGGTTCAATTTCAAAAAGCGGTCAATTGATGCAATGGCTAGTGGATAATCCGCTGTTTTATAGTAGGCATAAATTAAATCTAATTGAACTTGTTGTGAATAAGGTCCAAATGGATAATTTTTATCGATAGCCTCTAAAACACTAATACTGGATTTGATATTTCCACTCTCAAGCTCTGTTTTAGCTTTATTGTGGAGCTCAATCTCTGGCACATTTTCAACATCATGCTTTGTACTTGTACAGCCAATTAGCATGCTACTTAAAGCGATAGCTAACACAGTTTGTAGACGCAATTTCATTCAGTTTTCAATCCAAAATATAATTAAACATTAAAGGCGATGATTGGTATATAATACTCTAAAACATAACAGCTTAAAATAGATAAATTACACATGCACAAGTTAAAACTAACATCTGAAATCGAACAAACTCAGCTTGGAATGCGATTGGATCAGGCTTTGTCCGAGCTTTTTCCTGATTATTCTAGGTCAAGAATTAAAGAATGGATTATAAATAATAAAGTATTAGTGAACAGTAATATTGTAAATAAACCTAAAGATAAAGTACTTGGTGGTGAAAAAATATCCATTGAAGTTGAAATTGAAGAAGAAACCTATCATCAACCAGAAGATATAAAACTTAATATTGTTTATGAAGATGATCATATTTTGGTCATTAATAAACCACGAGATTTAGTTGTTCATCCTGGAGCGGGGAATCCAAATGGTACTGTATTGAACGCACTACTTTATCACTATCCAGATATCTCAAGGGTGCCAAGAGCAGGTATTGTTCACCGTCTAGATAAAGATACAACAGGTTTAATGGTTGTTGCTAAAACCATTGAAGCACAAACTCATTTAGTTGAATCATTACAACTTCGTGAGATAACTCGAGAGTATGAAGCGGTTGCTATGGGGATCATCACTGCTGGTGGAACCGTAGATCAACCAATTACTCGCCATCCAACTAAACGGACCCATATGGCGGTTTTTCCAACTGGAAAGCCTGCAGTAACCCATTATCGAGTAATGGAAAAATATCGTCTACATACTCGATTACGTTTAAGACTGGAAACGGGGCGTACCCATCAAATTCGTGTACATATGGCACATATTGCGCATCCATTGGTCGGTGATCCTCTTTATGGTGGTCGACCACGGCCACCGAAAGGCGCTAGCGAATCATTTATCCAAACTCTGCGAGATTTTGATCGCCAAGCCTTACATGCCACTATGTTACGTTTATATCATCCAATTACTGGCGAACTAATGGAATGGCATGCACCAATACCTGAGGATATGCAAAAATTAATACAAGAGTTACAATCAGATACAGAACTTCATAAAGATGAACTTGATTGGTAATAGTTATGATTAAATCAATTTATCCCTATTGGCCAGCACCGACAAATATTCGTGCTTTTACTACAACTCGCATCGGTGGTGTGAGTTCTACGCCGTTTGATAGCCTAAATTTAGGTAGCCGTACTGGTGATGATTTGAATGATATTGTTGAAAATCGTCGTCTTATAATTAGTGCTGAAAAAATTCCTAGCGAACCTTATTGGCTAAATCAAACCCATAGCACAACCGTACTTGATATTTCAGAAATTCAATTACAGCCGGCAACTGGATTAATTGGTAGTAGTGAGCGATTTGAAGCTGATGGATCATATACTCGGCAAGTTAATCAAGTTAGTGTTGTCTTAACGGCTGATTGTATGCCTGTACTATTTTGTTCAATTGAAGGCAATGAGGTCGCCGCCGCTCATGCTGGTTGGCGTGGGCTTTGTCATGGTATTTTAGAAGAAACGGCAAAGAAATTTTATTGTAAGGCTAGTGATATCATCGTTTGGCTTGGTCCAGCAATTAGCGCTACAAAATTTGAAGTAGGTGGTGAAGTGAAAAAGCAGTTTGAAGCTTACGATGCAAATGCGCATCATGCATTTAAACTAATTGATGCCAAACAACAAAAATATTTAGCAGATCTTTATATGATTGCCAAACAGCGATTAAACTCAATCGGAATTAAGCAAATTTATGGTGGTAACTATTGTACCTATAGTGAGCGAGATCTGTTTTATTCATATCGTCGAGAAAACAAGACCGGAAGAATGGCAACAATGATCTGGTTTGAGAAAAATTAAACCAGCGGTGACAATTATCATGCCTCTTGTTGTAAATTTAACTAAGATATCTATTCATTATCTTCTTCGTAATGACTAATGAAGAGTGGTAAAATTGATATGCCGGTTAACTCATTTCCCAATCAATATGATGAAACTCAACCCAAGCATTGCCATGCGCTGAATAAACATATATGAATAATAAACCGACGAAAATACGATAAAACATCACCATCATCAATAAAAAAATATTGGTCAATAATAACGCTATCTTATTAAAGATTAAAGCCTAACTTATGGATAAGATTGATTTTTTATGTTTAGTTGTTAATCGTAAAAGATTACTCAATATTGGCAAATTTATGTGTTTGTAGGCTTAACATCCATTTATTATCAATACGTTTATGATTAATCTTACCTAACAACTCAATGGTATCAAACATATTCATCTCACCATTGACTTCGCAAGGTGACAAATAGTAACGCTTAGCTTGAATATGCTGCTCAATATAGTAACAAAAATCGATAAATCCCGTCTGTTTCTCTGCGACAATTCTTATTTCACTAGCTGTTGGTTGCAAAATTTTTTGATAACGATGGTGATAACAAAATTTAGGACTCAGTGCAATATAATCAATCAGCGGATCTACTTTACCTAGTCCATTACTCTCAATAGCGATATAATAGCCAGCTTGTTTTAAATGCGTTAATAATGAAGATAACTCTTTAACCATTGTGGGCTCACCACCGGTAATGATAATATTGCTACTTTTATATTGCTTAACTTTTGCAACTATTTGCTCTAACGTAAAACGTTGAAATTTGCGGAAATTAGTATCACACCAACTACAATTTAAATTACAGCCAGCAAAACGAATAAAAATAGCTGGCATACCAGTGTTATAACCTTCGCCTTGTAAAGATTCGAAGATTTCAACAATACGATATTCGATCATTTTTCGCTCCGATGATACTCACAGTAAGAAGTAGGGGTTTCCCAAAGCTTAATCATCGACACGGGTAGAAATTGTGATAAGTGGTCAAAAATAAATTTACTCATTCCTTCTGCAGTAGTGCGACAAGGAAAAGCAAAAATTTTACGTTGCATTTGCTGTAAAAGCTCAGCTATTTGCCTTTCATTAGTATTATTTTGATTATAAAGATAAGCATGATCGAGTTGGTCGATAATTTGCTGTTTTACAACTGATTTTATGTCAGCATAATCCATCACCATATCAGCACTTGAACCGTTGGTAATAAGTTCATTGCTGATTTCGACTAACAAACGGTAGGTATGACCATGTAGGTTATGACATTTTCCATTATGCCCATCCAACATATGACAAGCATCAAACTGGAACTCTTTAGCAATTTTAAACATATTTCTTTCCTAGTTTTTTTTCGTGGGATGGATTACGAACCACGGTTAGCTAATCTAACAAAATAAAGTGGCTAATATAAAGGATAAAAGCTTGAGTGTCATCCAAATTTACTAAACATTTTTGCTTAAGTGCTGGTTTTTCAAACTACTTTATCTTTTATAAAGACGCGAGTAAAATATAAACGATTTTATTGCAAAAATTCGTCAAAAATATTGTTAATCAGCTCTTGAAATTTATTCTTCCACACTCATTTAGTGATTATGCAAATGGATTAAATGTGTAACACATTTAATCCAAATTTATTGCTTAGGAGATAAATAATATGAGGTTAGATAAACTCACTAACAAATTTCAACAAGCTTTAGCTGATGCGCAATCAATCGCATTAGGTAAAGACAATCAATATATAGAGCCCATCCATGTATTATCTGCCATGCTTAATCAAGAAGGCAGTGGGATTAATCCATTACTGGTGGCTTCAGGTGCAAATATTGCGACATTACAACAAGAATTAAATCAAGCAATTGAACGTTTACCCCAAGTTCAAGGCATTGGTGGTGAAGTTATTCCATCACAAGAATTAGTAAGAATTTTGAATCTATGTGACAAATTAGCGCAAAAAAATGGCGATAGCTATATTTCATCTGAATTATTCATACTAGCTGCATTAGATGAAAAAGGTAATTTAACCGATATTTTAAAGAGAGCAGGTGTCAGCAAAGACAAATTTAGCCAAGCAGTTAACCAAGTAAGAGGGAGTGATAACGTGAACGATCCTAATGCTGAAGATCAACGTGGTGCATTGAAAAAATATACCATTGATTTAACCGAAAGAGCCGAACAAGGCAAGCTTGATCCAGTCATTGGTCGTGATGAAGAGATTCGCCGAACCATTCAAGTATTGCAACGTCGAACTAAAAACAATCCAGTATTAATTGGTGAGCCAGGAGTTGGTAAAACAGCTATCGTAGAAGGTTTAGCACAACGTATTGTTAATCGTGAAGTGCCAGAAGGTTTACGTAACAAACGAGTATTATCATTAGATATGGGGGCATTAATTGCCGGTGCTAAATATCGTGGTGAATTTGAAGAACGCTTAAAAGCGGTACTTAAAGATATCGCCAAAGCCGAAGGTAGTATTATTCTCTTTATTGATGAAATACATACTATGGTCGGTGCTGGTAAAAGTGATGGAGCAATGGATGCTGGTAATATGTTAAAACCGGCATTAGCTCGAGGTGAGTTACACTGTGTTGGTGCCACCACGCTTGATGAATATCGTCAATATATCGAAAAAGATCCGGCATTAGAACGTCGTTTTCAAAAAGTATATGTAGCAGAACCCTCAGTTGAAGATACCATTGCAATATTGCGTGGTTTAAAAGAACGTTATGAACTGCATCATCATGTGCAAATTACCGATCCGGCAATTGTTGCAGCAGCAACCTTATCGCATCGTTATATCTCCGATCGTATGTTACCAGACAAAGCGATCGACTTAATTGATGAAGCAGCATCAAGTATCCGTATGCAAATGGACTCAAAACCAGAGTCATTGGATCGGCTTGAACGACGTATTATTCAGCTCAAACTTGAACAACAAGCGCTCAAGAAAGAGTCTGATGATGCAAGTAAAAAACGACTTGAGATGTTAAATGATGAACTTGCTGAAAAAGAGAAGGCTTATGCATCACTTGAAGAAGAGTGGAAATCAGAGAAGGCTGCGCTTTCGGGTACTCAAAATATCAAGGCCGAGTTGGAAAAAGCACGTACTGAAATAGAACAGGCTCGCCGAATGGGCGACTTAAACAAGATGTCCGAACTACAGTATGGCAAAATCCCAGAATTAGAGAAGAAACTAGCAGCAGCCACACAGCTAGAAGGTAAAACTATGAAGTTATTGCGTAACAAAGTCACCGATAACGAAATTGCTGAAGTTTTATCGAAAGCAACAGGTATTCCTGTATCGAGAATGCTAGAGAGTGAAAAAGAAAAACTGTTACATATGGAAGACGCCCTACATAAACGTGTTATTGGTCAAAATGAGGCGGTTGTTGCTGTGGCCAATGCTATTCGTCGTAGTCGAGCAGGGCTTTCTGATCCGAATAAACCGATTGGTTCCTTCTTATTCTTAGGACCGACAGGTGTTGGTAAAACAGAACTTTGCAAAGCATTGGCTAACTTTATGTTTGACAGTGAAGATGCTATGGTACGTATCGACATGTCTGAGTTTATGGAAAAACATTCTGTAGCTCGATTAATCGGTGCACCTCCTGGTTATGTTGGTTATGAAGAAGGAGGCTATCTCACTGAAGCAGTGAGACGACGACCATACTCTGTTATCTTACTCGATGAAGTCGAAAAAGCACATCCAGATGTTTTTAACATCTTATTACAAGTATTGGATGATGGACGATTAACTGATGGACAAGGTCGTACTGTTGATTTTCGTAATACAGTAATTATCATGACATCTAACTTAGGTTCTGATCTGATTCAAGGTCAAGTCGAACTGAGTTACGACGAGATGAAAGCGTTAGTCATGACTGTGGTAACTAAACACTTTAGACCGGAGTTTATCAATCGTATTGATGAAACTGTGGTATTCCATCCATTAGGACAAGAAAACATCAAAGCAATTGCGAAAATTCAATTAGCTCATGTTGAAAAACGTCTTGATGAGCGTGGATATGAAATGGATATCTCTGATGCCGCACTGGAACAATTAGCTAAAGTTGGTTTTGACCCAATTTATGGTGCAAGACCATTAAAACGTGCAATACAACAAGAGATTGAAAATCCATTAGCACAACAGATTCTATCTGGCAAATTAGTTCCGGGTAAAACGATTCATCTAGATTTGGATGATGGTAATATTGTTGCCAAACAGTAAAGCTACTTATTGATTGGTTGTCGAAATTACAACAATATTAATAAAGCCAAAAAGCCTGAAAATTAATTTTCAGGCTTTTTTATTTATAGCATTAGTATTCCTATTTATGAAAAAATCAAACTCATTTAATTAGATAAAAAATTGAGGAAAGGGGTTTTTAGTTTATCAAAACTAAATTATGTAATCTTTGTGATTAAATATAAAATTGAAAATAACTTAATTTAACAAAGAAGACCTAGACTTTAGGTGGACTTCTTATTTTTCTATAATTTAATATCAAAGATCGTACTTAGTCGTATATATAACCAGGTATTAATTTACCTTTGTACCATACTTTATCATTATAAAGAATATTATCTTCACCTATTACACTAGGATTTTCAGTATAAATATTATTACGATTAAGTAAACAATTATTATATTCTAAATCAGTGCATTGACGATTTTGCTTACTATCGAAATTATAATAATGGCAGCTATTGCTTTTATTAACATATCGATAATTATGATAATCGTAAATCGCAGTTATTTTGGTTAAGACTCTGTGATTTTGATCATCAAAATCATAACAGTCTTTACTGCCTTCAGCCGATCTATCTTTTGGATTAAAGATTATATCACTGCCCCAAAGATGAGTTGCGATAAATTTATTATGATGGTTGATATAATAATCATAATTGGAACCTCGTCTAGCATTAAATTTGTAACGTTCAATTGCTAAATCTGCAACGCCATCAAAATTAATATCTTGTAGATGAATGCTATAAATTGAATTGTAGCTATAATTCAAATTTTCGATTTTTTGTAATAATTTGTTGGATGCTTGCTCATAAATATTAATTCCATATAACTTAATCTTTTCATTTTTTTGTTTTCGTAATACAGCGGTAAAGTAGATGTTTTCTAAGCTATCATATTGTAATAATTCAATATTATTAAATTCGCTGCTAATATCTTCTTCATTGATGAAAAAATCTCTTTGCAATTTGATCGGCTTTAAGCGTTGTTGATGTTCATCAAACCAAACCCCAGTTAACTCATGATTTAAAATTATATAGTCACCGCCATAGTCATCAGTTTGATCAAATTTAATATTATCTAATTTAATATAAGAGCGTTGGTTATTATTAGTATTTGAAGAATTTGTATTATAAAAAACGACACTTTTGTTATCTACATTAAATGAACTTTGATCTAGTACCAAAGACTGCCAAAGTTGGTGAGGATTACGCTTATCAATTAAGAAATGTAACGAAGTAATGCTACTATTGAAATATAAAGTAATATCTTTATTGGAACTATTGTCAGTAAATGCATAAATTGCACATCTACCTGAGAACGAAAGACAAAGACAAATTAAAAACAATATATTTTTCATATTAATAATCATTCAAAATGATTGCTTTTTTATGATCTAGCAACATTTGAGAAAAGAATTTTTTAATTATCAAAATTCTTAGTTTTAGTATCCATTATAATTAGCAATCAGTTTATTTTACATCCATTGAATTATTATTACTTTTATCAACTTAATAGTCACTACATAACACAAAATATTTTTAAAAGAGATTCAATAGTCATTTTAGCAAAATTGATCATTCTAAATAGTACAAAAGTACATAATCAGAATTTTACTTTACATATCTTGACAAAAATTAGCGGGTCAAAGTTTGAATAAACAGATGATTTTCTTTATACTTTTTAATCAAATGAAAGTGATTTTGTTGAATTAAAACAATGATATGTCATAGCAAGGGACTGAAAAATGTTAAAATACAATTATTTAAAAGCCAACCAGCCACGTCTATTTGCAATTCAACACTTATTGCCTTCTTTTAAAGAAAATCTTACCGTTAAAACATATTCAGTTAATTTACATTTACCCTCTCACTTTCTGTGTTTAAAACCAATATTATTCTCCATATTAGCTATAACAAGTTTATTAACGATACTCGTTAATTCAGCACATGGTTTAAATATAACTACCGCTAATGAAATTCATGGTAGTGCTCCTTATCTCACCTATGATGGAGGTATCACTAAAGCGGATAGTACAGAAAGTTTATTGGGTATAACTTTATCCGATGGAAAAGTCATCAATGCGTTAAATGATGAATCAAGTCTAACAAATCCAATTGAATTACCGCATCAAGAAGATACTTATGCAAGTATTCAAACCATCGTTCCGTTACCAACAGCGGGTAATAGTAATTATCCTATAGTAAATATGACAGATTTACTGAAAGCACCGTATAACTATTTTGGTGATGATGATGGTGATGGTTATGCTAGTAACGGTAATGTCATAGCGACGGCGACAGGTCAAATCAGTTTAAAATGGGAGGTGCTAAAACCCGGATTTACTGATGTTAATGCCAAAGACGCTTTTATGGATATTACCTCAACTGTTAAAAACAATCCTAATGCTGTCGTTAGTTTGTGTAATAGCCTTTATCGCTTAACTATAAATGCCAGTGATGGCGAGTTAAAGACAATGTATGGTCAGCCAAATAAGAGTTATTTTATTGGTGCAAATCATTATTATTATTTTAAAGCAAATCATTCCTCGCCATCAGTCTGTTATGTTCAACCCAATCTGGCTCTTGATAATGCTTCGAATAATGAAACATGGATATCATTAGATGGTCCGTTATGGGATTCGGCAAAATCTGTTAATGGGAATTATAGAGGCTATCCAAGTCAAGGTTATAGAGTAATAAATGCTAGTAATAGTGGTAATTATTATGGTCCTGAAAGTGTAACTCGCAATAATTTTCCAAGTACTGGATCACATGGTTTACATTTTTATGTATTACTCGCAGGTATAAAACCAGATGAAGTATTAGCAGCTAATGGCAGTACGGTAAAAGCTGTAGAAGGTGGTAATGTGAGTTTATCGTTAAGTGTGGGTAAAACAGAAAATTGGGAGCATAAGTATAAAGGAGTAAATCCATATGGTGCAGTTCAAACGGCATTAAAAGTAAAGTTGGTTGGCCCACGTTATAATTCCATAGATAAAAGTTTTAAACCTGCGACATTTAGATTATATGCAGATAGTGGTAAGAGAAAGTTATTATATGAATTTAAATTAATGCGTTGGTATATCACTGAGCCATATGTTAGTTATGGAACGGCTAAAGATGCTTATTATCGAGAGCAAGAGCTAGCAAAAAATCATTGCAAAAATTTGGGTAGCAATTATTACTTACCTGACATTAATGACTTGACTAATGCTGATGGATTTGGTGATTTTTGGATGGGTGGAGTTCCTAATCAATTTAGTGGAGCTCTTCGTCAGCTAAGTTATGTAGATTTTTTAGGAAAATGGGCTGGGGGAATCAATAATGAATGGGGGTGTTTGAGCTGTTCTGGTTATTCTGAAAGTGATTGGAACTTTGAAACTTATTGGACTACAAACATTGTTGAATATAGTACTGACGGCTGGTTTGATGGTGACCCTTTAATAGCTACTGTAGATAATGGGTTAGGATTTGCGATCCGTATTTTTCCTTTAGAAGAATTAAAATTGGGAGTAACTTGTGTAACACCATAGATTAAAACTCTTTTTGTTATAGAGAAATAAATTTTGATATAAAGGTAAATGTGAAAAAGAATACGAATCTTGTAGCACGAAGTGCTACAAGATTTGAAAATTTGTATAGATTATAATCTATTAATTATTGCATCAACCGTACTGCTATCAATTATAAATAGCTTATTAATCCTCTATCAAAATATTTTCTAAATAGCATTATAGTTAATTAGAAATTAATGTTTAGTTAGTTTTTTATTTAAAATATCCATAATAATGTAATAAATTTCATTATATTCATTAAGAAAACTCCTATTAGTAAATAATGTTAGAAATTTGAGGAAAAGGTTTTTTAACCGTATTATCTAGATAATTAATAAATATTAAAACAGTTAAATATAACAATACTCATTAGTATCAGTGTTCTTTACATATCTTGACAAATTAACTCTAATTACTATTTGATAAAATGTGCTATTTTTATTATACTGCTTTAGTCAAAAATTGGTTTATATTTTAATATAAAACAATAATATAAGTCATAATTTGCTTGGGTTAGTCAAACTGCAGTCAGTTGGAAGTTAAGTATTACTTGAAATTATTTACAATATTAATTGCAAAATATATCCAAATTATTTAATTGAAAATTGTTTTTATTCTTAATGTGAACCACTTCCCCCCCATAGCAATATTAATTTAGATAATTCATTGAATTGCAGACATTTAATTTTCAAAACTGTAGTTCTCTCAATTGAATAGTACAAGTGTGTTTTCGAGCAACCTTTGCACTATAAAGTTTGTATCATTATAGATAAAAATCAATAACAGTTGTTCTTCAAAATTAGTAAGCATAAATTAATTTATGCATGTATTACCAAATTAAATATAAAGCAAAACAGATAACCAAATTTGTTTTGATTATATTTTTGTCAGAAAAGTAATTTTATAACAATAAAACAATGAAGTGTGAATAAATGGGATTCGGAGTATGTTTAAATACAATTATTTAAAAAATAGTCATAACTTGAAATTATTTTCAATACTATTGTTGGGAATTTATTCTAAATTTGTAATTGAAAATCGTTTTATATTTTCAGTATTTAAACATTTACTACCATGCAATTTCGCTAAAGATAAATTATTATCTAGTCGTTATTTGCGGTTTTTTTTGTTGTCTTCAATTTATAGTATAGTAAAATTAACTAAGAAAATACAAAAGGTTAATTCAAATTTATTTAATCCGTTGGCAAAAATCAGTTTTTTTTTCATAATTATCACGGTTAATTCTGTTTATGCTTTGAATGTCACTACAGCTGAAAGTATACAAGGTTCTCAACCTTATTTAACTTTAGGTAATGGCAGCATTAAAGCTGATAATAGTGATTCTTTATTAAGCATTACTCTTTCTAATGGCAAAGTTATCACTCCTAGTGATGATGTTTCAAGTATAACTAATCCAATATATTTACCTCATTCAAAACAGTCTTTTACAAGGATTAGAACCATTATTCCATTCACTGAACAAGGAAATCCTAATTATCCGCAAGTGAAAATTTCTGATTTACTGGGCTCGCCGTTTAACTTTTATGCTGATGATGATGGTGATGGTTTTGATGAAAATGGTAATGTTACTGCAACAGCTAGCGGTAATATCAGTTTGAAATGGGAGGCTCGGAATCCGAAAGTGCCCGATATTAATGCTCAAAATGCGTATATTGACATTACTTCAACAGTAAAAAATAATCCTAGAGAAATGATTAGTTTATGTGATAGTCCATATCGCTTAACGATAAGTACTAGTAATGGTGAATTAAAAACTGAATACGGCAAACCTAATAACAATATTTTTACTCAAAAAAGTCATACTTACTATATAAGTGCTAAAATGTTGCCAACAGTCTGTTATGCTCAGCCGAATTTACTTTATGATAACGCTTCTTATGGCAACAATATGATCAATGTAGATTATGATGGCCCTCTTTGGGATTCAGCCAAGCTTTCAGATAATGAATATAGAGGTTTTCCAAGTAAAGGTTTTAAAGTAAGAAATGCGCATACTAGTGGTGAATATGAAGGCGAAAATTCAGTCTACAATAATAACTTTCCAAGTACTGGCTCAAATGGCTTATATTTTTATTTACTCCTTAAAGGAGCAACACCAGAAGAGATGTTAGCCGCCAATGGTAGTACGATAATCGCTAAAGAAGGTGGTAGGGTGAAGTTATCACTATCTGTTGAATCTACACCAAAATGGAGGCATGATGACAGATTACCTGCTCCCATTCCTTATTGGAATAATGAGCCAGCATTAAAAGTTACATTATCTGGACCACATAGTGGTTCTAACACTAAAACATTTAATCCCGCTACTTTTAAACTCTATACCGATAGTGCTGAGACACACACATTATATGAATTTAAAATAATGCGTTGGTATATTCCGCAACCTAAAGTTACTTATGGTGAAGGTGATGCGAGAAAATGGTCAAAGAGCGATGCGCAGTCTTATCAAGCAAAAGCTCGTGCTTATTGTTCAAGTTTAGGTGCTAATTATCGTTTGGCAAATATTAGCGACTTTACTAATGCTAATCGATATCGCTATGGCTGGAATAGCGGTATTGCTGGTAGGGGTTCTAAAGCGTATCGTCGTCAGTTAAGCTACCTTTCAGCTGGTAACTGGGTAGGTGGTATAAATAATGAATGGGGATGTTTAGTTAATGATTGGAATGCTGCAGGTAGTGATCAGTACCGTTGCAGTGGTTATTCTGGTAGTGATTGGGATTCATATGCATATTGGACTGACAATTTGGCTAAAGATGTTACTGACTCTGAGGATGAAGCAAAACCATTAGTCAATCCTATGAATGTAGGCGAACCTATGGTTTATGATTCTTATGACTATCAGTATCGGGCAGCTTGTGTTAGCCCGTAAAGTTACTTTCCATCAGTAATTACTCACCACTGTTGCCAGTGAAAAAACTGGCAACAAATTTATCCTCTTAAGTATTCAATCAAATAGAATTATTTCTAATTATTTTTATGATTAAAACATAGTGTAGACTAATAAGTTCCACTCAGTTCAACGAACAAAAAGAATTAATTGTTGTCAACGTGTTGGATAGATAATTACCTAACTGCTAAGAAGTAGATGTGTTTTTAATGATTATATAAAAATTTCTGTCAGCAACAGATATTAGGTTAGATATCAAATTTTTATATAAAAGATAAGTAACTTATTAGTGAATAGTTACTTAGTCTTTTTAATCATTAATTAAAAGGGATTTTTAGAATTTAAAAAAACCTGTTCTCAAATTTGTCTATGAAATAATTAAAACGGTTATAAAGCGTTTTAACTCTGCTTTAGATCATTACATCTAATATAAATTGTCAGAATATTAATATTAGTAAACTTAAACTACAGTCATATAAACCTGATTATTCAGTAAATTTTTAGGATCAAACTGTTGTTTAATTGTACGCATTAATTGGCGATTTGCTTCAGGAATTGCAGCATTGTAATAACTTACTTTCGCCGTTCCGATGCCATGTTCTGCAGAAGGCAATCCTCCCAATTCAAGACATTTTTGATAAAGCGCTTGGTGAACATTTTGCAGATCAGATTGCCATTGTTTGTCATCACGATTATCACGCAAAATGCATAGATGAATGTTACCATCGCCAGCGTGACCAAAGGCTAACATACGCATGTGGGTTTGTGTTTCAAGTTGTTTGGTGAAATTAATGAAATCGCTAATGCGATTTATTGGTACCACTATATCGATTGGATCTTGTTCTGTTATTGCTTCAACTGCACGTACTAACGAACCTCGAATCGTCCAGATTTGATTAGTTTGATTATTATCTTCGGCAACAAAATAGTCACAATCGCCTAAATTAGTTAATAGCAGTTTGCGTTGTTGTTCAATGGTTTGTAGATCGGAACCATCAAGCATAATAATTAGATAAGCTTGGCTATTTGGTAGCGGGAATTTAAAACCAGAGTACCGTTCGCCCCATTGTGCGACTTTACGTTCAACAAACTCCAATGCAGTCGGCGTAAGGGTATGTAGTACGGTGGTAATACTACTAATGGCTTGTTCAATAGTATTAAAACCAACAATAATGGTTTGTGATACTTTTGGTTTAGCTATCAGTTTTAAAGTACATTGCGTGATGATACCTAAGGTACCTTCACTGCCAATAAAGAGATGTTTTAAGGCTAGTCCAGTGTTGTCTTTAACATTTTTACTACCAATATTTAACACACTACCATCAGCCATTACAACTTCAATTGCTTGCACATAATCTCGAGTTACACCATATTTTACTGCCCGCATACCACCTGCATTAGTACTAATATTTCCGCCAATGGTGGCATTTTTAGCGCCCGGATCAGGCGGATAAAAAAGGTCATGTTTTTCAACAAACTGTTGTAGGTCTTGCAGTAAAATACCCGATTGTACGGTAACGGTGAATGTTTGCTTGTCCAGTTCCACAATATGATTCATTAAAGATAAATCAAGAATAATACCGCCATTAGGAATAGTCGAGCCGACTAAGTTAGTACCAGCACCACGAGTGGTAATATTAAGATTATTGGTATTAGCGTATTTAACAATCGCAGCTACTTCTGCTGTGGTTTTGGGGTAGACTAATATATCGGCATAGCCATATTTTAATTTTAAACCATCAGTTAGATGTGATTGTGGAATCGCATTTTTTGCAATGATACGTTTAGGATCTGTAATAATGTCTGTGAGTTTGTTCATGCTGAATTTCCGACTATTTATAACTTTTATCGAAGTGGTAGGCTAACTTGTCACCAAGGTATTGGATCACCATCACAATAAAAATAAGAATAATAATACATAAAATGAGGATTTCGGTTACATAGCGTTGATACCCATAACGAATGGCTAAATCACCAATACCACCACCGCCAACAACCCCAGCCATTGAGCTAAAACTAATAAGCGAAATGGTGGTAACCGTTGCGTGTCGAATCAATTGTGCCATCGCTTCTGGAAATAATATACCGAATATAATGCGGATATGCGATGCACCACTTGCTACTGCTGCTTCTATCACCCCTTTATCTATTTGACTAAATGCATTTTCAGCTAACCTAGCATAAAATGCGATAGCTGCAAGTGAAAGCGGGAAAATTACCGCTTTAGGGCCTACAGTTGTGCCGACGAGTAATGCACCCAAAGGTAGTACGGTAACCATTAAAATCAAAAAAGGAATTGAACGAGTGGCATTGATGATAAAATTAGCGATACTATTGATAATTCTATTTTTGAAAAAGAATTGATTTGACATTAAAAACAGCAATAAACCTATGAGTGTACCGAATATTAGACCAGCTAATAATGACCAACTTACCATGATAAATGTTTCGTAAGCTGCTTGCCATAACATTTGCGCCATTTCGGCAATGGTGAGCTTTATCATTAATTTATTTCCTCAATAATAACTTCTTGCTGCTCTAATTTTGTTATCAGATTTTGAATATTATCTGTTTTCCCAATAATTTCGATTACTAAATTACCTAACGCTTGGTTATCAAAATACTCTATAAAGCCATGCAAAATATTGAATGCCACTTGCGTTTCAATTGCTGATTGATATAGTATTGGTTGGGTAGTATTTTCGTTAATATAACGTAAACGTACTAATTTACCTTTGGCATTTTGTTTGATGATATCTGGTAAATGAGTGTTTTCATCAATATTGAGAAATTTTTGCGTGAAGGGCTGTTTAGGTCCAGCAAAAAGGTTAAATGTAGTGTTCATTTCCACTATTTCGCCTTGTGACATTACCGCAATTCGATGACAGATCTTTTTAACCACATCAATTTCATGGGTAATTAGTACTATGGTCAATGCAAATTTTTGATTGAGCTCTTTTAATAAATCAAGTATTGCGCTAGTGGTAGTTGGATCTAATGCACTCGTCGCTTCGTCACATAATAGAATTTTAGCATCATTGGCAAGCGCTCTAGCAATGCCAACTCGCTGCTTTTGCCCACCACTGAGTTCGGCAGGGTAGGCATTAGCCTTATCGCTTAACCCAACTAAATTAAGTAATTCGGTGACTCTATTTTTTACTGCATCTCCTTTTTTTCCGGCAGCTTTAAGCACAAATGCAATATTTTCATAGACAGTTTTCGATGACGCCAAATTAAAGTTTTGAAAAATCATCCCAACTTGAAAACGAAATGCTTGCAGTTGACGACCGCGCAAGGTTTTTATGTCAACACCATTGATAATGATTTGTCCAGAAGAGGGATCTGCAAGCCGATTAAGCGTTCTTACTAATGTACTTTTGCCTGCGCCGCTCGATCCTATAATACCGAAGATCTCGCCTTGATTAACATCAAATGAGACCTTTTTTACGGCTTCAATCACTTGCTGATTTGCTTCGAATTGTACCGAAACATCTTTTACCTGAATTAATGGGCTAGTTTGCATAATTAAAATAACTGATAATCTGGTTTTTGGAAGGTATAGAAAATACCATTTTTATCATTAATCACTTGAGCAAATTCAGGTGATTTAAGTACTTCGATAATGTCTTGGCCTAATTTATCTTTAGATTCATTGCGAATCGCAATAACATTTTTGAGATCTTTATCTAATACCTCTTGATAAAGCGCTTTTGAAAGATCTAACCCAGCACCAATCGCATAATTGCCATTAACTACTGATAATACAGCACTATCTAAAGAACGTGGTGTTTGTGGTGCTTCAATGGGTACAATATTTAAACCATAACGATTTTCGATTACGTTGTTAGGGGTGAGATTATTTTTATCCACATTTGGGTCGAGTTTAATTAATCCTGCTGCTTCTAAAATACGTAATGCACGAGCTTCATTC
The DNA here is from genome assembly GCF_016101145.1 of Gilliamella sp. W8145. NCBI lineage: Bacteria > Pseudomonadati > Pseudomonadota > Gammaproteobacteria > Orbales > Orbaceae > Gilliamella > Gilliamella sp. W8145. The sequence continues at coordinate 296,039 of NZ_JACFRC010000001.1, forward strand.
GTCACGTCGTTAGCTATAGTGACTTGATCACCCTGTTTTAACTGTGAAAAATCAGTAATTTTATTTGAATAAATTCCAGCGCCAGCAGTTGGTACAAAGCCAACAGCAGTGATATCTAAATTGCGCGCTTGTTTAAAGTTATTAAGGTAAGTTAAATGTTGAAACAAATTAACATCAATCTCTTTATTGGCTAGTGCTAAGTTTGGTTGGACATAATCGCTAAATTCACGAATTTCTACTTGATAACCTTTCTTTTCTAGACCTGGTGCGATAGCTTGTTTAAACATATCACCATATGGCCCAGCGGCAACACCTACCGTAATTTGATTTTCTTTTTTAGCATTGTCACAACCAGTTAAGACAATTAAAGACGATAAAATAGCTAAACTAGCCACAATTAGTTTTTTAAACATGATAATTTTTCCTTGAGTTTGGATAATCTTTCTAAAGCTGCAATTAGCGTTGGTTCTTGTTTTGCGAAATGGAAGCGAATATAGCGATATTCAGGGTGCTTAAAAAAGGCGGAGCCTGGTACGGCAGCTACACCAATCTCTCTGATTAACCATTCACAAAATTCAAAATCAGTATTAAAAGGATTAATCTCTGAAATATCAACTAAGACATAATAAGCACCTTGAGGTTCATAATAAGTAAGTCCTATGTCATCTAATCCCTTTAAAAATAAACGCCGTTTATCAGTATAGGTTTGGGTTAACTGTTGGTAATAATCTTCACCTAAGGCTAATCCTGCACAAGCTGCTTTTTGCAATGGTGCTGCAGCACCAACGGTAAGAAAATCATGAATCATCTTACAACCGTCAATAATTTTCTTATCAGCAATAATATATCCAAGTCGCCAACCAGTTATCGAATAGGTTTTCGATAGTGAGCTACAGCAAATTGTTCGCTCTTTCATATTAGGAAAACTAGCCAAATAGAGATGTTGATGTGGTGCGTAAACCATATGCTCATAAACTTCATCGGTAATAATGTAAGCATCAAACTCGATAGCTAGTTGACTAATATAGTCAAGTTCTGCTTTGGTAAATACCTTGCCACAAGGATTGCTAGGATTACATAAAATTAAAGCTTTAGCTCCTTGTTCAAAAGCTTGTCGTAGTTGTTGCTTATCAAATTCGAATGTTGGTGGAATTAGCGGTACATAAATTGGGGTAGCATCGGATAGAATCGCGTCTGCCCCGTAGTTTTCGTAAAAAGGTGAAAAGATAATAACTTTATCTTTCGGATTACAGACCGTCATCACCGCACACATCATTGCTTCGGTACTACCACATGTTACCAGCACATTTTCATCAGGATTGATATCAATATTCATTAATTTTTGTTGTTTTTTAGCTAATAAACGTCGAAATTCAGCTGAACCCCACGTAATTTCATATTGATGAGGACCATCATCCGCAGCTTGTTTTAATGCATCAATTAAAGGTTTAGGTGGGTCAAAATCAGGAAACCCCTGAGATAAATTGATTGCTTGATATTGATTAGCGATCCGAGTCATCCGACGGATAACTGAATCAGAAAAGTGATCGAGTCGATTGGCTAATTTATGCATTGTTTTTTTATTTAATAAAATTATGAAGCAAGTGATTATAATATAAAAACTTAATTTAACTGTTAAATAATATATTTATATATAGTTATATTTTTTTCTTATAACTAAATAGAGGGAAAATATTAGATCTTTTAATATTTTTGAGAAAAGCCATTTTTAAAGTGAAAAAATTAAGGAAAAGAAGGTTATAGTATCGAATGTTTTTTTTAGTGTAACTTATTAATAATATTTACAAAATATTAACATATTAAATAACAAAAAATTGTTGTATGGTTTTTTTTTATCTCTATAATTTTAGGTAGGATTATTGATCATTTATTAGTTATTTAAACAAATAAATTTAGATAAAAATTAAATTAATCATAAATTTAATTGACAGGATTGTCGAAATGCATTATAATTTACAACACCAAACACCAAACACCAAACCATGCCTAACTTATAATTTTAATTCTTATACTTATTGCAGGCAAAGTTTATCATTTCGTTGTAGTTTATCTTTCATTTCTTTTTTAAGGGATTTATCAAGTCTGTTTTTTCAGATGAAGTCTTTTGTGACTTTAACGCCTGTAATTATTTTTTCATTTCCTTTATCTAGTCAGGCTTTGTCGGTTGTTACTAACAGTGTTATTCATGGCTCCGCTCCTTATTTAAGCATAGATGGAGGACAAACAAAAGTTGAAGGAGCCGAAGATCTATTAAGCATAACCTTATCAGATGGAACGGTAATTAAGCCGACTCAAGATACTTCAAGCTCCACCAATCCAATAATTTTACCAAATTTAGATGAGCGTTACTCTAATATTAAAACCCATGTTCCTCTACCTTCGCAAGGAAACGTTTATTATCCCAAAATAGATTTTAATGATTTAGCAAGGCCACCTTTTAATTACTTTTATGATGATGATGGCGATGGTTTTGATGATAGCAATGGTGATATTACTGTAACCGCAACAGGTGAAATTAGTGTTGTTTGGGCTGTTCGAAATAGAACAGTTGAGAGGGAGAATTCTTTTAATTCTTATACCAATATTACTGAAGCAGTTCGTAGTGATCCAGATTCTGTGATTAATGCTTGCCATGGACCATATCGATTAACAATCAGTGTCAGTGATAATGAATTAAATACAACCTATGGTGAACCTAAAGCTAGTTTTATTAGTAGTGATAGTCATACTTATTATTTCCAACCTAGTGCTTCCGCAGCATCAGTATGTAATGTACAACCTAATTTAGTCCCTGACGCTCTATCAGCGTCATCAGCTGTCTTTGAGTTTGGTGATTTATGGGAGGTAGTAGGGCCACTTAATGGTCCTCGAGCCGCTAGAGGTTATCAGGTAATGAAGTTAAATAACGATGGTGATTATCAAGGTCAAGATTCAATGATGCGAAATAATTTCCCGAGTACAGGTTCTCATGGATTGTATTTTTATATGGTACTTTCAGGTATTACTCCAGAAGAAGCGTTAGCGGTTAATGGTAGAACGGTAAGTGCGGTAGAAGGGGGAAATGTTAGTTTATTACTGAGTGCTGGCACGACTGAAAAATGGGAGCATACTTTTAGAGGACCAGCGTCAACAAGGCCTTATGGTGTGGTAGAGCCCGCTTTGAAGGTTCAACTTGTTGGACCACGTTATAATTCAGCTGATAAAAGTTTTAGACCTGTAACATTTAGATTGTATGCAGATAGAAGTAAACGTAATTTATTATATGAGTTTAAGTTAATGCGTTGGTATATTGTCCAACCAGGAGTAACGTATGGCAACGAAAGAATAAGAGATAACTCTGTAATATTATCATATCAGGAGCAAGCAAAAAATTATTGTCGTAGTTTAGGTAATTATCATTTACCTGAAGTGAACGAATTAACCACTGCCAATGATAGAGCGGAAGGTTGGACTGGAGGAATTTCAGATGGTGGTTTAGAGTCTTACTATCGTTCTTATAAGCGTCAATTAAGCTATCAAGATGGAGATCGTTGGATGGGGGGAATCTTTAATGAATGGGGCTGTTTGGTGAACGGAAGTAACGTAATTGATAGCTTTATTGGTGCTTGCCATGGTTATTCAGAAAGTGATTGGGATAGTTATTGGTATTTAACAGCCAATAATATGGAGAATAGAAGCTCAAGGTATAATGGACGTCCCTTAGTAACCAATTCTGCATATGGCCGAGTTTTTTACTATGGACATTACAGCGGAGATAACCGAGCAGTTTGCGTTTCGCCATAAAAAAATAGATGATGGAAAAATAGTCTATCTTCTATGGTTATTTTGAATAATATTTGTTTAATGTAAATGCACTTGATGAGCATATACATGGTTATTTTAGAGATTACCACAATCGGAAGGGAGACTGTATTGCATCTTAGTCTTACTTTTGAGCAAGATAATAAATATAGTATAAATGAGGTTAATTTATTAATATGAATGTTTATTAATAAAAATTTATGTCAAAATACTTTATAAGCATAATCGTTTTGTTGGCATAAGTAATTAAAATACACAATCCAAATAATTTAGAGTGGCTTAATAACTTAAAAGAATGTTATTCGATATATATTTTTCTCTTCAAGTAAACAAATAAATCTGTATAACTTGACCTTTTTCTACGTTAAAATAGTAGCTTTATTGTTATGACATATTAAGGAATCAACCTAATGACAACTGAATTAACCACACTTGATAAGATTAAAAAGCAAATTGCTGAAAATCCGATTATTCTTTATATGAAAGGATCACCAAAATTGCCAAGTTGTGGATTTTCGGCACAAGCGGTCCAAGTATTATCACAATGTGGTGTACCTTTTGCCTATGTGGACATTTTACAAAATCCCGATATTCGAGCTGAATTACCAAAATATGCTAACTGGCCAACCTTTCCGCAACTTTGGGTTGAAGGTGAATTAGTGGGTGGTTGTGACATTATGTTAGAAATGTTTCAAACTGGTGAATTACAGACTTTGATCAAACAAACAGCCGAGAAACATAAATCATAATATTTAGTATTTAAAAAAAGCAGGATGTAAAAAAGAGAGCTTGCGACTCTCTTTTTTATTTAAAGTTTTGACTTCGTTTTTTTCAATCTAATTGCTGCTCAATTACTTCTTTTGCATGATGATCGTTATTTGATAATGGCCAACCACCAAGTCGTTTAAAGCGATTAACAATTTCACAAAATAAAATGGCTGTTTTTTCGGTATCATATAAGGCACTATGGGCTTGTTTATGATCGAATGGCATTTCAGCTGCTTCACACGCTTTAGCAAGGACGGTCTGACCAAACACTAATCCACTAAGCGAAGCTGTGTCAAAGGTAGCAAAAGGATGAAAAGGATTGCGTTTGATGCCTGCTCGTTCAGATGTAGCCATTAAAAAACTATGGTCGAAATGAGCATTATGAGCCACAATAACTGCTCGGGTACAGTCATTGGCCTTAATACCATTCCTCACAAGTTTAAATATCGCTTCTAATGCGATTTTTTCATCAACTGCATCACGTAACGGATTATCAGGATCAATTCCATTAAATGCTAAAGCTGTCGGCTCCAAAATTGCATTTTCAAAAGGTTTTACATTGAATTGTAGCGTTTCATCTGGTGCTAAAAAGCCCTCTTCATCCATTTTCAATGTAATAGCTGCAATTTCTAAAATTGCATTTTGATTAGGATCAAACCCTGATGTTTCAATATCAATTACAACAGGATAGAAACCACGAAAGCGTTCACATAATTTGGCGTTTGGCACAATGCATTGTCTTACTTTGGCAAAAATTGTTGGCTATTATGCCAGTTTTTGCTTATTTCGACTAGATTAATCGTAATTTTTAACTGTTTACTTAGATTAAACATTGAATTGTAAGAAACTTAATACGTTTTAGGAAGAAAGTTTTGCCTAGATTGCTTATGTTATTTTTTATTTATGGGGTAATAAAATACCTCGCTTAGTAGGTTAAGTAATGGATAATAATTGCTAGATATTGAAGATCTGTTTTGAGTTTATGTCCATTAAACATGTTGCAACATAGCTGGTAAGGTTTTTTAGCTTTAAATCATAATTAGTCATCATGTGAAAATTATTAATTTTTTATTAAATCGAGTAAAGTTCAAGTTTTTTAAACCCATTGTTTCATAAATAATAATTATGATTCAGTGAAATAATTAAAACTATAATAAATTAACCATAAATTTCAATATGTTAGATAAATTAATTAAATAATATGATGAATAATAAGTTAATTTATCATTCATCTATATATCAATCTTTATATTCGGCCATAAAACGATCGGCGTCATCCACCATTGATTTCATACCTACAAAAAATGGTGTGCGTTGATGTAATTGCTCTGGTTCTATATCTAAAATTCGTTGGTATCCGTTAGTTGCTTTTCCTCCAGCTTGTTCTGCTAAAAATGCCATTGGATTTGCTTCATATAACAAACGGATTTTACCTTTAGGATACTGAGCTGTATTAGGATAGATATAAATACCACCTTTTAATAAGTTTCGATGAAAATCAGATACTAATGAACCGATATAACGTGAAGTGTAAGGGCGATGTGTTTTATCATCATCTTCTTGGCAATACTTGATATATTTTTTGACTCCGGTAGGAAATTTAGAATAGTAACCTTCATTAATCGAATAAGTAGTTGCTTGTTTTGGGAAACGGACATTTTCATGGGATAAGCAAAAAACGCCCAATGAAGGGTCATAAGTAAAAGCATGTACACCACAACCTGTAGTATAAACTAACATAGTCGATGAGCCGTAAATAATATAACCAGCAGCTACTTGTTTATAACCAGGTTGCAAAAAATCTTGTTCTGAAATAGGGGATCCTATTTTGGTAATTCTATGATAAATTGAAAAAATTGTCCCGACTGATACGTTTACATCAATATTTGATGAACCATCAAGCGGATCCATTAATACGACATATTTTCCTTCCGTTGCGCGATCTTTACCAAAAATAACCAAATTATTTTCTTCTTCCGATGCTATACCGGCTACGACTCCTCTTGCTTCAAGTGCATTTTTTAACGTTTCATTAGCAAAAACATCAAGTTTCATCTGTTTTTCACCTTGAATATTCGCTGAACCATTTTCGCCTAAAATATCTATTAATCCTGCTTTGTTAATATCTCGATTAATAACCTTAGCACCTAATTTAATCGCCGAAATAAGTGCAGTTAATTCCCCAGTGGCATGAGGGAATTCCGATTGCTTTTCAATAATAAATTCACCGAGAGTTTTCATTGTTTCATAAATCCTTTATATCAATGTCTGTATAATATAAATTTCAGTAGTTAAATCGAAATCTATTTTTCGATAATATACGTGAGATATTTTGAGAAAGCGACTATAATTAGAAAGTCGTTAGTTAGTTTTTTGTGTGAAAAAAGTTTAATTAATTCAAATTGTTTGATTCCATCTGCGTTTTTCATACATAGAGCGGGTTAAATTTAAAAAGTGAGGTTATTTTGCATCAATTTGAACTTCAACAAATCATTAATAATGAATTGCAAGTGACAAGATATCGTGACTATGCACCAAATGGATTACAGGTTCAAGGACGATCGGAAGTTAAAAAAATTGTGACAGGGGTTACAGCTTGTCAATTATTGTTAGATAAAGCAGTGGAATTTAATGCTGATGCTGTGTTGGTTCATCATGGTTATTTTTGGAAGAATGAACCACAGATTATTACTGGGATTAAATATCATCGTATGAGAACATTACTCAAACATGATATTAATTTATATAGTTATCATCTGCCATTAGATGGTCATCCTGTTTTAGGTAATAATGTATTGCTAGGGCAAATGTTGGATATTACAGTTGATATGCGTGAAGACATAACCGATCTATTATTCACAGGCACTTTAAACAATCCACTTACAGCGCTAGAGTTTAAACAAAAACTTGAACAAAAATTACATAATGGTCAACGTTCAGTGCTGTTTTGTGGTGATAATGCGCCAACTGTAATTAATCGAGTGGCATGGTGTAGTGGTGGTGGTCAAGATTTTATTGAATCGGCAGCTCAACAAGGCATTGATGCCTTTTTTACCGGTGAAGTATCGGAACGTACTATTCATATCGCTCGTGAATATGGTATTAATTTTTATGCCGCTGGTCATCATGCAACTGAGCGTTGTGGTATCAAAAAATTAGGTGAATGGTTATCTAATCACTATGACTTAGAAATTATTTTTGTCGATATTGATAATCCTGCATAACAAATGTTGAATTTAAATAAGAAATATCGCATACTTATTCGCAGTTTTTTTAATCTTTAAGTTGTTTTGACAAACAAAAAATATGAGAGGTCGCTTTATGTTTACAGGAAGTCTGGTCGCACTTGTTACTCCAATGGATACGAAAGGAAATGTCGACCATGTAAGCTTAAAAAAATTGGTCGAATATCATATTGAAAATGGCACATCTGCTATTGTATCAGTAGGAACTACTGGCGAATCAGCTACACTCAATCATCATGAACATATTGATGTTATTAAACGCACAATTGATTATTCTGATGGGCGTATTGATATTATTGCTGGAACTGGTTCAAATGCTACTAAAGAAGCGATCGAATTAACTCGTCAAGTTGAAAATATTGGTGTGGTAGGCTGTTTAACAGTAGCTCCTTATTATAATAAACCAACCCAAGAAGGCCTATACCAACATTTCAAAGCTATCGCAGAAAATACCGAATTACCACAAATTCTTTATAATGTACCAGGTCGAACCTGTAGTGATATTAAGCCGGAAACTGTAGGTCGATTAGCGGAAATTAAAAATATTGTGGCGTTGAAGGATGCAACAGGCGATCTTTCACGTGTATACAAAACTCGTAAATTGGTTGGTGATGAATTTAAGTTATTAAGTGGCGATGATGCAACTTTCTTAGACTTCATTATTTTAGGGGGTAATGGTGTTATTTCAGTTACTGCTAATGTGGCAGCTAAACAAGTAGCGACGGTTTATGAGTTGGCAATTAATAATCAAATTCAACAGGCTCGAGCTTTAAATGATACTTTAATGGCATTACATACAAATTTATTCATTGAACCTAATCCAACTCCAGCAAAATGGGCTTGCACCAGATTAGGTTTAATGGCAAATGGAACAATTCGTTTACCATTAGTACCATTAAGTGATGCAGCCATTCCGGTAGTTGAGCAAGCATTAAAAGATGCTAATTTACTGTAATATTGACTATAACCCTTAATTTATAAGCAGGAATTTATGTTGAATAAAACTGTATTAAAAAGCAATGCCTTTAAAAGAATAGCTATTATCTCTGCATTTGCTTCTATATTTCTTGTTGGCTGTAGTAGTGATCAAAATTATAAACGAGAGATTGATGGTAATGAAGACTACCTTAATTCACCATCCTTAAAAGCGTTAGTTATTCCAGAAGGGGTTTCTGTACCAATTGAAGCCGGTGACTTCTATATTGATAATAGTGATATTGAAGGTGCATTAGGTAAACATCTTGACATTCGTCCACCAACGGTGCCGATTACAACAGTTGATGAGGCATTTGCTATTTATAACAATGCTACAGTAACATTTAACGCACCGATTAGTAGTGGTGTTTGGAACAGTATCCCAAACACATTGGCTAAGCAAAATATTTCAATCGTTGCAAGTGACAATAATACCATTAAAACAGGTAATGCTGTTATTGCTCGAGGAGACGAACAACAACCGGTCGATGTATCATATATTTTTAAACGTCAAATATTAGGTGAAACAGAAACAATTACTATTGTGTTACACACATTAACGCGTGGCAGTGAAGATCTTATGTCACAACCGATCGAAGTTCAGCGTTATACTGTTGGATTATTTAATCAAATAATGGATGATGTCGCTCCTGAATCGCTACGAACTGTACCGGTTAAAGAAAAAACAGATGAAGATAAAAAAGATGATAAAGAATCAGATCCAAATAAAGCGCTGAAAGAAGACCTTAAAGATGATATTCGCGATGGCATCAGAAATGATCGCTAATTTAACGTTCCGATAATCTATCATCTACACGAGTTAAAACGGTACAAAGGCTATTTTAACCCAATAGTGGAGTAACTTTTGGTTACCTTTATTGATACAATAATGAAAGATTATACAATAAGGTAACGATACTTGATTTGAAATTAAGGGGCGAATAGCTCCTTAATTATTTATTGGCAATTTGATATAAGGTTATAAACATGAAGAAGTTGGCTGAGCTTTATCGTGGTAAAGCAAAAACTGTTTACACCACTGACAACCCTGATCTATTGATTCTTGAATTCCGTAATGATACGTCGGCCTTTGATGGACTGCGCATTGAGCAGTTAGATCGTAAAGGGATGGTAAATAATAAATTTAACTATTTTATTATGACAAAGTTACGTGAAGCAGGTATACCAACTCAGGTTGAAGCCCTATTATCAGACAATGAAGTACTGGTTAAAAAACTTGATATGGTGCCAGTTGAATGTGTGGTGCGTAACCGTGCTGCTGGTTCATTAGTTAAGCGTTTAGGTGTTGAAGAGGGCAAAATCCTTAATCCACCAACATTTGAACTATTCTTAAAAAATGATGCACTACATGACCCAATGGTTAATGAGTCACACTGTAAATCATTTGGCTGGGCAACTGACGAACAGTTAGCTACCATGAAGGAACTTAGCTTTAAAATCAACGCTGTTTTAACCGAGTTGTTCGATAAAGCCGGCTTGATTCTGGTTGATTACAAGTTAGAGTTTGGTTTATTCAAGGATGAAATTACTTTAGGTGATGAGTTCTCTCCAGATGGTTGTCGCTTATGGGAAAAAGAAACCTTGAAAAAAATGGATAAAGATCGCTTCCGTCAAGGACTTGGCGGTGTCATTGAGGCTTATGAAGAGGTTGCCAAACGTATTGGTGTTCCACTTTAATGTTTGCCCAATTTGATATCTCTTTTTTTCTTTTATTAGGTTTAGCTGCACTGTGTTATGTTACGCATAATAACACAGTGACCTTTGCGGTATTGTTGCTGTTGTTATTTAAATTAACACCACTAGCAAGCTATTTTCCGTTCTTAAATCAATATGGCTTAACCATTGGTATTGTTATCTTAACTGCAGCAATGATGGTTCCTTTGGCTGATGGTTCATTAAAAATCAACGAAATTTTAAAATCATTTACCACTTGGCAATCACTTTTAGCCATTTTAGTTGGTATTTTAGTGTCATGGTTAGGTACTCGAGGGATATCATTAATTGGCGCTCATCCTACTATTGTTAATGGTTTAATTATTGGTACCTTGATTGGGGTCGCTTTTTTCAAAGGTGTGCCGGTTGGACCATTAATTGCAGCTGGTATATTGTCACTATTAATTGGAAAAAGTTAATTGATGATTAATCCTACTAGCACCAGAAAACTATGGGTGTTACAAGGTTGTCGTACCCAATTATTTAATCAAATTAACGCTATAATTAATCAGTTTTCTGGTGATTGGATAACGATTACTACGCAGACTGATTTACCAGATGCCATTCACCATTATATTAATCCAAAACATGCTAAATCTTTACTTGGACAAGAGTTTAAGCATGCTATTTTTGATGCCACTGACGGTTTTAATCTTGATGCTTTTGCTATGTTAGCTGGTACCTTAATTAAAAATAGTGTTCTTATTTTACTTCTACCTGAAAGTTATTCTAATTGGCTTGATCAAGATAGTTTACGTTGGAATGAATCAACTACTCCAATTATGGTACCTAATTTTATTCGTCATTTACAGCAAACATTGCTGGAATTTGCACATGTTGATATGCCAATTATCCAATCCTTGGAAAATCAAGATAGCGATGTAACTCAACAGCAAATAGTGCTAACACAATTATTGCAAAGTGATAGCTCACTAAATATATTAATAGCTAAACGAGGCCGAGGTAAATCAGCATTGGCAGGGCTGTTTACTCATCATCGGAGATGTTGGGTAACAGCACCTAATAAAAATGCATTAGTGACTTTTTTCCAGTTTGCTGAGGCTGATATATCATTCTACGCACCTGATCAATTAATGGTCATGAATGAACATCAATTTCCTGACTGGTTAATTATTGATGAAGCTGCCATGATACCATTACCAATGCTAGAAAAAATATTGCAATTAGCATTGTCTAAACAAAGCAAAATTTTACTGACCACCACAGTAGAAGGTTATGAAGGTACTGGGCAAGGTTTTTTACTAAAGTTATTAAAAACACAATCCGCTAGGCGATTTTATTTAGATAAACCCATCCGTTGGCAAGATAATGATGATTTAGAACGGTTAACTGACAAGTTGTTACTCAATGGCGTATCAACTAGCGATATAAAATCGGAAATTGATGAACATACAATTAGCTATTTTATCACTGAAAGGCAAGATATTAACGCACTAAAATCAATTTTTTATTTATTGAAAATGGCGCATTATCAAACAACATTGGTTGATTTAAGAAGGTTATTTGATGCAGAAAATTTATCGGTGTGGCAAGTCAATCATACCGAACAACTTATTGCAGCAGCAGTAACAATTAATGAAGGTAATTTGCCAAATGAGCTAATTGATGAAGTATGGCGTGGTACTCGGCGACCTAAAGGTAATTTAGTTGCACAATCACTGGTAGCTCATGCTGGTGACAAACTGGCTGCTAAACTTAAGTCGGTTAGAATTAACCGTATTGCGGTTATTGAACCTTATCGACGTCAAAAGATAGCTAAACATTTAGTACAACATATTTATCAACATGCATCCATAAATAATAATGATTTTATTTCGGTTAGTTTTGCTTATAGTGAAGCAAATTATCAGTTTTGGCTTGCTTGTGGATTTGCATTGGTACACATTGCTAGCCATAAACAAGCGAATTCAGGTAGTTATTCTATGATGGCAATAAAGCCAATTACTCAGCAAGGTCATCTGCTAACACAACGTTTAGTACAGCGTTTACAACGTAATGCCTATTGGCTTGCGAATATTATCGATTTGCCGTTTAATCAATTGTTAACAATCAATGATCAACAAAACTTATCTTTAGATGATTATCAAGTTTTACAAGGATTTTGTGATTATCATCGACCGTTTGAAGCTTGTTATGCTTCATTGTGTCGTTTGGCTAATACAAATGTTAACCATAGTAAAACACCAATGCCACTACTTAAAGCATTAGTGCAACAAAAGACTAGTGAATCAGAATTAATAAAACAATATCAATTAACCGGCCGTAATCAATTAATTAAGTCAATTAAACATGAAGTCAAATCTTGGTTCACAAATAACCAACCTGACTGTATGTAAACAAAATAATTTAATACTAAAAAGCGTAAAGTATATTGCTGTCTAATTTAATCTACGTTTAAAATGTCGCCAAATTAAAGTAAAAGGAATAAATTTTGACAACACCTATGTTAGAACAACCATCGCATCATCAATATTCGAATCCTAACCAAAATCGAAAACCGAAAAGCGGTATTGAATATTTTCTTGAAGGATGGGCATTAGCATTTAGCCCCGGCCTAAAAAGGTTTGTTTTCTTACCATTACTTGCTAATATCATTATTATGTCGGCACTTTTTTACTGGTTCTTTGTCTCAATTACCGGCATGGTCGACTGGGGCTTATCGTTTTTACCTAGTTGGTTACATTGGTTAGGTTATATTATTAGTTTTATTGTGATTTTAACCTTGGCGATCTTATTTTGTTATTTTTTTAGTACTATCACTAATATTATTGCAGCCCCTTTCAATGGCTTGCTTGCAGAGCAAGTTGAAGCACAATTAACCGGAATTCCGGCACCAGATACTTCATGGATCAGTTTGATTAAAGATTTGCCTCGAATTTTAAAACGGGAACTACAAAAGTTAGCTAATTATTTGTTGTGGGCGATTCCGATTTTACTGAGTTATTTTATTCCGGTCATAGGCCAATCAGTTACCCCAATAGTTTGGTTTTTATTTACTGCTTGGCAGATCAATATTCAATATGCTGATTATGCATTTGATAATCATAAGGTATCTTTTGTGCGTATGCGGCAATTATTAAAACAACATCGAGGGGATAATTTGTTATTTGGCATTTTAATTAGTTTTTTTACCATGGTGCCATTATTAAATTTAATTATTATGCCCATTGCGGTTTGTGGTGCGACAGCAATGTGGGTAGATCGTTATCGTCACCAAGCTATCTTTACTAGTCAAAGTCATGATTTTCGACAATAGATAAACTAGTTTTGCTTAGGTTGAGATGGCCAGTCGTCATCTTCATTATCACTATAAGGGATAGGTTTTATCCCTTTCTTTTTTTCTAAATAGTCCTTATAACTCAGTTTATTTAGCGCTTTAATGGTATTAATAAAAATTCCAATCAACACGATAATAATTAGCCACCAGTAATCTTTAAGCCACTCCATTACTATCTCCTTAGCATTATAGGTTTGCTACTATTTAGCTAATATGTGTGTATTGTCATTCAGGTTCACACAACACACAAATATCAATTAACTGAGCAAATATTTAAGCAAGTAACAATTTTTCTAAAATATCGATATAAATAGCTTGTAATGTAATGATATCTTGGCAATTAACATTTTCATTTACTTTATGAATGGTTTTGTTAATTACTCCAAATTCAATGACTTGACATCCCAATTTAGCAATAAAACGGCCGTCAGATGTGCCGCCACTGGTTGATAGTTTGGTATCAATCTGTGTAAATGCTTTGATGGCACTAGCTGTAGCGTCGGTCAGTTCACCTTGAGGAGTTAAGAATGGTTGTCCAGACAATCGCCAATTTAAGGTATAATTTAAGTTGTGTTTTTGTAAAATAGCATCGACTTTAGATTTAATCATTTCATCGGTCAATTCACTACTATAACGGAAGTTGAATTGAACGGATAACTCACCAGGTACGACATTTTCAGCACCAGTTCCACCATTAATGTTAGCAACTTGCATAGTGGTTTGAGGAAAATATTGATTACCATTATCCCATATTGTTGCGACTAACTCATTTAGTGCTGGTGCAAATTTATGCACTGGATTATCTGCAAGATGAGGATAAGCAACATGGCCTTGAATACCATGTACGACTAAATTTGCCGTTAAAGAGCCTCGTCGACCATTTTTAATTTGATCGCCGAACACACTATCACTTGATGGTTCACCGACAATACAATAGTCAATATGTTCTTGGCGTTTTATCAATAAATCAACTACTTTAACAGTACCATCGCTGGCATCAGCTTCTTCGTCTGAAGTAATTAAGAAAGCGACTCGTCCAGCATGTTCAGGGTATTTTTTGACAAATGATTCAGCAGCACAAACCATAGCAGCTACACCACTTTTCATATCTGCAGCTCCACGACCATACAATATGCCATTTTTATCAATAGTTGGCTCAAAAGGAGGGTAGTTCCATTTACTTTCATCTCCAGCCGGTACAACATCAGTATGACCGGCAAACATCAAGGTTTTTCCTGTTGAGTCACCATGATAGGCCCAGAGGTTTTTGGTATTGCCGATATTGACTTCTTCAATAACAAAACCGAGTGGTTTTAAACGATCGATAATTATCTGTTGGCAATTTTTGTCATTAGGGCTTATTGATTTTTCAGCAATCAATGCTTTGGTTAGGGCAATAACGGGTTCAGTCATGGTGATCTCGATTTTATTGTTGATGTTTAACAAATTGTGAATAGCTGTCTTCAGAAAAGCCTAATAATGCTCGTTTATCATCAATAAGCAATGGTCGTTTTAAAATTGATGGGTTAGCTAACATAATTTTAATTGCAGCATCTTGATTATCAATTTGATTGCGCAGTGCTTCATCCAATTTACGCCAAGTTGTACCTCGAGTATTTAGTAAACTTTGCCAATCAACTAGTTTTAATAAATCGTTTAATAATTCTGCCGATAAACCATCTGTTTTATAATTATGAAATTGATAATTAATTTGATGTTCATCAAGCCAAGTAAACGCTTTTTTCATGGTATTACAATTTTTAATGCCATAAATAATATACATAGCTATATTCCCAAATAAGAAATAGAAAAAAATTGATTATAGCAGTTAATCACAAAAGACAGCAAACGAGAGGGGGAGAGTTTAATTTAAAAAAAGCTAACTTTTTAATCAAAAAAGTTGAGGAAAGGGGTTTTTATGGACGCATAAATGTCAATTTTCTATCTTTTTGAAGATATTTTATAAAAATATAATGTTTTCATTTTATTTATAGCTTTCTATTTAATCGACTTGATGTAATATTGCAATTTTCAACTTACATATCTTAACAAAATGTACTTAGACCGTGTTTGCTAAATTAAAGGAACTTCTTTATAATTTTAGAGTTATTATTTTGTTTTTTAAATAAAACAAAAAGATACATTACAAAGGATTGAAAATATGTTAAAATACAGTTGTTTAGAGGCCAGCCAGCCAGCCAGCCAGCCAGCCAGCCAGCCAGCCAGCCAGCCAGCCAGCCAGCCAGCCAGCCAGCCAGCCAGCCAGCCATAATTTTCTACTTAGCTTAGTAGAAAAATTACAGTTATTAAGTTTTATCTATCCTCGATTATTTTTAAACTTAACTGATTATTTCTCTTTAAATTTATTCAGTTCACAATCGCAAATTGCTAAGCGATTGCTTGTCTTTTCAATGTGTTTTATCTTACTAAGTTTTAGTAAATCATATGCTTTGTCGGCACAGACAACTAATATTATCCGAGGGAATGCTCCGGAATTGGTTAATGCTAAAATGGCTGCAGATAAACATGGTTTTACAGTAAATGGTGTATTTTATAGTGAATCAACAGGCAATATAAAAGAAGGGGAAATTAAAGAGTTTGATGGCAATTTAACCTTTAATCATTTTGTTGTAAAGCTATTTAGTTATCAATCACTAGACAATAAGAAGAATTATCAAGATGTAGATGGAGATAGTATTGATCCTATTCAACCATTTTTGATGACGATAACTGATTGGCAGTGGTTTGATGCGAATGGAGTTAAAATTCCTGATGGTGATAAAAATAAGATAATTGGTTGTGGAAGTGGTTATCCAATGCCATTAAGGTTAGAGATAAGTAATCAAGCACAAACCATTTCACAATATGGAATACCAAGAAAAAGTGATTTTGTAACAATAAAAAAAGTGTACCAAATTGCCGCAAAACCGCAAATTTGTTATGCCAAACCTAACTCAACTATTATATCGCCAGAAATGCAATGGTTAACCAATAACCAAGATAATGATTTTAGTTTTGATAGTAATAAGAATTGGTGGAACATAAAAAAATATTCCCAACCTCATGTAAGAAATGGTGGAGGATATACTAGTGATTATGTACCTGATTATGGATATAAGGTTACTAACACTTTAAGTGGAAAATTATTTCCAACTAGTGGATTTCCTGGAGCAAAATTTCAGTTACTTATGAGCGGAGCGCAGCGTGATTATAGTTATAGTATAGTGGCTAATCCTGGAAATAATGTTTCAATTGATGCAATGGGTTTTATTACATTAAAAGATAAACCATTGGGAAAAGTTACGGTTAGAGCAACATATAAGAAAAACACTTCAATCAAACTTGACTATAGTTTTGATCCAAGAAGTAATTGGGTTATACCTTATAATTGGTCATATAATTGGGCCAATGCATCTAACTATTGTAGATTACTAACTCGAAAAGAATTTACCAATTCTCCTAGAAATCAAGCCCCACAAAATTGGTTATATGAATATAATGCATTTACTCGAGCAATTGATGGTTCAATATTAGGTGAATGGGGTCCATTAAACAAAAAAACTTATCCTCAATCAAATTGGGTCGATCAATTGTTTTGGACTTCAGAATATTGGGGCTCTCTTTCTGGAGATAACTCAGCTCATTTTAGGATAGGTTTATATCTTGGCGACATTGGAGTTGGAGTTGATACAAATGCACATTATGTTGTTTGTAAAGGATGATTTGCTGAAAGATCTTAGAGTTTATTAATTTGATGAAATTGGATATTAAAATAACACAAGAGTGTAAATGGAATTGTTGTTTAAATGATTGATAAAATTCAAATATGTTAGGTTGTGTTAAATGGTTTTTTATTCTAAGGATCAAAGTATTACGATAAATATTGGTAATAAAAATATAAATTAAAAAATGTTATGTATGAAAAATTAACCATTAATAAACATAAAAAGAATTTATTTATTAAAAAAGATATATTTTATGAATTCTGTTCGCAAGCGCAAAGCGCCCGCGAACAGTAATTTTTAATATCGGCGAAGTAGCGCATAGCGATACACCGCCGAAAAATTTGAGTAAAAAACAGACATGTTTATAGAAGAAAAACTAATTATTTCCCAACGACATAATTATTTAAGTTTAATTGAAGAAGGTATTTTTTTTAGAGCTTATAATCAATCAGCGTATATTTTAAGTCAATATTATCATCAAGAATTAAAAGTTATAAGCAATATGGTTAAAAAGCTTAATAATCAACAGATAGTTTTTTGTGCTTTTCCTAAAATGCAAATAAAGCAACGATTACCGCGAGCAGTTAAAACAGAATGGGGTTATGAACTAAAGGGAAATTTTGAATTATCTAATTATCAAGATTGGTTTGAGTATATATTAAGTTTAAATTCAGATTCAACATATATAAAAAATATTAACAAGAAAAATGTTAATCACGATGCAAATTCTTTAAAAAAACAAGAAAAAATATTACCACGACAGTTAACTAGCGCGATGAATGATAGTTTGGCAAGCCCTATATTTTATAATATTCAACTAACCCAACAACAATTGAAATTTTTACACAAATGGCAAAGAGGGAATTGTTTGCCTATTATCATGGAAAATTTTATAGAAAGTATCAAACAACAATTACAAAAAAATTAGTTTATAACTTTTATCAAAATTTGTGGAATAAAGACTTTTTTGTTGAAAATTATCAATATTTAACAAAATATTACTTATTATTATCACGAAATAAATTTTTTATTATCATTTAATTTATTCAAACAAAATCTTGTAAATTACCGATTTTTTAATTGTGATTATTGGTAACAAATTTTACAATAGAAGCTTCATTTATATGTTAGGTTATATAAAATGTCTATTGCTGTTGTAGAAGTGAATTGTAAATCGATTCTACATAATATTGAATTTTTTAGGGAAAAATCTCCCGATAGCACATTAATGGCTGTGGTTAAAGCAAATGCTTATGGTCACGGTATGGAAGGTGTAGCTAAGTTAGTTGAGGATAGGGTTGACTGTTTTGGCGTTGCACGTATTTCTGAAGCGATTGCGTTACGTCAATCCGGTATTCGCAGTTCCATTGTACTGTTAGAAGGCTTTTTTCCTCACGATGATATTAATGATTTACTGGATTTCAATCTACAACCAGTCATTCATTCTAGTTGGCAAATTGATGCATTAAATACCATTCCGTTTGCAAATGAAATCACAGCTTGGTTCAAAATCGATACAGGTATGCACCGCTTAGGTTTTCATCTTGATGAGGCTGTGGCAGAATTTAATCGATTAGCCAACTGTAATGTTATTCGTCAACCAATCAATATAATTAGCCATTTTAGTAGTGCTGATGAATTAAGTTCAACACAAACCAATAAACAAATGGCTTTGTTTGATGAGTTTATTCATTCTCTTGATGCGAATTTAGTGGGTAGCCAGCAATCAATAGCTGCATCAGGTGGTATACTCGCCTGGCCTAATTCTCATCGTAATATGATTCGACTTGGTATTGCTTTATATGGAGTTTCACCTTTTACTGAGCAAGTGATAGATCTTGAACCAGCTATGACACTTAAATCGGAATTAATCACGGTTCGTAAACATCTGAAAGGGCAATCAGTTGGTTATGGACAAACTTGGACTAGTAAAAGTGACACCATTTTAGGTGTTGTGGCAATGGGATATGGTGATGGGTATCCTCGAGGTATTCCAGCAAATACACCGGTAAGTGTTAACGGGCGAATTGTACCTATTGTTGGTCGTGTTTCAATGGATATGATTGTGGTAGATTTAGGTCAAAATAGCCAAGACAAACCGGGAGATGAAGTTATTTTTTGGGGCAAAGAGTTACCTATTGAACAAATTGCCAAGCACACAGGAATTAGTGCTTATGAGTTATTAACGCGCTTAACTGCACGCGCAAAAATTCGTTATAAAGATTAAGTTATGATTAAAAAATTATTTATATACACATTTCTGGCGTTAGTTTTAATTGGTGGTGGTTCACTAGGTATTGGTTACTATTTTTTACAGCAGTTTTCTCAACAACATATGAATATCACTACGGATAATCAAATGTTTGTATTAAAAAAAGGAACCTCATTACATCAATTAGTTGAGCAAGTAAAGAGTAGTAATTTGATGCAACAAGCTTACTTGCTCCCGTATTTATATAAACTCGATCCTTCGTTAAGCTCTATTAAAGCTGGTACTTATCAATTGCATCCTCATATGACAGTTGAAGAGTTTTTAAAATTACTTGTCTCTGGTAAAGAAAGTAGTTTTTATGTGCAATTTGTTGAAGGAAAGCGAGCAAAAGATTGGTTAAATGTGCTTAGTAACACGCCTTATATTCAGCAAACATTAACGGGTAAGTCTCATGATGAAATTGCCAAGTTGTTAGGCATTGATGGCCCATTAGAAGGTTGGTTATCTCCTGATACTTATCAATATACAGCTGATAGTCTTGATATCAATATTTTGAAACGTGCATATTTAACTATGAAGACGAATCTACAAAAAGTATGGGACAATCGTGATAGTGATCTACCTTATAAATCCCCTTATGAATTGTTGATTATTGCTTCAATTATTGAAAAAGAGACTGGAATCAGTTCAGAACGAGCAAACGTTGCCTCTGTTTTTGTTAACCGCTTAAAAGCTAATATGAAGTTACAAACGGATCCAACTATTATTTACGGTTTGGGTGAGAATTATACAGGAACGATTAGGCGTATTGATTTGACTGATACTAATAATCCTTATAATACCTATGTAATTGAAGGCTTGCCACCGACACCGATTGCTATGCCTAGTTTGGCATCGCTTGAAGCGGCAGCTCATCCGGCAAAAACCAAATATCTGTTTTTTGTTGCTAATGGAACCGGTGGGCATACGTTCAGTAGCACCTATAGTAATCATCAACAAGCAGTGAATGAATATCGCCGACTTATGAATAATAATTAATTTATTTTATACTACAGCCACATTTTTGTGGCTGTTTTTTTAGCTAAAATACCCTCAATCACTCACTCTTTGGTTAGTTGATAATTCATCAAGTTGTTTTATCAATGCTAATAAGTTATTAACATCTATTTCTTGCTGTTTAAATGCTTCTTCAAAATAAGGATGAAGGGCAAATTTTGGTAATTCAGCATTAGCATCAATCAACGCTTGCATTCGAGGGATAAATATCCACTGTAACCATTCATAAGGTTGCATGGTATCAAGCGCAAATGGTTGTTCACTCAAGAACGCCTCTGCTGCTGGTGGCGAAGGTTGCCAAAGTGTCAATCTTTGTAATTCATCTCTAATCAATCTTAATTGAGTAGTCATTAAATCTATTTGTTTATGATGATTAATTAGTGATCGATAATACTGCCAATCAAAATAAGGTCCTGGATCTGTTTTCCTTGTTGGGGCAATATCACTATGGCCAGTAATATGTTTAATTGGATAGGTTTGTTGTAGTAATTTGGTTACTATGGCTAGTTGTTGATATTGTATTTCGGTAAAGTTTTCAGTATCGCAACCTTCCATTTCAATACCAATTGAGAAATCATTACAATTTTCCTTGCCTGCAAAAATAGATTTGCCTGCATGCCAGGCCCGTTTATCAAAAGGGACAAATTGAATAATTTCACCATCACGTCTTATAAACAAATGGCTTGATACCTGTAATTGATAAATTTCAGCAAAATAGGGGTGCGCGTTTGGGTCTAATTTACCTGTAAAGAGTTGTTCAACATAAGGACCGCCATATTGCTTAGGTGGTAGGCTAATATTATGAATAACCAGTAATGAGATGGGTTGATCTTCTGGACGGTCATTATAATAAGACGATTTAATTTGCTTAATATTTTTAATCCAACCATCAACAATTTTTAAAGGCATAATAGCTCCGATACATTTAGATTTGCTCTATATTTCGATCTGTTTCACAATTTTAATTACCACCATGATGATTGTGGTGATCATTTTGTATTTCAAGTTCTAAAAATTCTCTCTGTATATTATTTCATTTTTTGAATTAGCTATAAAGTCACACTATCAAACAATTATTTGATTTGTGAGGCTATTATGCAATGCCAATCTGGATTTACTCTATTTGAATTAATGATCGCTATTGTCGTGATAGCAATTTTAACTGCTATCGGTTTACCTGCTTATCAAGGTTATATAAAAAAAGCAGCCTTAACCGATATGCTGCAATCAATGACCGCATATAAAACAGCTATTGAAATTTGCGCTATAGAGCAAGGCGCTTTAAGCAAATGTAGCAGTGGTAATAACGGTGTACCAACGACGAGAACGACCAATTATGTGACGTCAATTAATGTCTCTAATGGGGTGATAACTTTAGTAGGTAAAAGCGCTTTATCAAGTTTAACAGTAACTTTAACACCTATTTTAAATCCTAAATTAGGTAATTTAGATTGGTCACGGACATGTCAAACCAATCCACCAGATCCAACTTTAACTACAGCTTGTGAAGATATTTTTAAATTTTAATTGTGATTAATATTGCTAATAGGATAACCGCTATGCAAGAAGAGAATCTCGTCGAAAGCCTCGACAAATTATTGCTTTCAGCATTGGATAAGCGGGCATCTGATATTCATTTTGAGCCTTATCAACATTATTATCGAATTCGCATGAGAATTGATGGCGTTTTGCAAAATATGCTATCACCGTCGTTAATGTTAGCTAAACAGATTGCAGCTAGACTAAAGATTATGGCCAATTTAAATATTGCTCAACAACGGCTTCCGCAAGATGGTCAACTAGTGATCAATAATTATGCAATGCGTATAGCTACTTTGCCTGTCCTCAATGGTGAAAAGATTGTATTACGAGTTATGGATAATCATGACTCCGAACTGAGTATCGATGATTTAGGATTAACAGGGGAAGATCTATTAACCTTCAAACAAATATTGGATTATCCGCAAGGCTTGATTTTGGTAACAGGGCCGACAGGCAGTGGCAAAACTATGACGTTATATAGTGCTTTAAAACGGTTAAATAAACCTAAATGTAATATTTGTAGTGTTGAAGATCCGATCGAAATTCCATTAGATGGTATTAATCAAACTGCAGTTAATCTTAAGGCTGGTTTAAGTTTTTCTGTGATATTACGAGCCTTTTTGCGTCAAGATCCTGATGTGATGATGATTGGTGAAATTCGTGATCCTGAAACAGCTGAGATTGCAATTCAAGCAGCGCAAACTGGGCATTTAGTGTTATCAACCCTACACACTAATTCTAGTATTGAGGCTATCATCCGTTTAAATCAAATGGGTATTAAAAATTACCTGTTATCATCCAGTTTAAAACTAGTCATTGCTCAACGATTAGTTCGTAAATTGTGCCAATATTGTAAAGTGGTAGCTAGTGAACTTACATTGATAAATAACGAACCTTCACCACATTTTATCGCCATGGGCTGTGAAAAATGTGTGGGTGGTTATTTAGGGCGGATAGGCTTATATGAACTGTTAATTATCACACCACAAGTACAACAGCAGATTTTAACCAACCAACCGATTGTTTCAAAAAATATGGTAACACTTAGGCAAGTAGGTAATAAGCTTGTTCGACAAGGCATTACTACACTGGCGGAATTAAATCGTGTTTTAGGTAATAATTGAATAATAGTTTGGAGATAATGCATGAAGCGACTCTATTATTGGTATGATATTAACTTTCATCAAAATAAGATTATTGCCATATCTAAGCAAGATGTGCGAAGAAAATTGTTATTACAAGGCCAACTTGCGATTAAAATTAGTTCCGGTAACTTAATTACCTCACAAAGTTTTAAACTTAACGAACTGCTCATTATAACTAAACAGTTAGCCACAATGTTAAAAGCTGGATTATCAATTGTAGAGAGCTTACGATTACTGATTGATGAGCAACCTAAAGTGCAATGGCAATATCTGTTAAACGATATTAGTCAACAGATAACCAAAGGTGAATCATTATCGATTGCTTTAAAACAGCATCATTCAGTATTTTCGGAGCTTTATTGTGAAATTATTGCCATTGGTGAATTGACCGGAAGATTAGAAGAGAGTTTTGAACAATTAACCTGTCATCTTGAAAGATCATTATCAATACAAGATCAGATTAAGAAAGCGCTGCGTTATCCATTGTTTTTATTATTTGTATCGGTACTAGTGATTATGGTTATGATATTTATTGTACTACCAAAATTTGCCGATATTTATCAAAGTTTTGATGCCGAGTTACCTTATTTTACACAACTAGTGATTGATATAACCAATAATGTTAAACAAGAGGGATTATTTATACTATTAGCTATTACGTTATGTTATTTTTTTTTTTATTATGTTGTTATAGTACGTTATCAGCTTATTATAGATAAGTATAAACTGAAGCTTCCTTTAATTGGTCCAATAATCCAATCTCAATGTCTAATGCAAATTTTTCATACATTAGCAATAACTCAGCAAGCAGGTATCCCACTTTTGACAGGATTAACCGCCTCGTCTAAAACTATAAGTAATTTTTATTACCGTAATATCATCAAGCAAATTATGACGGGGATTGAACAGGGGAATAGCTTTAGTCAAATGTTAGCTAGCTATCCCGCTTTACCGAAGCTTTGTGTGCAACTAGTTCATGCCGGTGAAGAGTCTGGTTCATTAGATATTATGTTGGATAATATTACTCTTTACTATCAACAACAAAATCAAACTTTAACTGACAATCTAGTCAAAGCATTTGAACCTTCATTAATGCTAATTTTAGCTACAATAATCGGTAGTTTGATTATTGCGATATATTTGCCAATATTTCAAATGGCGGACGTGATCAGTTAATGGCAATACTCTTTTTTTGCGTCGGACTTGCTATTGGTAGTTTTTTGCGAGTCGCTTATTATCGTTATTTACCTATGCAGTCTGTATATGAATATCTGTTCGCTATTACTATTCCTCGCTCCTCATGCCCGAATTGTCATCACAAACTTAGTGCTTGGCAGCTAATTCCTGTATTGTCATGGTTGATGTTAAAAAGACGTTGTTATTATTGTTACCATAAAATAGCCAATAGTTATGTTATTTTTGAGCTAACTATAGCAATATTATTTTTGCTGATTTATTTGGATAAGGGGCTAAATTTTAGATGTGCTTTACTTATGTTACTTGTCGTTATTTTTTTGTTGTTAGCACTAATTGATATTAACTACTTATTATTGCCAGATTTTTTAACTCAACCATTAATGTGGAGTGGATTGATAATAGCTTACTTTAATCTATCTTCACTTAATATCAACGATGCTCTAGTAGGTATTTTGTTTGGTTATTTAATGCTTAAATTACCGGCAATCATCTTTTTTTGTATTACAAGTAAACAAGGATTAGGTGGTGGTGATATAAAGTTAATTGCTGCTTTAGGTGCGTGGTTGCCTTATCAGTTATTGCCATTAATGTTAATCATCGCATCGACGCTGGCTATCATCTATTACGCTTTCTCAAAATATCTATTTAAAAAAAGTGATGAATTAATCGCTTTTGGTCCCTTTTTATTAATCTCAGGGTATTTTATTCTCTACTTAAATTGAACAATTTTTTTGTTTCTATCTTAAATGATTTTAAATAGTTATTTTCTTATTGGTTTGTGATTTTGTTGTCAAACTTTACTTATAACTAAAAACGATAAGGTTAGTAAAAATGGTTATTTATATTCACTTTCAATAAACGTTATAGTGCAATTAACTCTTTCAGATTTGTAGTTAAGTGATTAATTAAGGAATGATCAATGACGAATATTATTGCTAATAGAATTAACGCATTAAAAGATGAAATGACTGAATGGCGTCATTATATTCATGCTCATCCAGAAACTGCTTTTGAAGAAAAACAAACTACCGAGTTTATTATCGAAAAATTAAAATCATTTGGTATTACTGAACTATATACAGATTTTGCGCCAACAGGAGTAGTAGGCATTATTCATGGTAAAAATGAAGGTCGAACTATTGCATTACGTGCCGATATAGATGCATTAGATATTATTGAAGAAAATGATATTGATTACTGTTCAACTATTCCAGGCAAAATGCATGCCTGCGGTCATGATGGCCATACGGCAACTTTATTAGGTGTAGCAAAATACTTAAGCATCCATCGAGATTTTTCTGGTACAGTTGTGGTTATTTTCCAACCGGCTGAAGAAAACGAAGGTGGTGGCAGAGTTATGGTTGAAAATGGTTTATTTAATAAATTTCCTATTGAAGCTGTTTATGGTATGCATAATCAACCTAATCTAGCATTAAACCATTTTTTAATTAATCATGGTGCTGTGATGGCATCTTATGATGTTTTTGAAATCAAAATAACAGGGGTGGGTGCTCATGCTGCCGCACCACATTTAGGCAAAGAAACGATTTTAACAGCCACCACAATTGTGAATAGTTTACAGACGATTGTTAGTCGTAATCTCAATCCGATTGATTCATTGGTTATCAGTGTGACACAGATTCACAGCGGCGATACTTGGAATGTACTGCCACAACACGCAGTAATTCGTGGTACAGTTAGAGCATTAAGTGCTGCAGATCAAGATTTAGCAGAAGAGCGAATTAAACATATTTCGACAGGTATTGCTTTAACCTTCAATACCAAAGCAGAGATTGATTATCAGCGACGTTATCCAGCAACCATTAATCATGCTAAACAAGCTGATATTGCCATTAAAGCTGCACAAAAAATTGTCGGTGATGATAAGATTATTGTGGATTCACCTCCAACAATGGGATCAGAAGATTTTGCCTTCATGTTGCAAAAAATACCTGGATCTTATATTAAAATTGGTGCAGGTGAAGGCACAAATGTTCATAATCCTTCATATAATTTTAATGATGAAATTCTAACAACCGGTGCGCACTATTTTATCGAAATTGTTCAGCAAGAATTAGGACAGTGAATTTCAATCAGCTGGAATAGATTTATTCCAGCTTAATTAATATTATTGGTTCAGAACCATTAGAAATTTAACAGACTATCTGATTGGCCCTTAACACGGAAGTTTGTTTCAATATCAATGCCATTGGCTAACACTACTTGTACATAGATTTCATCATCTTCGTCAAGTTTTAATGCAGCTAATACTTGACCTCCTTCTCGCCAATTACCGTCAAGTTCATATTCAAGTTTGTCACCAATTATTGGCAAAGCTTTGCTTTTTCCAACTAACAGATAAAGTCCACGATTATTTGCGCCTCGAAATTGTGCTCTAGCTACCATCTCTTGTCCACAATAACAGCCTTTATCAAAACTGATAGCATTATAATGCTGTAAGTTACAAGCTTGTGGTAAAAGACTTTCAATATTTGGTTCATCAATAATCGCATAACCAGCTTCTAAATCAAGTTTTAACCAATGATCTGCAGTTTGTGAGTCGGTTGGTAATGGTTCATTCGAGACTTTTATCAGCCGCATTTCAGGTAATGGGATTTTGATATAAGTTATATCATCTTTGGTAATGCAACTATTGTCACCAAGCTCCGCAATAATTGATTGTTCAATGGCATTATTTTCTAAGCCAATTAGATTAAGATCTACAACGGGTTCAATTGTCACTTTTGAAAAAACGGCATATTTTTTTAGAGCAGCAATTTGTTTTTCAGCAACCGTTTTACGCACAATATAAAAAATATCTGCTCCTCGTTGAAATAATATTAAATTACTCCACATCCGTCCTTTTGCATCACAATGTGCTGCAAATAATGCTGTATGTTCATTAAGATGATTAATATCAGCAGTCACTTGTCCTTGTAAAAATGTACGATTGTCAGTACCTGATACTTTGACTAATTGCCAATCAGATAGGGAAGTTGGTTTACAATAAGAATTGTTCATTAAAAACACCTTTTTAATATAAAGGACTCTAGTACAAAATGACTAGCATAAGTCATGCATAAAAAAACAAACAAAAAATAATAATAAATAACTCTTAATAATCATAAGGATATCATTTATCATCAATTAAAAATTGACATTAATCCAATTAAAATCGATTAATAGAATATTTACAAGTTATTTCTTTCAAAAATGAGGCCTAGTATCCAAAAATAATAAGTATACCGCACATATTATTGACTTTATTGATTTTCTGTATTAGTTCATGCAAAATAAATTAAAAATGACAAATTAGTTATAAATGGAGGCAACAACCATGGCAAAACTGTCAGGCGCAGAAATGGTCATTCAGTCACTGATTGATCAGGGAGTTAAGCAGATATTTGGTTATCCAGGTGGTAGTGTTTTGGATATCTATGATGCAATTCATACCTTAGGTGGTATTGAACATATTTTAGTTCGTCACGAGCAAGCTGCAGTACATATGGCTGATGGTTATGCCAGAGCAACTGGTGATGTTGGTGTGGTACTTGTTACTTCAGGTCCAGGGGCAACTAATACTATTACAGGTATCGCAACGGCCTATATGGATTCCGTGCCAATGGTAATTTTATCTGGCCAAGTAGCGAGTAATTTAATTGGTAATGATGCCTTCCAAGAGTGTGATATGGTTGGAATTTCGCGCCCAATTGTCAAACATAGTTTTTTAATTAAAGATAGTAAAGATATTCCAGAAACAATCAAAAAAGCGTTTTATATTGCCTCTACTGGGCGCCCTGGACCAGTTGTTATTGATTTGCCGA
Source organism: Gilliamella sp. W8145 (assembly GCF_016101145.1). Classification (NCBI taxonomy): domain Bacteria; kingdom Pseudomonadati; phylum Pseudomonadota; class Gammaproteobacteria; order Orbales; family Orbaceae; genus Gilliamella; species Gilliamella sp. W8145. The sequence continues at coordinate 324,582 of NZ_JACFRC010000001.1, forward strand.
AGGATATTGTTAATCCAGCTAACAAATATAATTATAATTATCCAAAATCAGTGACAATGCGATCTTATAATCCAACGACACAAGGGCATAAAGGGCAAATTAAAAAAGCCTTAACTACTTTATTAGCAGCTAAAAAACCTGTGTTATATATTGGTGGTGGGGTAATTAGTGCTGACGCTAGTAATGTGGTTAAATCACTAGCTGATAAACTCAATCTACCGGTGACTTCAACATTAATGGGCATTAGTGCTTTTCCCGGAACCGATAAAAAATATTTAGGCATGATTGGTATGCATGGTGTCTATGAAGCCAATATGGCAATGCATAATGCTGATGTTATTTTTGCTATTGGTGCTCGTTTTGACGATAGAACGACCAACAATATTGAAAAATATTGTCCAAAAGCCAAAATTATTCATATTGATATTGATCCAACGTCTATATCGAAAACCGTATCGGCAACTATTCCAGTGGTTGGTGATGCAAAACAAGTTGTTGAAACAATGTTAACACAACTTAAAGATCTTAGTGTTCAACGTGATCTAGATGCATTAGTTGATTGGTGGAAACAGATTGAATATTGGCGAGCTCGTAAATGCCTTGCTTATAGTCATGAAGGTGAAAGTATTAAGCCACAAGAAGCCATTGAGGTTTTATATAAATTAACTAAAGGTGATGCTTATATTGCAACCGATGTCGGACAACATCAAATGTTTACTGCACTTTACTACCCATTTGATAAACCTCGTCACTTTATTACTTCTGGCGGTCTTGGCACTATGGGCTTTGGTTTACCTGCTGCATTGGGAGTTAAATTAGCATTTCCTAAAAAACATGTAGTTTGCGTAACCGGTGATGGTAGTATTCAGATGAATATTCAAGAGCTTTCAACTGCTTTGCAATATGGTTTACCTGTTATCGTTTTAAATCTTAACAACCGTTTTTTAGGCATGGTCAAACAATGGCAAGATATGATATATGCTGGCCGTCATTCATCATCTTATATGGAATCATTACCTGATTTTGCCAAAATTGCCGAAGCTTATGGTCATGTTGGTATGGTGATTAATAAACGAGAAGATCTGGAACCTAAACTGAAAAAAGCGCTTTCGATAAAAGATCGTTTAGTTTTTATTGATGTCATGACTGATGCGACAGAACATGTTTATCCAATGCAAATTCGCGGTGGAGCAATGAATGAGATGTGGCTTAGTAAAACGGAGAGAACCTAATGCGTTATATATTATCAATTTTAACTGAAAACGAACCAGGTGCATTGTCACGAATTATTGGTTTATTTTCACAGCGTGGGTTTAATATTGAATCCATTACTACAGCACAAACTGAAGATCCAACAATGAGTCGAATGACAATTCAAACATCTGGTGATGAACATGTACTCGAACAGATCCAAAAGCAACTACATAAATTAGTTAATGTTTATCGTGTTAATGATCTCACTGAAGGTCCACACGTTGAACGAGAAATCATGCTAGTTAAAGTTGTAGCTAAAAGTTCTGATGCACGTGATGAAGTTAAACGTTGTGCTGATATCTTTAGAGGTTCGATTGTTGATGTGACAGCAACTCATTATATTGTCCAATTATCAGGTACTAGTGAAAAATTAGAGTCATTCTTAGCTTCAATTCGTGAAACCTGCAATATAGTTGAAATTGTTCGTTCAGGGATCATTGGTTTATCTCGCAGCGAAAAAACGGTTAAATAAATGATCTTCTAAATAAAATAAAAGGCGCATTAAGCGCCTTTTTTTTAAATATATAATAATATTAAATAAATTTTGAAAAAATATTGGATAAATATCAAACAAATGATATAGTTGTCGACTTTTTAACATTCGCGATATTATAGGGAAATAAAGAATGTTGGATGCATTATTTTGGATCGTGATGATATTTAATATCTTCTCCGGTGTAATTGTGTTTGCATTTATACTCATTTTCATTTTTGGTTACTTTGCTGTAAGACGTGATCGCAAAAATCTTAAAAAAAATAAGAAAAAAATTAAAGATTTTATTGCAAAACGTGAGTCATATAGAGATTTAACTAATGAAGAATTAAAACTATTAGAACCTTTTACAAGCCATAAAATATCTGTTCGACCTTATAAACTCCAACCGTTAATTGATTGCAAAGTATCGATAATAAAAGGTGCTTGTATTCGTAATATGGTAATCACCGAAGACAACAAAAATCGTTATTACTATGAAATTAATAATATCAATCTTTTCTTTCCGTATGATTTAGATATGTATCTTTCAAAATATAATGTTGTTGAAGTTGTTTTTACGAACACATATGCATATGTAGTTAATGTCAACAATTGTGGTATTCAGTTTGCTTTTGACAATTATGATCCTAATAGAATAAAAACGACTAATGTTCCAAAATCAGAGACAGCTCCTAAGAATGCTGATTTCGCTTCAGTAAATAATGACGTAAAAGTTGATTATAAAACTTTGTCTACACGTGAAGAAACACCATTGGAATTAAAATCTCGCAATCTAAGCAACTATGGCATATTAACTTCATTTTGTTTATTATTTGCAACTATTCTTTTTATTCGTGAATGGTTAGCTGAAAATGATCAAATATTATCTACTCTGATCAAAATTATAATATGTTTTGTTGTAGCTGTATTTTTTGCTTTGCATAAATCTAAGCTAAAATCAAAACCACAACAAGTGAAAACCATTAAGGTTAATACTTTCAATAAAAATTCTAAATCTCACACCTTAATTGTCGATCATAAAACGAATATAGGTTATCCAAAGTATTGGTCACGTTTTCTACCTGAAGTATCAAAAACAACCACCGAAATGGACATCAGAGGTAATATTAATACATTACTGCGTTGTGGGAATATTTTATCAATTCATCGGGAAGTACAACAATTCGGACCACCAAAATTTGTTTTTCGCAATAACGCTTTATTTTTTCTAGGGTTAATATTGGCAATCGTCTTCTATATTTTTTCTAATCCAATTAACAATAGTTTTTTAGCTTATCGATATTACAGCCATCAATTACAAAATTGGCAAATCAATGATTTAACCAGCTTAAATAATAGTGATATTAAGCGAGGGGATCTTATTAACATCTCTATCAACGGTACTTCATGTGATATTAAAGAGAGAAATAAAAATATTGACACTAAATGTCATCACTTGGCTATCAAGGATAAGCCACTTGGAAATGAGGATAATCAATTTATGCTTTTGTTTAATACTATAAACAAAGTATTTGATGAAAAATTCATTGATGCAGTGATAGATCCAAATACGCTCCGAATGCTAGTTTATAAAGGTGAATCTTATTTAAGTTTGAAAAATATGGGACAGATGGTTATTGATATTGATAAAATTTGTAACATCCTTGAAATTGAATGTGAATCGGTTAAATATAAATTAATTCAATTATATACTAATAAAGGAAATTATGATGAAACAGAATGGACTAAATTAGTTACTGAAGCTGAACTTAATCCAAATTTTTCAAAATCAATAGAAATATCAAAAATTAAAGAATTTATCCCTTATATTGATAAGATTAAAAAAGATATTTTATATGAATTGAAAAATGTTGTTTATAATTATCAATTTAATGGCTTAGGAGTTGAAATTGTATTAATAGAAAATAGTTATATTCAAATAGTTCAATCAGATAGTATTGAAAATGCATCTTCTAAGGAAGATTTGAAATTATCATTAGATTATTACTATAAAATTTTAACTAATGAAGCTAATGCAAATGATGCAATTAATTTGATTGGACTAGTAGGCGATATTAGCTATCGCGAAGATGGTAGCATTTCACAACTTAAGCTTAATGTTAAAGATTATTATAAGGTTGATTCAGAAAAACTATTTTCATTAACGTCGCCAGTTATTATTGATATTATTATGTTCATTATTATGGCAGCAGTAGCATTAATTAATGGGGTCACACTACTTTATAAAATTATATTCAATCAACGTCGTATTAAACTAATCACCAAATATTATTCGGATAGAGTAGTACATTACTATGGCTAGACATTAATAACGACAGGATTAAATTTTCATTATTTTGTTATAAAAATAATCAATAATTTCAGCTTGTGGAATAACAATGGATTTGTATTTAGTTTTTAAAATAGGTATTTTAATTTTTGGATTAATTAGTTGGTTTCTTTATAAAAGTGATCGTAGTATCAATAAGAATATTTTAAATGATCATATAAGACAACGTGAACAAATAAGAGATTTAACCGATGAAGAACTAGAACTGTTACAACCCTTTCTAACTAGTAAATTAGCAGTTTATCCTTATAATTTTCAATCATCCTTGATTGATAACAAAGTATCGTATTTACTTGGTACTTGTACTCGTAAAAGTCTTTATAGCAACACAGAAGAAATCGCCTATTATTATGATGTCGATAATATTGAAATATTCTTTCCATATAATATGGATATGTATATTGATGAATCAAATATTTTTGAAGTTGTATTTACCAAATATTATGGGATCGTTATTAAAGTAAATGATTATGATATCAAAACAGCATTTGAAAATTATGATCCAAATGAGGAATATTTATTTAGAGATGTAAAGCAAACTAAATCTAAAGAAAAGATTTTTGACAATGAATTCTTTGAAGAACACAATACTACCCATCGTCAAGATGGTATTAATTCTTCTGATGTTGAATCACTCAGCATTTATAATGATAGTAAAAATCTAGATAATAATCAGGCTTATTTAGAAGCATCAAAAAATTACTATAAACTCCTCTATCAACGAGAAGAAACTCAATTTGAAGCTGCTATACGTCGTAAACATAGCCTTGGTTGGTTGACATCGCTTTGCTTAATTTTAGCTACGGTTCTCTTGATACGCTCATGGTTGGGAGAAAATGATCAGATATCTATTTTAATATTAATTTGTCTCGGCGCAGCTGCCTTTTTTGCTTGGTATAAACCTAAAGATTATTTAAACCCACAGCAAGTATCCGTCGTTAAAGCAAAAATTTATGATAAAGATCCTAACACTTGTTCCATAGAGGTAGGTAATCTTATGGTTTTACAATACCCTAAGTATTGGTTAAATTTTATCCCTGAGACTTCAGCTTCCGCGACTGAAATGGTTATCAGTAATGATAATAAAAAATTACTTCGCTATGGTCTGACTTTATCCATTAATAATGAAGTAGAGCAATTTGGACCACCAAAGCTAGTTACAAGAAATAAGATTTTATTCGTGATTGGCGGAATTCTATCTGCTATTCTCTATTATTATACTGATCCAGTTAATAATGGTTATTTTGCTTATCAATATTACAGTCAACAATCTGAAAATCTGCAAATTAAAGATTTCACCACTTTAAAAAATAGTGATATCAAGCTGGGTGACATGGTGAATATCACCATCAATAATACGTCATGTGATATCAATGATTTAAACGAAGACTATCAATGTCATAACTTCTTTATCAATAATGAACCAATGGCTTTGAAGGAAAATAATGTCATGGCCATCGAAGGTTCATTAAAACATATTTTTGATACAAAATTTGTTGATGACGTGGTCGATACGGAAATGTTGCGTTTTCAAAATGTACAAAGCCTATATGTTGATATGCTTAACCGCAGTTCAAATGATGGACGTTATGTTAAAAATTCATTTTCTAAAATAGAAAGTATTGGTCAAATGGTAATTGATATTGATAAGGTTTGTAAGATTTTACCGGTTAAAGAATGTGACAATGTCAAATACAATCTGACTCATTTGTTTGATACTAGTAGGAGCAAGGCAAATATTACATGGGATGATTTATTGACTGAGTCTACAAAAAATCCTGATTTTAGTGAAATAGTCGAAACCCGCAGAATGCATAGCCTCAAACAGGCGCTTGAACCATTTAAATCAGAACTTCAAAGTGAATTGGTGAATGTCATTTCTAAATATCAATCTGACAACGGTGTAAAAATTACATTAACCAATCAAAGCTATGTTGACATGGCTCCATTAGTAATGAGTAAATCGATGAGATTCGATGAAAATGGTTATATTAATTATTATTTTGCTATTTTAAACAATAATATCCCTGCGAATATTAATATCGTTGGTTCGGTAAGTGATATTCTTTATCACAAGGTTGAAAATTCTGATAGACATAATCTTGAAACACAGAGTATTTCTGGTCTGAAAGTGAACGCAAATCATCATTATAATTTGGACGAAAATCAACAGTTATCATCAAATTTATTGATTATTATTAATGTTATTATGTTTGTCATGATGACTTTAATCGCTACGATTAATGCTGTAAAACTAGTTCAGAAAACGAGAATTAATCGAAATCGTTCTAAAGAAATTATTAAATATTATCAAGATAGGTTAATTTAGGTATTAATCTTTATTAAAAGGTCTTAAATTAAGAAGATATCAATAGTATGTTAGCAAATATTATCTGTTTTATCGTTATTCCAGCTCTTGCTTTCTTGGTGCTACGCATAGGTATCTTGACCCAAAAAGAACTAGATAAACTTTCCCAAAAAAAGCAAGCCGAAATTGATCCTTTTATTCGTGAAAATGCTATTCGACAGTTAACTGAAGAAGAAATTCTTCTTCTTCAACCTTATCTTGATAATGAAGATCATATTCCTCCTCCTTATCAATGGCAAAGTTCATTAATCAATTATGATGTCATGAGAATTAAAGCGTATATTGAAAAAGATTATCCAGATAAACAAAATAATAATTACTATTACAAGATGGGTTATATACGGTTATTCTTTCCTTACAATATGTCTTACCGTATTTTAGGTCTTCGTGATAGTTTTGATAGCGAACTACCTAAAAATAAGTCTGACTATATCAATACCGCTGAAGTTGTGTTTACTAAAAGTTATGCCATTGTCGTTAAAATAAACACTTGTGAGTTATTGGAAGCAGGTCTAAATCTATCTGGTCGAAAAGAGGGGCAAATTGAAGATTATTGGCAGACCGGCAATTTGAAACCTATTGGTTTGAGTAGCGCTGAAAAGTCAAATGAAACCATTACCCAACTTCTAACAGAAGAATCAGAAAAGACACCGCCTTTTGAGATTGTTAACAAAAGAGAAAAAAATCAATTTGAAATTGCAATGGAAGACCAAAGTAACTCCGGAAAATTAATGATTTTTTTGTTTGTATTAGGTGTGATGGGGTTATTGGTTTTAGAGCATTTTCAATCGCTATTGTTGGCATTTTTCTCAATCATATGCTTTATATTAGCTATGATAGTATCGCATATAAAACGAGAAATACCTACTGAATATGTCAACCATATCAAAGCGCAAAAATTGGGTATTGAATCATACTTTTATGTTAACACTCCCGAACACTGGAGAATGTTCATATCAAATAAAAGTGAAACTCCAATTGATATGGAGGTTGACATTAATTCTCGAAAATTACTCAGTTATGGCGGCTATTTATCAATAAGTGAAGAAGTGGAAAATTATGGTGCACCAAAATTTATCAAGCATAATGTTAAATTGGCTATTACAGGATTAATATTGGTTGTATTAATTTACTATTTTACCAATGCCGGTGAAAAATTTGATTTTAGCTATCAGCAATTAACCTCACAAGCCACTATTTGGAACATTGATGATAAAACTAACTTAAAGAAAATAGCCATTCAATTTATGGATCGGGTTAATCTCGATTTATCAAGTGTCTCGTGTGATATTCAAAATGAAAATGAAGATCATTCTCAATGTAATAAAATATTTGTTAATACTAATCCAATAGGCAGTACAAAACTTAATCTTTTTTCTTCATGGCCTCAATCAACACAAGCGATTTATGATAGCAATATTTTAAGAATGACAAAAGATTCAGAAGTTATTGTAATGACTGCGTTAGCCAACAAATATTTAAATCAGCGTTTAGAGAATGACTCCAAATATACGAATAATCCAAAATACAAACAATACACGAAAAACAAAAATATAGTTGAATTGATAAAAATCTATAATATTGAGATAGCTATTCCAACCTTTGATGACAGTTGTAAACATCTAAACCTTGAACCTTGTAACCAAATTAAAAACAGTCTAGCCAATTTACTGTCAGATATAAGTGGTGTTGATTTAAACAATTGGTCTGACGTGGTGGCTTATGCGAAATCGCATTACAACATTCAAAAAATAGTAAATTTAAACTCGGCGCAAAATATTGTCCAACTAATTACTCAATATCGAAAAAATATTCTTAAACATTTTATCTTTGATGCTAAAGAAAAAGTAGCAATGCTGCAAAATGATGAAAATAACCTTAGTTTACAATTTACTAAATTGATCCCACTCTATGATAAAAATTATAATTACAAATATAATAATGAAATTTTCAAAGAACAACTTGATTATTATAATGGTATTTTAATGGGAAATAATGCTAACTTAAAAATTACAGGTGTAGTCACTAATGTGAGTTACCATAATGGAACAGTTTCAAAACTAACTATTTCAACAGATCCTATCTATAGTATTGATAAAAATCAGTTGTTTTCATTTTTATCACCGATTTTGATCAACAATTTTGTGTTTCTATTTGTTATCTTAATCACCTTAATTAATTGTACTTTGTTTATTTGGAAAAAAGCTGCCAATCAATTACGACTTGAAAAAATTATTTCTAATTATAGTGATAAAATTTTAAAAAACCATTCAATGGTTGGGGATTAATATTAGATAGGTTACTGAAATAATAGATACCAAATTAGTAGGCGAAGAGAGTAACTTATCGATTAAACATAATTATTCAATTGTGAGCTAAGCCATATTCTGTTATACTATTTTCCCGTCTGATTCATCATATATTGCATTAGTTTTTATGGTTTAAACTTATGTTATATTGTTCAACTAAATTAATAATGGTCTGGTATTAATGGTCACGAATTATATTTTTGTAACAGGCGGTGTCGTTTCTTCTTTAGGTAAAGGCATTGCCGCAGCATCTTTAGCTGCAATTTTAGAAGCCCGCAATTTAAAAGTCACCATGCTAAAACTTGATCCCTACATCAATGTCGATCCGGGAACAATGAGTCCAATTCAACATGGTGAAGTTTTTGTGACTGAAGACGGTGCCGAAACCGATCTTGATTTGGGGCATTATGAGCGTTTTATTCGCACCAAAATGAGCCGAAAAAACAATTTTACCACTGGACGTATTTATTCTGATGTTTTGCGAAAAGAACGTCGTGGTGATTATTTAGGCGCAACAGTTCAAGTTATCCCTCATATTACTAATGCGATTAAAGATCGTGTTATTGATGGTGCAAAAGGTTACGATGTCGCTATCGTTGAAGTTGGTGGTACTGTTGGTGATATTGAATCATTACCATTTTTGGAAGCTATTCGCCAATTAGCGGTAGATGTTGGTCGTGAACATACTTTGTTTATGCATTTAACTTTAGTTCCTTACCTTGCATCATCTGGTGAAGTTAAAACTAAACCAACGCAACACTCAGTGAAAGAGTTATTATCAATTGGTATTCAACCGGATGTCTTAATTTGTCGTTCAGATCGCATTATTCCAGCCAATGAAAGAGCTAAAATTGCGCTATTTTGTAATGTGCCTGAGCGTGCGGTGATTTCACTTAAAGATGTTGATTCTATTTATAAGATCCCTGCATTATTAAAATCACAAAATTTAGATACTTTTGTTTGCAATCGCTTCCATCTTGAATGTAAAGAAGCGGATCTATCTGAATGGGAACAAGTGATTTATGAAGAAGCCAACCCAGTTGGTGAAGTGACCATTGGTATGGTTGGTAAATATATTGCGTTACCTGATGCTTATAAATCAGTTAATGAAGCATTAAAACATGGTGGTTTAAAGAATCGTTTAACTGTACATATTCGTTATATTGATTCAGAAGATCTTGAATCACGAGGCACTGAATTATTACAAGATTTAGATGCAATATTAATTCCTGGTGGCTTTGGCTATCGTGGAGTTGAAGGTAAAATTATGGCTGCACGTTATGCTCGTGAAAACAAGATCCCTTACTTAGGTATTTGTCTTGGTTTACAAGTAGCATTAATTGAATATGCTCGTAATGTTGCCGGCATCAAAGATGCTAATTCAACAGAGTTTGTTAAAGATTGCGCAAACCCAGTAATCGCATTAATTACTGAATGGAGCGATGAATCAGGAAAAGTGGTTCAGCGCAGTGAAGATAGTGATCTAGGTGGTACTATGCGTTTAGGTTCACAAATTTGTCATTTAGAGCCTAATTCATTAGTTGCAGGTATGTACAAAAAAGAATCGATTACCGAACGTCATCGCCATCGTTATGAAGTTAACAACAATTTATTACCAGAAGTGGTTAAAGCTGGATTAAAAGTAACAGGATTATCAACTGATAAAAAACTAGTAGAAATCATTGAAATTCCTGATCATCCATGGTTTGTTGCGTGTCAATTCCATCCGGAATTCACTTCAACACCACGTGATGGACATCCATTATTTAGTAGTTTTATTAAAGCTGCCAAAGATCATCAAGATCAGCAGCAAAAATAGTTTATATTTACATTATAGTTACATATCTGTCATATAGAGGAAAATAACATGGCAAAAATCGTTAAAGTACATGGTCGTGAAGTCATCGACTCTCGTGGTAACCCAACTGTTGAAGCTGAAGTTCATTTAGAAGGTGGTTTCGTTGGTCTTGCAATCGTTCCATCAGGAGCATCAACAGGTTCACGTGAAGCATTAGAACTTCGTGATGGTGACAAATCTCGCTTTTTAGGTAAAGGCGTACTTAAAGCTGTTGAAAACGTAAATGGCCCAATTGCTAAAGCAGTTGTTGGTAAAGATGCGTTAGATCAAGCAGCTATCGACCAAGTCATGCTTGACTTAGACGGTACTGATTTCAAATCAAACTTAGGTGCTAACTCAATTCTAGCTGTATCTTTAGCTACAGCTAAAGCTGCAGCTGCAGCTAAAGGCGTACCACTTTATCAACATATCGCTGATCTTAATGGTACTCCAGGTCAATACTCTATGCCATTACCAATGATGAACATCATCAATGGTGGTGAACACGCTGATAATAACATCGACTTACAAGAATTTATGATTCAACCAGTTGGTGCTAAAACTGTTCGTGAAGCAATCCGTATGGGTTCTGAAGTATTCCACAACTTAGCAAAAGTTCTTCATGATAAAGGTATGAACACTGCTGTTGGTGATGAAGGTGGTTTTGCTCCTAACTTAGGTTCAAATGCTGAAGCATTAGCTTGCATCAAAGAAGCAGTTGAAAAAGCTGGTTATGTATTAGGTAAAGACATTACTTTAGCGATGGACTGTGCAGCTTCTGAATTCTATAACAAAGAAACGGGTAAATACGTATTAAAAGGTGAAGGTAATAAAGAGTTCACTGCTCAAGAATTTACTCACTACCTAGAAGGTTTAACTGAACAATATCCAATCGTATCTATCGAAGATGGTTTAGACGAAAGCGATTGGGAAGGTTGGGCATACCAAACTAAAGCATTAGGTGACAAAATTCAATTAGTTGGTGATGATCTATTTGTAACTAACACTAAAATCTTCAAACAAGGTATTGAGAAAGGTATCGCTAACTCAATCCTAGTTAAAGTTAACCAAATTGGTACTTTAACTGAATCTATCGCAGCTGTTAAAATGGCGAAAGATGCGGGTTATACTGCGGTTATCTCTCACCGTTCAGGTGAAACTGAAGATTCAACTATTGCTGATTTAGCTGTTGGTTTAGCTGCTGGTCAAATCAAAACTGGTTCAATGAGCCGTTCTGACCGTGTTGCTAAATACAACCAATTAATCCGTATTGAAGAAGCTTTAGGTTCAAAAGCACCATTTAACGGTTTAAAGGAAGTTAAAGGTCAATAATTCGTTTTTATAAACGATGTTATTTAATAAAACGGTGACTTAGTTCACCGTTTTTTATTGCTTAAGCGATGACATAACACCATAAGGGTTGCGTTGCTTTGGGTTGTGTTGTACTCTTAGGCACTTACGTTGAAATGGTGCCTTAAATTTGAAAATAATCATAAATATCTAATTGATAATTTATAATTTAACCACATATAACTCTTTTATATTAACCAATACGAATACTTTTTCTGCTTATGAATAATATTACGAATATGTCCCAGCCTAAAAGTAAATGGCAACTTTTTAACTGGCTTTGTTCAGGTAAATTACCGCTTAACGAATTATGGCTTAAACCGACTTATCGTTATAAATTTTTTTTTCGAACTCTATTTTTAAGTCCTATTACGCTTAAACTATTAGACAAATTAAGACAATACAAGTTACTTGGTTACTATTTATCATGCCAAACTAATTTACCTTGTAAACTACAACGACCTTATTTAGCTTCATGTTTGAGCCAACAAGAACGGTACGAGGCATTAGCTTATCATTATGATTTTTTAGCTAATCGTCCTGATAGCATGACAAAAGCCTTCTATAACTTAGATATCCCCTTTGAATTAGCCAGTATTAGGGCAAAAAATGACGCCAATATAAAAATTGCAATTCAAGCACGTAATAAATATGCTCGGGAAGGGGAACTCAGCCTCTATTTTTATGATAATGATGGCATTGATTTAGCGACGTTAACTTTTACTATCGCGCAATATCAACAAAAGTCGACACTTTTTATTTCCGGCTTACAAGGAACAGGGCATCATGAAGCTCGAACTCGAGTACAACAGGCAACAAAACAGTGCTATGGGCTTTTTCCTAAACGTGTTGCGGTTGAGGCAGCGTTAATTATTGCTGGTTATTATCAACTTGAACAAATTATTGCGGTGGGCAATAAAACTCATGTCTACAACAACTGGCGTTATAATAGCCGACAAGAAAGGATCTTATCTGATTATGATGATTTTTGGTTAACTATTGATGGTAAGCAAGATTCAAGATCGTTATTTATATTGCCAAACCAGATTAACCGCAAATCACTGGAAGAGGTTGCCAGTAAAAAGCGTTCTGAGTATCGCAATCGTTATGCATTATTAGATGAGCTCAAGAACAATATTGAAACACAATTAGCATCATTAAAATAATCTTTTAATCTATCGCTTGCATTATATTGCAAGCGATCTTAAACAAGACCCAAATCTATCTGATACTTTTAATATAAAAATGATAATTAAGGAATGAAATATGTATTTTGGTATTCTTATTGCTTTAGTACCGTTATGTTTAGGTTATTTGATTAAATTCAAAGAGCAAAAGTGGATAACCAAGATTAATCAGATCTTAAGTTGGATGGTCTATTTTATATTATTTATAATGGGAACCGAACTAGCTCATTTAGATAATCTCGCTGCTAATTTAAAAATTATCTTATTTTATACTGGTATTATTTTTATCTGTACTTTTGGCGGTAATTTTATTTTTTTAGCTATTGTTGATCTTTTTTTACCATGGCGTACTTCACATAGTAATGCAACTTATCAATCACGATTTAAAATGATCTTGGAATCTCTGCGGGTCTGTATTGCATTGATAGCAGGATTTGTTGCAGGACTTTTTCCACTGTTTATTTGGCAATATAGTGAAGATATTACCAAAGTGGTTTTAGTATTTTTGTTGTTACTTATTGGTATTCAGTTGCGTAGTAATAATATTTCGTTAAAACAGATTTTATTGAATAAAGTGGGTATTGCTACTACCATTATTGTCATTCTAAGTACCTTTTTAGGTGGTATTATTGCCGCCTTCATATTGGCACAACCAGTGAGAGTAGGGTTGGCAATGTCATCAGGATTTGGTTGGTATTCGTTATCGGGAATATTAATGACAGAAGCTCATGGTCCAATCATTGGTAGTGCTACTTTCTTAAATGACATTCTACGAGAATTATGTGCCATTATCTTAATTCCTACCTTAATCAAACGATATAAACTTACAGCACTAGGTTTATGTGGTGCAACCTCAATGGATTTTACCTTACCTATGCTACAAAAAGGAGCAGGGGTTAGTATTGTACCACCAGCAATCGTTCAAGGTTTTTTATTAACGTTAATCATGCCAATATTTATGACTCTATTTAATTATGGCTTATTTTAAATTTTCTATCTAAATTTAACTGGCTAGGTTAATAAATAATAATAAATAGTTTATTGGTGATTACTATTGTAACTATATGATTATGTAAATTTGCAATAGTACTAAAACTGCATTATCAAAGATTGAACATTAACTTATTAATTTCAAAAAAATCTATGCGAATCAGTGGTTAAAATTTGCCATTTGTTTTTTTCTAAATTAGCAAAAACTTTTACTCAATCTTCCATCAATAAACTAACAATTGTTAATTTTACTTTACATATGTTGACAAAATAGGTCCTGAATTAAAAGTAAGATTTTCACAACAAAAAAACATACAATGTTAGAACAAGATATGCAGTGTTTTAATCTTACCTTAAATCATCAACAAATCAATTATTCAAGTATTTAGCAACTGGATAGCGAACCTGTTGAAGTTTATTTAGCCTTTACTAAAAGTCTAAAAACGACATTATTAAAGATTGCACATTGAATTATTAATCCATTTTAATGAAAATGTTTGCATAACGGGGCTGCTTGTTACCACGATTTTATTGAATTTTAAGATTTTATAAGATCATCATTTAATAATCATAATCTTTATGAACGACCGAAAGGTATCAAGATCAATTGATAACAATAATGACCTGATTTTCCTTACTAATCTTTACAATTTTTAAACAAGTAGCAATTGCGGAAATTACTCGATTTAATTATACTTTAAAAGTCAAAAAATTAGATTTTTATTGAAATAAAATAATCGGATATCGTGACAAAGGATTGAAAAAATGTTAAAATACAGTTGTTTAGTGGTCAGTCAGTCAGTCAGTCAGTCAGTCAGTCAGTCAGTCAGTCAGTCAGTCAGTCAGTCAGTCAGTCAGTCAGTCAGTCAGTCAGTCATAAATTAGGGTTATTAAAGGGATTAATAAGTCGAGCCTACATAAATTATCCAATTGCAAGTCAACGATTCTTTACTTCCGTTAAAGAAATCATTACCGCTAAAACTTATTCACTTAACTTACAGTTAAGTCTTAACTTTTTGTGTTTAAAACCAACATTTTTAACCATATTAGCTATATCTAGTTTATTAATCCTTTCAATTAATTCGGCATATGCATTAAATGCGAGTACGGCCAATGCAATTCATGGAAATGGCCCATATCTCTCTTTTGATGGAATAAATCGAGCCTCTACTACAGAGCCACTGCTTTGGCTTAGATTATCAAACGGTGCGGTTTATCAGCCATATCAAGATAGTTCAAGTTACAACAATCCAATAAAATTACCTGAATCAGTTACTAAAGTAAAGGATATCCAAACAATTATACCGTTTAATAATTATCCTAGTATTAGTTTAAGTAGCGTTATCGCAAGCAATAATTATTTTAATGATATTGATGGAGATAGTGGAATTAGTTCATCAGGTACCTTAAATGTTACGTGGCGAGATGTTAATAATAATGACATCACTAATTGGGTTAAAAATAATCAAGATGCATTTTTATCAATTACCGGTTCGCCTTATAAAGTTACCATTTCGTCTACAAGTGGACGTTTATCAACGCGATATGGACTTCCACAATCAAGTGATATAAGCAATTTTCAAGGGGCAAGTCATACTTATTATTTTTCCCCTGAAGCTAATGGGCGAGCCATAAAGACACGTTCTGATTCATGGGAATATCCTGTAAATCGTAATCAATGGAATAATTTTCCAACTACTGGAGGTGATGGACTTAATTATACATTAGTGCTTGATAAGATCAGCCCAGAAGAAGTGATAGCTATTAATGGTAGTATTATATATCCCGAATCAGGCGAAGGTGTAAATTTATCTTTGTGGAGAGATTCAATTAATGAAGTAGGGATAAGACTAAATGGCCCTAAAATAACTAATGGAGGAAGGTCAACAAAAGGTGTAGCGATAATTGGTTCGGATAAAGTAGATAAGAAATTTGGAGTTTCAAGGTTTGTACTTTATGCCGATAAAGAACGTAAAACAGTTCTGTATAAATTTATAATAAATACTTGGTTTGTTAATACAAATCGTTTTGAAGCCAAACAAACTCAAACTCCTATACGACCTGGTTATTGTAATTATGAAGGTTATAATTTGCCATCGACTGCACTATTTAGTAATTTTTATTCAAATCGACCAACGTCATCACAAACATTTAGAGAATTAGGTCGACTATATTCTGAATGGGGACAACATGTTGGTAGTTGGAAAATTACTGATCGAGTGATGACTTCTGGTGGTGAGGTTATTCAAGAGGGCGTTATACGAGGCAGTTTTGTAGGCGAAAGATTACGTATGATTTGTGCTACAAGGTTGTCACCAAAAAATTAAGCGAGTAATTGCCAAATAAGGTTTGTTAACTGTATTTGGCTCAAATTTCCATTTGAACATTTTTATCAGCCAATTAATTATCTGATTAGCTACTAAATGGTTAATTTTCAGAATTAGCATCGATTTGTGCTGTATTAACAGCCTAAAAAAGTATTTTTTATAGTTTAATATTAACTTATTAATTAACTATGATAAAAATTTTTTCAAATTTGTAACATAAAATCAAAGCGTTTTAGTTCAACTTTTCTTTACATTATTTGACAAAATTTAATATTACAAAATTTGGTATGGTTAATGATATTATTTATACTTTTTTTATAAAATTGATTTTTTGCAATAAAAACACAATACTTTTACAAAGGATTGATATATGTTATCAAGTAGTTGTTTAGTAACTAACCATAAATTGGGATTATTTAACCGATTAATTGCTGCAATGTTAGCAATATATTTGCCTCAGCATCAACATTCATTTTTTTCTTTTAAAGATTTATTTACTGTTAACCTCTTGTTTTTTAGAGTTAATTTTATAAAACCTTTTTTTTGTTTAAAACCGATGCTAATAAATGTATTGGTTATAAATAGTTTATTAACCCTTTCAATTAATTCGACATATGCATTAAATACCAGTACGGTTAATGTAATTAATGGTAGTGCTCCTTATCTTACCAATGATGGAGGTATTACAAAAGCAGATAGTACGGAAAGTTTATTGGGTATAACTTTATCCGATGGAACAGTCATCAATGCTTCAAATGATGAATCCAGTTTAGTAACTCCAATTGAGTTACCGAGCGAAGGCGATACTTATGCGAGTATCCAAACTATCGTTCCGTTACCGGCAGCAGGTAATAGTAGTTATCCTAGAGTAAATATTATTGATTTACTGAAAGCACCGTATAACTATTTTGGTGATGATGATGGCGATGGTTATGATGATGTAACCGGTGAAGTTATCGCAACAGCGAGTGGTGATATAGGCGTTAAATGGGAAAATATTAATGGTATTGATGTGACCGACACAGTTAAAAACAATGCCTATAGTAAATTTATTGAATGTGATAGTCCTTATAAATTAACCTTAACAGCAAGTAACGTTGAATTAAATACCGTATATGGAGAGCCAAATAAAAGTAGTTTTATGGGAAGTAGCCATAGTTATTATATAAATCCTAAAGTTGAACCTCATGTCTGTTATGCTCAACCTAGCCCATTATATGATGATGGCACTACTGGAGTGGGTATGTTTTATGATGGATCTGGCTGGGATTCGGCCCTTATTGATTGGAATTATAGAGGTTATCCAAGTAAAGGATTTAAGATTAATAGCGCACGTAATAGTGGTAATTATGATGGTGAAAGTTCGGTTTATAAAAATAATTTTCCAAGTACAGGGTCTAATGGATTATATTTTTATTTGTTATTGGCAGGAATAAGTCCAGAAGCGGTGATCGCGGCCAATGGCAGTAGCATAAGCGCTGTAGAAGGTGGCAATGTCAGATTAAGCTTAAGTACAGGTATAACTCTATGGGAGCATGATAGCCCTTTTCTATTTAATAATGCAATAATGTACCCTTATCAAGCCCCATTATATGGTGTCCCACAAAAAGGATTAAAGATAACCTTAAATGGTCCTCGAGCAACGTCTAATGATAAGAGTTTTAGTCCTTCTACATTTAGGTTATATGTAGATAGTGGAAAAAGTAAAATACTTTATGAATTTAAATTGATGCGTTGGTATATTCCTACCGATATTGTCTATCAAAATATTCTTATAGATGGAGATTTATCGACCACTCAAGCGAAAGCTGAAGAAGCGTGTCGTCGATTAGGTAAAGGTTATCGGTTAACGGGAATGTATGATTTGACCTATGATGTTTTTAAAGAAAAATGGCATGCTATACCTCCAACAAACAATAATGCTCTTCGTCAGTTAAGTTACCGTAAAGATGGTGAATGGGTCAGAGGAATAATCAATGAGTGGGGATCTTTATATAACAATAGTTTCTCGCACACTCGTAATTATCCTGATAGTGATTGGTTACATGAAGCTTATGGGATTGCAGAACCAATATCGAAAAATGATGGTAAATATATACGAATTCCGTCGGTTAGTATGTATTCAGGTGGTGTTGACAACACAGACCCTACATTTTCTTATTTAGCTTGTGTTTCACCTTAATAATAAGAAGTTTAACAATTAAATTAAAATATTATCCAATGTATTGGGATTTATATGTGAGATTTTAAATAGCTATTAGTAAAATATTAGTCTTACAATCTCAATATAAGGAAATATTGTAATAATAAATAAATTGTATTTTTACACGTTTACAATGAGGGTAGCTTTATTGTAACTGCATTATAGGCCATAAATTAAAAGTAAGATTTTTACAACCAAAAGTATGTTAATGATTGGATAGCAAATTGTGGATTCCTATTACAATAAGTTGATTAAGCGCCAGCCAAATGGGTTATTAACGTCATTTTGTGCAGAGTTAGAGTGCGATTATCATAAGGATTTATTTAGGGTCTATCAGCGACGTTGCCGTGAAGAGAGCGTAGCGAAAGTAACGGCAAAAGCCAGCCGAGCGCGTTTGAAGACGCGCGAAAGGCAGGTGTCGGAGCTATCGACTAAAAAATATACAATATTAAAACAAAATATGCAGTGTTTTAGTTTTAATTTTATTTTAGTAGTTGTTAATCAATTAGCTATCTTGTTGAAGTTGATTTAGCCTTTATCAAAAATCTCAAAACACCATTATTAAAGATTGAAGATTGAGTTATTAATTTATTTTAATAAAGTTATTTGCATAACGAGGCTGCTTGTTACCATGATTTTATTGAATTTTAAGATTGTTGGGATGATGATTAAATAATCATGATCTTTGTGAACGACCGAAAGATATCAAGATCAACTGATAACAGTAGTGACCTGATTTTACTTACTTATCTTTACAATTTTTAAACAGGCAGGAATTGTCAAAATCACTCAATTTAATTATACTTTTTACCAACAATAAATTATATTTTTATTCAATTAAAATAGCCGGATGTCGTGACAAAGGATTGAAAAAATGTTAAAATACAGTTGTTTAGAGGCCAGCCAGCCAGCCAGCCAGCCAGCCAGCCAGCCAGCCAGCCAGCCATAATTTATTAAATCAAAAACGTTTTTTTGATAAAAAAAAGTCCTTTCTAGTTTTTTTTGTTTTCTCAATTATAACTCACAATGTAAGTGCATTATCTGCGTCAACTGTCAATGTTATTCATGGTAGCGCACCATATATAACTTTTGATGAATACAAAACACAATCGGATCTTTCACCCTTATTATCAATTGCTTTACCCAATGGTGAAAAAATAAGCCCATTAACTGATACATCAAGTGAGACACAACCTATTAGGCTTAATACTAATAATACAAAGTTTGCCGACATTCAAACTTTTGTTCCTTTTCCGGTTGACAATATAAATTATCCTACAAAACCTTTGAGTGATATTATTGTTGGTTCAAATTATTGGTGGGATATGGATGGTGATGGTAGCGATAAATCACCGACAGTGACCGGAAATTTAAAAGTGACATGGCAGGATGATGAGGGAAACGATATAACTAATTTAGTGACGAATCAAGTTGATACATTACTAGATGGTTGCTTGGCACCATATAAATTAACTGTATCAGCAACACAAGGCACTATTTCTACTACTTATGGGATTCCTAAAACAAGATCATTTTCTGCTATTCAACATAGCTACTATATTTATCCAAAAGTCATGTCTACCGCCAAATTTTGTTATGCAAAACCTAATGTAGAATATGAAAATGATATAAATGGTGAGTGGAAAAAGGGCAAAGGTTTTATCTTTTATGATCCTAATAATGTTCATAAGAATTTTCCAACTACGGGATCAAATAATTTATTTTTTGATTTAAAAATAGCTGGTTTATCAGCAAAAGAACTAATTAAAATTAATGGCGAAAGTGTTTCTCAAATATCAGGTAGTGGCGTAAGTTTAGCTTTAAGTGACCATCAAGGCTTTTTGCGAGTAACTTTAAAAGGCCCATCAGCCTCAACTAATGGCGGTCAATTTCAACCTTCTACATTTAGACTTTATGCGGATTATAGTAAGACAAATGTTTTTTATACCTTTACGTTACAGCGATGGTATATTGCCTTTATAGGGCCTTCTGGCAGTTATGCTAACTCAAAAAATAAATGTAACAGCTTAAATGGTGGATATCGGATACCTAATGTATTGGAATTAACTAATTCTAATCGTGAATACAATGAGAATAATATTTATATAGGTTGGACTTATGGTATACCTGGTGTTGGCCCAGAATATCGAAGAATGATTAGTTATAAGAATGATCGTGGTACATGGATGGGAGGTCTATTTGCTGAATGGGGTAATACTACTAATTTTTATTATAAGAGTAGTGATTGGGATGATTATAATGATCCTTATTTTGGTACTTCGATTTATTGGTCAAGTAATATCTTTAGAGGTGATGCTAAAACATTATATGTAGTAGATTCTCGACAGGGTATTGTTGGCACTCGAGCTGATTTTGAACATATGTATTTAACTGCTTGTATAACACCATAATGATTGGTAAGTAAGTTATTGAACAAAAATATACAAACATAAAGTACTTTTTTGTAAACCTAATTGTGTTAATTTCAAAATTGATACGATTAGGATTTTTTATTTAAAATGAATGATATTTAATGAATATAGAAGAAAAACTTAAATTAAGTCAGCAGTCTGATTGTATCTATTTTTTTCGAGAACGGATGTTTGCACAAGTTTATGGAGTATCACTCTATTTAGCCGCTACGAAATTAAATTTAGATTTGAAAGTTTATTGTCAACAATATAAAAAATTGAATAATAAAAAAGTATTAAAAGCTGGAATATCAATACCAAAGTTAATTGGACTTTTCTCAGACCAACTTATTGTTCAATCTTATGGTTATCAATTAAGAGGAAATTGGCAGATTGATTTAACACAAGTTATTGAATGGCAGAAATTGCAATTTACTGCAATAGAGCAATTAAGAATGATGTCAGCGCCCCCTAATATTGCAGAACCTAATTCAAGCCACCTCTCAAATAGAAAGGATAAAGCCCGATTAGCATTAGCCGGCAAGCATTCACAGGATGCTTGGCATCTAATGCTAAGCGAAAGAGAATATAATTATTTGAAAGATTGGAAAAAAGGGAAATATCCGTTATCAATTGACTTAAGCTTTATCGAAAAACTGTCCCAAAAAATTGCATCCAGTCGCGCTTAGCGATTGGCGTAATTTTTTGCTCAAAAAGTGAACATTAAAATCACTAAAAAAATTACGAAAAACGCTTTTTTAATGCAATAAAAAGTTAACAAGTAAACTTTTGTTAAATCGCTGTACCTTTTTTAGGGATGAAAAAATTTTGTATATCAACTTGTTCATGTTGCAAAAGCCAAATTTTTTTGTCAATTCCACCAGCATAACCAGTTAAGTTACCATTGGCTCCAATAACCCGATGGCAAGGAATAATAATTGATAAAGGATTGTGACCAACCGCTCCACCAACGGCTTGACTGGACATATGTGGCTTATTACATTGCAATGCCACTTGTTTTGCGATATAGCCATAGGTAATGACTTCACCGTAAGGAATTTGTGCTAATATGTTCCATACCATATGCCTAAATGCGCTACCTTGAGGAGCAAGTGATAATTGTTTTATAGATGGTTTTTTGCCTAGAAAATAGTTATCTAACCATTTTTTAGTCTGATTAAATATTACCAAATCAGATTTTTCTTGTTTGACAGCATTAACAATTTGGCCAAAATATTTTTGTCCTTCAATCCAGGCACCAATTAATTTATTGTGTTGACTAGCTAAAGTTATTAATCCCATTGGTGACGAATAGTGGCTAATATAAAACATGAAAAATCCTAATATTACCGATTAAGCGATACTTTATTATAACCAGTTAATGTAATTTAAGTAGTAAAAATAGTTGTTTATTTTAGATTGTTCAATTCAGTAGTTATAAAAATTTTTTCTTTTTTTATATTATCTGCAATGAATAATTTAAAATAAAATTTATTAAAATTATTATCTTTAACAAATTGATTAATAAAATATTATAAGACTATTATGAATGATGAGTATGAGTAAACTAGCTTATTATTTTTATTTATTAATATCGAAAGTAAAGTGATTAAGTAGAGTCGAGTGAATAGAATATGACTCAACAATAATACAAAAAGACTCACGTTAGTGAGTCTTTTTGTAAAGATTATTTGCTAGCTTTGCCTTTTTCTACATAGCTCATATCGCCTAATGATTCAACGATAAATTTACCATCATCAGTATAACGGATTTTAGTTACGCTCGCGTTACCAAGTCCACTCGTGATTGGTTTGTCTAACATCTCTTCAACCATTGCCATAATAGCCATACCGTGAGAGACCACCAATACATTACCACCACCTTGTTCTTGAGCAGATTTAGCAATAGCCTTTAATGAGGCTTGCATACGAGTTTTAACAGCATTGTAATCTTCAGCTTGACCTGATTTCTCAACAGCTTTGATCGCATCCATCACCTTTTTAAGGTTAACTTTACCTTTAGCTAAATCAGCCATTAGGGCTTTGTCAGACTCATAACCTAGATGTTGTGCAGCTGGGTTCCACATGTTTGGATCAAGATCACCTTCAAAATCACCAAAGCAAGTTTCACGCAGGCCTTCCATTTCATTAATGTTTAATTTAGTTTCACCTTTAGATTCAAGTACGATTCTTGCTGTTTGTCTAGCACGACCAGAGTCACTTGAATATACCGAAATAAAATCAACATCTTTTAAACCTCGGCCAAGTTGCTCTGCAACTTCAATACCAGGTTTAGTAAGAGGCGTGTCTGACCATCCTTGAGCACGATGTACATTATTGAACATAGTTTTACCGTGACGAGTAAAATAGATATTTACATCGGCAGCAAATGATTGCGCGATTGACGCTGTAAGAATAGCGGTTAAGCCAATAAGTTTAATAAGTTTTTTCATAGTTTCGTCCTTTTATAACAAGTTGAATCGATAATCAATAACGGTTTCTGCTGATAATGATGGTGAACGTTGCGCATGGCCGTCTCTCAATTTAGGGGTAATGTCTTTACTGCTCATGGTTTTATAAGACCAACCATAACCAAATTTTGATAAAATAGATAGATTTTTAAATGTTCCACTGGTTGGTTTCCAGATATTAAACACGTTGATTTCACCATTTTTTAGGGTTTCGTGTTTATAGTTAAATTCTCCATAGTTTAGATACAAACCTGTGGTGTTATCTTTAAAAAAGTCGTAACCTAATATACTAGATAATACGATTTCACCATCGCGCATATAGTCACCACCGGCTGCGGCCATACCGTTGTAGCGACCACGATTATTTTTACCTAAATGACGCCCATAAAAACCGATAGCCCCTTTACGGTTAGCGTTGGTATAAGCAATACCGAATTTGGCACTCCAGTCAGCTTCTTTCCATTCAACATCGGCTGCATAATGCCACGCGGAATCATCAAAATCACGCACGTTTGCTTTCATTTTGTCATGATTTTTAAGTGCAGTGCTACCGTAAATTTGTGAGCCGAAGGTGAGTTTATCCATCGGTTTATAAGCGAATTCGATAGCATGACGTTTGATGTAGTCCTTAGCCACGCCGTAAGAGTAATCGAGTTTTAGTGCTTTATCGTTATAAGCAATACCTGCAGTTTTGATATTATCGATTTCGTGCTTTCTATCTATGCTGTAAAAATGTACTTTTTGCGATGATTCTCGCGGTAAGGCACTGTCGATATAGGCTAATGATAACGCAAAGTTTGCGTATTTTAATACGCCACTATATCCTAAATAACTATAGCGAGTTAAATGTTGTGACGAACTCACTACACCCATATCTTTTAAACTATGCCAACCGACTTTACCATTAAAGTTGAGGTCTGTAGAATTGCCGAGTTTGACTTTGGCATAACGTTGCGTAAATTTGTTAAATCCATGGGCATTATGTTTATTTGGTTTTTTACCTGTGTTATAAAGTAAGTTACGAGTGGCAAAGTAGTCACTGGCTCCAAGTTTAATAACGTTGTCGTAAGTGAAATCGAATCCGAGGATATCTAACAAATAACCAGATTTGTAATTAAATGTGAATGCTTGACCCCATGCACTATGAACTTCTTTGGGTTGCGATGCGTTTTCTTTTAAATACTTCCAATGATTACGTGTTGAAAATTCAAATTTGCTATCTTTGAAAAAACTGTTATCAGTATTCAGCGAATTTGATTCAGCCGCAACTGCTGAAAAACACATAATATTAAGTAGCGCTAGCGAAAGGTACTTTATTTTCATTGTTATATCCTATCTTTATTTTTCCAAAAAAAAACCTAAATATCGCCCACAAACCTATCGGTTGAGCTGATATTTAGGTTTTGCCTGCCTAAGCAGTAACAATCCTATTTTGCTAATTTAATTGCTAATTATCTAATTTTATTCGGATTATCGTTAATTGTTTGCCTCCAGTCGTTTATTTATTTAGTGATAATTTACCTTGATTGACATACTTCATATTGCCAATTTCAACTACACTATATTTACCATTTTGATACACAATTTTAACCACGGTAGCATTTGACAATGGTTTGTTTTTATTTGGGTTATCGGTTAAATCAGAAATCATAGCTTGCATTGACATACCAGATGAGATGGCCAAAATATTTTTTTGATGTTTATCCTGAGCTGTTTTTACAATGCTATGCAAAGCATTTTGGGTACGCTCTTTAACCTGGTCAAAATTTTCCGCTTGCTGTTTAGGATCACTTTTAGCGATGGCATCAGTTAGAATTGCCACGGGAATTTGTCCTTGCACATAACTTTTATAAAAGTTATCAACAGATTTAAAACCAAGAGATTTCATGGATGCAGATACCATCTTGGCATTGCTTCCACCTTCAAATCCACCATAAAAGACTTCTCGTAAACCTTTTAATTCTTGGATCTGGTAATCTTTAACTCCTTTTTGTTGTAACAATACTTGCATTGTTTCACGCTGACGTCCAGCATCACTGGTGTAATAAGCATCAAATTGAATGTGTTGCTCTTTAAAACCTTCACCTAAATAACGAGCAACTTCAATACCTTTGTCAGTCAATGGTGAATCAGCCCAACCTTGTACAAGATCATAGGTATTAAATAAAGTTTTACCGTGTCGAGCAAAATAAATATTTATGGCATCATCACTATTATTGTTTGTTGCATTATTTGCTTGATTGCTACAACCAGTAGCAAGCGTTGTTAATAACAGCGCACTAGTAACAAATACTGCTTTAATTTTTTTATTTTTCATCTTTAGCCTCATATGGCATAGTCATTATTATGATGCGTGAAATTACCGGTAGGGCAAATGAAGACCTACTGGAATCATCATTATTTTAAATTAGCACCTTTCGATGAAATGACTGATTGATACCAATAAAAGCTTTTCTTCTTATAACGTTGTAGGGTACCAGAACCGTCTTGATTTAAATCCACGTAGATAAAACCATATCGTTTGGTCACTTCTGCTTTAGATGCACTAATTAGATCAATTGGTCCCCAACTGGTATATCCCATCACTTCAACACCATCATTAATCGCTTCACGAATTTGCACTAAATGATCGTTCATATAATTAATTCGATAGTCGTCATTAATGGTGCCATCAGCTTCGAGTTTGTCTTTAGCGCCTAAACCATTTTCAACAATAAATAGTGGTTTTTGGAAACGTTCATAAAGCAAGTTTAATAAGTAACGGATACCGATTGGGTCGATCTGCCAGCCCCATTCAGACGCTTTGAGATGTGGATTAGGTACCATATCAAGAATGTTACCTTTTTGACGAAGTGAGTCGTCAGCTGTTCCACAACAACTCATGTAATAACTAAACGAGATAAAATCGATAGTTTCTTTTAAATCTTCACGGTCTTGATCGGTAATCGTTAATTCAATATTGTTTTCTTTAAAATAACGATTCATATAGGTTGGGTAATAGCCACGTGCTTGCACATCACCAAAGAACAACCAACCATGATTTTCTAAATGCGTTGCCCAAACATCTTCTGGTTTTGGACTAAGAGGGTAAGCGATAGCGCCAAGTAACATATTACCAATTTTTGCATCAGGTATAATTTGATGACAAAGTTTAACAGCCCGTCCACTGGCTACTAATTGGTGGTGAATAGCTTGATAGATTTCTGCTTTACTGCTATTTCTAGCTAAACCAACACCGGTGAATGGTTCATGTAGTGACATATTAATTTCATTAAATGTTAACCAATATTTCACTTTATCTTTATAGCGTTCAAATACAGTTTTGGCATAGCGAGTAAAAAACTCAATCACTTTACGGTTTCCCCAACCACCATATTGAGTAACGAGGTAATAGGGCATTTCGTAGTGTGATAAGGTGACTAAAGGCGTAATGTTGTGTTTTAACATTTCATCAAACAGTTTATCGTAAAATGCTAAACCTTTTTCATTTGGTTGTTCTTCATCGCCATTAGGAAAAATACGTGTCCATGCGATAGATGTTCTTAAACAAGTAAATCCCATTTCCGCAAACAGGGCTACATCTTCTGGATAGCGATGATAAAAGTCGATAGCCCGATCTTTGATACTGTTAATTTCAACATTATTACGATCAACTATATCGCCAAATAGACCATTAGGAGTACAGTCTGATGTTGAAAGACCTTTACCATCTTCATTATAAGCACCTTCGACTTGGTTAGCGGCAATTGCGCCGCCCCATAAAAAATCATTAGGAAAAGTATTAGCCATGTTTTACTCCTTGTTTGCACTTAACGCTAATAGTGCGTCACCATGTTGAATATTATCTTGATTAAATATGCACTGCACATCGATATAGTCATCACTGTTAGTGATTATGATTGGTGTAGTTACTTCAAAACCGGCTTGTTTTATTGCTTCAATATCAAAGCTTACTAGTCGATCACCTTTTTTCACTTTTTGACCACTTTCTACATGAGCTTCAAAATGTTGGCCATCTAACTTCACTGTATCAATACCAATGTGGATAAGTATTTCTGCACCTGATTTAGTTTGGAAACCGATAGCATGTTTCGTTCTAAATAGTGACACTACTTCACCATCTTCTGGTGCAACAACTTCACCAATAGTTGGAATAATTGCAGCACCTTTACCCATTAAACCACTCGCAAAAGTAACATCATTAACTTCCTTTAAGTCAATAAGTTGACCAGTTAATGGGCTGGCAATAGTGATTGTTTTTACTTGTTTATCACTATCAGTTTTATTGTTGTTTGAATCAGAATTTTCTGTTTCATTTTCATTATTTTGTTTTTTATCTTTTGGGATACCAAATAGATAAGTGACTAATGTTGCTACTGCAAATGAAATAAGTGAACCAAATACTACCGCATAAAATTTTTCATTAATGCCTGTAGGTGGAATTAATTGTAAAAATGAGAAGATACTAATAAAGCTGAATGAATAGATAACCGAATGATAATAACCAACAATACCTCCACCAATCATTGCCGAAATACAGCCGATAATAAATGGACGTTTTAATGGTAAGTTAATGCCATAAATGGCCGGTTCGGTTACCCCAAAAATTCCAGATAATACCGATGAACTTGCTAATGTTTTAACTTGTGGATCTTTGCTGCGTAACATAACCGCTAATACTGCGCCAACTTGAGCGAATACCGCAGGGAATAAGATTGGAATCATAAAATCTTCTTGATAAACCGAGATATTATTCATCGCAAATGGTACTAATCCCCAATGGATACCAAACACCACCATCACTTGCCAAAGAGCAGCTAAAATCATAGAAGCAATGACAGAGTTAAGTTGATAAACATAGATGATACCACTAGCAACTGTATCACTTAAGAATGACACAACTGGACCAATAACAGCAAAGGTTAGTGGTACGGTAATTATCAAACCAAATAACGGAGCAATAAACTTTTTGAATGAGTCATGCATGATTTTGTTTAAGTTGCGTTCTAATAATGAATAGAACCATGCAGCTAAGATTATTGGGAAAACCGATGAAGGATAAGGGATTAATTTAATAGGAATGCTAAAAAATTCTGTTTGTAATTCAAACTTATTACCTAACATGCCAACCACACTAGGATGAACCAATGCACCACCTAATGCCATACCTACATAAGGGTTACCACCGAATTTTTTAACCGCTGAAAATCCTAGAATGATTGGTAAATAATAGAATGGGGCGTCAGCAATCGCATTTAAGAAGTTAAGGGTTGGTGAGTCAGCTTGAACAAGTTCCATGACTTGTAATATTGCTACTATTCCTTTAAAAATACCACCAGCAACAAGTACGACTAGTGCAGGGATAAAGATACTAGAAACTAAATCAATCAGTTTTGATACAATACCTTTAGGGGCAGCCGGTGGTGCATCGTTGGTTGGTTTTTCATTGAGATTGGTTAATTGCATGATGACATTAAATACATCTGCAACACTGTTACCGATTACCACTTGGAACTGTCCACCACTTTGTACAACTGTAATGATACCGGCTTGTTTTTTTAAAAATTCAGCATTTGCTTTTGATTCATCTTTCAACGCAAATCTAAGTCTAGTTGCACAATGCACTAGACTGATAATATTATCTTTACCACCTACATGCTCAATAATTACTTCGGCAAGTTGTTTGTTTTTCATAGCTTATCCTTATTTAAGCGCAAAAAAAAACCTAAACTCCCATTCCATTGGGAGTTTAGGTTTTGCTTGCATCAAAAATGGTTGATGCAATAACAATCCAAAATTTCAGTGTTAATTAAATTAACATAAATTTAATAATATTGTTGCTAATAGTTAATTATTTTGTGATTTCGATCACACTATTATTTTTTAGCTCGGCTCTTAGTCGTTCAATATGAATAGTCAAATACAAACTTTCATCATCGGATAATGGATGCTGATATTGTTGGATTAAATGTAAGTCTATCTGTTTAGTACACAAATAGGCTTGTTCATATTTTTGCCGAATAATTTCATACAATGATGTGTCTTGTTGAGCTTGTTTGCCTTGACTTAAGATACGATGCGCAAAAAACTTTAAGTGCGTGACGAATCGTTGATAGGAAAGGCTATTTTCATCATATTCAAATTTAAAATGGTATTTAACAATATTCAAAATTTCACGCATGATCTTCGTCATATTAACGATATTCGGCATGGTATCATTTAGTTGTGCATTGATTATATGGAAGGTAATAAAACCAGCTTCGTCTTCGTGCAGTTCTACACCTAAGCGCTGTTTAATCACCGATAAAGCATGCAAACCAATTTGATATTCATTTGGATAGAATTTTTTTATTTCCCAAATAAAGTTATTGGGAATATCAAATCCCTGCTTATGTCTTTCAATAGCAAAATAGATATGATCGGTTAATGAAATATAGATACTATCTTGTAATTTGCCACCTAACTGTTTTTTTGCATAATTGATTATAATATCTGAAGTTGTATGAATTTCGATAGGTATTTCCGAAAGCAACTCAGCAAACTTTGGCAGTATTTCTTGATTATTCAATGAAAACTGCTTTTCAATAAGTTTGGGGTCAATTTCATCTCCTTCCTTTTTTTTGAATCCTACCCCACGTCCAGTAACAATTAATTCATTTCCCTTTGCATCTAACGTTACGACAACATTATTATTTAATATTTTATGAACTTTCATCTGTTACAGTCTAAATTAAAGGTTAAGTTATTATGTCTAGCTTAACAAAAATAGAAAGTGATAAAATGAAAAAGTGTGATAAGTATCAAAATTTGGCTTAAAAATTGTTGATTTTTTGCGGTAAAAAATAGCAATAAACCCGACAGGCAAGCCTTGTCGGGTTGAATATTCAAAATAGTTAATTAATTATTGAGCAAGTAATTTATTCATGGTTTGAATAAATTTACTCGGATCACTCAATGATCCTTTTTCAGCAAGAAGTGCTTGATCTAACAATAACTCAACCCAGTCACTAAATGTTGTTTCGTCTTGAGTATTAGCGATGCGTTTAACTAATTGATGATCAGGATTAATCTCAAATGTGTATTTGATCTCTGGTGCTTTTTGTCCTGCTGCAGCAAATAATTTAGCCATTTGGGTAGACATTTCGTCAGCAGCTGTTGTTACAATTGCTGGTGTATCAGTTAAACGATGGGTTAATTTAACCTCTTTAACTTTGTCTGCTAAAACTTTTTTCACTCGTTCAATAAATGGCTCAAGTTCTTTTTCAACTTGTTTTTGTTCATCGCTATTTTGATCGGCTAACTTTTCGATTGATTCGTCAGATTTACTGATAGATTGGAACTGTTTACCAGCAAATTCAGTTAAATTGCTCATCATCCATTCGTCAATACGATCAGAAAGTAATAATACCTCAATACCTTTTTTACGGAATAATTCAAGGTGAGGACTATTTTTGGCTGCGCCATAACTATCGGCAGTAATAAAGTAGATCTTCTCTTGACCTTCTTGCATACGGCTGATGTAATCATCTAATGATACGCTCTGTACCTCGCTATCACTGTTAGTGGTAGTAAAGCGTAATAACTTAGCAATCGACTCACGATTGCTAAAATCTTCACCAGTCCCTTCTTTTAAAACTAGACCAAATTCACTCCAGAATTGTTGATATTGTTCTTTGTCATCTTTAGCAAGTTTATCAAGCATTTGTAAAACACGTTTAGTACATGCATTGCGTAAATTCTGGGTTACTTTGTTATCTTGCAGGATTTCGCGCGAAACATTTAATGGTAAATCATTAGAATCAATTAAGCCTTTTACAAAGCGTAAGTAGTTTGGCATAAATTGTTCTGCATCATCCATAATAAAAACACGTTGCACATACAATTTTAAACCGTGTTTATTGTCACGATTCCACATATCCCATGGCGCTTTAGATGGAATATAGAGCAAACTAGTATATTCTTGTTTACCTTCGACACGGTTGTGGCTCCAGCTTAGCGGATCGGCAAAATCGTGTGAAATATGTTTATAGAACTCTTTATATTCTTCATCAGTTACTTCTGATTTGCTACGCGTCCAAAGTGCTTGCGCCTTATTAACTTTTTCCCATTTAACTTCTTTACTTTCTTCATCAGTAGTTTGTACTTCAACTGGTAATGAGATGTGATCTGAATATTTGCTAATAATTGAACGTAAGCGCCAATCATCTAAAAACTCTTTTTCATCATCTTTTAAATGTAAGACGATTTCAGTACCACGTGTTTCTTTGTTAGTATCAGAAATGGTGTATTCACCTTCACCAGCAGATTGCCACATCACTGCTTCATCTGCTTTGGCTGTTGCCGCACGAGTTGTCACGGTAACATTATCAGCAACAATAAATGCTGAGTAAAAACCGACACCAAATTGGCCAATAAGTTGGCTATCTTTAGCTTGATCACTACCAATTGACTCTAAAAATGCTTTGGTGCCTGATTTCGCAATTGTTCCTAAATTCTCAATGACTTCATCACGAGTCATACCAATACCATTGTCGGAAATGGTTAAGGTGCCAGCTTCCTTGTTGGTTGAAATACGAACCCCAAGCTCGGCATCACCAGCGTATAAATCAGGATTTTCAAGTGCTTTAAAACGAAGCTTATCAGCTGCATCTGAAGCATTTGAAATTAATTCTCTTAAAAATATTTCTTTATTAGAATATAAAGAGTGAATCATTAAATGAAGAATTTGTTTAACTTCGGATTGAAATCCACGTGTTTCAGTTCCTTGCTTACTCATTGACTAATACCTCAGCTATATTTGCAAATTCAATTAATATTAACCACAAAATGTTCATCTTACTAATGCGATGAATAAGATGTTATCTCGTTAATATTAATTGATTAACATTGACATAATGATTTGATTAATTGTTGTATCGTTATATGGGAATAAAAAAGACAATTTCAAGAGAGAGTATTAAGATAACTAATTAATTGCTGATTTTTTAGTTATTTGGGCAATAAAAAAGCCCTGATATTAATCAAGGCTTTTAAATTTACTAACCAGTTAATTATCGAGTTTCTGGTAAGAATCCACAAACTAAAATAACTACTACGGCCACAGGAATGATGACGCGAGTCAAAATTGACCATACACCAAACCAGAAATTGCCTAAGTTCAATTCTTTACGAATGATTTTTTGGTTCATCATCCAAGCACCGAAGATTACAGTTCCTAAGCCAGTCACAGGTAACATAATCTTACTCGTTAGATAGTCGAGTAAATCGAAAATATTTTTACCAAATAACGTGACATCTGACCATTCATTAAAGGATAAAATACAAGCAATACCTAATGCCCAAATTAATACACTACTAACCACTGTCGCAGTTTTACGACCCATAGGCGTTTTCTCTTCTAAAAGCTCTACAGTTGGTTCAAGTAATGAAATTGATGAAGTTAAGGCAGCAAAAGTTAGGAAGATAAAGAATAAACAACCTAAAATTGAGCCAGCAGCCATATTACCAAAGGCAATTGGTAAGGTAACAAAAATAAGACCTGGACCCGCTCCAGCTTCTAAACCATTAGCAAATACTAACGGAAAGATTGCCATACCAGATAGCATGGCCACAATAACGTCTAAAATAACCACGGTGCGGGCAGTAGATAGTAAATTCACATCTTTACCAAGATATGAACCATAAGCCATCATAATCCCCATACCTAATGATAAGCTGAAGAACGCATGGCCTAAAGCAGCTAAAATAGCGGTACCACTCAATGCTGACCAATTAGGGGTGAATAAAAAGTTAAACGCTACGCCAAATGATGGGCCACTAACAATAGCTGCATAACCAACTAGAATTAAAAGCAGTAGCCCTAAACCAGGCATCATCACTTTACAAGCACGCTCTAAACCACCACCAACGCCCATAGCCACAATAATAGTATTCGCAGCCATAAACACGGTATGCCAAGTTAAAAGGCTACCGACATCGCTAAGGAAACCGCTAAAAATTTGCCCAGTAGCAGCACCATCAACACCATTGAAGGTGCCATTGATAGCTAAAAAGATGTAATCAGTCGCCCAGCCACCAATTACACTATAAAAAGAAAGAATTAAAAACGAGCCAAGTACTCCAATAATACCAACCCAGCGCCATAATTTTGAGCGTCCTTCTGATGCGGCAACATCTTCCATGGTATGTATTGGGTTTTTTTGTCCGCGACGGCCGATTAACCATTCTAAAACTAAAATTGGCAAGCCAATGACAAACATAAATAGTAAATAGGTCAGAACAAATGCTGAACCACCCATTTCACCAGCCATATATGGAAATTTCCATATATTACCTAAACCCACAGCAGAACCGGCAGCTGCAAGCATAAATCCCATGCGAGAGCTCCACTGTGAATGACTTTTCTTCATAGTACCTGTACTCATGAATCTATTTTCCCTAGAGTTTTGATTAAATATTTAATTTTAGTTTTAGCAAAAGCCTAACTATTTTTTTATTAGATAAATAAAATGCTAAATCATGCCATGAAATAAATTTATAAACAAGAAAACATTATCATTTATAACGATAACCAATAAAAAATTAAATCGTTAACCTTAAGTTTAATCGTGTTTTGAAGTGGTCAGAGTAAAAAACGAGCAATAAAAAGTTGAGGAATGCCGTTTTTGGCGATTACATTTAGACTATTGCAACCCTTTTTTTTACTTAAAATAAAATAATTTAAAAATCAATATGTTGAAAAATGGCTCAAAAAAAGGGTTTTATTAGTAAAAATAGACTTTGCCTTTTTGCCAACAACATTTATAGTATATCTGGCTCTAGTTCACTGCCGTGTAGGTAGTTTAGAAAAACAAACGAACCAATTCCGTAGTCCCCAATTTGTTCACTGCCGTGTAGGTAGTTTAGAAAACAACTGCAGGCAGCGTTTAAATACCGCGAGGGTTCACTGCCGTGTAGGTAGTTTAGAAATCCCGTTCAGTTGCTGCTAACGGCAACCGCCAGTTCACTGCCGTGTAGGTAGATTTAAATTTTAAGTCATTACATTATTTTGACGAAAGAGATTAAAAATCATGTCAAATATGCCTTTTTGACAAGGCTATGTATTGTTCTAATACATATAATAGATAATGTATAAATACTTAACGTGAATGAACTATTCATGTAATGACTAACTAGTTTCGCTGTCGATGGTAAAAATTAGTGTGTGTAACCCCTTATTCAAAATATCCTTTGTACTAAAATCCCCTCAGAAATTATTTAAACCTCTAAACGTTAGTGAGCTAAAACAATTCAATATGACAAAAAGTTGAGAAAAAGGGAGCATGAAATCTTTGATATTGCTAATCATCAGCCCATCGCATATATTACATAGAATATTTACTTCTCTAAAAAGAATAGTTATGACACAAAATATCGATTTGAACGAAATAGATAAGTTTGCAAAACTTGCTTCGCAATGGTGGGATCCCAACGGCCAATGCAAACCATTACATATTATTAATCCATTACGAGTAGATTATATAAAACAATTGTCTGGTGATCTAAATGGAAAACATGTATTAGATGTTGGCTGTGGTGGTGGGATTTTGTCAGAGAGTCTTGCAAAACTCGCGGCTAATGTAACTGCAATTGATCTTGCTGAAGAGTCATTAGCCGTGGCAAAATTACATGCCGAGCAAAATAGTTTAGAAATAAACTACCAGAATCAAACAGTAGAGCAGCATGCTGAACAATTCCCTGCGCACTATGATGTTATTACTTGTATGGAAATGTTAGAACATGTTCCCGATCCGTTTTCAATTATTCATGCTTGTGCAAAATTGCTTAAGCCTAATGGACAACTCTATTTATCGACCATTAACCGCAATCATAAAGCAAAATTAATGTTAATTTATGGTGCGGAATATATTGCTCGCTTAGTGCCGAAAGGTACTCATGATTTTAATCGCTTTATTCGTCCTTCTGAATTAATGACTTGGGTTGAACAGGCTAATTTAACTGTCAAAGGAATAATTGGTATGGAGTATCATTTGCTAAGTAATCAATTTCGCTTAGGTAAAAATGTTGATGTCAATTACATCTTAATGGCACAAAAAAGCGATGGCGAGTAACAGAGATTAGTTTGCGCTATATTTATCTGCTGAAATATAAATATAAAATTTTACTGGTCTTTTATATTGAAAGTGAGTAGAATACATCGGCAATATTTTATCAACAATTCAACTCAATGGTGAATATTGTCATGTCTCGTATAGTTAAAGAAGCCCTCACGTTCGATGATGTTTTATTAGTTCCAGCCCATTCAACTGTTTTACCTAACACTGCTGATATTACAACTCAACTGACGCAAACCATCAAATTAAATATTCCAATGTTATCTGCGGCAATGGATACTGTTACCGAAGCCGAACTTGCTATTGCACTTGCTCAAGAAGGTGGCATTGGTTTTATTCATAAAAATATGCCAATTGAAGTTCAGGCAGAACATGTCAAACGGGTAAAAAAACATGAAAGCGGAATTGTACAAGATCCCGTATCAGTATTACCTACAGCAACGATTAAAGAAGTGATTGAACTAGCCAAAGAATATGGTTTTGCTGGTTTCCCTGTTATAACAGAATCGCAAGAATTAGTTGGCATTATTACTGCTCGTGATGTTCGATTTGCTACTGATTTATCACTATCTGTTACAGCCGTAATGACGCCTAAAGAACGCTTAGTTACTGTTAAAGAAGGAGAATCTCGGGAAAGTGTTTTGAAAAAAATGCATGAACACCGTGTTGAAAAAGTATTAGTTGTTGATGATCGTTTTCACTTAAAAGGCATGATAACAGTCAAAGACTACAATAAAGCCGAGCAAAAACCAAATGCTTGTAAAGATGAAAAAGGTCGTTTACGAGTGGGCGCTGCTGTTGGCGCAGGAGCAGGTAATGAAGAACGTATTGCTGCATTGGTAGAAGCGGGTGTTGATGTGTTACTTATCGATTCATCACATGGCCATTCAGAAGGTGTACTTGAACGTATTCGCCAAACAAGACAAGCTTATCCAAACTTGCAAATTGTTGGTGGTAATGTGGCAACCGGTGAAGGCGCTAAAGCTCTTATTGATGCCGGAGTAAGCGCAGTCAAAGTCGGTATTGGACCAGGTTCAATTTGTACTACACGTATTGTTACTGGGGTAGGGGTACCACAAATTAGTGCGATTATGGATGCTGTTGAGGTAGCTAAACAACATAATATTCCTGTTATTGCTGATGGCGGTATTCGTTTTTCAGGTGATATCGCTAAAGCAATTGCTGCTGGTGCATCTTGTGTTATGGTTGGTTCGATGTTTGCCGGTACAGAAGAAGCACCCGGCGAGATTGAATTATTCCAAGGTCGTGCTTATAAATCTTATCGTGGTATGGGATCGTTAGGGGCAATGGCAAAAGGGTCATCTGATCGTTATTTCCAATCTGACAATGCTGCTGATAAGTTAGTACCAGAAGGTATTGAAGGTCGAATTGCATATAAAGGCTTATTAAAAGAAATTATCCACCAACAAATGGGTGGTTTACGTTCATGTATGGGATTAACTGGCTGTGGAACTATCGATGAACTTCGCACAAAATCGAAGTTTTATCGTATAACTGGTGCGGGTATGAAAGAAAGTCATGTTCATGATGTTCTTATCACCAAAGAGCCACCTAACTATCGAGCTGGCTAATAAGTATGATTTAAAAGGGATTGAATACAATCCCTTTTTTATTTGTATCATTTGCTACCCAAAAAGTTTAGACAAGTTTTTGTAAAAATCCAAAGCGTTATTTTAAATGCTTAATTTAATAATATTAATGAAAGTTAATAGTTAAATATTAAAATTTATTGCATAGATTTTCTTCTGTCACTATACTTGCTGACGTTTCCTAATACAAAATCAGGTTAGTATTTATCCTTTTATGGGTAAAAAATCATATAAAACACCAAGTTAATTGACATCGTAGTCGCGATGTATAATAAATTTAAATTTGAAACCTGCCTAAGTAATCATTTAAATTTGGCTAATTTTAGTAATAAACTAAACTGTTTGTTTTTTGTTAATGTTATGTTTTTTTACCATTAGTCAAAAAAGCCAAGCAATCGTAGCTAATACCGTAAATACCATTATTGGTAGTAAACCAAAAGTTGTTAATATAGAAGCAGCTTCCAACAAACATGGTTTTATCTTAAATGGTGTTTTTTATAGTTCAAGCTCTCATAATTTGAGCGATACGGATATTAACGAATTTGATGGTTTAACAAAATTTAGTGATTTTATTATTAAGAACTATACTGAAAATGATTTAGATAATTCATCTAATTATGACGATTTAGATGGTGATAATATTCGTAATAATAAGCCATTTATCGTTGAACAAACGGTTTACGATTGGTTTGATAATAATGGTGAAAAAATTCCCGACAGTAATATAGATAATCTAATAGGTTGTGGAAGTAATTATGCAATGCCTTTGTCATTGACATTAAAAACTTCAGTAAAAACCTATTCTGAATATGGTAACCCAAATGAAAGTGAGACAGTAGCGATAACTAAAATATATAAAATTGCACCTACAGGCGATGTATGTTACCTGAAACCAAATTCAACTAAAGTTTTACCTTTAAATCAATGGCGTGGTAGTGATGCTCAAGGGACTATGTACCCATGGAATACAGGTCCAATAAAACCAAATCCCGAAAGTGGTGGAGGTTATACTCAGGATTTTATTGTTGATAAAGGGTTTAGAGCCAGACCAATTGTTTCAGATAAACCCTTTCCAACTACAGGCTTCCCTGGTGCAGAATTTCAATTAATAATGAATTATTCTCAAGATAGTTATATTTATAATGTAATAGTCAATCCTGGTAATGTGGCGACAGTAGATCAAACAGGTAATGTTCTTTTAAAAGCGAAACCACCGGAAGGTAATAGTGATATCATTATTCGAGCTACATTAAAATCATCTCCTAACAAACATTTTGATTATAAATTTAATCCAACTTCCGTTTGGATAGAACCTCAAAGTGTGGGTAGTTATGATTGGCGTACTGCATTTAACCAATTTTGTGGAGGAATTGATGGATTCCCATCTCGTAAAGATTATTCTAACTCGCCTGTAGTTAATGTTGGCCCTAATTGGCAACGCAATGGTAAATGGAATTTTTCTACTCGAGCTATCAACCAAGGACTTTATCCTGAATGGGGATATACAACTCGTCGTACTTATCCAAATTCAAAATGGGAATGGGATGAAACGACTTATTTTACTAAAGATCCTAATTCTGATACACAATACTTCGTTATTTACCTACATGATGGTGGGCTATTGCCTTCTCCTCGTACGCCGGGTGATTTCGCAGGAAATGATTTTGCGTTTATAGCTTGTAGAAAATAATATTTTATTAAACTATATTATGGATTATTGATACCAATGCTTGACTGAATCCGCTTGACTTAAGTTGAGGTCTTTGACTCTTTTACTGATATCGAATTGTTTATATGTCAGAGAGCTTTATTTTAACTAATCGGTGTGACAAGTATTATTTTCAAGTTATAAAAAAGACCGAGTTTTTATCTGTCTCGGTCTTGTAATCAGATTTACTTATTATGAGCTTAACTGACAAGCACTACATCTTGAAGTGCATCTAATTTTCATTATTTTTCAATTTTCTTTTCAAAATTGACAGAATAGCCCATTCCTCTTTTGCGGTAGGCTTCCTTCGCTTGATGACAAGGATAGGTTTCTGCTATTTTACGTTCTAAAGTATTTTTTTCGTTCCATTTTAAATTTTGAGCCTCAATGTCTGCGATTTTATCAGCACATGAGTTAAATGTTCTAATAAATTCATCATCATTATCGGTAAAGAATTTTACATGTTTCTCATTTTCTCTATCAAAAGCTTTTTCCCAACTTTTTCTACAGGCATTTAAAGAGTAGATATCTTCAGCACAATAAAGTGGTTTTTGGGATTCAATAGTTTGAATATCGGCGTTAGCCAGATCTTCAGTGGCTTTTTCCTCTAAGGCTGATTGGGCAACGGCACAATTTGAACCTCGACGTTGATCTAATTTACATAAAGAAATCATTTGCTTTTTAATATCTTCGAATGTTAGCTGTTTTAATTCTTTTTTACCTTCATCAACTTTTTCATTATAAACAATTTCCCAAGCTTTACATTTAGGGGAAGGTGCTGAGAATAATACATTGCACCCTTCAACTTTCATATATTCATTGATGGAATTTTGCCATGATTTGTCCGCTATTTGGTTTCTAATTGCTGTCATTTCTGTTTCTAAAGCTAGTTTTTCCTCTGCTGCTTTACGTTCTTGTTCTAATTTAGCTTGTTGGATTTGATCTTCTTTGATAGCATTCTCTGCAGCTTGACATTCAGTATCATTTTTTATTTTTTCGAATAATTTCTCATCATTTTGTCTAAAAGCTTTATTTAAATCATTACGGCATTCTTCTAATTTCTCTTTAGCAGAATCAATATGTTTTAAATAATACTCTTGATTCTTTTCTTCACATCCAGCCAATCCTAATCCAGCTATTAATACAAGTCCTATCACTTTTAAGTTTTTCATCATCTTTCCTATTTTAATTTAACTTAATCAATAAAATTAAGTAATAATAATTATTTATATAGTTGGGGCAATAATTGTTGTTATTAAATAAAGATAATGCGGTATTGTTTTTATCATCTTTAATATAAAAAATATTTATTTTGGCATTTATCTTTAGCACGCAAGATACACAATAACGATAGGTTTGAAAAGTGATTTTTGTTTATGTATATGCTATATCAATAGAAATATACTGAACTTAAGTTATAGAAAAATTTGAGGAACGGGGTTTTTAAAACCAAAAACATCCCATAATCTTTCTGAAATTGGTTATAAAATTAGCTAGCACCAAATATAAAAGTTTATTCCTAACAAATCAGATTGGAGTACTTCATTTCGCGACATGAGCAATGTGCTGACAACTGAGCGAGGTTAGCATGACAAACAGGGATGTTTGGCAAGGCTGTTGTTTGTCAGGAACAAATCACAGCCGGTGCGTTAACAGCGAACGAAGGTGGAAGGCAGTCACATCGTGACCACTTGCGTGGTCGCCGCGAGAGTTGGTAAAGAGGGTTCGCGCAAACCCTCTTTACTCGGACGTAATCACCGTATAAAACTAGCCACAAAACAGTAAAACGTCCGAAATTAAAAGAACAAAAAAGTTGAGGAAAGGGGTTTTTTAAAACCTAAATCTAGCCACAATTCACCGAAATTGGCTTTAAAACTAAAATCAGTTAGCTCTAAATATAAAAGTTTATTTCTAGCAAATCAGATTGGAGTATTTCATTTCGCGACATGAGCAATGTGCTGACAACAGAGAGAGATTAGTATGGCAAACAGGGATGTTTGGCAAGGCTGTGTTTTGTCAGGAACAAATCACAGCCGGTGCGTTGAGAGCGAACGAAGGCGGAAGGCAGTCACGCAGTGACCATTTGCGTAGTCGCCGCGAGAGTTGGTAAAGAGGGTTCGCGCAAACCCTCTTTACTCGGACGTAATCACCGTATAAAACTAGCCACAAAACAGTAAAACGTCCGAAATTAAAAGAACAAAAAAGTTGAGGAAAGGGGTTTTTTAAAACCTAAATCTAGCCACAATTCACCGAAATTGGCTTTAAAACTAAAATCAGTTAGCTCTAAATATAAAAGTTTATTTCTAGCAAATCAGATTGGAGTATTTCATTTCGCGACATGAGCAATGTGCTGACAACAGAGAGAGATTAGTATGGCAAACAGGGATGTTTGGCAAGGCAGTAGTTTGTCAGGAACAAATACAGCCGATGCATTAAAGCGATCGAAGGCGGAAAGGCAGTCACATCGTAACCATTTGCGAAGTCACCGCGGAAGTTGGTAAAGAGAGTTCGCTCAAATGCTCTTTACTCCGACATAATCACCATATAAAACTAGCAACTAAACAACAAAACGTCCGAAATTAAAAGAACAAAAAAGTTGAGGAAAGGGGTTTTTTGAAATTTAAATTCGTACCCATTTCTAACCCTTTTTTTTGACTTAAAATAAAATGATTAAAAATCAAAAGATTAAAAAGTTACTCAAAAAAAGGGTTTTTAATAGTAAAATTACGCTTTGTCTTTTTGCCAACTGCATTTATAGTATGTTGTGTTCTAGTTCACTACCGTGTAGGTAGTTTAGAAAGTGGAAAATATCGATTGACCGTCCCCCGTAATGTTCACTACCGTGTAGGTAGTTTAGAAAGGGATCGGTGGTTCTGTCGAGATTCCCGTTCAGTTCACTACCGTGTAGGTAGTTTAGAAAGCCCTCGCAACGTCGCGTTTATGTATATAGTTGTTCACTACCGTGTAGGTAGTTTAGAAATGATTCCCAGCGTTGCCATGTCCTCTCGTCCAGTTCACTACCGTGTAGGTAGTTTAGAAACGCCGAAAATTTCGCGGAAAAGGATTAGACAATGTTCACTACCGTGTAGGTAGTTTAGAAAAACCAAAACCATACAAAAACGGGCGAATATTTGTTCACTACCGTGTAGGTAGTTTAGAAAAACAACATGTAATGCTGAAATGATTGCGCTGCGTTCACTACCGTGTAGGTAGTTTAGAAATCACTTAAAAACTCTCTGATGTAGTAATTTATTGTTCACTACCGTGTAGGTAGTTTAGAAATCTCTCGTCTGTTGGTTCTGGTCGGTCAATTT
Source organism: Gilliamella sp. W8145 (assembly GCF_016101145.1). Classification (NCBI taxonomy): domain Bacteria; kingdom Pseudomonadati; phylum Pseudomonadota; class Gammaproteobacteria; order Orbales; family Orbaceae; genus Gilliamella; species Gilliamella sp. W8145. Next base: position 366,858 of record NZ_JACFRC010000001.1, read on the forward strand.
GTTCACTACCGTGTAGGTAGTTTAGAAAAGAAGCTGGCACTGAGATTTGGACAGATTTTGGTTCACTACCGTGTAGGTAGTTTAGAAAATACTGCCCGCCTGAATAGTGTCGGGTTTAGGGTTCACTACCGTGTAGGTAGTTTAGAAATGATCTGCCGTTTTCAGATTACCGGCACTATCTGTTCACTACCGTGTAGGTAGTTTAGAAATAAACGGAAAACGCCCGCTGTATCAGCTCGAAGTTCACTACCGTGTAGGTAGTTTAGAAATACGAAAAACCATAGGGGGCTTTTTGCTTGGAGTTCACTACCGTGTAGGTAGTTTAGAAATATCAACGTTAGCCGCAGGTGTTATCGCTAGAGTTCACTACCGTGTAGGTAGTTTAGAAAGATATCAGCGGCATTACCACGCACATGTTGACGTTCACTACCGTGTAGGTAGTTTAGAAAACTGGCAAATATTGGTAGGTTGCGTGTAAAAAGTTCACTACCGTGTAGGTAGTTTAGAAAGAGCCGGGATCTGAGGTAGAAATTGGGTTTATGTTCACTACCGTGTAGGTAGTTTAGAAAAAATATACGGGTAAATTCGGCATTGGTCGTTAGTTCACTACCGTGTAGGTAGTTTAGAAAGAAAACTTGGCGACCAACATCGATTTGCTATTGTTCACTACCGTGTAGGTAGTTTAGAAAGCTACGGCGGGCAATATCAATCAGTTTATTAAGTTCACTACCGTGTAGGTAGTTTAGAAAAACCCGTAAAAATATCAATTATCCCAGTTTTAGTTCACTACCGTGTAGGTAGTTTAGAAAGGAACTAGCGGACGGGTACCATTTATCAAAACGTTCACTACCGTGTAGGTAGTTTAGAAAAGATCGTTTCCAAACGTGCGCAGATATTTAATGTTCACTACCGTGTAGGTAGTTTAGAAAAACTGTTTCGCCGCTGATGTATTCAATGTTGTGTTCACTACCGTGTAGGTAGTTTAGAAAGTCGTGATGAAATCTGCCCGATTGAATGGCTGGTTCACTACCGTGTAGGTAGTTTAGAAATGACCCGCCTAATTGAATTGTCGTATCAAACCGTTCACTACCGTGTAGGTAGTTTAGAAATCACTGAAGCAAAACAGATTACAAAACAGATTGTTCACTACCGTGTAGGTAGTTTAGAAATAATGTGGACAGTGCCGGGAATAATTCGATGAGTTCACTACCGTGTAGGTAGTTTAGAAATCACCTTTACTAAGCACATGATGTCTATGAATGTTCACTACCTTGTAGGTATGACAAAAGTCTTAACAATTATTTACCAATCTGAATTTGCTATAATCACCTAATATATCTATACTTTTTTCTGCAAGGATTGCATATTTTTAGATAAAAATTATAAATTAAAGGATTAAGAGCATGTTGAGATACCCTTATTTAGGCGCTATTTCTAATTTAATTGTTAATACAACATTGACCAGTAAAAAAAATATATTGAGTCACGCCCCTTCAATACAGCAATTATTCATTAATCAGCCAATAAAGCGAAATTCAACGTTTAATAAAACACTACTTAAATATTTATCCTCATTTTGCCAAACAATAGTGAAATTCTTGAAAAAGATTTGTTTATGTTCTATGACTTTTTCAACTATATTTAGCCCTGTATACGCGTTAAGTGCATTTACCACAGAAAGTATAAAAGGTAGTGCACCATATTTAACGCTAGATGATGGTGTTAGTAAAATAACGAGTACAGAAGAGCTACTGGCAATTAAATTACCTAATGGTACTGTGATAACCCCGCAAAATGATGTATCAAGTATAACCAATCCGATCGAGTTACCTGATAAGAACAATACTTATGCCAGTGTACAAACGATTGTTCCATTACCTATATCAGGCAATAATCAGTTTCCTGTAATAAATATGACTGATTTACTTGCTGCACCGTATAATTATTTTGCAGATGATGATGGTGATGGATTTGATGATAGTGACCTTATTACCGCAACCGCAACAGGTGACATTAAGATAAAATGGGAAGCCCGTAATCCTGCCGTAGCAGATATTAATGCTAAAAACGCATTTATAGATATTACATCGAAGGTGAAAAGTCATCCTGATGCTATTCCAGATTTATGTGATGGGGTACATAAAATAACCATTAGTGCTAGTGATAGTGAGTTAACTACATCTTATGGTGATCCCAATACAAATCATTTTCAAGAAGGTTCACATAGTTATTATTTAACGCCAAAATTAGAACCAAAAGTGTGTTATGCCCAGCCAAATTTGTATCCTGATAACGCTAGTTTAGGCGGTCGTGATTATGAGATAGATGGCATTTTATGGGATGCCGCACAAGTCGAAAGTGTCAATGATTATGGTGTTTATCGAGGGTATCCAAGTAAAGGTATTAAGGTATTACGAGCAACCAATAGTGGTAATTATCAAGGTGAAACTTCAATAACTAAAAATAACTTTCCAACGACCGGATCACATGGATTGTATTTTTATTTACTATTTGGCGGTATAACACCTGAAGCGGTATTAGCTGCCAATGGTAGTACTGTACAATCTATAGAGGGGGGTAATGTCAGTTTATCGTTAAGTGTGAGTAAAACTACTGAATGGGAGGATCATAGTGGTCATGGACCGGATCCATATGGATTGGCTCAACCTGCTATAAAAATAACCTTAGCCGGCCCACGTTTTAATTCTACGGATAAGAGCTTTAGACCTATGACATTTAGATTATATGCAGATAGTAATAAAAGTACGCTAATTTATGAATTTAAATTAATGCGTTGGTTTATTGCTAATCCTGAGATTGCTTTTAATAATGAAACTCGATTTGAACCACCTATTGGTTCAAATGATGAAGCTTTAAGTTATCAATCTAAGGCAAGGGATTATTGTAAAAGTTTAGGTAGTGGTTATCGATTGCCAGATGTGAATGAGTTTTCCAATACCAATCCTGACGATGGTTGGATTGGCGGTTATGTTAATAGATATGGAATGTATGCTCGTCGACAATTAAGTTATCAGGATAATGGAAAGTGGATTGGTGGAATTGCGAATGAATGGGGGTGTATGTCTATGTATGAGAATAGTCGTAACTCGTTTTGCCAATCTTATATAGATACAGATTGGAATGCATATTATTATTGGACGAATAATGTAGCAACAAATACTGAGCTACCTGAAAATGAAGGAAAACCATTTTTATATTGGGTTGAAGGAAGAACCCGGGTACTTCATTTAAATGCATTTGAAATTCGTGCTGCTTGTGTTACACCTTAAGTGTTAATTACGATTATAAATAAAAAGTAGGTTAATTTTGATTAACCTACCTAAGTTTAGTTTATTGAATTGCTTTAGCGACTATTTGCTGTGCTTCTTGTTGAAGAGTTAATAGATGCTCATTACCGATAAAACTTTCTGCATAAATCTTATAAGCATCTTCTGTACCAGAAGGACGAGCAGCAAACCACCCGTTTTGTGTGATCACTTTTAAGCCGCCGATTGGCGCATTATTCGCCGGAGCAATGGTTAAGCATTGAGTAATTTCCTCACCAGCTAGTTTATCTGTGGTTAATTGGCTGGCATCGAGTTTGGCTAATTTTTGTTTTTCAGTAAATGATGCAGGTGCTTGAATTCGACCATAATAAGAAACACCAAATTTAGCTTCAAGTTCTTGGTATTGCTCCTGTGGATTTTTGCCTGTTTTAGCCGTCATTTCCGCTGCTAATAAGCATAAAATGATGCCATCTTTATCCGTTGTCCAAACTTTGCCATTAGTTCTTAAGAATGAACCACCTGCACTTTCTTCACCGGCAAAACCGAGTTTACCATGATAAAGTCCATCAGCATACCATTTAAAGCCAACTGGATATTCAAGGTATTTTTTGTTTAAGCTATTAGCAACACGATCGATCATTGAGCTAGTGACCAGCGTTTTACCAATAGCGATATTTTGATGCCACTGTGGACGATTTTGAAATAAATAGTTTACGCAAGTTGAAAGGTAGGCATTCGGATTCATTAACCCTTTTGGTGTAACAATGCCGTGACGGTCAGCATCAGTATCGTTACCAAAAGCTAAATCAAATTTATCTTTGAGGTTTAATAAACCGGCCATTGCCCAGCGACTTGAACAATCCATACGGATCACTTCATCATGATCAAGGTGCATAAAGCTAAATGTTGGGTCAATTTTATTGTTGACGATTTCAAGGTTTATGCCGTATTTTTCAGCAATGCGGGGCCAATAGGTAATACATGCACCGCCAAGTGGATCAACACCAATTTTTAGGGATGATGCTTTAATTAATGACAGATCTAAAATATTTTCAAGATCGTTAACATAATCAGTTTCATATTCTTTAGTATGAACGTAGTCTGATTTTATTGCTTTCTCTAAGCTAACACGTTTAACACCATTAAGGTTATTTTTTAATAATTCATTAGCACGGTTTTCGATTTGTTTAGTTATATCGGTATCAGCGGGACCACCATTAGTCGGATTATATTTGATACCACCATCTTCAGGTGGATTATGTGATGGAGTAATAACTATGCCATCAGCTAATTGAGATTGTTTATCCTGATTATAAGTCAATATTGCATGAGAGATCACTGGTGTGGGAGTATAGCCCCAATTTTGCGCTATAACTACAGTTTGTTCATTCGCCACAAAGACTTCAAGCACTGATTTTAAAGCAAGTTCAGATAAAGCGTGGGTATCTTGACCAATAAAACATGGTCCAGTGATATTGTTTGCTTTGCGATATTCGACTACCGCTTGGGCAATTGCTAGTATGTGTGTTTCATTGAAGGTTGCTTTATTTGAGCTACCACGATGACCTGATGTACCAAAAATAACTAATTGGCTAACATTATCAACATCTGGTTGAATTTGATAATAGTTATTTTGTAATGCTTGGATATTAATTAGATCAGATGGTTGAGCTAATAATCCTGCACGGCTTGACTTAGCCATTTTTTACTCCTCTTTCATAACTTTATTTTAATATTCACTTTTATAATCATTATGTTAGTGAATTATTATATAGTTTACGGTAAAAAAGCATGGATAACTTGATTAATCATGCTTTCTGAGATACCCATGTCACTCATAATTGATTCAATAATATGAAGTTTTCTAGCTGTATTTGTATTACTAATTACCCAATATGGGGTACCAACAATTTCTCGTGGTTTAGTGTTTTTTCCTGAGGTTTCTAAAGATTGTTTATCTTTAGCTAAGTATTGTCGTTTACTACCATGTAGTGATGTTGCAGCAATTGAAAATAGTGCCGGGTTGTAGTTATAGAGGGCGCCAAGTAGTAATAAGAAACGGCTAATGATCGATTTTTCATTTGTAAATGTATCGCTAGTAAGTAGATCATTAAAAATAGGGTAGTGATTTTCTTTGGCTAATATAGGATCAGCTTTAGTTAATACAGGTTGATTAAAGTTTAATAAACGTCGCAAAATACTTGATGCATCTTCACCAATATGTTTAGTTTGACCTGCAATAAATTGATAAAGTTCTTCGTCGATTTCGATAGTTTTCATTCTGTTACTTTGCCTATTAAATTATTTTACCGGACAACCATCAACGGGAATGGCGTCAAAATTTAAACTTTTAGTTGGTTTGTCTTGTAAACAATCTAGTTTAGATTGATGAGAGACGGTTTCGTTTTTTGTCGTCGGTTGTTGATTTTCATCATGACAGGCCGTTATCATAACTGATAATAGTAAAGGAAAAAATAACCGTTTCATGTACTTATTGTATGGTAGATTAACAATTGAGCTGAGTATAACTCAAGTTAGCCAAAAATTATATTATCTAATGATAAAAAAATGAAAATGATATTGTTGTTTTTCAAAAAGAATATTATGCTAAACATGGTATAAAAAAATATACTCAAATTATATGAGGAATAAATTATGAAAAAAATCGTCACATTAACTATTCTAGCAGCTATTTTATCTGGATGTAGTAATAGTGATATTTACTCTGGCGATGTTTATACAGCCGACCAAGCAAAACAAGTCCAACAAGTAAGTTATGGTACAGTTGTGTCGGTAAGAGCAGTTAAGATTCAAGCGAATTCTGATGGTAAAAATAATGGTAATTTAGCTGGTACTGTAGGTGGGGCTGTAATTGGTGGTGTTTTAGGTAATACGATTGGTGATGGTACCGGTAGAATTTTAGCTACAGCAACGGGCGCTATTGGTGGTGCAATATTAGGTGATGCGATTGAAAATAAATCTAGTCAAGCTGATGCAGTTGAATTAGAAATTAAACCTGAAAATGGTTCTAATTTTGTTATCGTACAAAAAGGTGATGCTAAACAGTTTTATGCTGGACAAAATGTTAAATTAATTACTAATGGTCAACGTATCAATGCAGCACCAAGATATAGTGGTAAATAATATCTGATTTATTTCAAATTTATCATTTAAATCCAGCTAGTTTTATCCGAATTTGCTTTCGCTTATACTTGTTATAAGTGAAAGCTTCTTTTTGTTTTAATTATCTTATTTGCTATTTAATCCCCATCAGCTAATTGATTATTTTGTCGACATAAAAATTTGCCTGTCTAATCACAAATCGCTAAACTCAAACTAAATGTTTTAATAGTAATAAGGAACTATATAGCAATGCGTGTATTACATACAATGATCCGAGTCGGAGATTTAAAACGTTCAATTGATTTCTATACTCGAGTTATGGGAATGACACTGCTAAGAACCAGTGAAAATCCGGAATATCAATATTCACTCGCTTTTGTCGGTTATGGTGATGAATCAACCAGTTCAGTAATTGAATTAACTTATAATTGGGGAACAGAAAAATATGATCACGGTACAGCTTTCGGTCATATTGCTATTGGTGTAGATGATGTTGCTAAAATGTGTGAGGATGTTCGTCAAGCTGGTGGTCGAGTTACTCGTGAAGCAGGTCCAGTAAAAGGGGGAAAAACGATTATTGCTTTTGTAGAAGATCCCGATGGTTATAAAATAGAGTTAATTCAAAATAGCCAAGCGACTAAAGCATTAGGCAATTAATTTAGCTATGCTCATTTTAACTATCGCCGAATTATCGGCGATATTGGTTTGTTAAATTTAGTTAATATTTTGCAGCTAATAGAGCGGCTAATAGCTGTTGATGTGCTATAGCTTGTTTGCTTTGTTCAAGACTAGCACTTGTCATAATGGCATTTAATGACCTTAGTGATTCATCAAAATCATCATTGATAATCACATAATCATATTCATTGTAATGTGAAATTTCAGATTGAGCTTTATTCATTCTTTTGCTGATCACTTGAGCATCGTCTTGACCTCGTTTGATGAGTCGATTTTCAAGTTCTTTCAATGATGGTGGTAAGATAAAAATACTTTTTGATTCGGGCATTTGCTGCCTAACTTGTTTCGCCCCTTGCCAGTCGATATCTAAAAAAACATTTATACCTTGCATTAAAGATTGCTCAATTTCGGCTCTAGATGTTCCATAATAGTGATCGAATACATGCGCATATTCCACGAAAGCATTCTGTTCAATTAATGATTCAAATTCTTGATTATCAACAAAATAGTAATGTTCACCAGGTTGTTCTCCAGGTCTTGGTTTTCTTGTCGTATGAGAAATAGAAACTTTTGCTGGATGGTGATTTTCTTGTGCTAAATAGGCACGAATAAGACTTGATTTACCAGCACCACTTGGTGCCGAGATAATGAATAAAGTACCCGTATACATAAATAATATTACCGTTTTTTAATAAGATAATGAGTGATTTTTATTGTCACAAAGAGCCGATAGGCGCTATTATAACAAAATTTGCTTATTGTATGTGGCTTATTGTTACATCTAGATTTTATTATTAGCAATCAATTATATAACGAATAATGTAGTATAGAAATTGAATCAATATTATTACAATTACTAAATATATTAGATAGCAATTTATTTCATTAAGGAAAGGAAAATGTCTTTAACATTTAAAGATGGTGTACAAGCGTGTATTCCAACTTTATTGGGTTATATTGGAATAGGTATTGCCGCAGGTGTTGTGGGTAAAGCATCTAACTTATCGGTATTAGAAGTGACTCTCATGGCAATTATTATTTATGCTGGTGCATCACAATTTATCATCACCGGTTTAATGATGGTAGCAACACCAATAACAGCGATTATTTTTACGGTGTTTTTAGTTAATTCACGGCATTTTTTGATGAGTATGGCTACCGCACCGGCATTTCGTCGTTTCTCATTATTGAATAATATTGGTATTGGCAGTCTATTAACTGATGAAAGTTTTGCAGTAGCCATGAATGCTATTGCTAATAAACAACCCGTAAATCCAGCCTGGATGCATGGACTAAATATAACCGCTTATTCTGCGTGGATATTATCATGCTTAGTTGGGGCATTGATTGGTGAATGGTTACCCAATCCAGCACAATTTGGATTAGATTATGCATTAGTGGCGATGTTTATTGGTTTACTTTATTTACAGTTAACAGGTGATAAATCTAAAACAGTTCTAAATCGTGTTATAGCAATGTTGACGGTCAGTGTGATATTGATCTTTTTATTACGTTTTGTCTCATCAGAAATGGCGATATTATTTAGTACTTTTGCCGGTTGCTTTATGGGGATTATTGTGGAGCGTAAAGCATGAGTATTTATAGTATATTAATCATTTTGGGTAGTGGTTTGGTGACTTGGTTACCTCGGGTTATCCCTTTCTTATTAGTCAGAAAATTGCAATTGCCTGAAGTAGTCATTCGTTTTTTATCCTATGTACCTATTTGTATTTTAACTGCACTATTTGTTGAATATCTTTTTATAGTTAAACAAGGCGAATTTCCTAGTTTTAATTTTGAATATTGCTTAGCTGCGGTGCCAACTATTGGTATTGCTGTTTTGACTCGTAACTTAATGTGGGTCGTTATTGTTGGAATGAGTAGTATGGCATTAATTCGCTATTTTATTATCTAAGCTGATTTTTTTATTCAAACAAAAACAGGGCTATTGCCCTGTTTTACTATTTAATTTTTTTAGGTTCTTTCTTTTTGTTCCAATCTTATAATGCTTTTAGTCAGCTTTTCCGCTTCGGCTGTTTGGCCTAATTGATTTAAATAATTGGCCATTGCTTTCTGATTAGCTAAGTTATTGACGATAACTTTTGGTTGTTGTTTCCACCATTTTATTAAAGCAAGTGGATCACTATTGGTTGATAATTGTTTGATACGGCCAATATAGGCTGCTTGTCTAAATTGATCAAGTTGAGAGTCTGGATAAGCTTTAGTTTTATACATGATCGGTAATAAATCAATAACCGATTGATAATCTTCCGTTTCATAGTAGAGTTGATCTGCTAATCTCAATATTTCAACATTACGCGGTTTTTCGTTTAATAATTTTTCAATTGTGATTTTAGCTGCACTATATTCATGATTTTTTAGTTGTAGACGAATTTGTACTAGTTGAAAAGCAAATAACTCTTTTGGTTGACAACATTTTGCCGCCTCGACTAAAGATTGATTGGCGGCGATTAATTGGTCTGCATCAATTTGTGCTTGAGCTGCAAGTAAATAAGATAAAGTAGAGCTTTTTGCACCTTTGGCACTTTTCATAAATAGTTTAGCGGCTTGTTGATAATCACCTTGTAAAAGGTAAAATTGTGCTTGTTCAACACGTTTAACCGATTTCTTCGGTGATTTTAATCTTAACCATTCACCTAGAGCAGTTTTTGAGTTGAAGATTTTTTTACATATTTCATAAACTAAATACAGTACAAGTAATCCTAACAATTGTAATATTACAAATGAGTTAAAAGACATACTTATTCTATATTTAGCAACTTCAAATACCGCTGACCCTTGATGGCCTTCAAAAATAGGGCCAAGGAAAAATCCACCGACTAATACTAAGAAAATAATGAGTATTTTTAACATTATTATTCTCCTATTTACCTAATGCTGATTTGACTCGGGTTTGCATTAATTTTTCAAGCTCAATAATGCTGTCGAGTTTATCGGGGATGTTTTGATTACTAATCGATTGTTTTTGTAAATTATTAAGATCATTTAAAAACAATTTAACTGCTGATGCATTACCATCGAAATAAGCATTAATCCAAGTCGAAGCATCATGTAAAGCACGTTGATATATGAGTTCTTGATGTCTTGGTACTGCCTGTGCCGCAATTAATAACCGGAAACGAATATTTTCACGAAGATACAGAGTCTGTTCTAAACTTAAAGGTGTTTTTAAAATTTGACATCTGACAATTTGCTTTTCATCATTACCAGCCTTATCTAGACAAGTGGCAAAATGGTTATCTTTTGCGTCTAGTTTTTCAATTTTGATAAATTTGTCCATAAATTTTTCGGCATTGACAAGTAAATTATCTGACCAATCATCTATTGATGAGCTAACTTGATCATTTTCAGCTAAGTTCGATGACGGTTTATTATTTGTTGAAACCTCATCTGCGATTTTTATTTCATTTTGGTTAATTGCCTGCGCAGTTTCTTTATAATTACCGACTAAAGGTAGGTCTGTTAATGATTCAGATAAACCTAATAGCTTAATAATAATTCCATCCTCATCAATAAAACTTATTTGTGATAAGGCATTAATATCTTTGCTAATGGCTTGTCTTGCGGCTAATAGACTTGGATCATTGGTTTTGGCCAAACTTTCGTCAGCACTTTTTAATAATAGACGGGCACTGTTATAATCTTGATCATTCCAAATTTTTCTACCAGCAAGATGGACTAAGTAGTTAGCCTGTGAGATTAACCAAACATTATTATCAAGTGTGGATAGGGCTGATAAACGTTCATTAATAGTATTTAAGTTTTGTTCGTTTAACTTAGTTGCATCGTTAATTTGTATGATTAATTGTTGTTGAATCTTTTGGTTTTCATTTAATTGGCGATCAACACGTTGTGATAAAGATGTAAACTGTTGGTTTTGTTGATTGACGGCATCATTAATATTACTTTGCAAGTCATTAATTATGCTAGCTTTAGTATTTTGCTTTAAGTTTGCAACTTCTGTTTGTAAGGTGGCAATCTTTCGCTTTTGATTCTCAATTTGTTTATATCCTTGGAAATAAACAAATCCACTTAGACAAACTGTTAATGCTATGGCAAGTATAGACAGTTTTGATACAGGTATGTGGGATTTACTGCTATTAACCGATGAATTGGTTGGTTGTTCGATTTTTGGACTAGAAGTTTTTTTGATTGGTTCTTTTTTATCTACGTTCATCGTCTTTTTCGCTTCTTTGTTTGCATTAGGTATAGGCGGTTGACTAAATGAAGTGGTGCTGATGTTTGAAAGTGTTGCATTGGCACCATAGTATTTTGCTGGCATAAATTAACCTCATTTAGATTTTTTAAATATTTTTGGCATTATGACATAGAGTTATCATTGTTTTAAATAAAAATTGATTATTTGCGCTAACAATTTTTAAAACTTTTTGCCAATTTAACTGTTTAGCTTTTGTAAAAATTCTCTCACTGGTAACGATTAGTTGCGCTTCATTCTTATGTTTATTTTGGCAGTAAATATCTAGTTGTAATAGGTGATCAACACTTGTAATTAATATGATTTGTTGGGCAATATTTTCGGCTAATATGTTTGGTTTATAAGTAATAGTTTGACGAGTATAGCATGCAATTGTTTTCACATTAACTGTTTGCAATTTTAACTGCTGAGATAATTGTTGACCACCATTATCCCCACAAAGAATTAATGCATTATGACCACTTATTGCTTGTTGATTTAATAATGATAATAATCCGGCACTATTTTCTTCGTTAGGGTAATCAACATGAACGTTATTTTGCTGACTAAATAATTCGGCAGATTTTTTGCCAATAGCAAAATAACGAAGGTGATTAGGTAACCTGAGATCGGGCAGATGTTGTTCAATCATATAAGTAACTTGTGGTGAAACAATAATAACCATATCACCTAGATTGAGATTATCCAATTGTTGCTGTAAATGCCTCAGATCTTGACCAGCTAAGATATTAAAAAAAGGTAGATGTATTGCTGATACATTGGCTTGATTTAATAATCGGGTTAAATTATCCCCTTCGGGGGAAGGGCGAGTAATATAAATCATTAGTTAATTAGTTCCGCTAATATTTTATCAGCGCCTTTAGCTAATAATTTTGCAGCCAATTTTTCACCTAAGCTCTCGGCTTCTGTGGCAGCTCCTGTTATACTAACTTTAATAATTGTTGAACCATCTAGACTGCCAACTAAACCATTTAAGGTTAATAAATTGTTATTTAAAAGACTTTGACAGGCAATAGGCACTTGACAGCCACCTTGCAATGCCTGATTCATTGCTCTTTCGGCTTGAATACAAATTCGGCTATGTTTATCATCAAGTGGCGCAAGTAATTGCAAGATTGTTTCATCATTGATTCGAGTTTCGATACCAACTGCACCTTGGCCTACCGCGGGTAAAATTAAGTCAGTATCAATGTATTGCTTGATTCGTTCTTGTAATCCTAGTCGTTTTAAACCAACCGCAGCTAGAATTATGCCATCATATTCTTGATTATCCAATTTTGATAAGCGCGAACCAACATTACCACGTAAATCCTTGATTATGAGATGTGGATATTTAGCCCGTAATTGACATTGACGTCTTAAACTTGAGGTGCCAATGATAGCGCCATTAGGTAAATCATCTAAACATTGATATTGATTTGATATAAATGCATCACGAACATCATCTCGTTGACAGATTGTAGCAAGTGTTAATCCTGTAGGAAATTGAGCTGGAATGTCTTTAATAGAATGAACGGCAATATCAGCTTTATTATCTATTATGGCTTGTTCTAATTGTTTGACAAATAACCCTTTACCACCGATTTTCGATAGCGGACTATCCAATAGTACATCACCTTTAGTTACCATTGGGATTAGTTCAACGGTTAAATCTCGGTGGATAGTCATTAATTGTTGTTTAACAAAGTTAGCTTGCCAAAGGGCTAAGGGACTTTTTCTTGTTGCGATGCGGATTTTCAATGATGCTCCCTATCTACCGAATTTTAAATATTTTTGTTGTTATATGTCATTCAACATAAATTGGTTAGCCTAAAACTCATTATGCTTGAGTTTTAGGCTACGACACTCATAATGTCAGTTATAATTCATCAACAAAATTAATGGCAAAACCAATGTAATTTGCTGGGGTTAACTGTTTTAAACGAGCTTTTTCATGTTCAGGTAACGCTAACGAATCGATAAATTGTTGCATTCCTTGTGCATCGACACGTTTACCTCGCGTTAATTCTTTTAATTTTTCGTATGGTTTTTCGATACCATAACGACGCATCACGGTTTGAATTGGTTCAGCTAATACTTCCCAATTTCGATTAAGTTCATCAAGTAGATGCTCTTGATTTACTTCAAGTTTATTTAGACCTTTAAGTGTTGACTGATAAGCAATAATCGCATAACCAATACCTACTCCGAGATTACGTAATACCGTTGAGTCGGTTAAATCTCGTTGCCAACGAGAAATAGGTAATTTACTACCAAGATGACTCATGATTGCATTAGCAAGGCCTAAATTGCCTTCTGAATTCTCAAAATCAATTGGGTTAACTTTATGTGGCATAGTTGAAGAACCAATTTCACCAGCAACGGTTTTCTGTTTAAAATGATTTAAAGCGATATACCCCCAAACATCACGATCAAAATCAATCATAATTGTATTAAAACGGGCAATACAATCAAAATATTCAGCAATATAATCATGTGGTTCAATTTGGGTAGTATATGGATTCCACTGTAATCCTAATGAAGTTACAAATTCCTCACTAAATTTATGCCAATTGATTTGTGGATAAGCAACCATATGCGCATTATAATTACCTGTAGCGCCATTGATTTTACCTAGGATTTCAATTGACTCTAATTGTTTTAACTGTCTTTTTAATCGATAAGCAACATTGGCAAATTCTTTACCGATAGTGGAAGGTGTAGCTGGTTGTCCGTGTGTTCTTGATAATAATGGTAAGTCACGATAAGTTTTAGCTTGCGTAGTGATGATAGCTATTAATTTTTTCCAGTAAGGGATAAGAACTGTGTCTCTGGCTGTTTTTAACATTAAAGCATAAGATAGATTGTTGATATCTTCTGATGTACAGGCAAAGTGGATAAATTCATTAATAGCTTGCAGTTCTTCGTTAGTGTTAACTTTTTCTTTTAAGAAATACTCAACAGCTTTAACATCATGATTTGTTGTCTTTTCGATTGTTTTGATGCGTATTGCATCTTGTTCATTAAAGTTTTCAACAATTTCATTAAGGTGCTTAGTAGCTTGCTCACTTAGCGTTGGTACTTCAAGAATATCTGCTTGTTTAGCGAGTTTTTGTAGCCATCGAACTTCAACTTGCACACGATATTTTAACAAACCATATTCACTAAAAATGGTGCGTAATTCTGTTGTTTTGTCACCATAACGACCATCAATTGGTGATAGGGCGGTAAGAGCAGATAATTCCATCGGTTTTACTCCGTTGCTATTTTTTTAAATTTAATAACTTTGTTGATTAACATCTTTTAATAATTCTTGTGCTGCATTACATATTCGTTTACGACCCAGCAAAATTTGCCAGCGACTACCACCAACTTGGTACCATAAAATGGCGGAACGAACACAACCTAGTAGTGAAGCTCTAACTTTGGCTTGCACTAATGAATTTTGTAAATACTCAGCTTTACCTACTACTTTGATTTTGGTTGATAGAGGACTGATAATATCCGAATAGATTCCCGCTAATGAATAAGAGAGATCATCAACATGATTACCAATTGTCTCCTGATTCATATCTGAATAAAGTCCAGATATCCGTTGTAAACGTTGATCTATTTTACCTAGTGCATCATTATTTTTTAAAAGTTTGCTAGTGACACTTAATGCACCAAACAAATAACGGATGATTTCAACTTGTTGCTTTTGATTGGATGATAGTAGTGAGATAAGTGTTTCAAGACCAGTTTTAATATTGATAATACCATCATAAACATCATCAGTGGTTTTTGGTGATGTATTAAATATGCTTTTAATTGCTATTTGATAAAGCGTATTGTTACAAACCCCTGTATTAGCAAGTTGGGGAATAAGTGACGCACTTTGTGTTACGCCGGCAAGGGCTATTGCAATATGATGGTATTTACTATTCACTTTAATGATCCTTACTGCTTACAATTCGTTCCTCAATAATACCGCCACCAAAGCAGACTTCATCTTGATAGAATACCGCTGATTGCCCTGGTGTTACTGCTGCAACAGGTTGTTCAAACATTACTTGAATTTTATCTTGTTCTAATGGTGTGACATTACAAACAATATCTTGTTGACGATAACGGGTTTTTACTGTGCATTGAAAAGGTTTAGTTACAACTTTACGATCAACCCAGTGTAGTTGTTGAGCAATTAATCCATCCGAAAACAAAGCAGGATGATCATGACCTTGGGCTACAATTAATTCATTATTTTTTATGTCTTTGTCAACAACATACCATGGTGTATCATCGGCTTGTTTTAGACCACCTATACCAAGTCCTTTACGTTGTCCTAATGTGTGATACATTAGACCTTGATGTTGACCAATAACTTCACCGTCTACAGTACGAATCACTCCTGATTGTGCGGGTAAATAACGAGCTAAAAAGTCACTGAATTTTCTTTCACCAATAAAACAGATCCCTGTTGAGTCTTTTTTTGCTGCTGTTGCTAGGCCCAGTTTTTCGGCTATTTTTCGTACTTGTGGTTTTTCCAGTTCACCAACAGGAAATAAGCTTTGTCTAATTTGATTTTCACTCAGCGTATATAAAAAATAACTTTGGTCTTTATTGTTATCTATACCGCGCAGTAATTCGACTTTATTTCCATTTTCTCGCTTGCGAACATAATGACCGGTAGCGATATAATCAGCGCCAAGATCTTCGGCTGCATATTCAAGAAAAGCTTTAAATTTGATCTCTTTATTGCACAGGATATCAGGATTAGGCGTTCTACCCGCTTTATATTCGGATAAAAAATGTTCAAATACGTTATCCCAGTATTCGGCAGCAAAATTGATTGTGTGTAATTTGATGTTTAATTTATCACAAACTGCTTGCGCATCGGCTAAATCGATCGCCGCTGAACAATATTCTTCAGTGTCATCTTCTTCCCAATTTTTCATAAATAAACCAACAACATCGTAACCTTGTTGTTGTAATAAATAAGCAGAAACGGAAGAGTCTACGCCGCCAGACATGCCGACAACGACTTTTTTTCGAGTGTTTATATTTGGCATAATAACTAAATCAATGGGCAAAAATTTTGTGATAATTTTAGCATAATTATGATGAAATGTATAAGGCTATGCAAAAGAGGGATATGGATTAGATTAACAAATTTTGATTAATAGTTGTCTGCTGATATCTATTCGCAGAAAAAAATAATTATGGTTCAAAACTCCATTGATAATATCAATGGAGTTAAAATTAGAAATAGTTTTATTATGGTGATATTAATTAAGATCTTTTAATAAATAGACTACATGACCGATTATTTTAAAATCGTCCTGTTCTTTTCTGTCAACCACCATAGCTGGATATTTAGGGTTATCTGAAATTAAAACTAAGTTAGCACCTTGATTTTGAATACGCTTGATACTTATATGCTCATCGTACTGTACCGCATAAAGAAAACCATCAATAGGTTTAGCATAAGCTTTATTGATAATAAGGATATCATGATTTGATATAGTTGGTTCCATACTATCACCCTTAGCCCAAACAGCGACTAGATTATCAACTTCACAACCATGATGTTTGATTAAGGTGATATCAAATGGAATTGTTTCCAAAACTGAAAATGCACTATTTGTTTCATTGAGATGATGAAATGGAATATCAATAGAACCTTTACCTTGGCTTTCTGGAAGTAAACGACATTCTCCCTTTCCTGTCACAAGCCACTCGATTGGTACATCGCATTTCAGAGCTATTGTTGCCAATCTATTTAGCGATGGATAGGTTTTACCACATAAATAATCTCGTATTACTGCTTCAGACATTCCTACTTTTTTTGCAAAAGCGTTTCCTGAGAGACCTTCTAAAACAATAGTTAATCGATTTTTAAAGTTTATTACTCCCGTACTGGTTAGTGCTCGTGTTTTTTCTTGATCTGACTGTTTTTTTACTTTATTTTCCATTGTTTTTTATTCCATTTCTAGATATTTTTTTGTTTTTATTATTTTAATTCGTTTTTTTATATGTTATTCTTTGTTGGTAACTTGTTATCGCTTTAGTCGCGTAATACCGATAATCTTTACAATAGCAAAAAATTTAACCAATAGAGGATCTCATAATGAGAGAACAAGATCAAGACTGGACACCATCAAGAGTAGTAGGTGAGATTAAAATTCGAGGTGGAAATTTAAGAGCTCTTTCACGTTCAAGTGGTTTACAGGCTGATACTTTACGTAATGCATTATATCGACATTGTCCTAAATATGAACGTATTATCTCTGAATATTTACAAGTACCTGTTGAGCAAATTTGGCCATCTAGATACGAAAAGAAGGTTAAAAAATAAGTTACAATTGTATTACTGAGTAGAAAAAGACGCCTAAGATAGGCGTCTTACGTTTTATTTCTTAGCTTGTTCTGCTGCTTTAACGATTGCTGCAAATGCATCAACTTTTAATGAAGCACCACCAACCAAAGCACCATCAATATCCGGTTGTGTAAATAGTTCAGCTGCATTTTTATCATTAACTGAACCACCATATTGAATGATTACTTGTTCAGCTACAGCTGCATCTTGTTTAGCAATATGATCACGGATAAATTTGTGAACAGCTTGTGCTTGAGCAGGAGTTGCAGATTTTCCTGTACCGATTGCCCAAACTGGTTCATAAGCAATTACCGCACCGTTAAATGCTTGTACACCTAATGCATTAATGACAGCATCGATTTGACGAGCACATACTGCTTGAGTTTGGCCAGCTTCGTTCTCAGCTTCAGTTTCACCAATACAAAGTACTGGTACTAAACCTGCTTCTTTTAATACACCAAATTTTTGCGCAATAAATTCATCAGATTCTTTGTGATAAGTACGACGTTCAGAATGTCCAATAATAACGTGAGTTACGCCGATTTCTTTTAACATAGTTGCTGATACTTCACCAGTATAAGCACCAGAAAGATGAATACCGACATCTTGAGCGCCTAAAAGAATGTTTGAGCCACCTAATTGGTGTGCTACAAAATCTAAATAAACGCTAGGCGGTGCAATTGCAATGCCACAGTTGGCATCTGTTGATAGCTCATTTCTTAATCCTGTGACTAAGTCTTTTGCCATACCGATACTACCATTGAGTTTCCAGTTACCCATAACGAGAGGTTTTCGCATATTTTTCTCCAACTTAAAATTTAAAAAGGTGTTGATTTCAGAATGAATTGGTTATAATACTACTTATTATACACCAAATAAATTGAGCTTGAGGAAAAATATGTCATTAGAAATATTGAATCAATTAGAAACTAGAATTCAAAACACTGTTAACACCATTAATACATTGCAACAAGAGATCGCTAGATTAAAACAAGGCAATCAAGAACTTGAACAATTAATTAATGATAGTTCTGATGAAATGAAAGCATTACGTGATGAAAATGAAAAATTAAAACAAGACCAACAAATTTGGCAGCAACGGATTCAAACTCTTTTAAATAAAATTGGTGAAATTACCCAATAAACGATTCAATCGATTTTAAACGCGACTTATGTCGCGTTTCTTTTATGACGAACCAATATGTGAAAATTAAATTAAAATGCGTGAAAAGCTAAAATCTTTATGGCTTACTGAAACTATTCATTTAATTGAGTCACAATCTGGACGCTTTGCTGATCAAGATATTAATCGGCAAGTTAAAGCTATGTCAACATCTTTGGTTAATCGTATTGTTATGCGAGCTACCTTATTATCTAAACAAAATGGTTTATATTTGGCACAAAAAGTCATGTTGCGCTCAATTAAGCTCTCATTTTTGCTATTATTGTTTTTTTCGCTTTTTATCGGTAGCTCGTTGACATTTGGCGCATTAAGTCAAAATCCAATCAATTTATATTGGGCGTTATTCAGTTTATTGGGTGTTCATTTTATTACGCTAATTATCTGGCTTTGCTCATTGTTATTTTTTTCTCGGTTTGGTGGTAGCCTATTAATTCACTGTTGGTTATGGATAGCAGAAAAACTTTACCAAAAAAAGACCGTAAAACAACTTGTTCCCGCTTTTGCTTCATTATTTGGTTATCATCGAATTCGTTGGTTATTAGGTTTTGTTCTTAATCTGTTTTGGGCAGTTATTTTGACTAGCGCTTTAATCGTTTTGCTAGTACTTTTTTCTACACAACATTATAGTTTTGAATGGAAAACAACTTTATTAAGTGCGGATTCAATTACCCAATTGACTCATTATTTAGGTTATTTACCTTCTTGGTTTGGATTTTCTATTCCAAAAGATGAAGTGATTAAACTTAGTGAACATGCATTAAGTGCTGGTGATATTCGTTCTTCATGGGCGATATGGTTACTTGGCGTTTTTATTTTTTATGGCTTAATTGTTCGTTTATTTCTAATGATTTTTTGTGGTGTCATCTGGATGCTAAGCAGTCGTAAGCTTAAATTAAATTTAGATGATCCAGATTATCAAATACTAGCACGACAATTGCAGCCATTAGTCACTAATGTAGAAGATGAAGATAAATTAGGTGAAATTAGATGGCAATTGCCGATTTCGCAAATTGAAGAAGGACATGGTATCTATTTGGTTGCAATGGACATCGTTGACAGTTGGAAACCGGCAACTATTGTTCCGTTCTATGGATTTCTCAATACCCGTGAACAACGGATTGCTATATTAGATTATTTGCAACTAAAACCGGCGAAAAAATTATTAATTGCCATCGATACTGATCGAGCACCAGATCGAGGATTATTGAACTTTATTCGACAGTTAATTAATAAATCACAGCAATCTCGGATATGGTTTATTAATCAAGGAAAGCAATTTCATAATTGGCAATCGTTATCTTTACCATTAGCTAATCCTAATTGGTTAGAGCAGGATAATTAATATGATAACTTCATTGAAATTAGCGATAGTTGGCCATGCAAATTTTGGTAAAACTTCGCTTTTACGAGCATTATCGTACAATAGTCATTTTGGTGATGTTTCAGATAAACCAGGCACCACAAGACACGTCGAGTCGATTAAGTTGCCGTTGGCTAATGATAGTGACATCACTTTTTATGATACTCCTGGTTTTGAAGATAGTTTGGCACTTTATGATTATATAACACAACTTTTACCAGCAAATACTAAGCTTGATGGTATCGATAAATTAACGAATTTTTTACAAAGTCCAGAGGCTGAAAACCTTTTTAATCAAGAAGCAAAAGTCATTAGACAAGTGTTAAATTGTGATGCAGCTATTTATGTCATCGATGTGAGAGAGCCTGTGCTACCTAAATATCACGATGAATTAGCCATCTTAGCGAATAGTGATAAACCCATTCTTGCTGTCCTTAACTTCACTTCAACTAAAGAACAAAACGAAAAGGAATGGAAAAGATTGCTTTCAAGAATGGGGATCCATGCTATCATTGGGTTCAACGCTATGTTTCCTCCCATAGATGGTGAGGAAAATTTATACAAAAGTTTAGCTTTATTAATTGAACCAGCTAAAAAAATATTGGATAATTGGTTAGATAATATTACGAGGATTCGTGAATCGCGTAATCATACAGCAAATAAGCTTATTGCCGAAGCATTGGTTGATGTGACTGCTTTTTATAAAATGGCAAAATCGGATGATAATCAAGCTGTAACTGATATGCAAAATAAAGTCAGGTTACGTGAACAAAAAGTAATTAACGATTTATTGCAACTATATCAATTTGATTCAACTCAAGAGAGTGAAGAGAATCTACCTTTAATTAAAGGTAGATATAATGCTGATTTGTTTAACTTAGATGCGTTGAAATTGATGGGTATGCATTTGACCAAAGGATTTGTCTCTGGCGCAACTATCGGAGCTAGTATTGATTTAGCTACCGGTGGATTATCCTTTGGTTCAGCTGCGTTAATTGGCGCTGCGGTGGGTAGTTTGATGCAAACTGCAAAGCATTATGGATCTAGAATGCGCTATCAGTTTTCTGGATATAGTAAATTAAGTGTTGATGATGTGATTATTTGTTTTCTTTCTTTACGATTAGTTCAACTAAAAGAGAGTCTAAATTATCGCAGCCACGCGAACACCAGCCCGATTAGGTTATCTAGATTAGATAAAAACGAGTGGCAAAAAGGTGTGTTACCTAAAAGTCTAAAGGTAGCGAGACGTTATTCGCAGTGGTCGACTTTAAATAAAGGATCAAAAAGAAATGATAAAAAAAGACAGTCGGTTATTAATCAAGTTGCGCAACAATTGCAGCAGTGTTAGAAAACGATGTTTAGTAATTTCACTTATTTTTTCTCTGTTTGTATTGTTTGGTTGTAGTAGTAGTCAGGGGCAAGTAGCTGTAAATAAATCAGATCCAGTTATTTTGGCAAAAATCGATCAACATTATAAAAAATGGAAAAAAACCCCATATCGTTATGGTGGGACGACTTTAGCCGGTAGTGATTGTTCTGCTTTAGTCATGAATTTCTACAAAAATAGATTGGCAAAAACGCTACCAAGAAGTGCTGCTGAACAAGCTAAATTAGGTTATAAAGTTACCACCCCTAAAGCTGGTGATTTAGTATTTTTTAAAACTGGCCGTAGTCGAAGTGGTTTGCATGTTGGCATCTATTATGCTGATGGTAAATTCCTACATGCTTCGACATCAAAAGGTGTTATTTTCTCTAATTTAAAAGAAGATTATTGGAAAAAACATTATTGGATGACTCGTCGGGTAATTGATACTAAAGTTAAATAAAATTTTGACTCACTGATATGAAATATATTCAGTGAGTCTTTGTTTCCTTTCCTTAGTTTTTCCAATTTTATATCAGTGATTTTTCTCTTAAACCATATAACACATTGGCAACATACAACATTTCGCCAGGTGTTCCCAATGATATTCGGCACCAGTTGGTAGCTGGATTAAAATCACGTCCTATTAATATAAAATTTTTCTTCATTAATTCACGATATTGTCCCAACTCAATAGGGCTCTTATGAAAGATAAAGTTTGTTTCTGATTTAAGATAGTGTAATCCTAATTCTGACAATACTTTTTCCATAATATTACGTGATACATCAGTTGCTTTCTTTGAGTAGGTCAAAAATTGATTATCATCGATTGATGCAAGAGCTGCACAAACTCCACAGTAATTCAGTTTTTCACCTGCTACATACTGACCAATATTTTTGATATTATCTGGCGAACTGACAACATAACCGACTCGCAAACCTGCCATAGCATGAATTTTTGAAAAAGTTTTCAGTAAAATAATATTGCTATAACCTTGAAAAATTAAACTATCAACAGAACGGAATACCGGATCATTGACAAACTCGGCATAAGCTTCATCAATAATAAATAATGTATTTTTAGGCTTACTTGTTATCCACGATTCAACTTCTTTGTAACCAATTACCGTAGATGTAGGATTGTTCGGATTTACTAGATAAACAATCGAAAATCCTTGATGATTTTCAACCGCTTTGCGCAAACCGTTAATATCAATTTGCCAATCTTTTAATGAAGGAACTTTAGTTATTTTCAAATTAAAAGTTTTAGCGAAATGCTCCCCATCACCATAAGTCAATTCTGGAATAACTAGTTGAGTGTTAGGATTTATATGAGCAGCAATGGCACTACGAATACCCTCAGATGATCCTGCTGTTAATAAAATATGTTCCTCGCTAAGATTATGATACTGTGCTAATCTTTTACTCAATAGCAGTATTTCAGCTTTAGCATATCGATTAGCTTTCGGAACTGCATCTATAGCTGCTTGTTTGGCTGTTCCCGACATACCTATGGCATTTTCATTAAAGTTGAGTCTAACTGGATTATCTAGACTAGGTGTAACAGCTGTATCCATTACCGGAAGTGAGAATGAAATCGTTTTTTGTAACTCGCTAGCATAGGCTTTAGATAATAATTGATTTACAGATAACCCAGCAATAGCTGCAGTAGAAAAACCCAATAATGTTCTACGACTAATGTTTAAATTTGTTACCATAATTCACCTCACGTTCAGTCCGCTTTTACAAATATAAAATACAGCAAGATTCATACCAATTTAATAAACAAATAGAAATAACTGATATCAAATTGATAAAATTAAAGATTGGTGAATTTATGATGTTTGAATACTAATTAGCTAGATTGAAAAGCGCACTAATTTAGTTCGGATTTGCACTGCATTATGTCAATGTTTAAGATCATTGCTACTATTAATGAATATACGAACAATGATCTTAAGACCTCATAACTAAGACTATTTTTGCCTGATAGTTACTTTGTTATTAACTATCTGCTGGTGTTTCAATATCAGAATAGGTTGCCAGCATTTGCAAGAATTTATATTTAGAATTTACCATTTTAGTTGATTGCTCATGTAAAGTATTGGCAATAACTGGTTCAAGTGTTTCTAAACGACGGAAACGTTGCTCTTTAAGTAAAATATCCGTTAATGATTGACTGTTTGGTGCTTTAGAGTCTAACACTAAACCTGGTTTCCCTTCTTGCATGCGGCGTGGATCATAACGATATAGCGGCCAGAAACCAGATTTAACTAAATCTTTCATCTGTTCATGAGATTTAGATAAGTCGTAACCATGTTCTTCACAAGGGCTATAAGCAATAACCAGAGAAGGGCCATCATAAGCTTCGGCTTCTTGTAATGCTTTAAGTGTTTGGTTCAATTGCGAACCTAAAGCAACTTGAGCGACATAAACGTGGCCATACATCATTACACTGACCCCAAGATCTTTACGAGCTTTATGTTTACCTAAATCTGCAAATTTGGATACAGCTCCCATCGGTGTTGCTTTAGATTGCTGTCCTCCTGTATTCGAGTAGCATTGGGTATCGAGCACTAAGATGTTAACGTTTTCGGTTAAACTCATTACATGATCGAGTCCACCGAAGCCAATATCATAAGCCCAACCATCACCACCAATAGCCCATACTGATTTATCAATCAGATAATTAGCATCTTGCATTAACTCCTTAGCTTCAGCTGAAGTTAAATGCGCTAATTGTTGACGTAATAAATTAACTTGAGTTCGTTTTTCATCAATTGATAAATCTGGTGATTGTAAATTAATAACAATCTCTGGCGAAATCTCACCGGCAACATGTTCAAGCAAACGTAATGCTCGTTTTTTATGTTGATCATAAGTAATACGATAACCAAGTGCAAATTCGGCATTATCTTCAAATAGTGAATTTGCCCAAGCCGGTCCACGGCCATTGCGATCGGTTGTATATGGTGAAGATGGTAAATTACCACCATAAATTGACGAGCAACCCGTTGCATTAGCAATAGCGAGATGATCACCGTACAATTGGGTTAGTAGTTTGATGTATGGTGTTTCACCACAACCAGCACATGCACCAGAATATTCAAATAATGGTGTTAATAGTTGTGATGTACGTACATCAATTCGTTCTAGCGTTTTGATTTCCCGATCAGGAAGGTCGGTGAAATAATTATAATTAGCACGCTGAGTTTCTAAATTGTCAATTCGTGAACGCATGTTAATGGCTTTAACATCAAAGTTATTACGGTCACGTGAAGGACAAACTTCAACACATAAATTACATCCGGTACAATCTTCAGGCGCAACTTGTAAAACATAACGTTGACCTTTCATATCTCGAGCTTTTACTTCAAGTGAGCTTAGTGATTCTGGTGCATTGATCATATCTTCTGGTTCAACAACTTTTGCTCGAATGGCTGCATGCGGACAAGCAACTGCACAATGGTTACATTGAGTACAAAGTTCAGGTTGCCAGATTGGTATTTCTTCAGCAATATTACGTTTTTCCCATTTGGTGGTGCCAACTGGCCATGTTCCATCGGGTGGAAAGGCTGAAACAGGTAAACTATCACCTAAGCCAGCTAACATAGTTGCAGTGACCATTTTAACAAAATCAGGGGCGTTGCTTGGCACAACTGGCGGACGTGATGAACTACTTTCATCCACGCAACTTAATGGAATTTGCTCAAGAGATGCAATGGCTAAATCGAGTGCTTTCCAGTTATTTTCAACAATATCTTGTCCTTTACTGCTGTAACTTTTGGCAATAACTTCTTTTAGCTGTGAAATGCTAAAGTCATTTTTAAATATTTCTGATAAATGGAAGAATGCAGCTTGCATGACCGTATTAATTCTTGCACCTAAATTACATTCTCGAGCAATTTTAGCTGCATTAATAATATAAAAATGTGCTTTTTTCTTAATTAATTGAATTTGCACTTCTTTAGGTAATCTATGCCAAACTTCATCCTTACTATAAGGTGTATTTAGTAAGAAAATACCATCATCTTTTAATCTTTCAACAATTTGATATTTGTCGATAAACTGATCTTGATGACAACCGATAAAATGGGCGCTGGTTATCAAATATGGTGAATCTATTGGTTCAAGGTTAACTCGAAGATGAGACGTGGTTAAACCACCTGCTTTTTTCGAATCGTAAACAAAATAACCTTGTACATAAAATGGTGAACTATCACCAATGATTTTGATATTATTTTTGGTCGCTGAAACCGTACCATCACTGCCTAAACCATAAAATAGTGCTTCAAGTGCTGATTTTTGTGGGATGGATTTTTCTGGTAATGGTAGTGACAAACCGGTTATATCGTCATAAATCCCAACGGTAAAACGAGGTTTAGGTTTCTCTGTTGTCAGTTCATTAAAAATGGCTAATACACAGCGAGGATCGAACTCTTTCGATGATAAACCATAACGACCACCAATAATTTGCGGTAAATGGTTTCGTTCGCCACGTGAAAAACTCTCAGCAAAGGCTGTCATTACATCTAGATAAAGAGGTTCAGCTTGTGCTCCAGGTTCTTTAGTACGATCTAGTACTGCGATTTTTTTCACAGTTTGCGGAATAACGTCAAGTAGATGAGTTGCTGAAAATGGTCGGAATAATCTTACGATAACGACACCAACTTTTTCGTCATTTTTAATCAGATGATCGACAACTTCCTTCGTGGTGCTGACGCCGGAGCCCATAATGACAATGATACGTTCAGCATCTTTTGCGCCATAATATTCGAAAGGTTGATACTTCCTACCTGTCTCTTTTTCAAAGGCTTGCATAGCATCAGCAACATGATTGAAAGTATTCTCATAATATGGATTAACTGCTTCACGGCACTGGAAATAGGTATCAGGATTAGCTGATGTACCACGAATAACTGGATTATCAGGCGTTAAGGCGCGGTGGCGAAAAGCATCAATAGCTTGATGGGGAAGCAAATTACGAATCTGTTCATCACTGATTGGATAAATTTTATTTACCTCGTGTGAAGTTCTAAAACCATCAAAAAAATGAATAAATGGTACTCTACTATTGAGTGTTGCAATTTGCGAGATTAAGGCTAAATCTTGTGCTTCTTGTACCGAGCTAGAACACAACATGGCAAAACCAG
Organism: Gilliamella sp. W8145; assembly: GCF_016101145.1. NCBI lineage: Bacteria > Pseudomonadati > Pseudomonadota > Gammaproteobacteria > Orbales > Orbaceae > Gilliamella > Gilliamella sp. W8145. The sequence goes on from NZ_JACFRC010000001.1 coordinate 393,576, forward strand.
TTTGCCTGACAGACATAACATCAGAATGATCACCAAAAATAGACAAGGCATGAGTTGCAACAGTACGGGCAGCAACATGTAATACAAATGGTGTTAATTCCCCAGCTATTTTATATAGCGAAGGAATCATTAATAACAGACCTTGCGATGAAGTAAATGATGTTGCTAATGCCCCAGTCATTAATGCGCCATGTACGGTTGATATTGCTCCTGCTTCGGATTGCATTTCAACGACTTTCGGCGTATCACCAAAAACATTAGGTTTATTGAATTCCGCCCACGTGCTGGCTTGTTCAGCCATAGATGAACTTGGCGTTATTGGATAAATAGCAATGACTTCGTTTGCACGATATGCGACAGATGACACCGCACTATTAGCATCTGATATGATCATTAAAAAACCTTGTATCTTAGAGTATTATGACATTACTTAGTTATAATAATTTTGCTTATTGTACCAGAAACTAAGATAGCTTTTAGTTATTTTTAAGTTAAATTTTTGGCTAACTATACGTTTTTAGTAAAAATAAATAAGGAAGGGTTTTGGTATTGAAAAACATAAAATGTAAATATTAGGTTGATACTACAAGGAATTTTTTTGAAGATTCTTATATCGATGATTTTTGTCCAGTAATATTAGCTGGTTAGTCACAATTACTAGACAAAAATTGATATTGTATATATTACCGAATAACAACGCGTTCAGTTGATGAAGAGTGTTTTATTTCGCCAAGTAACCAAGCTTTTTCACCATGCTGATTAAGTAAATTAATTGCTTGCTCGGCTAACTGTTTTGGTAAAGCGATGATTAAACCTACTCCACAATTGAAAGTACGGTACATTTCATGACGGCTTACATTACCTGTTTGTTGTAACCAATTAAAGATGGCCGGCCATTGCCAACTAGATTCATCAATAACAGCTTGAGTGTTATCAGGTAAAACTCGTGGAATGTTTTCCCAAAAACCACCGCCAGTAATGTGTGCAATAGCATGAACATCGATTTTCGAAATCAAATCAAGTACTGATTTTACATAAATCTTCGTTGGAGCAAGTAAGTGATCTGCTAATGGTTTTCCGTCTAATTGTTCTGTTGCTGGATTAACACCACTAACTTCGATAATTTTACGTACTAATGAATAACCATTTGAATGCGCACCACTTGAGGCAAGGGCAATTAGTGCATCGCCATCTTGAACTTTACTACCATCAATCATTTCTGATTTTTCAACTACACCGACACAAAAGCCCGCTAAGTCATAATCATCGCCATGATACATACCAGGCATTTCTGCAGTTTCACCGCCAACTAATGCACATCCGGATTGTTTACAGCCTTCCGCAATACCTGTAACAACTGTCGCTGCAACATCAACATTTAATTTGCCAGTAGCATAATAGTCGAGGAAAAATAAAGGCTCAGCTCCTTGAACAATTAAATCATTAACGCACATAGCAACCAAATCAATACCAATTGATTCATGGCGATTTAAATCCATTGCAAGGCGTAATTTAGTGCCAACACCATCAGTACCTGAAACTAAAATAGGTTGTTTATATTTTTCCGGAATTGCACATAATGCACCAAAACCACCAAGTCCACCCATAACTTCAGGACGTTTGGTCTCTTTTACGACAGATTTAATACGATTAACCAATTCATTGCCAGCATCGATATCGACACCAGCATCTTTATAGCTAAGAGATTTATTATTTGACACGGGGAGCAGTCCTTTCAATAGAAAAAATTGCTTGTTATTTTAGCAAGGATGAAATTTATTGGCGACTAATTATTGTTAAAATAATTTCTTGATTATCAAGATTCGCTATTTTCGAACCAACTTTCTAAAATAATAATTGCCGAAGTCGCATCGACATGGCCTTTTTCAAGGGCTCGGTAGCCACGTGAAGCAAAAATATGTGATTTTGCTTCAACGGTTGATAATCGTTCATCTTGTAAATGAACTTGATAGCCAAACATTCCATGCAGACGGTTAGCAAATTTGCGTGCTCTTGCGGTTAACGGTTGCTCTGTGCCATCCATATTTAGTGGCAATCCTACCACTAAATAATCAGGTTTCCATTCATTAAGTACTTTCTCTATTGCCTGCCAATTAGGGATGCCATCTCGAGCTTTAAATGAACAAAGTGGATTCGCAGTCTTGGTTATATCTTGACCGATAGCTGCGCCGATGCTCGCTGTACCAAAATCAAATGCAATGATGGTAGCCATAATTTATGCGTTACCCATTTGAGGTGAAATCATTTTAATATTGATGCCCAATGATTCAGCTGCTTTCTGCCAACGATCTTCAATAGCTACCTCGAAGATAATTGCAGGATCTACATCGGTAACTAACCAATCATTTTTTGCTACTTCACTTTCAAGTTGTAATGATTGCCAACTTGAATAACCTAATGCTAAGAAAAGATCTTTTGGTTGTTCTGGTGAGCCAATAGACTTTAATGCATCAAGAGATGTGGTAATCATGATATCATCAGAAATTTTTATACTTGAAGCAAACCCTTGATGAGGAGTATGAAGAATAAATCCTTGCTCTTCAGCAAGCGGGCCGCCACAAAACACTGGGTGTTCAAGTTCAGCACAACTTTTTGATGCGGTTATTTCTAAACGGGATAATACTGTTTCTACGTTGAGATCAACAATGGGTTTATTAATAATAATCCCCATTGCACCATCACGATTATGTTCACAAATATATACTACTGAACGACTAAAAATTGAGTCATTAACAGTAGGCATGGCTATAATAAAATGATTTTTTAAATTCATATGCTCACATTGTCGTTAAATTTATAATGCACATTTACCTATTTTTACTTTATGTTCAACATTACAGCGCATTAATATTTCAGGATGATTGGTTTCTTCATTAATTGATTCACCAACGATTTCAAAATTTTGTGATAAATAAAAGTTAATTGCATCACTATTTTGTTTGTAAACATGTACCATTAATTCGTTATGACGTTGTTTGGCCTTTTCAACTAATGCTGACCCCGTACCTTGATGACGAGAATTTTTTTCAACATATAAACCTGAGATATAATTTTCAGTTAGGCCAATAAAACCAACCATAACGCCATTGATATCTTGAACATATATTGTTGACATTGGGATCAACATCTTCACTAATTCAAAGTTTTGTTTAAAAAACTCAGGATCGATAAAATTATGTGCTTGTTCATTACCTTGAAGCCAAATTGTCATTATGGCATCTAAATCTTTTGTTTGATATTCTCTAATCATTTTTAACTCTTTATATTTAATCTTGATTCAATCGCATCCATTAATAAACCTGTGATTGATAAATCTGGGTTAGCAGCTTCAATTTCTCGAACACAAGTCGGGCTAGTAACGTTAATTTCGGTTAGTTTGTCACCAATAATATCAAGTCCCACAAATAGTAGTCCTTTTTGTTTTAAAACTGGACCGATACTGTTAGCGATTTGCCAATCACTATCACTTAATGGTCTGACTTCACCATGTCCACCAGCTGCTAAGTTTCCTCGTGTTTCCCCTTTTTGTGGGATTCTTGCTAAGCAGTAAGGCACGGGTACACCGTTGACAACTAAAACCCGTTTATCTCCATCTTTGATTGCAGGAATAAATGTTTGCACCATGCAATAACGGGTATTATGTTGAGTAAGCGTTTCAATAATTACCGAAACATTAGGATCATCTTGTTTTACTCGAAAAATTGACGAACCACCCATGCCATCTAGTGGTTTTAAAATGATATCATTATATTGTTGATGAAAAGCCTTAATTTGTGATGTCTGGCGAGTAACTAAGGTTTCAGGTGTAAAATCAGCAAACCAAGACGTAAATAATTTTTCGTTACAATCACGCAGACTTTGGGGTTTGTTTACTACCAATACTCCTTTCTCTTCTGCACGCTCTAATATATAGGTTGCATAGATAAATTCAGTATCAAAAGGCGGATCTTTGCGCATTAATATTACATCAAGTTCACTTAATGCTATAGTCTGTTCGTCTCCAAAATCAAACCAATGCTCACTATTGTTATGAACTGTTACTGTACGTGTTGTTGCACTAGCTTCTCCATTGCGTAAAAACAGATCATTCATTTCCATATAATAAAGTTGATAGCCGCGTTTTTGTGCTTCAAGTAGCATCGCAAAACTGGTATCTTTTTTTAATTTGATATGGCTAATGGGGTCCATAACAATACCAAGTTTGATCATGGTAACTCCTTACTGATTATATTTGATTTTACTGAATTCGGTGTTGATGATTTGCATGCTGCTCTACCTATTTAATAATTTATATAAAATCAAGGTAGAAAGAGGTATTAGCAATAATAATCAAGTTTTCAACTATCATACCCGTTACCGATTAATAAGCAAAGCAATCATTTGTTAACTTATTTATTTCCTGCTACTAACCTAAATCACCAAAACGAACTTGAAGGGCTGTTATTGCAGTTAACGCCGCTGTTTCAGTACGTAATACTCTCGGTCCAAGCAAAATATCAGTAAATTGATATTGATGAGTCATGCTAATTTCTTCATTAGATAGGCCGCCTTCCGGCCCAATTAATAAACTAATATTTTTGTTATCATTCGGTAATTGATTTATTCCTTGTTCGGCTTTAGGGTGTAAGTTAAGTTTTAAACTATCGGTTAAATTTGCACACCAATTTTCTAATTTCATTACTGGATTGATGCTTGGGATGATATTTCGTCCACATTGTTCACAAGCCGAAATAACAATTTTTTGCCATTGCTGAACTTTCTTTTCAAGTCTTTCTTGATCGAGTTTGACGCCACAACGTTCTGAAAGTAGGGGGGTAATGGTATTAACACCTAATTCTACCGATTTTTGAATAGTAAACTCCATTTTATCACCACGAGAAATCACTTGTCCTAAATGAATGTTTAATGGTGATTCTCGATTATCTAACACACTGTTTGCTGTTTTAACAATAACCGTTTTTTTATTAACTTCATGTATTACGGCAGGCGTAATTTGGTTGGAACCATCAAAAAGAGTAATTGATTCCCCCGTTTTCATTCTTAATACTCGAATAAGGTGATTAAAAGCATTACCATCTAAAGTGATCAAACTATTTTGATTGATTGTGTAAGGCTGAAAAATTCGCGTCATATAAACTATTATTTACTATTATTTAAAATAAATTATAGCGTAATTTATTAAGATTCGGTAATCTCTATTTTAAACAATATCTATATTTGGAATAGAATATGACATTAACAATTAAAGATAGAGTATTCATTGAATCACTAACGGCTTATACCACAATTGGTGTTTATGATTGGGAAAAAAAGATTAAACAAAAGTTAGTTCTTGATCTTGAAATGGCATGGGATAATCAACCTGCTGGGCAAAGTGATGATGTGAAGTTTTGTTTAGACTATTTTGTTGTGTCACAATCAATAACGTCGTTTATTGAAAGAAATAAATTTGAGTTGATTGAAACTGTAGCTGAACGTGTCGCAATGTTAGTCATTGAGCAATTCTCGGTACAATGGTTGAAAATAAAAGTGTCAAAACCTGATGCCATTGCTAATGCTGGTAACGTTGCGGTATTAATAGAACGCAGCGCTAAATAACTACAACTAGATATCCCTTAATGAGTAAAGCGAACAAAATAATATGTGATCAGTCACATCATAAAAAGAAAGGTTTTGATAATACTGAACCTTTTTCAATTAAATTAACTGATGCTTTGCGTTGGCGACAGCAACGTAAAGTGTTACCGCCGAAAGGCGGATATCAAGCATTCATCCAAAATTGGGTTAGCTCAATTGATATTAGCTTAAGCGGTGATAGAGTTTGGTGGATCGGACATTCTACTACCTTGATAAAGCTTAATGAACAATGGATATTAACCGACCCAGTTTTTTCTAATCGAGTTTCGCCGGTGCAATTTATTGGGCCGAAACGACGAACAAAACCAGCAATTACCATTGATAAATTACCGTCAATTAATGTGGTGGTAATATCTCATAGTCATTATGATCATCTTGATTTTAATAGTATCCGCCAACTTATAACTCAGTTTCCACAACTTACTATTCTGGTGCCTTTGGGACTTAAAAGAAAACTATTAAAATGGGGGGCCAAGCAAGTTATTGAGTTAGATTGGTGGCAATCGACCAATGTTAATGGAATTACGTTTACTGCTACGCCAGCAAAACATTGGAGTAATCGAGGTGTATTTGATGTAAATAAAGCATTATGGTGTGGATGGGTTATGCAGACAAGTATTGATAAACCATTATCAACTAAAACGGTCTACTTTATGGGGGATACAGGTTATTGCGCAAGCTTAAAGAAAATAGCTGATAGATTTAAGCAAATAGACCTTGCATTGATACCAATTGGTGCTTATGCACCACGTTGGTTTATGCAATCGCAGCATATAGATCCACAACAAGCTGTACAACTTTATGATGAATTAAATTGCCAGTCAGCCATTGCGATCCACTGGGGTGCTTTTGAATTGGCTGATGAGCCATTAGACGAGCCACCAACATTATTAAATTCATTAAAAAAAGATAGAGCTTTTTATATATTAAAAATAGGTGATAGCTTAGCTATCAATCAGCGCAATAATGAACTAAAATAATTAGCAATAATAATTTAAACTACATTTTGATATCTGAGAGGGAAATATGATGAAATCAGTAATTATTGCATTGACTTGTTTAACGCTTAGTTTAGGTTTAACTGCTTGCGGTGGCAAAAATGATGAAGGTAAACAATATCATTGGTCAAAAGCTCATGGCGTTCTCGAAGATTGCCGTGGTGTAATGAATAAATCAGAGCAATGTCAAAGAAATTCTAATAATCAACAATATTTATTCCAAATTGATAGGTATTAATTTAATGAGTGCTTGGCTTATTTATGCATTATTATCGGCGATTACTGCGGCTTGCGTAGCAATTCTCGGTAAAATTGGTTTACAACATCTTGATGCTAATACTGCGACAGCAATTAGATCTATAGTGATGGCAGTATTTTTAGTTGGTGTTGTTGTTGTACAGGGAAAACTGAATTTAATTAATACTTTTTTTAATGATAAAAAAGCACTGCTTATTATTGCATTGAGTGGCGTTGCTGGGGCGTTATCGTGGTTATTTTACTTTATGGCAATAAAAGAAGGGAAAGTATCGCAAGTCGCCCCCATTGATAAACTTAGTGTCGTTTTTGCGGTTATTTTTGCAGCCATCATATTTGGCGAAAAAATTTCATTTCTTTCGGCTATAGGCGTTGCCATGATAGCTGCTGGGGCGATATTAGTTGCACTATTTTAATAGTGTATTAAACAGCTCAACAGTTACTATCTCACCTTTGGTTACATTGCCTCTATCTTTTTCAAGTAAGATAAAGCAATTAGCATGATTAAACGATTGCGTGAGATGGGAGCCTTGTTGACCAGTTGAGACAACCTCTAACTCGCCATTAGCTGAAATTTGCAATACACCTCGTTGAAAATCCAATCTACCGATACTTTTTTTCAGATTTGTTGCTGTTTTTGCTTTAAGTGATAACTCAACTTCTGTTAAATTTTGTCCAGCAAGCGCTAAAATTAATGGCTGAACCAATTGATAAAAAGTGACGAGAGTTGAAACAGGATTACCCGGCAATCCGCAAAATAACGCATTACCTATATTGCCAAAGGCAAACGGTTTTCCTGGTTTTATGGCAATTTTCCAGAAGTTAACTTTACCCAGTTCCTCTAGTGCCATTTTAGTATAATCAGCATCCCCGACTGAAACACCGCCACTACTAATCACTAAATCAGCTTGTTTAGATGCGGTTTCGAGTGTTTGCTTAATTTTGCTCGGATCATCGACAATAATCCCTAAATCAATAATTTCACAATTTAATTTATTTAATAATAATTTGAGGGTAAATCGGTTACTATCATAAATTGCACTATTATTTGCTAATGGGCTGCCAATCTCAGTTAATTCATTACCGGTGGAAAATATTGCAACTTTTAACCTTCGATATACTGTTAACTCAGCAATCCCAAGTGTTGCTAAACTGGATAAAGTCGGAATAGTTAATCGAGTACCTTTTTCGACAATAACCGCACCTTGTTTAGCATCTTCACCTATATAACGAATATTACTAGCTGGTTTTATTTCTTGTAAAAATTTAATTCCTGATTCAGTTTGTTCTGTCTCTTCTTGCATTACAACTGCACTAGCTTCGTTAGGAACTGGTGCACCAGTCATAATTCGTAAGCAACTACCTTTAGGCCAATTTAGTGATGAAATATCGTCACCTGCGTAAATTACTCCTGCTAACGGTAATAACGTTGATTGATTGATATCAGATAATCTTACAGCATAACCATCCATAGCCGAATTATTAAAGCTAGGTACATTAATGGGAGAAATAACCGGTTCAGCAGTGATTCGATCTAAGGCATCAAATAATGCTACTTTTTCTCCAGTCGGTTTATGATTATATGTTGCTTCAAGTATATTTTTTTTGGTTTGTTCAAAGGTTAATAACATAAATGAAGCTCCTTATAATCGATTTTCCGTGGTGTTAGACAAGTAGTTAATTGAGAGCAGATAATCTATTGAGTTATATAAATATATGATAATGATGCCGCAATATACGGCATCAACAAAGATTAAACATTAAATAAGAAATTCATAATATCACCATCTTGTACGATATAATCTTTCCCTTCAGAGCGCATTTTGCCTGCTTCTTTAGCGCCTTGTTCACCACCATATTTAATGAAGTCATCAAAAGCAATGGTTTGTGCTCGAATAAAGCCTTTTTCAAAATCGGTATGAATTTTACCGGCAGCTTGTGGCGCAGTATCTCCAACAGAAATTGTCCATGCCCGAACTTCTTTAACACCAGCAGTAAAGTAAGTTTGCAGATTAAGTAAACTATAACCTGCGCGAATTACTCTATTTAAACCAGGTTCAGTTAAACCAAGGTCTTGCATAAATTCATCGCGATCAGCGTCATCAAGTTCAGCTAATTCAGCTTCAATAGCAGCACAGACAGGTACAACGACGGCTTTTTCTTGCTCCGCAATAGCTTTGACTTTTTCTAAATATGGATTGTTTTCAAAACCATCTTCATTAACATTAGCAATATACATTGTTGGTTTTAGGGTTAAAAAGCTTAAATATTTAATTGCATCTAATTCTTCTTTACTAAAATCGAGTAATAATAGTTTTTTGCCTTGTTCAAGATGAGGTAAACATTTATCTAAGATTTCCAGTTCGTACTTTGCGTCTTTATCACCACCTTTAGCACGTTTTTGTAAACGGGTAATGGCTCTTTCGCAAGCCTCAAGATCAGCTAACGCAAGTTCAGTATTAATGATTTCAATATCTTCAGCCGGATCGATTTTCCCTGCAACATGAACGATATTTTCATTTTCGAAACAACGAACAACGTGGCCAATCGCTTCTGTTTCACGAATATTGGCTAAAAATTGATTACCGAGGCCTTCACCTTTCGATGCACCTTTAACTAATCCTGCAATATCAACAAATTCCATTGTAGTAGGTAAGGTTCGCTGTGGTTTAACAATTTCCGCAAGTTGATCTAAACGCGGATCTGGCATTGGCACTACACCTGTATTCGGTTCAATCGTACAAAACGGAAAGTTAGCAGCTTCGATTCCTGCTTTGGTTAGTGCATTAAAAAGCGTTGATTTACCTACATTAGGTAGTCCGACAATTCCACATTTAAATCCCATACTGTTTATTACCTTGTATTATAAAAATCTTAAAAATAGGCAGCAATTATATACTAAATTAGGCTAATTATGCTAATGTTGATACTGATATAAAATATTCAGCAAAACAAGTGTATTAAGTTTAGGAACTAAAAATTGTTGTTCCTATCATCATAATTAACTATTAATTACCTTTTTGATTAATTTTCCAGTGATAAACCGATCTGATATAATTGATTTTTCTTCAGCCCATACATCTCTGCGGTAATTGCCGCTGCTTTTTTCAATGGTAACTCTTTAACTAATAACTTTAAGGTAGTCATGACTTTGGCATCAATAGCATTATCAGTTTTGCTATGTCCTTCAACAATTAGAACAAATTCGCCTTTTTGGCGATTACTATCTTCTTGTAACCAGTCAATTAACTCATTTACTGAATAGTTGACAATCGTTTCCCATGTTTTAGTGAGTTCTTTTGCTAAAACAATATGTTTATCGCACCCCCAAATTGTTTGCATATCATTTAGGGTTTCTAACAGTCGATGAGTTGATTCATAAAAAATCATTGTTCGACTCTCTTCGCATAAAGTAGTTAGATAATCTTGACGAGCTTTGGTTTTTGCCGGTAAAAAACCTTCATAACTGAATTTGTCAGAAGGTAATCCAGCAACCGATAATGCGGCAATAGCCGCACAAGCGCCCGGAATTGGTACCACATTAATATTATTTTCTCGACAGGCTTTCACTAGGTGATAACCAGGATCATTAATTAGCGGTGTGCCTGCATCTGAAATTAATGCAATTGATAAACCTGATTTTAGTTTTTCGATCAAAACTTGTGCTTTTTCTTGTTCATTGTGATCGTGTAAAGCAAAAAGTTTAGCTTTAATACCTAGATGTTGTAATAGTAGTCCACTATGTCTAGTATCTTCAGCCGCAATAAGATCAACACTTTTAAGTGTATTAATGGCTCTTAGTGTAATATCATCTAAATTACCAATGGGTGTTGCAACAATATATAAAGTCATTCTATTTTGATCACTGTAAATTTTATGGTAAGACATTAAATATACTATACCAAACCTTGTTTTATTGTATATACTCATTACTGTGAAATTAGTTTTAATGACTATTGGATAAAAATATTGCTTGAATGCTTTTTTTTATTGATGATATTTATTCGTCCATATAGTAGGTTATTTAGAATGCGGGAATTATTTATATATTCTGTGAACAATTAGCCATCAAATGAGATGTATTAATAACTTCTAAATCAAGAATTGTACATTTTTGCCAGTGATTTTATTGATTTATTTTACAAGTAATTAATATAATAGCTTTTTGTTGTAAAAAAGTTAAAATGTGCATAACAAAATAATATAATATAAATTAATGAAAGGTGTTATTGTGAAAAAAATTCTCACATTAAGTTGTTTAAGTTTGATGATCGCCGCATGTACACAAACTAATCCAGCTCAAATTGAAGATATTTCTGACTCTTCCAGTTGTTCTACTTCGTCGGTATATTCAAAACCACCGGCAAATATTTCTACTGGTACTCGTTCTTCGTCACCAATTTATTCATCATCAACACCAACAACAACATCTCGCGCGCCGGTTACATCCAATAACAATAGCACTAGAGATAGCCAAAGTGTGGTTACCTCCAATGAACGTATTGTTTATAATCGTGACTACAATGATATACCTAAAGGTGGTTATCAAGGTGATACTTATACTGTTAAACGAGGTGATACGCTTTTTTATATCGCTTGGGTAACGGGTAATGATTACCGAGCATTGGCTGCCAAAAATAACATTAAAGAACCATTTGCTGTAAATGTGGGTCAAGTATTGGATGTTAGTGGTGGTACAACAGTAGTTGAAACTAAAAAAACTACCTCTACTATGCCAGTTGTCACAACAAATAATAACGATAATGGTTCAGTAACCAATACCACGACTAAAACTAAACCGGTTGTAACGACAGTTACAACAACTACAACTACAACCTCTGGTAAAAATAAACCAACCAATACGATTCAAACTACGGAAACGGTAACTGAACCGGTTGATACTGCAGTGCCAACTAAACTACCAACAACATCTAACGTAGCTAATATTGTATGGCAATGGCCTGCACAAGGTAAAATCATTGAAAAATTTTCTAATGCTAGCAAAGGGATTGATATTTCAGGTAATTTAGGTGCTAAAGTTGTTGCTGCGGCTAATGGCCGAGTGGTTTATTCAGGTAATGCATTACCTGGCTATGGTAATTTAATTATTATAAAACATAACGATGACTATTTAACAGCGTATGCACATAACCAAACCATTTTAGTTAAAGAACAACAAAATGTTCGTGCTGGTGAACAAATTGCTACCATGGGGGCAACAGGAACTTCATCAGTAAGATTACATTTTGAAATTCGTTATAAAGCACAATCAGTCGATCCGTTAAAATACTTACCGACAAAATAATCGGTATTTTAAATTAATATAGAGGTTTGACAAATTTATCAGGTGTTTTTGTGCAAACCAATTTGATTTAACCATTTTATTTTACGTAACTTAAGGAGTTATATTCATGGCAGTAAAAAAATTAGTTCTTATTCGTCACGGAGAAAGCGTTTGGAATCAAGAAAACCGTTTTTGTGGTTGGACTGATGTTGATTTATCTGACAAAGGTAATAAAGAAGCAGCTGAAGCTGGTCAATTATTAAAACAAGAAGGTTTCGAATTTGATTATGCTTATACTTCTGTTTTAAAACGTGCAATTCACACATTATGGCACGTTTTAGATGCAGTTGATCAAGCATGGTTACCGGTTGAAAAAAGCTGGAAATTAAATGAACGTCATTATGGTGCACTACAAGGTCTAAATAAAGCTGAAACTGCTGCTAAATATGGTGATGAGCAAGTTAAATTATGGCGTCGTGGTTTTGCGATTACTCCTCCAGCACTTGAAAAATCTGATGAGCGTTTCCCTGGGCATGACTCACGTTATAGCAAATTACCAGAATCTGAATTACCTTTAACTGAAAGTTTAGCTTTAACGATTAAACGTGTTCTTCCTTATTGGGAATCAACTATTGCTCCACGTGTTGCTAAAGGTGAACGTGTAATTATTGCTGCTCACGGTAACTCACTTCGTGCACTAGTTAAGCATTTAGATAACATCAGTGATGATGATATTATCGATCTAAATATCCCAACTGGTGTACCACTAGTTTATGAATTTGATGACAACATGAAAGTTGTTAAACACTACTACTTAGGTAATGCTGATGAAATCGCCGCTAAACAAGCTGCGGTAGCGAACCAAGGTAAAGCAAAATAGTATTAATTAATCTAAAGGGTAAGTTGAATAACTTACCTTTTATTTCCTAACACAGGGAATAAATATTTAACTTTTTGAGACGCTAATTTTGTCGAAAATTTATTATATTTATGGCGTAATGAACGCTGGAAAATCTACCGAATTACTGCAAATCGACCATAACTACTTAAGTAATAATATGCAAACATTATTGCTTAAATCTTCGGTTGATACTCGAGATTCTGCTGTTGAAATTGTATCTCGGCTAGGCTTACGTAAAAAAGCATTACAACTTGATGATAGTACAGTGGATGGCATAATTGAGCACATAAAACAAAATAATTACGCTTGTATTTTAATTGATGAAAGTCAGTTCTTATCATCTAGCACCATCTGGAAATTATCTGATGTTTGTGATGAATACAGTGTTCCTATGATGTTTTTTGGTTTAAAAACAGATTATATGGGGCATTTATTCGAAGGTTCGAAAACCCTATTAGAAATTGCGGATAATTATAGGGAACTTAAAACGGTTTGCTGGTGTGGTAAAAAAGCCACCATGATCCTTTTAGAGGGAGAAAATGGGCAAATAGTTAAATTTGGAAATTCGATACATCTTGGTGATAGCGAGTATCATTCAGTTTGTCGAAAACACTGGAAAGCTGGACAGGTAAGACCAAATCATTAAATTTACTTGTGCAGTTGGATAAATATTTTACCATCAGAAAATAATGCTCATATTTTGATGTGCAAAAATATTAAATTATTATAAGGAATTAATCGCATGAAAATTAAAAATACATCATTAGCTATTTTACTAGGTTTAGTTTCATCTTCCGCCAGTGCAAAAGATTATGTAATTACTGATGGAGATAGAGTAATTCAAAAAGGTGATTGGCAAATATCAAACAAAAATATTAGTCCAGATGCACCTCCTTTTACCATTGGAAATGTAATCCTCAAAGGTGGTAAGCAAGAGGGATCTGAACTATTAACGATCAAAAGTGAAGGCTTAACAATTAATTTAAGCCCAACTCGTGGTTTGGGTATTGTAAACGTTGAAGGTAATGGGATTCGCTTAGGTTGGGACTCTCCGGTTAAAGAGATTGTTAATCCTAAATATATGAATTTAGAAAGCCGTGGTGGTGCAGGTTGGCTAGATGGCTTTAACGAAATGATGGTTCGTTGTGGTTTTGAATGGACAGGGCATGCAGTGCAAGCTGATGGTATGATGTATACACTTCATGGTCGTGCACAAAATACTCCTGTGTCAAAATTATTTGTTGAGGTTGAAGAGCAAGCTCCTTATACGATTACTATCAGAGGGTTAATTAAAGAAAATGCTTTCAAAAAGAGCAATTTTGAAACTTGGGTTACTATCAGACATGTTCCTGGCAGCAAAGAATTTACTGTACATGATATCCTGACTAATTTAAGTGATTATGATCGTGATTATCAAATTATTTATCACAGCAATTTCGGTACACCAATTTTAGAACAAGGGGCTAAATTTGTTGCACCAGTTAAAGAAATTTCACCTTTCAATGAATATGCAGCAACTGGTTTGAAAAATTGGCAAACTTATCAAGGGCCAACAAAAGGCTTTGATGAAATGGTTTATAACATTTTCCCTTATTCAGATGCAAATAATCAAACTCAAGTTATGTTGAAGAGTAATGCAAGTGATAAAGGGGTTGGGATTGCTTTTAATACTCAACAATTACCTGTACTGACATTATGGAAAAATACTGATACGCTTAAACAAGGCTATGTAACTGGTATTGAACCAGGAACAAGTTTTGCTTATCCAGTTACAATTGAGCGTGAGCAAAAACGTGTACCTCAATTGGGTGCAGGCAAAAGTACGGAATTTATTTTAACTTATAGCCTATTGTCAAATAAAGAAGAAGTAGCAAACTATGAGGCTAAAATAAAGGCTATTCAAGGAAACAAACAGACCAAAGTAGTTGAAGAACCTATGGCAAAAGAATAAGTCATTCGCAAATACCGCTAACAATTTTGTTGGCGGTATCTTTTCCTGTTCAAAGAAAGTTTTAATCATCCTGTCGATTCAAAATATTATTATCTATAATATGTTATTCTAAGCTACACTAATCAACAAATTTTCGGATTCAATTAAATAACAGGAATAAATATGGCTGCGAAAAGGATAGTAATTGGAATAAGTGGTGCTTCAGGCTTTGCTTATGGTATCAAAGCTTTAGAACTATTAAAACCAATGGATATTCAGACACATTTAGTGATCTCAAAAGCGGCAAAAATTACCGGTCATTATGAGCATTCGAAATCACAATTAACGCAATTGCAAGGGTTAGCTGATGTTGTATATGCGATTGATAATATTGGTGCAGCGATAGCGAGTGGCTCATTTAAAACAATGGGAATGTTAATTGCACCATGTTCAATGCGAACACTTTCAGCTATAGCGAATAGTTTGTCAGATAATTTACTTACTCGAGCAGCAGATGTGGTATTGAAAGAGCGTCGTCGATTAGTGTTAATGACGCGAGAAGCGCCATTACATTTAGGTCATATTAAAAACATGGAGGCGGTGACTTTAATGGGGGGGATTATTTTTCCACCCGTTCCTGCCCTATATCAACACATTGAAAGTGTTGATGATATTATTACTCATAGTGTTGCTAGAGCGCTCGATCTGTTTGATATTGATGTACCTTGTTTACCTCGCTGGGGTGAAGATAGGAATCTTAATCAAAAGCCTGAATAAAAAGTAATATCATGAAGACAAACGAGTTTAAAATAGCGCAATTTATCCAGCAACAACATGTACTAAATTTATGTGTGATATTGGCTAAAAGCCAGCCATGGGCATGTAATGTCTTCTATGTATTTGACAAAGAGAATTGGTGTTTATATTTCTTATCGGAATTGAAAACTAAGCATGCACAAGCAATGCTACAGAATCCAAATGTTGCTGGTACTATAAGTATTAATCCAAAATCGATAACTAAAATTCAAGGTATTCAATTTAGAGCTATAGCTGAACAACTCATTGATAATGAAGCTAGCAATGCTTATAAGCTTTATTATTCCGCCTTTCCTTTTGCAAGAGTTATGAAAGCGCCGATTTGGTCACTTCGATTGCAAGAAATTAAGATGACCAATAATCTAATTGGTTTTGCGCACAAAAGCTATTGGCAACGAGGCGAGGATCTGAAAAATCATTAATTTGATAAATGGTATGCTAGGTTTTAGCATAATCATTATCTAATCAAAAACTAAAACCCACTAATAACTAAAATCAAAAATGAGTTATCACAACTTGGATGGGATATTTTCCTCATATTCAGTATCACCATCACAAATAGTATCCCAATTGGCTTTTGAACCCGTATAAATGTGTATACGCTTTTCAGGATTAATTGGCCCATTAATCAATCCAATACGTAATCGGTAAGTACTATTATCATTATCACGACTAGAAAATAGATGTGAACCACAATTACCACAAAAATGACGGTTGACACCTAAGTTAGAAAAAACTTTTATATTTTCTTCCCCTTTGATAAAAGTTAAATCTTCCTTGTTAATTAGTGTGGCAGAATTAAAGGCTGAACCGGTTTGTTTGCGACAACGTGAACAGTGACAAAAAACAATCGCTTTGATATCACTATTTAGTTGATAGACAATTTCACCACATAAGCAGTTACCTGTCATCATGATTAATTTCCTTGTATTATTTATAGTCGTATTATTACCGCATTTTACATGCAAATTTAAAATAAGCTATAGATAGCTAAATGATGAGCATAATTCAACAAAAGCACAAAAAATTTAAGGAAAGGTTTTTTTTAAAGCCTAAATATAACCAATAAATTGCTAAAGTTAATTATAAAATCATTTATTACCAATAAAGCTTATTTTTACAAATAAGTCTGTTGAATCTTGTTTAGCGACATTAGCAATGTGCTGACAACTGTGTAAGCTTAGCATGGCAAACAGTGATGTTTGGCAAGGCTGTGTTTTGTCAGGAACAAATCACAGCCGGTGCGTTAAGAGCGAACGAAGGTGGAAGGCAGTCACATCGTGACCACTTGCGTGGTCGCCGCGGGAGTTGGTAAAGAGGGTTCGCGTAAACCCTCTTTACTCGAACGTAATCACCGTATAAAACTAGCCACAAAACAGTAAAACGTCCGAAATTAAAAGAACAAAAAAGTTGAGGAAAGGGGTTTTTTAAAACCTAAATCTAGCCACAATTCACCGAAATTGGCTTTAAAACTAAAATCAGCTAGCTCTGAACATAAAAGTTTATTTCTGGCAAATCAAACTGGAATACTTCATTTAGCGACATTAGCAATGTGCTGACAACTGAGTGAGTTTAGCATGGCAAACAGGGATGTTTGGCAAGGCTGTTGTTTGTCAGGAATAAATCACAGCCGGTGCGTTAACAGCGAACGAAGGTGGAAGGAAGTCACATCGTGACCACTTGCGTGGTCGCCGCGAGAGTTGGTAAAGAGGGTTCGCGCAAACCCTCTTTACTCGGACGTAATCACCGTATAAAACTAGCCACAAAACAGTAAAACGTCCGAAATTAAAAGAACAAAAAAGTTGAGGAAAGGGGTTTTTTAAAACCTAAATCTAGCCACAATTAACCGAAATTGGCTTTAAAACTAAAATCAGTTCGCTCTAAATATAAAAGTTTATTTCTAGACAATCAGATTGGAGTGCTTCATTTCGCGACATTAGCAATGTGCTGACAACTGAGAGAGATTAGTAGCATGGCAAACAGGGATGTTTGACAAGGCTGTTGTTTGTCAGGAACAAATCACAGCCGGTGCGTTAAGAGCGAACGAAGGCGGAAGACAGTCACATCGTAACCATTTGCGAAGTCACCGCGGGAGTTGGTAAAGAGAGTTTGCTCAAATGCTCTTTACTCGGACGTAATCGCCGAATAGAAATAACTGCAAAACAACAAAACGTCCGAAACTAAAAAAGCAAAAAATATGAGGAACGGGGTTTTTAAGACAAAAAATGGCACTAATAATTAGTGTCAATAATCAAATATTACTAAAATTTGCCATTTTTATAGTTTAAAAATGGACTATATTTTAAGCATTAACATTTTTCAACAAAATAGCGCATTATGCGGTTATCAGTAGTTAGTTCTGGGTGGAATGAACATACCAAAATATTATCTTGTTCCGCCATTACACAATGATTATCAACAGAAGCGAGTTGTTTTACTTGTTTACCTGCTTTGGCAATATAGGGGGCACGAATAAACACCGCTGGAATTTGCTGACCGATAGGTGCAATATCTAACAGTGTTTCGAAGCTATTTATTTGTCGCCCAAAGCCATTTCTTTCAACAAGAATATCTATTAGTCCTAGTTGTTCAACCTCATTATGACTCGTTTCAGTGCCACAAAGTACTAATCCAGCACAGGTTCCAAAAATACCTTTACCTTGTTTAGCAAACGCTTGGATTGGTTCAAATAAATCATTTTGTCTAATTAAACGACTTATTGCTGTTGATTCTCCTCCCGGAATAATTAAGCCATCAAGTTGACGCAATTGTTCGTTTTTTTTAACTGCAATAGGACTCACAAAATCAATGCTAGCAAGCATGTTTAAATGTTCGGTTACGGCACCTTGTAAATTAAGCACCCCAATGATTTTATTGGCTTTTACGTTGGCAATTGTTGTCATTACCAGCCTCGATCTTGCATTCTTTCTGATTCAGTTAATTTACTGATTTCAATCCCTTTCATTGCTTCACCCAATCCTTTGGATAATTCAGCTAATCTTGGATAATCATCAAAATAAGTTGTTGCTTGAACAATCGCTTTGGCAAATTTTTCTGGATTTTGTGATTTAAAAATACCTGAACCGACAAATACACCATCAGCACCAAGTTGCATCATTAATGCAGCATCAGCTGGTGTGGCTACACCACCGGCAGCAAAGTTTACGACTGGTAATTTACCAAGTTGTTTAATTTGTAATACTAATTCATATGGCGCGCCAATTTCTTTGGCAAATGTCATGAGTTCATCCTTTGATTTGCCAACGACTAAACGAATTTGTTCATTGACACGGCGCATATGTCTAACCGCTTCAACAATATTGCCTGTTCCTGGCTCACCTTTGGTTCGTAACATAGATGCACCTTCACCAATTCGGCGTAATGCTTCTCCCAAATCTCGACAGCCACAGACAAAAGGCACAGTGAATTCATCTTTCAATAAGTGATATTGTTCATCAGCAGGAGTCAACACTTCACTTTCATCAATATAATCCACACCCATTGATTCTAAAATACGTGCTTCAACAATATGGCCAATTCTTGCTTTAGCCATAACAGGAATTGTTACTGCTTTCATTACTTCTTCAACAATGGTCGGATCGGCCATTCTTGCGACGCCACCAGCAGCACGAATATCGGAAGGAACACGTTCTAAAGCCATAACAGCTACGGCACCAGCTTGTTCAGCGATTTTTGCTTGTTCGGCATTGACGACATCCATTATCACGCCGCCTTTTTGCATTTGTGCCATTCCACGTTTTACAGTTTGTGTACCGGTATGTTGTTTCATTGCTACTCCTGATTAATTAATGTTAGTTGTCTAATATCAGGACTATTATTCAAAATTAAATCACTGCAATAAACAGCCAATTGGACTATAATTAACTCATCCAATTTTGCTTTTAAGGTAATAAGTTCTAGGAAACTTAAAAAATAAAAGATGTGGAATAAACAAAAATTGAGCCTTTTTAATGGCGCATTATTTAAAAAAGTCACGCAATTGATTGAGAACTATATCGAACAAGGAGTATTAATAGCCGGTGAACGATTACCATCTGAGCGTAATTTAGCCAAAGATCTACAAGTTAACCGTTCAACTATTGTGCATGCGCTAGATAGTTTGACTGAACGAGGTATATTAGTGCGAAAGCAGGGCTGTGGGACTTTTGTTAATGAACAAAAGTGGGGGCTGCAAGCTTATTCGACTATTAATTGGCGATTGCCAGCCAATTTTTATCATCATCGTCAAAATGTATATCACCAAAAAGTGGCACAGGTTCGGCATCAAATGGATCATATTTGTGATTTAGCTAATGGTGACTTGCCCACTAATATGATCCCTAAATTAATATTACCAAATATTACTTCCCATGAAATGGTTGCTTACGAAAAGAAAAGCGACATGTTGCAATTAGGGCTTCCTTCGCTTAAGCAGCAAATTGCGCATTATATGAAGAAACAATTTGCTATGGTGGTTGATACCGAACAAATTCTTATTACCTCAGGCACTCAACAATCTCTTTTTTTGATTACCCAAGGATTATTAAAACCTGGCGATGCGATAGGTATTGAATCACCATCATATTTTTATTCATTACCATTATTTCAAGCTGCAGGATTGCGTTTATACGGTATTGAATGTGATGAAGAGGGTATTACTTTAGAGAGTTTACAAAAAGTTACCTTAGAGCGACAAATAAAATGGTTATTTCTAAATCCTATCTTTCAAAATCCAATTGGTTGTGTGATGAGTAATCAGCGCAAGAAGCAGGTACTGGCATTTTGTCGAAAACAATGTATTGGTATTGTTGAAGATGATGCCTATAGTGGATTAGCTTTTGATGAAAAGACCAATATTTTACCGATTAAAAAATTTGATGTAAGTAATCAAGTGGTCTATTTAGGATCTTTATCCAAATATATCGGCCGTAATATACGTATTGGTTGGATGATAGCACCAAGTGAAATTATCGAAAAATTAGCCAATATCCGGCATCATATTGACTCTGGCTTAAGTATTTTACCGCAACTATTAGCTGAGGAATATTTAAGTCACCATTATCAAACACATCAAAAATGGCTCCGCCAACAATTGCAGAATAAAGCTAATCAATTAATGGATTGGCTTGATGATTATTTTAATGGTGATGTTATTTACCGAGTCCCAACCGGAGGTTTTCATTTATATGCTCATTTACCAGTTAATAATGCTGCACAAGAACTGACAATATTAAATCAATTGTTGTCAAAACATATTATTGTTTCGCAAGGTACTGACTTTGGCGATAATGTGGGTTCTATCCGATTAAGTTATGGACATTTTGAAAAAAAATTGCTTTGATCACACATACTAAAATCTGCGTTAAATTATTGATTATGGAAAGTTCTAAAACCGCATTATTATCTACCAATAAATTATTGCTTATTGCCGGCACTGGCTGGCTTTTTGATGCAATGGATGTTGGATTATTATCTTTTATATTAGCTGCTTTAAAGCAAGATTGGGGATTAACACCATCACAACTTGGTTGGATTGGCAGTGTTAATTCAATTGGTATGGCTGTTGGTGCCTTTTTATTTGGTATTTATGCTGATAAAAAAGGTCGCAAATCAGCTTTTCTATTCACTTTATTAATGTTTAGTATTGCCAGTGGCTTAAGTGCTTTTGCTTGGGGGTTAGGTAGTTTATTCGTTTTACGATTCTTCATTGGTATGGGGCTAGGCGGTGAATTACCCGTTGCATCGACGCTAGTTAGTGAAAGTGTTGAGCCTGAAGTACGCGGGCGCATTGTGGTATTACTTGAAAGCTTTTGGGCTGTAGGTTGGATTTTAGCTGCGCTAATTGCTTATTTTCTAATTCCTCTGCCTGCCGTTGGTTGGCGTGGCGCAATGATATTATGTGCAATACCAGCTTTTTACGCGCTTTACTTACGCTTTAATTTACCGGACTCACAATCGTATCAACATCAAAATAGCCATGCTCAAACAGAGCCAGTTATCAAAAAAATACAATCACTATTATCAAACTCATTCCGACGTCAAACGATAATGTTATGGATAGTATGGTTTTGTGTAGTATTTTCATACTATGGCATGTTCTTATGGTTACCAAGCGTAATGATGCTTAAAGGCTTTGATATGGTAAAAAGCTTTGGTTATATTCTCATGATGACCTTAGCCCAATTACCCGGCTATTTTACAGTTGCGTGGTTGATTGAACGAGTAGGGCGTAAATGGGTATTAATAGCATATTTATTGGGTACTTTAATCAGTGCTTATTTATTTGGTATTGCTGACTCAATTAACCAATTGCTTATCAGTGGAGCATTATTATCATTTTTCAATTTAGGAGCATGGGGAGCAATGTATGCTTATACACCAGAACAATATAGCACCAATATTCGTGCTACCGGTGCTGGTATGGCTGCATCTATTGGTCGAATTGGTGGCATATTAGGTCCATTAATGGTTGGATTCTTAATGGCTAACCAAGTTGGTGTAAGCATGATATTTGCGCTATTTAGTTTATCAATTCTGGTTGCTATTTTAGCAATATTATTGCTTGGCAAAGAGACCAAACAAACTCGTCTTTTATAACTAATTAACCACCTTAGTTGTTTTAGTTGTGGACGTTTTATTATATTATGACTAGTTCTGTATGGCGATTACGTCCGAGCAAAGAGGGTTTGCGCAAACCCTCTTTACCAACTACAGCCAGTCTTGTCAATGTTGGCGATAATGAAGTTGTTGAAGTAAATCATAATGAAAATAGGAAACACATTGGATAATTCTACATCTAAAATTGAAATAAAAGCATACTCTTCACTCTATGCCATTGAAATATGCGATTTGTTTCATTCGACTATTCATGCTATTGATACCGATATTTATAGCAAAGCAGAGCAAGAAGCATGGTGCCCAACACCACCAGATTATCAGATGTGGCTAAAACGTTTAGATAACACTCAGCCTTGGATAGCTATCTTTGGCTCACGCCTTGCGGGATTTATTGAACTTAAAGATGATGGTTACATAGACTGTTTTTACGTGCATCCTGACTTTCAAAAACGAGGCGTAGCTAGAAAACTCTATAACCATGTGCTCGATTTGGCCCACCAGAAAAATTTTTCACAATTAAGTGTAGATGCATCAAAAGTGGCCATGCCAATTTTCCAAAAATGGGGTTTTATAATAAAGCGAGCTAACAAAATATACAGAAAAAATCAGGTACTGATAAATTACCATATGTATAAAACACTTTGATTTTTATTGTGGCCTTTGTACGATAAATCTTCACTTAAACTAAATTCCTAACCGCGCTTTTTTGAGGCATTAGGGGTTATATTTAGACCTAAATACCTCTAGATAAGTGACTATTTATCGTCATTTCCCTGTTTTAGGCGCAAATTTCCTGCTGTACTGTTATTTATTCCTGACAAAACACAGCCTTGTCAAACATCCATGTTTGTCATGCTAACCTTACTCAGTTGTTAATACTGCTACTGTCGTAATCAGTTTTTGTACATTGCTTGTTAAGCTTAACGATAATATAAAAGCAAAAAAATTCAGCAAAGCAATTTGGCAAACCAAAGTAAATTTTTTTATTTTTTATTTTCAAAATATTACTAATTTTGCCAGTTATTTTTTATCATTTTATTTACATAAAATTGTCTAAAAGCTAGGTAGGACAAGGTTTAATTCGCTGATTATCTATGATAGATTAATTTCTCCATTCACATTTAAGCAGGCAGGTTGATCTTGAATCTTTCCCCTAAAGCTTTCCATTATTTAGGCGTCGTTGCAACGATTGCATCATTAGGCATGTATGTGTCATATATCCCACAAATTATCGACAATCTTCATGGTTTTAAAACCAATCCAACTCAACCATTAGCAGCAGCAATTAACTGTTCATTATGGGTTTGTTATGGATTATTACAACCTAAAAAAGATTGGCCGATTGCTATAGCTAATTCCCCTGGTGTTTTGTTTGGTTTAATTGCGTTTTTTACGGCATTGTAAATATATTGTTATACTTCTTTGTATTATTTCAATACAGCATAATTTAAACCTTATGCTGTATTTTTTTATCAAAATTTTATCAAATTGTTAGATGATTTCTGTTGACAAATATAGAGTATTTATTTTCAAAAATAGGTTTTTATATTGCAGATTAAATTTTAACCTTGAAGTTAAATTAATAAATATCAATCAGTTATAGAGTTATCAACAGGTTTGTTAAATACTTATCAAATAATTAAGTGAATAATTCACAAGTTAGTTTTGAATAAATGAAAAAGTTTTGTTTGTGTTATTTGATTCAATCATTGTCATCTATTTGCGATTCGATTATATTGGAGATCCGGCTGTTTATTAAACAGAGTTTATTTTTTAATACTCTTTTATATTGAGTGGTGATGTTATTAATTTAGATGTCGACTTAATCGTATGAGCGTTAAAGATATAAAATAAGGAAATCAAAATGACTAACATTAATCTTTCTGACGATTTAATAAAAGATTTTATCTATTCTATGTACCGTAAAGAAGTATTATTAAATTTAAAAGGGGTTGTTTTGACTGATGAAGATCGTAAACAACTTCATGAAAAAAGAGATTTTGTTAATCGATTGTCTGAAACTGAATTAGCCGATATTCGCTGTTGGGTTTTAGATAAATTGAAAGTACTTGAAAGCCAGCATAAGCAAGATTAATCGGTTAGAATCTTGTGCTAACTTCATTAATAAATTGATAAAATTTATTTATCATATTGCTTATAACGATATGGACAGTTTTATCAATCGTTTTACAATGCAACAAGACTTATTATTTATAATTTATAGGAAAGGGTATGAAAAAGTTAGTCGTGGTTTTATTGTTAGGTCTTCCAATGGTTGCCGCTGCTTCTAATTGTGAAGAAATTAGTGCCAGTATCGCTGAGAAAATCAAAAACAATGGTGTTGATGAAAACAGTTTTCAATTAAATTTAGTTCCATCAGAACAAGCTGAGCAAGGCGTTGCAGGTAAAATTGTCGGATCGTGTGACCGAGGTCAACAAAAGATTGTATATATTCGTTCACAAGATAATTCGGTAACAACTGAAGCAAAACAACAAGAGTCTTCAATTTCTAATCAGCAAGCCGAAAAAGCTGAATTAGAGAAATCTTCTCAACAAGAAATAGTAGCGCCATCTTCAGAAGATAATCAGCAAATTGACTCGAAGACAGAATAATTACTGATTATTAGCTACAGTTATAGAAGATCTATCGGTTAGTTAATGAAGAACATTTGAATAAATAGTAACGGCTAATAAACTATTATTTTTACAAAAATTGTTAGTTATTTTCTGAGCTATTATTCATCTGTATTTATCCGGGGTGCCTTAGGCTGAGATTATACCCGTTGAACCTGATTCGGTTAGTACCGACGAAGGGAGTATAAAACACGCTTTTCTGCAAGTCTGTTGTACTCCTTAATTACTAATTTTTATAAAAAGGAGTCGTCATGTCGTCATTTTATTCACTTATTCAATCATGCCAAAATGATTGGAATAACTATATTTAACATGAGTTTATTCAAAAATTAGGTAAAGGTACAATAGATGTTGCCTACTTTCAACACTATTTAAAACAAGCTTATCTTTTCCTTATCAATTTTTCCTGAGCATGGGGATTAGCAGTGTATAAAAGTCATGATCTGGCTGAAATCAAACAATCTTTAAATAACTTGAAAGCAATTGTTGAAGTTGAACTAGACTTACATATTGAATATTGTAAAAAGTGGCAAATAACTGAGAACGAACTTAACCTATTAACTGAAGCCAAAGCAAATAGTGAATATACGGGTTATGTATTGGATGTCGGATTACATGGGGATATATTAGATTTGCATATTGTATTAGCGCCTTGTTTAATTGGTTACGGTATGATTGCTGATTGGCTAACCAAACAACATTGGTATGATGCTAACAACAATAGATATAACAGTTGGGTTAACATGTATGCTAGTAAGGAATTCCAACAAACAATGCAAAATGAAATTGCGTGGATTGATCAGCGCTTAGTAAATTTAGATGCTAGTCGCATTGAACATTTAACAAAATTATTCAGGCAAGCAACTAAACTTGAAATTGGTTTCTGGCAAATGGGATTAGATAAAAGTATTTAAATAATAAGCATACTTTACCACTCTGGGTAAAGTATGCTGAATTTGAACTATATTTAAACAATGTTTAAACTAAAGTAGTTTTGAATAATCTTGTTTGGTGGCATCGTCCCAAACACTTGCTTGTACTTGGCCAATATGTTGTTGCTGTAAAAGTAACATGGTTAATCGTGATTGGCCAATTCCACCACCAATTGTTTGTAAAAAATCACCATTAGCTAATGCTTTATGCCATGCATATTGAAGGCGATCTTCATTATTAGTCAGTTTTAATTGTCGTTTTAAGGTTTCTGGATCGACACGGACTCCCATTGATGAGATTTCAAAACCACTATTTAGCACAGGATTCCAAACTAAAATGTCACCATTTAAGCCTTTTGAACCCATTTCATTATCACTACTCCAATCATCATAATCAGGAGCACGTACATCATGTTTTTCATTATTTGATAATTCACCACCAATACCAATTAAAAATACGGCGCCTAACTCTTTGGTAATTGCATTTTCACGCTCTTTCGGTGATAAATTTGGATAACGTTTTAACAGCTGTTCACTATCCATAAAGGTAATTGTTTCGGGTAAAAAACGTGATAAATGATATTTTTCAGAGACTGCTTTTTCAGTCGCTTTAATCGCACTATAAATTTTTTCAACCGTTTGTTTTAAATAAGCTAAATTGCGATCTTCGGGACGAATCACTTTTTCCCAATCCCATTGATCAACATAAACAGAGTGAATAGGCGAAAGTTTATCTTCATCCGGGCGCAGAGCCTTCATATTAGTATAAATGCCTTCACCAACAGGAAAATTGTGCTGACTTAACGTTTTACGTTTCCATTTAGCTAGTGAATGAACAACTTCGAATTGTGCATTAGGAATACTTTTAATATTAACTTGAACGGCTTTTTCGGTACCTGACAAATTATCTTGAACGCCATCACCAATTTGACTCAATATTGGTGCTTGAACTTCAATTAATGATAGATTATTTGCTAATTGCTCGGCAAAAAATTGTTTAACAAAATTGATTCGTTGTTGCTGCTCTTTAAATGATATTGTCATGTTTAGTCTCGAAATATAAAAAAATTTGTGTTGTTAAATTAAACTAGAAAGCAGAAATATGCAAGTTTAGTTAACTGGCTTAAACTAAAGATCAAAAACTATCTCAATTACTTCTAAAATATATTTTTACTAATAACTATTTATGATGTTTTTACAAACTAATTATCTTTTATCTATTGCTAATAATTAGTGTCAGGACCACTTAGTTATTAAATCAGCTTACACTAAACATAAAAGTTTATTGTTAGCCAATCAGTTTGGTGTGTTTTATTTAACGACCTTAGCAACGTGCTGATAACTGAGTGAAATTAGCATGGCAAACAAGGATGTTTGGCAAGGCTGTGTTTTGTCAGGAACAAATCACCCCCGGTGCGTTAATAGCGAACGCAGGCGGAATGCAGTCACCTAGTGACCACTTGCGTGGTCGCTGCAAGAGTTGGTAAAGAATAGTTGCGTAAACCCTCTTTACTCGGACGTAATCGCCATTTAAAAATAGCCACCAAATAACAAAACGTCCGAAACTCAGCGAATATAAAAAATTTGAGGAGAGGGGTTTTTAAACCTCGATACTATTCCGCAAATTTATTTTTATGATCATATCGATTATAGTGAATATCATCGCTAATTAAATAGTTATAAATATCATCAACAATTTCTATACCATTTTTTTGATAATCGGCTTCACGTTTTCTGCTTCGTTCTCCTGGGAAGAAGACTTCACTATTACCTTTGGCTGGTTTAGTTTGTTTTAGTTGGTCTAGCATAGTAGACATACTTTGTTTAAATATATCAAGGCCAATAAAATATTCAGGATTGATAACAATATGCAGATGGCCAAGGTCACGGCCTTTGGATAAATCAGCATACATGGATGAAACATTTTTACCAAATGGTAAGCCAAGTAATATGCCAGAAAGTACGTCAACCATCATCATTAATCCATAACCTTTAGCATCGGCAATCGGTAATAGAGCATTTACTTTATAAGGATCAGTAGTTGGCTCACCTAATTCATCAACCGCCCATGTAGCTGGAATTTGGGCACCTTTGGATCTAGCATATAATACTTTTCCCCAAGCTTGAACAGTGGTTGCCATATCGAATGAGACAATTCGCTCGTCATTGGTGGGAGCAGCAAATGCAATAGGATTGGTACCAAAAAATTCTTCAGCGCCGCCATATGGGACTGCCATTGGATCAGATTGGCACATGGATATGGCGACTAAGTTTTGTTTGGCAGCCATCTCGGTAAAATAGCACAGTGAACCACTGTGTGACATTCGACGAATCCCTACTACTGCAACACCATTTTTCTTCGCTAATGCTATCGCTTTGTCCATACCGAACTTAGCAGCAACTAATCCACAACCATTATCAAAATCTAAGATTGCTGACGAAGGGCCCGTCTCCTTATAGGTGACATTAGGATAAGGAGTCATGCCGCCTTTGGCAATCCGTTCAGCGTAATATTCAACTCGTACGGCGCCGTGTGAGTGAATACCTCTGGCATCGGCAAATGCCAGTGCATCTGCGGCGATATCGGCATGCTCTTGAGTTAATCCAGCTTTATGTAACTTTTTGGCAATCAAGTTATGTAGTGTTTGTCTGTCTAATCTCATATTTAAACTCCTGTCCAATGTATCTATCCGTTACTGCTGAGTTTTATAGGTGCTATTGGCTGATAATGGTACCTTTGGTTTTTGCTAATAGCGATTCAATATCAGTTAAGTTACCGATATAAGCGGTGTTACCTGTTTGCTCAACAAATTCAATCACTGATTTTATTTTTGGTCCCATTGCGCCATCATCAATAGCCATTGGTTGTATACGTTTGGTATCGACTTTTCCTAAAGCTTTTTGTTGTGGCGTACCCCAATTTTCATACACTGCATCTGTATCGGTTAATATCATTAGATGGTCAGCTTTTAATTCAATAGCGAGTTGTGCTGCACTATGATCTTTGTCAATGACAGCTTCAACACCTTTATAACCAGTATTATCTTTTATTACAGGTATACCACCACCACCGTTACAGATAACGATAGTATTCTGGCTTAGCAATTCTTTAATAGTATCAAGCTCGATTATTTTTTTCGGTTTTGGCGATGCCACAACTCGACGAACATATTTACCATCTTGCTTGAATTGCCAACCATATTGATTTTGTAGATTCTGTTGTTCTTCTGGTTTATATACAGGACCAATATATTTGGTTGGATCTTTAAATGACGGATCGTTATTGTCGACCTCAACTTGGGTTAATACGCAGGCGACTTGGTTGATATTTTCATATTGTTGTAAGCTGCGTTGTATCATATAACCTAACATGCCTTGGGTTTGTGCAACTAGGACATCGAGAGGATAGGCTGGCACGCTTGGATAACTGGCATTTTGTAAGGCAAGTAATCCTACTTGAGGCCCATTGCCATGGACAATTACCAGTCGATATTTATTGGCTAATTTTGCAATAAATTTGGTGGTGCTGTTGATATTTTGATATTGGTTATCAATAGAAAGTAATTCGTTTCGTTTTGAAATTGCATTACCACCTAGTGCAATAACTATCAGTTCCATATGGTATCCTTTGAGATATTTAGCTAATATAGTTTTTTGTTTAGATATTTACATCGCGATGACAATCTTTGGAATAGATATAACTCAAAGGCTGTTGGCCTACCGCATAACAAGCTTGCAATGCATAAGCACCCATAAAGATATAATCATCCTTTTTTACTGGAATCCATTGATTATCAAGTAGGTACATTCCTTCACCGCTGAGTAGGTAGGCGCCATGCTCTTGTACATGAGTCTCAATATAGCCATGGCTGGCACCGGGTAAAAAGGTGAGAATGTGAAAGTTCATATCAAATCCGAGCTCTTTAGGCAGTAGGTCTTGAATAAATACGTTATTCATATTTTCATAATTAACACGTTCTAATTGCTCAACATGATTGACAATAATTCGTGTTTGGTAACCTAAAATAGGATTGTAGCGACGCTTATATAAAAATAAACGTGATGAAGAAACTAAATTTTGTAAGTAAAGTTTAACGCCAGCAGGGCAATAGATATATCCGCCAGCATGGAGATCATATGATTGTTCATTTGCTTTAACCTTGACTTCACCTTCAATCACATAAGCAAATACCTCAATACCATCATCACCAAATCCTTGTAAGTTATGACCACCTTGATACATGGTAACCAGATAATCAACAAACGAAGCGCCTAATTTAGGGGTAGCTAAGATAGTTATGTCACAATTTTCAAAACCAGGAATAATATTTTTAACTAAACCATCTGGAGGAATTAAAGCGAAGTTTTGACGTTTGATAACTGCGCGTGATGCTAATAGGTCTTTTGGGTAACCGGTATTATTATTGATATATCCCATAATGATCTCCTTGGAACATATAATGTTCGGTCTGCTATGGTTTTTAGGTGCAACGAGCGTGAACCTAAAAGCATAACTTGGTGTACTAATTTTTAATTGGTCGACCATTTACTCGGGCTATAGATCGATAAATAGTCGACATTTTGCGCAATCAGTAAGTTATATGTTTACGCAAATTAATTAAAAAGAATAACGCCGTTGCAATGATTAATATTGCTATAGCAACGTAAAAACCAGTAATTTTGGTACCGGTTATATCCGCTAGTAAGCCTGTCAACGGTGGTGCAATAACGGATGAACTCATACCAAAAAAGTTAAATACACCAAATGCAGTGCCATAACTGTTTTTTGGGGCAATGTCAGCAACGTGAGAAATTAAAATCGGTTCAACTACAAATTTGCCAAACAATCCATATAAGATTAAGCCGATTAGCAACAATGTGATGGTAGCTGATTCGACCGCCATTAACAGTGTTACCGCTGAAAGCAGCTCTAATACGATAATAAACATCAGTCGTTTAGATCTAAATTTATCAGAAATTTTGCTGATAACTAATGCACCAGGAATAGCAGCAAAGGCAACCAATGAGGATGCTGAACCAACACTACCGCCAGAAAAACCCCGTTCAGTTTCAAGAAAGTTGGGTAACCAACTTACTACCATGTAATAGCCATAACAAGTGGCAAAATACATGATATAACAAGCAACCATTGGGCTTGTAAAAAAGCTGTGTTTCTGTTTTGTTGCTGTTTCGGTTACGGTTTTATGTTTTTGCTGTTTGTTGTGTGCGATAACAGTTTTAATCGATGGCTCTTTAATAATTATGGCAAATCCAGCTATTAAAGCGAGAGTTAATGCTGCAATAATGAAGAGCATATATTGCCATGGCATATCTAATGATTTAACTAAAAAGCTGGTGGATAGTAAACAAATCCCCATACCTAATGCTGCACCAGTATTGATAATTGCCGAGGCAAAGCTACGATGTTCAGCAGGAATATTTTCTGCTGATAGTGACCATGCAGAACCATAATAAGAACCACAACCTAAACCAGCAAGTAAGCTACCGATATAAATCATCATCATCGAATGAGCATTACCAATTATTACCGCTGCAATAGTGAACAAAATAAAGCCTGGAATAACCACGGCTT
The DNA here is from genome assembly GCF_016101145.1 of Gilliamella sp. W8145. Taxonomy (NCBI): domain Bacteria; kingdom Pseudomonadati; phylum Pseudomonadota; class Gammaproteobacteria; order Orbales; family Orbaceae; genus Gilliamella; species Gilliamella sp. W8145. The sequence continues at coordinate 425,195 of NZ_JACFRC010000001.1, forward strand.
TTTTACCATATTTATCGACTAAGATCCCTGCTGGAATTTGCATCAAGGTATAAGAAAAAAAGTAGCAACTAGCAATTAATCCTAGTTCAGTGTTTGATTGTGGGCCTACAGTTTGTTGAATTTCCGGAAAAAGCGCCGCTAAAACAGGGCGATATATCCACATTACTAACCAACCAAGGAATAATAAAGCAACGATTTTATGCCAGTACTGAATGCCACCTTTTGTTTCTATTGTTGTCATTTTACTTCCTTATTATTCCTGATAAGCCAATTGGTAAAGCGCATAGGTTAATGCTTTTATGCCTTCGACTAAGTCTTCAGTTTTAGTATCTTCTGCTGGATTGTGGCTTATACCTTTGATACTTGGAACAAATAACATGGCGGTAGGTACTCGTGGTGCAAAAATCTGTGAGTCGTGACCAGCACCGCTGTGCATAACACGATAGCTAAGGTTTTCTTGTTGACAGATATCTTTCAACATTTTGATTAATTGATCATCCATTGGGATTGGCACTTCATCCATCCAACGATTTATTTCGATCTCAAGACCGAGTTGTTTAGCGATACCGAGCATATCGGCTTCCAATTCTTCAGTGAATTTTTTAAGTTCAGCTTGATCAGTATGACGACAGTCTATCGTAAACATCACTTCACCAGGCACCACATTAACTACATTGGGTTTTGGATCAACATGACCAAAGGTTAATACTAATGGATCGCCTATCTTGATCGCTTTATTGATAGATTCGTGGCAAATTCGGCTAAAGGCATAGATAGCATCTTTACGGTAACTCATTGGTGTGGTGCCTGCATGATTGGCTTCACCAACTAGGCGAACATTATAACGGCGTTGGCCTACGATGCTGGTAACAACACCAATGCTTTTTTGTTCTCTTTCAAGCACACCACCTTGTTCGATATGAAGTTCTAAAAAGGCTTTGATATCAGTTCGTGCTTTTTGGCTGTTAAATTTAAAACCACAGCTGCTCATAGCATCAACAAACTTGATTCCATTATTATCTTGAATTGTGGCTACATCGTCATTGTTCGCTATGGCAAAGACGTTTTTACTTCCCCAAAAGACATAAGGAAAACGGCTACCTTCTTCTTCGGCCATTGAGATAAGTTCTAAACTGCGTAATGGTTGGCCATAGTTTTCTTTTAAATATTTCATGGCAAGCATAGCTGCAATAATGCCTAATTGTCCGTCAAGTTTTCCGCCATTTACGACCGTATCAACATGGGAACCAGACATAATCACCTGTTCTTTATATTTGCTACCTTCAAATCGGCCATATAAGTTTCCTACATCATCAAAATAGGTATCCATGCCGATTTGCGTAAGTTTTTCTTTAAGCGCATTTTGGGCAGCCAGCCACTCAGTAGTATAAAGTAATCGTGTTGTGCCACCTTGTTCTAAACCACCAAAACTGGATATCCATTTAACTGCATCAGCAACATCATCATATAAAATATTCATTAATATTTACCTATTTTTTAAAACTCGCCATCCATTATTAACATCAATCATGATTAATATTAACTACACATATCGTATTGTTTCGATATTCAGGATCATTTTAAACGTTTTTTTATATTTGTTTACCATACTATTAATAGCAAATAATAATGTGATCAAACTAGCTTTTTTATGTTTGTGAAATTTAATTAAATTAATTAGTTACTATTATAAAAAATTTTTTAACAATCTTTTATAATACTGATTTTAAATAATATTATATTTTTGTTATTGTAATTGTTTTGTGATGTATAAACTGCTTATTACTGATTTTTTCCGTAATATATAAATACAATCTAATTGTTAAATTTTTATAATGAGCTTAATGAGGTTCAAAATTAACAGCATTTATCATATTTGAGAGGCCTGTTCTCATGATTCAATCTTTTATAAAAAAGGGAAGCTTTCAAGATTCCGTCAGTTTGATGTTGATATCAAAAAAACTCAGTAATCTTGATGAGGTTGATGAAGTATCTGTCATGATGGGTACTCCTGCCAATAAGTCTTTATTAACCGCAACTGGTTTTTGGAGTGATAATTTTAATGATGCTACACCAAATGATATTTGTGTGGCGATTAAAACCAACGATGATTCTACAGATGTTGTCGAGTTAATCAGTCAACAACTTGAAGATGCTTTAAAAAATATTGCTCAAGCTCAGCAAGGTGGCGCAAAGCTGCTCAAAGCCAGACGCCTAGCCAGTGCGACCAAAAAATTATCTGATGCCAATTTGGTTTTAATTTCGATAGCGGGTGAATATGCTGCTGAGTTAGCCGATCGCGCTTTAGATGATAATAAAAACGTTATGATCTTTTCTGATAATGTATCAATTGAAGATGAAATCCGTTTGAAAACAAAAGCAGCTGAAAAAGATTTAATTGTCATGGGCCCAGATTGTGGGACTGCATTTATTGCTGGTGCTCCATTGGCGTTTTCCAATGTTGTTCCAAAAGGAAACATTGGGGTAATCGGTGCATCTGGCACCGGTATTCAAGAGGTGGTTTCGCAAATCGCTTTATTAAATCAGGGAATTACCCAAGCTATTGGTCTTGGAGGACGTGATTTATCTTTAGAAGTTGGGGGAATTAGTGCACTCACAGCCTTAAAAATGTTAGCGGCTGATTCCGAAACTCAAGTTATTACCTTTATCTCGAAACCTCCTGCGGAAAGTGTCAGGGAAAAAGTTATTTCGGCTATGAAGTTAATTGATAAACCTGTAGTAGCATTATTTTTGGGCTCTAAAATTGATAAACCTAAAGATGATAATATCTATTTTGCCAGAACATTAGATGAAGCTGCTCGATTAGCCTGTTTATTAAGCCCAGTCGAAGCAATAGCAAGTAATTTACCTAATTTAGCTAACAAAACTATTACAGGATTGTATACTGGCGGAACGTTAGCCTCAGAAGCGGCAATGCTGTTGGCAGAGGAACTGAATCTAACAACAAGTCATCATCATGATAAAGGGGTTATGTTAGAGCAAAATGGCCATAAAATTATCGATTTAGGTGATGATTTCTATACAGTAGGTAAACCTCATCCGATGATCGATCCTTCAATCCGCGAAGATGAAATCGCTCAACTCGGCAATAAACCTGATGTTGGTGTATTACTTATTGATTTAGTAATCGGTTATGGTGCAAATGCTGATCCTGCCGAATCAGTAATTTCTGGTTATCAAAAAGCTTGCGCTAAACGTGACGATAATCATCCATTAATTGCTATCGCAACTGTGACCGGCTCTGAACAAGATCCTCAGCGCCGTAGTAAGCAAATTGAAGCATTAAAATCAGCAAATATTGTTGTGATGAATAATTTACCCGAAGCTATCTTGCTTGCTAAAAAACTCATTACAACAAATAAATCTGCCAATTTAGTTAAACCTTATCCTTTATTAAGTCATATTAGTGTTATTAATGCTGGTTTAAGAAGTTTTGCTGAAGATCTTCAGGCATCGAATATTCCTGTTGTGCATTATCAATGGGCGCCAATAGCCGGCGGCAATAAAAGATTAGCGGCTATTTTGCAAAAATTAAATTAAGAGGTTTTGATATGTTAAGTACCGCAATAAATGAAGCAAACCAAAAAATTATTGAACGAATTAAAGCGGCTAGACCACATTGGGTAGGTGTTATTGCTGCTAAAGAAGCCGTACCAACATTGGCGCAAGGTAAAAAATTATTACATGCTGGTCCTCCAATTGTTTGGCATGATATGACTGGACCAATGCAAGGTGCCTGTATTGGTGCATGCTTGTTTGAAGGTTGGGCACACGATGAAAAGCAAGCTTTGCATCTGTTAGAATCTGGACAAGTAGAATTTATTCCATGTCATTCAGTCAATGCCGTTGGTCCAATGGGGGGGATAACCTCAGCCAATATGCCAATGATCGTTGTTGAAAATGTTACTCATGGTAATCGAGCTTACTGCAATTTAAATGAGGGCATTGGTAAAGTAATGCGTTTTGGTGCTTATGGACAAGAAGTTTTAGATCGTCATCGTTGGATGAAAGAGTCATTAGGGCCTGCATTAAATGAAGCATTAAAACTATTTGATAATGGTATCGATTTAACGGCTCTTATGGCGCAAGCCATAACCATGGGTGATGAATTCCATCAACGTAATATTGCTGCTTCAGCATTGTTGTTACGAACGCTTTCACCAAAATTAATTTTACTTGACCGTAGTAAAGCAGAAATGGAAAAAATCTTCAGCTTTTTAAGTGTGACAGATCAGTTCTTTTTAAATGTTGCTATGGCATTTTGTAAATCCATTATGGATAGTGCAGCGCAAATCAAAGAAGGTACCATTGTTACTGCAATGACTCGTAATGGCAAAGAATTTGGAATTAAAGTCAGTGGACTTGGTGATCAGTGGTTTACTGCACCAGTTAATACCCCTCAAGGTCTTTTCTTTACTGGGTATTCCCAACAAGATGCTAACCCAGATATTGGTGATAGTGCTATCACTGAAACCTTTGGTATTGGTGGCGCCGCCATGGTTGCCGCACCAGGTGTAACTCGTTTTGTTGGTGCGGGTGGCACAGATGCTGCTTATGAAGTATCGGAAGAGATGAGTGAAATTTATTTAGAACATAATATGCTATTCCAAATTCCAACTTGGAATTTCCAAGGCTGTTGTTTAGGTTTAGATCTTCGCTTAGTGGTCGAAACTGGTATTACACCATTAATTAATACTGGTATAGCTCATAAACAAGCAGGTGTCGGCCAAATCGGTGCAGGAACGGTAAGAGCTCCATTAGCATGTTTTGAAAAAGCACTCGAAGCATTAGCTAAAAAATTAGAAGTGTAGATTATGAAATTGATATATGCAGATGATGAATGCTTAAATAAACCGATTAACCGATCTAAGTTAAGTACCCATGCTATTGATTATTGTCAACAGTATGGTCTATTTATAGCTCAATCATCGCATATCATCAAACCACTACTAATTAGTGCCGATATTCCAATAAAAGAGGGCGAATTATCGCTATTTAGTTGTTATCAACATACCATTAATTTAATCACAGCAAATCAGCAATTAATCACATTACATCGCTTTAACAGTGGTTTATCACCAATGGGTGTAGTGTTTAAATCGTCTGATTTTGATTTCCTTATGTCGCTTTTATTGGATAATAAGATATCGCTTTATCAATTGTCGACAGGTGATTTACAAATCGGCACGTTTCTCATTTCATTTGATACACATGTTTGCCAACTTAATTCAAAAAAGTATTCACTAAATAACATGAGTAAATTGCAAGTTGCTAATCAGTTAAAGCAAATTCACAATCCTACTGGATTATTTAGCCAATTAAGCAATAATGTAAATGGTCATTATCCACAGCAATTAGAGCAGTTATGCAATATTATGATGAATTTAATGGAAGGCAATGTTGATGATATCTCGCCATTTATTGGTTTAGGTCCCGGTTTAACACCAAGCTTTGATGACATTATTGTTGGTATTTTAGCTGTCACCTCAAGTGATCCTTGTTTTGTAGATCGAATGCAACGATTTAAAACAGCCTTTGCAAAGTTATCATTAGATTTATTAACTACAACAGTTAGTGTTGCCTTCTTAAATTATGCATTACAAGGCAAATTTTCGTTACTGGTATTACAAGTCATTAACTCATTTGTAAAAGGTCACTATCACCATTCATCGATAAAAAACTTAATGAATTATGGCCACACCTCTGGATCAGATCTTTTACTTGGTATATGGTTAGGTATTGATCGTTTTGTTTTAAGGGATTAAATCATGTTAGATACAGAAACCATGCGAACCTTTATCAAAGTAGTAGAAAGTAATAGCTTTTCAAAAGCCGCAAAACTACTTTACAAAACACCTGCCGCAATTAGTTATCGCATTAAATCATTGGAAGCCGATCTCAATACCCAACTTTTTGAACGAACCACTCGAACCGTGACACTTACATTAGCAGGGCAACACCTTTATGAACAGTGTAGCCAATGGTTGCTTTGGTTATCGACTATGCCCGATGAGCTTCAACAAATCCGTGATGGTGTTGAACGTAAAATTAACATTACTATCAATAATTTATTGTATGATGTTGAAGCTGTTGCCGATTTATTGGCTTTTCTGAAAGAAAAATTCCCTTTCACCCATTTTAATGTGAATCGACAAGTGTATATGGGGGTATGGGACTCGTTATTGCATGGTGAATGCCATTTAGCCATCGGTGCAACAGGTACTGAATCGCTTGATACTATGATAAATATACTTCCGCTTGGTGAAGTTAGTTGGGTATTCGTTGCGGCAAAACATCATCCTATTTCTCAAATTGAGGGGGCGTTATCGAATGAAACATTACGCAAATACCCAGCAATTAATGTTGAAGATACATCTGTTCATATGAATAAACGAGTGGCATGGTTATTACCGAGTCAATCAGAGATTATTGTTCCCAATATTTCAACTAAGTTGGCTTGCCACTTAAGGGGACTTGGGATCGGTTTCTTGCCAAAATCAATCTGTCAATCTTATTTGGATTCAGGTGAATTGATTGCTTGCCGAGTTATTAATGAACGTAAACCATCGCCATTGTCCTTAGCATGGAAAAAAACGCATATGGGTAAAGTGATGAATGAAATTGTAAATCTATTTAGATTTCATCATCCCATTGCCAATAATTTTTTAAAAAATATAGATAAAAGAAGATGAATTACCAATTAGTGTGATCATTAACTAATTAACTCGATATTAATAAAGGAAAAAATAATGTTAGATCTAAATAAATATGATCAAATTAATCCGCCTTCACGGCTATTAATGGGTCCCGGTCCAATTAATGCAGATCCTCGTGTAACTAGAGCGATGGCAGCCCCTTTAATTGGTCAATTTGACCCGATTATGACTGATTATATGAATCAAACCATGTCACTTTATCGGGATATTTTCAAAACCAAAAATGAACAAACTTTTGTTATCGATGGAACAGCAAGGGCAGGTATTGAAGCAGTATTAGTATCAACGATTAAACCAGGTGATAAAGTCTTAATACCCGTGTTTGGTCGCTTTGGCTTATTACTATGTGAAATTGCTCATCGTTGTCGTGCTGATGTTCATACTATTGAAGTGCCATGGGGTGAAGTTTTTGATCCTAATGTTATCGAAGATGCGATTAAAAAAGTTAAACCAAAATTATTGCTTTGTGTTCAGGGTGATACTTCAACAACATTGTTACAACCATTAGATAATATTGGTGAAATTTGCCGTCGACATGGCGTATTATCTTACGTTGATGCTACAGCTTCAATTGTTGGTAACCCACTTGAAGTTGATAAATGGCAACTTGATGGTGTTTCAGTCAGTTTACAAAAATGTTTAAGTGGGCCTCCAGGTGTTGCTCCTCTCACATTAAGTCCGAAAATGGTCGAAATCATCCAAGCACGTAAATGTGTTGAATTAGGTATAAGATCTGATAATGACACCAGTGGCAATGATGAGATGATCTATTCTAACTATTTCGATATCGATATGATTATTCGTTATTGGGGATCTGAGCGTATTAATCATCACACCGAAGCCACATCAATGCTTTATGCTGCACGAGAATGTGCTCGAATCGTGTTACAAGAAGGTTTAGATAATGTTATTGAGCGTCACCGTATCAATGGTGCAGCGATGGTTGCTGGTTTACAAGCAATGGGTCTGAACTTATTCGGTGATTTATCTCATAAGATGAATAATGTTGTTGGTGTTGTACGACCTGATCATATTAATGATCTTGAAGTTCGCAATTTAATGCTCAATGATTTTGGTATTGAAATTGGCGCCTCTTTTGGTCCACTTAAAGGTAATGTATGGCGTATCGGTACTATGGGATACAATGCAAGAAAATCTTGTGTAATGCAAACCCTTACTGCGTTTGAAGCAGTATTAAATCGTGTTGGCTTTAAAACAACCCAAGGAGCTGGTCTAGAAGCCGCTTGGAATGTCTACAATAAATAAGTAGTAGATATTTGATAATTATAAAAAATTCACTTAAGTGAAATAAATTATATCCTTTGGATATTGAGCGTTTGATTTAAATTAATAAATAGTAATCTATTGATTAAATGATAAAAATCAACAATAGATTACTATTGCTACAAATATTAACTTTTGTTTCAAGTTAATCAAGATAACACTATTTAAACAAAAGGAAATTTAATGAATCAGTTACACAATAAAATTCCTAACTCTGGATATAAACAAAAAAAATGGAAAGGGCGATATACAATACTATTACTTTTATGGTCAGGTTGGTTACTCTCATTTCTTGACCGAATGGTAATGAATGTATCGCTACCCTTTATAGGTCAAGATCTCGGTATCGACAAAACAGTACAAGGTTCGATTATCAGTGCTTTCTTTGTTGGTTATGCGTTATTTCAAATTCCAGGGGGATATTTATCAGATAAATTTGGTCCTCGTAAAGTGATGGCTTTTGCTATTGTATGGTGGTCAATATTTACTCTGTTTACTGGATTAATTTATGTATTACCTCTGATGTTATTGACTCGATTTTTATTTGGTGCCGGTGAAGGATGTTTCCCTGCATCATCTTGGAAAACAATTGCAACTTATTTTCCTGCTAAAGAACGAGGCAGAGCAACAGCAATTCAATCATCAGTTAATACTTTAGGGCCAGCAATTTCAGTTATTGTTGCTGTCGCTATAATTGAATGGTTGGGTTGGCGTGATGTATTTATTATATTAAGTATTCCTGGATTCATATTAGGTGTACTTATTTATAAATTTATTCGCAACAATCCGACAGAAAATAGTTTGCTTGATGCTAACGAATTGCAAGAGTTGGAAGTTAGCAATAGCCAAGATAACAATAATTCAGTAGTAGATAACAGCTCATCTTCGTTAATAAACGTATTGAAGATGCCAATACTATGGAAGTTATCGCTTATCTGGTTTTTGTTTGATATCACATTTTGGGGCTTCACAACTTGGTTACCAAGTTATTTACTCGAAGCAAGAGGATTATCCCTTTCAAAAACCGGGATTTTAGCGGCAATTCCTTTCCTATTTGGTGCATTAGGCACATTAGTAGGTGGATATTTTGCTGATAAATTTGAACATAAATTAAAATATGTTTATGGTTTAACTGCTTTTATATCTGGCATATTTCTCTTCTTTATGTTTCAGGTTGATAATCTACAAGCGGCTATTATTTTCCAATGTCTATCAGCACTATTTATGTTTATTGCTTTTGCGATCTTCTGGGGAATGTTAATGCATATGATCCCTCCGGTGATTATGGGTAAAGCTTCAAGCATTGTTAATTTTGGTGGTCAAGTTGCAGGGGTATTATCTCCATTTATCATTGGATTCTTAATCGATAACGCTAACGGTGGTTATAATCATGCTTTTATATTTATGGTAATAGCGCTAATTAGCTCGGCAATTTTGACTTTTTTCATCAAAAAAATGAATATTTAAGCATAGAAATAGATTTTCGATCTAACAAATCATAAAAATACTCAAACTAAGTTTGAGTATTTTTTTACATTGAGAAAATAGTTTATTCTAAAAAAATTTGAGGAACGGGGTTTTTAAACCCTAAATCTAGCCACAATTTCACTGAAATTGGCTTTAAAACTAAAATCAGTTCGCTCTAAATATAAAAGTTTATTTCTAGAAAATCAGATTGGAGTGCTTCATTTAGCGACATGAGCAATGTGCTGACAACTGAGAGAGGTTAGCATGGCAAACAGGGATGTTTGGCAAGGCTGTGTTTTGTCAGGAACAAATACAGCCGGTGCGTTAAAAGCGAACGAAGACGGAAGGCAGTCACATCGTGACCACTTGCGTGGTCGCCGCGGGAGTTGGTAAAGAGGGTTCGCGCAAACCCTCTTTACTCGGACGTAAACGCCATATAGAACTAATCACCAAACAACAAAACGTCCGAAACTAAAAGAACTAAAAAAGTTGAGGAACGGGGTTTTTTAAAGCCTAAATCTAGCCACAATTTCACTGAAATTGGCTTTAAAACTAAAATCAGTTCGCTCTAAATATAAAAGTTTATTTCTAGACAATCAGATTGGAGTGCTTCATTTAGCGACATGAGCAATGTGCTGACAACTGAGTGAGTTTAGCATGGCAAACAGGGATGTTTGGAAAGGCTGTTGTTTGTCAGGAACAAATACAGCCGATGCATTAAAGCGATCGAAGGCGGAAAGGCAGTCACATCGTGACCACTTGCGTGGTCGCCGTGGGAGTTGATAAAGAGGGTTCGCGCAAACCCTCTTTACTCGGACGTAATCGGCATATAGAACTAGCTACCAAACAACAAAACGTCCGAAATTGAAAGAACAAAAAAGTTGAGGAGAGGGGTTTTTTAAAACCTAAATCTAACCACAATTTCACTGAAATTGGTTATAAAACTAAAATTAGCTTGCTATAAACATAAAAGTTTATTTCTGAAAAATCAGTTTGCTGTGCTTCATTTAGCGACATTAGCAATGTGCTGACAACTGAGAGAGATTAGCATTGCAAACAGGGATGTTTGGCAAGGCTGTGTTTTGTCAGGAACAAATCACAACCGGTGTGTTAAGAGCGAACGCAGGTGGAAGGTAGTAACGTAGTGACCACTTGCATGGTCGCCGCGGGAGTTGGTAAAGAGGGTTCACACAAACCCTCATTACTCGGACGTAATCGGCATATAGAACTAGCTACCAAACAACAAAACGTCCGAAACTCAAAGAACCAAAAAATTTGAGGAGAGGGGTTTTTAAAACCTAAATTTAGCCACAATTTTACTGAAATTGGCTTTAAAACTAAAATCAGTTCGCTCTAAATATAAAAGTTTATTTCTAGAAAATCAGATTGGAGTGCTTCATTTAGCGACATGAGCAATGTGCTGACAACTGAGAGAGGTTAGCATGGCAAACAGGGATGTTTGGCAAGGCTGTGTTTTGTCAGGAACAAATACAGCCGGTGCGTTAAAAGCGAACGAAGACGGAAGGCAGTCACATCGTGACCACTTGCGTGGTCGCCGCGGGAGTTGGTAAAGAGGGTTCGCGCAAACCCTCTTTACTCGGACGTAAACGCCATATAGAACTAATCACCAAACAACAAAACGTCCGAAACTAAAAGAACTAAAAAAGTTGAGGAACGGGGGTATAAGGTCAAAAATCCTCCAATAACCTCTTCGAAATTGGTTTTAAAGGAATAATTAAAGTGTAATATTACATTAAACTTTACAAAAATTAACAATTTAACAGTCGAAATAAGTTGCATGGTTTTTTTCAATCACTATACTTTTATAACTTATTTATATAACAGGATGAATTTTGTGCCAATAGGTATAAAATTGCAAATAAATCATTAATTTAGTTGACAGGATGTCGGATATGTATTATAATTTACAACACCAAACACCAAACACCAAACACCAAACATGCCCAACCTATAATTTAACGTTAGTAAAGTTAAGCATGCATGGTTTATTATCTCACTACAATTCATTTCTCCAGCAAATTCGGCAAAATTTCTCAAAATTTATTGGTTTAGCCTTTTTATCTCGGCAGATAGTTTTCGTGTTAATGGTGTTTGTTTTACAGTCTATCTCTTTTTCTAATTATGCATTAACCACTAAAACGACCAATATTATTAAAGGTTCAGCGCCTTATTTAACGCTAGATGATGGTGTTAGTAAAATAACTAGTACAGAAGAGCTACTGGCAATTAAATTACCTAATGGTACTGTGATAACCCCGCAAAATGATGTATCAAGTATAACCAATCCGATCGAGTTACCTGATAAAAAAAATACATATGCCAGTGTACAAACGATTGTTCCATTACCTATATCAGGCAATAATCAGTTTCCTGTAATAAATATGACTGATTTACTTGCTGCACCGTATAATTATTTTGCTGATGATGATGGTGATGGATTTGATGATAGTGACCTTATTACCGCAACCGCAACAGGTGACATTAAGATAAAATGGGAAGCCCGTAATCCTGCCGTAGCAGATATTAATGCTAAAAACGCATTTATAGATATTACATCGAAGGTGAAAAGTCATCCTGATGCCATTCCAGATTTATGTGATGGGATACATAAAATAACCATTAGCGCTAGTGATAGTGAGTTAACTACCCCTTATGGTGATCCCAATACAAATCATTTTCAAGAAGGTTCACATAGTTATTATTTAACGCCAAAATTAGATCCAAAAGTGTGTTATGCCCAGCCAAATTTGTATCCTGATAACGCTAGTTTAGCCGGTCGTGATTATGAGATAGATGGCATTTTATGGGATGCCGCACAAATCGAGAGTGACCATGATTATGGTGTTTATCGAGGGTATCCAAGTAAAGGTATTAAGGTATTACGAGCAACCAATAGTGGTAATTATCAAGGTGAAACTTCAATAACTAAAAATAACTTTCCAACGACCGGGTCACATGGATTGTATTTTTATTTACTATTTGGCGGTATAACACCTGAAGCGGTATTAGCTGCCAATGGCAGTACTATACAATCTATAGAGGGGGGTAATGTCAATCTATCGTTAAGTGTGAGTAAAACCACTGAATGGGAGCATAATGAGCATGGACCCAGTCCATATGGATTGGCTGAACCAGCTATAAAAGTAACATTAGTTGGTCCACGCTATAATTCAGCGGATAAGAGTTTTAGACCTATGACTTTCAGATTATATGCTGATAGTAATAAAAGTACGCTAATTTACGAATTTAAATTAATGCGTTGGTTTATTGCTAATCCTGAGATTTTTTTTAATAAGGAACATGGATTTCCATCATCTGATGTAAATAAAGAAATGTTAAGTTATCAATCTAAGGCAAGGGATTATTGTAAAAGTTTAGGTAGTGGTTATCGATTGCCAGATGTGAATGATTTTACCAATATTAATGGGTATGGAATGTATGCTCGTCGACAATTAAGTTATCAGGAGAATGGAAAATGGATTGGTGGAATTGCCAATGAATGGGGATGTATGCCTATGAGTGAGGATGATAGTGACGCTAGTTGCCCATCTTATAGAAGCACAGACTGGAAGGCATATGATTATTGGACGAATAATGTAGCAACAAATACTGCGCGACCTAAGGATGAAGGAAAACCATTTTTATTTGATCCCGATGGAGTCATCGAGATACTTCAATCTATTTTGTGGCCAATTCGTGCCGCATGTGTTACACCTTAAGTGTTAATTGTGTTAATCCTAAAATATAATAAACGCAAGTTATAGTCACTGTTAGTTTTTGATGTATTTTAACAGTTATTAGAGTATTGGTTTTTTATTAATATATTGCATAAAAAAGATAAAAAACCAATATAATATCTAGTATTTAACTAATTGAAATTTTTTTTAAATGGTTCTTTGCAACTATTGTTAAACGTAGTTATGATTTTGTCAGATCATAATTAGGATATAATATAGGGATATAATGGATAATCAAAATCAGTCTTACTTTAAACTGCCTTTATTTTTTACTTTTGCTTGTTATTTCATTTGGTTGATAGTTCCAATGATTAATTTTTTCGATTTTGCCAACATTACTATACGTTATAGATATGATAATATTTTTGTCTATCATATAACATTGGGAAGTCTAACTTATTATTTGTTAGTTTATATGATTGCTTTGTATTTTTTTCAAAAATATCGTATATATGACTTGTCAAAAAATTTGGTAAGAATATGTTTGTTAATTACCGTTTATACCTTAATTAGATATGTTTTTTATATATTAGAACACTATATTTTAAGCAATATAATTTTTCGTTTTTTCGATCATGATTATATTCCCTTATGTCTTAGATTTCTAGAATGGTTTGATATTATATCAATATTAATTATTTTAATTATATTATTTAAAATAATACCTTTTTATTCTTCAGTAATCGAGTTTAATTCTATAGTAATAAAAAGAATTCACATTCAAATATATAGCTTTTTCTTGTCTTATATTTCACTTAAAACTATTTTGCTAAATGTTTATGCAATCAACGAATTATTTGATTCAAGTATTACCGTAATGCTACTATTTGTATTGTTAACCTTTTTAGGATGGGGAATTTTATATAAGCTTTTCAATATAATTCTTATAAATTGTTTTGGAGAATTTGATTCACAAGTTAAATTTAAAAAATTAATATTAACTCTTCTTGGAACAATTTTTTTAAGTGCTTTGATAAGCACTATTATTGTTTTTATAATATTAATGCTTTATATGCCTGCACATCTGAATTTGAAAAATAAAATCCAATTTTATTCTTCTTACTTTTTGTACAGTTTTTCTGGGATAAATTTGTTGTTTTCTTTAATATTTAGTCGATATTTTATAAAGATTTTTTATTCAAAAAGATAGTTGTTTTTTGCTTATTGGATAAAAGAGCAAAGTATTCAATTATTCTAAAAATGCATACCATTAATTAATTGAGATTTCTAGGTAAATTAATTTAATAATATATCTCATTATGAAGAAATGATTGACCATAGAGTAAATAATAAAGGTCGATTATAAAAAATTTGAGGAACGGGTTTTTTGAAATCTAAAGACATCCCATCATTAACCCTTTTTTTTACTTAAAATAAAATTTCTAAAAAAATCAATACATTAAAAAATGGCTTAAAAAAAGGGGTTTTACTGGCAAAAATAGACTTTGCCTTTTTGCCAACAACATTTATAGTATATGGGATTCTAGTTCACTGCCGTATAGGTAGTTTAGAAAAGGTGCGCCATCAATCCACGTCCCAGAACCCAGTTCACTGCCGTATAGGTAGTTTAGAAATGACCCAACGACCGTATTTTGCGATTAGATTTGTTCACTGCCGTATAGGTAGTTTAGAAATTGATATGGGGTAAAAAAGCCCCCCTACGAAAGTTCACTGCCGTATAGGTAGTTTAGAAAACAGACGGAAACACAACCAACGGTTGGGTACGGTTCACTGCCGTATAGGTAGTTTAGAAATAGGCACGTTTTATAACGAACAAAATCCAGCTGTTCACTGCCGTATAGGTAGTTTAGAAATGTTCGCGTTTTTTCCTTTCTTCCTCAAGTTGGTTCACTGCCGTATAGGTAGTTTAGAAACAGATCCGAAAGTGCGTTGTAGAAATTGGATGGTTCACTGCCGTATAGGTAGTTTAGAAAGATTGAAGAAATTCAAAATACTTTACAATCTTGTTCACTGCCGTATAGCTAGATTAAAATATTAATTATTTCTAAAAAGATAAGCAAAAGCATTTCAAAAAGCTAAAAATCTAAATTAGTTATAGCGTTGTCAAATAAAAAACCGTTCTAGTTATGAACGGTTTTTTATTATTGGTTAGATAATTTTACAATTATGCTTGGTATTTTTTCATGACAATTGACGCATTAGTACCGCCGAAACCAAAACTATTAGACATTACTGTGGTTAATTCACGTTCGGTTGGTTCTGTAATAATGTTCATGCCTACTGCTTCATCTGCAAGTTCGTCAATATTGATACTTGGTGTAATAAAGCCGTGTTCAAGCATAAGTAATGAATAAATCAATTCTTGTGCTCCGGTAGCACTTAATGAGTGACCAGTCATGGATTTAGTTGAAGAGATAGCAGGGATGTTATCACCAAATACTTGTTTGATTGCCCATAATTCTTTGACATCACCAACTGGAGTTGAGGTACCATGAGTATTGATATAATCAACTGGTCCATCAAGATCTTGAATAGCAAGCTGCATACAACGCATTGCCCCTTCACCAGATGGCGCAACCATGTCATAACCATCAGATGTTGCCCCATAACCAACGAGTTCACCATAGATATGTGCACCACGGGCAAGAGCATGCTCAAGTTCTTCAACTACTACCATTCCGGCACCGCCTGCGATTACAAAACCATCACGGTTTTTATCATAAGCACGTGATGCTTTTTCTGGTGTGTCGTTATATTTAGTTGATAATGCCCCCATAGCATCAAATTCGCATGACATTTCCCAACATAGTTCTTCACCACCACCAGCAAACACGATATCTTGTTTACCAAGTTGAATAAGTTCAGCTGCATGGCCAATACAGTGTACTGATGTTGCACAAGCTGAAGTCATTGAGTAGCTAACTCCTTTAATTTTAAATGGTGTCGCTAAACATGCAGAAATTGCCGATGACATAGATTTTGTTACTGCATAAGGCCCAACACCCCTTAAACCTTTTTCTTTCATGCCGGCAACAACATTATATTGAGTTTTGGTTGAGCCACCATAACCAGCGATAAGACCTGTGCGTGGATTAGATACTTGCTCTGGGGTTAATTTTGCATCTTCGATTGCTTGTTGTAGCGCAAGATATCCATAAATAGAAGCATCGTTCATAAAACGGACGACTTTTCGATCGATTAATCCAGTTGTATCTAATTTTACATTACCACAAACATGACTACGCATTCCGCTATCTTTCATTTCTTGCGAAAAAGTAATACCACTTCGGCCTACTCTTAACGATTCTAAAACTTCTTTGGTATTATTCCCAATGCTTGAAAGAATACCTAATCCTGTAATTACTACACGTTTCATCTAATGCTCTACTCCTAAGTTAACTGGCTTCATATGAAAAATTGGTCTGATTATAGCGTACACTTGTAAGCTGAACAATACCCCCAGATTGATTTTATTTGTTAAGTTAATAAATAAAATTGGGATAACCGGTCAATAAATCAATCAATATGAATATATTTACATTCTATTAATGAAATTTTGATTAAATCAGTCTTAATCGCAAGTTTATTGAATAAAAATTTTTAAATTCGATCTGATTATTAACTTGCTAACGGCAATAAAATAATTATAATACTGTAAATATATACAGTTATTGGTGATAATTATGATTCAAGAAAAAATGATCTCAAAGCTTGAGATCTTAGCCGAATCTGCAAAATATGACATTTCATGTGCCTCAAGTGGTACTTCACGCAGTAATAAAAATAAAGGTATTGGTAGTGCTTCTCGCTGTGGTATTTGCCATTCATTTACTGCTGATGGTCGCTGTGTTTCACTGTTGAAAATCATGTTAACGAATTATTGCATGTTTGACTGTGCTTATTGTATCAATCGCCAGAGTAATGATATTCCTCGTGCAGGATTTACACCAAAAGAATTAGCGGAACTGACGATTGAATTTTATCGTCGCAATTATATTGAAGGGCTGTTTTTAAGCTCGGGTATTGTACGTAGTGCTGATCACACGATGGAAAAAATGATTCGGGTGGTCAAAATATTACGGCAAGAATATAACTTTAATGGTTATATTCATATGAAGGCGATTCCAGGTGCAAGTAATGAATTAATTCGTGAAGCAGGTTTACTCGTTGATCGAATGAGTGTCAATTTAGAGATCCCTACCGAGCGAAATTTAAAATTATTGGCGCCAGATAAAGATCATCAAACCATTTATCAACCAATGCGACATATTCAGCAAAATTTGCTAGAAAATATTGAAGATCGTAAAAAAATCAAATCAACACCAAAATTTGTTCCTGCTGGGCAAAGTACTCAGGTGATTATTGGCGCGACAGATGAAACTGATAATCAAATTTTACAGCTCACCGCCAAACTATATAAGCGACCAAGTATGAAGCGGGTTTACTATTCGGGATTTATTCCTGTGAATGGTTATGATAAGCGATTACCTGTTTTGCAAGAAGTACCAAGAGTGCGAGAAAATCGTTTATATCAGGCAGATTGGTTACTTCGTTTTTATGATTTCAGTGTCGATGAAATTGTAAATGATGAACATCCAGATCTTGATTTGACTGTTGATCCCAAATTATCTTGGGCGATTCGTAATCCGCAATTTTTTCCGGTTGATATCAATCGGGATAGTTATCAAAAAATTCTACGGGTGCCAGGAATTGGCGTTAAATCAGCAAAATTAATTGTTATGGCAAGGCGACATCGAAAACTAAATAAAGAGGCGCTCAAACGTATTGGTGTGGTGCTAAAACGAGCGCAGTTTTTTATTATTTGCCATGAAATGAATACATTTAAAGTACTTGATTCATCCGCCGAATATATCCGTCTTAGTTTACAAGATTTGCCTCGTCTTGAAGTAAAACAACAAGCCCTTCCACAGCAACTAGTTATGGGATGGTAATTTATGCTGGCGTTCTATTATGATAAGTCTTTCGAAGGACTAATGTGTGCGGTGTTTGATGCATTTAAACTAAAAAAAATGCCTGAATGTTTATTAGCTGAGGGAGAAGATGTGCCACTTTTGGTTACTGATTTTCATCAAGTTGAGTATCGCAACAGTAAATATGAGCGTGTTTATACTGCACTGCAAAAAAAATTATCACAGATTGCGCTAAATCAACTCTTGTTTACTTGGCTATCAGAATTACCTGAAAGTGATTTAATTATCTTTCGCTATATTTGTAAAGTATTCAAGTCAACCAATTCGATTGAAACTGATTTTGCTGATGCGGATGTGTTAGCTGTTTATGATATAGCTAAAAAGGTAAATAAAGAAAAACATCATATTCAGCAATTTGTTCGCTTCAATAGTATCCAAAATCCAGCAAACAGTTGTGATAATAATGACAAAATTTACTTTGCGGTTATAGAGCCTATATATAACGCTTTACCGTTAACCACACGATTTTTTAAAGATCGTTATGCTGATCAAAAATGGGCAATTTATGATGAAAAACGCCAATATGGTTATTTTTATGATTTAGATAAGATTGAGCAAATCTGGTTAAACGATAACGATCCTCTGATCGTTAATAAGCAAATTAACCAAGATTATCTAACTGATGATGAAAAATTGTTTCAAACCATGTGGAATCGTTATTGTCAGGCCTTAACCATAAAAGAACGAATTAATCCAAGATTACAAAGGCAAAATATGCCTAGACGGTTCTGGCACCATTTACCCGAAATGCAAGGCAAATAAAAAACGCCGAATAAATCGGCGTTAATTATTAATAAATCTTACTATTTATTGGGCATCAATTTCATCAAGAATGCCATTAATGCTTTGTTGACGTTGTTGTTCTTTTTGTTCATCAACTTTACCGCCTGAAGCATTAAAATCATTGCGCTGGAAGTAAGCATTACGCATAAAGTTGTATGGATCATCACTATTTTTAATTAAATCTTCATACTCAATGGCCACAGCTCGAGCTTCAATGCCATCAAATACACCGCGAACCAGTGCCCATTGCCAATCTATCCAAACAAGTGGTGGATATAAAGTATCAACCAGATTACCACCTTCTTGACGAAGTGTTGCTGAACCATAGAAAGGTAATACAACATAAGGGCCATAAGGGACATCGTAATGGCCTAATGTGTCACCAAAACCACGTTTAGAACCTTTTTGCAATTGAGGGTCTGCCACACTTGCAACATCAAATAAACCGGCAACACCAAAAACAGTGTTAATAAAGAACCTTGCTAAATGTTTACCTGCTTCATGTCCTTCACCTTGTAAAGCACTATTTACCATCGATGCAGGTTCAGAAAGGTTAGAGGAAAAATTAACTACTCCTTTACGTACTGGTGTTGGAACATAATCTTTCCACGCTACGGCAGCTGGGCGCAAAATATAAGGATCAAGCGCATAGTAGTTAACATTAAACATTGTTTTATTAAAACCCGATAATGGGTCACTATAACTATTTGTTTCAGCCTGATAGGTCGCACAACCTGTCAACGCTAAAACCGAGAACATCATACCTATAATTTTTTTTCTCATAATGCTACCGAATACAAATGATAAAGTGTTGGATGCAGCGATTGTATCATGTTTGCTTGAAATAGAAAATT
The DNA here is from genome assembly GCF_016101145.1 of Gilliamella sp. W8145. Taxonomy (NCBI): domain Bacteria; kingdom Pseudomonadati; phylum Pseudomonadota; class Gammaproteobacteria; order Orbales; family Orbaceae; genus Gilliamella; species Gilliamella sp. W8145. The sequence goes on from NZ_JACFRC010000001.1 coordinate 445,030, forward strand.
TTTCATTATTTGATTGATATTGCCTTGATAAATTTATTAGAATAAATAGCCTTGATGACCTCATAGTTAAATGGATATAACAAGCCCCTCCTAAGGGCTAGTTGTAGGTTCGATTCCTACTGGGGTCAAAGTTGTATTAACTTACTTATCTCTTTTCTTCCTCAATAAACTACCTAATTGTATAATTTATAAAATTATTTTATTTCGCTTTAAGTGATAAGATAGCAAATAATATAGTAATATAACTCATATAAATAATCATACACTGTATGGAGTATGGAACAATTAACTAGATGGATTTAGGGAAGTTAATGGCTAAATATTATTGTTTATTAAAAGGAAGAGTTAATTATTTAACGGTATTCGAAAAAACTAAAACTAAAGTTGAACAGCATTCAGGTAATCTTACAAAAGCATTTATTGATGAATACGGTGGGTTCATTATGGCCATTCTTTTATTATTTTATACAATTATAAGAGACATGGTTGTTATTTTTATACCATCTAAAGCTCTACAAAGAAAACTAATTAAAGGTACATACTTTTGTTGTTATGTTGGTAATATTAAAGTTGAAGGAAAATTAGAAGATATTATTTTTAAGAATGGCGACTATGTTGAAATGGTTGTCGAACAGACCGAAAAAAATAAGTATTTTGTTTATGCTGTGCGAATGCCCAAATACCATGCTTTGTTTTTTCCTAAAGGGAATTGTTCATCAACCTTAGAATTATTTAAGGGTTGTCTATTGATTTGTTGCCTACTGATATTTCCTTATATTATTTTTATGATAATAGCTATTTTTGATGATGGTAGTGATTTTATTTTTATTACTCTGTTATTTTTGGTTATTTATATCTGTTTTGTTATTACTTGTTTTATTTTATTGGGTATGCGCTCTTCATTTATAAACAATCGTATCTATGCAACCTTAGGTTATCGAAATTCATGGCGACATATGCATGCTGATGAGGACTATGCTTTTAGAGAAATGAATCGTAAAAGAGATCCATTGTTGTTTGATGATCCACAAAGTCCTGAATTCAAAAAAAGAATAAAACCAAATAAGTCTTATACCTATTATGGACGGACGCCCCAATTACCCCAAGAAGTAGAAATTATTGACGAAAGCTAAATTGGAATAGGGTTTGGATTAGTAGAATTTAATTAATAAAAAAGTGAGGAAAGGGGTTTTTTGCGCATCTTTTTTTATCATTAAACTGTTTTTTGCATGTTGCAATATTGTTATTATCATTTAAGAAAATTTAGCTAATGCTTTTCCTATAATTTAATATATGACAGCATTTAATTTGTTTATATTTGCACAACTATTGTGTTTCGCTTTATGCAATTTATCGCGTAAATAATTTAATAACTGGTAGTAAAAATAGCAATGTTAAATCAACTAGTAGGTAATTTTGGTTTTTTTGCTATCAGTAAATGTTATTAATTTAGAAGCTGTAGGGTTTAGTTCATTTTGTTTATCAATTCCATTTTATCTATATTTGATTCGTTATCGCCAAACTAAATGCACACAAACTAGAAAAAAAAAGCATTGTGGTATTTATACGTATTTCATTTAGCTACTATCACACGATATTTAGAATCATTAAACTAATTTACCTCAGTTGACTAATTAAAAAAATAAAACAAAATTTTGCGGGAATTTAATGTTTAACGTTTTAAATACAAATTTTTGTACAATTGGGTTTATTTATCATAAATAAAAAATATTTTTATGTGAATTTGTGACATTAAATATTGGCAAGCAGATCGAAAATTTAGAAATTTTAATATTAAAAATACAAACTTACTGGTAGAGGTTTTACCCCTATTTTACCCCAGCAGTTTTTTAAAAGGCGATTTAAATTTCTTGTAAGTCTTGTAGGATAAGGCTTTGAATTGGTACGCCCGGGTGGACTCGAACCACTGACCCCCACCATGTCAAGGTGATGCTCTAACCAACTGAGCTACGGGCGTACATTTGAAACACGCAAATATTAGCTGGCAAACTGTTTTGTTTCAAGTAAAAAAATCAAAAATAGCTGTTTTTTTAATCTTTTGAGTTTGTTTGTTGGAAAAACAGTCAATGTTATTAATCAAATAATATACAAAATCCGATTTTTACCAATTTTATTTCCCGATGATAATCGTTTAGGGATAGTGCAATTTTTTATGAATTGTAAATAAATGTAAATTCACGGTGGTTTGTTAATTTCAAATTCGTTATACTCCTTGAAAATAGATAAGGTATTACTGGTTTAGGTTAGTATGTCATTTAAAGATCAGATTGAGGACGTTTTACATAATGTTTTTGGGTACAAATCGTTTAGAAATCAGCAAAGAGATATTATCGAATCAGTTATTGCCGGACGAGATACTTTAACCATTATTCCAACAGGTGGCGGTAAATCACTTTGTTATCAGATTCCGGCAGTAGTATTGCCTGGTACTGCGTTGGTTATTTCGCCACTTATTTCGTTAATGAAGGATCAAGTTGATCAATTAATCGTTAATGGAATTTCGGCGGCTTTTTTAAATGCGACTCAATCTCCAGAAGAGCAACAAAACATTATTGAACAGTATTTAAATCACACAATTAAATTATTATATATTTCACCTGAGCGACTGGCCGTGTCGTCCTTTTCTTCATTAATTACTGCTCATCCTCCATCATTAATCGCTATTGATGAAGCGCATTGCATTTCACAATGGGGGCATGACTTTAGGCCTGACTATCGTCAATTAAACCATTTATCATTGCGTTTTCCCGAAGTTCCAATTATCGCGTTAACAGCAACCGCCGATAAATTGACTCAAGCAGATGTGATTAATCAGCTTAATTTAATCGATCCGTTAGTGGTGGTGCGTAGTTTTGATCGGCCAAATATACGTTATACGGTAGTTGAAAAATTTAATCTTACTGAGCAAGTTGTCTCTTTTATTGAAACCCAAAAAGGGAATAGTGGTATTGTCTACTGTTCTAGTCGTTCCAAAGTTGAGGATATGACAACCAGACTGGCTGCGAGAGGATTCTCTGTCGTTGCTTATCATGCTGGTTTAACCACTGCTGAGCGTCAACAAGCACAAGAAAGTTTTTTGAAAGATAATGTGCAAATTATTGTTGCTACTGTCGCTTTCGGGATGGGAATTAATAAACCCAATGTTCGTTTTGTGGTACATGCTGATTGCCCAAGAACGATTGAGGCATATTATCAAGAAACTGGTCGAGCAGGACGTGATGGCGTTCCGGCAGAGGCTCTTTTATTATTTAATAGTAAAGATCTAAACTGGTATCATCGACAAATTGCTGATAAACCAGAGAATAAACATAAGCAAGTTGAGTTACATAAGATTCAATCCATGGAGTCATTCGCCCAAAGTATGACTTGTCGGCGTACCGTATTACTTAACTATTTTGGTGAGAATAGAATCGAACCTTGCAACAACTGTGATATCTGTCTTTATCCTCCCGAGCATTATGATGGATTAATTGATGCACAAAAAATACTTTCTTGCATATACCGAGTTGAGCAACGTTATGGTGCTCAATATGTTGTCGATGTGTTACGAGGATCTTCTCGCTCACAAATTAAAGAAAATGGTCATGATAAATTATCGGTTTATGGAATAGGAAAAGCGCATTCTTCTGATTATTGGCTTAGTGTAATTAGACAATTAATTTATTTGGGATATGTGAGTCAAAATATTTCCACCTTTACTACGTTACAATTGACCGAACAAGCACGTGCGATTCTTAAAGGTCAAGTCGCTTTATCTTTAGCAAAACCACGTTTAGAAATTGTGAAGAAAAGTCGCTTAAATCGTTATGCTCGAGCGATTAATTTAACCACGATATTATCTTATGAAGAACGAATATTATTCAATAATCTTAAGCGGTTACGCAAAGAAATTGCTGATATGGAGGATATTGCCCCTTATGTTGTATTCAGTGATGCAACCTTGCTTGAGATGGTGCAAATCAAACCTGAAAGTAAGAAACAACTGATTAATGTTACTGGTGTTGGTAAAATCAAATTAGAAAAATATGGTAATCTTTTCTTAGACGAAATTAATGATTTTATGATAAAAAACATATAACAATGTTTAAAATATTATCTATAATAGCCATTTTTATATCATTTTAATTAATTTTTTTAATTTAATTTATTAAAAATGGAGTTTTTATGCCCACTATGAATGATATGCCACAGATGTTGGCATTAGTTTTATTGCTTATTATTTTATATCTAGGTGATGTTGTTTCAACACGAACTAAAGCTTGGGTACCTTCAGTTTTTATTTGCGCGGTACTGTTTTTATTAGGTTATTGGACATTTTTTCCAACTGATATTGTTGCTCGAGCAGGTATTCCAAATGTGGTAGCTGTTATGTTTATGTATTTATTGATTGTGAACATGGGAACTTTGTTATCAATAAATGAGTTGATACTACAATGGAAGACAATACTCATATCGCTTTCTGGGATTGTGGGTATTATTGTTATTGCTATTATTGTTGGATATCTATTTTTTGATCTCAATACCATTATTGTCGCTATTCCACCATTAGTCGGTGGTATTGTTTCAGCTATTATTATGGCTAAAGGGGCAACCGAAGCTGGATTGCCAGATTTGGCTGTATTTGCAATTATAATTTATGTAATGCAAGGTTTTATTGGTTATCCATTAACATCAATTATGCTGAAAAAAGAAGGCCGCCGTGTATTGAAAAAATATCATGAAGGGACTTGGGTAGTTGAAAAAGATGTTACTACTATGGATAAGCAAACTGCAACTACTGATGAAAATCCAATGCCTAGTCTGTTTGCTAAAATTCCAGCGAGTTATAATTCTTCGTACTTTATCTTTTTGCGTATTGCAATAGTCGGTTTTTTAGCTTATTCAGTGTCGGAAGTATTAAAACCAGTCGTCAGTATTAGTCCATTTGTCTTATGTTTATTATTTGGTGTTGTTGCTGCTTCTTTAGGTTTTTTAGAGCGTCATCCTTTAAAGAAAGCCGGTGGTTTCGGGCTGGCAGTAATGGGATTGATGTTATTTATTTTTGATACTTTGAGTCGAGCAACGCCTGATATGTTAATTAGGCTTATCACACCTTTAATTGTTTTTATTCTTTCTGCCGTTATTGGGATGTTTATTTTCTCGGTTATTGTCGGTAAAGTTTTAAAAGTAAGTAAAGAAATGGCTTTTTCGATCGCCTTAACTGCATTATATGGATTTCCGGCCGATTATATTATCACTAACGAGGTCATTAATAACTTAACCAAAGATCCAAAAGAAAAAGAGGTATTAACCAGCCATATGTTACCACCAATGTTAATTGGCGGATTTATTTCAGTAACGATGGTATCAGTTGTATTAGCTGGCATCATGGTTAATATGATTGTTGGCCCGTTAACACCAATAAAATAGTTGGAAATTTAATTATCAGATTCAACTTGTAGATTTGTGCAAATATGTGCACTATTAAATGAATACATATGAAATATATAAAAGGTAGTAACATGATTAATCAAACTATTAAAGATTCAATAAAACAGAATATTAACGACATGATCGCGTTTCGTCGTGATTTACATCGTCATCCAGAACTACCGTGGGAAGAATTTAGAACCACCGATAGAATTGCTGAAGAACTTGATAAAATTGGTATTACTTATCGACGCACTAAGCCGACTGGAATTATTGCTGATATTCAAGGCGGTAAACCAGGTAAAACAATCTTACTTAGGGCAGATATTGATGCTTTACCGGTTAAGGAATTAAGTACCAATATTGATTATCAATCCACTATTGATGGCAAAATGCATGCTTGTGGACATGATACTCATACAGCTATGTTGCTAACGGCTGCTAAAACGTTATATTCTATCCGTGAACAGTTAAAAGGTAATGTACGGTTAGTATTTCAGCCGGCTGAAGAAATTGCTCAAGGGGCAAAAGGGATGATCGAACAAGGTGTACTTGAAGGTGTTGATAGCGCTTTTGGTATGCATATATGGTCACAAATGCCGGTAGGTAAAGTATCTTGTGTTGTTGGTTCAAGCTTTGCTTCAGCAGATCTATTAACAGTTAGATTTAAAGGGCGTGGAGGTCATGGTTCAATGCCTCATGACACAGTGGATGCGGTTATGGTTGCATCTGCATTTGTTATGAATGTTCAATCAATTGTTTCTCGTGAAATATCGCCTCTCGATCCTGCGGTTGTTACTATAGGTCGAATGGATGTGGGTACGCGCTTTAACGTAATTGCTGAAAATGCGGTTTTAGAAGGAACGGTGAGATGCTTTAATGTTGCAGTGCGTGAGAAAATTGAAGCTGCAATTAGACGTTATGCTAACCAAGTTGCAGCCATGTATAGAGCGACAGCTGAAGTTGAGTATATCTATGGTACTTTACCGGTTATTAACGATAAAGAAAGCGCTCTATTAGCACAAAAAGTCATTGTTGAATCATTTGGCGAAGATGCATTGTATTTTGAAGCACCAACTACCGGCGGTGAAGATTTTAGTTATTATACGCAAAACATTCCTGGTGCATTTGCTCTAGTCGGATCAGGTAATCCTGAAAAAGATACTCAATGGCCACATCACCATGGCTGTTTTAATGTCGACGAAGATGGCATGGCATTAGGTGCAGAATTTTATGCACAATATGCATGGGCTTTTTTAAATCAAGATTAACCATTCATGATTAATCATCAATTGATTATTTCCTTTACTTATCAACCTTCGATTGACTGTTTGAAGGTTGATAAATCATTTTTCAATAATTAATCCTTCAAAACAGCCTAATAGTTTCAAAATTTGTGCAAAGGGTATTTTATTGCTTAAAAATCTCACCTAATATCGAATCGGTTATCGGCATCTTAAAGACTACATTGACACTTTATGGTATGATTAGCAAAATTTATTAGTAATAAGTAACGGTGATTATGAGTTATCAAGTCTTAGCACGTAAGTGGCGACCAAAATCATTTTCTGAAGTAGTAGGACAGCAGCATGTTTTAAAAATTTTATCTAATGCTCTTTCTCTTGGTCGAGTTCATCACGCTTATCTGTTCTCTGGTACTCGAGGTGTAGGTAAAACTTCGATTGCTCGATTATTAGCCAAAGGTTTAAATTGTGAAAGTGGTATAACGGCAACCCCTTGTGGTGTTTGTGATAATTGTCGTGAGATTGAACAGGGTCGATTTGTTGACTTACTCGAAATTGATGCCGCATCACGTACTAAAGTCGAAGATACTCGGGAAATTTTAGATAATATTCAATATTTGCCAAGCAAAGGACGTTTTAAAGTTTACTTAATCGATGAAGTCCATATGCTCTCTCGTAGTAGCTTCAATGCTTTATTAAAAACATTGGAAGAGCCACCAGAACACGTTAAGTTTTTATTAGCAACAACTGATCCGCAAAAATTACCTATCACTATTTTATCTCGCTGTCTGCATCTGCATTTAAATGTGCTTGATACATCATTAATTGCTGAGCAACTAAAACATATTTTGCAATTAGAACAAATTGAAAGTGAACCGCGAGCAATACAGCTGTTAGCTAAAGCAGCAAATGGTAGTATGCGCGATGCATTAAGTTTAACCGATCAAGCAATAGCGCTTGGTAATGGTAAAATCGATGCTGTGTCAGCAGCCTCTATGCTTGGTACTTTAGATAAATCAATTCCTTTTTCATTAATCAATGCTCTTTATCAAAATGATGGTAATACTTTGATGCAACAGATTGAAGCAGCTGCTTTACAAGGTGCGGATTGGGATAATTTATTAGCCGAATCTATTGCTTTGTTACATCAAATTGCCTTATTACAAGTTGTGCCGACAGCATTGGGTGATTATACAGACAATGAAGAACAGTTACGCTTCTTAGCTCAATATATGGCTCCTAATGATGTGCAACTGTTTTATCAAATTTTATTAATGGGCCGAAAAGAACTTGCTTTTGCACCAGATAAAAAAATGGGTGTTGAAATGAGTTTTTTACGCGCTTTAGCATTTATGCCTAAAAATGTCGATGCAATTAAGCCACCAGCTGCAACAGCTACTATACCGACAAAAAAAGCTGAATCGCCTATTAGAACACAATCAGATCAGGTTGTGACACCTTCATCACAAAGCGTAAATGAAGCCGCGTCTCTTAGGCAAACTGTTAAGCCAGCTATTGAAAATCAGCAATTGAATGACAATACAATAGTAAGACCAGTTACTAGTGATGAAAATACTGTTTCACAACCAGAAATATCACTTCCCGATGATGCATCATCAATCACTAAAAATATTTTAGAGATGCGAATGCAGTTAATTAAAGAGGAACAAAAACCAAAAAAGCCTGAATTGGTTGATCACCATCAACCATCTAATTCTTTAATTAACAGTAAACGGGATGACGCTCAGCAGCTTGCCAACAAGTTAGGCAATAATATTGAAAAAAATGATGAGGAAGCAAAACAAGAAGAGATAACTGCCGAAAATTATCAATGGCAAGCTTGTGGCTTAGTTGAAACGAAAAATGAACCTGCACTTGATGCAAAAACATTATGCGATTCTTTAAAAGTTGATAAAACGCCAGAAATGACTAAAAAACTAATTGTTGAAATGGCTGAAAAAGACGCGTGGTGTGCTGAAATTGAACAATTAGAACTTGCGCCATTAATTAAACAAATCGCAATTAACTCTTATTTTGAACAAATTGATGACAATAATATTGTTTTGCATATGCGTTCGTCAGTAAAACACTTGATAAAATCACCGGCAAATTGCACAAAACTTGAATCTGCTTTATCTGCATATCGTCAAAAACCATTAAACTTAAAAATTGTTATTGATGATAATCAAGAAAATAAAACGCCGTTAGAAATGCGTGAAGATTTATATCAACAAAAGCTTGAACAAGCTAAACAGACTATTAATCAAGACGCTAAAGTCGAAATGATTTGTCAATATTTTGATGCGAAGATTGATGAAGCGAGTATTCGTCCTGTATAATTACGGGCTAAATATTATTAACGAGGAATAATTATGTTTTCAGGTGGAAAAGGTGGCTTGGGTAATTTGATGAAGCAAGCCCAACAGATGCAAGCCAAAATGCAGCAAGCTCAGGAAGAAATTGCTAAATTAGAAGTTACCGGTGAGTCTGGTGCAGGTATCGTTAAAGTGACTGTAAATGGTGCACACAGTTGTAAACGTGTGGAAATTGATCCATCTTTATTAACTGAAGATGATAAAGAAATGCTAGAAGATTTGATTGCGGCTGCTTACAATGATGCAACTCGTCGTTTAGAAGAAGCGCAAAAAGAAAGAATGGCTCAAGTAACTGGCGGCATGCAATTACCACCAGGCTTTAAAATGCCATTTTAAGTTGAAAAACTAATCCGATATCGTCTTATCCATTTTGCCGACATGGTCGGCAAAATTTCTTTTTATCTCCTGTCTATTTATACAGTTTTTCTTTATTAATTTTTTCCTATCAGGTAAACTAACTGACAATTACATTCAATTCACTTTCAATGTTGATCATATCAATTTGATTAATCTAGAATCTTAAATATTATTTAATTTAGGGTTATTTTAATCAAACTTATGTAATCAATATTAACTTATTAAGGATATATTGTGATAGGTCGTTTACGTGGAATCATTATTGAGAAACAACCACCCAAAGTATTAATTGAAGTTGGTGGTGTTGGCTATGAAGTTTTTATGCCAATGACCTGTTTTTATGCGTTACCCGACAATGGCAAAGAAGTGATTGTGTTAACGCATTTTGCTGTTCGAGAAGATGCTCAAGTACTTTATGGTTTTAATCATGAACAAGAGCGAGAGTTATTTCGCGAATTAATTAAAGTTAATGGCGTTGGCCCAAAATTAGCGCTGGCGATTTTATCTGGAATGTCAGCAGCACAATTTATTAATGCTGTTGAACAAGGTGAAATTAAAACATTGGTCAAATTACCAGGTGTGGGGACTAAAACCGCTGAACGATTAATTGTTGAAATGAAAGATCGTGTTAAACGCTTTGGTGAAGAACTATCAAATGTTAACCCAGCTATTGATATTGGTGATATTAAAAAATCATCAAATCAAATTGAAAGTGAAGCTGTTTCAGCACTTATTGCTTTGGGTTATAAACCACAAGAAGCCAGCCGTATTATTAGTAAAGTCATTAGACCAGAAATGGATTGTGAAATGCTAATACGTGAAGCATTAAAGTCAGTATTGTAAAGTAGGTATTGATAATGATTGAAGCGGATCGTTTAATTGCTCCACAGGCACAAAAAGAAGAAGAGTCTTTAGATCGAGCCATTCGTCCTAAGTATTTGGATGAGTATATTGGCCAACCTCAAGTTCGTGAGCAGATGAAAATTTTTATTCAAGCTGCTAAACAGCGTAGTGACGCACTTGATCATGTTTTAATATTTGGCCCTCCAGGTCTAGGTAAAACGACATTGGCAAATATTGTTGCTAATGAAATGAATGTTAATTTACGTACCACATCAGGCCCAGTGTTGGAAAAAGCGGGTGATTTAGCTGCTATGCTAACCAATTTAGAACCTAATGATGTGTTATTTATTGATGAAATTCATCGATTATCGCCAGTTGTTGAAGAAATCTTATATCCAGCAATGGAAGATTATCAACTTGATATTATGATTGGTGAAGGGCCTGCAGCACGTTCAATTAAAATTGATCTGCCACCTTTTACCCTTATTGGCGCAACGACTCGAGCTGGCTCATTAACATCGCCATTACGTGATCGCTTTGGTATTGTGCAGCGACTTGAGTTTTATCGTGTAGAAGATTTGGAATATATTGTTAGTCGTAGTGCAAAATTTTTAGGTATGGATCTTTCTAAAGAAGGTGCTTACCTAATAGCCAAGCGTTCGCGAGGTACGCCACGGATTGCTAACCGTTTATTACGGCGAGTTAGGGATTATGCAGATGTCAAATCTAAAGGCGTTATTGATGAACGAATTGCCACTCAAGCATTAGATATGTTAGATGTAGATAATGAAGGCTTTGATTATATGGATCGTAAGTTACTTCTGGCTATTATCGAAAAATTTATGGGTGGGCCGGTAGGATTAGATAATATTGCAGCTGCAATAGGTGAAGAACGTGAAACCATTGAAGATGTGTTAGAACCATTTTTGATTCAACAAGGTTATATCCAAAGAACACCGAGAGGCCGAATTGCTACGCCTCATGCTTATCGACATTTTGGTATTATTCAAGACGTTTAAATTTGATCGAATAAGATAATAGCTTAACTCTTTATCATTTAATAAAACACCGCTCAAGAGCGGTGTTTTGTTTCTATTGAATAATCTAACTGAATTAACCGAGTTCTTTCTCGGTGAAAATCCCACTAAATAGATCAGTACTAAGATAACGTTCGCCTGATGATGGTAGTATCACCACAATAGTTTTATCGGCATTTTCAGGCAAACGAGCTAAGCGGTCGGCGGCAAATACGGCGGCACCAGAAGAAATTCCTGCTAAAATACCTTCTTTTTCCATTAATAGCCGCGCAGTATCGATAGCATCTTCATTGCTTACTTTTTCGACCAAATCAATCAAACTTAAATCTAAATTATCAGGAATGAATCCTGCACCAATACCTTGTATTTTATGTGGTCCTGGTTTGATTGGCTCACCAGCAAGTGCTTGGCTAATAACAGGTGAAGTACTTGGTTCAACTGCTACTGCAGTGATGTTTTTACCTTGAGTTTTTTTAATGTATTTAGTTACACCAGTAAAAGTCCCACCAGTACCGACCCCAGCAACAAAAATATCGACTTGTCCGTCAGTATCAAGCCAGATTTCTGGCCCAGTAGTTTTTTCATGAATTTCTGGATTAGCGGCATTACTGAATTGTTGAAGCATAATATTGTGTTTAGGATTACTAGCAACAATCTCTTCCGCTTTTTCGATTGCGCCTTTCATTCCTTTAGCTGCGTCGGTTAACACGAGATTAGCACCTAAAGCTTTTAAAAGTTTACGGCGTTCAATGCTCATGCTTTCAGGCATGGTTAAGGTTAATTTATATCCACGAGCAGCTGCAACCGCGGCAAGTGCGATACCAGTATTACCACTGGTTGGCTCGATAAGTTCAACATCAGGGTTTAATAAACCACGTTTCTCAGCATCCCAAATCATATTTGATGCAATGCGACACTTGATACTGAAGCTAGGATTACGAGATTCTACCTTGGCTAATATATTTCCTTGTCCGAAATGTTTTAAACGAACTAAAGGTGTATGGCCAATGGTCTGTGAATTATCATCAAATATTTTACTCATGTTTGAATCCTTTTTTATTGCCTAATGATAAATAGTATCACTTTGTTAATATTAATATCATTATAAATATAACTATAAAAGATAAAACTAATTAATAATTATAACAATATTCGTTTTTGATATAAGAGAAGGTTTAATTATCATTGATAACTAAAAATGTGATCATAAAATAGTACTTAATTCAAGTTAATTTAATTAGATATCATCATAGTATAAAAATTCATAATTATCTGATAGATTGGTAACTTTTAATGAAGCAAAACTATAAAACAAGGACTATTAAGTTGCTAGTAAATTAGTTCTTAATTATGAATGGTATTAAAGGAAATCGAATGTTTGAATCAAAATATGCTGTGCCAAGAAATATTGATAAGCTTATTTCTAAATTAAAAATTACAACAGATTCTCATAATTCTTATATTAAATTTTTAAAGAAATATAATGTCATTGCTTTTGATGAGGATCTGTTTGATTACTCCATTGACTGTCAAGGTGAATTACTTCCGCTTGAAGTAATGTTCGGATTCTCTAGGAAACTAGATCGGGAAGATGTAATTGCTAATAACTGGATGTATTTAAATAGAATCCCTAAACGGTCCATTGCTATAGCATCTCTAAATTTCGGAGATTTACTTTGTTTGTATCCAAATGGCAAAGTTTATCATTGGGATCATGAAGTTAATGACCTATATTTTGATATGACAGTCAGAAATGGTTATTTAGAGCAGAATCTAGATTTAAAACTTGTCGCTAATTCCTTTGATGAATTTTTAACAAAAATTATTAAAACCGAAATCGAAGGTTTTGATCCTAATGTTCCTTATTCTGATGATTATATAGATTTTTTGATGAACGATTCTAAATACTTTTTTATGTCTTCGAAAAAAATAATTCAGGTGCGTTTAAAAAAATTAGAACTTTCTGAAAAAGGACGTGAGTTGATAGCGAAATTTAAAAGAGAAGGGCTTATAAGGTAAAAAAGGGATAATTTTATTAAAAAGGATCATCTAAATGATAGATTTTAATGCAGATATCATAAGCTACAAATCTTTGGGTAATATTGAGATTGGACGTAATGAACAAAGCTATAATGTTAAAATAGGTTACTCATAATGAATGAAGAATGGAACCCCATATTTCAAATAGAGTTAATGGATATTATTAACAGTCTACACATCAAAAAATTGCATGTCGGATCATCTGATTCTCTTATTTATGAAACGATGGGAGAACCAGAATTACCTGTAGCAAGACTGAACAGAAAATCAAAAATATTTAGCCATCTATATGGCAATGTCAATATTTTATCTAAAAATAACACTGTAATAAGTATAGATATTGACATGCATGGTTTTAGAAAAAAGATGGTAATTCTTGGTAGAATAAATAGCTGGAAACTTAATAATTGGCTAGAGCTAGCTAAAATAAAAAATTGGAATGTAAATAAAATTTGTGATGTAGTTCGACTGGAAGGAAAAGGAATAGTTATTTGTTTATCACCGGATGGAAAAGTAGGAATGATTTCTCTTTCTTGAATAACTTTTAACTGTTTCCAATATAAGATTGCTGGCTGATTAATTGAACAAACCTATCTGGACGGGCGTAAATAACAACTAAGCTACGACCAAACCATTGGGCAACCATATCGCCACTACCCTGCCGGATAGGCGAGCCATCGACAAACTGTATTATGATTCCGGACACTTGCACCAGATAAATATCGACGGCAACATCATCAGCGATATCGAACGCGACCACCTGCACCGCGAAATATTACGCACTCAGGGACGCCTGAACACCCAGTTCAAATACGACCGCAACAGCCGGCTGCAATGCAAACAGATACAGCGCAATCAGAATCCCATCCTGCCTGATATCCTGCTCGAACGCAGCTACCAGTACGACAACCTCGACCGATTGGTAAGCAAAAAACACAGCAAACACGCCAGACCGATTACCGCTATGATCACACTGGCAGAATCGAAGGCTGCCGTAATCAGAGATACTGGGAAAACCTGCAATACGATGCCGCTGCCAACCTGCTGGACAGCAAATACAGAGAAGACTACAGTAATCACAACCTGATTCGCTGTAACCAGCTCCTGCATTTCAGAGGACACCACTACCGCTACGACGAGCACGGCAGAACTGCCAGCAAACAGACCATCGGCACAACCCTGCACTACCACTACGATGCTGAACACCGCCTGAGCGAAGTACGCATCGAACAAACAGGCCGCAGTCAGCGTTACGGCTACGTCTACGACGCCCTTGGCCGGCGTATCGAAAAACATCAGATAGACCGCGAAGGCCAACCCTACAACCGTACCCGCTTCCTGTGGGACGGCTTAAGAATGATTCAGGAAACCGGCTCGAATCACCCCACCAGCCTGTATATCTATACCGACCAGAACAGCTACGAACCACTGGCGCGGATAGACACAGACGGCAACCAAGAACAACATATCCGCTACTTCCACACCGACCTGAATGGCTGTCCGGAAGAACTTATCGATGCAAACGGTAAAATACTGTGGGAATGTAGCTTTCAGTTATGGGGAAAGCGGATTCATGAAATCGAACACGAACCCATAGAGCAAAACCTCAGATATCAGGGACAATATTTAGACAGAGAAACCGGCTTACATTACAATACTTTCAGGTATTATGATCCGGATATAGGTAGATTTACTCAGCTAGACCCGATTGGGTTGCTGGGCGATTTGAATCTGTATCAGTATGCGCCGAATCCGTTAACTTGGTTTGATCCACTAGGTTTTAATCCTTGTACATTATCTGGTAATACAATCAATCGCGCTGATGGTTCAAATCTCATCACTATTCCAAATAATGCTCAGATTCGTAAATTATTTTCTCCAAAAGGCTATACTGGAAACTATGGCTATGAGTATAAATGGCAGAATGCAAATGGAACTTTAATAGTCGTTCGAATTCATGATATTGATATTACAGCACCTTCCTGCTCTAACAAATACAGGAATTAAAATACGCAATAGATACTAAAGATTCTGATATGTATGAACTAATTGGTTCTATCAGAGATGTGTTTTCATCACCTTATATATCAACGCCGATTGTTAGCCCTAATTTAGTTAAGGAATTATGGATTTTATTAACTAAAATATTTATCCATAGTGATATTTACGATAATAAATTTTTTGCAATATTCGCAATGGATGATATTTACTTATACTCTAGACGTCAAAATATTAAATTATGCTTAAAAGATTTAGAAAAATGGAGAGAAAAACATAACAAAAATAATACAACGGAAGAAATTTTAGAATGCGTTGATGATATAATTTTACCTGATGTTTAATTCTTTAAAAACGCATATCTTTAATCCTTAATAGCTCAAGTATTTAGATTAATAAAGTTTTGGCGCAGCTTATATATTAAATAATAGTTTTCCATCAGCATATTTTCTCCGGGAGTGCTTGATGTATTGAAAATGGAATCTGGAAATATATAAAATAGAATAGATTAACATGTTATCTAATTATTTTAACTATTAAAGTGAAATTATATGACTGGTAAAATTAAACTGCCTGCTTTAGAAATCTTCATGACTGCAGTGGATGCAGTAGAGTTCTCCAAAGTTTTAAAAGATCAGATTGAGTCGGTTAAATTTATTACACAATATATTTGGCCTGATCTGAATATACCAATTTCAGATGTACTGGATATGGAAATAGCTAAAAATATAGATTTTAGTATTATAAATACCGATATTTTAAGTATTGAAGATTATAAAAAAAAATACGTTATACATTATCCAGGGTCAAATTATGATGGTGCTATGGTTGGAGAAGGTCTTGTCCGTTTTTCATGTTCAACAATGGCTGGTTATGCTCCTGGATCTTTAATGAACGGTCGGTTAACTGCTTCTTATGATGTAGTAAAACAACCCGAAACCGATAAATTTGTAAAAGCGGTATGGAAAATATTTAAAAAAGGCGCCAAGAAGGTTTATTTAATTAATCGGGAAACGGGGCAGATTGCGGATAAACCTGAGACACGTTTTTTTGCCTGGCCGAACGCTGCGAAGAAATTTAATGGGGAAAATGGGCATTATTTAACTAACCATGCCTTTGCCTATTTTGTGGCCAAAGACGTGTAATAAAATGCAAATAAAATAGACAAGATGTTCAATATAATCTAATAAAAGAACAGATAATATTTAAGTGACCTATCAATTGGAAAATAAAATGATAGCGTTTAGCATAGTGAATAATAGCAATCTCACTGAGATAGAAACAATACTTAAAAAAGAATTAAATTGCTCCCTCGAACCAATAGCAAGCCGAAATAGGGTCGAAGAGATACATTTGGACCTTCGCAAAGGAGGTAATTTTCCTATTGTAGGTGTTTTTTATTATCCATGTGTTAATAATGATCAGCTAATATCTGCACCTAATTGATCTGATGGGTAGGGCTCCTTGCTTTATTGTATAACGAAAGCAAATAATTCTAGCTATCTATTATTCAGGTTATATAGTGGAGCAGAGCCATGTATGGGGATGATGCTTGTTGATTCTGGAAAAACGATTCGATTAGTAAGTGCGATGAAAGAAGATAAATAGATTTTTTATTAAATAGTTATTAAAAATAAAAAAAAGTTAAAACGAAATCAGACCTGATTGAAATGATTAATGGATTTATTTAAAAAGGTCTAATAGCGCATGTTAGGCACATTGATCTGCATAATAATCAGGCTCATAGTAAAGCAATCGAATAGTTATGTTGGGGGTTGTCTGACAAAAAGTAAAATTCAAATGGAGGTAGTGCATGGAAAACCCTAACAATCAAGTAGTTGATTTATTGATTTCCCATAATCAAATTTTAGTTCGATCTAGAGCTTATTCTGAAAAATTATCTCAATGGGGTAAAGAGAATATTGAACAAGGTGCCGTCATTCATAAAGATTATGTTATATTTGATCCTTTACCTGACGAAGCTTTTGGAGCTAATGTTGTTTTAAATCTAACAGATAATTTTGTTATGGATGAAAATACACAACGGTGTATTGTGACTCCTTTTTATATTAATAATAGTGATAATGTAGAAGTTGCATCAGCTGCAGAAAAATTCAAAATAAACATAGCATTTGATAGATCTTTATATGATCTTTATTATGAAATTTGCGAAAATGATGAGGTTTTTTACAAATTTACTTTTGTTCCAGCAGAAAGCCCAATAGTTGCCAGATACCTGATTGATGATCCTTGGGGCGGCGAAAAAGATAAAGCACTTAAACTTGGTTTCTTATGATTAACTAATTTATATAATCAATGTAATTTTTAATAAAACATTTAATTTAGTTTATATATGTGAGGCCTTACCTTGTTAATTAGCGAAATTAAAAAGTAAGTATGTATATATAGATTTTTATATCTTATAGATGTTATAAAAATCACTACATATTAATCTTAAAAATATTTGCGGTCAGAAGTTTTTTAAAATTGATAGGGACGATAGAAATCAAAGTTAAATTTCAAACAAGCCAAAAGCAGTGATAGGAAAGATGCAAATTTAGATCCTATTACTGGCAAAAAGAGTGTCTTAGTTTATATTCAACTAAGATACACATTATCTGGTAAATAATTGTTGTAGGAAAAGGTCATAGTATTGATGATAAAGTTCTATCAAAGAAAACATTTGAGGCACATATGCCATTAAACACTAAATAATAAAGAATTTTAAATATGCATGATTGGACATTAGTATCTTTGATTCTTGATTGGCAAGAAAGTACTCTTATAATTAAGTTCCTTAATAATTCTTCTATTCCTATGGATATTATATGCAAAGGTATTAAAGGCATTAATATACCAAAATGGGATAAATGGGGCGAAAGTGTAAGCGTAAATCAATTTAATCTTAAAGATGATACGAAATACAAATATATAGAGATAGAAATGCAATCAGGTGATGTTATAAATATAATTGCAACTGATATAGTTATGCCTGCATAAAAATATGAAAACGATTTTAAAAGATAAATTAAATTTATTTAGAGCAAGAGATTATGCAACCAAATTAAATGGTGTTAGTTCATTTAATGTATCATTTTTACATGATAATGAATTTATATGGCATAGAAAAATGTTAAAAGAAATAAATAAAATTGATAATGATATTAAAAAAATTTTTTTAATTTACCTATAAATAGAAATATCCTAGCTAGGGAAGTTGAAAGTATATTGAATATAAAAAAGGATATTATGTGTAATATGTTCTATTCCGGAAATGTGAGTATATCTTTTTATGTTGAAAGTTTTTCAGACTTCATATTAAGCTTGTTTTCAATCAATAGGACATATGATTTTTCATTGGTATTCACGTCCCCAGATAGAGTAATTGCTTTAAGCGATAATGAATATGATATTCATCTGTATTATATTCATAAATAAAGAATTCATATAAAAATAATAAATTATTTTTTGTCTTTATCAGCAATCAGGAATAGTTGACGGATGAAGCTGGTGAAATTCTCAGGGAATGCTTTTCCCGATTATGGTATAAAGCAATACAGAAAGCCTCACATATCTTAATCCAATAAGATTTAAAGGGTTAAGGCCAATAATTAGACAAAAATCTAACTTCACTACAATAATTTCAGGTATTATGATCCAGATATAGGGCGCTTTATTCTGCTGGCCCAGATATGGTTAGCTGGCGAATTTAATTTGTATCAGTATGTGCTCAATGGACGAAAACTTAGGTGGGCCGTGGAATTTTAATTTGTGAATATGTAACCGGTCGAGCTGATAGCTGTATCAAGTTTCAGGTCAGTAATTATTGAAAATATTTAACGAGGTGGTTTATGGATCTTATTTCCATTGGCGATGTTTTATCTTCTCCAGAAAATAATACAGAGTTTTTTTATTTACCTCCAAATAAAAACAACTGGACATTGTCTACAAAAGGAGTTTTTACTTTAGATGCTAGGGATTTTCCTCCTAATTCTGATGAATATTTACCAGAACAAGTTAAAAATGATGGTTGGATTGAAGTTTTAGATGGAGGAACGATTGAGGAAATTGTAGCAAACGCAAAACAACAATTAGGTGTTCCGTCATTAGATGAATTATTTGAAGCATTTATTTTTTATTATGAAAACGATGCTTTTTTAGAATTCCAATAATATATTACTGAAAGTACGCGATCTTTCGATGTATCTCATTAATAGCATATTATTCCACAGAAAACCATCTGTAGTTGAATGGTAAATTAATATTTTTCAATATGATATATCGAAACTATGCGAAGTTAATCAATTTAAAAGTATTTAGAATTCGACTAAATGAGATATAAATCTAAATGTTAATTAAGAAAGGATTATCATGAGTAAAATTGATGTAGATAAAGTGACTATTCTGCTATGGATAGGTAATAATTTTTCTTCAGAGAAAAAATACAAACAATATTTTGAACAGAATGAAAATATACCAATTAATGATTTCCTTACACCATCATGCATATTCTGTGCTGATATAGGTGATGTAGTGTATATGTCAGAGCAGCTTATTATGCCTGACAGGTTTTCTACACCTCAAGATATCAATTCGATTATTGATAAAATAGAAGTAAATGAAGGTGAAAAGAAAAAGATTTATGAACAATGTATTAAATTAGGTATCACAACGGCTAATTCTGTATTTTGGTATATAAATAATGATCCAATGTTAAATCTAGAGGTCAAGAAACCCTATAAAGAAAATTATAACGGACTTAAGTATATAGGTGAATTTAGTGCTGAGACTAAATACCAATCTCAATTTAATAAAGATCTATCATCGGATCAATATTTATGGATAGGGTCAAATTTTATGCCAGTTGAAAAATATGAGGAATATTTTGAACTGGATTATACTACTGAGGAATTAGATAGCCCTGAGTATAAGATTTGTGGTTTTTGTAAAGATATAGGCACTAATTGGTATGATGAAGATTTTATCGGATATCCTGAACCATTGAAAAAAGAGATTGATGTTGGAGAACTGATTGATAAATTAATTTCACCAGGAATAGATTGTAGACAGAAAATTATAGATCAATGTTATAAAATGGGCATAACCAAAGCAAATGCTTTAGTTTGGTATAAAGCAAGTGAAGCGGTACTTAAAAAACCTTATAAAGAAAATTATAATGGTCTTAAGTATATAGGAATATTTAAATTTTGAGATCAATATAAAGATAGTAATAAACTTTGTAATAATCTGCCATATAAGCCTGAATTTCATTATTCAGGCTTTTTTTGACACAAGTAAAACTTTTTGCTTTGATTTCATTTATCAGCGCCGGTCAAATTAAATGTTCATATCTAAAGAATTATATAAGATGGGTAAAATGTAAATAGCATGTCCATGCTTGTTGTGAGATAACCAATATTGAAAATAGAATGCATCTCGATTTAACTAAATCAGAGGTGACTGACTCTTTATTAGGGTCAGAGAATATGGATAATATAAAATTATTAAATGTACAATCACTCGATTCGCATAAAAGACTTGAATACTTAATTAGAAAAGTAGCAGATTTTGAATTAATTTGGAGCAGTTATGGAGATAATGGCTGGTTACTATTATCTGATGAAAATGGTAGAAGAATAACACCTTTTTGGCCTGAAAAAGAATTTGTTAATGAATACAATATAACTCATAAATATGACTATTTTGCTAAAAAAATCGATTTATATTATTTTTAGATAAATGGATAAATGGATAAATGGATAAATGGATTAGCAAAAGATAAAATTGATATAGTCCTTTTTCCGGTAAAGGAAAAAGAGAGTATTATCATTTCTCCTTTGCAATTAAAAGCGCTAATAGAAAACGAATTAGAACAATATGAGTAATTTGTGTATAAAATCTATTAGTGTGATTTTATAAATTTATAATGCATTGAGTAAAATGAACAAATAGTGAAAATAATAGAAAAGCAGGAAGTAAGTGTGATTAAAACTATAGATGTTGATGTTGATTTTAATGGCATAATTATTTTTGATTATCCTAGGATACTGGGCCCTTTTGATGGAAAAATAAATGATGGAGAGAATATACTTCAACAATTTACAACAACCGATAAAGGAGATTCTGTTTTAGATCAGGGTATTGCATTACCTATTATGGGTATTGATGATGGTGGGTATATAGTTAGATTGTTTTTAAATGAAATTCCTAGTAATGACAATCGGAATGTTATATTCAGTGATAAATATTTTTTTCTTAATGTAACAGGTAGTTTATATATTGCCGATATGGCAGTTTTTTGGCAATGGGAAGAATATACTGGTTGGCATAATTCAAATATTCCTAAAGGGATATATAGAGTTTGTTTAGAAGGCGTACATTTAAAACAAAACGATGATATTTCCTATTGCTATGATCTAATTTTAGAAAAGGTAGACAAACTCGGCAAGCGCAATATTGAACCACGCTCCTATTCAAACCTATATTAAATAAAAAGTTAAGTAAAATTTATATTTTATTAAAACGTGATTTTAATCAGGTAAATTTAATATGGTCACTAACCTTATTTGACCGCATTGTAAGCAAACGTAATTAAACTATCATCTATGAGTTTTGAACACATTGAAGTGTATAATAATCGAAGCTATCAAATAATTCTATTTACAGAACAATAATTTTCCATGTCAAATACCGACAAATAGGCAATGGTATATTATTGATAATAAGCGAATTGTAGATTTATATCTTGTTGATTTAGCTCATAAAGATATATTATTACTAATTCATAGTTATTTAAATTATATAAATGCTACTGCAAACTCATAGTCGATACTGAATATTCAAATGAATATAATAAACGATTTGGAATGTGAAATAATATATGATGCAGTTAGTTATAAATATTATGTATTATAAATTTAGATAATTTAAATGTCGGAAAATAAAATTAAATTTTTGATAATTTTTATCATGTAATGTCAGT
The DNA here is from genome assembly GCF_016101145.1 of Gilliamella sp. W8145. NCBI lineage: Bacteria > Pseudomonadati > Pseudomonadota > Gammaproteobacteria > Orbales > Orbaceae > Gilliamella > Gilliamella sp. W8145. Next base: position 467,336 of record NZ_JACFRC010000001.1, read on the forward strand.
AAGAAAAGCAATATGGATAAACGGATAAAGCTTGAAAAATATATTTTGAATGAATTTCAAGCGAAAGATAGTCAGACATTTTTATATCAACTGCATGAAAATTCTTATTTTGATAAAGAAAAATTTTCAATATTGTTAAATATTTGTCATAGTTTGGCAAAAGCGTATGGTGAATTTGGTAAAACTGATAACTATAATGAGGTGATTAAAGGTCTATTCGTTATTTTCGAACATACACTTTTTTTATTATTTACTCATTTTGTTGAACATGATTTCTTTACAATTAGTAATTACGGTAAAGATTTCAAAGCCAGAGATGTATCAGCATATTATTCGCAAATTAGGGAAATAACTCAAAAAATTATTTTATAATTAGATCATACTTAGCTACTCACCTTAGTCATTCTAATGACTATTTAATTAGTTCCATCTAGATTCTAATTCAATTAAATCATCGTATTGATAATCAATTATGTTTATTCCTTACTCTGTATGTTTGATTGGAGGATGAAACTATTGTTGATAGTGTTAGGTACTGGACTACTCAAGTAGCAGTTGCTTTTCGCGACGAAAGATTAAGAAAAGACCTTAATATATCACTAAAATCGAATGATATTGATATTAAGGGCGCTACTGAAATGGCTTTAAATATTTTAGAAGATTAATAACGTATAAATTAAACAGATAAAATTTTCAATTTATAAATCAATATAATTATAAAATTATTGTTAATGAGATTAATGAAAATAGGTTGCTAAAAAATCAATATATTATGTGAGATAAAGATATATGAGTAAGCTTCTATAATATAGGTATTCATGTATGATGTTTTAAGGAGCAAAAATGTCGGTGACAGCTGAATTAAGAAAATTGTTTGAATTTGAATTGTATAATTATTTAAAGGAAAACATCATATATAGCCCAAATATCAAATGTTTAAAAACGGAAATATCCATAAAAAAAACAAAAGATAATCAAGCAAGTGGCCGTATAGGTTTCAGGTTTTTAAATAATGCTCAGGGATACTGTCTCAGTACAAGTGTTGATTCTCCAGAATTAATTGTTTTTTTTAATAAAATAAATCCACCATATAGATCAAATAACCCCGAAGGCGTCGTTTATGCAATGAATACTTCAATGGAGATTGGTTTTAAATCATTCGCTCCTAATTTGGGTGGTACTGTAGATTTACCCAGAAATGAAGAAGAAAGAAAAAAAACTTGTGAATGGATTTTTACTAAGGTGAGAGATATTTATTTGCCAAGAGCTATCAATCTTATTGAGTTAAAGCCTGAAACGATAAAAGATATCATATTATTCCCAAACTATTATGCTTATCCTTTTTTGACAATTTTATACCTAAGCAAAAAACATAATAGGTCTTTAACAGATAAAGAGATGGAATTGATATTTAGTAAAAGAAAAAGAATATTAGGCAACAAATTATTTGATAAAAAACTCTTAGAGATATATCTATAAAAAATCGATACTATTTCTTTGATGTTTGTACATTAATTTGGGTGTTTTTATCTTCTGATTTATAATGTTTACTCACATTTTTTGAATAAAAGAAATATTTTTGGGGTTATTTATGGAGTGGACTGGTTCTTGGAACTCTTTTTATTCAACTAAACCTATAAATGTTGTTTTCTCCGAATGGAGAAAAAAAATGATAGCTATTAACTACAAAAGTTATTATAACCCTTGGATGGGAGACGAGTGGTTATTTAGTTATAAGAATAATGAAATGCTTGAATATCACTATGAGAATGGTTATAACATTGATATGCAAGGTGAAGGCTGTGTAACGATAGAAGCTAAAAAAGTTTCATTGAACGCGGTTGCAACTTTGATTGAATTTGAAAGGGAAACGAATTTCGAACCTTACAATATTAATCTACATCTTAAAGACTTATACTACTATGTTCTAGTTCTACCATAGGAATTGGAAAATTCGGAATTTAGTCGTAAGCTACACGAATTATTTATTAGTGTACTTAAAGTATAAAATTAACTTAGTAAATATGAAGGATTTTTCGTATTTTATCATTTATTTAATTTGAGGAAATAACATCTTTTTATCTATTTGATTCGTAATCATTTATGATAACTAGCTATGAGGGGGGTATTTAATAATATCTACTCACTTTTCTTTAAATTATCAATTAATAGCGGTTATTTTATCTGTTAGGGAATTATTTGTTTAATAAATAGATTTTTATTTTTATTAAAATAGTAAAATAATAGCTATCATGTTTAAATTTTTACCAAAATGATGTATTCATAATTTTAATTTAAAAAGTTTTAGTTTGTATATATTGTTATATTTGTTATAAACGAGCATTATTTAGCTTTAGATAGGCTAAAGTGTACCATTTAACCATGATGATTTAGATAAATAATCAATATGCAACCAACATGCAGTGATGGTCACTGTTAATATCTCAAATTTGCATTGATAAAAATAATTCAACTTAATCGAAGACCTCATTTTCCATATCTAACTCAATTTTTTTTATCGCTTGTTCACAACGATATATTCGATTATCTAATGCTGCTATTTTTGTATAATCAATAGCCTCAGGCGATAGTTCTAATTCATATTTCATCTCTTGCAATCGTCGCAGATAATCTAAATGTCTGGAATGTTTTTCTGCAACGGTTTCTTGAATTACATAACTTGTTGATTGCTTGCGTAAATGTACAGTAGCAAGCTCACGACTTAGTGCAGTAATTTGGTCAATAAGTTTTTCTGATAAAAATTCAATTTGACTTAGTTTTTCGGTTAAAGCTGCATCACAGAGAGAATGATAAGTAAGCTTTATCTTATCGATATAAAATTGAAAATCGACCTCAATCTTACTGCTATTAAACAGATGTTCATCAAAATAGTGTTCTTGATAAGTGGGTTGATCAGATAGGTTGATCTGTTGCTCAAGTTGATTTATCTGATCTTTTAATTTTTCCAAAAAATTCTGCATAGATATATTTTCATGGTTGGTTAGATGTATCATCATCTTGTCCAAAATAGTTACCTAGATGAATCTTAGATAGATTCATCAATTTCATTAGTGCTTCAAACGTTAATTTTTCATTAGGATTTCGGTTTGGACTGATTATTTTTTTTTCAATTAGTTGTGATTTAATTCGGTTATAACCATCAACCAAATATAATGGTAGTGGCGATTGAGATCGATAGCCTAACCATAATATTCCTTGAATAGGTAAGCTTAAAGCAAATAGAATAGTAACAATCGTTACTGCTAATTGTGCTGGCAGATAATATTGCCAAACAATTAAGCCAATAATGATTGGTGGTAATATTTTTTTTGCGGTTTTTATGTGGTTAATAATTTTTAATTCCGGAAATGAATATGAAAGCGCCTTATCTTTGGGGCAAAGATCCATATATGTTTGACCTGCCTTAAATTTTTTAACTAAATTCATCTGATTTGGATTCCTCGACATTCACATTTTAATGTCTTAAAATAGTGTCATTCAAATTGGGGGCTCTCTTTATTTTATCTTAAAAACCAAGATATCAGAAGTCGCCTTGTATATCACATTGATTATTTAATCATGTGTAGAGTTACCAATTTTGATTGGTATATATCTTTTTATTCAATTTATAGGAATTACTATGTCATCAAGTAATAACGCTCTTGTTCTGAATTGTGGAAGTTCATCTTTAAAATTTGCAATCATAAACCCTGAAAATGGTGATGAATTTTTATCTGGCTTAGCTGAATGTTTTCACCTTCCTGATGCTCGTATTAAATGGAAATTAGATGGTGAAAAGAAAGAAGCTTCTTTAGGTGCTGGTGCAGCGCATAGCGAAGCAATCCGTTTTATTGTTAACAGTATTTTTCCACAAAAACCAGAATTATTGGATAGTATTAAATCAATTGGACACCGTATTGTTCATGGCGGTGAGAAATATACCCAATCAGTTGTAATTGATGATTCAGTATTAAAAGGAATTGAAGAAGCAGCGGCTTTCGCACCTTTACATAATCCTGCGCATTTAATTGGTATTCGTGAAGCTTATGCCGCTTTTCCTCATTTAAAAGATAAAAACGTCGCAGTATTTGATACCGCATTCCATACTACAATGCCTAAAGAAGCATATTTATATGCAATCCCTAATGAATTATATACTAAACATGGTATTCGTCGTTATGGTGCTCATGGTACAAGCCATTATTATGTTAGCCGTGAAGCAGCTAAATTATTAAATAAACCAGTTGAAGAAACTAACGTGATCACTTGTCACTTAGGTAATGGTGCCTCTATTACTGCGGTTAAAAATGGTAAATGTGTTGAAACTTCAATGGGGTTAACGCCACTTGAAGGCCTAGTTATGGGTACACGTAGTGGTGATATTGATCCTGCTATTATGTTCTTCTTACATGACAACTTAAAAATGTCTGTTGCTGATATTAACAACTTATTAAATAAAAAATCTGGTTTACTAGGTTTAACGGGTGTTAGCAGTGATTGTCGTTATGTAACCGATAATTACGATAAAGATGAAAATGCAAAAAATGCCTTAGATGTTTTTGTTCATCGTTTAGTAAAATACATTGGTGGTTATGCAATGTTATTAGACGGTCGTTTAGATGCAATCGTATTTACTGGTGGTATCGGTGAAAATTCTGAAGAAGTTCGTCGTATGGCTTTACAAAAATTAAGCTTACTTGGTATTGAACTTGATCAAGAACGCAACTTAGCGGCTCGTTTTGGTAAAGGCGGTACAATTACTAAAGATGGTTCAGTAATCGCGATGGTAATTCCAACCAATGAAGAACTCGTCATTGCCCAAGATGCTGCACGTTTAACAGCTTAAAAGTTTTTAAAACCGCCTATAAGGCGGTTTGTTTTTTGGATTTAATAAAGAATTAAGAGGAAACAAATTATGTCTCGTACCATTATGCTGATTCCAACAGGTACCAATGTTGGTTTAACAGGTGTAAGTCTAGGTGTTATTCGAGCGATGGAGCGTCAAAGTATTAATTTAAATGTATTTAAACCAGTTGCGCAACCAAGAGCAGGTGGCGATGCCCCTGATAATACAACTACTTTAGTTAGCACTAACACATCAATTCCTACGTTAAAACCGTTAAAAATGAGTCATGTTGAAAACCTATTAGGTTTAAATCAACAAGATGTATTAATGGAAGAAATTGTTGCGCTGTATGCTGAAAATACCAAAGGTGCTGATGTTGTCTTAGTTGAAGGTATTGTACCGACAACTGATTATCCTTTTGCTAATGAATTAAATAATAACATCGCTAAAACACTTGGCGCTGAAATTATTTTTGTTGTAAATATGGGTAAAGATAATCCAGAACAGTTAAAAGATCGTATTGAGATTGCACGTTCTAATTTTGGTGGCATTAAAAATGATAAGATTATTGGTGTCATTGTTAATAAAGTCAATGCTCCAGTTGAAGAGCAAAACCTTGCTCGTCCTGATGTAGCCGAAATTTATCATACGCCAAAATTTGATAATAAAAAAATCACTATTAAGGATTTAAGCGAACATAGTCCGTTACCAGTTCTTGGCTGTATTCCTTGGAATATTGATTTAAGTGCTTGCCGAGCAATCGATATTGCTAAACATTTTGACGCAAAAATTATTAATGAAGGTGCAATTAAAAATCGCCGAATTAAACATGTTTCTTTCTGTTCTCGCAGCGTTCAAAATATCATCAATCACCTGCAACCTAATGCGCTTTTAGTGACTTCAGCCGACCGCGCTGATGTATTGGTTACTATTAGTTTAGCTGCGATGAACGGTGTTGCCATTGGTGGGGTATTACTAACTGGTGGTTACGATATTGATGAAAAAGTGTATAAGTTATGTCAACCAGCATTTGATACTGGTTTACCAGTATTTACGGTTAAAACCAATACATTCCAAACTTCAATTAATTTACAACAATTTAATTTAGAAATTCCAGTTGATGACAAAGAGCGTATGGATAATACTCAAAACTTTGTTGCTGACCATATCGATACAAATTGGATTAAATCATTAAACGAAGTTGTAAGTTCTACTCGACGTTTATCTCCACCAGCATTCCGCTATCAATTAACTGAACTTGCTCGTAATGCGAAAAAAGTGGTGGTATTACCAGAAGGTGACGAACCAAGAACTATCAAAGCTGCTGCAATTTGTGCAGAGCGCAACATTGCAAAATGTGTGCTGATTGGTAATCCAGATGAAGTTCGTAAAGTGGCTGCATCGCAAGGTGTTACGTTAGGCGCCGGTGTTGAAATCGTTGATCCAGATAGTATTCGTGAAAAATATGTACCACGTTTAGTCGAATTGCGTAAAAACAAAGGTATGACAGAAGTCATTGCTCGTGAGCAATTAGCGGATAATGTGGTACTTGGTACAATGATGCTTGAAGCAAACGAAGTTGATGGTTTAGTTTCAGGTGCGGTACACACTACGGCTAATACAATTCGCCCACCATTACAATTAATCAAAACTGCACCAGGAAGCTCACTTGTATCATCAGTGTTCTTTATGTTAATGCCTGATCAAGTTTATATTTATGGTGACTGTGCAATCAATCCAGATCCAAATGCGCAAGAGCTTGCGGAAATTGCTATCCAATCTGCTGATACTGCAATTGCCTTTGGTATTGAACCACGCGTTGCAATGATCTCTTATTCAACCGGAAGTTCTGGTCAAGGTGCCGATGTTGAGAAAGTAAAAGAAGCAACTCGTATAGCACAAGAAAAACGCCCTGATCTAATGATCGATGGTCCATTACAATATGATGCTGCCGTTATGCCTGATGTGGCAAAATCTAAAGCACCAAATTCACAAGTAGCGGGTAAAGCAACCGTATTTATCTTCCCTGATTTAAATACTGGTAACACCACTTACAAAGCGGTACAACGTTCAGCGGATCTTGTCTCAATTGGTCCTATGTTACAAGGTATGCGTAAACCTGTGAACGACTTATCACGTGGTGCATTAGTCGATGATATTGTTTATACAATCGCATTAACAGCTATTCAATCAGCACAAGAACAAAATGCTACTAAATAGTTAGTATTTATATTGTAATTTATGAGAGGTTATTTATAGCCTCTCATTTATATCTCTCCCATCACTTCTCTCATTCTTAAATACAGTTTTTTGATTGCAATTTTATACATGACATAATACTTTTCGGACTGGTTTTTAGCTCTTTAGGGTTTATATTTATGTGATATAAATTATATAAATGTGAATTTACTATCTGTTTAAACTATTATCTATAGATAAATTCGAGTTATTTTTGCATTAATAATAACGAATTTTAAAGTAACAACATTGAGTTTTGCGATATAGTTCGATTTTTAATGACCTTTATTGAAGTTAAGACGCAATTAATTTTCTTAATACGCTAAATAATTTATATCTCTCTTTGCAAACAGCTATTTTCTCATATTGATTAAGATAGTCATGTACAAAATAAGATTATAAACCTTTATGTCGTAGGATGAATATACAAAAAAAATGTTTATACGCTATTTAAGCTTAATAATTAGATGATACAATAGCCACCAACTTTTATATTAGCCCATATTTTAGGAATTAAGATTGATGAATAAAGACATCCACCAGCAGCGTATATTAATTTTGGATTTTGGCTCACAAGTAACGCAATTAATTGCTCGACGAGTTCGTGAAATCGGTGTTTATTGTGAACTTTGGCCATGGGATGTTTCGGAAGAAAAAATTAAACAATTTAATCCTAAAGGTATCATTTTATCGGGTGGTCCCGAAAGTACTACCGAGCAAAGTAGCCCTCGTGCACCTGAATATGTATTTAATGCAGGAGTGCCGGTATTAGGTATTTGCTATGGTATGCAAACAATGGCGATCCAGTTAGGTAAGGGCGGAGTCGTTACTGCATCTAATCAACGTGAATTTGGTTATGCTAAAGTAGATATTGTTGCAAAATCAAAATTAACAGACGGAATTTTAGATAGCATTAATGATCAAGGTATTAATCAGCTTGATGTTTGGATGAGCCATGGTGATAAAGTAACCTCATTACCAGACACATTTAATTTAATCGGTCAAACAGAAACCTGTCCATTTGCTATTATGGCAAATGATGAAAAACAATTTTATGGTGTACAGTTTCATCCTGAAGTTACTCATACTGTTAAAGGATTTGAACTATTACAACGCTTTGTTATCGATATTTGTCATTGTGAAAAATTGTGGACACCTTCTTCAATTATTACTGATGCCGTGGCACGTATTAAAGAGAAAGTTGGCCAAGATAAAGTATTATTAGGTCTATCTGGTGGTGTTGATTCTTCGGTTACTGCACTATTATTACATCAAGCAATTGGCGATCAATTAACCTGTGTTTTTGTTGATCATGGTTTATTACGTTTAAATGAAGCACAACAAGTAATGGACATGTTTGGTGATAAATTTGGTTTAAATATTATCGCGGTTAATGCTGAAGATCGCTTTATGGCGGCATTAAAAGGTGAAGCAGATCCTGAAGCTAAACGTAAAATCATTGGCCGAGAGTTTGTTGCAGTTTTTGATGAAGAAGCAGCAAAACTTAAAGATGTAAAATGGCTAGCTCAAGGGACTATTTATCCCGATGTTATTGAATCAGCCGCCGCTGACACAGGTAAAGCGCATGTTATCAAATCTCACCACAATGTCGGTGGTCTACCAGAAGATATGAAAATGGGCTTAGTTGAACCATTACGTGAATTATTCAAAGATGAAGTACGTAAAGTTGGTTTAGAACTCGGTTTACCATACGATATGCTATATCGTCATCCATTCCCTGGACCAGGTTTAGGCGTACGCGTATTAGGTGAAGTGAAAAAAGAGTACTGTGATTTACTACGACAAGCGGATGCTATTTTTATCGAAGAACTTTACAAAGCTGAACTATACCACAAAGTTAGTCAAGCGTTTACCGTATTCCTACCGGTACGTTCAGTTGGTGTTATGGGCGATGGTCGTCGCTATGATTGGGTTGTTTCGCTACGTGCCGTAGAAACCATCGACTTTATGACTGCCCATTGGGCGCATCTTCCATACGACTTTTTAGGAAGAGTATCAAACCGTATCATTAACGAAGTTAATGGTATATCACGAGTGGTCTATGATATCAGCGGCAAACCGCCAGCGACTATTGAGTGGGAGTAGCACTTTCTCAGTTGTTATCTTCAATTAATATCTAAAAGCCATTCCATATCGAATGGCTTTTTTATTGTAAGATTTTAAAAAATTATTAAACTAAACGTACAGCTAACAATAATCATTCATTTTACATTTAGATGATTATTCGCTCTGTTGCATACCAGATTAGCGATTGTGAGTGATCGACAAATTGATTTTCATCATCTAATAATAATTGGATGGCTCTTTTGGCTTCAGGTGAAGTTCTGATACTTAACATTTTTTCTTTACTTTGCCAGTAAATTTCAGCCATTCCATCAAAATCAAAAATAGGTGCATCTCTGCTATTGCGCATAGCATTTCCCGGTTTTTTATCCTGTAATGGAACACTTTGGACGTAATGAAGAATTCCTAGCGCTTCTTTTTGTGAATTAACCAAATTTGCATGATGGTTATGCCAATAGTTATCAAATTCTTGATAACTTAATGTCTTTTTGCGTTTAACTAACGTAATTAATTTGATCATTTAATATCTCCTTTAATAAATAAAACCATATGGTAAAGTATGACAGGGCTGTTAGAGTCAATAGGAGGTGTTATGAAAATTGGTGAATTATCCAAACTTAGTCAAATTAGTATAAGGATGCTTAGATACTATGAAGAAGAAGGACTTCTTTCACCAAAACGCACAGTTTCAGGTTATCGTCAGTTTGAAATAGAGGACATTGACCGAGTTAAACTCATTCATAAATTAAGTAGTGCCGGATTAACATTAAAAGTTATACGTAAGATCCTTCCTTGTTGGCAATATCAAAGTAACAAATTTTCTCCTTGTAAGGAGTTTAAAAATGGCTTGAGTGAAACACTTTTAAAACTTGATAAACAAATTGAACTTTTACAACAAAGTCGTAGTCATTTAATAACCTTGTTAAAGGAAAATAATGAAAATAAGTAAAATTAAGATTGTTTAAATAGGCTTTCAATCGTCAAATGCTAAAATTAAAATGGGATATTACCTAAAATTAAAAGATATTGGAGAAGCTAATCCTCCGCAGAGTAGGGTTATTGTTTATCATTTTAATTACAACGTTATTGATAAAAATTATGAATAGTTTTCTTTTAATAATCCTATTATATCGCTAGACAGTGGTTATTCTTGTTTATTTTTGCAGATTAAATATGATCTAAATAATGAAATAAATAGGATGTTATAGACCTAAACATTGAAATAAAGCTAAATTAGAATTTTATGTTATTTTTGTTATTATAAAATCGAATTTTTAGTTAATTATTAAGGTAAAACATGTTTAATTTAAAAAAATATTTAGTTGGTTTATTGGCATTGTTTAGTGTTTCTTGCTATGCATTCGATCATGTTGTTACTTTTGTTTGTACAGGTAACACAGGCCGTAGCCCTATGGCCGAAGCATTGGCTAAGGATTATGTTGACAAACATAATCTCAATATTGAGGTTCGATCACGGGGTGTTAATGTTGATCCAAGTGAATTAACACCAGAAGAAGGTACAGTTAAGGTATTAAAAGATAGAAATATTGATATATCTTCACATAAAGCAACGCAATTAGTGAAAGAGGATATCGATAAATCAGAATATTTACTGACAATGACGCAAAAACATAAAGATAAAATTTTGGATAAATTCCCAGAATCGAAAGATAAAGTATTTACATTATCTGAATTTGCCACAGGTAAAAATGAAGATCTTTCTGACCCATACAAATTACCATTATCTGCTTATATCAAAGTAGAAAAACAATTAGATAAATTTTTACCATTGGCATTGGATAAAATTGCCAAAGAGAAATAATTTGATCTAAATATATTCTTATAAATTTTCTTTTTTAAAACCGCATAATTGCGGTTTTTTAATATTTACGTGATTTCGATAATAGATTGTTTTTCCTAATTTTTAATAAATGAACTATAAAAAATTATTGCTTGAGTATATACTCTTGCCTAAAGATTTTATTCTTCCATATAGTTGTATGTAGAAGAGTATAGTGAATAGTTATTGCATCAATTTATAAGTGAAGGAGCATTGAGTATGATTTTAGGTAATGTTAATCATTTGGATTTAGTTCCATACTTGCCGGCCAAAATTAAACAATCGATTGAATACGTAAAGGACAATGTTAATGGCAATACACCAGCTGGTCGTTATGATATCGATGGTGACAATATGTTTTTTATGGTGTCAGATAATTCATTAAGATATATTCATGACGCTAATCCTGAATATCATAAAAAGTATATTGATGTACAAATTGTTTTAGAAGGGCAGGAAGGTATGGCTATTTGTACTTTGCCTCCACACACTCAAGTTTTAGATGATAAAATAGCGGAAAATGATATCGCTTTTATCAAAACGCCTAACGAAGAAACTATGTTAGTATTACAGCCTGACGATTTTATTGTTTTTTTACCCAATGAAGTTCATAAACCACTTTGTGCTGTTGATAATAAGATTGCTACGGTTCGTAAAGTTGTGGTAAAAATTGCATTGAATTATTTATAGATAGAGTAAGGATTTTAGGTAACACTATGACTACAAATATCGCTGTTATTGGCGAATGTATGATTGAGCTTTCAATAAAACAAGATTCAACAACCCGTAATTTTGGTGGTGACACTCTTAATACCTCGGTTTATTTATCGCGTTTGTTGACCAATAAAGATTTTTCGATTCACTATGTGACAGGCTTAGGAACCGATCCTTTTAGTCAAGAAATGCTTGATAGTTGGCAAAAAGAGCATATCTCAACTGATCTAGTTCAAAGAATGGCTGATAAAATGCCAGGACTTTACTCCATTGTGACTGACGAGCAAGGTGAACGTTCTTTTTATTATTGGCGTAATGATGCAGCAGCTAAATTTTGGTTAAAAACAGCCGAAACAGCCAAAGTTACTGAACAAATTGCTAAATGTGATTATGTTTATTTAAGTGGTATTAGTATCGCAATTTTAGATGCAGAAAGTATCGTTAAATTATTAGCGTTATTAAAACAAGTTAAGGCGAATGGTGGTAAGGTTATTTTTGATAATAACTTCCGTCCTCGTTTATGGAGTAGCTTTGATTTAGCTCGTAGCGTTTATTCAGATATTTTGTCATACACTGATATTGCCTTTTTAACTTTAGATGATGAAGATTTATTATGGGGTAAATTACCTTATGAACAAGTTATTGAGCGTACTAAAAACTTTGGTGTTTCGGAAATAGTGATAAAACGTGGTAGTGATAGTTGCATCATTGATTCTTTGGAAGGTCGTTTTGAAGTTCCAGCTAATAAAATTGCTAAAGAAGATGTTATCGATACTACAGCTGCTGGTGATTCATTTAGTGCTGGTTATTTAGCTGCTCGTTTAAGTGGTAAAACTCCTTCACAATCAGCCAGTCAAGGTCATCTAGTGGCAGGAACTGTGATTCAGTATCGTGGTGCTATAATACCTTTGGACGCTACACCAAAATTAATTGAGAATTAATAAATAAAACGGTCTTAATGACCGTTTTTTATTGCAAATCAATATTTACCGAAATATTAGCCCTTAATATCTAACCAAAATAGATAGTAGGGCATGATGAATAAATTAAGGTAATATAGCAAAAGAACGAACCGGAAAACCTGATGCATTATTAGGTTTGGCTACAATATTAAAGATAACTGCTCCTTTAGCTGGCAGTTGATCTAAATTGGTCATTAATTCAACTTGATAAGTATCTTGCTCTAAAACATAGTATTCGCCTTTTAAAGCATTATTTTCCCTAAATGCTTTGGCTGAATCAGTATCAAAAGTTTCATGACCAATAGCTTTAATTTTTCGTTCTTCAAATAAAAATTTCAGTGCATCAAGTCCCCATCCCGGAATTTGGTTATTCCCATTAGCATCTTTGTTTTCCATTGCCGTTTGTGATGGCCATTTTTTACTCCAATCAGTTCGTAATGCAACAAAGCTACCAGCTTCAATTTGTCCATGCTGCTGTTCAAAGCTTAATACGTCTGCTACTGAAAAAGAGAAATTAGGATCTTGTTGTGCTCGTTGCGATTGGTCGATAACAATTAACGGTAATACTAGTTCTTGTAATTGTAATTCATGCAAATAGCGAGTGTTAGGCACAAAATGAATAGGCGCATCTAAGTGAGTGCCATATTGTCCAGCAAAACTAAAGTTTTGTGCTAAAAAACCATCATTATGATCAAATAGCGTTTTGATTTCGGCTGGATTAAACATAAAAAAATGTGGTGAATTGTGATCAAATGCATGGGTCAAATCAATCCATTTTTTTGATTTTAATAAATTTAAAGCTTGTAATACATCGTTATTCAAAACTATTCCTCACACTATAAAACACAATTACTTGTTTATTGTAAAATGGTTATATTTGTTAAACAAATAATTTTAAGTTATAGAAATATAATTTTTAGTTCTAATCTATTAAGAAAAATTTTGAGGAACGGGGTTTTTGAATGATTAAAAAATGCTTTATTTTTATTATTTAATGAACAAATTTGGTTTATATTATTGAAATTTTACTAACCGACCCTATTGAGCTATATAGTTGTATATTTAATCATTCCATACTGGTATAATATACAGTTAATCTTTTGTCTATTTATCTAAACACACATATAAGAAGAGATCTATGTCAATTAAAGATATCGATATTCGTGGTGCAAGAACACACAACTTAAAAAATATCAATGTAGTTATTCCAAGAGATAAATTGGTTGTAATTACTGGTCTGTCTGGGTCTGGTAAATCATCACTAGCGTTTGATACCTTATATGCTGAAGGACAAAGACGATATGTTGAGTCGTTATCAGCTTATGCTCGTCAATTTTTATCACTAATGGAAAAACCTGATGTTGATCATATTGAAGGTTTGTCGCCAGCTATTTCGATTGAGCAAAAATCAACATCACATAATCCGCGATCAACGGTCGGTACAATCACCGAAATTTATGATTATTTACGTCTGTTATTTGCTCGAATTGGTGAGCCACGTTGTCCAAATCATAATTTACCATTAGCTGCGCAAACAGTTTCGCAAATGGTTGACAGTATTATGGCATTACCTGCAGAAAATCGTTATATGTTACTTGCGCCAGTGGTTACTGAGCGTAAGGGTGAGTTTGTGAAATTATTCGAACAACTTGCTGCTAGCGGTTATATTCGAGTTCGGGTTGATGGTGATGTTTATGATCTCTCCGATCCTCCGACACTTGAGCTACAGAAAAAACATACTATTGAAGTGGTTGTCGATCGTTTTCGTATTCGTGATGATTTGAAACTACGTTTAGCTGAGTCAATTGAAACAGTACTTTCAATTACCAATGGTATTGTTAAAGTCGCGAATTTGGATGATCCAAAAGCTGAAGAACATCTATTCTCAGCCAATTTTGCTTGCCCAATATGTGGCTATAGTATTTCGGAACTTGAACCAAGATTGTTTTCATTTAACAATCCAGCTGGTGCTTGCCCTGAATGTGATGGGTTGGGGGTACAACAATATTTTGATCCCAATCGAATTGTTCAAATGCCGGAAGTTTCCTTAGCCGCAGGGGCGATTAAAGGTTGGGATAGACGTAATTTTTATTACTTTCAGATGTTAAAATCGTTAGCTGAACACTATAAATTTGATATCGATCAACCATATCAAAAATTATCTGCAAAAGTGAAAGATATTTTACTAAATGGTTCTGGTGGAGACGAAATACAGTTTGTTTACACTAATGATCGTGGTGACGTTGTGAAGCGTAAACATGCTTTTGAAGGTATTATCAATAATCTTTCTCGTCGCTATAAAGAAACCGATTCGCAAACAATTCGTGAAGAGTTAGCTAAATATATTAGCCATCGACCTTGCCCATGTTGTGAAGGTTCAAGGTTATGTAAAACAGCTCGACATGTATTTATTAACGATACTAATTTACCAACTATTAGTAATTTAAGTACCCAACAAGCGAAGGACTTTTTTGATAAGTTAACATTGACCGGACAACGGGCGCAAATAGCTGAAAAGATTTTAAAAGAAATAAATGATCGGCTGCAATTTTTGATTAATGTTGGTTTAAATTATTTAACTTTATCTCGTTCTGCTGAAACCTTATCGGGTGGTGAAGCGCAACGTATTCGACTGGCTAGCCAAATTGGTGCCGGATTAGTTGGTGTGATGTATGTTCTTGATGAACCGTCGATTGGTTTACATCAACGTGATAATAGTCGCTTGATTGATACATTGACTCATTTACGTGATTTAGGTAATACCGTTATAGTCGTTGAACATGATGAAGAAGCGATTATGGCTGCTGATTATGTTATTGATATTGGCCCTGGTGCAGGTGTTCATGGTGGTGAGGTTGTTGCACAAGGTACGCCAAAACAGATAATGGAATGTAAAAATTCATTAACGGGTAAATACCTTTCTGGTGAGGAAAAAATTGAAATTCCTGCTGAGCGAACCAAAATCGATAAGAAAAAAATGTTATCACTCATTGGTGCGACGGGAAATAATCTTAAAAATGTTACCTTGAATATTCCAGTTGGCTTATTTACGTGTATTACTGGTGTATCTGGTTCCGGTAAATCAACTTTGATTAATGACACTTTGTATCCTTTAGCCCAAAATGAGCTTAATGGCGCGGAAAAAAGTGACATTGCACCTTATGAGGCTATCAACGGATTAAATTATTTTGATAAAGTCATCGCAATTGATCAGAGTCCTATAGGTCGAACACCACGTTCAAACCCTGCTACATATACTGGATTTTTTACGTCAATTCGGGAACTTTATGCTGGTGTGCCAGAAGCTAGAGCTCGAGGTTATAATCCAGGAAGGTTTAGTTTTAATGTCAAAGGCGGGCGCTGTGAAGCTTGTCAAGGTGATGGTCTAATAAAGGTCGAAATGCACTTTTTACCAGATATCTATGTACCTTGTGATCAGTGTCATGGTGCAAGATATAATCGAGAAACATTAGAGATTAAATACAAAGGTAAATCGATTAATGAAATCCTAAATATGACGGTTGAAGAAGGGCGTGAGTTCTTTGATGCAGTACCTATGATTTCACGTAAATTACAGACTTTAATTGATGTTGGTCTTGCTTACATTACCATAGGTCAATCAGCAACTACTTTATCTGGTGGTGAAGCACAACGGGTGAAACTTGCAAAAGAATTATCTAAGCGAGATACTGGTAGCACACTTTACATACTTGATGAGCCAACTACAGGTTTACATTTTGCCGATGTAAAACAATTGCTCGCTCAATTACATTCTTTAAGAGATAAAGGCAATACTATAGTCGTGATTGAACATAATTTAGATGTTGTCAAAACTGCTGATTGGATTGTCGATCTAGGTCCTGAAGGAGGAAGTGGTGGTGGTGAGATCATTGCTGAAGGTACCCCTGAAGATGTTGCTAAATCGAAAAAATCCTATACAGGTCAATATTTAAAACCATTATTGCAACGACAAAAAGATAAATAATCTAGACTAAAACTACGGTAACCATAGGAGAGGTATTTTGACATTACAAATTATATTAATGATCATCATTGCTTATCTCTGTGGTTCACTGTCTGGCGCCATGATTATTTGCCATGTGATGAAGTTACATGATCCTTCCTTGCATGGCTCTCATAATCCGGGCGCAACCAATGTATTAAGAATTAATGGCCGTTTACCTGCCGTTATCGTATTAATATTTGATATGTTAAAAGGAGCGATTCCTGTTTATATTGCTTATCGACTAGGGATATCACCTTTCTTTTTAGGCATAATTGGTATTTCAGCTTGTCTTGGTCATATTTTCCCTTGCTTCTTTCATTTTCGTGGTGGTAAAGGCGTTGCAACTGCTTTAGGCATGATGGCGCCTATTGGACTTGATTTTACTGGCTGTTTTCTTTTAACGTGGTTTTTGGCGCTAATTATTACTGGCTATTCATCTGTGGCTGCAATTGTTGGCTTTCTTTTTGCACCTCTATTTGTCTGGTTTTTCAAGCCCGAGTTGACGTTACCTGTGACAATGCTCTCTTGCTTAATCATTATTCGTCATAGTAGTAATATTATGCGGCTATTTAAAGGTGAAGAGCCAAAAAGCTATGCTAGGCATAACAAAAAATAGCTTAATGGGATATTTATTTTTAACTGCTAATCATTATTAATGATGAAAATTTGAAAAGTATAAAACAAGTAATTTAACGTTAGGTTTTTCAAAATTTAATTAATTTGGAATTGAAATAATAGAATATTTCTTGTTTTATACATAATTGAAACAAGGTATTATTGATTAATTATTATAACTATATGGTAACAAAATAATTCATGCAAATCAGTCCTTTACTCGAATCACTTATTAGTGCACTGCGCTGTTTACCTGGTGTTGGTCCAAAATCAGCACAACGAATGGCTTATCATCTATTACAACGAAACCGTCAAGCAGGACTTCATTTAGCTCATGAGTTAAATGAGGCAATGAATAACATTGGCCATTGTAAAGCATGTAGAACTTTTACTGAGCAAGAGATCTGCACTATTTGTGCTAATGTTCGCCGTCAAAGTAGTGATCAGCTCTGTGTGGTTGAATCTCCAGCAGATATTTTTGCCATTGAGCAAACTGGACAGTATAGTGGTCGTTATTTTGTTTTACTTGGCCATTTATCGCCACTAGATGGCATTGGACCAAGCGATATTGGTCTTGATTTACTAAAAAGCCGATTAGCGTCAGAATCGATTCATGAGGTTATTTTAGCAACCAATCCAACAGTTGAAGGTGATGCAACAGCTAATTACATTGCTCAGATGTGTAATGAGTTTAATATCGTTGCGACTCGTATTGCCCATGGCGTTCCTGTAGGTGGTGAACTTGAAATGGTGGACGGAACTACCTTATCGCATTCATTTGTTGGTCGACAAAAGATAGACTTTTAGTGTTATTTTATGGTTAATATCAATAGATAAATAGATTATTTAGTAAATATTCGTGGATTTGAGCAAAAATTAGAAAGAGAGATGTTATGAAATATAAAGCAGTTGCTTTTGATATGGATGGTACTTTACTGGCGAGTAATCGTTTAATCCTTCCTGAAACAGTAGAGATGATCCAAAAAATTATGGATAAAGGCATTAAAGTTATTTTAGTCTCTGGTCGTCATCATACGGTAATACATCCTTATTATTATCAACTCAAATTATCAACACCAGCAATTTGTTGTAATGGATCTTACTTATATGATTTCAAACAACAACAAAATTTTGCTGCAAAACCGATGACTAAACAGCAAGCAAAAACTTTATTGAACTTAGTCAATCAGTTTGGTATTCATACCATGATTTACACAGATCAAGTTATGAATTATGAAATTCTTGATGATCATTTAGAAGGATTCTTTGGATGGTTGAACTCATTACCAGAATTTTTACAACCAGAAGTTAAAAAAGTTGATAATTTTGAACAAGTCATTGAACAGGCCAATATGATTTTCAAATTTGCTACCAGTAGCCATAATTTATCTGCCTTAAAACAATTTTCAGATGCAGTTGATGCACTTGAAGAGTTTTCTTGTGAATGGTCATGGTCGAATCGTGCCGATATTGCAGTTAAAGGTAATACAAAAGGCAATGGATTAAAACATTGGGCTGAACATGAAAATATTAAACTAAGTGAAATCGTTGCTTTTGGTGATAGTTATAATGATATTAGTATGTTTGCTATTGCAGGACTAGGTATTGCTATGGGTAATGCCGATGATGAAGTTAAAGCCAAAGCTAGTTATACGATTGGCGATAACAATAGCCCTAGTATTGCTAATGAACTTGAAAAATTATTTTTATAGTCAAATAGGTTAATTAAGCATGGTTTTTGAGGTTCTTTATCAGGACAATGATTTAATAGCAATAAACAAGCCAGAAGGGTGGTTGGTACATCGTAGCTGGCTTGATAAAAATGAAACAGTGTTTGTAATGCAAACATTACGAGATCAAATAGGGCAACATGTTTATCCTATTCATCGTTTAGATCGACCAACCTCTGGAGTATTAATTTTTGCGCTATCTAGCGATATCGCTCGTTTATTATCACAACAGTTTGCTGAAAAACAGATTGAAAAAACTTATCATGCTATTGTACGAGGTTATGTTGATGGTGAAGATACTATTGACTATCCATTAGCTGAAGAGTTAGATAAAATTGCTGATAAATTTGCCAGCAAAGATAAGCCAGCACAAGAAGCAATAACCTTTTATAAAGGCCTTAGTAAAATAGAATTACCTATCGCAGTAGGCAAATATTCAACAGCTAGGTACAGTTTTGTTGAGTTAAAACCGCAGACCGGTCGAAAACATCAATTACGTCGCCATTTAAAACATATTTTCCATCCAATTATTGGTGATAGTAAACATGGAGATCTCCATCAAAATCGTGCTTTTGGTTATTATTTCGGTGTTAAACGTCTTATGTTACATGCTAGCACTATCAAAATGATGCATCCCGTCACCCATGAACCATTAACTATCCATGCAAATTTAAGTGAAGAGTGGTTAACAATATTAAAAAAATTTAGATAAAGTTAATGGCTTTATTGATAATTAATTTCAATTTATTAGTGGTATTTAATTTTTTTATTTGCAAAACAAATTTTATTGCATTATCAACTGAGTTACTATAACCTTAAACCGCATATCTAAATCGTTAACAAGATTTGCAAAGCACTTATCTTCATGTTTTCAAAGTATTGTTAACATTTTCAGGCATTAATAATAATTAAATTTAGTAAATTATTTAGGAAAAACAATGAAACGATTAACTCAGTATGTAAGTATCTTCTTTTTAACTTTATTCGCTATTGCGTGTTCATCAGGTGAAAGCTCACCAGAAAAAGTCGCAGAAAAATATGTATCAGCTATTTATAGTGGCGATGCAGATGCTGTAATAAAAATGATTTATATTCCAGAGGAAGACAAATCTTCAGGTGCTAGCACAATGATTACCGGTAAATTGCAAGACGGAGCAAAAAGAGCTAAAGCTTATGCTGAGGAACATGGCGGCATTGATAAAGTTGAATATCAACCAACTAAATATCTAAATGATGATAAAAGCCGTGCTATCATTGGAATAAATGTAATCTTCAAAGATAATGCTAATAAAAATGAAGACCTTAAATTAACCAAAGTTGATGGTAATTGGTTTATTGAAGTCGGTTTTTAGTTTTTAACATCACAATTTTGGTTGTTTAAATATACAGGAAAATAAAGGTTATTTTACTTTTTTGTAGTTAAATAAATATAGGAACATATTGAATACAATATCAAATAGGGAAATACAATATGAAATTGTTAGTTAAATTTTTAAGTGTATTTTTGTTAGCTTTAATGCTTACCGCCTGTTTTTCAGATGACAATACGCCTGAAGTGGTAGCTGAGAAATTTATTAAAGATGCTTATAGTGGCGATATTGAAGGTACTTTTGATGCTTTATATGTTCCTTATTTCCATATTCCTGGTGCTGTATATATTCCTAATGAATTAAAAACCAAAGGTGTAGATGTTAACGATTTAATAAAAAGTAAATTGAAAATTGCTATCGACAAAGCAGTTGCTACTACAAAAGAAAATGGTGGTATTGATCGAGTAGAATTATCTTCTACCGAATATAATAATGATCACACTAGAGCTAATATCAAAACAACCATTATCTTTAAAAATGGAACTGATAATAAGTCAGATTTTTCATTAATAAAAGTTGATGGTAAATGGTTAATTAATATGGAATAGCTCTTATAATTATTTGATAATTTAAAAAGGCGAGTCTCATCGTTGAACTTTTTAAATTAATAATGAAAAAATTCAAACTTTATGAAATTTTCCTATTATATTTTTATTCTTTTTCTTTTTATAAAAAATCCAGTTTATGCTCAAGAATCAGCAAATTCCGATAATTCCTATAAAGAAAAGAGTTCATTAATTCATGTTGGGGATTGGATTTTTCGTAGTGGTGTTCAGACAGATAGTCTTATTGTAAAAAAACTTGATGGCGGTATATTTTCTCATATAGGCATGGTTGTCGCGATTGAACCGGAAATAAAAGTTATTCATGCCACGACTACTGATGATGAAAATACTCCAAATCAAGTTATTATTTCAAGTTTGGCTGATTTTACCGCTCCAGAATTAGCTGAGAAATATGCCATAGCGCGGCCAAACTTTTTAACAGACGAGCAAAAGTCTCAAATTATTGCCGAGCTGTTAACTAAACAAGGAGAGCTGTTTAAACTGGCTTCTCGTGAGGAAGACCATTTATATTGTACTACGTTATTGTATGACGTTATTATCAAATATAAATCTGATTTTAACCCAGAATGGAAATATGCTAATTTCCCTTTATTGCGTGGTCATTATCTATTTCCGAGCGCTTTTGCCAATTATTCTGATATCACTTGGATATATAGTTATCCGGACAACTAAATAATTAATACTGGAAGGTTTATAATAAAATCACGTTTAATTAGTCACGGTTCAGTTCGTTTATTATTGAAAAATTGCCTCTGACAAAACAGATAAGAGAGTAGATTTAAAAAAAGCGTAATGGAATAATTACGCTTTTGATAAAGGTTATTAAGTTAAGATTCTAGATAAATAGCCTGCATTTTTTCAAAATCTTGATCGGTGAAACCAAGTTCTTGTTTAATATAATTGCTTGGTGTTCCAGCAACTTTTTTCATCGTATTAAGTATTTCTAATACGAAACTTTCACGAGTATCAATTAGACTTAGCAAATATCCTAAAACATCCTCATTATCGGTTATTTTTCGATAAGCTTCCATTTTGATTTTATTACGTTCTAATCGGTTATCGTGAGTTAACATATAATCATAAATAATATCTGATTCAGATACACCTAACATTATCTGGATAAGTAACACGCCATAGCCAGTCCTATCTTTACCTCCACGACAGTGTTGAATACTTGGACTATTGTTGCCATCTAATACTACTCTTAGCATTTGTCGATAAGCATTCTTCGACTTTTCACTCAATACAAAGTTACGATATTGCTCCAGAACTTGAATTCCTTCGCCATTGACTAATTCTTTCGGAATATCTCTCAACACACTCTCAATTAGAGCTCGATCTTCATTGCTGGGATCGGCTGCAAATTGAGCTGCAAGTTCTGCTGTTTGTGCTGAAGCATCAAAATTAAAGGTTTGCTTTTCACCAATTGAAGAATTCGGACTAGTTTTAATTTCATTTTCACAACGATAATCTATAATTGTTTGAATGTTTAATGTTTTAATATACTGTTGCGCATCTGGTTTTAAACCATGAAGATGATTAGAACGGTATAATAATCCCCATTTTACCCGTTTCCCATTTGCACCAATATAACCACCAAAATCACGGAAATTATTTAGACCTGTAATTGGTAAAGTTCGTTCAGCAACTAAATATGAGAAATCATTACCAATTTGTAAAATCAGATAAATACGACGTTTTGCTTGTAAAGGATCTTCAAAACTAAACGGCGATTTTATATCTTCACTGATTAATGTTTTATTTGTTGTATTAACATTTGCTTCTTCAGTCCAGTATAAATCTACACGATGATCTGAATTGTTTTCAAATGAGACAGTTAATTGACCTTGCTTATTGCGGTTTAATAAAGCTGTTTTAATTTTAACTACCATATTTATTCCTTACTTTAAAATACCAAACATTGAAAATATTACCCCAATCACCATTACTGCCAGTATTAAACTAACTGTGTATTTCCCTTGAAATTTCCTAACGATGAAGAATGTGGCTAACGCAAAAAGTAAGGTTAAAAAATTTGGCATGACTTTATCGAACATCTCTTGGACTTTAATCGATTGTTCGCCAACACTAATTGTTAGGGGGGTAGCAACGTTGACCGTTGATGCAATGAGCGAACCCAAGACCATGACACCAACAACATTAGCCAAGTTACTTATTCTTTGAATAATATTTGAATTTTTTGATTGTTCAATTAAATCTACACCCTTGTTATAGCCATAATGAATAAAGAAATATTTGCTTAATACATTAACAAGGTTATAAATTAAAAACATTAATATAGGACCAATGATATTGCCTTGCAACGCGAAAGCAGCGCCAATACTGCCGCAAATTGGCATCCAAGTAAATTTAAGTAAACTATCACCTAAACCTGCAAAAGGGCCCATTAAACCAGCTTTAACAGAGACTACCGCATCTTTTTCTTCTTCACTGGTTTTCTCTTCCATTGCAGCGGTGACCCCCAAAATTAACGCACCAGCATTAATTTGAGTATTAAAAAATTCTAAATGGCGCTTCATTGCACGGATACGCGTTTCTTTATCAGCATCCTTATAAAGGCGATCTAATACTGGGGCCATACAATGGGCAAATCCTATCATTTGCATTTTTTCATAGTTATATGAAAATGACATAGTTTGTAGGTTCCAAAATATACGATTTAGATCTTTTTTAGTAATTTTATGTAGAGTACTCATAGATCATATTCCTCTTCAGTGTTGCTATTCATTGATGTTTGGTTATCGGATGATTCATTATTATTACTGATTCTGCCATTAGTTGACGCCATGTCATATAAGACTGCGAAAGCTAGAGCAATAAATGTCACTGGAATAATTGGTAATTTTAAATAGGTTGTTAGCATGAAACCTAATAGGAAAAAGAACCACATTCTGCCTTTGAGTAACATCAGTAATAAAATACAAATACCTACTGCTGGAATTAATTTGGAAGCAACGCCCATACCATCAATGATACTTTTTGGAATTGCATCTAAAATAGTTTTAACTAAATCACTACCAAAATAAATTGCAATAAAACATGGAACAGCTCGAATTAAAAACCAAAGTGGTGTTGAGAAAAAGTGAACTTTAGCCAGCGCTTTATAATCACCATTTAAAACAGAACGTTCAGCCCAAGGATTTAAAAAACAGGCAAATGAGCGCCATATAATAAGCAATTGTTGGCATAACAATGATACAGGTACGCCTAATGCAATACCGGTAGCAATGCCTCCGCCAGTAGTAATACCTAGTGAAACCCCGATAATGGCACCGGCAACAATGTCTGGTGCGGAATATGCACCTACGTTACCAATACCCATCCACATTAACTCTAGCGTGGCGCTAATTGCTAACCCTTGAACCATATCACCCATAATAATACCTGCAACGGTACCTGTTAATAATGGGCGACGTAACATCTGCGGACCAACATCATCCAATGAACAAATTCCCGCCCAAATGGCGACAAGAATAGCTTGCGTTAACATATGTTAACCTCCAAATTATAAATAAATACTTTCAAACATTATTTAGTTAAGTAGTGATTGCAGATCGACTATTGGATCTTTAGGCACCATCTGTACCTCAACTGGAATATTTTTAGCAATAAGGTTTTTGAATGCTTGCTCCTCTTCTGGTGTTACTGAAACCGCTCTTGATAATTGATGTCGACCATCTTGCATTCGCATACCACCCACATTCACTTTTTCCAGCGCTAATCCACCTTCAACTAACGCATTAACATCAATACTATTTGTGAAAAGCAACATGGTTCTTTTTTTGATCGGGGTCTTTTTTAAAATTTCGATAAATTGTTGTACTCCAAACACTAAAACTTTTAGTCCAGGAGGTGCCGACATAGTGAGTACCGATTGCTGAACTTTATCACCAGCGACTTTATCATTAATAACTAATACTTGTTCTATGTCATAGTTTTTTACCCAAGTAGTAATAACTTGTCCATGAATCAAACGGTCATCAATTCTGGCTACATTTATTGGCATTGGTCTTCTCCTTACAACTCATTAGATTGTTCTTGTTGAACATTTAGAATCTGCCGAACATCTTTACAGCTTTCAGGAAAAGTTTCCTCAATAGCTAATTTGGCATCATTTAATGTTCCTTCACGATTATTTAAAACTTCAAGTAATACTGGAATATTAAAACCACAAAATAGCAATACATCATCATGCGATATGAGCAGTTCAGTGGCTAGATTGCAGGGCGTTCCCCCCATAATATCTACCAATATAATTACGCCATTACCTTGGTTAAGTTTTTTATAACTACTTTGCATTTCCTGACGTAAATTATCGATATTACTATCAATTAAAACTGATATAACATGAATATTGTCTTGTTCGCCCATAAGCATTTGAGCACACTCTAAAGCGCCTTGAGAAAATGGACCATGACTAGCTAAAATGATGGGTAAAGGATGTGGCATAAAAATTTCCTTATCATGTAATTTTATTACTAAATATTGTTATTTATTTAGTAACAAAGTTACATCTACAGAGGGAAATAGTCATCCATTTTTTAAGAAATTTTTATGATTTTGTGAACAAGATCAAATTTATGCAAAGAAAGAGGGAAGAGATAACCAACAAGTTTGTTCTCATGACTAGTATTTTATTTTTGGAGATTATTTTGTTGTTTTTGCCGGATATTTACGCTTTTCTCTGTTTTGGGTTTGTAATAGTAATCGTTCGTCATATTGACGAATAAATAAATTAGTCAATAGCATATTTACAACAGATATTTGTGATATTTTAGAACGTATCGGTATTAATCTTGAAGCATGCTCCATAGAAGTAGTATGTAAAACAAAGGTAGCTAAGGATGAAATTTGGCTTTGTCCCATTTTGGTAATAGCAATAGATGGAACCAAAGATTGATCGGCTAGTTTTAGTAATTCAACACAATCAGGTGTTTCTCCTGAATGTGAAATAATAATGACAAGATCATTCTTATCTAATGTGCTGATAAGACTACGTGTAACGTGAGCATCGAAGTGACAATTGACATCTTTCTTTATTTTAATTAGTTGATATTCAAGTTCTTTACCAACTAAACCACTACTGCCTACACCAAATATAACTATTTTTTGACTATTAATAATTAAATCAATTGCATTATTGAGTGCATGAATATTAACAATGGAGTGAGTTTCATCGATTGAGGATTTTTCCATTGCTTGGACTTTACTATTAACATTAGCAAGAGGATCATTCAAATTGATATCATCTTGTAATATTTCATTATTAAGTTTTTTAGGGATTGAGCCAATAAGATCGACCTTAAAATCACTAAATCCTTTGTATCCTAATTTATTACATAGACGTAATATAGTTGTGGTGCTTACGTGATTGAGTTTTGCTAACGTTTGGATACTCATATTCTTGAGCGCTTGGGTATTTTCAATAATAAAATAAGCAACTTTAAGTTCTTTAGTTGATAAGTCTTTTTTTACTTCTCTAAGCTTTAACTCAATCACTAGACACCTCAAATGTACTGTTATATTGCTGTAAGTATATAAAATTTGGTCAGGAAATTAAAAAATTAATATTTAAAGTCTAAATTATATATAAATTAAATTACCATTATCAAAAGTAATTAAATTAAAATATTGGTAATTTTTCTTTATCTCGATAACTATTTTAAGAAAAATTTACTCAATGAGGTTAAGTCTATTTATAAAAAAACCCGCTAATGCGGGCTTTAGAACTAATTAGATAAGATTATTTATCAAATTCGCTAATAATTTCTTTAGCTGTTTTACCATTAAGTTTGTTTTTGAGATCTTCTTTTACTTTCGCTTCATCACCAGCATTGTCTGGATTAGTTGCCGCTGCAGCTGTTGCTTTAACAATAGCACGAGCGAAAGCAATTTTATCTGCATCACTTAATTTTTCACTAGCTTTTTTAACAGAACTAGTAAAAGTATCTTGTGTGGTAAAATCAATTTTAGCTGCATCATCACCACAACCAATTAACGCAAAACTTAATAATGATACTGCTAATAGTTTTTTAAACATTTCCATTCCTTAAAAATAAATATTATTAAAAGCAGGGCTATTTTTATACTAAAAAAGTTAATTTTCAAGCAATAAATGCATTTTAATTGAAAATAATCTATTACTTTATCTATTTAAATTTAAAAGTTGTGAGTTAGGTCAAATTTTTGTTTTTTATCAAAAATAAAATTTCTTCTTAATATTGTGTCTGATTTTACATTTGAAAAGCCTGTTCTTTAAAATTTTTTGATTTTAAGTGTAAAAAAGTTATATAAATTAAGTTTATTGTTTTTATTTATGTCCGATATTTAGGACATTTTAAATATTCTATGCGACTGCTGTATTTATAACCTATTAAAACTTGACGATAAGGTAAGCCAATGCTAATATTTGCCACCTATTCAGATAGACCTCATCGGCGCGTTGGCAGAGTGGCCATGCTGCGGATTGCAAATCCGTCTACCTCGGTTCGACTCCGGGACGCGCCTCCATTAAAATCGATAAGTTACCTACAGTATTTCCTCGAATAAAGTACCAAATCAATAGAGAAAATTATTTTTTATATGATATAGTTAATGATAATTATAGCGAATTGAGTATTATTATGACGGTAGGAAAACTTAGATATTGGTTATCATTTATTATTGCATCAGTAGCAGTTTTCTTTTTTATGAATCAATTTGACCTATTTGATAAAAATATTGAAAAGCTGTTATTTACCATGTCAAAAGAAATAAATAAAAATACCCCATATCAGTTAGATCAGTTCACCATTTTAGATTCAACTACCGCATATAAAAATACAATAGTTTATAAAATGACAATTTTTAATGTTAATATTAAAGATTCAGAAATGGGTTTTGTTGAAAATAAAATTTTTTAACTGCAAGAAACTCTATTTGTTCTGAAGAATGTACAAAAGAAACAATATCTAAAGGAGCGATTTTTAAATACATGTATAGTGAAGAAAATGGTAAACATTTATTTTCTTTTACTATAGATAGTAAAGACTGTTTAGAGATGTTAAAAGATGAATCAAAATAACCATTCTTTAGTAACCTTAAATCTGAATATCATCATTAAAATCCATTTGTAGTTCAGGCATTTTTTGTAATTGTAAAAATGTTTTCAATTTTTAGTGTTATTTATTAAATCGTTATTTAATTAAACAATCAAATAATAACTCATCATTTAGTATTGTTATTTATTGAATTATGTCCATTTATAGTGTTTATCAAAAAATAGGATAAGATAAAATATGGCTTATTTTAATTATCACGCTAAAGCCAAAAAACTGATCTCACAAGGCTATCTGGTCCGCTATGAATTTGTCGATAATTGGAACGGTATCAAACCTGCATTAGTTTTATATTTTGACAATGCTAATCCAATGCCGATAAGGGAATATCGTTGGCAAGAATATCTCCCATTGATTAGTTCTGATGATCAATCGAAGTGATTTTTTGGGAGTGGTATATAAGGTTATTTATCGAGTTGTAATGCAATATAAAGCAGTACTCGATCGTCAAATTTTGACAAATCTAATCCAGTTAGTTTGGTTATATTGTTTAATCGATATTCTAATGTATTGCGATGTATGAAGAGGGCTTTTGCCGTATTATTGTTCTGTAAGTTATGGATAAACCAAGTTTCGAGAGTATTTTGCAATAAGCCGTTTGAATCAGACGCTTTTAATTTATTTAACGGTGAAAGTAACTCTTCTGCTTGCCAATCTTTATTTAAACCATCCAACAAAACAGGTAATATGAGATCTTGATAATAATAATTACGACAATGTGGAAATCTTTTTTTGCCGATTTCTAAGGCGGTTTTGGCTGTTTGATAAGATCTTGCTATGGTATCGTTACCTTGATGAAAATAATTTCCTAAAGATATTTTTATTTTAAATTGACTGAGCAGTTTTGCCTGACTAACTAATTTTTCTAATTTTGTTTTATGTTCTGTTAAATCCCATCGATTAAATTTATTTAAAGCAGGAAGTAATATAACAATTTCGGTTAGTGATTTTATCGCTACTAGTTTTGTTAATGTTTCGAGTTCATTTTGAATTTGTTGTAATTCACTCATTGCGGTTTGAATTCCAAGTTGGCCACTTTCGATTTCAATAATGACAGTTACATAGGATAAAGATAAATCAATGTTTAATTTTCGACTCCATTCAGTTATATTGGAGACAGTTTTGTCTGATTGAATTATCGATAATATAAACTCTTCTTTTAAACGATTATCTTGAGAGAGTTGATTGAGTAATAATGCTTGTTCCATCATCATCTCTGCCGTCATACTCACTAATTCAGCAAATTGGATAATTTTAGTTGGTTCACCCGTTACTCCAATCACACCAACAATTTCTTCTTTAAGTTTTAATGGAAAATTAACACCCGGTTTAACTCCTTTAAGTTTTTTTGCAGTTGGACTGTCAATTGTCACTACTCTGCCTTGTGATATGGCTAATACAGCACCTTCATGTAATTCGCCAATTCGTTCTAAATCACCACTACCGATAATTTCTCCCCGATTATTCATTATATTGACATTACAATTGATAATGCGCATGGTTTTATCAACAATCGATTGAGCAAGTATTGGAGAGATACTTTGAACTTTCATAGCAATAAACCTTTTTATTATAATCAAGTAATAATTTATATCGCATTGATAATAATTTTATTACTATGATTTTTTTGAAACCTGTTAAAATTTTTTAATTATAGCAAACTACAGAGCTTATACTTTATTCGTAAGATTTCATGATTGGGGAATAAAGAATAATCTTTTATTTCCCCATATTTTTAGTTGTCTAGAAATGTTAAATTTGAGCTATATTAATTAAGCGACCAATATTTTCACTGGTTCGTTCAATATTTTTAAACCCATCAGCCAATAGATCCTCAATTTTAGATATCGAAGGGATAATACCGAAAATGGCGTTAATACCTTCTGGATAAAGTTCCTCGATGTTTTCGCCAATCATTCCGGCTAATGCAATAACTGGAATATTGTGTTTTTTGGCCGTTTGGGCAACACCATAAGGTGTTTTACCGAATTTGGTTTGAAAATCAATCCCACCTTCACCAGTAAAACAAAAATCTGCGCCGATTAATTGATTTTCTAAATTACTATACTTGATAACAATATCGATGCCTTTTTCCATTTTACTATTGGTAAACGCCATTAATCCGGCACCTAATCCACCAGCGGCACCAGCACCTGGAATAGTTGCGACATCTTTATTTAGCTGAGATTTTATAATGGATGCATAATGCTGTAAGTTATCATCCAATTGTTTAATCATTTCAGATGTAGCCCCTTTTTGAGGCCCAAATACTTTTGAAGCTCCTTTTTCTCCACATAGAGGGTTAGTGACGTCACTAGCAACGATAAATTCAACTTTATCTAATTGAGGATTCACTTCAGACATATCAATTTTAGCTAAATGCTCTAATGCGCCGCCACCTTTAGCAATTATTTGATTATTTTTATCATAAAACTTCACTCCTAAGGCTTGTGCCATTCCTGCGCCACCATCATTTGTGGCGCTACCACCAATACCTAAAATGATTTTTTTAATACCATGTTTTAAGCTGGCAAGGATTAATTCGCCCGTACCAAATGTTGTGGTAATCAATGGATTGCGTTGTTCTTTGGGTACAAGATGGATACCACTTGCTGAGGCCATTTCAATGACCGCAGTCGTGTTATCACCTAGAATGCCATAATAGGCAGTGACTTTGTTACCAAGAGGACCTGTGACTTCACATGTATGTAATGTTCCATTAGTTGCGTCGACTAATGATTGTGTTGTGCCTTCACCACCATCAGCCATCGGTACATGAATATATTTAGCATCAGGAAAAACTTTTTTTAATCCAGATTCGATTGCCTGACATACCTCTTTTGCGGTTAAGCTTTCCTTAAACGAGTCAGGAGCAAGTACAAATGTTTTTTGTTTCATAAAAATTACTCTTAATATTACATAATAAATTGATAGAAAATTGTGGCAACGAGTGTCATGGTGCCACCAACCATAGCTTCATATGGGATCAATTTCATACGTTGTTTAATTGTCATATTCATACTACCACCAGTGACATGGAAGTAGTTCCCTTGTGGTAATGAATCAATAACAGTTGCACCTGTATGCATCATTACAGCTGCACTAATAGCCGGTATTCCTATGTCTGTAATGGTTGAACCAAAAGTCCCAGTTGCTAAAATAACGCCAGTAGAGGTTGACGCGGTGGCCGCTGCCATTAATACACCGGAAATTGGTGA
Organism: Gilliamella sp. W8145; assembly: GCF_016101145.1. Taxonomy (NCBI): domain Bacteria; kingdom Pseudomonadati; phylum Pseudomonadota; class Gammaproteobacteria; order Orbales; family Orbaceae; genus Gilliamella; species Gilliamella sp. W8145. The sequence goes on from NZ_JACFRC010000001.1 coordinate 498,644, forward strand.
TAAGTAATAACCTGAGATGCCCATATAATCAATAATATTGATAACTTGAGTAGCTAAGTTTGATGAACCAATTAAACCAGCAATAGCACCTGCACCGACAAGGATGAGTACGGTTGGTGTCATTTTTTCAATCCCGGATTTAGTATACATAGCAATGTTACGATGTTGCCCCATGGCTAACATACCGATGATTCCTGCAACGGGAAGTACATATAGCGCATCTATCTTTAAATTAGCTAATGCTTCAATATGAAAAATATTACCTATAGGGTTGATCATTAATAGCAAAATAGCAGTTACAGGTGCAACGATTGCTTTACTCAGAGAAGGATTGTTATTTTTTTGTTCTGCATCATTTTTTTGCAAAGCAACGACTTCTTCAATAGTTACTTTATCGCCTTTATTTTTGATTAATGAAGCAATTACAACAGTTGCAATTAAACCAAATAGTGCAGGGATAAAACCAGCTATCATTACATCACTTAGACTTAAATTGAAACCATTGGCAACCGCAATAGTATTAGGGTTAGGGGAAATAATATTGCCAGCTTTACCACCACCAGAAAGCGCTAATAATAATGCTAATCGAGAAATCCCCATTTTATTACCAACAGATAAAGCAATTGGCGCAACAATTAATACAGCAACCGGAATAAATACGCCTGATGCAGTAATAATACCGGTGGCTAGTGCTAAAGCGAGTAATGCCTTTTTTTCACCTAATTTTTTTACAACAGCTTGTGCGATTGTTTCAGCTGCGCCTGATTCCATCATCACGCCAGCTAAAATCCCTGCGGCTAATACTCTGATTACGGTTCCCATTATACTTTGTGTACCGGTAGTTAAAATCGAAATAGTTTGTACTAGATTTGCACCTCCAATAAATGCACCTATTATCGCACCAAAAAATAACGAATAAACTGGATTTATTCCGCGTAGAATTAAAAAAATAGCAAGAAAAAGTCCTATTATCGCTCCATACCAACTTATGAATTCAGTCATTTAAATTTTCCTCATTGCTTTTTATGACTATCAAAAAATATTGTTCTAATTTTATTATTGAATTTGTTTGCTAGGCTATGTGGTTTTGCACAAATGTGAGCAATAAAAGCTAAAAAATATTGGGCGTTATAATAGTTTTATGTGATATTAATCACAAATTTAGCGGATTTTGTCTGTATAATCTTGTTTATGTTTTCATTTGATTTTTAAAAAAGAAATATTCCACAAGTTTTAATTAAACTTGCGAAATAACGCCTTATTCAACAATTTATTATTCCTTATTTATAATTGAGATATTGTTGTTCCTTATTATGGTTACAATAAATTTGCCAATCTGATAGCTAAAGCGTAAAATGCCCATCCTATTTTGCTTAACCTATTGCCTTATAAGGTAATACTGACTTGAAATCAGAGGCATTTTTTAATGACAATGTTATATCCAAAACCAGAATTACTTTCACCAGCTGGTTCTCTTAAAAATATGCGTTACGCATTTGCTTATGGTGCTGATGCAGTTTATGCAGGGCAACCACGCTACAGTTTGCGAGTGCGCAATAATGAATTTAATCATGAAAATCTCGCTATTGGGATCAACGAAGCTCATGCTCAAGGTAAAAAGTTTTATGTGGTAGTTAATATTGCCCCTCATAATTCAAAATTAAAAACCTTTATTCGTGATTTAGAACCAATTGTTAACATGAAACCGGATGCGTTTATCATGTCTGATCCTGGTTTAATCATGTTGGTTCGTGAACATTTTCCGGAAATGGAAATTCATTTATCCGTACAATCAAATGCGGTTAACTGGGCAACGGTAAAATTTTGGCATAAGATGGGATTAACGCGTGTTGTGTTGTCACGAGAGTTATCCATCGATGAAATCAAAGAAATTCGAGAAAAAGTACCAGAAATGGAACTTGAGGTTTTTATTCATGGTGCGCTATGTATGGCCTATTCAGGACGCTGCTTATTATCTGGTTATATTAATAAACGTGACTCAAATCAAGGTACTTGTACTAATGCTTGTCGTTGGGAATATAAAGTATCTGAGGGAAAAGAGGACGAAGTAGGGCAAATAGTCCATAAATGCGAGCCGATTCCTGTACAACAAGTTGAACCAACATTAGGTGTTGGTACAACAACCAATCAGGTCTTTATGTTAGAAGAATCTGGTCGTCCTGGCGAATATATGCAAGCTTTTGAAGATGAACATGGTACTTATATCATGAATTCAAAAGATTTAAGAGCAGTTGAATTAGTCGAAGATCTGACAAAGATTGGCGTACATTCATTAAAAATTGAAGGTCGAACCAAATCGTTTTATTACTGTGCTCGAACTGCGCAAGTCTATCGTCAAGCTATTGATGCCGCCAGTGAAGGTAAACCATTTGATCCACGCTTATTGGCGGAACTTGATTCTTTAGCTCATCGAGGATATACCGAAGGCTTTTTACGTCGCCATAAACATGAAGATATGCAAAACTATGTGCATAGTCATTCTGTATCTGATCGACAACAATTTGTTGGTGAGTTTAGTGGTCAACGTTTAAATGGCTTAGCTGAAATTATTGTTAAAAATAAATTTTCAGTAGGGGATAGTGTTGAAATGATGACCCCTAAAGGTAATATGACCTTTATTATTGAACGAATGGAAAATAAAAAAGGTCAACCAGTTCCAGCAGGACTTGGTGATGGTCACATTGTTTATATTCCAATCGCCGAAGATATTGATTTAAATTATGCGCTTTTAATGCGTAATTTTGATTAATCTATTTAACTTATATAACTAATAACTATATAACTATATAACTAACTGTTCAGGTTTATGAATAGTTAGTTATTATCACTACTGACGAATTAAATCTTCGCCATAACCAATCCATTTATACGTCGTTAACGCTTCAAGGCCCATTGGTCCTCTGGCATGTAATTTTTGTGTACTAACTGCAACTTCAGCACCTAAACCGAATTGTGCGCCATCGGTGAATCGGGTTGATGCATTAACATAAACTGCAGCAGCATCGACTAAGTTAACGAATTGTTCAGCATTTACAAGACTACGCGTTAAAATGGCTTCTGAATGACCACTACCATATTCTCGAATATGTTCCACCGCCAATTCCAATGAATCAACAATGACAATATTCAGATCTTTGGAAAGCCACTCTTGTCTTAGTTCATCATCCTCAACGGCAAAAACATTTGCCACCCCAGCATTTAAAATTTTATAAGCATCGGGATCGGCATGCAATATCACTCGATTATCGGCCATGATTTGGCTAAGTTTTGGTAAAAAAGTATTGGCAATTTCAGTATGAACAAGTAATGTTTCAACGGTATTACAGGTACTTGGTCGCTGAGTTTTGGCATTAAGTATTATTGATAGCGCTTTATCAAAATCAGCACTTTCGTCGACAAAAATATGGCAAACACCAATACCACCAGTAATAACTGGTATGGTTGAATGTTCTCGACAAAGTTTGTGTAATGCTGCGCCACCGCGAGGAATAATCATATCAACATATTTATCGAGCTTGAGTAATTCAGTGATATATTTGCGATCAGGATTATCGATAGATTGAATTGCTGTTTCAGGTAAACCGACTTGTTTTAAAGCTTGCTGAATGATAGCTATAATAGCGGCATTGGTATTAACCGTCTCTTTACCTCCACGCAGTATAGCTGCATTGCCGGTTTTTAAGCAGAGAGCCGCAATATCAACAGTCACATTAGGACGAGCTTCATAGATAACACCAATCACACCTAACGGGACCCTGTGACGTTGTAACTTTAATCCGCTTGCTAATGTCGAACCATCAATAACTTGGCCAATTGGATCGGTTAAAGAAACAACATTTCGAACATCATTAGCGATGGATGATAATCGTTCGGAAGTTAATAACAGACGATCAAGTATTGCCTCGCTCAATCCTTGTTCTTTTGCCATAGCCATATCTTTCTGATTAGCATTAAGAATCTTATTAGCATTTAGTTCTAATAAATCGGCGATATGAATTAAAGCCTGATTTTTAATTTTTGTTGAGCATTGTGCTAATTGATATGAAGCAAGTTTGGCTGCTTTTCCCAATTGTTGTAACATCATCGTTATCTCTAAATTGTATTTTGAAAGTTTTAATTAATAAATATATTCTTCATTAAATTAAAAATTATTAATCTATAGAGTTTTATCTTTCAATACTATTTTTAAAATATCTAAAAGTTCTGTCTTAGAATTAGCTTCTAACACTTCTAAAGATATTTTTAAAATTGATTCTTTTCCATCCATCTCGTCGGTGTAGTTTATAAAAATTTTTTTCGGTTCATATTTTATCGATTTTATTAAATCAAATGGTACATTTATTTGGCTTTGTATCATAATTGGTCTGCATGTAATGAAGTTTTCACCTATTGTGACATATACCATAAAATATCTAACAATTAATACGATTATTGCAAATAAAAAAATAACAAAATTAAACCACAAATCAGGAGCAATGTGATAAAGAAATATTGCTGCAACAATCAAAACAATGATACGAAATATTACTAAACGACGAGCATAAATTATTTTTGGTGTTTGTAATTTCATTTTTTTTCTTTTATCCTTATATTTGTTATTTAATAATCATATCATTTCGGTGTACGGCAACAGGACCATATTCATAGCCAATTATTTGGCTAATTTCTTGTGAATGATGTCCAGCTATTTGTCGTAATGCATCACTATTATAACGGCTGACTCCTCGAGCTATTTGCTTACCAGATTTATCACAAATATTAATGACTTCACCACGTGAAAAATCTTTTTCGACTGCGATAATGCCTTTTGGTAATAGCGAACTACCATTATTTAAAATAGCATTAATCGCACCATCATCAAGTATCACTTTGCCTACGTTTGGTGCGCCATATAGCCAATGTTTACGATGTTCTAATGGGGTTTTTTGCGGTAAAAAACGGGTACCAACCGATTGATTATTGACTGCATCAACAATCACATTGGCTTTATTTCCTGCAGCTATAATTACTTCTATGCCAGCACTCCCGGCTACTTCGGCAGCTTGAATTTTGGTACTCATGCCACCGGTCCCTAAACCTGAAACACTATCACCTGCGATACTGCGCAGATCATCATTAATCTGAGTCACTTCTTTTATCAATTGTGCATTGCTATCGCTTCTTGGATCGGCGGTATATAAACCTTCGATATCGGTAAGTAATATCAATTTATCTGCTTCAGCTAAAATTGCGGCAAGTGCTGATAAATTATCGTTATCACCAACTTTAATTTCAGCCGTAGCGACAGCATCATTTTCATTAATCACTGGGACAATATTATTTTCTAGCATCGCTTTTAATACATCTTGAGCATTTAAAAAGCGTTCGCGATCTTCAAGATCTGCGCGAGTTAATAGCATTTGTCCAATATAAATTTTATATATCGAAAACAGCTGTTCCCAAAGTTGGATTAATTTACTTTGACCAACTGAAGCAAGTAATTGTTTTGTGGCAACAGTATTGGGTAGGTTAGGATAGTTGAGGTATTCTCGACCGGCAGCAATAGCGCCCGAAGTCACGATAATAACTTTATGACCAGTTTGATGTAAATAAGAACATTGTCGAATCAGTTCTACTATTCTCGCACGGTCTAACTGTTTAGTTCCTCCAGTTAAAACACTGGTACCGAGTTTAACAACGACAGTTTGTTGTTTTTTATTATTCATAACAATACTCTTATTTAAATTAGCTATTACAAAATAGACTCCATCCATTTAACTGATTGAGCAAAGGCGTTTTGTAAACCTTTTTGCAATGGTGTTTTGGGGATTGTGACAATTTTGCTTTGTTTTGCTGATTGAATTAATTTCGCTTCACTCAAATTACTTAATTTATCATCTTCAAAGATAATATTCATAACTGGTATAGGGCAAGAATGGGTTAATAATCCTTGATTCTTAAGAGAAAAATAATTCAATTCGGCTGCTAATTTTTGATTTGATACAGAAGTTAAACCAAAACGACTGGCTAGCATATCTTTATAGCTATTAGGTAGATTTTGTTGTAATGCCTTATCAACAAAAAGTTGGTGTACAAATGGAGTAAAATTAAATAATCCTTTAATTTTATTAGGCATTAGATAAGCAAGCCGTGTTGCAATATGTGAACCAAAGCGGAACCCAGCAACAATCACTCGATTGCTATCTACCCATGGAACCGATGATAGTTGTTCGATCACTGCTTGATGAATTTGGCTACTATTTTGGCTCAATACAAAATTACGACTATATCCAACGGTTGGTAAATCGACAGTTAACATAGCAAAACCTTGTGGAGCAAGATATTCACTAAAGTAACGATAATAATCAATTTGTAAATTACCTAAACCATTGCAGACTAAAACAACAGGACAAACTCCACTATTACTATTGTTTGGTAAATGCAAAATGGATTTAATAACCCGATTTTCAACTTTAAACTCTAACTGCTTGGTTGAATAAGGTGAATATTCAAGTGCCTTCATATACGATTGATAGGCACAGGTTTGAGCATACATCGCTAGCTCATCATTCTTAAAATGAGGATAACTGGCAATACTGGCGTATTCGCTGGCAATGAGATAATCCTGATATAAACTATTTTTCGATTCTTCAGTTAAATTAGATTGAGCAACATTATCAGCTTTAGCTTGCCACATTGCAGCTTGATTTAAAAACTCATATATCCAGTTGCCAGATTGATAACCAATAACTGAATCCAACCATTTATCATTAGTATGGCGCTTAGTTGAAATAGCGATTCTTGATAAAACCGCTTCGATTTCTAACTTAGGAAGACCGCGCCAATACCATAAAAGAGGGTTAATGATTCGATACCATTTTGAATCAATTTCACCATCAAGAGGACTAATACTGCTGCCATTGCTGCTATCAAGACGATTGATTAGCGACGATGTTTCAGGGTAGTCATATTGTGGTTTGAATATCTTTTCAGAAAGGTTTTCCGTCATAACCATAGCAACCTAATTATTGAATCATTATTTATTATCACAGATTGGTTTAACAAACATGACACCAGTATCCCATGGTTGTTCAATCCATGTATCTTGTGCGATGTCAACAACATAATCATCAACTAATGGTTTACCTGCTGGTTTAGCAAAAATAGTGACGAAGTGAGCCTTAGGATACATTTCACGAATGGTATGTGCAGTGCTACCAGTGTCAACTAAATCGTCAACAACAATAAAGCCTTCGCCATCACCGTTTGCTTGTTTTAAAATTAATTTTTCACGTTGATGATCATGATCATAGCTAGAAATACAAACTGTATCGACATAACGAATACTAAGTTCACGAGCTAGAATAGCTGCTGGTACTAAGCCACCACGACTAACAGCGATGATGCCTTTCCATTGATTGGCGGGTAATAATCTCTCAGAAAGCTGACGACCATAAGCTTGTAGCATTTCCCAAGTGACATTGAATTTTTTCTTCTCAGCGATAAGTTCTGCTTTATGCTGTTTTTTTGCTTTGATTTCTTCTTCTGTTAAAGTTTGTTCTATTGACATGTGTAACCTGCAATTTTAATCGAATATACGAATTTAATAAATTAATATTAATGGGCTAAAAATAGATGTAAAATTGCACCTTATTATAGAGTGGTTAGATAAAAAAAACCACTTATTAATTCGTTACCCACCTAATATTGAGGATAAAATATGCTATCGACCTTAAATCCAAAATTTGTTTGGCAGATTTTTAATGATATTTGTAAAATTCCCCATCCTTCACATCATGAACAAATGATAACTAAATATATAGTCGATTTTGCAACCACTCATCATATTGACTGTCAGCTAGATAAAGCCGGTAATGTTTTACTGCGAAAAGCTGCGTCTAAAGGTATGGAAGATTGTCCATCAATTGCTTTGCAAGCTCATATGGATATGGTTCCGCAAAAAAATGAAGGTACTCAACATGATTTTCTTGTTGATCCAATTCAAGCTTATGTTGATGGTGATTGGGTCAAAGCTAAAGGAACCACATTAGGTGCAGATAATGGCGTAGGTTTGGCATCAGCCTTGGCGGTATTAATTGATCCTTCAGTTGAACATGGCCCTCTTGAAGTATTAGTTACTACTTCGGAAGAGACGGGGATGCATGGCGCTTTCGGTCTACAACCTAATTGGTTGAAAAGTCATTATTTGATTAATACTGATTCTGAAGATGAAGGCGAAATATTTACTGGCTGTGCTGGAGGTGTTGATTTTACGACCAGTTTTGCCATCACATATGCGGTAATGCCAGAAACACATGATTGCTATATTCAACTCTCGCTAAAAGGTTTGAAAGGTGGTCATTCTGGTTGTGATATTCATCTTGGCCGCGGTAATGCAATAAAATTACTGGCAAGATTTTTAGCGGAATATGGACAAGATCTCTCATATCGATTAGCAGACATAAGAGGTGGTTCTTTACGTAATGCAATACCTCGAGAAGCATTTGCTGAATTAACCTTAAATAAACAAGATTTACCAAAACTAGAACAGATTGTTAACCAATATAAATCTATTTTACAAAATGAGTTTGGACAGGTAGAACCCAATATAGAATTAACCTTAAAAGAGGTTAATAGTGATCATATTAAACGAGTCATCGCCGTTGAACAGCAAAGTAAAATTATCAATTTATTAAATGTTGCGCCAAATGGTGTGGTGAGTATGAGTAGCCAAATTCATGGTGTTGTTGAAACATCTTTAAATCTGGGTATTGTAAGTATTAGCGATAATCAACTGAATGTTAATTTCTTAATTCGTTCTCAAGTTGATAGTGCGAAAGATGCAGTCGTTGCAACATTAATCTCGTTAAGCCAATTAGTGAATGCCAATTACGAAATTAGTGGTGGCTATTCGGGCTGGGAGCCTAATTTAAATTCCAGTCTTTTACAATTAGCTAAAGATAAATATCAAGAGATTTTCTCTAAACAAGCAAAAATTATGGTGATTCATGCTGGATTAGAATGTGGTCTATTTAAACAGTCTTATCCGGATATGGATATGATATCCATTGGCCCGACAATTGTTTCACCTCATTCACCTGATGAAAAAGTTAATATTCAAAGTGTTTATCGTTATTGGGAACTACTCATAGCAATCTTAAAATCTGCCAGCTATCTAAAATAATCATTAATCCTCCTCCTACAGATCTAATGTGTAGGAGGATGACATTTTCACCTCACTGCTAAAGTTTAAAATCGTGGCAGTAATTGTCTTTTTTGAAAATAAATTCACAAAAAGTGAATAAAAATTCAATTTTCTCTTGTTTTGTTGGTTTAAATCGCCTACTATACTGCATAAAAATCTGAATGATAGATAAGGAAAGATATGTTAAAAGCAATAATTGTTGGGGCGAGTGGTTATGCAGGTGCAAAATTAGCTTACTATTTAACAAAACATCCAAATATTGAATTAGTCGCTTTAACGGTATCAGAAAATAGCCTTGATGCAGGAAAACTTATTTCTGATAGATTTTTATACCCGCAATTGAAAGGTGTTGTTGATTTACCTTTAATTGCTACGGCTGATTATTCTTCTCTTATCAAAGATATTGATATTGTATTTTTAGCTACTGAACATTCTGTTAGTCACGATATCGCACCATTCTTTCTTGAAAATGGTTGTACAGTATTTGATTTATCGGGTGCGTTTCGAGTCAACTCTCCCTCGTTTTATACCCAATTTTATGGTTTTGAACATCAGCACCAACAGTGGTTAGATAAAGCTGTTTATGGTCTAGCTGAATGGAATTTTGATGCGATAAAAAATGCGCAATTAATCGCTGTACCTGGTTGTTATCCAACCGCATCGCAACTGCCACTAAAACCATTAATTGAAGAAGATTTACTAGACAAAAGGCAATGGCCTGTCATTAATGCTGTGAGTGGCGTTAGTGGTGCAGGCCGTAAACCTTCTACAAATAATCTATTTTGTGAGGTCAGCTTACATGCTTATGGCATATTTACTCATCGTCATCAACCTGAAATTGAGACACATTTAGGGCAGGAAGTTATTTTTACTCCTCATTTAGGTTGTTTTAAAGATGGTATCCATGCCACTATCACCTGTCAGGTGAAAGAAGGGGTGAGTGAGGAAGATATTCTTACCGCATTAAATAAATATTATGATGATAAGCCATTAGTAAGAGTTTACCAAAAACAATGGCCAGCCCTAAAATCGGTAATTGGCTTACCTTATTGTGATATTGGTTTTGTGCTTAAAGGCCAACATCTGATTTTAATCTCTGTGGAAGACAATTTATTAAAAGGTGCAGCTGCGCAAGCAGTTCAATGTATGAATATTCGATTTGGTTTTGATGAAACAACAGCCTTATTATAAAGATAGATAATAATTTGTTAATGATGACAAGTTTATATCAGTGAACATTTATTAGCGTGAATAGGAAATAAAAATGAAACCATTGATTATTAAGTTTGGCGGCGTATTACTCGATAATAAAGATGCATTAAGTAAATTATTTATTGTTATTAGCGAATACAAAAAAAATTTTAAACGTCCTTTAATTATTGTTCATGGTGGTGGTAGTGTGGTTGATTCATTAATGGATCGACTCTCCTTACCGGTTGTTCGACGTAATGGTTTACGTGTTACACCGGCAGATCAAATAGATGTGATTGTTGGTAGTCTTGCCGGTAGTGCGAATACCACAATTTTGTCAGAAGCTAAAAAATTACAAATAGCCAGTATTGGACTCTGCTTAGCCGATGGTGATAGCGTTAAAGTTAAGCAAATTTCTGAAGAGTTAGGTTATGTAGGTGAAGCCGAACAAGGCGATCCTGCCTTAATCAATTTACTCCTTACTAATGGTTATTTACCTATTGTTAGTTCAATTGGGATTACCGATGAAGGCAAGATGATGAATGTCAATGCCGATCACGCAGCTGTTGCCTTGGCAAAAACTTTAGATGCAGATTTAATTTTACTATCTGATGTATCTGGTGTTTTAGATGAAAACAAACAATTAATCGAATCGTTAACACAAGCTGAGGCAGATCATCTAATTGCTCAAGGAATTATTACCGATGGAATGATCGTGAAAGTGAATTCTGCATTTGAAGCGGCTAAAACATTAGGTCGACCAATAGATATCGCTAGCTGGAAAGAATCAGATAAACTCATTGAATTATTTAATGGAAAATCAGGTATAACGGGTACAAGAATTATTGCTTAAACATAAATCAGTCAGTATATTAAACAAGTATATTTATTGTTAGATATACTTGGCTTAGTGTTTAAAACATTTATTTTTTTCGTCAGTAAATTATGAAAGGGTATAACATGAAAAAAAGTGCAACAAAAAAAGTAGTTTTAGCCTATTCGGGTGGCTTAGATACATCAGCTATTATTCCTTGGTTAAAAGAGAATTATGGCGATTGTGAAGTTTATGCTTTAGTCGCCAACGTTGGACAAGATCCTAAAGAACTAAAAGATGTGGAAAAAAAGGCCAAAGCATCTGGCGCAGTAGCATGTAAAGTTGTTGATTTACGCGAAGAGTTTGTTAAAGACTATGTTTACCCTGTTTTAAAAACTGGCGCATTATATGAAGGAACGTATTATCTTGGTACTTCAATGGCTCGCCCAATCATCGCTAAAGCTCAAGTTGAATATGCATTAGAAGTTGGTGCTGATACCCTTTGTCATGGTGCGACCGGTAAAGGTAATGACCAAGTCCGTTTTGAAACAACTTATACCGCTTTAGCACCACAACTAAAAGTTATTGCACCATGGCGTGAATGGGATTTACGTTCACGTGAAGCGTTAATTGACTATCTAAAAGTGAGAAAAATTCCTACTACAGCAACAGTTGAAAAAATTTACAGCCGTGATGAAAACGCATGGCATATTTCAACCGAAGGTGGAGTGTTAGAAAGCACTTGGAATCAAGCAAATGCTGATTGTTGGGCATGGACTGTATCGCCAGAAGATGCACCAGATAAAGCTGAATTTGTCACTATTGGTATTGAAAAAGGCGAAGTTGTTGCCGTTAATGGTAAAAAATTATCACCATATAACTGTGTAGCCACGCTGAATAAAATTGGTTCAAAACATGGTGTAGGTCGAGTAGATATTATTGAAAACCGTTTAGTCGGCATCAAATCGCGTGGTTGTTACGAAACCCCTGGTGGAACTATCATGATGACAGCGTTACGTGGTTTAGAACAACTGATCTTAGATCGTGATAGCTTCAAATGGCGTGAACAACTTGGTTTAGAAATGGCTTATGTTGTTTATGATGGTCGCTGGTTTGCACCATATCGTCGTTCTCTTCAAGCCGCTGCAGAAGTGTTAGCAGAAGATATGACTGGTGAAGTTGTAGTTAAACTTTATAAAGGTAATGCAACCGCAGTACAGAAGAAATCACCAAATAGCTTATATAGCGAAGAGTTTGCAACGTTTGGTGAAGATGAGGTTTACGATCACAGTCATGCCGGTGGCTTTATTCGTCTATTCTCTCTATCTTCACGCATCCGTGCTTTAAATGAAGGTAAGAAAAATCAGCCGACTAAAAAAGCTAAATCGGCAGCGAAAGAAACCACAAAATCAAAAAGTAATACTAAAACTAAAAAGTAATTTTTAAGACTTTTTAGCTAGATATAAAACCTAATATATACAGACTTAGGTCTGTATATATTTTTCGGTAGTATCGTTAGTTATAGATAAACTTATCATTAAAATTATTAAAAAAACGATAAATTTTTAATCGTTTAAGATTGATTTGAAATAAAACATTTGAGGTGATTATGGCGTTATGGGGTGGGCGTTTTAGCCAAGCAGCAGATCAACGATTTAAACACTTTAATGATTCTCTGCGCTTTGACTATCGGCTTGCAGAGCAAGATATCATTGGATCAATTGCATGGTCGAAAGCATTGGTCACTGTGAACGTTTTATCTCATGATGAACAACAACAGTTAGAACAAGCGTTAAATGAATTATTGAGTTCGGTACGACAAGATCCGCAGCAGATCTTACAAAGTGACGCTGAAGATATTCATAGTTGGGTAGAACAAAAACTAATAGAAAAAGTCGGTGATTTAGGTAAAAAACTTCATACAGGTCGCAGTCGTAATGATCAGTCAACTACCGATCTAAAATTATGGTGTAAAGATGAAATTGCTCATCTTATCTCTGCTATCAATCAATTACGTAAAACACTGGTGTTAACTGCAGAACAACATCAAGATGCGGTTATGCCTGGTTATACTCACTTACAACGTGCTCAACCAATAACTTTTGCGCATTGGTGTTTAGCGTATTATGAAATGTTAACGCGTGATGAAAGTCGTTTACAAGATACTCTAAAACGCTTGGATGTTAGTCCTTTAGGCTGTGGTGCTTTAGCTGGTACAGCTTATCCTATGGATCGTGATATGTTAGCCAACTGGTTAGGTTTCGCAACTGCAACCAATAATAGCTTGGATACGGTGTCTGATAGGGATCATGTGCTTGAACTACTCAATAATGCATCAATCGGTATGGTGCATTTATCACGTTTTGCTGAAGATTTAATTATTTTTAATAGTGGTGAAGCGGACTTTGTTGAATTATCTGACCGCGTTACTTCAGGATCTTCATTAATGCCGCAGAAAAAAAATCCAGATGCATTGGAATTAATTCGCGGTAAAGCAGGGCGAGTGGTTGGCGCATTAACAGGAGCATTAATCACATTTAAAGGATTACCTCTGGCATATAATAAAGATCTACAAGAAGATAAAGAGCACTTATTTGATGCACTTGACAGTTGGCAAGCGTGTTTAGATATGGCGGTATTAGTACTTGAAGATATAAAAATCAATTACCAAAATTGTCAAAGTGCTGCTAAACAAGGTTATTCTAATGCGACAGAACTTGCTGATTATCTTGTGGCTAAAGGCATTCCATTTAGACAAGCGCACCATATTGTTGGTGAGGCGGTAGTAGGAGCGATTGCGAAACAAAAAGCATTAGAAGAGCTAACTATAGATGAATTAAAACAATACAGCCAAGTCATTGAGGATGATGTTTATTCTATATTATCTTTAGAATCTTGCTTAGCGAAACGATCTGCAAAAGGTGGTGTATCACCGCAACAAGTAAAATTCGCCATCGAAAACGCTAAACAGCAACTAGCTCTTTAAATTTCATTTTCTTTGCGACAAATGCCGACTATTGTCGGTATTTTTATGCTTCAAAAACCCCGTTCCTCAAAATTTTTTGCTAAAAATCTGATTGTATATTGGTTCATAGAGTGTAAAAATAGATTTTCTATTTTTTGATGGATGAAAGTGAATCGCAATGAGTAAAAGTTATAATTTTAGTGCAGGCCCAGCCAAACTACCGGCAGATGTTTTAAAGCAAGTACAAGCTGAATTATTAAATTGGCAAAACACTGGTGCATCGGTGATGGAACTAAGTCATCGAGGTAAAGAATTTGATGCATGTGCGATTGAAGCAACTAACGATCTTCGTGATCTTTTAAATGTACCAGAAAATTATAAAATCTTATTTTGCCAAGGTGGAGCTAGAGCTCAGTTTGCTGCTGTACCATTAAATATTTTAGCTAATAATACTCACGCTGATTACATCAATAGTGGCTATTGGAGTCAGTGTGCAGCGAAAGAAGCGGCAAAATATTGTAATGTAATTGAGAAAAATGTCGTTATCAAAAATGCAGGAATAACCTCGATCAAACCAATGTCTGAATGGCAATTAAGCGATAACAGTGCTTATGTTCATTATTGTCCCAATGAAACCATTGATGGCGTTGAAATATTTGAACAACCTGACTTTGCCGATAAAACTGTCGTAGCAGATTTATCTTCTTGTATTTTATCACAACCTATCGATGTTAAGCGTTACGGTATTATTTATGCCGGTGCACAGAAAAATATCGGCCCATCAGGAATTACTATTGTCATTGTTCGTGAAGATCTGATTGGTTATGCGCAAAAAGTCTTACCTTCGGTACTTGATTACAAAATATTATTAGATCATGATTCAATGTTTAATACTCCACCAACTTTTGCTTGGTATATGTCAGGTTTAGTCTTCAAATGGATTAAGAGTTTAGGTGGCTTAAGTGCGATGCAACAACGAAATCAAGCAAAAGCACAATTACTTTATCAATTTATTGATCAGTCTGATTTTTACCGCAATACTGTAGCGGTAAACAATCGTTCCATTATGAATGTAACCTTTTTATCGCCAAATGAAGAACTAGATAAAAAGTTTGTTAGTGAGGCAACTCAAGCGAATATTATTGGTATTAAAGGTCACCGAATTGCAGGCGGAATGCGCGCATCAATTTACAATGCAATGGAAATAGAAGGTGTCAAATACCTTATTGAATTTATGCAACAGTTTGAAAAGCAAAATGGCTAATTATTTTGGTAAATTTTACTAAAAAGGGATATCAATATATCCCTTTTTTTATTTGCTGATTAGCTATTTACAGCTGAAAACTTCACCAACCATAACAGCATCTGTTGGGGCAATATCAGAAACATATTGTAAAGATGCATCTTGTGCATTATAAATTACGTTACCACCCATAGCTGCAGCCTTATTCATTAAATCAGTTGCTGCATCACGGATTAATTCACTATGCGTTTTTAAGCCAGAAAAGAAAGTACTGCGACGACCTTCAGCTTTACCAATAAATTGACAGGTTTCTGCTGGTTTAGTATCAATAAATTGAACTTGGCGACCAGCCGAGGTAGCTTGATAATCTGAACTACTACAACCATTTAAAAATAATGTCATTGACAGCGCAGCACTAATAAAAAGAGTTTTTTTGATAGACATAATATTTCCTCAACCAATAAACGAACATGAGTAATGATAATATAAAACATTGTATCAGGATAATTGATTAAAAAATATCGCTTATTATAAATGATGCTATTATGACAAATGTCAGCTTAATAATTAACCAAATCAACCTATTTAGTTAATTAATTGTAGCAAATTAATTTTAACTCTATTATAATCGCAACCCTACTAAGTCAGTAGTACATCAAAACATGGCCCCTTAGCTCAGTTGGTCAGAGCAGTCGACTCATAATCGATTGGTCACTGGTTCAAGTCCAGTAGGGGCCACCATTTTACAAATTGATATTAAACAATTTATAAAATTATTCCTTTATTTTAAAGACTAATATCCTGCTAAAAATGTAAAAGTTATCACTATTATGATACGCAAGGTAGATCTAGCAACTAATCTATAGTTATATTGATCAGTTCAATTGTCTCAACATCACTTAAATAAGAGGATTTAAGTACTTTTTTAAAGTATATTTTGTCTATATAAAATTTTTATTAAAATCAAATTCAGCTTGAGAATAGCAAATATCAACAATAAATTGATTATATATCTCTGCATCAATGTTTTTGCTTTCTAATTTTATTTTTAATAACTCTATAATTTGCCAGTCATTGTCATTAGCAAAATTTCTGATTAGCTCTTCAGCGCGACTCTCTATCCAATCATCACGGGCATCTTGCTTCTCGAAGTTGTTCATCATTCTGCAATATGCATTTTCATGCCAATTTTCTACCACTCTTTGTAACGACATAAATCACCTCGTTGCTATTTGCAAAATCCAATAAAACAAACCAAACATGCTACTTAATGCAACAATAAAAGTGCAAAATAGGGCAAACTTAATTTCGCTATCTGATAGTTGATAATCATTATGAAACCGATCTTTGGTTTTCACTTTGACAAAATCTTTATTAGTCATTGTGTATGTCTCAGAATTATCATTTAACTACAGTTCAAAACTTTCTTTAATTGCCTGTTCAGCGGGGGTGACTTGCCAATGTCCATAATCCTCGTCAAAATAGCCACGCATTAATAATTCGTTAGCAAGATCTTCAATGAACTCATTATTATAATATTCTGAATATTTATGATTTTTTATAACTTCAGTTAAAAGCTCTAAATATTCCCGTTTCCATTCTTTATAATTCATTTTTTTTAATCCTATAAAAACTATTAAAAGTGAGAAAGACAATGTTAAATGTTCTCTTTCCTGTATCAGAAATTTTTCAAAATCAAGTCTAATAACTAGAAAAGCTTTAATTACTTTAGATATAGTAATTAGTAATCTATTTTAAATTTTTACAGATTGATTTGTTTCGATAAAATTGATTGTACAGTTTTAGCTGTTTAAAGTAAACAGTTAAAACTGTTTAAAAACTGTATTTTATTTGATTGGTTGTTTTTTAATCAATGAAGTGTTTTAAAGTTGTAGGGGGTTAATGCGTGAAAAAACACGCAAGGTGAGTTGGTAAAAAATATATTTAAATTTTTTGTATAAAGATTATTATTATTATCTATTCTTCTTATTTCTTTTTTTAGTTTGTTTCTTTTTTCTTTTTTCCATCATTTCATCCCACCAAATCGGTTTTGGATTGGGAGCAACACCGAAAAAATGCGATAATGCAGAAGTAAGGTTATAAGATTGTATTCCGTCTATATGTTCAGATAAATCAGGGTTTATGTCATGCCTTAATGGGTCTAAAATAAAATCAATTCCTTTTGTTCTTGCTAATTTTGCTGCAGGTACAAAATCGGAATCTCCTGCAACTAATACAATAACCTCTACCAGTTTTTCATAAGCTAAAGTAGTTATATCCATACCAAGTTTTATATCGACCTGTTTCTGTGTGCACTGATAATGAAAGTCAGAATTAGTTAACTGATCCCATTTTTTATTACCTCTTAAAAGATTTTTCAACGTTAACTCATTGAGTTGCCACGCGCCATGACCAGATTGCTCACCCATTCTCAGTGCTATTTTTCTACATTGCTTGAGCTTTTTATGTAAAGACTCTCTTAGTATATAGGATTCATCAAGCTTAAAATTTTTATCCTTAGGTGTTTTTTGACCTTGCTCAGGTAATGGAAATTTTATTTGTTTGTCTATTGGTGGGCAATCATAAAAATATATTCTATACAATTCTAGTTTTCTTTCTTTACCTGAATCATTGTTAACCTTTTCATGATAGTGTACTAAACTATAAATGACATCAATAATTATATCGGGAGTTAATGCCTTTTCTTTGAAGTAATGTTTTTTGATGTGTTGCAACTTGTGAATAAAAAAACCTGCATCTATAAGTATAGCTACTTTTTTCATTTTTATTTACCTATAAAAAAAACCTAGAACCCTCATGAAGACTTTAAAAATGATCTTCGGACGGCGCTAGGCTTGACAAGAGAAATATTACTATATGTGATATTTTTGTCAATAATTAGTTTTAATTAATTTAGCACCAACAATATAGTTAATTGTTTTATAATGAAATATTATTAAATTATTCCACTTATCTATTTTATTCAAAAACCGCCGAAGCGGTTAGTTGTGTTCAATTTGGAACTATTATCTTTTACGTCTAAATATTCTATGCTCCACCATGGTACCAATTATTCTTATCTGTTGTTTTAAAGTGCTCATAGTTGTGTAGTCTGGATTGAGTGGTATGAGTTCAAACTGCATTCTTTCATGCTCGTCATATCCTAATTCACGATACTTTTTAAAAGTTGCCTCTTCATCTCCATTTACAGCTACTACAAATTCACCTGGAAATGGTTTTATAGCTGGATCGATAACAACAACATCACCTTCTTTAAATTCTGGTTCCATTGAATCGCCTTTTATTTTTAGTGCAAATGCTTTATTTGATAATTCTAATGATGTCATAATATACTCAAACCCTGTTGAATCGCTAAGCTCACACGACTCAGTCCATACTCCAGCTTGTACATAGCTTATTAATGGGACTTGATGGGCGTGAACTTCTATTTTTTCTACGTTTATTACATCTTTATCTTTTCCACTTAATAACCATGCCATATCGCATTTTAAAGCGATAGATATTTCATATAAATGGCGAGGTTTTTTTACATTACCACTTTCTATTGCTTGATAAGATTGCTGTTTAATTCCTATTTGCGCAGCAACTTGTTCTTGGGTTAATCCCAATTCTTCGCGTCTAGCCCTAATTCTTTGACCGAGATTATTCATTTTAAAAGTCTCCCTTTATGATTAATAAAATAATACAGATAAATCTGTAATTGACAAACAGAATAAACTGTTATTTAATACAGTTATAACTGTATTTTATGTTGAGGTTTAAATGACAATCGGAGAAAGAGTTAAGAAGAAAAGAATCGAACTTAATATTAGCCAAGCGTCATTGGCTGAATTAGTTGGAATGAAACAACAATCAATAAGTGATTTAGAGGCTGGTAATATTGAAAAACCAAGAAATATTGTCGAGATAGCAAATGCTTTGAATTGTTCTGTTGAATGGTTGTATTACGGCACTTCAAATATTTAAGGTAATGATAAAGATGCTAAACAATAAAAAAACACTAAGCCAATGCGAAAAAATATTGATCCATTTACAAACTGGAAAATCAATTAGTCCAGTCCAAGCATTAAATTTATATGGTTGTTTTAGATTAAGTGCTCGTATTTATGATCTAAAGAAACCTGAATTTGACATTGATAGTCGTTTAGTTCATGAGAATGGTGTTCAGTACGCTGAGTATTCGATTAGAGGTGTAAATTGAAAGCAACCGATTATCTTCTAACAATGGGTAACCCCATTGCCTACTATCCAAAGTTGGCTAAACCTTTGGGTGGGATTAGTTCAGCCATTCTTTTTTCACAACTATTTTATTGGCAGGACAAAGCGACTTCTGATTTAGGTGTATATAAGACGCGTGATGAATTAGAAGATGAAACAGGTCTAAGCCATAACGAACAAAGAACGGCAATTAAAAAGTTATGTGAAAGAGGTGTTTTAATTGTTACTGAAAAGCGCCTACAACATAAAACTTATTACAAAATTAATAATGAAAAAGTGAATAAAGTTTTAAGGAATTTCGCCAAATTTATGATTGAGTTACCACGAGATATAAACAGTACTCATCTCGAACTCGACATTGTAGATGCCGAGATGGCTACAAAATCAAGTTCGTTAGATCAAGAGATTACGACAAAGACTACTACAAAGATTACTACAGATATTATTGTGGCTAAGTCGCAAAAGCAAAAACGAGCATGTCAAATTCCTGACGATTTTGAACCAACAACTAATCATCAAGATATAGCAGTTAACGAAAATATCAATTTAGATAACGAATTTATAAAATTTAAAGACTATTGCTTGGCTAACGGGAAAAAATACATTGATTGGAACGCTGCATTTAATAACTGGTTACGTAATGCTGGTAAATATCAACGGGCTAGTCCAAACAACAAAGCTAATTTTATGACCCTTGCCGAACGTAACCGGGCGGTTCTAGAGAGTATGAGGGGGTAATCATGGCAAAAATTACAGATGAGTTTTTAGCTGTTATTGGTGGATTGCTTGAGCTTTATGGTCAACAAGCAAGCACTACCAAAGTTAATATTTACTGGTCAACAGTAGGGCAATATCCGATTGAATCATTGCGTAAAGCCGCTAATGTTTGGGTTCGTAAAAGTGAATTTATGCCAAAACCGGCTGATTTGATTAAATTAATGGGTGGAGCTGGTAATCATTTATCTCCAGATGAAGCCTGGTCAATAGCGATACTTGCAAGCGATGAAACTAACACTGTTGTATGGACAAACGAAATAGCCAAAGCATGGTCTCAGGCGGAAATTGTTTATTGTAATGGTGACAAAATCGGTGCTAGACGAACATTTATTGAGGCTTACGAGCGATTAGTAAATGAATCAATGATGTATTGCCGTCCTATAGAGTTCTTTGTATCTCTTGGTAATGATAAATCAAGGCGAGTTGACGCTATTAATCACGCTGTATTTACCGGTTTATTAACTAAAGAAAGGGCTAATTATTATCTGCCGAAACCAGAAAATACTATTTCCATGATCGAGTATAAATACGAACAAAGCGTATCTGATAAGAGCATGTCACACATCGCCAACATTAAACAAATGTTAAAAACAGGTTATGTCAGTATTTAATCAAGATTCACAGTTGGCAAGACAAATGTTAATCAAATTATTAATTATTGTGAATAGTATTATTGGCCGATCAAAAGTAGGTGTTAGCTGTTTGCTTATATCGACATTGTTATTTATTAAAGATAAATCAAGGAATAAAAAAATTATCTCAAAACTGATTTGATCAGCTCAACCATTCAGAGAGAAAAGAGTATTAAGTTTGTTAATGATGGAGCAGTGATCATTAATTTTTAACAAAAAAATAGTAAATGAATTATCAAGAGAAGAGGAAAAATAAAAATGAAACAATTGGAAAAAATAGATCATCTTATAGCTGAAATTGAGAATCAATTAGCACAATTATATGAACAACGTAGAGAAAAAATAAACAGATTTGATTTAAATAAGGTGAAAGATGCCGACAAGAAACAAATTAATTCCGACAGGATTTAGATGCCCAGAGTGTAAAGGGGATTGTTTATATAACATGGATATAAATTTATTTGTTTGTGCAAGGAAGTTAACAACAGTAAATGGTGATATGGATGCTTCTTGCGGTAAATTTTACCTGAACAGAGAAAAATATAAATCATGAGCAAACTAATTAAATTAATAAAAAAACACGTTAAGTTAATTATGTAACTGAATTTATGAGGTTAACAAATACTAAAAATATTATGAGAGCTAGTTATATTTTAATTAAAAACAGTAGTATTGACATTTATATAAGAGAATCAGAGGTGCGCAGTGAGAGAAACTAAAGATATTTTAATTGCATGGAAAAATACACGTATTTTAAAGCGAATAGGTACTGAATATCCGTCAAAATCATCAGGTTTTGCTGGTGCGTCCAACGATTTCGATTATCGTCAGTATTTAACTGAAGAAGAAGTAGAAGTTGTTGATAATGCGGTTTTAACACTTAGAGCTGATAATATAGAATATTGGGCAATATTGACGTCTTTTTACCTTCGCGGAATATCATGCAGCAAACAAGCAAAACTTTTAGGTAAGCAAACAACTGAAATTACAAAAATATTACTTGCTGCAGAATGTTTTATACGTGGTCATATTA
This sequence comes from Gilliamella sp. W8145, assembly GCF_016101145.1. NCBI lineage: Bacteria > Pseudomonadati > Pseudomonadota > Gammaproteobacteria > Orbales > Orbaceae > Gilliamella > Gilliamella sp. W8145. Next base: position 520,743 of record NZ_JACFRC010000001.1, read on the forward strand.
TCCAATTATTTTCAAAAACAGCATAATGTTTAACGTAGAGAAAAATATTTTAATTTTTAAACATCTAAGACTTGACTATTTAAACGTTTAAATGCATAATATGTAAACAATGCAGTTTAATGTGCATTAAACAAAAAGCCCAAATTAATATTTGGGCTTTTTTATACTATATCATTCAACTTTTATATTGATTGACAGGTAATTGTTCTCAAAGAGTTATTCTATATATTAGTTAAATTACATCAAAATGTCTGTTTTTTCCCACCTGAATATCTAATTAATGATATTAAATCGTTATGAGTTTATTGCTTGAAAAGTTCGTAATAAAGCTTTTGAGTAAACTATATACAAACACATGCAGTATTCATAAATAATGCAAATATGAAAAATACCGAAATCGCTAGTAGAATACATTCCGCGTATTGAAAAGCGAGATAATCTAGACCAAAAATTTGAATGCTTGCGAAACGCTGGGAAAAGAAACCTTTTAAAAGATAAAATTAATTTATATTTTAATTCTTTAAAATGTAATTTATTACTTTATAAACTATCTGAAAAGATAATTTTTTGATGAACCTTTTCAATAAATCAGCCGTTTAATTGCTTTTTTATCAAATCCTCAATTCTGCGGTTTCACAGTATCGACAACAAAGTTAATCACAATTACAACAAAAGATTACTTTTACGCTGTCATTTCAATTAATTGCCTCAAAATGGAGGCTTTCTATGAAGATTAAACATATGCAAAACAGTGATCCTACGAATTGGCTATATTGGCTAATGACATTAGGTATGGCTGCTCTAGGCTCTATTGCGAAAACTGCATTTGATATCATTAACGGTAAAGCAGTAGGGATAAAGATAGCTATATGCCAATTAATTGTTTCTATGTTTGCCGGCGCACTGACTATTTTATTATCAATAGCACTACAGTTTAGTGCTGAATTCACAGGATGTATGGCAGGCTCTGCGGGGTGGTTGGGTGCAGAGATGATCAAAGTCATTGCCGAACGAATGAAAAGGAGTGCTGGAGAACAATGAAACTAACAGAACATTTTACACTTGAAGAATTTACCCGTTCAAACATTGCAAGCAGATTAAGAATAGATAATCGAGTGCCAGATGAGTTAATGGCAAATATTCAACTGACAGCTAACAAATTAGAGTTAGTTAGAAAAGTGCTAGGTTTTCCAATAAGGATTACTTCTGGTTATCGTTGCCCGTTATTAAATGCCCGGGTGGGTGGCGTATCAACTAGCGCTCATACCAAAGGCTTGGCTGTTGATTTCCATTGTGCTTATGGCACACCTAAAGAAATTTGCCAGCGTTTAATTGATACCGGTGTTCAGTTTGATAAGTTAATCCAGGAACATAACCAATGGGTGCATATCGGTTTTAGCCCAAACTATAATCGACAAATTGTTTTAACAGCAATCAAAAATAGCGGTAAAACGGTTTACGTGAATGGGATAGTCTAATGGATAAATTAAAAAAAATTTATAAGCTATCTCTGATAGCATTATTGATTATCGTCATATTTAGCATTTATTTTGCTTATCAATGTTTTGAAGATGAACAAACTGCAAAACAGCAAATGACTGAATTATCATCTCAGATGCAACAATTGCAACAAAAAATTATTAAAAATAATCAGATTATTACTGACAACGAGTTATCAAAACATGAACTAGAAAATCAATCTATTTCACGTCAGGAGCAAATCAATGAACAACTCAAAGATAATGATTGTGCTAATCGGCTTATTCCTATGCCTATCTCTGGCAGCATGTACAACAGAGCGAAAAGTTTACGTGAGTCAGCCAATCCCAGCAAATCTACTCAGTGATTGCTTGCCCAAACTACCGCCTGAAAAAATGACATTCGGTGACAGTGTGAAATATAACGAACATCTCTTGAATGTTATTGAAAGATGCAATCAAGATAAAAGAGCAATAAAAAAAATAATTAGCGTAATCAATTAAATAGAGCTTAGTTTTTAACTTTCACTCTATACAAATAAACCATGTTTATATAATTTAACTGTTTGATTTTCATAATGATATTTATAGATTTTTAATCTATAGGAAAGACAGATCTAATAATATACTAATAACAATTGAAACCTTTCAATGTTAAAAGTCACCCTAACTACGAATTAAATATATAGCCTATAGATCATAATTAGAGCTATACCTTTAATAATCAGTAAGTAAAAATTAACCTATTTGCCGCTTAATTGCGGTTTTTTTATTTTTGGAGAAACTAACATGACTGAAGTACAAAAATCACAAAGCGAATATACCAAAACTAGAGATATCGGTGTATTTATTAGTAAAGATCCTTCAACAAAATTCATCACTGATACCACCCCAAAATTAAGTTTGGAGTGTACGGTAACCGACTATTCCATGACATCACCAGAAGGTGAAGAGATTGATGTCTCAACACTTTCTTCTCGTACCAAAGAAACCATTAGTGGATTACCGGCTGAACCAACGGTATCAATGAACGTTAATTTTGTTATAGCAAATGATGGTCAAAAAGCTTTAAGAGAATCATATGAGTCAGGTAATAATTACGCATTTAAAATCCAACATGAGGATGGTAGTTCAGTTGACTGGATTGCGCGCGTTACCAATTTTGAGTTTAAAGGCGAAAAGAATGGTATTTTAACTGGTTCATTTGCATTCAAAGTAAAAGGCTCATTTGTGTTTAACGAACCGACTCCAACTAATTAATTTGTGGAGAAATAATAATGAATCTAAAAAAAATTATCACAGCTAAAAATTCAGGCTTTCGCATTAAAGAGTTTCAGGTAGCAGAATGGAATACGACAATTTGTGTTCGAGAACCGTTACATATTGATTTTTATCGTTATGTAAAAACCATTGAAAAAACGTCAAAAGATGACTCATTAACAGAGCAAGAAAAAGATTTACTAAATATCAAAGCTGAAACTTTATTATTTGCTGCAACCGTAATTGATAAAAACGGTAATCTTATTTTCAATAATAATGACAGTAAAGAAATGGAGGCGTTAGTAGAAAGTTATGGTCCTGTTCATACTCGAGTACTGAATAAAGCCCTCGAATTGATAGAGTTAAATAACGATCCTCTCAAAGAGGCTGAAAAAAAGTAGAAAATGAACCAGAGCTTTTCTTTAAATTAAAGCTAGCATTAAGGCTTGGTAAAACGCTAGCTGAACTTGAGCAATCACTTTCAGCTAGTGAATTTTACTACTGGGTCGCATTTGATAAATTAAATCCTATCAGTGACGAGCGAAATGACTGGCATGCAGCTCAAATTTCTTCATCTATATACCGCTCACAAGGTGGAAAAGTTTCTTTCGACGACTGTTTAATTAAATTTAGAGAAGAGAAAAAGCAACCAGTCACTTTATTCGACGCATTATCTAACTTAATTGGAAAATAATATGGTTATACCGCGAGAATTGGTGATACAACTCAGTGCAAATTCAGCATCGTATCAACGAGAAATTAAAAGAGCAACCCGTCTTGGTAATGATTATTACAAAACAATGGAGAAATATTCACGGCGTTTTGATCAATACATTGCTAACAATAAGAAATCAATTCAAGCAATCAATGAGCATTTAAGTAAGTTAAAGATTTCAGCGTCCGATATGACCAAAACATTTGGGGTTAATTTTTCAATTACCGGTATTTTGAAAATGGCCGATGACTATGGGAAAATGGCCAATCGCGTCAAAATGGCAATAAGTTCAGTTGGCGGATCTGCTGATGATTATCAATTAGTTCAAGATAGGTTACTTGCAATAAGTAACAGAAATGGTAAAGCGATTTCAGATTCCCAAAAGTTATATATTGCGACTGCTTCATCAATGTCTGATTTAGGTTACAGTACTAATGAAACGGTCGATTTTATCGAGGCGATGTCAAACAGTTATAAAATAAATGCGACATCAGCAACTGAGGTATCGACAAGTATAAATGCAATCAATGAATCACTGCTTACGGGTAAAGTAAGCAGTGGTGATTTTAAAAAAATATTGTCATCAACATCAAATGTTGTTACTGCATTATCTGACTCCATGGGCGAATCTGAAGCTACCATTATCCAACTCGGTATGTCTGGTGAAATTTCAATGCGTCAATTTTCTGATGCGATGATTAAGGCCAAGGATGAAACGGGTAAAATGGCAGATGCCATGGGTGATACTCTTCAAGGTGGCTTTAATGCAATATCTAATGATTTTGGAGAATTAGTTAACGAATTAAATAATAGTCTTGGATTAACTAATAATATATCGAAAGCTTTAAAAATTTTAGCTGATAATATTGGATTAGTTTCGGTAGCTGGAGCGGCAGTTGTATCGGCCAAATTTAGCAATTATCTAAATGGCGTATACTCGTCAGTAAAAACTCTTTCAGTTGAAATAGTAGATCACATTAATAAAACTAGAAATCTTGCATTAGCTCAAAAACATCTTGCTGAGTCCGAACTGCAAAAAATAGCAGTTGAAAAACAATCTATTGCAAGCACAAAACAGGCGACAATCGCTAGATTGCAAAACATTTCCGGTATTAGTTCTAGCATGCATGTACGTAGAGCTGTTTTAGCACTTGAAGCTCAAGAAATTGCTCTAACTGAAAGGGAAACACAGGCTAAAAATGGACTTAGGGCAGCAAATGAGAGACTTAAGTTATCAAGTAGCGCAATGACTATTTTAACTCGTGCTGGTAGTACCTTGTTAGGAGTACTTGGTGGTCCATTAGGACTAGCGATGACAGCCATAGCTGTTGGGACGGCTTTTTTCTCAATGAGAGATGGCGCGGATAGTGCTAAAAAACCAATCGAAGATCTGCAATTACCTGTTGATCAATTGATTGCAAAATACAAGGAACTTGATAAAGCACGTCAAGCCGTGTATAAAAATGACACCAATTCAAACGTTAAAGATAAAGAAAAAGAAGTTGATGAAAATATCTCTGTTCTTAAAGAAGATTTGACAAAAGCATTATCTAAATTTGAGCCAACTGGACATGATTACCCTAAGGTTCAAAGTGTATTACCTTCTGAAAACGCAGAAGCAATTGATGCATATATAGAAAAAATAACAACTTTGTATGACCAAGTTAAAAATGGAACATTGCTAGATCATGGTTTTGGTGAAGAGTTATATGAAGCTAACAATCAATTAAATGTAGCGACACTTAATAATGAACAGTTTGGATCATCATTAGTCCAATTGACAAGTAAATTACTAAACAATGTAAATGTATTAGCTCAGGAAAAAGAAAAGCTAGACGCTATGAATAAAGCGTCAGAAGCTGCTAATAATGGTGTAAAACAGCTTGACCTAGTTGATTTTCCTAACCTTGATAGCCAACTAGCTATATTAAACCAGGAACTTAATGAAAACCAAAAGAAAACAAAATTATCTGCGGAACAGGCTTATATATTAGCGGGTTTACAAAAAGCAGCAGGTAATGCAGCACTGGCACATTCAGAAGACCTTATTGCTTTAGTGACCAATCAGAAACTATCAGCAGAAATGTCAACTGAATTAGCCGGAAAGTTGAACGCGTATATGGAGAAGTTACGCGAAAGTTATAAAAAACAGGGAAAATTAAACTACAATAGTGTTGGTGAAAATCCAACCAATCTTTATCAATCCCAACTAGATAAACTTAACGGTCAAATCAATGCCTACACTGATATCACAGAACTGCAAAAACTCAGACGCCAGTTAGCAGAGGGCGAATTAAGTAAATTATCTGAAATTCAGAAAAAGACGCTTGAAACTAAAGCTGTTGAACTTGATCAACTTAATGCCCAAAAAGAATACAAATCTATTCTTGATTCAATGCGTAGTCCTACCGAACAACAATTTGATAGTTACAAACAAAATCTGTCAGTTCTTGAAAAAAGTAACGTTTCCTTGAAAGAACGTGAAGAGTTGCTTAAAAAAATGAATCAAAAAATGATCCAATCAGCGCCTACGTTAAGTATTCAAAATTCTTATAATGGACCTGGTAGTGAACTAATCAAAGTTGCTGAAGATGAAAAAAATTTAAAAGATTGGAAGGAACAGCAGATTGCAATTCAAACTGATTTGTTAAATGCAAAATTAATAAATCACCAAGAATATGCAGATGCTGTTGTGAGTATCGAGGAAACTATGCAGAATAAGCAACAAGAGTTGCAATCGGCATATACAATGGCAGCGTTAGGTACATTTTCATCATTAACTGGGTCAATTGCTGAAATGTTTAAACAAACAGCTGGCGAATCATCAGCAGCATATAAAGTGATGTTTTTAGCTAGTAAGGCTTCTGCTATTGCTCAAGCAATTATTAGTACAGAAGTTGCTGCAGCAAAAGCGCTTGAACTTGGCCCTATTTTTGGTATTCCAGCAGTTTCTCTTGTTAGAGGATTAGGTTATGCATCTGTTGGGCTAATTGCTGCTCAAACTATTTCAGGTATGGCGCATAGTGGTATTGATAATATTCCAAGTGAAGGTACTTGGTTATTAGACAAAGGAGAGAGAGTAGTTGATGCGCGCACAAATGCTGATTTAAAAAATTTCCTTGATACATCTAAATCATCTGGCGGCAGTATTACTGTAAATGTACCAGTCAATGTTGGCGGAGGTGATATTAGCGAGGAGGACGGCAAAGAAATCGGTATACTGATAAAACAATCTGTGTTATCAATACTAGATGAGCAAACTCGACCAGGCGGTAAATTAAATCGTCGTTGATTTAAGAACTAAAATTTCATACCATTTATTAAATTTATTAAATAAGGAAATGGAATGAAAAAGATAATTTATATTGGGTTGATTGGGTTATTTTTGACTGGTTGTGGTAAAAAACTTGTCCACGTGTAGTAGAAGCTTTGAATCAAGCTCAATATATAGTCAAATCAAGATTAAAATCACCTTCTACAGCAAATTTTCCATATCCAGCAGATAGAGATTTAATTGGCGTCGGCGAGCTGGAAGGGGTATGCCATTATTATATTGGTGGAGACGTTGATGCTCAAAATAGCTTTGGTGGGATTGTTAGAAATCATTATTCAATGAACCTTATGTACAATATATCTACTGAAAGATGGGGTTACGAAAATTTAGAAATAAAATAAGATTAAAAGATTATTTATTTTATTGATTTTGATCTTGAGTGCGACTAATAAAATGCTTTCGTGAGGGAGTGCGTCCGCTGTCTCGTTGCCGTTTTGAGCTCCTGATCGCCCCACTTAAAATAGGCATGAACTATCGTTTACTGCCACATTGGTAACTAAAATTCGCACAAACCGCCCTAGTGGCGGTTTTTTTATGTCTGGAGAAAATATGGAAACATTTAATTGGGAAGTTGCACCGAGTATGAGCGTAATAGCAGAGCCAAAAGTTAAAATAATCAAATTTGGCGATGGTTATGAGCAACGTATAAAAGATGGAATCAATAATGATTTGCGCACATACAGTGTAACGTTAAATGTGCATCGAGATGATGCACCAGTAATAGATGCATTCCTAACTCGTCAAGGTGGTGTACATGCGTTTAAATGGAGAGAACCAAACACCAATCGATTAATCACAGTTAAATGTCCTAGTTGGTCAACAAACGTTAAAAACACTTCAGTATCAATTACCACAACATTTGAGGAGGTTATCGTATGATACCGCAAAAAATGTTGCTGGATATCGCAAAAATAGAGCAAGATGCTATTGTTGATTTGTATGAAGTTGATCTAACTAAAATCATAGGTAACAAAACAATATTTCGATTTCATAATGGTTTAAATGAACTACGCCGACCTATCACGTGGCAGGGTAACGTGTATGAGCCATACCCAATAAAAGTTGAGGGTTTTGAAAAGAATGGACAAGGCGTAAGCAACCGTCCAACCATGAGTGTTAGTAATGCGATGGGCTTTATCACTGGTCTAATTGTTGATTTTGACGGTTTACTAGGCGCAGTTGTTACTCGTCATGAAGTGCCTATCAAATATCTAGATGCGGTGAATTTTGAGAGCGGTAATCAATATGCCGATCCGTTTTGTGAAATTATTTCAAATTATGTGATTGAGCAGGTAAAACAACAAAACTCAATGGTTGTTACATTTGAATTAGCATTGCCATGCGAGTCTGACGGTGCATTAATTCCTGCCCGTGTAATTATTGCTAACACTTGTAGTTGGATATATCGCTCGTCGGAATGTAGTTATACTGGCGGTGCAGTAGCTGATGAATTCGACAAACCAACAAATGACATCACTAAAGATAAATGTAGTCGATGCTTGACTGGATGTAAACTTCGCTTTGGTCAACACGCTGTCCTTCCTTTTGGTGGTTTCCCAACTGCAGCTAAACTCTCTTAATTAATTATGAAAACACAAATATTTAATCATGCTAAACAATGCGGTGAGGCTGAGTGTTGCGGTTTTGTTATTGATAACAAAATCTACATGCCATGCAATAACATTTCACCTACACCAACCGAAACGTTCGAAATTTCACCTGAGGATTGGATAAAAGCCGAAGAAAAGGGAGAGATTACAGCAGTTGTACACTCTCACCCTTACGGTGAACGCATACTCAGCACGGCAGATCAACTTTTTCAGCAAAAAACAGCCGTCGATTGGTGGCTCGTTTGTGATAACCAAATTCATAAATTCAGATATATGCAACCATTGATTGGTCGTGAGTTTAAACATGCCAAAACTGATTGTTATACCTTGTTTAGAGATGTTTACCATCTTTGCGGTATCGAATTACCCGATTTTGATCGAGAAGATGATTGGTGGCATAACGGGCAAAATCTCTACTTAGATCTACTGCCTAAAAATGGATTTGAGCTAGTAGAGGCAGAGAACCTGCAAGAAGGTGATGTGATCATTATTTGTCTCGGTTCATCGACACCAAATCATGCAGCTATCTATGTCGGAAATCAACAAATCTTACATCACTGTCCAAACCGACTATCTAAACGAGATTTATATGGTGGTTTTTGGCTAGATTATACACATTCAATTTGGAGATATAAAAAATGGCAATTGTCAGGTTTTACGGCAATCTTAAACAATATGGTGATAAGTTCAATATGAACGTTGAAACTGCATCGGAAGCATTGAACGGTTTATATTACCAAATTAAAGGCTTGAAAAAGCAAATCATGGACGGCTTTTTTCGCGTAAGAATTAACGGTGTAGATATGAATGAGGACAATTTACAGTTTGGGCTACATAGCCGAATTCCTCAAAATGCCGTTATTCATATTGTACCCAAAACAGAAGGGGCAAAAGGTGGGGCTTTCAGCTTTATCGCTGGTGCTGTGATGTTTGTTGTTGGGGCTATTTTTTACTGGACGCCAATGGGTTATCCATTGATGGCTGCAGGGATTGGTCTCATGATTGGGGGTGTTGCTATGATGCTAACTAAACTACCTAAAACCGAAAAATTAGCAGACGGCGGTACCAATAAAAACACCTATTTTTCTAATCTGGACAATACGATAGCACAAGGTGCCCCCGTACCACTTTGTTATGGATTAACAAAAATAGGCTCTAAAGTTTTATCACAAGGGTTGGAAACAATAGATGGGTAAAGGTAAAAAAAAAGCGAAAACGCCAAGAGAGGCACAAGATAATTTAAAATCAAATCAGCAACTGAGTATTATTGATTTGCTGTGTGAGGGACAGATAGAGGGACCAGCGAACGGACTACAAAACGTTTTTTTAAACGACACGCCAATTCAAGCGCCAGACGGTTCATATAACTTCAAGGGGGTTGAAATCGAATGGACTTCTGGCACGCAGTCACAAGCACCGCTTGAGAGTTTCCCTGCAACTGAAAACGAAGTTCCAGTTAACCTTGAGGTAAAAGCATCAACTCCTATTGTGCGGACAATTACCGATCCAAATATTGATAGAGTTCGAGTTACGGTTGGTGTGCAGTCATTAAGTTCAACGGACAATAAAGGCAACATCAACCGAACATCGGTATCAATGGCAATTCAAATCGGTACAGGGAACATGTGGGAAACGGTAAAAACTGTTGATTTAATCGATAAAAAAACACGCTCACAGTATTTAACATCGGTTATTTTAGATGATTTACCACCGAAACCGTTTAACATTCGAGTTGTGCGCAGAACGCAAGATAGCACATCATCATTATTAGTTAATAATACGCTGTGGAGTTCGTACACGGAAATCTACGATACTAAATTTTCATATCCAAATACTGCCGTAGTTGGACTAAAATTCGATTCATCGCAATTTAGTGGTGTACCTCGCCGAAACTATTTAATCAAAGGCATGATACTTAAGGTGCCTGACAATTACGACCCTGAGACGAGAGAATATAAAGGTTTTTGGTCAGGAAATTTCAAGCTTGCTTGGACAAATAACCCAGCTTGGATATTTTACGATATTTTGACTAACACACGTTACGGTATGGGTAATCGAATTGGTCAATTCGGTGTTGATAAATTTGCGTTATACACTATCGCTCAATATTGTGACCAGTTAGTGGATGATGGTTTTGGCGGTAAAGAACCACGGTTTACATGCAACTGTTACATTACCGAGCAACGCCAAGCGTATGATGTTATTCATGACCTGTGCTCAATCTTCCGAGCCATGCCAATCTGGGATGGCACACAGTATACAGCAGTGATGGATAGACCAAGTGACCCTGTAGCAATTTATGCAAATGCCAATGTTGTAGAGGGGCAGTTCAACTACACCTCAGCAGCACAAAAGTCACGACACACAGCGGTGCATGTTCGTTATATTGACCCTAATAACAATTGGGAAACAACAACTGAGTACGTTGCTGATGATGAACTAATCAAACGTTTTGGACTGAATGTAGCGCAAATTGATGCGTTTGGTTGTACGTCGAGAGGTCAAGCTCACAGAGTGGGTAAATGGCTAATTCAAACCGAAAAATTGGAAACACAAACCGTCACCTTTTCGATAGGTCGTGAGGGTATTCGTCATTTACCTGGCGATATTATTGGTATTGCTGACAATGATTTTTCTGGTACAACTATCGGTGGACGAATTTTAGAAGCAAATAGTAGCACGATTACGTTAGACCGTGATATTGACATTAAGAACATGAAAAGTGCGTATTTAAGTGTGACTGATACAAATATGCAGCTACAAAAAGTCAAAATTCAAGCGCAAGTTAAACCCAATCAAATTGTTTTGGAGAATAGTGTTAGTGTTGATGAGTATTCTGTCTGGGGCTTATATGACAATAAAATCAAACCTCGATTATATAAAGCAATAGCAATAGCCGAAAACAGTGAAGGCACTTACTCAATCACAGCGTTACAACATGAGCCAAAGAAAGAAGAAATTGTTGATAACGGTGCTAAATTCGAAGCTGAGAGTAATACAATTTTTGGCTGGTCGATTCCACCTGTTGAACAACTACAAGCTGAAATAATCCCCGAATCAGACTTATATCAAGCTCGCTTGTCATGGTCAACACCTCGCACAATTCAAAACTTGAAATTTGAGGTAAAAATCTATCGTGATGATAAATTATTTAGCAGAGAAACGGTTAATGATACTGAGTATTATCTATCGGACCTACAACAAGGTAAATTCAATGCGACCGTGCGAGGAGTAGCAGAAGACGGACGATTGGGCGATGAAACGACTATTGCATTTTCAATATCACCGCCAGCTAAACCATCGGGATTAGTATTAACGCCAAGTGCATTTAATATTGCAATTCGACCTGTTATGACAGCAACATCAAGTCTTGGTACTCAATTCGAATTTTATAAAGGGGCAACACGGGCAGAGGTCGAGGAGCAAACCAACTACTTAGGTCGCGCAATGTCATTAACTGATGTCGATTGTACGCCCGATACCGAATACTGGTACGGTGTGAATGCAGTTAACGTAGTTGGTCGCTCAGAGATGTTCATTGCTAACACTCGGACATTAATTGCTGAAAATGGGGCAGGTGGGTTATTTAGAATTCAAACAGGCGATGGTAGATTCCCTGATAACAACACTGCAACACAAATGTTTTATCGTGAGTTCGGCTTTTATCCTGCCCGTGATACGACATTGATTATCTACTCATTAGGTGGTGACGGAAAGGTCTCGCACTCAGAAGCTCGGCTATACAATGGCGCACAATGGATAGAGCCAAAAATGTTTATAGATGGGGATTTAATCGCAACAGGAACAATGCGTGGTGATAGATTAATTGCTGGTACTGAAATCAAAGCACCGTTAATAACCGGCGGTAAAATGGTTGCTGGTAGCGTTATAAGTGCTGGTAATCCACCTGCTTTTGAATTACTAGAAGATGGAACACTAAACGCAAGACGAGCTAATATATCGGGTAATATTAATGCAAGTTCGGGTCAATTAAGCAATGTTTTGATTAATGAGAATTGTTACATAAAAAAATTAAATGTAGAACAAATCGACGGTGATATTTCGAAGTGCTATATAGTTCCGTCTGGAGGATATATAGAGATTGAAGCATCTTCGTATGGTCGCTATTTAAACGTTATTCCAGTAGTTTGCGCAATAAGCACGTTTCCTACGTTTAGTGCAGTTGAATTGGGTGGCACGATTATTGTAAGTACAGGTAAAGGTAGGTACGCAAGAGCTTATGCTAGCGTTGAAATAGATGGCGTTAAAGTTATCGAAATTAATTTGAATTCTAATTTTAATTCGCAAGTTAGACAAGAATCTTTTGTGAAATATATCCCGAAAGGTGTTAGAACGACTATAAAATACAGTTCTTTTACAACGGGTGATGCAAATACCCCCAGCCAACTTTTTATTATTACAAACAGAGCTTAAACCCGAATTATCTGGAGAAAATTATGGCAAAAATATCAGGAATTTTAACTGATGGTGCAGGACAAATCATTAATGACTGCGCTATTGAACTATATGCAAAAAAAACGACAAGCAATGTGCTAACGCAAACTCAAGCATTTCAAGTCGCAAATAATGGTAGTTACACGATGAACGTATTGCCTTGCGAGTACGATGTTAATTTAATTATTAACGGTTTTCCAAAAAAACGGCTCGGTAGCATCAATGTTTCTTCGGATTCAGCGGATGGCTCATTAAATGATTATTTAATTAATCCAGAAGAAAGCGACTTAACACCTGAATTCTTAAAACAAGTTTTCGATGCTCGTGATGCTGCAAAAAAATCAGCAACACAGGCAGAAAATAGCGCAACAGCAGCTAAAACATCGGAAATTAATGCCCAATCGTCAGCAGATACGGCGAAATTAAATGCTACTAATGCTAGTGTATCTGCATCTTCAGCTAGTAAATCAGCAGCAACAGCTACAGAAGCATCAACTAAAGCAAATACTGCTGCAACTAGCTCAAAAGCATGTGCCGATAATGCCAGCAAATCCGAAACAACAGCCAGCCAATCAGCAATACAGGCAACAAATAGCGCAACAGCAGCTAAAACATCGGAAATTAATGCAAATAATGCAGCAAAAAATGCTAAAACATCAGAAGATAACGCAAAAAAATGGGCGTCTACAATTGATACAACGACGTTAGTTAAAAAAAGTGGCGACACAATGACGGGGCAGCTAATTCTATCAGAATTCGGAATAAAATACAGATATACTGATAGTGAAAATCTAATGGTTTTGAGAACGATCGGCGATAATTACTCTTGCATGTTCTATGATGCAGAAAAAAAACAGTGGCAGAGTAAGCTTGTATATAGCTCGTCAACAAATTCGTGGAATTTTCCATCTATTGACGATGTTAAAATTAACAATAAATCAGTATTGAAAACTGGTGACTATGGAATAGGCTCATTAACTGGTGCACAACTAGATAATCCAGATGAGACATTGTTGGGCGGATGTTATGCAACTCGAACAACATCATTTCCAGAGCTAACAGAATATAAAAATCGGAATGATTCCGCTAGCTTAATTGTTTATCCAGCGTGGACCCCAAAATGGTATGTTGAAAAATTAGCTGTTGTTCAGAGTAAAACGCCTCGAATTTACTATCGTTGTGCAACACCAGAAGGGAAACAATCTTGGTATGAGGCTCTTACGACAGCTAATGCATCTGCTGATGTAGTTGGTGCTTTACCAGCTATCAAAAGTGTAGTAAATGGGGCACCTACCTACTCAGTAGGTGATAATATCCAATTTAAAAAAACACCAACAGTAAATGGGAAATCAGTAATAACAGATTTAACAGGTATTAATAATAAAATTGAATTGATTACAGCTAAATTAAGCACTGTTGGTGATTTTAGACTAATGCCGTTCCGTGCTAACAAACTACCATTTGGATGGTATTTCAGAAACGGGGATAACTATTTGCTAAATTCACCACAGGGAAAAGCTTTGAATGGGTTATCCGATAATTATAAACGTGATCATCAGATAACTATCAAAAATATTAATGGTCAGCAATATATTAATGTGCCATCTGCTTTTGCGTCTGATGGACGGGGTTTTTTTGAACGAGCAGTCGATGGAACTACTCGACAGGTAGGTAGCGTTGAAGATGATGCAATCAGAAACATTTGGGCCAGATATGGCAATTTTATAGTATCGGCATTAGATGCCACAGGAGCATTTAAAATTAATGCAAATGCCGCGCCAGCTTACGAGGGGAATGCTCACGGTTGGCATACTGATATTCTATTTGATGCATCTCGTGTTGTACCTACTGCCAGCGAAAATAGACCGCTCAACGTGGGTATGACTCCTGTTATTTATCTTGGAGTTTAAACTCCAAGATATATCACTGGCGTTAATCCGATATTAAGTGGTTTATTTTCGTTTGAAACGGGATTGTTAACTCTATTGTTATCAAATACATTCCATGCGAGGTTTAACGCTCTATTCTGCTGCGAACCGCTTGCATCAAAAATATAGCGTTCGTCAGCATAAAACATATTATCGATATTATTGCCCGTTTCGTTAAATCCTAAAAAACAACCACTTAACTGACGCATTGAATCCCCTTCAACCGTACCTACCTGTCGAATAGGTAAAAATTAATAGGAAAAACTATGATAAATTATTATTTTGACAATACAAATGAACTAAAACCATATACACATCAATTGGATGCTAATGATGATACATTACCACCAGATAATGCATTGAGAATTGCTCCAGAGTTTAAAAAAGGCTTCCACCCATGCGAATTAAATGGTGAATGGGTACAAGTTGAAGATCATCGTGATAAAACAGTCTATAACATAGAAACTCAGGAATCATCCAGAGTTGCATATCTCGGTTCAATAAAAGAAAAATTTACATTATTAGAGCCATTCAAGTTTAGTCGATGGAACGGCGAAAAATGGGTTTTAGATGAAGAGGAACAAAACGCATTTAAAATAAAACAAAACAAAATGTTAAAAAGCTCATTATTGAATGAAGCTAATGAAAATATATCGATACTACAAGACGCAATTGATCTTGACATATCTGAAAATGGTGATGAAGACAAATTGAAGGCGTGGAAAAAGTACCGAGTTCTATTAAATCGGATTGATGCATCAGATATTAACGTTATTTTTCCTGATAAGCCTTATTGATGGGCTTAGATCTCAATCATAGATCAAACTTTGAGATATCGCCACTCACGCCCACGACTATCATTGTATCTATCTGTCATTGCTTGAGATTTATGGCCAAGTAGTGTCATGGTGTCAATTTTTTGCTCTCGATATAAACGTTCTGATAGTGATCTTATTTCGTGGAAAGTTGTAGGATTTCCTGTCCAATAATCTCTGTTAAAAACTCTATCACGTAACCGTGAAAATTGATTAGTTATGTTATCCAGTTTTACTGGTTCATTATTAATGCTAACTAAATAATCGTTTTTTGATGAGTCAATAATGTCACGTAATGATGTTTTAACTTTCTTACATTCTAATTTCACTGGTAATGCTATTTTTGATCCAGTTTTATATTGATCAATTAGTAAGTGATTTCGTTTCACATTAGATTTTTTCATAACAGCTATATCTGAACGGCGTTGACCAGTCACTAGCGCTAGCATCATAGCTCTATACATAAGATTATTACCTGTTTTATCAGCCTCATTTAATATTTTTTTAAACTCTTTTAATGTCATACGGGAGCGTTTAACTACGACTTTTGGGCATTTAATTGGATCGACAGGATTTTTATCATTCCATCCTTGAGCACAGGCTTCCCTAAACACATCCGTTAAAAGGTGGTACATATTCTTAGCTGAAGGAGCCTTGTCCTGATCTGTATAGATTTTAATAATTTTCGCTATGTCTGGAGGTGTTATTTTTTTTACTAATTGGTTGCCGATTTCTCGACGAATAACCTTAATAAGATAAGCTTTTATTTCTCTGGTTTTTGGTTTTAACTCACGCTCAGCTAAAATTTTGACATATTCGTCTAACCATTGATTAACTGTTTTCGATTTAATATTGTTTGATTTAAATAATTTAGATAATAAAAACATAATACCACTCAAAAAGTAGGTATTTTGCATTAAATTAGAGTTAATCCGCTATTAATTTTTAACACACAGTATTCAATCGCTTCATAAAGCATCACAAAATCAGCGATATCATACATAGTTTTATCATCTTGATAGAACACGTAGTTATGATCGTCTTGACTGTTGATTATATAGCATTCGCCCGTGATTTCGTCATCGTAATCATCGGGCGTCATTCGCACATAAATCGGTATTGTGTATTTTATTGTTATCATGTTATGTAAGATTAGTTAGTTTTATTCATCATAAACTAATATTTTTTGGAGTGTGGATTTGAATTGGGAAGTGGGTCGAAATGTTTATTTTTTTATATACATGCCTAATAATTTGATTAAAATATACTCACCAATACCTTTTAAAGAAGAATTTTATGTCTATTTTTAAAAATCACTTTTCCAAGAAAACTAATGAACTACATGAAAAAAATGGTTTTTATTATGAAAAGGGTTACGATAAGGTTATATTTTCAGAGCCTAGGAAAATAACAGCTTCATTTTCTGAGGAAAAAAAATTATATCGCATTGACGATTTCTGTTTTTTCCAAAATGATATTTGCGTTAGTTATTTTGAGCATATACTAATTGATGAAGAAGAGGCTATTATAACTTTAAATCACTTTGCAGTTGATACTGATTATTTATTTAAACTAAACAAGCGGGACGGAGGTTTTCTTTCTTTAAAAGAATTTGCTAAAGAAATAAAAAAACAACTTCCATTTGTAAATGAAATACGGTTTAATTTGTTCCAAAATGGTACATCTGACAAAATTTGCAATTTTTGTTTATCAAAGAAAAGATGTAACCTATTCAGTAGAATTGGTGCAATTGATATTGATCTGAAAAACAAAGGTCGATGGGGTGATGGTTCTTTTCATTACTTTGCTGTGGCTACATGGCCGAAAAGTAGGTGGTAATAATTTTTTAAATTAACAACAAATATATTTCATAGTAAATTTTTATATTTTTCATCTTAATTGATGCCGTTTGATGTGAAAAGTTGGAAAGTGGATCGCAGAAATTGTGCCGTATTTGTGCCGTAAAATCTGTAAAAATCTGTAAAAAATAGTGAACAAATATACAGCAATAAGGGCTGCTAACCTCTTTAATTATTTGTTTTTTAATAATTTAAATTTAATTCAATAAAGCTATAAAAGCGACTCATAATCGATTGGTCACTGGTTCAAGTCCAGTAGGATTATTATCTTTTGAATTGATATTAATTGTTTTCAAGATTATTTCTTATTTTATGGAGAAATTTTTGCTATTTTAATTTACTTAACCAACTGAAATGTAAACAATTCTATTTCTGACGGCCAGTTTTTATTAAATCTCATTCGAGATCTCGCTTAAAAAATATAATTTTTTTATCTGCTCATAATCTTCTAAGAAATCTTTTGTTACATTAAATCTAACATTTACTATCTATCATTTTTTATTAAGTAATATAAGTTGTACTAAAGCAATAAAGATACAAATTGAGATGAATAGAATTAGGGTGTTAGACTTAAAAATAATAGGCAAAAATGCCCCCAAACTTGCACCAATGAAGAGAATACAAGTATACAGAGATGTTGCAATGCCTCTGTCCTCAATTGCTGATTGAGTGGCTACACAGGTAATCATCGATGGGACAGCGTAAGCAAGTGCAATGATAAATATCAAATGACTAATGAAAAGTAAGTAAATGTTCTTTAACTGATCATTTAAATAAAGATAATGTATAAGAAGAGAACTTGCCATTAAAAAAAGACTTAAAGTAAGGACATAAACTGGCTTAATATATCTGAATAGATAACTTGCGGTAAGACTAAATAGCATCGCAACAAGGCCAATCTTTCTTAGTGTCGGGATGTATTCGGCAATATTATTACTTGGTAGAATGGAATAAAGTGTGACAAAACTTAATAAAACAATTAAAGCACATAAATAAATCGGAAATAATTTTCTGCTAAATAAAACTCGCGCTAATTGCTTGAATATTGAAAATAGTGAAGCTTTCATATTACTAGAATTTTCTTGGTGAGTTTTTTTAGGAGTTTGATAGAAAAATAACAGCGAACCAAAAATATAGATGGCCATTAAAATCCACATAGCTGGATAAAGAGAATTTGTGATCATCAAAGAGCCGAACCACTGCCCAATAATACCAGCTAACAGAAAAGCACAACTAATAATTGATACAGCCTTAGACTTCGATGGTTCCGATAGATTTAACGTAATCCAAGCAATTGCCACAGGCGGATACGATGCAGCACAAAATCCTTGGAGTGTTCGACAAATAAGTAACCAATAATAGTTAGTAATAAACGGCATAATGAAACTAATTGTTGCTAATAGCAATAACCCTATGGATAAAGTACGTTCTTTTCCTATTCGATCGGATAAGCCACCCCAGATAATAAATCCAATTGCATAAAAAATAGCGAATAAAGATGTCAGTAAGCCAATGTTATTTAAAGTTGCCCCTTTTATGAAAAGTACTAAATCAGAATAAACGGGAATAAGTATATATAACTGAGTTACTACCGATAGGGCGATAATGGGTACAAAGAAAGTTCCTGTTAATAATTTATATTTCACTATTTTTATCTGCTATATAAATATAATTTTTGAATTATAGATCTAATGATTGTAGTTTAACAACAATTGCTTCGCTTTTGATTTTCTATTTGTTTTAAAAACAAATTAGAATATATAAAATACTAGTTATTTTTAATTCGAAATATAAAAATGCAAGGAGCAATGACTGAAAATAAATCTTTTAAAAGTGAATATGATGACTTTTTATTAACTGTGATCGTTGGTATTGGTTAAGTTTCAGAAATGACAAATATTCTTGTAATAAAGTTAAAATATTGAGATGACAATGGAATAATTAAAGCTGTTGATCCGCACGCAAAATCTCGTCAGTTTAATATGTCAGATATTAAAAAAATAATTCTAATATAAGAGTTTATTGAGGATGGTTGCATGTTAGATGGTGTAGCTAAAAAGGTTGAGGATAGAATTTCAAAAATTCTATAGCTGATGAGTTTAATAAAAATGTAGCAATAAATATTTTTCATACAGTTGTTTATTCTAACATTAATATGTTTTTCTCAAACTCAGTCATCTCGGCTTTGCTTTTTAAATAATTTACTTAAATATCAGTTTTTATCAAAAATACCTTATCAAAATATTTAATTCTTTTGTTCAGAAAATCTAAAGTTGATATTTTATGAATGAACTTGAACGATTTGCTATCTGTTATTGAAGAGCTAAATCATAATATTAATTATAAAAGTTTCTACTTGTACTGTTAACTTTTGTAGTTTTATATGTGACTAATCACGATTAAATTTTTAGTCTTATTTTACAGTTTAGGGTGGTTTTAATATAGAATATATTAAGAATATTAGGTATTAGATACTAGCTGAATTTCATCTAGTATCTAATTTTTACGGTTACTAATTTATGTTAGGACTATTTATAGTCATTTTATTAGTAATTACAACGTATAAATAGGGTTTATTTTTTCTCAAATAATTTTTCACACGGATAGCCTGTTAAGTCTTCTACTACGAATTTAGTTTCTTCAGATAACTCATTTACATCGCCATTTGATTGTAAGACATCAATTGCATTAACTAATAATCCATGTTTTTCTTTATCTAGATTAAAGGTGAGTGTCACTAACATAGCTAAGAAAACAAGTAATCCAGTTCCTAAAAATAGAATTAATGCAATTGTGGTTATTGCTTCAGGAGTTTGATCTGCTTGTTTTTGAACAAAACCACCAAATTCTAATATTAATCCAACACAAAGAGTTGATAGGGCGACTGTCGTTTTTCTAGAGAATGTCATAACAGCAGCAAATAAGCCTTCTCTTCTTTTTTTAGTGATCATTTCATCAATATCTGGAATGAATGGGAAAATATTCCATGGTGTGAACTCCATCAGGCATCGGCCTATTTGATATACAGTACCAATAACAAACAGTATGGCTATTTTTGATGATGGATTAAATACAAAAACTAAATAGGTCGCAGCTAAACATAAAAGCATAGTCGAATAAGCACCAACAAGTAGTTTTTTCGGCCCATATTTAACGAATGCGAATCCTGCTACTAATGTAACTGGTAATCCAATGATACTTAAAGATAAAAGACTTCCAGCTACAGAAGCATCAAGCGTTAAACAATATACACAGAAAAATACAAATACAGTGTTATAAATATCTTTACCAGTAAAAGATAATAAATAGATAGCTAAATGTTTTCTGAAGGCTCTAACTTTCAGGGTAGAGAAATATTCTTTAAACAGACCAAAAACAAAGGTAACTGGATTTACTTTTTTCTCAGCTTTAGATCTTTCTAATTCTTTTAACATCTCCGGAGTTAGTGGTCTTTCCCAAGTTGAAAAGTAGGATATAATCACGCAAATCATGAATAAGACAGCAAAAAATATACCATTAAATAAATAAGCATTTGGATCATTTTCACCATAGATTGCAATTAATCTGCCTGGTACAAATGTTGCCATAAAAGTACCTACTGCAGAAATAAACATTCGACAAGTAGATAGTTTGGTTCTTCCTGCATAATCACTGGTCATTTCAGATGGTAAAGTTTCCCAAGGAATCATTACCATGGCTACAACTACCTCAAAAGTTAAATAGATAGCAAGATAATATAGGTAGCCCATGCCATTAATCCATAATAATGCATAAGAAAGCATTAATGGTGCGCCAATTATTAAGAAGAATCTTCTGCGTCCAAATTTTTTACCTAATTTATTTTTATAAAAGTGATCGGTGAAACTCCCCATGAAAAGGCATAATATGGCGTCTAATATTCGAGCAATTGCCACAATTGATGCCGCTTCAATTGGGCTCAATCCAACAAAAGTAGTAAAAAAGTATAACAACCATGCACCTATAATGGTGAATGCTCCCCCTCCAATGATATCAATCATTCCAAAACCTATAGCTTTAGGAATAGTGATTATTTTTTTATTTTTCATTTTCCAAACCTCATAATAGAATTAAGCAATTAATTTATTGAAATTGCATAAGTTTTAATTTCAAAAGGACTTAATTTTATTTTTAAATTTCCTTTATTTATGTTTTGATCAATAAAGTTCTCCATCAAATCACACTCTCTCCACCAGTTGATTTTGTAGTGAGAGCTGATATTGACATTTTGTGTTCCACCGGAGAAATCATGAATTCTGAGAATTAACCAATCACCTGATTCTGCTTTTTTCAAAGCATCAACCTGAACTAAATGATTATCTAATGTAAGAATTGATAGATTAGATGGCTTAATAAATGATTTTAATTTGCCATCATAAATTCTTAGCGGTTCATTTAAGAACCAAGCTTCTTGGGCAACATGACTTTCTTGCCAATTCTTCGTATGAGGAAATAAAGAATATGTAAATTGATGTTGTCCTTGGTCAGCTTGTAAATCAGGGCTTATAGCTGATTTGATGAGGGTTAATTGCATTATATTGTCTCTAATAGCATGACCATATTTGCAATTATTTAATAGGCTGACGCCATAACCGTATTCGGATAAATCGGCCCATTGATGTGCTACACTTTCAAATTTTGCATAATCCCAACTAGTATTCCAAGTAGTTGAGCGTTTAACATTACCAAATTGAATGTCGTACGTTGCTTCAACTGCTCTAATATCGACTGGAAATACTGTTTTAAGTAGTTGATTGCAGTCATGCCAATCAATATCAGTTATAAAATCAATTTTTGGATTATTACTATAGACTCGCATTTTCTGGTAAATTGAACTGTTATTAAAAATCCATTTAAATGTGATTTCACAAATTAATGGCCCTAATTCAGTCAGTTCGACAGATTGTAACTGTACAACAGGTGATTTTTTCTGAATATGAAATATTTCAATATCCCAAGCATCATATTTCATTGGTTTATCTTCATATACAGTCAATACATTGCCACAACCTGACAATACCTCTCGGTTATTCTTTTTATCAAAAATACGGGTAAGGTGGCCAAATTTATTCCACTTAATGAGATAAAAAGGTGTATCTATTTCATCATCATTATAGATAAAAGCATCTTTTGCCTTATTACTTTCAGATGTAACGTTATTTTCATAACTTACATTTATACAACTTAGTGGCGCTATTGATGGTATTTCAACAAAATAACCATCATTTTGTTTTGATTTTTGTATAGTGAAATATTGATTGGAATCATCTTTTATAGTGAGATTTTCTGCATAAGTATCAAAATAAACAACGTCATTTTTTCTCATAAAGTTAGAGCTATTGATGATAATTTTGCTATTAACATCACTATCTGTAATATTTTTTAACAGAGGTCTAAGAATTTCGTTATGTCTATTATTTAAATCCTGAAATTCAAGTTTGGCATCTTGATAGACTTCATGTATAGATGAACCAGGAATAATGTCATGAAATTGATTTCTAAGAATGAGTTTCCAACAATAATCTAGTTTATTTTTTTCATAAACAGACCAGTCATTATTTAAGATTGAGTTAGTCGCCGATAACCATTCGATGAAACGAATATCTAATTCGGCTAATCGATTCGCTTTTTTAATTTGCGCTTGGCTGGTGTATGTTCCGCGATGAGTTTCAAAGTATAATTCGCCATCCCAAGTATGGAACCAATCATTGCTATGATTGATATTATCCTCTAGTTCATGAAAGAATTGCTTAACAGTACCAAATTGAATATTAGGTAATACTGGCATTTTTTCGAATCGTTCTAATAATTCAAGCATCTGCTCATTTGGCCCACCACCACCATCACCATAACCAAATGGTAGCAACAGTGTTTTTGTTAAACCTTTATCTTTATAGTTATCCCATAACCCCTGAACAGATTTAGCATTAACAATGCCATTATAGGTATATCGTGGATGTCCTTCTTCAGGTGTTGTAACAAAATGCGCTAAAATATCACTGCCATCAATGCCTCGCCATTTAAAAGTATCGTGTGGCAGTTGATTAAATTCATTCCAACTAATTTTTGTTGTCATGAAATATTTAATGCCTGATTTTTTTAAAATTTGTGGTAATGCCCAAGAATATCCAAACACATCTGGTAACCATAAGCATTCAGGTGTTATGCCAAACTCGGTTTCCATGAAATTTTTGCCATACATAATTTGTCTGACAAATGATTCACCAGAGGGTATATTACAATCAGCTTCAACCCACATAGCACCATCAACTTGCCAGCGCCCATCTTTGACACGTTGTTTTATTTGATCATAAATTTCAGGATAATCATTTTTAACATATTCATAGAGTTGTGGTTGAGACTGGAAAAAATTATATTTTGGAAATTGTTTCATTAACTTCAAAACAGTCGAAAACGAGCGCGCACATTTTTCTCTGGTATGTTTTATTTGCCATAAAAAGGCGAGATCGATATGAGTATGGCCTACACAATTAATCACAACTGGCGATTTCACCGCATCTTTGCTGTAATTTTCTTCTAAATACCTAGATGCATTACTGATTGATTGGTAAAATTCTTTACTAGATGGGTTTTGCCAATTAATGAGTAGAAAAGAGCTATCTAATAGATTAAGTAATCTCGAATAATAAAAATCATTGTTAGAGATAACATCTAATGTTTGTAATATAGCGGTAGAAGTCACGTACAAATCATGAGTGGCTTTATCTCTTAAACCGAAGGCAACTTGTTTTATACTGTTACCAACATGAAACTCATCAAAATGTTGTCTAACTTTACCTTCAAGTACGCCTGACCATATACGAATATCAAATCTAATTGTTTTACCAGAAAAGTCGTCCGGAAATGAAATAACATTATGGTTTTTATCTAAACCATGCCATGGTTTACCATTAACATAGAGTAACGCTTCATATTCATCACGTAGAAAAGATAATGAAAAATTAAAAAGACCTATATGAGTGGAATGATTCGGATCGGTTTTAGGGAAAGTATGGCTTAACCTTAACCAAACATAGATATCCTTTTCTTTCCACTCAAATCCTTGCTCAATATTTTGCCAATCGGCATTTTCATTAGGGGGCGGGGCACCATTAACTCCTTTACGGTCATAACAAAAATCAAAACTTTGTATTGTTTGAATATCATGTAATTCAAACCGCAATAGTTCTTCAACGCGTTGTTTTAATTTCCTTTCTGTAAAAAACATAATTCCCTCTAATTTAGATAAATATACAAAAACAAACAATTGGTATAATAAGTTAAATAATAAAGTTGTAGTTCACAAATATAAAAACCAAATTTGGTGACTGAGATCACAAAAATTTAATTTAATTAATTTAATAATCGGTTCTAAGTGTTTTTGAAAAGGTATAATAACTTTTAATTTCAACTGATTTATTGATAATAAATTTAAGAGGAGTTTTGATTAGTATAATAAAGTCTAATAGAACAACTTTATCTATATGAATTTTTATTAGGATTTTGATTTTACTGTGAAAATAAAGAAAAATAAGCCATAATTGGTTGATGATGAAGTGTCTAATGTTAATATTATCAATTGATAAGTAAACTGGTGATTTGTAAATTGGTTCATCAATAATAGATGAATTGGTAATACAAATTAGTTTTACTAAAATGATAGGATGAGGTTGCCCAAAAGGATATATTTTCACCAAAAACACAGTCGAAATTATAATATTTATATTACTCATGTAAGTTGAAAATCATACATCTAATTTATCTAAAATATTGAGGATACCTCGATTTCTTCGTTTAATAGTGACAATAAAGCGATGGTTGAAAATGATTTCATAGAATTTAATGTGAATATATTCACTCTTAAACCTTTAAATGGTCATTTACTGTATTAAAAATCATATTTAAGAATCTATAATCGATTGATCACTGGTTCAAGTCCAGTTGTAAAATCTATCAAAAGTTTTATCACTATTTATTACTAATCAATAAGTTTGCTGAATGATTAAAAAGAACGGAATTAGGTTGTGTTTTTATACCTTATCATTGTTAAAAATGGTAAATTCACTATATAAAACGAGTTAGCTATCCATATTTGCTCAATTTTGAGGATCAAGGTTGAATCATTAAGAGCAAATTGCACTATTTAGGTGCATTGATTTTGATAATAGATAAAATCTTTCTTGATTAATTTTACTCTATTTTTAATAAGTTAAATAATTCATTGAGATATTTCTAGCGACAATTTAATTTTATTTAACTTGGTCTAGATTTTGCATGGTAAATAAAAGGATATTTATTTACTATCTATAAGGAAAAGAGATGAAATATAAAATAATACTTTTCACCACTCTATTCTTAATGAGTACATTCTGTTTTGGTGAGACAAAACTTCCTCATATTGTTATTTTGGCAACTGGAGGAACAATAGCCGGTTCGGCTGCAAGCAATACCGATACCGTTAGTTATAAAGCCGGTGAATTGGGCGTACAAACATTAATTGATGCGGTTCCTGAATTAAAAAATATTGCTCAAATTGATGGTGAGCAAGTAGCTAATATCGGCAGTAATGATATGACCAGTGATATTATTTTAAAACTATCAAACCGTGTGAATGAACTATTAGCAAAAGATGATGTTGATGGCGTTGTAATTACCCATGGTACAGATACACTTGAAGAAACAGCCTATTTTCTTCATTTAACGGTAAAAAGTGATAAACCCGTTGTCTTGACCGCAGCCATGCGTCCCGCGACCGCTATCAGTGCCGATGGACCAATGAATCTATTAGAAGCTGTGACATTGGCATCTACTTCAGAAGCTAAAGGGCGAGGTGTCATGGTTGTACTTAACGATAGAATAGGCTCAGCCCGATTTATAACAAAGACTAATGGCACAACCACGGATACCTTTAAAGCCGCAGAACAGGGATATTTAGGTGTTTTTATAGCTGCAAAACCACACTTTGAAACCAAAATTGACAAACTTCATACATCAAATTCTATTTTTGATCTTAGCGGTGTTAAAGCGTTACCTAAAGTGATTATTTTATATGGCTATCAGGATGATCCAGAGTATTTGTTCGATGCTGCTATCGAAAACCATGTAGATGGTATTGTTTATGCTGGTTCTGGTGCTGGCTCTACTTCTGTTAGAAGTGATAGAGGCATAAAAAAAGCAGAAAATGCGGGTATTGTTGTTGTACGCTCATCTCGAACAGGTAGTGGGATAGTTCCTGTAAACAAAACATTACCAGGGTTAGTTTCAGATTCGCTTAATACTGAAAAAGCTCGAATTTTACTCATGACAGCATTAACTAAAACTAAAGATCCTGAATTAATTCAGCAATATTTTCATACTTATTAGTTATCATGATTTGTTATAATTTAAAGGGCTGCAAGATAGATACTTGCAGCTCAATCCCAAACAAAAAACAATTAAAAAGGTGCGAAAAGCAATTTTTTTACACATTATCAGTGATAATAATTTTTTAAAATATAAATATCAATTTCACCATACCTAATTTGCTTTTTTAATAATATTAAACTAATCTAAATCCTTAAAAAATTATTATTAAACAATTCTCCAACCGATTAATAGGGAGGTTTAATGATATTTTCAAGGATTAGAGGTGTTAAGCATTATGAAATATTTATTTAAAGATTCTGTATTGATCGGTCTCTTTTTCATATTCTACTTTAGTATGGACATAACTTATTATGTTGTTTTAGAAAATCCTCATTCGTTTATTAGCAAAATAGGTAAGCCAACTGTTGATATTTTATTTGCTATAGCGGTTGTAGTTGAAATTATTTTCTTTCTTTCAATGTTGATAAAACTATTTGTTGCTAATAGTACACATTTGTTAACCTCTTATTTAGGATTAATTTTAGGGCTAGCATTTTCTTTTATTTGGCTATTTATTTTATATATTTGTTTCGTCCGATTTCATAGTTGGGGATGGAATGGTTTTGGATTTCTTGGTTGGGCGTTTTTGCCTGCGATTGGCTGTTTTATGAGTTATATTGTTTTAATACTTATCAGAATGTTATATTTTTTATATTGTGTTTTATTTGTTGAAAGATCTAAATGAAATTTTTTTGATTAACTGTCATTTTTAGATATTGCTTAAGAGAATTATTTAACCATCTAAAGTAGAATGAATAACTGATTATTAAGCAGTTAAATATTAATTTTATTAGAGTGTAACCATATCTAATTGGATAGGATTTTTTAGGTTAATAGTGAAGTTAACTTAAGTTTTTTAAGGATTAATTATGCCAAAAATTATTAAATATTTATCTAAAGATAAATTATGGATCTGTCTTTTTTGGGTTGCTTATTTAACATTTATAGTTACTTTTAATATTTTTTCATTAAGAAGCGAATTCTACATTAGTGATGCAGCTCCACATATCCTTTTTATAATATTTTGTATAATAATAATCTCTGAAATTGTTTTTTTCCTAATACAATTAATAAAATTATTTATTATCCCTCAGACACATGTATTAACTTCTTTTTTAGGATTATTTTGTGGATTAGTTTTTTCTTTTTGCTGGTTGGGTATTTTATATTTTTATTTTGAGTATGTTAGTAATGGTTACGATGATATAGGATTCATCATTGCGATGTTCATTCCTGTACTCGGTTGTTTTTTCGGTTACATTATTTTAGTATTGATTAAAATATTAAGATGTTTATATTGTTATTTATCTGTTAAACAAGTCAATAACTCTTATCCGTAAAATAGAATATTTTTAAAAAAAGTCTTTTAAAAAATTAGTTGAATTTTATTAAGTATTTGCCAGTTATTTTAAGATGATTATGTACCTTTTGTTATTTGTTAATTGCTTTTAATATTCCATTATTATCAATTTAAAATAAGATAGAATTACATTGCTGTTGTTATCAAGTATTCAAGCTTTGAAATCTAAATTTTTTTATATTTTAAAGCTATTTTAGCGAAGATATTGAGAGATTTATTCAATCTTGACTTGATTTTTGGTTCAATCAGCGTTTATATATTATTGTAATAAGCAAATCGGCTTATTATTTATAACATTTTACTGGAGGAGCTTATAATGGTACAAAAATTTGCTGCATACGGTAGTGATGTTTCAGCTGGCACTTATAAATGTGCTGATTGTGGCTATGTATATTCAAACCAAAGTAAAAAATCGTTACCCCCTTGTCCTGATCATAATAAAAAACCACATAGTAAGAATGGTTGGTATGTGGTGAGTGGTCAAGGTGATTCAGTAAAAGATCCTCATCATACTAAAAAATAGCACTCGTTCTATATTGTAACTTTGAAAGGTAACACTTAGTGTTACCTTTTTGGTTATTTGTCATCATCATTAAATTTTATTTTTGAGTTTTTGTTTTTTGCTAATAACTTTATTTTAAAATTGTGATCTTTATCACGTTGAAAAATAAAAGCAATGTCTCGTCTATTGCTAAACCTACCTTTCATTATTACCTATGGCTAATTGAGAAATGACTTGATTTATGGTAATAAAAAATTAGTTGTAATCAATTTCAATCAAATATATCTCTTTCACTACAAAGTAAATTTAGTCATTTTTTTGCAATTTTGCAATTCTAATAAACTGCCAAGAAGATCACAATTTCATTACTATTTGATGCCTATACTAAGTCCAATATGTACTTATGGAAATAAAATTGTTTATCCTTTAGGAGGTAATAATGAAAAAAAACATGAAAAAATTGGTTGTGTTAGGCATATTATCAGCATTGTGTTTACCAACAGGTGCAGCTTGGGCCAAAGATTATCAGTTATCAGGAAAAAATGCACAAGTTAAATTAGCTAAGGATGACAGTCAAAATAGTATTACAGCACTAAATATTATCAATCCAGTTACTAATGATTCGGTGAAAATTGAAACGTTGTTTGAAATTGTTTTAGCATCCGGAGATAAGTTAACCGATAAAGATTTTTCACTGGATAAAGTGCAACAACAAGATACAGGCATGACATTAAATTACACTGGTCATGATATGTCGATTGAAACTGTCGTTAATCTAAATGATGATAAACATTTTGCGAGTTATGAATTAAGAATCACGCCTAAAAATAAAGCACTTTTAATGTCATCAGTTTCATTAATGCCATTCCATTCACAGGCACCATTTGTGTATGGTTCAGTAGTAAGTTCACCGATTATTAGTGATACTTTTTTTATCATTCCAGAAAATCCACTAACCAATACAGTTGCTTATGAAGGCGGTGTATCACAAAAAATCCCACAAGCTATTCCACTGCAAGCTGAACACACTTTAAGTTATAAAACTTATATTGGTACTTATGAAAAAGGACAGTTAAGACGTAACATTAATCAGTTTATTGATAGTGTTCGTCAACGTCCATATAATCCATATTTACACTATAATTCATGGCTTGATATAGGATTCTTTAATCCTTATACCGAAAAAGAGGCTTTATTAAGAATTGATCAATATGGTGAGGAGTTGGTAAAAAAACGTCAGGTAAAATTGGATGGATATTTATTTGACGATGGTTGGGATAATCTAAAAGGAAACTGGGGATTTAGTGCGAATTTCCCTAATGAATTTAATAATTTGAAAACAGCTTCTGATAAATATCAAACGGCACTCGGTATTTGGTTATCACCATGGGGCGGTTATAATAAACCACGTGATAAACGTGTTGCTAATGCGCCTGAATTTGGTTATGAAACTATGGATGGTAAATTAGCCTTGTCAGGGCCAAATTATTATACTAACTTCCATAAACGAATCCTCGAATTGATTAATAATCAAAACATAACCATGTTTAAACTTGATGGAACGGGTAATGCTGATAAGGTTATTGCTGGTAGTCAATTTACTAGTGATTTTGATGCTGCAATCCATTTAATTGAAGATATGCGCAGTGCT
This sequence comes from Gilliamella sp. W8145, assembly GCF_016101145.1. Lineage (NCBI taxonomy): Bacteria > Pseudomonadati > Pseudomonadota > Gammaproteobacteria > Orbales > Orbaceae > Gilliamella > Gilliamella sp. W8145. The sequence goes on from NZ_JACFRC010000001.1 coordinate 551,133, forward strand.
AATCCAAATCTCTACATCAATTTAACCACCGGTACTCAAGCAACGCCATCATGGTTATTCTATGCCGATTCAATATGGCGAGGAGGGGATGATGTTAACTACTATGGACCTGGTAGCAAAGTGCAACAGTGGTTAACTTATCGTGATGCTGAAACTTATCGTTCTATAGTTTTAAAAGGTCCGTTATTCCCGCTTAACTCCTTAATGTTGCATGGTATTGTCTATGCAAAACAAGCGAAAAATCTTGATCAAGAAAGTGAAACAGATTTTTCTGATCAGGTCTGGAGTTACTTTGCAACAGGTACTCAATTGCAAGAAATGTATATTACACCTGAATTATTAACGACCCAAAATTGGGATACGCTAGCTACAGCCGCAAAATGGGCAAGAAATAATAAAGATGTTTTATTTGATAGCCATTGGATAGGTAAAGACCCGACAAAATTAGGTGTATATGGTTGGGCCGGTTGGAGTAAAGATAAAGCAATCATCACTTTACGTAATCCGTCCGATAAACAGCAAGTTTATTATCTAGATTTGCAAAATGATTTAGAATTACCAACTAATGCAACTGACCGTTTTCAAATTAAAATTGATTATGCTAGTAAGTTACATGCAAAAAAACCAACAACTATTTCGAAAACAGCAATGTTAACGCTTGAGCCTTTTGAAACAGTTATCATGTCATTAACTCCACAATAACCTATAAAGTGTCTTACCTGAAAAGGTAAGGCACTTGATTTTCTGCGATTTTATTTGCAATTATGTTTACTATTAACAGATGGATTTAGTAAATAAATTTTGCCAAAAAAATTCAACTTATCCTGTATAACCTATATATTCGGGTATCTCCGAATTAAAGCTTAATAATACCCAAATCTAATTAAAATTTATTGCTTATTTCGATTGGAAGATTATTAAATTCAGGCAAAATTTATGAAGATCAATTAGATTCAATGATAAAAATAGTTAAAGTTGAAATGGTCAATATTTGTGTAGTTTAATATAAATTCTTACAATAAATTGTTAAGTTGGCTTTTTTTATCAGAAATATTGTGTAAGATAGCAGATAATTTTATTATTCACTATTATTTAGACTATTAAATAAATTAAAATATTTAAGATAACTATAAAAATCTAATTATTTATCAATAGATTTGATTGGAAATAGAGTTATAAGGGATAAAGTAAGGAAAAATGATGAAAAAAGTTGTTAATTTGGCCGTGTTGCTTTCAAGCCTTTTTATGTTTACGACCGCAAATGCAGCTGAAGCTGATAAAACTACTGGAGTAAAGGTTACTAAAGCGTTAGCAGATAGCGCAAAACGTTCATTGTTAGGAGAAAAAGGTAAGTTTCCTATTCAAGTAGAGGCCGGTTATGAAGTCACCAATATTACCGCGAACCTTAATAATGTGGTTTTTGAATATAAGATGCCTTCCGATAGCCAAAACACACCTTTAGATGATTTTATGGAAAATGTTAGATTAGGGCTTAATAGTCAATTTTGTGATAAATCTGATGTTGTGAATGTCCTAAAAACTTATGACATTCGTTTTATTTTCCGTTTTCAATTCACTGATGAGCGTAATATTCCTACCACTTTATCAATCAAAGAAATCTGTGAGTTAGAATAGGTAACTATAAGACTATTCTTAATTAAGCGAATTTTAGTAATGAATCGAAACATTGAGATATTAATTTTGATTCATTACTAAGTTAATGGCTTAACTCAAATCTTGGTCTTATTTTTCAATTATCCTCAACAACTAGTTTGCTTATGTTGCAATTTATCAAGAATTACTTGCTGTTAGCTGAGTCGTGTTATCTGATTGAAGTTTGTTTCTTAATAAGATTTTTTCCAAAATAGACGTATATAGCGGCATTCCTCCTAGCGCTTGGGCTATGAGTGTTGCACCTAAGCAAGTAATAATCATCGGTAAAATAAGCTGATAGTTATCTGACATTTCCATTACCAAGACAATCCCTGTGAGTGGCGCACGTACGGTTGCTGCAAATAATCCTCCCATTCCAATGATAGCGCAAGCACCAAGTTCAATATGATAATTGGGGTAAATTTGTTGTGCTATCACACCAAAAGCGATCCCAACCGTTGTCCCTAGGGCTAAAGTTGGGGCAAAAATGCCACCTGGAGCGCCGGAACTAAAGCATAAAACGGTAGTGATAAAGCGCAAACATAAAATCATTATCAAACTATTGATTGCATAATTACCTGCAACTGCATTAGGAATAAAATCAAAACCGCTACCAGTTATTTCTGGAATGATAAAACTTACCACACCAAATAATCCTGCTAGGCAAAATCCAGTGATAACGAAATAAACTTTATGCAATAGATAAAACTGTTTGAATCGCTCTTGTAAGGTTAATATACATTTATTTGATAAAACACCCATAGCACCAAAAAAAGTCCCTAATAAGAGATATAACCATAAAGATTCAATAGGAACGGCATTAAAGTGACCGATCTGAAAGACAGATTCCTGATTATATAAAAATTGATACATAATGCTGGCCATAATAACGCCAACAAAAATCGCTTTTATTGAGGTCAAATTATAGCGAAATTGTGGGCGCATCTCTTCTATAATAAACAGTATGCCAGCTAACGGCGCGTTAAAAGCTGCAGTAATCCCAGCGGCGGCTCCCGTTGCTAAAAAAGTATGTCGATAAGCTTTATTTTTAACTTTAAGCAGATCGGAGACCATTGCACCAATATTACCACCGAGTTGAACCGTAGGGCCTTCACGACCTAACACCATACCAGAGCCCAAAGCACCGATGCCACCAATAAATTTAACTGGTAGGACAGATCGCCAACGAACTGGACGTAAATCAAGTAATGCACCTTCAATTTCTGGTATACCTGAACCGCCAGATTCTGGTGCAAAACGTTTGACCAAATAGTAAGCTAACCCACCCATTGTCCCAGTGATAGCAAAGATTAATAGATAATTAATTACTAGATTGTCGACCAGATTAAATAATAATGTTTTACGCAGTGAGATTACCCAATTCACCGCATATTGGAATAATACGCCAACAATACCAGTAATAGTGCCAATAATACCGGCAACAATTAATACAATTAGTGGGGCTTTATCCTGAAAACTACGTATTTTATGATAAAGTTGAATTCTTTTTTTGATAGCAGAATAACTAGGCACAATATTGACTGTAATTAGAATAATGAAGGCAAATTCTACGCCTGTTTAATCGAAAAAGATAGTTTCAAATTTGCGCTAAAATCCTCACTAGTAGTAAGATTATTTAATCAAAAATCTGCGATAATTCGCCATTAAGCAGTAATGTAGCTGCGCGATTTTTTAATCCAAATAATTAAAAATATTGTTCGGCCAAAACTAAATAAACTGTAGGCCAGCCATAATCCATGATTTCCCCAAATTGGCACTGCAAAATATTGTGCTATCAACCAAAGCAATAACGCTAATAACATTGAATCACGGATTGATGAAGTGTAACTAATACCTGAAAAAACACCATAATAGATCAATCCACCCGCAGCAACGATAGGGAATATAATTAACCATGATTGATATTGCAGAGTAAGATTTATAATTTCCGGTTGATTAGTAAGTAGCTTGATAATTGAGGCGTCAAACGCTAACCAAATAGCAATTATTATAATTGGGCAAATAAAACAGGCTTGCAATGACCAGCGTAGAGTTTGGTTATAGAGATCCATATTTTGATTACCCTTCGCGCGACCACTAAATACACTTGATGCATTAGCAAAACCATCAAACAGATACGCCATCATGTAATGGATCTGGAATAAGACGGCATTAGCGGCCAATACTTCGGTATCGAATGTTGAGCCAATCGAAATAAAATGATTGGTGACGATTAATAAACAGATAGTCCTTATCATTAGATTGGTATTGACTAAAATGACTCCTTTTAAGGATTTCCATGACAAAATTGCTTTTAAGTCGGTTTTTTGATGGGTTTTAGGTAGATATCGATAGATGAACAAAATCCCGATTAAAGAACAACTTATTTGGGCGATTAAGGTTGCGAATGCGACGCCTTTGATGTCCCAACGAAACCACCAGACAAAAAGCATCGCCATTATAATATTAAGTACATTGATGAAAACTTGTAAAAATAATACTGCTTTTACTTTAGAGATACCCATTAACCAACCAACTAATACATAATTGATAAGTACAAAAGGTGCCCCCCAAATTAACACGGAAAAATAGCTATCAGCATAGTGTTGAACTTCTTGATTAGGCTTGATGATCTGCATTGAAGCAGAAAAAATGAACTTTTGAAAAATAATAAATACCAAACCTAAAAAAATCGCAATAAACAGGGGGCGAATAAGCGAAGATTTTAGTAACAATATGTTATCCAAGGCTTGGGCTGCGAAACCTGTGGTACTGACTCTTAAAAAACCAAATAACCAGTAAATGGTATTGAATATTACTGTTCCTATGGCAATGCCAGCAATAAAAGCTGGATTAGGTAAATGACCAACTAAAGCGGTATCAACGACGCCAAGTAGGGGGGTGGTAATAGTAGACAGTACAAAGGGGATCACCAATTTAAGATAATCGCTAAACTGATATTGTTGATTTGATGTTGATGAGTTTGCCATTTTTTAAAAACCTAAAACTGATTCGAGAAGTTGGATAGAGTAAGGGTTTTTGACTTGATTAAGTTTATCTATACTATCAATATATTCAATGATCTCACCTTTATAAAAAAATGCCACTTTGTTACAAAGATAAGTAATGGTCGTTAGGTCATGGGTGATAAAAATACTGGTAAGATTGAGTTGCTTTTGTAAATCGGCAAGTAGTGACAATATTTGGGTTTGTACTGAGATATCTAATGAACTCACAGCTTCATCAAATAAGATAAATTGCGGAGAGCAGGCAATTGCTCTGGCAATGCAAACACGCTGTAATTGACCACCACTCATTTGGTGAGCAAAACGATGATAAAAAGAGCTGTCTAAACCGACTTGTTCTAATAAAGCGTTAATACGCAGCTTACGGTCATCTTTGGCTAGTTTTTCGTAGATGTCAATCGGTTCAGCAATGATTTGGGCGGCAGTAAAATACGGATTGACTGAAGCATTATAATCTTGAAATACCGCACTGATATCTTTACGCATAGCTGACTTTTTCCACGCCCGTTTAGCTATATCTTGGCCATTAAAATAGATATTACCACTATCAGGTTTTTCTAAACCTAAAATCAGTTTACCTAAGGTACTTTTGCCACTACCACTTTCACCAATAATACCAAGACATTCACCTTGTTTTAACTCGAATGAAACGCCATTGATAACGGTATTCTTTTTTTGGCTAAATAGATTCTGATTCGGCTGTAAAAAAGACTTTTTTACATTTTCAACGTGTAATAACGGTGGCATTAAGTTGTCTCCGTAATCAAATTTGGATTATTGAAACCAATAATAGCATTGAACTTATTCAATAACTGTTTACGTGTGTCTATCAAGTAACGAGTATAGTCATGTTGAGGATGGTAAAAAATTTGTTCACGACTACCCGATTCCACAATCTTTCCTTTATTCATCACAATGATATCATCAGCAATATGATGAATCACACCTAAATCATGAGAAATAAAAATCACGGTTGTTTTCGAGTTCTGTTTTATCTCGGTAAACATTTTTAAAATATGAAATTGGCTAATTGAATCGAGTGCTGTAGTAGGTTCATCAGCAATGATGAGTTCAGGTTCAAGCATCAATGCCAAACCAATCATTATTCTCTGTAACATGCCACCACTTAATTGATGAGGATATTTTCTATAGATCTCTTGTGGATTATTAAGGCCAATATTTTCAATCATTTCTAACGCTTTTGTCATGGCTTGCTTTTTGCTAATAACTTGATGCGCTTGTAGTGTTTCAACCACTTGCTTGCCAATACAATATAACGGATCGAAGGCACTCATAGGATGTTGTAGTATTATCGAAATTACCTTACCACGTATCTGCTTTAAGGTCTGTTTATTCTGTTGTAATAGATCACCATTATTAGCTAAGGTTAGTTTAGCTTGGTGTGACTTAAATAATATTTGACCTGACACATTAAAATAGGGCTCTAATAATCCGATAATGGCTTTACATGTTAAACTTTTGCCACTGCCACTTTCACCAACGATACCTAAACATGAATGACGATTAATTTTAAATGAGACATCATCTAATAGCTTGTTACCATTGTCGAGGGTAACAGTAAGTTTATTCACTTCTAATAGCGAGCTACTCATGCTTTTTGTCCTTTGGATCTAAAATATCTCTTAAACAATCACCTAACATATTAAATGCTGCAACGACAATTAAAATTGCGATACCAGGATAGACCATCTGCATCGGATGTTGAGTCATGACATTTTTCGCTTCGCTTAACATTAACCCCCACTCGGCAGTAGGTGCTTGAACACCTAATCCAATAAAGGATAGTGCTGAGATATTTAAAATTACCCAACCTGTATCTAAGGTTGCTAATACCACCAGCTCTGACATAACATTAGGTAATAAATGACGGCAAATAATAAACGAATGTGGTGCGCCAATTGCGCGTGAAAAAAGAATATAATTTTTTCGGCTATATTTAATGACTGAACTACGAATCATGCGGCTATACCATGCCCATTTAACCACAATATTGGCTATAATGACGTTTTCAATACCTACGCCTAATACACCAACAATCGCTAAAATCATTACCTGGCTAGGAAATGACAGCATAATATCACAAAGGCGCATAATGCATTCATCAAGTTTGCCTCGTTGATAACCTGAGATAAGGCCGATTAGACTACCAACTACGATAGTGATGATCATGGTCAGTAAGGATAAAAACAGGGTAGAGCGGATACCATAAAGCAAACGCGATAAAATATCGCGACCAAGATGATCACAACCAAGCCAATGTTGGCTAGACATGGCGGCATATTTACGCACTATACGAACTTTATTGGGATCATACGGTGCGATATAAGGTGCTAAAATACCTAATATAACGATTGTGGTGATGATGATTAAACAGATTAAAACTGTTTTATTGTTAATCAGTTGTTTAGTTATATTCATACGGTACCACCATTATCTCGTAATCGTGGATCTAACCATTGATGAATGATATCAACAATAAAATTACAAACTACAAATAGAATAGCCATGATAAGAATATAAGCTTGAATGACCGGATAATCACGGTTCATGATAGCCGCGATACATAAACGACCAAGTCCTGGCCACGAAAAGATATATTCGACGACAAAAGATCCAGCTATTAATTGCGGAATAGTCATACCTAAAGCCGTGATAGTAGTATGTAGAGAATTAACTAACACATGTTTAACAATTATCGTTGTTTCTTTTAAACCACGGCTACGAGCATAAAATACCGAATAATTATGCATATTTTCCAACATGTTATTACGGATAAAACGAATATAAGTTGAGATATAGACAAACGATAAGGTTAAGGTAGGTAAAATGAGATTTTGCCATGTTCCGTAACCGTTGGTTGGCAGTAAATCTAAATAATTGGCAAACAGCCAAATAAATAGCAAACCTAACCAATAACTAGGCATTGCAGTACCGAGAAAGATAATGATACGAACAATATGATCGAATGCTGAATTGGCAAAGATGGCACATAAAACACCTAAAATTAAACTGATAATAAGTGTAAATGCAAATGCCGACATCGCTAAAATTAATGTCGGAATTAAACTGCGAATCATCTCATCCCAAACTAGTCTATCTCGATGAATAAATGAACGACCAAAATCAAGATGTAAAACATCATATAGCCAAATAAAATAGCGTTCTAAAAAAGGTTTATTCAATCCCAATTCTTGACGCATACTTTCAATAGCATCTGGTGTTGGCATGATTTCGTTTAAGCGTAATGCAACTTCAGCAGGATCGGAGGGGGCTAAATTAATAAGAAAAAAAGCGATAAAAGAGATACCGAATAATATCGGTATCATCATGGTTAAACGTTTAATAATATAATTTAACATTATTCGTCAATAATATTAGTTTATTAAAAATGCATTTTCTCAAATGGAATATCAAATTGAGAAGGAGCGAATTCAATTCCTTTTAATGATTTAACTGCAATAGCACGATTACGTTCATAAGTTAATGGGATATAAACGGCCTGATTGTGCAGCGTTTCTAGTACATAACGGAATAGATCTTGCCGCTCTTTTTCAGCAGTTGAAATTAATGCTTTACTAATACTCTCATCAATTTGTGGCTTTTCTTTCAAGCCTTGTTGCGCCATATAATCACCATAAACCGGTAATTTCATTCCCGATAAAAATGATTGCGGATCATATGGTGTTCCCCATGAAATATCGAATACCATATCAAAATCACCCGCTTTTTGGCGATCACGATAACCTTGCTCTTCTTCACCATGGATATTAAGCTTTAATCCCACTTGCTCAAATTCGTCTTGCATATATTGTGCAATGGTTTTTTGAGAGGCAGTATTACTATCATAATAAAGAGTGATCTCAAACGGTTTACCCTCTTTTTGGCGATAATCTTCACCTTTAACTTTTAGCCAACCAGCTTTATCAAGTAGTGTTTCAGCTAATTTTGTATCGTAGACATAAGGTTTTAAACCAATGTTGGCATAAGGAATATTGGTTGCCATCAATGTATCCGCTGGTGCTTCGCTATTATTAAAAATACCTTCTGAGATATCTTTCTTATTGATAATATGTTCGATAGCTTGGCGGACATTAACATCACTCAATTGGCTTCTTGTCGTATTCATTAAAACAATTCGACTGGAAACCGGTTTAGACATTAAGGTTTGAAACTTATCCATGCTAGAAAAACGCTCAAATGAATCCGCATCAACCATATTTTTACCATAAATCAGATCTATTTCACCTTTTTCAAGGGCCATTAGTCGACTTTGATTATCTGCGATTACTTTCATAGTCACTTTTTTCAATAACGGCTTAGTACCCCAATAAGTTGGATTGGCATTAAACACTGCATACTGATCTTTCTTATGATCACCTAAAACATATGGGCCGGTACCAATATAAGATTTCACGCCATTTTTAGTTTCACCATCAATCATAGAATTTGGGGAAATAAATCGCATAGGGCGAGTGACGGCAATTTCAATCATGAAAGGGTAGTAAGGCTCAGAAAGATTAACCTCAAGAGTATAATCATCGACTGCTTTGACTTCGGTTATTAAACGCACCATTTCTAACCAAGTATGACGAACTTTGTTGGATAACACGGCATCCCAATTCAGTTTGGCACTGTGCGCATCAAATTTTGCTCCATCACTAAATGTGACGTCTTTTCTTAATTTAAAGGTGTAAGTTTTACCTTCGTTAGTAATAGTCCAGCTTTCTGCCAACCATGGTGAAAAAGTGCCATCTTCATTATAGTGAACTAATGATTCATACAACATATTTTGCGCCCACATTTCACCTGAATATAAATGTGGATTTAAATCACGAATATCACGAAAGTTTGCGAAAGTAATATCATCTTTGGCTAAACAATTTAAACTAAAGCAACTTAACATTAACAAGATAAATAATTTTTTTAAATGAGGGAAGTTAAAAGACATATCTATTCCATGAAATAATTATGTTTTGGGCTTGCAACAATACAATAAATGATAATGATAATCAATATCATTTTTCCAATCTACCTAAAAAATGAGCAATATATTATGAACATATTTTAAGCGATTAATAACTCTATACTTTATAAGGTTATTCCCTAAAATAGTAACATATATTACATAACTAGCAATGAAAAGATAAAATAATCAGACAATTATTATTAAATTGCTTTATAATGTTTTTGATTATTTATTTTTTTCGATTATTTAGGAATCATTACATGTCATTTGACTCTCTTGGCTTAGATGCCAAGATATTAAAAGCTATTGAAGAGCAACACTATACCGATCCCACTCCTATCCAACAACAAGCTATTCCCGTAATACTGTCAGGTAAAGATTTAATGGCTAGTGCCCAAACCGGTACCGGTAAAACTGCTGGTTTTGGTTTACCCATATTGCAAAAATTGCATCAAATGCAATTAAAAAATTCACCTAACTCAGAACCGAAAAAAGGTAAACGTCCTTTATATGCATTAATTTTAGCTCCAACACGTGAGCTAGCAGCGCAAATCGGTGAAAATATTCGTGATTATAGTCGATATTTATCTATTTGTTCATTAGTGGTATTTGGTGGTGTTAGTATCAATCCACAAATGATGAAACTTCGCGGTGGGGTGGATATTTTAATTGCCACACCAGGACGATTATTAGATTTAGTGCAGCAAAATGCTGTCGATCTTTCGCCTGTAAAAGTTTTAGTTCTGGATGAGGCTGATCGTATGTTAGATATGGGCTTTATCTATGATATCCGACGTGTGATCGCTAAATTACCGAAAAAACGCCAAAATTTACTTTTTTCTGCTACCTTTTCTGACGAGATAAAAGGATTAGCGAATACCATCTTAAATTCGCCTGAATCGATTGCTGTGGCGAAAACCAATAGTGCATCTGAGCAAATTACGCAATATGTGCATCGGGTGGATAAGCGTCGTAAGCGTGAATTGCTCTCTTATTTAATTGGCAAAAATCAATGGCAACAAGTGTTAATTTTTACTCGAACCAAGTATGGTGCTAATCATCTAGCGGAACAGTTAACCAAAGATGGCATTAAAGCATCTGCAATTCATGGTAATAAGAGTCAGGGCGCCAGAACGAAAGCGTTAGCTGATTTTAAGTCGGGACAAATACGAGCATTAGTCGCTACAGATATTGCCGCCAGAGGATTGGATATTGAGTTATTACCTTATGTTATTAATTATGAGCTGCCACAAGTAGCAGAAGATTATGTTCATCGAATTGGTCGAACAGGGCGAGCGCAAAATCAAGGTCAAGCTATATCGCTAGTTTGTATTGATGAACTTCCTCAATTAAAATCAATTGAGAAATTGCTTAGAAAGCCGATTCCAGAAATTTTTACTCAAGGATTTGAAGTCGATCCTAGAATTAAAGCGGAGCCAGCCAAAAAAGCGCCAGCAAAACGAGCTCCAACAAAAAGAAGAAGTGCTGATAAATCTCGAACTTCTAAAAATCATCAGAATAGTATGAAGCAATCAAGCCATCATACATATTCTAAAACTAACTAAATTATTTAAAGCAGAAGGATATTATTATGGCTAAGGTTAATCGCAGTCGTCGTTTAAGAAAAAAATTACATATTGAAGAATTTAAAGAGTTAGGTTTTACTGTAAGCTGGTCATTTGACGAAGGTACTAATGAAGAAACCATCGATAACGTTGTCGATCAATTTATCGTTGAAGCAATACAAGCTAATGGTTTGGCTTACGAAGGAAGTGGTTATTTGACTTGGAAGGGGATTATTTGTACCCAGAAATTAGGTAACTGTACTGAAGAAGATCGTGACAATGTCACTAAATGGCTTGAGAGTCATGGTTTAAAAAATGTTAAAACCAGCGCTTTAATCGATATTTGGTGGGATGAATTAGATTTTTAATTCTTTATAACCAGCCAATAAAAATAGCCACTTATGTGGCTATTTTTATGGATGTTCTATGTTGCTTTATTCGATGCCTTGACTTCGCAAGTAATCTTCATAATTACCTGTATAATCAATCACTTTTTCTGGCGTGATTTCAATAATACGGCTAGCCAGTGAGCTGACAAATTCGCGATCATGCGATACAAAAAATAACGTTCCTTGATAAAGCTCTAATGCCATATTTAATGATTCGATCGATTCCATATCAAGGTGATTAGTCGGTTCATCCATGACAATGATATTTGGTCGTTGCATCATCAATTTGCCAAACAGCATACGGCCTTTTTCACCACCAGATAGAACTTTAACTTGCTTTTTAATATCATCTTGGGAGAACAATAATCGACCTAAAATACTACGTACCGCTTGTTCATCATCATTAGGTTGTTTCCATTGACTCATCCATTCAAATACAGTTAAGTCCTGTTCAAACTCATATTCATGATCTTGCGCATAATAACCAATATTGGCATTTTCTGACCATTTAATATCACCTTGTTCTGGTGTTAATTCATTCATCAAGGTTTTAAGTAGGGTAGTTTTACCGATACCGTTAGTCCCTAAAATTGCTACTTTTTCGCCAACTTCGACCATGAGATTAAGATTTTTAAATAAAGGACCATTGTCGAAACCTTTAGTGAGGTTTTCTACCACTAGTGCATTACGAAATAGTTTTTTATCTTGCTCAAAACGAATAAATGGGTTTTGTCGGCTGGATGCCTTGACTTCTTCCAATTTTATTTTTTCAATTTGTCTAGCTCGAGATGTTGCTTGTTTTGATTTAGCGGCATTAGCACTAAAGCGACTGACGAAGGATTGTAATTCACTTATTTGTGCTTTCTTTTTCGCATTATCAGCTAATAAACGTTCTCTTGCTTGAGTAGCGGCAGTCATATAATCATCATAATTGCCAGGGTAAATACGAAGTTCACCATAATCCATATCGGCCATATGGGTACAGACCATGTTAAGAAAATGGCGATCATGGGATATGATGATCATTGTGCTTTCACGTTCATTTAAGGTATCTTCTAACCAACGGATAGTATCAATATCTAAGTTATTGGTTGGTTCGTCGAGTAATAAAATATCTGGATTTGAAAATAGCGCTTGGGCTAATAATACCCGTAGTTTCCAACCTGGAGCAATTTCGCTCATTAGACCATAATGTTGTTCGATAGGAATACCAACTCCAAGCAATAATTCACCAGCTCTCGCCTCCGCACTATAACCATCCATTTCGGCATATTGGGTCTCTAAATCAGCGACTTTAAAACCGTCTTCCTCACTCATTTCTGCTAACGAGTAAATGCGATCACGTTCTTGCTTGATTTGCCATAATTCTGTATGTCCCATAATTACGGTATCGAGAACAGTAAACTCCTCGAAAGCAAATTGATCTTGGCGTAATTTACCCAATCTTTCATGTGGATCAAGCGATACATTGCCTGAAGTTGGCACTAAATCGCCACCAATAATTTTCATAAAGGTGGATTTACCACTCCCATTAGCACCAATTAATCCATAACGATTACCATTACCAAATTTGACGGAAATATTTTCAAATAGAGGCTTACTGCCGAATTGCATTGTGATATTGCTTGTTGTTAACACTGATAATTACTCTCGAATTGACAAAAGGAGGCAGTTATATATAACAAAAATACATATAACACCATTAAAATAAATTTCTTTATATTATGGCATATTTAACACTTTTTGAATAATTCAGTTTTATCTCTATGAATTTACTATTGATTTTCATTTTTGTTATTTTTTAACAAACAAAAATTTTGTTAAAAGAAATATATAAAAACTTTAATGAGAAAAAGTGGTTTAGAAAATATTATATTAGTCTTAAGCAGTGAAAGTGAGAGATAACAATAGCTGTATCTCCAACTCAAAGAATATTGAAAATATTCCCAATATACTTCTATAACTTAGAAATCATCATCACAATAAGATTTTTTGATTTTATTAGCAAAAATATTTAAAAATTAAGTCATAAGTATTGTTAATACTTAATCTAAATTTAATTGAAAATGTGCAATTAACTTCATGTTTTATAGAGTAATTCATATCATATCAATTGATGCTCGCTGTTGTATTTCAGCGTCGAAGTAATCATTATTCGATTATTATTTAATTGGGTAACTATATTTGTCATAGTAAATGAGCAAGCCATCGATAAAAACAAAAATGCTGCTATCATTTTCTAATCAAAACTTAAACATTGGTAAATTATAATAAAATCCTATCTTGTTGTTTCAATTAGAATAATAGTATCATTAAAACGTTTTAATTGTAGAATTGGCGGAATTGCAATAAAAGGCTTGATTTGTTATCGCTCATAAATCAAGCCTTGTATGATATCAATATGAATAAAAAGGATTTCGAATAATAGGGACAATATATGAAATATTTTTGGTTAGCGATGATGTTTTTTTATCTAAGCTGGATTAGTTGTTGTAAAGCAACAAATTTCAAAGATTTAACATCTTGGCAGTATTACGATCAGGAAATTCCGATACAATCTACTGAGGGAGAGTTGTGGGTATTTGATGATAATCGAATTAAATGTGATTGGTTCCCTGATATAGAAGAATTTAATTGTAATTTACTTTTTTTAAAATCAAATAAAAAATTTGATTTTTCTATACCACTCGGTAGTTTCATTGACAGTACTTCATTTAATGGATATTTGTACAAAAGTTCTACAAATAATTTATTTAACGTGTTTCTTATTGAGGGCGAGTCTGAACGTGGTACAGTTGGTTACTATGTTTTAATCTTTGATAAAACTAAATTGGTTAATCATTTCTACCTTGATTATGGCAGAGCCGGTATCTATTCGTTTGACCAAGCTAAACAATTATTACAAGATAATGCTACAGATAATAAAGAGTTACCAGAATTGAATATCGATAATGCTGAAAATTTTGATGAAATTTATATCAATCCAAAATATTTTATTTCAATTTATAGAAAAAATAATAAGTTTTTATTTAAGATTGCTAGAAATTATATGTGGAATCCTGACGATATTCCAATAACGGATGAAAATAAATATATCTATATTGAAAAAACAATCAATGAATAATTGGAGTAAGAAATAATTATTGTCATGGTTGTAATCAATTAGTGCATCAAAATGTTTACAACCGATATATGAATTGTTACCATGCCTGACTTTTTATTTTCGGTACAAATTTGCTATGTATTACCTTATTTTTGTCACTATTGTTTGGTCGTTTTCATTTAGTTTTATTGCGGTTTATTTAAGTGGTCAAGTTGATACTTGGTTTGCGGTAGTCATGCGCGTTTTGCTGGCTTTTATTACCTTTATTCCTTTTTTACGTTTTAAAAATGTCTCTGTAAAGCAGATGTTGCTTTTGATGGGAGTAGGTGCATGCCAATTAGGAATTATGTACTTCTTTTATTACAACTCATTTCAATATATTTCGGTGCCAGAGGTTCTATTATTTACCATTTCAACGCCAATTTATGTCACCATCATCTATGATTTACTGCAAGGGCATCGACTAAGACTTAATTATTTATTAACGGCCATTATAGCGGTAATTGGTGCGGCAATTATCCGTTATGATCACATCAGTCGTGATTTTATCATTGGCTTTTTATTAATTCAGGGGGCCAATATCGTCTTTGCTTTAGGGCAAGTCGGCTATAAACGTATTATGGAACTCTATCCATTACCGCAACATCAAGCTTTTGCTTGGGTCTATTTTGGGGCAATAGTTGTAGCAACTATTGGTTGGTTATTATTTGGTAATGCTGACAAACAGCCTACCACTCAATTACAGTGGGGGATTATTATTTGGTTAGGTGTTGTGGCTTCGGGATTATGTTATTTTTTATGGGATTTAGGTGCGACTAAAGTCGATTCTGGTACATTGGCGATTATGAATAATTTGGTTATTCCGGCTGGTATTTTAGTTAATGTTGTTATTTGGCACCAATCAATAGATTGGGGGCGATTCACTGTTGGTAGTGCAGTTATTGTTTTTGCTTTGATTTTACACCACAAATTCATAAATTTTGCGGTGAAATAAGTTAATCTTAAGCAAAAGGTAACTGTAACATTATTGATAGAATTAACGGTGTTGTTATCGATGACAATGCCGTTGATATCAATAAGCTAGATGCGATAGGTCCTTGTAAAACCTCAAACTGTCTTGCCATCATATAGCAATTTATGGCTATTGATACGGAACTTAATAATACAATAACTTGTAGCTCTAAAAGAGGTAATCCTAACAATTTACCTAAAATATAAGTCGCAATTGGTAAAACAAATAGTTTGATAATACAGATTACTATAGTGATATGTAAATCATTACGAATTTTATATTCAGCCAGCCCCATACCTAATACGATTAATGATAGCGGTGCGGTCATGTCACTAACCATTTTGGTCGATTTTTCGATAAATATAGGTAAAGGTATACCAGAGTAATTAACGGCTATACCGACAAATATGCCGATGATGATTGGATTTTTCGATACATTTTTAAAGGCTTTGATAAACCCTTTGCTTGATAGTTTACCCATTTGCACAAATTCAATGGATACTGTTGCTAAAGTCCATAAAATTAAAGCATTAAATATTACGATAATGGCGACTATAGGAATCGCTTTTTCACCCAATAACATATTAATAATTGGAATACCAACAAATACCGTATTTGTGTAAATTCCACCCATAGCAAACATGGTACTTTCAGAACCATTAAGTTTAAAAAATTTAACCGCAATAAAGCAACTCAAGGCAAAAACAATAAATGAGCCACCAAAAAATACTAATAAAAGATTAATATCGATTTCTGAATGTTCAGAAAAGTGGCTCATAATTTGAAAGAGCATAATTGGGAAAGCAATATAGAAAGTGAATTTAGTGACACTATCGGTTACCGTTTTTTGCCAACGGCCCATTTTTACAGCAATATAACCTAACAAAATTAAGATAAATAAAGGTAAGGTCGTTAAAAACTGCTGCCATAATGTGATTAAAAATTCCATCTTAATATATCTTTCTATGCATGTTTTCTGGTGAAGTACCATTCTAATTCAGTTGAGCGATGAGAATCAAATTGATAGCCATCTAAATTAAAACTTTTAATATCATTATAATTATTAATGTTATTTTTTATAATAAATCGACTCATTAATCCGCGTGCTTTTTTGGCGTAAAAGCTGATCACTTTATAATCATCTTTGCTTTTATCTAAAAATATCGGTTGAATAATTTTGCCATTTAGGTGTTTAACTTGTATCGCTTTAAAGTATTCATTAGAGGCTAAATTAATTAAAGTTGGTTGAGATGATTTTGCTAACTCTTCGTTGAGTTTATCGGTTAAGCTTTCTCCCCAAAATTGATAAAGATTAGTATTGTTACCATTTTTTAACCGGATACCCATTTCTAAACGGTAAGGTTGAATTAAATCAAGTGGTTTTAATAAACCATATAATCCAGACAGAATACGTAAATGCGATTGCGCAAATTGCAGGTCACTAGGAGTAAAATCTTCAACATGTAGACCTTCGTATACATCGCCTTTAAACGCTAGGATCGCTTGTCTGGCATTTTGTAAATTAAAATCAGGATGCCAATTCTGAAATCTTTCATAATTAACTGCCGCAAGTTTGGGGCTGATAGACATTAATTTAGCTAAATCATCGCTAGTTAGCTTTTTACAAACAGTAATAAGTTGTTTTGTTGCCTCTAAACAGTCAGGTAGGGTATGGGTTGTAGTGATTAATGGACTTTGATAGTCAAGGGTTTTGGCTGGAGAGATAATAGTTAGCATAAAAAGTGTTACCTATTGTGTTTTGTGCGAATTGGGTTTATTTTACCTGTAATCTTAGCAAATAAGGAGAATAAATATGAATAGTACCAAAAAAGAAATACATGATATTCGATCTTGGGCAAATATTCGTGAAACTTCTATTGAAATTGCCGAGGCTATTTTTGAACTCGCTAATGATGATGAAAAATTAGCAGAACAAATTTGGGAAGAAGGTAGCGATGAAGTGTTACAACGCGCTTTCGCTAAAACTAAAGCTGATAAGCTCTTTTGGGGCGAACAGACCATTGAACGTAAAAACGTATAATATATATTATAAATCAATTGGTTAGATTTATTTTAAGTGATCAAAAGGATTTTAAAATTTTATGAAAATAATGAAATTAATGACTATATTTATTATTTTTATGCCACTAGTGGTTTTTGCTAATTCAAAATATGCTGATTTAAATCAGTACGAATTGCGCATCTACTGTGGTCGCGAGCCTTCAGAAGCAGCCCTGACTGAATGTTTAGAAAAAATTTTTTATATTAGTCAAGCTGAGTTAGATAAATCGCAAAAGAAATTTTTCAATAAACTTGATAATTGGTGGGAAGATAAAGAATACATCGTAATTGCTAAAACTAGATTGGAAAAATCTAACCAAGAATTTATTAAATATCGCAATCTGCAGTGTGATTTTGCTCGTTCGTTAGGTGGTGGAGCAATTGATAATGCGCTAGATATGATGAAATTTTCTTGCCTTGCTGAACTAAATTTTCAACGAGCAAAACAACTAGATCTTTATCTTAAATAAAGTACAAGATGAAATCTTTATTTAAATTATTGTACTGATTTGTGTGATATAACCATTTTGGTTTTAACGTTCTGTTATAAATGAATTAATTATTATAGTTACTATTATAATAATTTTTCTATTTCTTATAGCAAAATAAAATTATCAATAGTTATTCTCAGTATATAATAAAATTTTAAATGACAATTTGATCTTGATATGAAATTAACTTTTTTAGGGACAAGTGCCGGTTCACCAACCGCAGAACGTAATGTAAGTAGTGTTATGCTTGATCTTCGACAAGAACGAGGGCGATTATGGCTGTTTGATAGTGGTGAAGCAACGCAGATGCAAATGCAAAAGGCCAATTTTAGTTTAGCTAAATTGGAGATGATATTTTTGACTCATTTGCATGGTGATCATCTATTTGGTTTACCTGGTGTGTTAACCACTCGTTCATTAATGCAAAAGCAATCGGCATTAACGTTAGTTGGACCTAAAGGTATTAAACAATTTATTCAAACAGTGATTGAAATTAGTTCTTCATGGCTTACTTACCCTTTAAATATTATTGAACTTGAACAAGATAGCTTAGTGTTTGAAGATAATAAATTTCGCGTCGAAGCCAAATTATTACAACATCGAGTGCCTTGTTTTGGTTATCGTATTGTTGAAAAGGATTTGCCTCCAAGCTTAGATATTGACAAATTGCAGCAAGATAATATTAATCCTGGTGTACACTACGCCGTTTTAAAAGAAGGGTTAACTGTTACTTTAGAAGATGGTAGAACGATTGATGGTAAGGATTATCAGGGCGATATTAAACGAGGCAAAAAAGTAGCTATATTGGGTGATACCATTCCTTGTCAAGCATCCATTGATTTAGCCGAAAACGTCGATTTATTAGTGCATGAGGCCACTCAGGAGCAAGCTTTTGAGGCAAAAGCCATTGAACGTGGGCACTCAACGACAATACATGCAGCCAACATTGCTAAGCAAGCTAAGGCTAAAAGGTTAATCATAACGCATATTAGCCCTAGATATAGTATACAAGATAATCAAAAACTGGTTAATGAAGCAAGGAGCGTCTTTGCTAATACTGAAATTGCCACTGATTTTGCCTCTTTTCAAGTTTAATCAATTACGCCGACATTGTCGGCTATTACTAATCAAACTAATCAAAATTAAAACTATAACAATAATTAAAACATGACTTTTCTTATATATTTTTACTATATCGAGATGACCATATTTGTAAAAAATATTGAGAAGTCTATACCATCTTATTTTTGCTTATCTGAACTTAATTCCTTAGGACTAATTTGGTTATTAAACGGCCTTAATAAAATTATTTTATTTGTGATTTTGATAATAATTATGTCATTTAGATTAATATTCCTAATTTTTTCATCCAATTAACATAATCATCTGCACTTTTATTTACCTCATTCAAAGTAATTTTATCTGGGTAATCTGGTTCATTGTTTGCGCCATAAAGTGCAAACATAGGCTGATAATCAGCATGAACGTAATTCATTGTTAATTCGAAAGGTTTTAATATTTCCTCAAGCGTATATTGATATTGTCCTGTGCAGGAATAATCTGTTTTCTTAATACCAGCTGAAACCGCTAAAGCCACTTTTTTGTTATTTAATTTATCGCCTAAAGAACCGAAAGCCCAACCATAAGTAAAAACGTCGTCAAACCATTGTTTTAACAGTGGTGGACAATTAAACCAATATATTGGGAACTGAATGACTAAATTCTGATGGTTTTCAATTAAATTTTGTTCAAATTTAACGTCTATTTGTTGGGTTGGATAGCATGAATATATATCATGTATGGTTAGTTGTTCATAGTATTGATTTAATTTATTAAGCCAGCATCGATTAACACTTGATGATGATAAATTTGGATGGGCTACAATCACTAAAGTTCGTTTCATTCTCAATATTCCTTTTTGTTGTGATAAATCATCTTGTCATAGTAATATTGATACAATTATTTTTGAAGTACGGTAATTGTTGTTATGTACTATCTTTAAGGAGAGTGTAAATATGGAAAAGCATCATTGTGCAGAAGATAATTTCGAGAATAGTGGATTTAATTACACGCTCTCGATGATCAGAGGAAAATATAAGATTATTATTCTTTATTGGTTAAATGAAAATCAACCATCTATGCGCTTTAATGAACTAAAACGTAGCATTAAAGAAATTTCCTTTAAAACATTGAGTAATACTTTAAAAGAAATGGAGAGAGATAAATTAATTTTTAGAAAAGAACACCCTCAAATTCCACCAAAAGTTGAATATGGACTATTAGAACGGGGTAAAACACTAGTGCCTGTATTAGATATGCTTTGCCAATGGGGAAATATACATAAAGATGATAGCTTGGATTAATTTAGAAGCTAATTTTTGTAAAAAATATTGAGAAGTGTATACCGTCTTAAAATGAAAATGATTCATTAATATCATTTAGTATCACTATTTACAGAAAAATTTTATTGATGATTGTAGTGGTTAGATAACTTTATAAATAAATTTTATTAAGTGATAAATGTAGGATGAAAAAGTAAGTTTTTGTAAAAAATATTGAGGAGTGTATACCGTCTTAATTTAAAAGTAATGAACTATTTACTCTAATAGCATTAAGCTGATTCGCCGATTTTGCCGGCGAATATATTGATTTATAAGCAAAAATCTTTAATTAAATTTTCAATGGTTAATTTGGTCGGTTTTAAGAAATCCATAGAGATAAATTCATCTGGTTGATGAGCTTGCTCAATTGAGCCTGGCCCTAACACAATAGTTGGGGCGATTTGATTTAAATATGGCGCTTCAGTACTGTAGTTAACAGTTTGCGCGGTGTGACCAACCAGTTTTTCGATATGATTTAATGCTGGATGATCTTTTTTACATTCATAGCCCGGTATTGGTGATACCTCATATTCGATGGAAACTCGATTAGGATATTGGTCCATAACGGGTTGTAATGCTTCACAAAGGGCACTATAAAGTGAGTCAATATCGTTATCTGGTAATACCCGAATATCAATAATCAATTCACAACAGCCACAGATACGATTAGCTGCATCACCACCATGAATAACGCCAAGATTCATGGTTGGATAAGGTACGCTAAAGCCATCATTGTGATATTGTTCTTTGAATTTTTGTTTCAAAATAAGTAATCTCCCAATCACTAAATGCATGATTTCGATAGCATTAATACCTTTGTCTGGATCACTTGAATGGCCTGACTTACCAATAACTCTAATTGAATTAGATATAAATCCTTTATGAGCACGAATAGGAATTAATGAGGTAGGTTCGCCGATAATCGTGCAGTCTGGTTGTAGTTGCGTTTGTTGGGCAAAAAATGAAGCGCCAGCCATTGATGTCTCTTCGTCTGCGGTTGCTAATACATAAATTGGTTTAGTTAATGTTTTAAGATCGATATCACGTAATGCATCTAATATAAATGCAAAAAATCCTTTCATATCTGCCGTGCCTAGCCCATAGAGCTTATTATTTTCTTCGGTTAACTTGAATGGATCTTTGCTCCATTGCCCATCATCAAATGGCACAGTATCACTATGACCACTCAATAATAGGCCGCCTTGAGTTTTATTGTCACTATTGGAATAGGTGGCTAACATATTAAATTTATTACGAGTATTTGGTACAGGTTGAATGTCAATTGTAAAACCTAAATCAGCAAACCATTGCGCTAATTTGTCAATTAGTGGCTTATTGGAATAATCTAATTTTTCATTGGTTACATTACTGATAGTTGGCGTGGATATTAATTCATTATAAATTGTCAAAAAAGAAGGAAGAGCCATAAAATCACCTTTATTAAATAAGTCCGCTGGGAAAAATATATTTAATTACTATATTTCCTTACAGCACTGCTAGCAATAGTTTGTTGCTATTTTGTTAGACGGTTATTGATTAGCAACTAATTGTTTAATCATTGAATATTTCGCTACTATTATAGTTAAAGATAGGCTAAATATTATTTGTTATTATTGATATAATAACTTATTTTAAAGCTACTCAAAGTAAAAATTTATTATCAATCACTAATAAGGAAATAGACAGTGAAGATTAAATCATTATGTTTTATTGGTTTACTCATGCCATTTTTCGCAAATGCGCAAAATCCATCATTTGATGAAGATTTTAGTCATTTATTAAAAAGCTTTACCCAATGTGATAAGACTTTTTTTTCGGATTTAAATCAAAAAAAATATCGTAATTATTTTCCAATCGTAAATTTACCAAATGGTTATAGCAAATTTGCCACTAAATCTATTAATCATCCCCAAAAAAATAGACTTACATTTGATCCACCGATTATCTTTAATGGTTTAAAAATCGAAAGTTTTGATCAGTCTCAATATATTAACGATGATCATCTAAAGTACTATTATTGGGGATTTAACACCGATAATACCTTTGAAGAGATTAAAAGTGCGTTACCATGGGTTGATTGGCAGATATCGGCTGATGGCACGCTTGATGTTGCCAATGCGTTATTTTATAAAAATGGAGTTTGGTCTGAGAATAAACATGTATTAACCAATGACTCTCCAGTAAGAGGCACTGCTGAAAATTTATTGTTTCTTGAATATGATAGGTTTAGTGGCAAAATCATGATTCAATGCACAGTTCAAGGTGATATTCCATTAAAAGAATTAAGACGATTTAGACCGGATTTATGATCTTTTTCAAAATAATCGTTTAACATTTATAAGATAACTCCAAATTAATTTTATATTGATTTGGAGTTTAATTTTTTTATTACCTTCATTCCATTGACTAAATCAATAATATATTAAAATATTCTCAATTAAATTAATTAGATATTCATTTTTTTGCTTTTCTTTATAAATCGTCGTCTACGTTTATTGTAATCTATATTTAAAATTATAAATGACCTTTTTTAGCTTTTACTGCGTTTGTTTTGAGAGTTGATATTATTTATAAAATACATTTGCTATGATGATCATATTGAAAATAAATCGCTTCTAACGATTAAATTTTTCGTTAAGGTTTATTATAGATTTGTCACTTTAGAATAAGGTGTTATTCATGAAACAAATAAACAAAAAATGGATTGTTATTGCAGTTGTGGTTGTTGTTATTGGTTTTATTTTGTGGCAGCAATTTAAACCTGATGACTATGGTGCCGATTTTACTAGTGGCAACGGACGTATTGAAGCTACTGAAATCAACATTTCTACTAAGCTAGCCGGTAGAATTGAAAAGATTAATGTTGAAGAAGGTGATTTTGTCACTGCAGGTCAACCGCTAGTCATTATGCAAACTGATACGTTACAAGCGCAATTAAATGAAGCTCAAGCTCAACATCGACAAGCTATAAGTAATGAAGCGACATCAAAAGCACAAGTAGCTTTAAAAATGAGTGATAAAGTTGCAGCTTTAGCGGGTGTTACGCAAAGAGAAAGTGACTTAGATATAGCTAATAAACATTTACAACGTACGACAGCGCTTTATCAAAAAGGAGCGATTTCAGTACAACAATTTGATGATGATACTGCTAAGGTAAATAGTGCTAAAGCGGCATTAGATTCAGCTAAATCACAAGTTACCGCTGCCGATGCTGCAATTGAAGCTGCTCAAGCTGGTGTAGAAAGTGCTAAATCAGCGATAAATGTAGCGTTAGCGAATATCAATAAAATTCAAGCTGATATTAATGATAGTACCTTAATCGCTCCTGTTGATGGACGTATTCAATATCGTATAGCCCAACCTGGTGAAGTTTTACCTTCAGGCGGAAAAGTATTAAATCTAGTCAATCTGTCAGATGTTTATTTGACTTTCTTTTTACCTGAAATGATTGCTGGAAAAGTAGGAATTGGTGATGAAGTAAGATTAGTGTTGGATGCTTTACCTGGTAAAGCTATTTCAGCCAAAATTTCATTTGTATCTAGTGTTGCGCAATTCACGCCTAAAACTGTTGAAACCAAAGATGAACGTCAAAAATTGATGTTTAGAGTTAAAGCACAATTAAGCCCAGAATTGTTAAGGTGTTATATTACTCATGTTAAAACCGGTCTTCCAGGCGTTGCATGGGTTAGACTTGATCCTAATACGGAATGGCCTGCTGGTTTATCTGATGTTGCAAAATGCCAAACAAAATAATTGGAGATAGCATATGTCAGAATCGGATAAAAAGAATTTGACGTTACTTGCAGAAGGTAAAACCATTGAAGATGCAGTTGTTAATGTCAGTAATGTAACATTACATTATAAAAAAACTTGTGCACTCAATGATGTCAGTATTGCCATCCCACCAAGATGCATGGTGGGATTGATTGGTCCCGATGGGGTGGGTAAATCGAGTCTATTGTCTTTGATAGCTGGCGCGCATGTCATCCAAGAGGGATTAGTTTACGTATTAGATGGGGATATGAAAGATAAAACCCATCGTCAAAACGTATGTACCCGTATTGCTTATATGCCACAAGGATTAGGTAAAAATCTTTATCCAACACTGTCAGTCGAAGAAAATTTACAATTTTTTGCCCGTTTATTTGGTAATGATGCAGCCGAAAGACGGCGACGTATCGATGAGTTAACCAAAAGTACCGGTTTATATCCTTTCTTATCTCGGCCTGCAGGTCGTCTTTCTGGTGGGATGAAACAAAAGGTAAGTTTATGTTCGGCTTTAATTCATGACCCCGATTTACTGATTCTTGATGAACCAACAACCGGCGTTGATCCGCTTTCTCGTGCACAATTTTGGCAACTCATTAATAAAATCCGTGAGCAACGTCCACAAATGAGTGTCATTGTTGCTACCGCGTATATGGATGAGGCACAAAACTTTGATTGGTTAGTGGCAATGTATGGCGGTAAGATCCTCGAAACAGGTACACCACAAGCGTTGTTAGCCAAAACAGCAAAAGATAATTTAGATGATGCTTTTATTCAATTAATGCCTGAAGATGCTAGAGAAGGTTATCAGGCCGTTGAAATCCCTCCATTAGATTTAAATCAAGATTTAAAAGTAGCAATCGAAGCAAAAGGATTAACTAAGCAATTTGGCGATTTTATTGCGGTTGATCATGTTAATTTCTCCATAAAACAAGGTGAGATTTTTGGTTTTTTAGGATCAAATGGTTGTGGTAAATCAACCACCATGAAGATGTTAACTGGTCTATTACCAATTTCGTCAGGTGAAGCGTGGTTATTTGGTAAACCGGTTGATGCCAGTGATATTAATGTAAGACGCCATTTAGGTTATATGTCGCAGGCGTTCTCACTTTATAGTGAATTGACGGTTGAACAAAACCTCGTGTTACATGCTCGTCTATTTGGTATTGAAGAAAGTAAAATACCAGCACGAGTCGAGGAGTTAGTTAAGCGTTTTGGTCTGGAAAATGAATTAAAAAGTTTGCCAGATAGCCTACCATTAGGCGTTAAGCAAAGACTTTCTTTATCGGTCGCTGTGGTTCACAATCCTGAAATACTTATTCTTGATGAACCTACTTCCGGTGTCGATCCGATTGCTCGTGATGACTTTTGGCGTTTAATTATTGAGCTTTCCCGAAAAGATAAAGTCACCGTATTTATCACTACTCATTTTATGAATGAAGCGGCACGTTGTGATAGGATTTCGTTAATGCATGCTGGTAAAGTTTTAGCCAGTGATACGCCAGATAATATCATTCATTCTAAAGATGCGAAAACCCTTGAAGAGGCCTTTATTCGATATTTAGTTGATGCAGGCGCTGATGATACGAGTAATGATGAAAAAGTTAGTGAAATGCCTAAAGCTGTAGCTAATGATAATGAGCAAGTTAAAATCAATGCGCATCATCTACAAGGATTTAGTCTAACTCGTTTGATTGGTTGTCTATGGCGTGAAACACTTGAGTTATCTCGTGATCCATTGCGCGCTTTATTGGCACTGTTAGGTTCAGCGATATTAATGTTGGTAATGGGTTATGGTATCACGATGGATGTTGAGGACTTAAATTTTGCAGTATTAGATCGTGATCAAACGATTACCAGCCAAAACTATATTACTAATTTATCTGGCTCTAAGCGTTATTTTATCGAGAAACCGCCAATTACTGATTATGATGATATGGACCATAGGATGAGAAGTAATGAGATAGCGTTGGCGATTGAAATGCCACCTAATTTTGGCCATGATATTCAACGCGGTGATCCAGTTAATATCGGTATCTGGATTGATGGGGCCATGCCATTACGTGCCGACACAATTAAAGGATATGTACAAGGTATGCACCTTGCGTGGTTAAGTGACAAAATAAAAACCACCACCGGCACCGCATCTAGCTCATTGGCAAATATTGAGACCCGTTATCGTTATAATCCAGATATTAAAAGTTTGCAAGCGATGGTGCCTGCGGTCATTCCTATTTTACTCTTAATGATTCCGTCAATGTTAGCGGCATTATCCGTAGTGCGTGAAAAAGAGATGGGATCAATAATTAACTTATATGTAACGCCTGTTACTCGAACTGAGTTTTTATTAGGTAAACAAGTTCCTTATATTGTTATTTCGATGCTTAGCTTCTTATTACTGCTACTTATGGCGGTTACGATATTTGGTGTACCGATAAAAGGAAGTTTGCTAACTTTATGTTTAGCTGGATTGGCTTATTGTATTATTGCGACAGGCTTTGGCTTACTTGCCTCAACCGTAACACGTAGTCAAATTGCGGTTATATTTTTGACATGTGTTGGTACTATGTTACCGGCGATACAATTTTCGGGGTTACTCAATCCAGTAGCATCACTAGAAGGGAGTGGGCGATATATTGGTGAAGTCTATCCAACTACCCATATGCTTATTATTGCTCGGGGTGTTTTCAATAAGGCATTAGGATTTTTTGATTTACATAACTCGATATTTA
Source organism: Gilliamella sp. W8145 (assembly GCF_016101145.1). Classification (NCBI taxonomy): domain Bacteria; kingdom Pseudomonadati; phylum Pseudomonadota; class Gammaproteobacteria; order Orbales; family Orbaceae; genus Gilliamella; species Gilliamella sp. W8145. Next base: position 578,301 of record NZ_JACFRC010000001.1, read on the forward strand.
CCTTACTGATTACTATTCCGATTATACTTGGTGCAAGTATATTCCTCCTCAAGAAACAAGAAGGATAGATATTATGCAAAGTTTTATTAATATTTATCGCTTAGGTATTAAAGAGTTATGGGGATTGATTCGTGATCCAATCATGTTATTGTTAATCGCCTACTGCTTTACGCTGGATATTTATACCGCAGCCACCGCAACTTCAGATTCACTTCATCATGCTTCAATTGCGGTGGTTGATGAAGACGATTCGCCTTTATCAAGGCAAATTATCGCAGCGCTTTATCCACCAATGTTTAATAAGCCAGTTAAATTAAATTCAATGGATGAAGTTGATCGTGGAATGGATACCGATAGTTATACTTTTGCATTAAATATACCACCTAATTTTCAACGCGATGTGTTAAATAACCAAAATCCAGAAATTCAACTTAATATTGATGCAACCCGAATGGGGCAGGCTTTTGTTGGTAATGGTTATATTACGCAAATTGTCACCAGCGAAATAACTAAATACTTTAATCAAATTGATAAACCAACCAGTTTGCCGGTTAATATTGAGGTTCATGCGGCCTTTAATCCTAATTTAACTCGTTCCTGGTTTGGCTCCGTCATGGAGATTATCAATATTGTTACCACATTGTCGATTATTTTAACCGGTGCGGCATTAATGAAAGAGCGTGAGCATGGTACTATCGATCACTTGCTGTCAATGCCTGTGACACCATTTCAAATCATGATTTCTAAAGTTTGGTCTATGGGGCTGGTGGTGCTTGTTTCAACGTGGGGAGCACTGTTAGTCGTTGTTCATGGTTGGTTAAATGTGCCAATTGAGGGCTCGATTACTTTATTTTTAATTGGTGCTGCTTTGCATTTATTCGTGACAACGTCACTCGGTATCTTTATGGCGACGGTGGCTAAATCAACCGCACAATTTGCGATGCTATTTATTTTGATTCTTCTACCGTTACAGATGCTTTCAGGTGGTAGCACGCCAAGAGAAAGTATGCCGGAAGTGGTGCAAAATATTATGTTATTTGCACCAACAACCCATTTTGTCGAATTAGGGCAGGCAATTTTATATCGAGGGGCTGGTTTAAGTGTGGTTTGGACCTCGTATGCGTGGCTATTAGGAATCGGTAGTGTGTTTTTCCTTATTGCGCTTAAACGTTTTCGTAGTTCAATTGTTAATATGGGCTCTTAACTTTATTAATAATAATGTGCAAAAATTAACTTTATTTGTAATTAACAATTTAAATTATTGAAGTTTTTTTATGAAAAAGATTCATTTACAAAAATATATTATTGCAATTTTAACTGTTATTACTATTCCTTTTGCAATGGCCGAGTCTTCAGATAATGTTGATAGTAATACAACTGAAGCTATTCCCGTCTATGATTCAAGAACTGAATTTTTAGATATCAATAACAAGGCAACTGAATTTATTACCGCTTATAATAAAGCGCATCATACTAATTTACATATTGTCGAAGTAAATGGAAAAGATTATTTACCTCGTTGTCTTGTACCATTAAAAGCTGGTTGGAAGAAAGCAGAAGTTCATGGCGGTAAAATTCCTTTTCGATATGTTATTTCTATTTCTTGTGAAAAATCGAAGGATGATAGATATAGAAAAAAATGGGATATTGATGTGCATGTTCGCAATGAACAAGGTAATTCAATTCAATCAATTGATTAAATTATTATCTTAGCGGTTAATCCGTTATCTATTTTACAAAAGGTAACTCGTCCCAACGAGTCGTATACCGTTGGCTAAGTCGCTCTCGCTTGATTTGCCACGCTGCAGTTTGTCTGATACCACCTAAGTGAATAGTGTTTTTTCCCATTTTCTGATTAATGTCATCCATGGTTTTCATTAATTGTTCACTTTTGTGTTTTTCAGTTGCTGATGTTTCAGCGGTAAATAAATCCGATTGGCAATAATTATCTTTAGTTTTTAGATCAAGTAACATCACACCTGATTTCATAAATAAAAAACCTGGTTTATAAATGGATTGTAATCCTTTTTGGGCCGCATGAATAATTAATCTTGAATCATCGCTCGCCGATAGCAATGGCACCACAATTGACGGATTATATTGTACTAATTCAGGTCGAAATCGATTAGTTTTTAAAAATACCAGTACGGCATTAGCAACTGATTTTTGCTTTCTCAATTTTTCTGCGCCACGGCTTGCATGCACACGAATTGCTTCTTGTATATCAAATAGGTCATTGGTTAAATGACCAAAACTACGTGATGTCATAATATTTTTTTTAGCTGTATGCAGATCATCTAATTCAATACAATTCATACCACGTAACTCAAGTATGGTACGCTCAAGGACAACAGAAAATGACTGTCTAATTTGTTTTAAATTTGCTTGATGTAAATCCCAAGCGGTATGAATACCTAGTTCTTTTAATCTTTGCGTAATTCGCCAACCAACGCCCCATATATCTGCAACTGAGAATTGCTTTAAGATAGTTATTTTTTCTTCCTGATCCGTCGGAAAACAATAAACACCTTGATGAATAGGGTGTTTTTTGGCGATATGATTAGCTAATTTTGCTAGCGTGCGAGTTGTAGCAATCCCGATACTGACAGGGATACCCGTATCTCGTTTTACTATTGCTTTTAAATTTTGACAATGACTTAAAACATGGCTAAACCCGTTTAGATGAATGAAAGCCTCATCGATCGAATAGAGCTCGATATCCGCAGTATAATGGCGAACGGTATCAAATACTCGCTGACTCATATCACCATAAAGTTCATAATTAGAGCTTAAAAAGGTAATTTTTTTTTGAATATGGGAGGGGATTTGATAGGCCGGCATGCCCATCGCGACTAACGGTTTGAGTTCATTAGAGCGAGCTATTACACAACCATCATTATTAGAAAGAATACCAATTGGTTTTCCTTCTAATTTGGGATTAAATACTCGCTCACAAGATGCGTAAAAATTATTACAATCAATTAAGCCAATCATGAGTGTCCTCGTTTACGTAGGGAATGAATGGTATGTATTACCACTCCCCAAATGTGCACGTCTTTGCCAGCTAATGAAATAGGTGGGTAAAGTTTATTGCCAGACAATAAATGATGTTCGCCATTGATAAAACTTAAACATTTACAGGTTAATTCACCATCCACAGCAGCAACAACAATATCATCTATTTTTGGTTGTAAAGATCGGTCGACAACAAGGAGATCACCACTATAAATGCCATAATCAATCATTGAGTCACCAATCGCTTTAATATAGTAAGTTGCACTAGGATGCTTCACTAAATGACTTGTTAGATCTAGTTTTGTTTCTAAATAATCATCAGCAGGAGATGGAAATCCAGCTCTTACTGGTGTATCAACTAAAGGTAAATAAGCAGTGAGCGAACTATTAGCTTGCCCAAGGACAACACAATATTTATTCAAGAAAAGACTCCGAAAAATTAATAAAAACGAATAATAGCGGATGATTCGTATTAAAAAATAATATATGTATAAATATACAGTATAAAATACTTAATTCAATAAAAATGAGTGTAAAAAAATAAAAATAGATGATTAAAAAAAGATAATTTGTTACTTTACAACTGACTAAAATTTAATTAGCATACGCGCCATTATAAATAGCAAAGGAGATTTTTATTATGATTTATTTAACAAACCTTTGCAGGCTGATCCGTCAATAATTAAGTAACTTTTTCTATTCTTACTTCAATTCACTTAGCTGATTTTAGCCTGCCAATTAATTTATACCCATTGTTTAAAGATAACTTGATATCGTTCAAGTAAAACCAATTATTGATAAATCGTATTGAGAGTGATCGTATTGTCACTGGATAAAATTAAACATTTCTTAACGATTAATGTTAAGTTGCGTATGCGTTTTATTTGATGGGTTCATTTAAAAATTTGTCTTTAAACAGTATTGAAAAAAATAACAATAATATTTATTTAAATGGATTGATATATGGACAATTCTATACAGGTGCTATCAGATAAAACGTGGTTAATAGCATCTAAAAATACCTGGATCGAAGGTTTAGCAATACAACAATTACTGACAACAGCTAATTTACCTAATATGGTTAAAGTAATGGGGATGCCCGATCTTCATCCCGGCAAAGGCTATCCAATAGGCGCAGCATATTTAAGTCGTGAAATAATTTATCCGGCATTAATTGGTAGCGATATCGGCTGTGGCATGGGATTTTGGCAAACTGACATTAACCTTGCCAAATTGAGTATTGATAAGTTAGAAAAGCAAATAGGGAATATTGATTTACCTGATACTCGTCACAAATATAACTTAGGCACTATTGGTGGTGGTAATCATTTTGCTGAAATTCAAAAAGTCAGTAAGATTTTTGATGCAACATTATTTAATCAATACCAACTTAATGCCAAAAAACTGTTTTTATTAGTGCATAGTGGTTCAAGAGGTTTAGGACATGCTATTTTGCAAAATCAATTATCACGCTTTGGTTATCAAGGCTTAGCAGATGATAGTGATGATGCATTAAGTTATATTGAAAAACATGATAATGCAGTTGCTTTTGCAAGATTAAATCGTCAAGTTGTGGCGGAAAGATTAATGACCAATTTGAATACTCAAGGCCATGAAGTACTTAATGTTTGTCACAATTTTTTACAAAAAGTCACCATAGATAAACAGAGCTATTGGTTACATCGAAAAGGTGCATCGTCGGCAATGGATGAACTGGTGATTGTGCCAGGTTCACGAGGTGATTACAGCTATCTTGTCAAACCGATTCAACGAGATGATCTACTTATGTCATTAGCACATGGTGCTGGGCGTAAATGGCGTCGAGCTGACTGTAAAGGTAAGTTGGATAATCGCTATTCAATGCAAGAACTCAAACGGACTAAACTAGGTAGTCGTGTTATTTGTGAAGATAGTAGCCTTATTTTTGAAGAAGCGCCGCAAGCTTATAAATCAATTGATAGTGTAATTGAATCAATGCAGCAAGCTAATATTGTTACTGTCATTGCACAATTGACACCAATATTGAACTATAAAACACAAGGAGGTCACTGATGGCTTTGTTGTTTTTTTCTTCTGCTAGAGGGCCCGATGAGTGTACTTTAGCAGTTGCTAAAGCGGTAACGCAATTTTTAAAAGAGGCTGAGCAACGGTCACTAACCACTGAAATTATCGAAAGCGTATTGGGTGATAAACCCAATACTTTTCGATCAGTATTATTATCGATCGAAGGTGTTGAATGTGACCAATTAATTCAACGTTGGTTAGGGACAATACAATGGATCTGTCAAAGTCCTTATCGCCCACACCATAAGCGAAAAAATTGGTTTTTTGGCGTAACTTGTTTAGCAAACCCTATGGAGTTAAATGACAATACCATTGAATTTACCACTATGAAATCATCTGGAGCAGGTGGTCAACATGTGAATAAAACTGAATCAGCGGTACGAGCAACACATTTAGCAACAGGAATTAGTGTTAAAGTACAAACCGAACGTAGTCAACATGCAAATAAACGGTTAGCTAAATTGTTATTGGCACATAAATTAGCTGAATATGCAGCTGAACAAACCCAGCAGCAAAAAAATATCCGTCAACAATTTCACTATTCTATATTGAGAGGCAACAGCCAATTGGTCTTTTACGGTGAAAAGTTTCAGCAGAGAAAAGACTGAAAAAATAAATCCGTCGTTTCTATAACGGCGGATAATTTTGTTTAATTATTGTTTTAATTTAAGTTAATCTCTATAAATAATCTTAGGTATTAAATTACTATCGATAAGAGATATTCACTGATAGAAATAATCATGATTAATGTTGTTATTTATACGGCTAATGACTAATATTAATGATAACTAGTTTTATAAATTATATTTTTTGAGGATAGGAATGAGGATATGATGAAATACAGTTTATTGTTTTTATCGGTGTTAAGTTGTTTAGCATCTTCTGCTTATGCGACTTCCACGAAAGCTAATGTCGAAGAGCGTTGTCACGCATTGGCAAATTTGAAATTAGAGAATGCTAAAGTAGTAAGTAGCGAATTAATTGCCGATCGTTTTTCACCAAGTTCTAAATTAGCTGATACTTTAAGAGGCGCTAAAGCTAAAGAAATTGTTGATTTACCGCAGATTTGTCGCGTCGAATTATCCATAAAACCGGCTATTAATGTCGAAGTTTGGTTGCCGACTAATTGGAATCAACGATTACAAGCAATAGGTGGCGGTGGATATGCAGGATTTATACCATTTGATAAATTAGCCGTAGCTGCTAAAAATGGTTATGTTGCAGCTGCTACAGATACTGGACATACCGGTAATTTAGTTGAAGGTAAATTTGTCTTTAAAGATGGCAAATTACAGGCCGATTCGGTAACTGATTTTGCTTATCGCAGTGTACATGAGATGACAGTAAAAACCAAACAAGTCATAGTGTCATATTATGGTCAAGCTGCTAATTATGCATATTGGAATGGTTGTTCAACGGGTGGAAGACAAGGGCTAATGGAAGCACAAAGGTATCCGGCGGATTATGATGGTTTGTATATTGCAGCACCAGCGATCCATTGGGATAAATTTATACCAGCAGAAATATGGCCTCAAATTGTTATGCAACAAGAGCTAGGTAAACCGATCGATAGTGATAAACTGGAAAAAGTTAGAAAAGCGATTATTGAACTGGCTGATGAAAAAGATGGTATTAAAGATGGTCTAGTTAGTGATCCAGCAGCAGTAGATATCAGTGATGAATTGCTATATAAAGCAGGACTTGATAAGGACGAAGTTCGCACATTAAGAAAAATTTGGCAAGGACCAACAGATCAAAATGGCAAATCTTTATGGTTTAGCATTGAACCGACTGCACCACTTGATGTTTTAGCTAGTAATAAAGGACCTTTTCCTATTCCAGAGGATTATTTAAAGTATTGGATTAAACAAGATCCTAATTTTGACTGGAAAACCTTAGGTTACAGCGGTTTTGATAACTATTTTAATGAATCAGTAGAGTTATTCCGTCCAATAATGGGAACTGATAATGCCGATTTGAGTCAATTTAAAAAATTGGGTGGTAAAATGATTATTTGGCATGGCTTGAATGATCGCCTGATCGCACCAAAAGGAACAATTCAATATTATAATAATGTATTGAAGATTATGGGCGGTAAAGATTCAGTAGATGATTTTGCAAAATTCTACCTCGCTCCTGGTGTTGACCATTGTAATGGAGGCGATGGCCCAGATAACATTAATGGTTTTGAGTCGCTCGTTAATTGGGTTGAGAAAAAACAAGCGCCAAACAGATTAATTGCCCAAAAAATTGAAAATGGTCAGGTTACCCTACAACGTCCTTTATGCCAATATCCACAAAAAACGATTTATCAAGGTAAAGGGGATACGAATAATCCTGAAAACTTTGTTTGTCAGTAATTAAATCATTAGCTAACCAATATATTTGGTTAGCTTTTTTATCCTTTCAAAAATAACTGTTCAAATAATGACTAATTTTGTCGTTTTCTCGCTCGACAAATCGCTTGATGATTTTCATCGGCCCACTGTATTAATGTATTCATTGGTTCAAGAAATGATATACCAAGCTCAGCTAGAGCGTACTCTACACGAGCAGGGACTTGTGCATAAACAGTTCGAGTGATATAACCATCTTTTTCAAGTCTTTTTAATGTCCGTGACAGCATTTGTCGTGATATATCGCCAATTTCTCTATGTAAAGAATTGAATCGCATCGCATTATGTTCTAATGATTTTAGAATTAACAGACTCCATTGATCGCCAATTCTATCGAGAACATCACGAATAGGACATGGATGGTCAAATTCAAATAGTTCACTTCTTGTCGTTTTAGTCATTGTCATAATTTTCGTTATCTAGTTTCCCTAAACAGATTAAGTCACATTGAGCTGACCTAGTCATGTTTATGTTACTTATTGTTTTATTTGGTTTTTATTGTTACCATTCAAGCGGTCTACATTATAGACTAATAACGCATTATAGATAGAGTTTATCTAAATTAAAATAGAAATTGGAGTTGGTATGAATATAATTAAAAAAAGCTTTGTTATTGGTATTTGTTTGTTGAGTTTTACTGGTATTGCCGTTGCAAAAGATCTAAAGCAAAGAAATCTCGCTCAAGAGGAAGAAAATCGTACACTGGTTATCAATTTTTATAATAACTTCTTTAATAAGCATCAAGTGACTGAGGCAACTAAAACGCTGGCTGAAGATTATAAACAACATAATCCCTATGTCGCTAATGGTAGAACACCTGCGATTACGTATTTCGAAGGCTTCTTTAAGCAAAATCCGCAGTCAAGTGCTACTATAGTTCGTTCATCAGTAGAAGACGATATTGTGTGGTTACATGTCCATTCTAAAATCAATAATGATGATCTTGGTAAAGCGGTAGTTGATATATTCCGAGTTAAAGATGGAAAAATAGTGGAACATTGGGATGTGATCCAAAATGTACCAGAGCAGGCAGAAAATAATAATACGATGTTTTAATGATTGATTCGATAACTTATAAGCGCCTTAATGGCGCTTTTTTCGTTCTTTTTATTTTTTTTAACTTTAAATATTAAGTAAAAATTTATTTGTCATTTCTATTTACGATCCAGCTATTTGTATTTTATATAAAAATCGCTGTTTTTTTGTGCTTTTGATGGTGTCTTTTTTGAACTAGATCACAAAAATAAGCGTTTTAACATTGAATAATTCAAATTATCACTTTTCTATTAGTTTAAATGAATTTTTAATTTATTCAAAATAATCATAATGTTAATATTTTGTATTGTCCTTTCAGAAATTTATTTTAGCTTCGATTTTATTATTATTTTGTGACTTGAATCACTCGCCGTATCAAACAGTGTGATATGTATCACGAATCAGTAAATTTTCATTATTTAATATAAAAATCAGCAAATAACTTAATAAATAAGAAATTTGTAAGAAATTTATATTTTACTTTTTTAGTAAAAACTCAATGTTAGGCAAAAATCGAAAAAAGGAGATTAGCAATGTTAAAAATTCGGACAGTATGTGGAAATGGTATTGGTAGTTCATTAATGGCGGCTAATCACGTAAAGAATATCTGTGCTACTTTGAATATCAAGGCTGATGTGGCGTCAATAGATTTTGCTAATGCCGAAGGTGAAAAAGCAGATCTATATGTGACCATTAAAGATTTAGCTAAACAATTTTCTGATCAATCAAAAGTTGTCATTATTCGTAGTTATGTCAATAAAAAGCAAATTGAGGAAGACATTAGTGAAAAATTACAGCAATTAGCTGAAATTTGATGTTTTTTCAAAGGAGATATTCTTATGCAATTGTTACTTTCATTTTTAACGGAGATTTTTAGTCAACCAGCTTTTTTAATGGGAATTATTGCTTTTGTAGGATTAGTTTGTTTGCGCTCTCCATTAAATAAACTTTTGACAGGAACTTTAAAACCAATTTTAGGTTACTTAATGTTAAGTGCTGGTGCTGGTGTAATTATTAGCAACTTAAATCCATTGGGTAGCATTATTGAAGCTGGATTTGGTATTCGTGGTGTTATTCCTAATAATGAAGCAATAGTATCGGTAGCACAAAAAGTTTTAGGTGTTGAAACCATGAGTATTTTGTTGCTGGGCTTTATTATAAATTTAATTATTGCTCGGTTTACTAAATATAAATATATATTTTTAACTGGTCACCATTCATTCTTTCTCGCCTGCTTATTTTCAGCGGTTCTACGCGCGGCTAAATTTGATGGTTGGGAACTCATTATTATTGGTGGTTTTTTATTAGGTTCATGGTCAGCGATTTCACCTGCAATTGGTCAAAATTACACAAAGCAAGTTACAGATGATGGCGGGATTGCCATGGGGCATTTTGGTTCGATTGGTTATTATTTATCTGCGTTTATTGCTAAAAGAGTCGGAGATAAAAATAATTCCTTTGCCGATACCGAAATATCTGAAAAATGGGGATTTTTACGAGATACAACTGTAACAACTGGTATCGTAATGGTAATCATATATATGTTTTGTAGCTTAGTTGCCGGAAGTGAATATATGGCTACTATTACCGAACAAAGCCCAATCATCTTTTCCATTCTGAGTGGTTTACAATTTGCGGTTGGTGTGGCTATTGTTTATAACGGTGTTAGATTAATTCTAGGTGATCTTGTTCCAGCCTTCCAAGGTATAAGTCAAAAACTTATTCCTAATTCAATACCGGCAGTCGATTGTGCTGTATTTTTTACCTTTAGTCCTACCGCTGTTGTCGTTGGTTTTATTTGTTCATTTATCGGTGGATTAATTGGTATGTTTATTTTAGGTGGAATGGGGATGGCATTAATTATTCCAGGTATGGTGCCTCATTTCTTCTGTGGCGGTACCTCAGGTGTATTTGCGGATAAATTAGGTGGCAAACGCGGTTGTATTATCGCATCTTTTATTGGTGGAATATTATTAGCGTTCTTGCCAGCATTATTATTACCTACATTAGGCGATTTAGGTTTCCAAAACTCAACTTTTGCTGATTTTGATTTTGCAGTTTGGGGGATCATCATTGGTAAACTATTTAATATTTTCGGTCAAACTGCTATCTATTTTATCTGTTTAATTTTAATCATTGTTCTTTGTGTGCCATTCTTCTTTAAATCTATCAAAGTTGTTGGTGATTCAAGAAATATAGACCAATCATAATTTGCGACTTCATGGTCGAGTAATTTTATTCTCAACCATGAGTTACTCATTATTTGCAATTAATGAATCTTAGTAAAAACAATTTTTATAGTTAAATGAATAATTAAGGATTAATTATGGCAATACTGACAATTGGACTAGCTTGTTATGATCAGTTCTATTTTACAACTAGTTATCCAAAAGAGAACAGTAAATCATTTGCTTATGATTTTATTGAAAGCGGTGGTGGCCCTTGTGCAAATGCGGCTTATTTATTGGGGCTATGGGGAGAAGATATTTACCACTTAGGACATTTGCATGATGATATATACGGTAACAAAATTGTCTCTGAATTTAAACAAATTGGCGTGAAAACTGACCAAATTATTTTTTCAGATGAGATGATTACGCCACTTGCTGCTATTACCGTCAATAAAGAAAATGGCTCGCGAACTATTATTACGCGAAAATTAAATACTCCACCATCAATAACGACTACCGAAAAAAATAAATTGAATCAGTTTATTCGATATTTACAAGAAAATAAGCGTGATTTAGTTATTCTCATCGATGGTCATGAACCAGAATTAAGTGAATATGTCATTAAACAATTACCTAATGTCAAAGTTGTCATGGATGCTGGATCGTTACGAGATAGTAATCTCTATTTAGCCAAATATACGGATTATCTAGTTGCAAGTGAAAATTTTGCACTTGCTTATGCCCATTTAGATGAATTTACAAATAAAAAGTCATTAGAGAGTGCATTGAAAAAACTAACATCAATAGCTAGAGGTTCGGCTTTTATAACATTAGGCGAAAAGGGATGTGCTTATATGGAAGATAAAAAAGTTAAAGTTAGCCCAAGCTTTCTTTGTCAATCAATTGATACGACAGGTGCTGGAGACATATTTCATGGGGCATTTTCCTATGGGGTAAGTTATGGTTGGAACATTGAAGAGATTATTTCATTTGCAAGTTTAACCGCAGCAATTTCGATTGAACGTAAAGGTGTTCGTAAAGCAATGCCTAATTTATCTGAAGTCAATAAAGCGCAACGTAGATTTGAAAGAAATTTGACTGAATATTTTAAATAACTAATTAATAAATAAAGGATTAAGAGGTAGATTATGTTAGTTTCAATGAAAGATATGTTAAATAATGCTTATCATGAACATTATGCTGTAGGACAATTTAATATCAATAATTTGGAATGGGTAGCTACAGTTTTAAAAACAGCAAAAGAGAATCGATCGCCAGCAATTCTTGGTGTATCAGGCGGTACAATAAAGCATATGTTGGGCTTTAATACTATCCATGCTATTGTCAAAAATGCAATGGATTATTTAGATATTGATGTACCGATTGCTTTACATTTGGATCATGGCCAAAGTTATGAATCTTGTTTTGCCGCAATTAATGCAGGATTCAGTTCAGTAATGTTTGATGGTTCGCATTTACCATTTGCAGAAAATCTCGAAATTACCAAACGTATAGTGGATTATGCGCACAAAAGAGGGGTTTCGGTAGAAGCTGAATTAGGAACTATTGCAGGAAGTGAAGATGGAATAGTTAATTCTCAAGTAATCTATGCAGATCCACATCAATGTTTAACCATGGTAAAAGAAACTAATGTTGATTGTTTAGCAGCAGCATTGGGCTCTACTCACGGTCTATATAAAGGAAAAGCTAAATTAGGATTTAATGAAATGCAGCATATTTCTAATTTAATAAAAATACCATTAGTGCTTCATGGTGGAACAGGAATTTGTGATGAAGATATGTTACATGCGATTTCTTTAGGGACAGCAAAAATTAATGTTAATACTGAAAATATGTATACGTGGTGTGTTGCTGTTGGAAAATTATTTGCTGAACAAAAAGATCATGACATTAATGACCCTCGTAAAGTGATTAATCATGGATTAAGTCCGGTAGCAGAAAAAATAACAGAACGAATGAAATTATTTGGATCAGTTAATCGATATTAATCGTTCCTTTTATTTAACGAAAAATAAAGCCATCTATCATGATGGCTTTTTTTATTAAAAATAATATTGGAAATTAAATAAATTTTATATTTTGCTGTTTATTTTTTGTTAAACCCAATATACTTGCCATCCCTCTCATATGGTAATGATAATCATTATTATTTGTGTGGTTAATTTAATTTAAAAATGCATTTTATGAAGGAATGAAATATGAATTATAAGAAGGTGAGTACCATAATGCTCTTTATGAGTTTTTCTCTTCAAGCTGCACCACAGCCTGAAGAGAATAAATTGTCTAACAATATAACAGAACAACAAAAAAATAATAAAAGCAAAACAGTTAATGAAGATATTGATGATGTCATGACAGTTATTGCTCGTTCGTCATCGCAAGATGAATTAAAAAAAATCAATAGTGTGATTGCTGGTCGTTCTACACTTTCTTCTGGTTTAATTGAACAAAAGCAAGCAGATAATGTCGCCGAATTACTTAATACCTTACCAGGTGTAAGTTCTGCTGGTTCGGTAAGGCCGGGTGGACAAACATTAAATATTTGGGGATTTGGTAAAGTTGAAGATGTCAAAATAATCGTTGATGGTGCTCAAAAAGGTTTCCAAAAATATCAACAAGGTTCGGTTTTTGTGGAACCAGAATTATTGAAACAAGTTGAAGTTAATAAAGGTCCACATGATGTCAAATTTGGTAATGGTGGATTTGGTGGTGTGGTTAAAATGGAAACTAAAGATGCCATTGATTTACTTGACCCAGATAAATATGTGGGAGGATTGCTTAAATATAGTTTTCATTCCAATAATCATCAAAATATGGAAACAGGCGCAGTTTATGGTCGTACTAAGAATAATTTCTTTGATGGTTTAGTTTACTATACCAAGCGAAATAGCGGTAATTTTAAACGGCCAGATGGATCAAGGTTTGTTTTTTCTGAGGATGATATGGATAGCTACATGGGTAAGTTGAATATTAGACCTAATGAAGAGCACACTTTTACGTTATCAGGTATTCACTCTAAACGTGATTCTTGGCAACCGTGGGCGGCAAAATATGTCGAAAAAATGACGCCTCCTACAGCAGCACAGATAAAAAAATATGGTTATAAAGCTGCATGGTTAAGGAAATTGGTAAAAAGATACCAAACAGATGATTCAGCCCAATTTAAATGGAATTACCAACCAACTTATAATCCGCTCATTGATTTAACACTACATACTACATACTCTAAAACTAAACAACATGATAAGCGCCCAGCTAAATATAATCCAGTTTCTTCGTTAGGAACCATGGGTAATGAAAGTTGGGTCAGTTATACTGATAAAACGATTGAATTGGAAAATGTAAGTTTAATTAATATTGGTGATGTGAAGAACGCATTAAAGATTGGCACACAAGCTCATTTACATGATCGTGATACATTAATGTATTATAAGAATTATGAAAAAAAACCAAACTATCATCATGGTTATTTTCAACCAGCATATATGCCATCGGGTAAACAGCAAACTTATAGTTTTTATGTACAAGATGAAATCTCGATTAGCAATTTTGTTTTAACGCCTAGCCTACGATATGATTATGTAAGAAATCATGGCACAAAAAATTATGCCTCCGCTTATAATGATCCTGATCCACGTTTTGGACATGATTATTCTCCGGTGACATATAGTGGTTGGACGCCACGATTTGGTACTTATTGGCAAGCAACCAATAATATTGGCTTTTTTGGTGACATCAGTTACGCATGGCAAGCGCCAACCATAGATCAAACTTATGAAGTGCAATTTACACCTAAAAATGGCGGAAGTGGTAAGATTAGTGCAACGAGCCGTAATTTAGATAAAGAACGCGATTTATCAATTCGAATTGGTAATATTTTAGATTTTAATAATTTAATATTGGAAAACGATAAAATACAGGTTCGTAGTACGCTATTTAGGCAACGTGTCACTAATGAAATATTTGTTACTCGTGGCTTTAATGGATCGATTTGTGGGCCCAATAAATCATGTCCTTTAGGCCAATCTAATTATCGAAATCTTCCGGGTAAATTAATTGTAAAAGGCTTTGAACTTGAAGCATATTATGATAGTAAATATTGGTTTTCAAGTGCGACATATTCTATACAGAAAGGGGAACGAGATACCGCACCTCAAGCACCTTGGATGCATAACAAAACCTATGTAGCGACTATTGCTCCTCGTACAGCCACGTTAACTGCCGGATTTAAAATACCAGAATGGAATATAAGAGCCGGATGGAATGCTCAATTTGTCAGAAAACAGGATCGAACCGGGCATGAAGATAGAAATCATGATGGTTTACCTGATCTTGGTGCTTATTCATTAGGACCTTCATCAGGGTATTCATTACATAACTTATTTGCTAGTTGGCAACCAACCTTTTTACCAAAAGCAGAAGTTAAACTATCTGTAGATAATTTATTTAACAAGGATTATAGACTCTATCTTGGTGAAAATACTTATGGTATGGCACGTAACTTTAAAGCCAGTTTTTCTTATCGATTCTGATAATTAAGATATCGTTTTTTGCGATATTGATTAATTGTTTTTTATTCAAGACTCATAAAAGCCCTTATAAAGAAGGGCTTTGTTTTATATATTTTATTATTGGTTAAGATAATTTTTAATAAAATTGAATTTACGAGCTACATAAATTATATCTTGAAATTGTTGTTGGGCTGATTGATCCGTTTTTTCAATCCA
This sequence comes from Gilliamella sp. W8145, assembly GCF_016101145.1. Taxonomy (NCBI): domain Bacteria; kingdom Pseudomonadati; phylum Pseudomonadota; class Gammaproteobacteria; order Orbales; family Orbaceae; genus Gilliamella; species Gilliamella sp. W8145. The sequence goes on from NZ_JACFRC010000001.1 coordinate 593,730, forward strand.
CGCTTTAATAATAGGGTTATCTTTAAAAGTTGGATCAGAAGCATAGGCGTATAAATAAGTTTCAATGATTTTAATTTCAGTAAATTTTAAATCGACTAAATAATGATAAGCAGCCAATAATCGCTGAAATAATTGCGCTGATTTTTCATTAGGTAATGAAATATGTTCACGTTGCATATTGGTAATTAATTCATTGATATAACTATTTTCATCAACATGATAAATTGTTCTGTTTAAAAGTATTTCTTCGGCTAATTTTTCAGCAAAGTCTTGAGTTATTTTAGCTTTTTGTTCTACCGTTAATCTTGAGTTGCTATTAATTGTTTTCTGTCCGTTTTCGATCGCTTTCATCGCTTCAATATCACTGCGTGAAGGGTTGAGATCAGGATCATATTTTATTACAGCAATAATTGCCGCAGTATTAACTAGAATTTTAGTTGCATCTAACAAAGTAGATTTATTGTTTATAATTTTAACCATTTTAATTCTCAAATTTTTATATTAATGTCATAGATTATAAATCGTGTTTCATTGGTAAAAGATCTGCTTCTCGCAATTTCAATTCCACACTATACATAGTTTTAATATCATTAATATTTTGTCTATTAGGAAAATGATCGAATAAAACAATGACAGTACCAACATGGGTATTCTCTTTTATAATTGGTATTAATTGATAAACTTCTGGATAATCCTTATGTTGTAGTGGACTAGGTATGTAAGCCATTAAAGATAAGTTTATGCGTGGAGGAAAGATATAAATTGAACTAGGAATTTCTCTACTATTCATAGTAATAAAGTTATGGCTAAATTTTTGCGCTAATCCAGTTATAAACGATGCCATTTTATCAATAATTTGTTTACTTTCAGGTAAATTAAAATAGAAACTAACGGAAGATTCACCCGCCTGAAAACCTTCGATAGCTTTGTATCCGGAATAGGACATCAGATTACAATTAGATAATTTTTGACTATCGGCAAAAAAAAATAAAACACTGCCTCTTGTGTCGATTTGTTTACAAGCACGCGATAGTTTTTTTAATCCATATTCGGTAAATCCTTCAGGACTATAAATTAAAGCTTTGGGCTTACCTTTGGCTGTACTTCGATCTGGGTACCAATGGGCATTGTCATCTATACAGTATTGATAAATATTTAATATGTCATGTAGTTGTTGATTAAGATCGGTAAATACAATTTGCTGCATTCTGGGAAGATGAATTTTAATATCAAATTGCGTCTTGTTTATTTCCATGTAAACATCCTTATTTTTTATCTTTCATTTTTACAAATTAATCATAACATTATTTATCATTAAAAATGAAAGTAGTTTTACTTATTATTTTTTTATTTAAATAAACTAAGATTTGACGATTAAATCGGTCTAACTAGGTTAATTTGTCTGTTTCGAATTGAGTTTGTCGTAGTCAATATTGATGTTGCTAGCTTACTTTTAAATCCTCTATAAATAATATTTAACTTTTAAAATGAAAATATATTTTTATATTTTTGCTTTTATTTTGAAAATTTGAGAGCTTCGTCACAATAAAATTTGTTTCAAAAACTATACTAATAATACGTAGCGTAAAGTTACGAATATTGCAGTAAATAGAGAAAAATTATGGTTTCAAATCTTTTTAAAAATATTTTTCTTTGTATTGTATTTTGATAGTTGCATGATGATAAAGAATAAAAAATTGGATGATTTATTCTTTCCTATAAGGTTAATTATCATGCTTAAAATTAAGGAGCTCTTTCTATGAAAAAAATATCTAAACTCTTTTTTGTGTGTTTTCTATTTTTTTTCACTTTCGGCGCACATGCTAAGCAATATCATATAGGTGTTTCATTATTAACCCAACAACATCCTTTTTATATCTCATTAGCAGATGCTATAAAACAAAAAGCTCAACAGGAAAATGTTGATTTATCACTATCTATCGCTAGCCAAGATCTTAATAAACAAATTTCAGACATTGAAGATTTTATTATTAAAAAAGTGGATTTAATTATTTTATCACCAGTTGATTCAAAAGGTGTACAAGCTGCGATTATGAAAGCTGAAAAGGCGAATATTCCAGTTATTACTGTTGATGTTCCTGCCGTTGGCGTCAAAGTCGTTAGTCATATTGCGACCAACAATTATGCTGGTGGTGTTACTGCCGGTGAGTTAATGGGGCAATTATTAAACGGTAAAGGAACGGTTGGTGTTATTGATTATCCTATGGTGCAATCAGTTGTTGATCGTGTTGATGGATTTAAAGAAGGATTGTCTAAAACTCCAGACGTGAAAATAGTGTCTATTCAAACCGGAATTACCCGTGCAGAAGCGCTTGTTGTTGCACAAAATATGTTACAAGCATACCCAGACTTAAATGGAATTTTTGGTTTTGGTGATGACGCTGCATTATCAGCGGTTATCGCGGCGAAATCTGTTAAAAATAATGATATAAAAATCATTGGTTTTGATGGCATGGATGAAGCAAGAAAAGCTGTAGATAAAGAAAAAACATTCGTAGCTGTAATCCAACAATATCCAAATAAGTTAGGTGAAATCGCTGTAGCTACTGCAATTGACTACTTAAATGGTAAAAAAGTCGATGAAGTAATCCCAGTCACTCCTGGCGTATATACAGGAAAAAAATAATTCACAATAAGGGATAGGGTAATATCTATCCCTTCCACAAGGAATCAACTAATGAATAATATCATATTATCTGTGGATTCTATTGCCAAAAATTTTGGTCCGATTCAAGCTTTGAAAAATGTTAGTTTAGACATCTACCAAGGTAGAGTTCATACGCTATTGGGCGAAAATGGCGCAGGAAAATCTACATTAATGAAAATCCTAGCCGGAATTTATCCGCCAAGTAGTGGAACAATTACCTATCAAGGCAATGTTATCACTATAAAGAATCCAACAGAATCAAGAAAGATAGGGATTGCTATAGTTTTCCAAGAATTGAGTTTAAGTAATAACCTAACGATTGCTCAGAATATTTATGCAAATAATGAACCAAATAAATATGGCATTATTTCTGATAATCAAATGATTAAAAATTGTAATGCATTATTTGCGGAGTATGGAATCAAATTAAATCCAACACAAATTGTTGGAACCATGTCTATGGCGCAACGGCAATTGGTTGAAATTGCAAAAGCACTTAGTTATGACGCGAAAGTATTAATTATGGATGAACCAACTTCGTCATTAAGTGATAATGAAGCAGAACTACTCTTCAATATAATAGAAAAACTTAAACAAAAAGATGTTGCAATTATATATATTTCGCATCGAATGGATGAGATCATGCGCATATCTGATGATATTTCAGTTATGCGTGATGGCGAGTATATTGCCACCCACCAAAAAAACGAAACCACCATAGATCAGCTGATTGCTGAAATGGTTGGCCGTGAAGTACAAAATATTTATCCACCAAAATTACCACACCAAATTCAGGAAGATCCGCCTTTATTAGAAGTTAGAAACTTAGATCATTTTAGAGAATTCAAAAATATCAGTTTTAAGGTGCATTCTGGTGAAGTAGTTGGCTTTTTTGGTTTAGTTGGTGCTGGTCGTTCAGAAGTGATGAAAGCGTTGTTTGGGGTAACTAAATACCAAGGTGAAATTTTTATTTCAGGTAAAAAAGTCAATATTAATTCACCAACTCAAGCCATTGAACATGGCCTTGCTTTTGTTACCGAAAATCGTAAAGAAGAAGGCTTGGTTTTGATGCATGATGTTCATTCAAATATTAATCATATTGCCTTTCAATATGAGCCATCATTTATCATCAATAATAGAAAAGAATTATTAAATTCGACTAAATATATAAAGAAGATGGCTATCAAAACCAATAATCCATTCCAAGTAACCGGTAGTTTAAGTGGTGGTAACCAACAAAAAATCGTTATTGCCAAATGGTTAGTGAAGCCACCTAAAATTTTGATTTTAGACGAACCCACTCGGGGAATTGATATCGGTGCCAAATTGGAAATTTATAAATTAATAAGAGAACTATCATCAAAAGGTACTGCAATCATTATGATCTCATCAGAACTACCCGAGGTGATGTCTATTAGTGATCGTTTATTTGTTATGCGTAATAAAAAAATTGTAAAGGAATTTAATACTGAAGGGTTAACTCAACCAGAAGTAATGAATATAGCAACAGGAGCATGTGCATGAATACAAAAGAAAATACCTCGATGAATAATAGTAATTTTAAAGAATCTTTTTTTAAAGTATTCCGTCAATATGGTGGAATTGTTATCGGGCTAATTGCTTTATTCATTCTGTTTTCATTTATGAATAGAAACTTTTTAACTAGTACCAATATTATGAATATCGTCTTGCAAGTATCGATTATTGCGATTACGGCATTTGGTATGACATATGTATTGTTGCTTGGCGATATCGATTTATCCGTCGGTTCAACTATAGCGTTAACTGGCACATTAGCGGCACTTGCTTTACTTTGGGGATTGCCATTTTATCTTGCCATAGTTATAGCTTTGTTACTTTCAATTGCTGTTGGTTTTATCAATGGTAGTTTAACGGCACTTGCTGGTATTCCATCGTTTATTGTGACTGTAGCAACTATGGGAATTTTTCGTGGAATTGCTTATATCATTACTGATGGTAAACCAGAAATGATTATGGATGATGTATTTCTTGAATTAGGTAATGGTGATATTTTTTCAATACCGAATCCAATATGGGTGCTATTAATATTGTTATTAGTCAATCATTTCATCTTATCTAAAACGACATTTGGTCGAAAAATTTATATTACTGGTGGCAACAAAGAAGCCGCTGTTTATTCTGGAATTAATGTTAAAAAATTAAAAATACAAGTTTTCATGATAACTGCATTAATGGCAGGGATCAGTGGATTATTGTTAGCATCAAGACTTTATTCAGGTCAACCAAGTACTGCGCAAGGTTATGAATTAGATGCTATTGCTTCAGCTGTTTTGGGTGGAACAAGCTTAAATGGTGGTCACGGCACAATTATTGGAACAATGATAGGCGCTCTAATCATCGGTGTTATTAATAACGGCATGAACTTGATGAACATTCCTTATTTTTATCAACTAGTTGTTAAAGGATTAGTCATTCTATTAGCTGTATATATTGATGTTCGTAATAAGAAAAACAGAGTTTAAATGGAGTTGAATTAATATGAAAAAAATATTTACACTAGGTGAAATTGTTGTCGAAATTATGGCTAACCAAAAAGGGCAATTATTTACACATGATGGACTATGGAAGGGCCCATTTGCCAGTGGTGCTCCAGCAATTTTTATCGATCAAGTGGCGAAATTAGATGAACCAGCGGCGATGATAAGTTGTGTTGGTAATGATGGCTTTGGTGAGTTAAATATAAAAAAATTAGCTGATGATGGTGTTGATATCTCTCATATTAAAGTTATGGATGACCAAACTACGGGAAGCGCATTTGTAACTTATCATGAGGATGGTAGTCGGGATTTTATTTTTAATATAAAAAATGCTGCTTGTGCTCTGATTAATGAAGACATGGTTAGTCAAAAGATTTTAGAAGATTGCGATCATCTACATATAATGGGATCTTCGCTGTTTTCTAAACAAATTCTTGATACCGCTAAGAAAGCTATAGCAATAGTTAAACAAAATAAAGGTATCATTTCCTTTGATCCTAATATCCGTAAGGAAATGTTGTATCTGCCTGGTGTTAAAGAGGCGCTGTTAGCGATATTACAACAAACCGACATTTACTTACCAAGTGAAAGTGAAGTCACACTGTTAGCCAATACGGATAATGAGACGCAAGCAATCGATTGTTTTTTAAATAATGGTATATCTTCTATTGTTATAAAAAAAGGTAACAAGGGCGCGAGTTATTATTCGGCAAATGAATCTTTTGATGTGCAACCTCATTTAGTTACCGAAATAGATCCGACTGGTGCAGGGGATTGTTTTGGTGGTGCATATGTCGCTTTAATTCATAAAGGGTTTTCAGCCAAAAAAGCCTTAACTTATGCTAATGCTTGCGGTGCGTTGGCGGTGACAAAACAAGGACCAATGCAAGGTACGTCAACATTAGAGCAGATTGAAAAATTCCTACAAAAATAGTTGATTTCAATCATGATTAAGCCCCTAATTAGGGGCTTTTTTTATTAAATTTGCCATAAAAAACATTACATTATTTAAAATTTTCAATAATTTTTTATATATTGTTTTATGCCTTCAGAAATCAATAATATTGAAAATAGCGATTTAAATTTTTGCTTATTTGTGTGACGTTGTCACTAATTTTAAGGCAAATCTTAACTAGAATTAGCTTACAATATTAAATAAAAAATCTAGTTAAATAATAGTTGATATTATACTATTCAAAGTGTTGTTAATTATAGAAAAATCAATAGCATAGTTTTATTCTAACTATTTATTTGGTAAATATTTATAAACATAAATTGTGAATTAATTTTATTTTTTCATTGAGTTTTGATAAATAACGCTATCTTTATTAACACTAGATTGTTTAAATGAACAATTAGTTATCTGCTGATGATATTCTGCCATTGTTGAGTTAGAAAGAATGATAACATCAATTTGCTGAAGTGAAGCAAATCCAAAAGTATCATTTTCTTCAATTCGACTGGGTAGAAGCGCGATGCGACAATTAGCGTTGTTTAATAATAATTGATAACCTTCCATCAATTGACTATTCGATATGGCAATTTCATCATCGGTATTGATTGCCTCTATTTCAAATATAACGGTAGATAATTCATATTTTGCTAATAGAGTTTGCACATCATTTTTATCAAAATTAGTATATTTTTGATTAAATACTCCACCAATTAACACGATTTCACCCTGAATATAATCTTTTGCTAACATAGCAAAGCTTAAATCATTAACGATCAGAGTGAGATTTTTTTTATTATATAAATATGGTATGAGTTTTCTAGTTATTTTACCATTTAACAAACATAGCGTATCTCCATCATTGATGAATGATAAACATCGCATAATCAAACTAATATCAGAGTAAGCGTTTTTGGCTTCATTGTTTGATTCTTGATGAGATTTATCAAAACTATCTTTAGGTTGTAAATATATGGCTCCACCAAAGGATCGTTTAAGATAACCTTGTTGTTCTAAATAATTTAAATCTTGTCGTATAGTGACACCAGATACATTTAATAATTCAGATAATTCATCAACTTTAACTTCACCTTGCTTTCTAACTATTTCGGCAATATCTAATCGTCTTTTTAGCAGTGAAGTATTTCCTTTAGCCAATTTTATTTACCTCTTTAAAAATTATGTGTTAATGAACTATACAAAAACAGATGATTAAATACTTGTGCAAATAAAACTTAAAGTTGAGATATATTGCACGTTACTAAATCAGAAATAATCCTTATTAATATCAGTATAATGAATTTGTTGATTATAATGATGCATACATAAAAATAATATAAAGCAGATTATTTCACTTATATTATTACTAAATTGAAAGATTAAATATATATTTAGCTTTATTATCTGCTTTATTTTGTATAAATGGTGAGCTAACATTAGTTAGAAGCTAATAAAAGTGAATGCGTTATGTTTAAAAAATTAACCAATATACAAATTCATAACAATACAATCATCATAGATGGCCATGAAAGTAAAGTTCGTGTTGATGGAACTTGCTTAGAGGCTGCTCTATTAGTGGATGACAATTATATTTTGTTATTTGTTACTTTTGATTGTCCATTTGAAGAAATTTTAGCTATTTATTTATTAGATTTACAACAAAATAGAATAATTGATAAAGCGAAAATATATCGAATGTATTATACAGATTTTTTCAGTGATTTAGTGATTCTTTCAGAAAATAGGATTTCTTTTGATTTTCTGATCGAAGGTGGTTGGACATTAGAGTTATTTGATAAACCGAAAAGATCGCTAACGTATTTATTTCCAACATTATTGGTGAAGCGACCATTTTCATTAACGAGATACTTTAGTATAAAAAATAATGTTTAATACGATTCAAAACTTTATATGATTGATATCGTCATTTAACTAATATTTTAATTAAATCAATTTATTAATTATTTTGGTGTAAAAATTAGTAGAGTAAGTTGTAATACATTTTTATAGTTAATCAAACAATAATTTAAAGTTATGTATCAATAGATTAAAACGTACTGTTATACTCAAGAGACTGTACAAAGATATCAAAAAATTACAACTTATTATTTATTTCTAATCATTAAGTTAATAACAATTATACTTATTAGCGCCAATAAAAAGGCAATGAGATAATTAAAGTATTCAGCGATTGTCATTGAAATTGAGGAACCGATTATTTCAGAGAATAATAAGCTACTTTGAAAAATAGCATAATCTGTAGCGGTTTGCTTTCCTTGTTTGGCAAAAATCATTGTAATGGTATAAATACTAACATTAATCGTACCAATACCAATACCTAAAATAGTCATCATAATGGTAGTCGTAATAGGATTAATATAGTCAGGCATATTGTAAAGTAAACACCAAAACAGAATTAGAAAAAAGAGTAGAGCAAAACCAATTTTTAGTGTTTGATAAGGTTGTTTAGTTTTTAATAAATAGGCTGCAATGGCACAACCTAAAAGCATGGTTAAATAACCACCAATACCTGTATAAATACCAACATCACTCACAGAGAACCCATGATCCAGTAAAATAAATTTAGTTGTGGTTAAAATTACCGAACCAGCAAAAGGTATCATGATTGCAAGAAATAGCATATGGTAAGCATTTTTTCGTTTAAAAAAATTGTGGATTCTTGCTCTGGAATTGGATCGCGAATTGTGGCCTAAATTAGGCTCTGTCCATATAGTGAGTTGTATAATCGATACAAAAATAATTACAACTAACAGTAAAATACTATAGGTTTTTCCTAAATAATCATAACAAACGGTTACTCCAGCCCCGCCAATAAGCATACCAGTAATATTGCCCATTACTTGAATACTATTTATCTGGCTAATAGTGTTGTTTTGCGATAAATCTGCTGCAAGCCCGTCAGTTGCAATATCGAGTGTTGCAGAAACGATACAGGATAAAATAATAACTAGTAGAAGATAAGTAGTGGTTTCTGATGTGAAAGGGGTGAAAGCAATAATGGTTATCAAAATTGCTAATAGACATTGCATTGGTAGTAACCAACTTTTTCGATAACCTATTTTAGTTATCCAGTGATTTTCGACTAACGGAGCCCATATAAATTTGATAACCCAAGGCAAACCCGCTAGTGGAATCATTGCTATCACGGCTAACGAAACACCTGAATCACGTAATAAGATAGGGTAGGCGTCAAAAGCTAATCCAACGGGAATACCTTGTATGATATAGAGTTGCGCAATAATAAATAAAAAATAACTTTTCTGCTTATAATAAGGAATGGTTTTATTATCCATGAAAATTTCTATATGAATATATAATAATTATCTTATTACATATTCTATACTCCTAAGCATTACAACTTATAAATAGTAGCTTTATTATGTTGTAAATGCAAATGATATTTGTTATCGTTTGCATTGTTTGGAGGATGTATGTGTTTTGATAATCAATTAACCAATAAAAATCTAAATTATAGCGGTAAAGGTCTATCATATATTGAGTTACAACCAGGCTTAGCTATATGTATTAACAGTGCTGCAGATCTAAATGCTGTGGATGTTAGTAAAACGTTTTCGAGTAGTGAAAATTGCTTATGCTTTAATTGCCAGTTACAAGGTAAATTGAGTGTACAGATTAAAGATAAGAAATTTGTAAGTAAAGAAGGCGATTTAACCTTTGGTTTCGCTGATGGTGAGATTTTTCATTTACAACATTCCAAGGATTTTTGCAATATTGAGGTTATGATAATGCCAAAATTATTGGATGTTTTAATTGGTGATATGGATTTTCAATTTTCTTGTTTAGATGAAAAGATCAATTTCTTTTTGCAGCATTATCAGATACAGCAAAACAAAAATGTATTATCTTGTGCTCGACAACTATTTTATTTAATGCAAAACACTGATTGTAAAATCACCAACCGTCTATTGTTATATGCCCATGTTTTAAAGTACTTAAATTGGTATTTTAAGTCTTTTGAACAACAATCTACTAAACATGAATTTACGCAATGGGAATATCAACAACTTAACCATGCTCGTAATTGTTTAATAAGTGATTTAACCTGTCCTCCTACTATCAATTGTTTAGCTAAACAAACAGGTCTCAATCAGAGTAAGTTAAAAAAAGGTTTCAAGCAGATTTTTGGTAAAAGTATTTATGCTTATTTTTTGGCAGAAAGGATGCATAAAGCTAAACAGTTATTAGCCGAATATAGTGTTACAGAAACGGCAATTATGATGGGTTATAGCAATATTAGTCATTTTAGTTCAGCATTTAGAAAACAGTTTGGGGTATTACCTAAAGAGATACGCCGCCAGTATTCGTCTAAGTTTCTCGAATAATGACGGCATGGTTAAGCTATTATTTAACTGATTTAAAGTGTATCCCTTTAAAATTAAGTATTGTTAATAGTTATAAATAAAACCAACTCCTAAAGTTCGGCCTCTACCAGGCGAACCAATTGTTGCATCAGGGCCATCATGAGACAGTGCTGGAATATGATATCCCCATAAATCGTAGGATTTATTTAGTAGATTGTCACCCCACACATAAAACTCAGCATTTTCTGTTTTGACAGCAATTCGAGCATCAAGTTTGTTATAAGCTTTTAAGCCAAATTTATTTTGCACATCAGCTTGGCGAGAACCAATATAACGATCAGTTATTTGCGTTTCTAATGATATTCCTGAAGCTAAATTTAGTGGTATAGAGTGTAGAATGGTTAAGTTAGCATTCCAATGAGATGTATCCGGCACTTCGTTATGTTTTTTTACATGAGCTAAACTTTTGTTAGGCGTACCGACTATTTTAGCATTGGTGTAACCTATGCCACCTGAAAAGTCTAAATTTCCTGGTGCCTTCCAAAAACCATCTAGCTCTACACCATAACTTCGGATATCATAATTTTCAACCACAGAAACAAACGTCGCTGGATTATAAGCCATTAGATGTTCACGTTTAGTATCATTATAAAAGAATGCCGTGTTTAATCCTACCGTATTATTTTCAGTTTTTAACCCTATTTCATAAGCGTTTACATACGCTGATTTATAGGCTTGATCTGAACGACCAATAGTAGCAAAATCCGTACCTTCATCATTGAAACCACCAGTTTTATATCCTCTTGAGTAAAGACCATACAGGGTAGCATAATCATTAAGTAAAAAATTCAAACCTAATCGGCCAGTAGTAAAGTTATCGGTTATCTTTTGCTTATCAAAAGCCAAGGTTGGTTTATCTTTATTATTTTCAGCATAAATTGAGTTAGCTAGCCATTTTGCATGATAATTCTTCTTTTCGTAAGATTGACGAAGACCTGCTGTTAATTTGAGTTTTTCGGTAACAGGGTAGGTGACTTCACCAAACACTCCGACATTATCTGTTTCGAACTGTCTTCTAATGTTAGCATTCAATGCATTACTTGGATAAAACACATCCATAACATCATAAGTATTTCTATGACGATCATTGGTATAGTAGTTTATACCTGCTACCCAAAATATTGGTGCTTCAGGTTTAGATGAAATTCTAAATTCTTGAGTGAAAAGATCTTCTTTGGTTAAATAAGACCAATTAGATGGTGGTGACATACCGCTCAAATGGTGGTATAACCTACCTTCATAAATTGGTGATCTTCTGTCACTTTTGCTATAAGAATAACCGGTAATAGAACTCAATAAGCTATTATCCAACTCATGTTCCACTTTTAAATTGAAACGATAAATATTTTTGTCATTCTTGTCACTGCTATTTGGAATGTCAATCTTAGGGTGATGTCCATATGGGCGCATCATATACATATCGTCCATACCCATAGCTTCTTCTATTTCGGTAATAAATGAGATAGAAGTGAGTTCTGAAGCTTCCCATAATAATGTGCCTCTAGCGATTTTATTTCTAAGAATACTCACCGGTTTATGGTCATTAACATTTTCTAGAATGCTATCTGCTTCATCATAACGGACAGCAAATCGAGCACTTAATTGATCGGATAAAGGGCCACTGATGACGCCTTCGGTTAATATTTGATTATTTTGTCCGAATTCGGTTCTAAAAGCTGATTCAAAATAGCGAGTTGGTTTTTTCGAAATAACGTTGATAGCACCAGCCTCGCTATTTCGGCCAAATAATGTCCCTTGCGGGCCTTTTAATACTTCGACACGTTGAACATCAAGTAAATTTAAGGTCGTATTACTTTTTGATTGTGGCATCCCATCCACGTTAATACTAACCGAGCTGTCATCGCCACTCATAGGTAATACAGAACCGACACCACGCATTCGAATAGATTTCGCTGCCCCCATATTACTAATTACTTGTACACCGACAGTATCATTTAAAGCTTTTTCTAAAGTGGTCTCCCGCCGGTCAACCAGTTTTTTGTCGTCAACAATATTGACCGTAAATGGAATATCCTTGGCTGACTCTTTTACATGTCTAGCAGTAACTATCAATTGTTCTACTTGATCACTATCGTCTTTTTTTTCAGCTGTATCTGCCATTGTGTTAAACGATAAACATAAAATACCGGCCATTAACCACGGTGAACCAATAATGCTTTTGTTAGAACAAACTAATGCTTTATTAGTTATTTTATTGGTAAAAACTAATTTGTATCTCATATTATTTTCCTAAATTCAACCATAACCTACATAATCAATAGGGAATACTTTTGGTAAATTAATAAATGATTATTAAATGTGCTAGCTAGTAGCATCATTAACATATTTAATTAAGAATGATTATCATTTATAATGTAAATGTTTTGCTAGCAAAGGACTCCCCATATTGGGCAAAAATAACCGAATCAGTTCTAAATTCTTTTAAATTTAATTTTTTTTTAATTAATAAATTAATTTTTAAGGAAAAATATATTTGATACTCTTTAAATATTTAACGATATTAAGAATATTATTTAACTAATTCGTATTAGGTAATATTGTAAAGTAAGTGATTTGTATTCACTATAAATGGCGGATAGTGGATAATTTTGCTAATTAATTTGCAATGAAATTGGTTGGGGAATAAGTTAGTTTGAGTTCTAGTGTTCTATTAGTCTATTTTTATAGAGAGTGGAATATGGCTACCCGTTATTTTCAATTTACTTATAATTGAAGATAATGTTTTAATATTTTTGTGTTAATAAAAAGATGAAAATCCTAACTATGGATAGCGAGAATATAACTTAATTAATCCATAATTTTTTTAAGAAATTAGATATTGATAGTTAGGCAGAATACGAAATTAGGCGATTAAAGACCGAAGAGAGAAAATGAACAAACTGTAATTAACTGAAAAGATTTATTGATAATAATTGTTTTCCTCAGTTATTTCTTCATTAAGATAATTATTCATTATGATTAAAAGAGAACAATATCTTATTGAAATCTCCAAATTTGTTAGATTTTTTAATTTGATTTTTTCATAATACAAAATAAAAGAAAAAATTAAGAACAAAGTAACAGCGGGAAGAGATGTACTAGGCGAATTCGTTCCTAAGTTTGCTGAGCTTAATGATGTTATATTATTTGGCGAAGTTTGGTCTAGAGAAAAAGAGCTCTCAGCAAGAGATAGAAGTTTAGTCACAGTTACGGCATTACTTGCCAGTAGTATCTTAGATAGTTCTTTACAATTTCATTTGCAGATTGCAAAAAAATAACGGTATCACTAAGCAAAAAATAGCAGAAATTTTAACTCATGTAGCATTTTACGTTGGTTGGCCTAAAGCATGGGCTGCGTTTCGTATAGCAAAAGAGATTTGGAAAGATTAGTTTTTACTACAGAATTACAAAGAAATTGTAAAATAAACTTGAATAAGATAATTAAATCCATTTTTTAGAAAAGATAGTGTTGAATTAATATGTATTGAATACTATTCGTATTTATATCATTACTGACCTGTTAAATTTGAAATAAAAGGTTAAAATAGCAAATAATATTTACTATGAAATTATGTAATGCCACAATTTAAACAATGCTGATACATTGATATACCAACGAATAAGTGGATTGCGTTCTAAAAGACTAAGAACACAAAATGAAAGATAATTGCCAATTTATTACTAATAAATTTTATCGATATGACTACATTCCCTATGGACATACTGATTGTTATCGTATTATTACCAATGAGGGAGTTTATTTTTTTTATAAAAACCAATTTATCGATGTAAGTGTCTTAGATAAATTAAATGAAGGCGATGTTATCCATATTGCTTCTCACGCACTTAATGATGGCACTTTTTGGCTCCACTGGTTAGTTTCATGGAAAGGAGACTTGGCTATTCGTAATAAATTACATTGTGCTTTCCCTCATCCTTCTACATTAATTTTACCATTTTTGATCTTGATAGGATTTTGGCTGGATCTTCAATTTATAACACTATTTTTAGCCACTGGGTTGTTTCTAATTTTGATATGGTGTATTTGTTCAACGCTATTTCGTTTAATAAATTTGGTTTTACCTAAACAATTTTTTTTACGTCAGCGATATCATAAATTAAAAAAAGGCGATCTTAGTTTTATGAAAACCTCGTTTTTAGAACATCGTAAAACCGTTAATTGTTCATCAACAGACTTACCTGTATATGAAGGAATTGCAACTAATATAGATAGACAATTAATTTATCGATCGGAACGAAGGAAAATATTATTTGATTTTAGCGGTGTTAGACTATTTTTCGATGAACTTGCTTTAGATAATGATCATATACCGGTTGTTTATTCTTTTTGCCATCCGACGTTTATTGCATCAGGAGATAAACTCAGTTTAATATTTGAAAATAATAAAATACATGGGATTATTAATCATACCGATGGTTCAAGCTATTTAATTCCTCATTGTATTTGGATAAGTAAACAAAAAGCGAAAACGTTATTACGTAATTGGTATTTTTATACTATTTTTGCCCCAATTGCATTTTTATTATTACAGATAATTATATATCCAATTAAAGAGTTTGATTTTATAATGAATGGTTTTTTATGGATAACATCGGGAGCACAAATTATTCCTTTACTCCTGTTACTATTTTATACACTATTTTCATATCTTAATGATCGTTCCTATGCCAAACGAGTTTTAAAATGGTTATATCAAACCACAGGACATTGGCCGAAAGAGCTCTGAATAACAACAACTAAGCCAATATAGTTAAGATGAATTAATCTATAATTTTCGGCATGGTCTACCATTATTCAAAAATTATATACTTCATGTATGCTAAGGTTATAGTCACATCTGTAAAACGCTGTATATGGGCAAAATAATTCTTGAAAACAGTGAATTATAAGAATAAATACTAATGTGGTTCTTTGATTACATAAAACACAGTTGATGATAAATGCTTCTAAGCAGGATTTAGGTATTTGTTTTGTTTCTGAGCAATTTGTTCATGATGAGATTCAGAATGGAGAGTTAATTCCAATTTTAACCGAGTGGGTTGGTATCCCTCGTCCAGTTTATGTGATGGTTAGAGATAGATGCTATATCCCTAATAGAGTAAAAATATTTAAACAATATATAGAGCAATACATTAAAGATGAAAATGTTAATTATCAAATTTAACATCTTAAATATATCCATCTGACACTTTAATTATAAAGGTTAATTGCAGTATGTTATTTATTATCTAGGTGGACATTGTATGCTTTCATAGTATAAAGATATTTATAAATACAATGTCTATAAAGCAATAGATATAACTGTATTTTTTTGTGGCTCTATATGATTTTATACTACTAAGTGAAACATATAGCTTATCATAGATAATAGTATATTATGAACATCGATTGAATTTAAATTGGAGCGGGAAACGAGGTTCGAACTCGCGACCTCAACCTTGGCAAGGTTGCGCTCTACCAACTGAGCTATTCCCGCATGAGAAGTGTTTTAAATGGTGCCCGGGGCGAGACTTGAACTCGCACGGCCAAAAAGGCCGAGGGATTTTAAATCCCTTGTGTCTACCGATTTCACCACCCGGGCTCAAAACTTAGTACCGAAGGGTAACTGCGCTTTGGATGCTGTGCATTTTACCTATCTTATCATTTCAGTCAATAAAAATTTTAAATTAATCGTTTGATTGCTCAATGTTTGACTGATTCGAGGTTAAATTGCTCTATTTTTTCGTTTTTAGCTAAAGTGTAATGCTATTTTTTCAATTTGAATATTTAGACATTACACATCAAATTTATTATGTTAATCGTTATCTAATAAATCGACTTGAGCAACCCATAAATATTGAATCATCGATAATAGGGTTAATACTGTAGCAATAAACAAGGCTGCAAGTCCGGCATAAATAACTAGATCGCAAGGTCTCCAAAGTAACCATGTTAATGCAGTCATTTGAGCAATAGTTTTTATTTTACCAATTGATGAGACGGCAACATTATTTCGTTTACCAATTTCAGCCATCCACTCTCTTAATGCTGAAATGATGATCTCTCGAGAGACGATGATGATTGCTGGAATAGAAATCCACCATGTTTGATAATATTGGGTTATTAAAACTAAAGCGATAGTGACCATAATTTTATCGGCAACAGGATCTAAAAAGGCACCAAATTTAGTAGTTTGGCCTAATCGACGAGCGAGGTAACCATCAAAAACATCTGTTACTGCAGCTATTAAGAATATTAATGATGAAAAAAAGCCAGACCATTCATGAGGAAATAGATAAAATGCCAACACAAAAAAAGGAATAAGTATTACTCGAAATAATGTTAAAAATGTAGGTAAGTTGATTTTCATGTGACATTAGCTCATTTTGTCTTATTAATCAATTGGTTAGTGATAATTAAAAAAACAGTGTTTTCTTACTGATTATGTTGCCTGAAAAATGTTAATTTTTCAATGTGTTATTGCTGTAAATTTAGATAAATTTTTTCAGCTAGCGATTTGGATATGCCTTGTACTTGGGCTATTTCATCTATACTAGCATTTTTTAGCTCTCTAAGTCCGCCAAAATGTTTTAATAATGCTTGGCGTCTTTTTCCGCCAACGCCTTCTATATGTTCTAATGCACTATCAGTTAATTGTTTAACACCTTTTTTACGCTGACCTACAATAGCATGGTCATGTGAAGCGTTACGGATTTGTTGAATTAATAATAGAGCAGGGGAATGATCATCTAGATAATAACCTTTACCATGCGCTTCAAAAAAGAGTGTTTCTAAACCTTCTTTACGCTCAGCACCTTTAGCCACCCCGATTAAAATAGGATGATGTTTATCCCAGTTTACTTGTAACTTCTCAAATACTTGTAAAGCTTGATTAAGTTGTCCTTTACCACCATCAATAAAGATAATATCAGGGATTTTATCTTCAGGGAGATCTTTTTTACTATAACGGCGAGTTAATACCTGTTCCATTGCTGCATAGTCATCACCTGGGGTGATACCGCTAATATTATAGCGACGGAATTCAGATTTAACCGGTCCTTTATCATCAAACACAACACAAGAAGCGATAGTGTTTTTGCCCATAAAATGGCTGATATCAAAACATTCCATTCTATTGATTTTCTCAATACCCAAAAAGGCTTTTAAAGCATCATATCTTTGTTTAATGGTTGAGTTTTCTAATAGTTTATTTTTAACTTCCGTTTGAGCGTTAACTGTTGCAATATTTAATAATTTAAGATTATCACCTTTTGGTTCATCAACTAATTTAACTTGATGTTCGGCGACGATGGATAAAGTTTCTTCCATCGCTTGTTTATCTGACAACGAAAAATTCAGAAGAATTTTCTTTGGAATATTCCTGTTTTGATTACCTTGTAGATAAAATTGTCCTAAAAATGTCTCAATAACTTCTTCAAGTTCAGTGTTAGAGGGAACTTTAGGAAAATAAGAACGATGGCCAAATGTTTGTCCATTACGGATAAAAAGTACATAAATACAAGCTAGGCCGAGTTCATAATGAAAACCAATTACATCTAAATTATCATTATTATTGTAGATAGCTTGTTTTTCATTAATGTGTTTGATTGCTTGTAACTGATCACGTAGCGCTGCTGCTTTTTCAAAATTAAGCTCACTACTAGCTTTCAACATATCAGCAGTGATTTTTTTTAAGATTTCATCTGACTGTCCAGATAAAAATAATCTAACATAATTCACTTGTTCATTGTAATCTTCATCGCTGACTAAACCCGGTACACAAGGGCCTAAACAACGTTTAATTTGGTACTGCAAACAAGGACGTGTTCGATTACGATAAGTACTATTAAGACATTGCCTTATCGGAAAGGTTTTTTGTAATAATGCAAGAATTTGTTTAACTGCATAGCCACTAGGGTAAGGGCCAAAAAACTCATCTTTTTTACGATTAACTGCTCCGCGGTATAAAGATAATTGTGGATGGCGTTCTTTACTTAATTTAATAAACGGATAGCTTTTGTCATCTTTAAGTAAAACATTATATCGTGGTTGATATTTTTTGATATAAGTCTGTTCAAGTAAAAGTGCTTCTGTTTCGGTATTGGTGATGGTAAATTCTACGCGATGAATATGACTCACCAATCGATCGGTTTTGATGGTTTTTTTACTACTATTAAAGTAACTTTTTAAACGATTATTGAGGTCTTTCGCTTTTCCCACATAAATGATGGTATCTTTATCATTAAACATTTGATAGATACCTGGTTTATGTGGGACAGTTTTTAAGAAAGATACAGAATCAAATTGGCTCATATTAGTTTTCAAAGGTGAGGGCTTTTTTCTCTATTATCCTCATAATGGTGCTTAAAATACCATTTATCAAGAGGTAGATAAGCCCTGCAACAACAAAAATTGAGAAGTCATAGTATTCACCATTTAGTGTATTACTATATCCCATAAGATCCATAACAGGAATCATTGATGCTAGTGCAGTTCCTTTAACCACGAAGACAACTTCATTAGAGTAAG
Organism: Gilliamella sp. W8145; assembly: GCF_016101145.1. Classification (NCBI taxonomy): domain Bacteria; kingdom Pseudomonadati; phylum Pseudomonadota; class Gammaproteobacteria; order Orbales; family Orbaceae; genus Gilliamella; species Gilliamella sp. W8145. The sequence goes on from NZ_JACFRC010000001.1 coordinate 612,802, forward strand.
TAGACAGTGCTCGTTTTAATGCATATGGCATTACAATTTTAAGTGTTTGTCTTTTATTCATGCCTAATGCACTACATGCTTGCCATTGTCCTTGTGGAACAGCTTTTAAAGCACCATAGAAAATTTGAGTAGTGTAAGCTGCACTATTAAGCGTTAATGCTAAATAAGCGCAAAACCATGGCGATGAAATAAATTCATAAAAAGCCGGTACTTTACTTAAAATTTCGCCAAATTGTGAAGGTCCATAATAGATTAAAAAAAGTTGTACCAATAAAGGTGAACCAGTAAAAATAACAATATAACCACGTATCGTTTTAGTTAAAAACTTCGAATTTAAAGATAAAAGGCAAGAAAAAACGATAGCTAAAAAACCAGCTGATAATATGCCTGCAATACTTAAGCTTAAAGTATCAGGTAGACCTTGAAGAATGATTTTTAGATAGTAAATAAAATTATCAGACATAAAATGACCTTACTGACTATTAGCTGATGACGGTTGTTCAAATTTGGTAGAGCGTTTTTCAATACGAGAAATAACTCGTTGACTTAAAACTGATATCACTAAATAAACAAGCATAGCAATAAAATACCATAAGAAAGGTTGGTTGGTTCTTGCAACAATTGTTTTGGTTTGCATCATTAAATCATCAATCGCTATCGCAGATACAAGGGCGGTATCTTTTAATAAAATTAACCATTGATTACTCAAACCAGGTAATGCATGGCGCCACATTTGCGGCATTATTATGCGGAAAAAAGTACGAGATTTACTAAGGCCTAATACTTGAGCTGCTTGTTTTTGCCCACTTGGTATCGCTTTAAATGCTCCACGTAAAGTTTGAGATGCATAAACAGCATAAAGTAAGGATAAAGCAAAAACACCGCATAAAAATGGATCTGGCTGAGTATTTTCAATATTCATTTTTACGGTAAATGATGTAAAACCAAGTGGAATGGTAAAACCATCATCTAATGCCATCAATAACAGCGGTAAACCTGTATAGATTGCCACCACAATTAATAATTCGGGTAAAGCTCGAATAGTTAAATTAAATAGTGACATTAACCATGCAACAGGTTTGAAAGGAACTGATTCTAAAATAGTAAAAATGAACGCAAAAAACATGCCGACAATTAACGATACAAAAGCTAGTGATAACGTTATTGTGGTTGCTTTAGTTAGCGGCAAAATATACCCATCCATAGAAGAGAGTAACCAGTCGATACCGTATGCAAAAAAGTCTGACATAAAAAAACCGTAATTAATTTAAAAAATAAACTCGCCGCAGAGTATGCGGCGAGATCTCAAAATACAGATTTTAGTAAATAATATTATTTACTAAACCATTTTTTATAGATAATATCTAATTCACCATTTGCTTTTAATTTATCAATTGCTTGGTTGAATTGTTCAAGTAATTGATCATTTCCTTGACGTAAAGCGATACCTAATCCTTCACCAAAGAATTCATGATCGGTAATTTTATCACCTAAAGCAACAATGTCAGCATCCTTACCTAACCATTCTCCAGCAACAAATGAGCTTGAGACAATGGCATCAATACGTTTTGCTTTTAAATCTAGAAACGCAAATTGATAGCTGTCATAACTGACTGCTTTAACATCAGGGTACTTTTCATTTAAGTATTTTGAATAAGTCGTACCTTTCTGGATGCCAACTTTTTTACCTTTCAATTGATCAAGACTGGTTAAAGAGTCTTTTAAAGTAATGAATTGGATTGAGCTGTCGTCGTAGTAGATTTTAGTAAATGCAACTTGTTTTTGACGCTCTGGAGTAACATCAATACCTGCAATTGCTGCATCAATTCGGCGAGTTTTAAGGCTAGGAATTAAACCATCGAATGATTGGTTAACAATTTTGCAAGATACTTTCATTTCTTCACAAAGTTTATTCATAACATCTATATCGAAACCAACAATTTCATTTTTATCGTTAGTAAATTCGAATGGCGCATAAGTTGCTTCGGTACCAATAGTTAATGTTTCTGCTGCTTGAGCTGCAAAAGCAGATCCAGCAAATAAAATCGCTAATAATGTTTTTTTCATATTTCCACCCAATCTGGTTTTAATTAATGTTAGTGTGATAGATAAGCTTTAAACTCTTCGGTTTTTGGATGAGCAAAACACTCAAGTTGTCCCTGCTCAATAATCTTACCTTGTTCCATGTAAATCACTTGTGAAGCAACTTTACGCGCAAAATCGACTTCATGAGTAACAATAATTTGTGTAATTCCGGTTTGTGACAGTTCATTAATAATCTCAGCAATTTGTGATGTAATTGCTGGATCTAATGCCGCTGTTGGTTCATCAAATAACAAAATTTTCGGTTCCATCATTAATGCTCTGGCAATAGCAACACGTTGCTGTTGACCACCAGAAAGATGGAGAGGGTATCGATGCGCCATTTCATCAATTTGTAGACGAGCTAAAATTGACATTGCTTTATCACTAGCTTCTTTTTTCGATAATTTTAATACTTGGCATGGTGCTTCAATTAAATTTTCCAAAACAGTTAAATGTGGCCATAGGTTGTAATTTTGAAAAACCATGCCAACATTTTTGCGTAATGTTCGAATAGTGGATTCACTTATCTTTTGCGAAAAATCGAAATGTGAATCGGCAATCGTCATTTCACCTGATGTGGGAATTTCAAGTAAATTAAATACTTTCAACAAAGAACTTTTGCCTGCACCACTTTGACCAAGTAAAACAATTGTTTCACCCAAAGGGTAACATAACGAGACGTCATTCAATGCCTGATGAGTACCATAAAAACAGTTAATATGGCTTAATTCAATATTCATTAGTATTAGATAAATTATTTAAATTTTAATTGACTAAATATTACTTTTTTTTGCATAAAAATGCAATCTAAATTATTAGACAATCAATTTTATGATAGATTGTTAGCCAAAAAATATTAGTTTTAAATTTTTACTGCTTAGTTTCATATTCAATCACAGCGTTATAATTAAAAATATCTACTAGGCTGATATATTATGGTAGGAAAAGGCGACATTCAGTAATAGCTTAACCAATTCGCATCAATTAATAACTTAAAAAACCCCTTTCCTCAAAATTTTATAGGTTTTAATCAAACTTAATCATTATTACTTATGATAGGGATAATAGGTCCAAGATATTTAGGTTTTTTATTCATTATATACAAATCAATAAAAGCACTAACACGAGCGAACATCTCGCGGATACGAACTAACTTCATACTCTTTGGGGCTGGAACGGCAAAACACTGTGCTTGAATATCTTGCGCAAGAGCAATAAAAATAGCACGTTCGCAATGGAACTCTTGCGTAATTATAGTAAAATCATCAGCATTAAAAACTTTATTAGCCCGAACAACTGAATCGAAGGTTCTAAAACCAGCATAATCTAATACAATTGATTCTCTAGGAATACCTGCTTTAATCAAATCTTTTTGCATTGTGATTGGTTCATTATAATTTAAATGCGCATTATCACCACTGACTAATAAATAATCGACTTTTCCTTGCCAATATAGATCAATAGCGCCATCGATGCGATTGCGATAAAAGCCGTTTATACCACCACCTTTTACATATTTAGATGTACCTAATACTACACCAATTGTTCGATAGGGAAGTTTATTTTCATCATGATAAATGTAGGGGGCCGTTTTATAGCTTATCCAATAGTCAAGACTGAGTATTACCGTTATTAAAAACAATAGGAAGGTAATTAAATAAGTTATTAACTTTTTTAATATCATGCTAAAACCAATTTAAAATAAATACCATTATTGGAAATAAAAATGGTGCTGTCAATGAAGTCATAATACCACATAGTACCAGTGATAAAGAGCTATAAGCTCCTTCATTATAATCTACTTCAATACAGCGAGCTGTACCAACAGCGTGTGATACAGCACCGATTGATAAACCTCTGGCAGAGGCTGTTTTGATTTTAGCCCAATTTAGCAATTGATGAGCAAAAATTCCTCCTAAAGTGCCAACAAGTATTACACATAATGCGGCAATAGATGGAACACCACCTTGATTTTCTGCGATAGTTACCGCTATGGCAGTGGTAACTGATTTAGGCAGTACCGAGGCTGCAATTTCATTACTACCTCCTAACCAAAATGCAATACAAACACCTGTCACCATAGAAGCAATTGAAGCGGTAAAGGTGATTATCATGATGGATTTCCAACGGGCTTTTATTTGTGGGATTAATTCATACAAAGGGTAAGCCAAAGCAACAACTGAATAAGGGAGTAAGTCATTAATAATTTTGACGTTTTTTACATATTCAATATAACTAGTCTGTGTAATTAATAAAATAGGAATTAAAACAATAACCGAAATCACTAATGGATTAAATAGTGGATTTTTGATTTTAAAGGAAATTTTACGAATCACAAGAAAAACTAAAACAGTTAATGGTAACATCCATATCATGATTGTTTCCCCTTATTATCAGACGATTTTACCGCGGGTTTATGCAAATGCTCTGTAAGATATCCGGTTAAAAATAAGACAATAATTGAACCGCCAACACTGGCAAAAATAATCGGTACCCAATTAGCTAAAAGTAGTGAATAATTATCCATGATCCCCATTGCAGCAGGAATAAATAGCACAGTCATATAGCGCATAAAAAGATTGCAACTGTTTTTGATCCAACGCGTTGGTATAAGTTGAAATGCTAATAAAAAAAACAAGATTAATAGACCAATAATACTACCAGGGATCATGATTGGTAAGATTGCCGAAACAATATTACCAGCCCATAAACAGAGGGTTAAAATAATTAAGCCCCGACCATAACTAAATAGTGTGTAATATAAAGAATAAAGTCGATGCTTAATTGTTGCATGTTTGGCTAAAAAATGTTTCATAGTTTATATACTAATTGTCTTAAAATTAAATATTGACGGTATGTCCGTCGTTTAGAAAGGGCGGAGAACTAAAATCAGAAACATATAATACGCCCCTGTAATTCAATTATCCAACTAAATAATGACAATATTGGTAAAGTTGCTTTAATAAAGTGAGCTTTTCCGGTTTCTGTATATAAATTTCGGCTAGTTGTTCAAGTGATTGTAAATAATTTTGTATCTCAATGGTATTGAGTTTATCTCGACAGTGATCTTGCCAAATGCGTTGTTCTTGTTCGGTTAATGCTTGCGGATAATTTCTCGCTTTGTAGCGAAAGAATAATGTGGTTAATCGTGGATCATCGAAAGTGATTGATAAAGTTTCTAATAAATGAACTGGCGTGGTTCTTATAGTTTCACAACGTAATAGATCTTGACCATTTAAAAATCCACTATAAATTTGTGCATCAACATCACTGTTAACTGGATAATCATTATTGATACTAAATAGCTCACGCATTTTATCCTGTAATTTATTTTGGTTTTGTAGTAGTTTTTGTTGATTAATTAAACATTGTTGTTTATCTAAATTAAAACGCTTTGCGTTATCAGCTAATAATGTGCTTAATGGCGCAATAATTGGACATTTATTTATATGAATCAGTTTTAATGGAATACGCTGTTCGTCTAACTCAAGATCGGCTGTTTTGGTGTAAAGTTTTTCCTGAATAGTCTCGACTGGTAAATCAATAATTGAATCAATATCTCCAGTTAGATCACAGACTATAACTGCATTATTTTGCGTTGGATGCCATGCAATAGGGCAGACTAATGACATATTGCCTCTATGACTACCTAACATTCCAGATATATGAACAATAGGTGTCATATTTACAACGTCAATAAGCTCGGCAACTCTGTTTTTGTTACGTAATGTATAGAAATAATTGAATAACTTTGGTTGGGCTTGTTTGATAAGTTTTGCCATAGCTATAGTTGCATAAACATCTGACATTGCATCATGGGCATGCTCGTGGGCTATATTATTTGCTTTAGTTAAATCTTCTAAACGAAAACTCGGTAAACCAGCATCATTAGTTGGCCAGTTAATACCTTCGGGTCTTAATGCATAACATGCTCTAACGACATCAAGCAGATCCCACCGTGAATTACCATTACGCCAACTATAAGAGTAAGGATCATAAAAATTACGATATAAAATATTGCGAGTCACTTCATCATCAAAACGAATGTTGTTATAACCTAAGATGCAAGTATTCGGTCGACTAAATTCTTGATGAATTAGTTTGCTGAATTCAGCTTCACATAACCCATTTTGATTTGCTTTTTGTGGTGTGATGCCGGTAATAAGTACAGCTTCAGGATTGGGTAAATAATCTTGCGCAATTTGGCTATAAATGACTAATGGTTTTTCAATAATATTAAAATCGCTATCTGTTCGAATGCCGGCAAATTGTGCTGGACGATCTAAAGCGGGGTTGATACCAAAAGTTTCGTAATCATGGAAGTAAAAAGTAGGCTGTATTTGATCGTTTTTCATTCCGTTATTTTGCTCTTAAGTTTTCATTTTAATTTCAATTGATTATATCATTATTTAGCTAATCTTATTTATGAACATTACAATGATGTAAGAATAGATAAATTCCAATAGTTAATCTTTAAACTGACTTTAGTGTGAACGATAAAAATTTATTTTAATTAACTTTATTTATAATAATATTCAAAACAAAGGTTTTGTGATAATTTTATTAGAATAATTAATTTGTTACCCTGTCACAAATATAATGTTTTAATCATTACTAATCGAAAGATTGATAGGTTAATAAATAGCTAATGTGCTTTTTATCTTATTTTATATAATATTTGTTGTTATTAACTAATCATCTAAATTTATTTTATTTGTATTAGTATTGAACAAAGAGTTTAGAATCGTAAAAACAGTTAATTTGGATGAATAATTATGTTATTAGTTTATCTTCGAGATGATGTAGTGATTGATGGAAATATAAAATTATTTCATTTTATTTTTACCGAAATTAAAGTATCAGATGATGTTGTTAGTATCGAGTTTGTTCCTGATCTTATTGAAAAAAATGAACAAACTTCAGATATTGATAAGCGAAATAAAGGTATAGCTCACTACTTTGGTTTTTATTTCGAAGAAGATGATGATAAGGAATTAATACATACTTATTTTGATTCAGCTATAGAAGCACATGTTGATAGAAGTTTTTATGATATATTTATACGTTTAAGACCGTTTATGATTGAGCACTATAAAGGAAATGATGTTAATCTTGTTGATTTAGCTGAAGATGGATTTAATATAAAAATAACACATATCAAAAAATAGATTTATCATTATTTTATATAAAAATTGTATGAAAACTAAAAGCTAAGGACGACAGCAAGAACAACGTTCGATATTGAATTATCAGGAAAGCCTTTTATAAGGTTTTTTATTGTCTTTAAAGAAATTATTCGCTTCTACCGACTTGGTCGGCTCCTGACATATTAATATCAATAGCAGTTTGTTTGATCACCGCTATTTTATCGATACTTAATTTAAATCTTTTATTTTTATACTACAATTTTCGCTACTATGTAGATTTATTTCAGCTCTAATTAAAACCAATTAAACTATCTTGATTTTTTAGTTAAATTATTGTTATAATTAAATTAAATTTATAAAAAAACAACCTTTTGGCTATATTGTAAGCTATCAAGCTTACTATTAGTAGCAGTAGTAGCAGAATTAAAATAACTATTTCACTGTAATTCTTCTTAAGTCGTTATCTAAAAAATAGTGTGATGTTATCAGCCATCTTGTTGATGATTATGCTTTTGAGCTAGCTTACATGGAATGTAAATAATTTATTATTTTAACATTGGTATTTTGAAATGGATTTCGCAAAAAAAATTAGTCTAGCTTTAGCTATTTGTTTCGTTTTGACCGCAAATTGTTATGCTAAAAACTGTAAAAAGGGTATACCTTGTGGTAACTCATGTATATCAGCCAACAAAACATGTAGGATTGATTCTTATCCTGTTTCTGGTAAATCGCAACCAAAATTTGCTTCAGATTCAACTTCAACTTCTGCTGAAGTTGAATCTTCAATAGTTGCAATTAGTAAGCAAAATTTTAACACCGCCAAAACTCATTTAGTTAAAATCTATAAAGAAAACCCTGAGCAAACAACATTTTATTGCGGATGTAACTTTTCATTTGACGGTAAAAAAGGTTCTATAGATTTTAGTCAATGTGGTTATAAACCAAGAAAAAATGAACAAAGAGCATCTCGTATCGAATGGGAGCATGTTATGCCTGCTGAAAATTTTGGTCGTCATTTGCAATGTTGGCAAGAAGGGGGGCGTAAAGGGTGTAAGCAGGATACTATATTTAATGCAATGGAAGGTGATTTGCATAATTTACAACCAGCTATTGGTGAGGTGAATGGTGACCGATCTAATTATAGATATTCACAATTTACCAAAGAATTTAATCAATATGGCCAATGTCAATCTGCAGTTGATTTTAAAGCACGAGTTTTTCAACCTAGACAACAAATTCGAGGCGTAATAGCACGAACATATTTCTACATGCAGAATAAATACAATATAAATTTATCTGATTCTGATAATAAGTTGATGCTAGCGTGGAATGAGATGTATCCACCTAAACAATGGGAATGTGATAGAAATCGACAAATAGAAAAAATTCAGGGTAATGACAACAAGTTTATTAGTGAACAGTGTAAATAATGAAAACAAAAATTATCTTAGTTTTGGTCTTTTTTATTACAGTTATACAAAATGCTTATGGTGCTGCTCATTATAGAACATATGTTCCTCGGGTTCGTACCTATTCTTTTCATACTTTCCATTCTAGTAGAGGAACGGGCAACGAAACACCGTTAGATAATATTTTTTTAAGTATTTTTATCATTTTCTTTCTTGGTATATTTTTACTATCAGCAATATCGGTAATTCAAGAGTGTAAAGAAGCTAAAGATAAATTATTAGCAGAAGAGAAAGAAAAGCGTAATGAACTTGAGCGAATAAAATTAGAGGAAGCTAGAGCAATTAAAAAAGCGATGGCTCCTAAAGTCGAAGTGTATAAACTTAAGAAATATAGAAAAAAAAGATAAAATGTCTTGATTACTATTGATGTTTTAAGGTCATTATTAGCTAATAAATCGCTATATGCTTTTATTCGACATTATGTCTGATAACTGTTACTTGAATAAAATCACTTTATATTTTATTTTAAATTATCTGTAGCAAAAGGTATTGTTTGATCTTTCAATAAGACTTATTTGATGTAGTTAAAACATGATGAAATTTATATTGTTACTTTATTATGTTTGTTTTTGAAAAGTTATATTATCTTTGCATTACTAATCAGAATATTAAAAGTGAATATAGGGATATATTCACCTTTAATCGTTGTTTTAATTTAGTAATAGGTTTCAATTTCTTTTAAAAATATTTTTAATTCCTCAATCCAAAAGTTTGCATTCATCGTTGTACTATGGCCACTTGTTTTGTTACTGGCAGGAATGAGATAATATTTTGCTGCTACAATATCTTTTAACGCTTTCTGCATCACTCCTGTATTTGGAGGATTTCTTTCATCATCTTCTGAATTAATGACTAAAATAAAAGCTTTTATCTTAGTTAAATCTTGAGTTGGATCAAAGTTTCTTGCCGCATCCCATTGATATAAAAAGTCATTAGCATCCATGCTAACACGTTCTTTTAACTTGTCTGATAATATTTCTTCTGTTTTTGCCGTATTATAGGCTTTATTTTGCCAAGCAATATCGCCACCATTAGTTGCTATGTCATAATAATGATAAACAGTTTGAAATTTTTCTGGTTGTTTAGTATAAAAACCATTGTTCCAATCAGGATCTTCTTTAATTGAATTGATAAGCATTTTTCTCATAATCCAATTTCGACTAGACATTGGGACAGGGGTTGCTGCCATTGGAATTGCAGCTGTCATATAGTCAGGATATTTAGTTATCCATAACCAGGTGTTCATGCCTCCCATTGAGTTACCAATAATAAGTTCAAGGTGATTTATGCCTAATCCATTTTTCAATAGTTGGTATTGAGCATTAACCATGTCACCATAATCATAATGAGGAAAATTTCCTTTTAGTTCATCAGAAGGTTTTGATGATTTTCCCGTACCAATTGCATCAGGTAATATAATAAAATATTTTTCAGCGTCTAACGGTTTTCCTTTATCAAATAATGCATGCCCGAAATTATCATTAAGCATAGAATTACCATCACCAGTTGTACCATGTAAAATTAAAACTGGTTTGCCCTTAGGATTTCCAAGTGTGACATAATGAATTTTTAAATTTTTGACCGTATTACCATCATTAAATCGAAAGTTTTTAATAATATAATCACCTTCATTTCTATTGTAAAAATCAGTACAAAACCCTTGCGGAACAATGATAAAGGAAATAAAAAATAATAGTGCTTTTGTGATATTATTCATAATTGGTTCTCTCCATTATACTTATGCAAAGCTAACATTGTTTTAACGGTAAGAGATGGGGCAGGTAGATAATAATTAACGAAGTATTGATCCATCGTTAATATGCATATTAATTTAATCAATACTAATTTTTCAATAAAAAAATGATTACTATTTACTCAAAATAATTAATATCTAAATAATATCAGTTAATAAAAAAGGGAATTTATTATTCCCTTTTTAGTGTGATTCAGTTTTTAGGTGCACTTTCAATAATATCTGCTAATTTTTCCAGTGTTATTCTCAAAAACTTTGGCATAGCTTCTATTTCAATTGAATCCATTAGGTTTTTTACATAAAGACCTAATTCTGTATCACCTTCAACAATTAGTCGACGTTGGAAAAATAGTGTGTCAGGATCTTGTCTTCTAGTCGCAATCATAATCAAATCGTTAGCATTACCAATGAAACTAACATCAGGAATTTCTTCACGACTCACAACTAGTTTGTTATCAATTAAACTCACAAACCAAACTAATTGCAGATCTGTTACTTGTATTTTAAGCCAACGATTTTCTAAAAAGTCGAGATCACCATCATCAAGCGAATTTTTGAACTGTAATTGCAACAATTGTTCAATCGTTCGTTTTTTCAAATCGAAAGGTATACAGCGTAAAGTTAAACCTAACACTTGTGGTGCTTTATCGACAAATTGAGAATGAATTTTGCCAAGTAATTGGTGTTTATTGCCAATCATTTATGCATCTCCAGAAATCATCTTCTCATAAATATCTAAATCAGTGTTCAGATGTTCATATGTTTCTTCACTTACTTCATTGCGAATTTTCATTTGAAGTAATGCTGTACGTTCAGCTCCAATCGCCACCAAACGCATACGTCTTTCTAGATTTTCAGCCTCAAGTGCTTTTTGTTCTAAATCTTTAAGTCCTGTTCTACGTCTTAATGAACCAATTACCCGCGATCCGACTTCATGAATAATCTCTTGATCTAAACCTTCTTCTGAGGTTTCTTGTAAAAGACTAGTTTGCATTTTTTCTAGGCTAACGATAGCTTCTTCTGCCATTTGTCCTTTAACAGTTAAAATCTCATTATCTTGCTCGGAATTGTCCAAAATAACACTACCACGTAATAGGATAGGTAATATGATTACAGCTGAAATTAATGATACTAATATAATCCCTGCAGCAATAAATACTAATTGGTAACGACCACCGATAGTCATTGGAATTGATAACACACCAGCTAAAGTAATTGCCCCACGGACACCAGCAAAGGTGGAAATCCAAAGATCACGATTAGTATAGGCTCTGAATGCTAATGGGCGTTTTGTGCCGAAAGGCATTGTTGGCATATGTTTCATTGCCCATAACCATGCGAATCGAGTACCCATTAAGACTACGAAAACAAATAAAACAATCAAACATAATTGCCATAGTTCAATTGAAGCATCGGTCTGATTTTCAGTAAAGGTAGTTGATAAGATACTTGGTAATTGAATACCTAATAAAAGGAATACAAAACCATTAAATACGAAGGTTAACATTGACCATGTGCTATCAGATTGTAGGCGAGCAGTTAATGGTGCATTGCGCATCATGCCTGATTGGTTTACTGTCATACCAGCACTAACAGCAGCTAAAATTCCAGAACAATGACATTCTTCTGCTATGATATAAGCCGCAAATGGTAGTAAGAATAGTAATACTATTTGAATAGCGGGATCATTATGAGTTAATTGGTTTATTTTACGTAAGATACGTGCATATAACCAGGTAAATAAAACCCCAACCGCAAGTCCACCAATTGCAACAACGAAAAAAGAAATACTGATTTGTAATAGGTTAAATTGCAAAGCGCCTGCTGCTATTGCGATGGCAAATTTTAATGAAACAAGGCCAGAAGCATCGTTCATTAATGCTTCTCCTTCAATGATTTCCATTTTTTCTTTTTCAATTCTTCCTTTACCAACAATTCCACTAAGAGCAACGGCATCAGTAGGAGATAGTACTGCTGCTAATGCTAAAGCTGCTGGTAATTCAACATTTGGAAGCATCCAATAAAGCAGATATCCTAATGCAATAATAGAAATTACGACTAACACCAGCGCTAGTCCGACAATTTCTCTAAAATTGTAGACAAAATCTTTCACCGAAGTTTTTCGACCATCAGCAAATAGTAAGGGAGGTATGAATAATACGAGAAAGAGTTCTGGATCGAATTTCAAATACACACCCAAAGCAGCTAAAAGACAACCCAATAGTATTTGCATTAACGGCAAAGGAATTTGGATCGGCAACATTTTTATAACAACACCAGAAAGTGATACAATTAAGACCAGAAGTAATATTGTTGAAAATAGTTCCATAGTTACTCTTTTGTTATTATCCTATAATTAACTATTGATTATATCGGATTTTTAACAAAATTTCAGATTAAAATTGCTTAAATCAAACAATTTTTAATCACTCTCGTTTTTTGAATAAAAAACAAGCGTTTTAATTGACGGAAATTATTGATGGAAAACTGGCAAAGAGCATTTGTTCTTCATACACGTACCTATAGCGAAAGTAGCTTATTAGTTGACTTATTTGTTGAGAATGTAGGAAAAGTAACTATCCTAGCTAAAGGGGCTAGACGTAAAAAATCAGTATTGAAGGGAATTTTACAACCTTTTACACCATTGATTGTTCAGTATTCAGGTCAAGGGGAAATTAAGAATTTACGTCAGGTTGAAGCAATATCTCTGACATTACCACTTGTATCAGTTTTTCTATACAGCGCTTTTTATTTAAATGAGCTTTTACATAGAGTCTTATTGGCTGAAACCGAAACTAATACGCTATTTGATGATTATTTGATAAGCCTACAACAATTAGCACAACAAGTACCGGCTGAAAATGTGTTGCGTGCTTTTGAATTGGCATTACTTGAGAATTTAGGCTATCACGTTGACTTTTTTCATTGCAGTGCAACGGGCGATGATATTGTTGAAACCATGTATTATCAATATCAATCAGAAAAAGGTTTTATTAGTAGTTTGCTACAAAATAGTACCAGTTTCACAGGCGAACAAGTCTTAGCTTTGGGTAAAAGAGAGTTTCTAACTATTGATACACTTAAAGCTGCTAAACGTTTTACTCGAATGGCTTTAAAACCTTATGTAGGTACAAAACCTTTTAAGAGTAGAGAGTTATTCTTGAAAATTTAGATTTTTTATTTAACTATTCCACCAATGATTATTGGTGGAATAGTTTATTAATTTTAATTTACTCGATTAAACTTAGTATCTTGGTGGTTTAGCATATTTGCTATTATAACTATCGGCAGGGAAAGCGTTAGAATTCGGTGATTTCTTATATTGATTACCATTTTCCAATTGGAAAATGGCTGTACCAATCACCCCAATATTGTTCGCTGAACCTTCATCAGTATGATTCGCATAAGCTTTAGATGCTTGCGAAAATGTAAATGAGGCAACTTCACGGTCATTTTTTCGAAAACCTTTAATTGATAGCGTACTATACGGTCTTAAAATATAACCATTATTGTTCAATGAACCTGCTTTTCCGTTGATAACATCTAGTCCATCAACAGTTGCTACAATTTCATAAGTATTTCTTGAATAATTGACATAATAAAGTTGATAATTTTTGCCCGCTTCACCAGACATATTGATTTCATCATCCTGTTTAAAAAGCGACCATTTATTATTGTTATCATCAATTATTGACATACCAACATCGCCATTAAGCATAAGTTCTTGAACTTTTTTTCCATGCACAAATGCTTTCTTAGAATAATGAATTACTGCAACGTCTATTGGTGTGTTATTAATACGTGCTAATTTAACTTCTCGAACATGAGATTCGACCCCATCGCCCCATTGCGTTCCAATACCTCTATCATTTGAAGTATTATTTGTATTGATTGCCTGTTGACATCCATTTAAAAATAAACTGATTAAGCCAATCACTAATACATTATATATGTTATAAAATTTATTCATTAAGATTTCCTTTTCTAATTATGTTCAGTAATTATATATATTATTATATATTTGAATATTATATAAATATATAATAATTTTGTAGGCTGTATTTTATCGATTGATTATTGAGTTCTTTATTATGCTCCACTTGATGCACGGATAACTAATTCGCCATTTACGTATATAGTACGAATTGGTAAGGTTGAATTATTTATCCTTTGGATTAAAGTTTCTACTGCAGTCAAAGCTATACTTGCTAACGGTTGTTTATAAGTAGACAGTGGGGTAGATAGATGACCGGCATAATCAGCATCATCAAAGCTAATGGTAAATAATTTTTGTTTTGGATTTATTCTTTGATTCAATGAGATTAATTGCATTGCTGTAAAGTCATTACCACAAACTACATGTTTAATGTTCAATTTTGCTAATTGATTAATTACTTTCTCATCAATTTGTGGTACTTGAATTATCCAATCGTTAATTTTTGTAATTCCTGCATCATATAATGCTTGTTTATAACCAATTGTTCTTAGGGCAACGGTATTAGCTGAATCACTTTTTGATACAAATGCTATTCGAGTATTTTTCTGTTCAATGAAATGATTTGTGACAACGTAACCTGCGGCAATGTTATCAATACTGACTAAGTCAGCTTTACCTCGTGAAGGGAAAACACAATAGTCTCTCTCTAACAATATACAAGGAATATTGTAGAGTGTCAGATAATCCATTATTCTTTTATTTATGATATTCGCGTAAGGGTGAAACTCTAAAGGCGTGAAAAATATTCCGTTAATATTATTTTTTGTATAATTAATGATGACTCTTTCTACGTCATTTAAAATAGATTGTATATCCTGACTTTTGGTCAGCATCCCAGCCCATAAAAGAGAAAACTGATAATTATTGGCTAAACTTGCTATCTCAGAATATAAACTATCAAGAATCATTCTACTTTCATCTTGTTCTAAACGAGGAGCCAATATTCCAAAAATATATTTGCTTACTTGTTGATCTTTAGGTTGTCTAACATAAAACTTACCACCTTGTTTACCTTCAATGTAACCTTCCGTTTTTAATCTTGAAAATACTTTACTTATTGTTGGTCGGGAAGTCTTATATATTGTGCTTAAATTAGATGAAGAGGGAAGGGCACTATTACAATCTAAAATTCCACTTTTGATCTGCAATAATATTTCCTGATAAATCTGCTCACATTTATTTGCCATCATATTACCTATAGAACATTAATTGAATATTCCTAGTATGACATAACCATCAAACTTGATAAATTAAATTTTACAAGTTTTCAAAAAAAGTGACTTTGATATCATAAATAATAAAAAGAAATAGATTAATATTGTTAAGTTTGGTGCAGATAATTAGACTGAATTTACTCAAAATATATTACAAAATATTTTTGGGTTTTAGTTTTTAAGAAAATTATTATTACAAATCATTTGATTATCTGAGGTGGGTTTATGAAAAAATTCATAACATCGTTTTTAACAATTACATTTATTATCTTTACAAGTTGCTTTCAACTTGTAAATGCTGATGAAAAAAAGCCTATTAAATTTGCTTTTATTACTTCAACTTTAAACAATTCATTTTTTACTGCAATATCCGATACATTTTCTGAAATTGCCAAACAAAATGGTGATCAATACATTCTTGTCGATCCTCAATATGATCAAGCTAAACAAATTTCAATGATGGAAGATGTCATTAATCAAAAAGTTGACATTATTTACTTAATCGCTGTTGATTCAGAAGGTATTCGCCAAGGATTATTGGCAGCAAAACAAAAACAGATTCCAGTGGTAGTGATTGATAATCCTATTAGTGATGATGATTTAGTGGTTAGCACTGTGGCTTCAGATAATTTCTTAGCCGGTAAAATTAATGGCGAACAAATGGCTAAAGATTATCCTAATGGTGCCAAAATTGCTGTTATTGATTGTCCTTTTAATCGTGCTAGTGTTCTAAGAGCTGATGGTTTTTATGCCGGATTAGGTGAAAACAGAAGCAAGTTTGATGTAGTATCTCAACAAAATGGCAAATGTGCTTTAGAAGTCACAATGCCAATTGCCGAAGATATTATTCAAGCTCATCCTGATTTACAAGCATTTTTTGCTGTAAATGATCCCTCTGCTTTAGGTGTTGTTGTTGCTTTGAAAGCATCAAATAAACTTAAAAATGTTAAGGTCTATACTGTTGATGGTTCACCTGATGGTAAAAAAGCATTTAGCGATGGTGATATAACGTTAACTGTAGCTCAAGCTCCAATTCAATTAGCTAAAGAAACCTATAAAGTCGGTAAACAGGTTCTAGCTGGAGAAAGCGTTGCTAAAGAAATATTAGTACCAACTTTTCCAATTACCAAAGAAATGATTGATCAATATGGAGTAAAAGTCTGGCAGTAATCATTGACTTTAGTCAAGTTATATCTATTGAAATCAATAAGGTGATATTTATATGGAACAAGTTGCATTACAACTATCTCATATAGAAAAAAAATTTGCAGGTGTCCATGCGTTAAAAGATATGCACTTTAATCTTAAACAATGTGAAGTTCATGGATTGTTGGGCGAAAATGGCGCTGGCAAATCAACCTTAATCAAAATTATTGGCGGCATCTATAAACCAGATGCCGGTGAAATTAAGATTAATGGTAAAACTGAGATAATTAATGGTATTAAAGATGCTCAAGCAAGAGGAATTAATGTTATTCATCAGGAAATTGTCTTAGTTCCTTATATTAGTGTATATGAAAATATTTTCTTAGGTCGTGAACCGAGAACACGCTTAGGCTTTAAAGATCATCGTCAAATGATCGCCAAAGCCAAAATAATGATGGAAAGTATGGGGTTAACGATCGATGTGTTACGGCCCGTACATGAGTTAACCATTGCACAACAACAACTTATCGAAATCGTCAAAGCTATTTCATTTAACGTTCGAATCTTGATCATGGATGAGCCAACATCTTCTTTAACTGATAAAGAAGTTGAACAGCTTTTTATTATGATTAAAAAACTAACCGAACATAACGTTAGTATTATTTATATTTCTCATCGCATGGATGAGTTATTTACTATCACTGACAGAATAACTGTAATTAGAGATGGTAGTTATATAGATACCGTCAATACTAAACAAACCAATATTGATGAATTAGTCAAATTGATGGTTGGGCGTAACTTAAATAATTATTATCAACGTCACTATCAAGAAAATGGAGAACGTTTATTAGAAGTTAAAAATCTTTCGAAAAAAGGAGTATTTAATAACGTTAATTTTCATTTAAAGAAAGGAGAGATTTTAGGTTTTGCCGGTCTTATGGGGGCAGGTAGGAGTGAAATCATGCAAGCAGTTTTTGGAGCAGACCAATATGATAGTGGTGAAATTTATTTTGACAATCAGCTTGTTAAGCTCAAATCGCCACAAGATGCTATTGATATAGGAATAGCCTTAGTTCCAGAAGATAGGAAAAAACAAGGTCTTATTTTAGGTAATAGTATTGCGTTCAATTTAACATTAACAGTATTGAAACAATTTATGCATGGTTGTTTGGTTAATCAACAAAAACAAAAAGATATCATTCAATACTATATTAATAAGCTCAATATAAAAACGCCAGATGCTGACAAAATTGTTGGTCAGCTTAGTGGTGGAAATCAACAAAAAGTTGTAATAGCTAAGTGGCTAGCAACTAAACCGAAAATCATCATTTTAGACGAACCTACTCGAGGAATTGATATTGGTGCTAAAGCCGAAATTTATCAAATTATTGATGAACTTTGCGCAAGTGGCATGGCTATTATTATGATTTCCTCAGAATTACCAGAAATTATCAATATGTGTGATCGTGTTTGTGTTGTTGCGAATGGACAAATTCAAGGTGAATTATCGCAATCAGAATTAACACAGGAAAAAATTATGAAATTAGCAACAGGGAGAGCTTAAAATGGCTAGCCAATCTATGAAACAATCAGATGATATGAGCTATCATCACTCTACAATAACCAATAATATCATTATTAGAAGTTTCAAAAATTTTATTACTAATAATATAGGGATTTTAATTGCGCTTCTATTAATTAGTATCATTTTAAGTTTTGCCAGTCCGGTATTTCTTTCCCAAGAAAATATGCTCTCAGTGTTAAGACAAGTATCCACTAATATGTGTTTAGCCTTAGGTATGACATTAATTATCATATTGGGAGGAATTGATCTATCTGTTGGATCGATAGTCGCTATGGCGGGTACACTCACAGTTGGATTTATTTCAATTGGTGAAATGGGTATTGTTCCAGCTATTCTGTTAGGTTTGTTTATCGGTACTTTATGCGGTGCGGCAAATGGTGTTGCTATTGCTTATACCGGTATTCCACCATTCATCGTTACATTAGCTATGATGATGATTGCCCGTGGCGTAGGTTATATTTATAGTGGCGGCCAATCAATTCGTATTTTTGATGAGAGTTTTACCAGCATAGGTACTGGTTACTTAGGCATGATTCCATATCCAGTTATCTATATGTTGGTATTTATTGTTGTTATGTTGGTAGTTGTTAATCGAACTCGTTTAGGTACCTATATTTATGCTC
The DNA here is from genome assembly GCF_016101145.1 of Gilliamella sp. W8145. Classification (NCBI taxonomy): domain Bacteria; kingdom Pseudomonadati; phylum Pseudomonadota; class Gammaproteobacteria; order Orbales; family Orbaceae; genus Gilliamella; species Gilliamella sp. W8145. The sequence continues at coordinate 631,824 of NZ_JACFRC010000001.1, forward strand.
TCGGAGGTAACCGTGAGGCTGCAAGGTTATCAGGTATAGCCATTAAACGTGTTGAAATCATTGTATATACCATTGCTGGTTTTTTAGCTGCTTTCGCAGGAATAGTGCTTGCAGCAAGAATGTATTCAGGACAACCATCAGTTGCACAAGGTTATGAAATGGATGCCATAGCTGCTTGTGTGCTTGGAGGTATTTCGATGTCAGGTGGAATAGGTCGCATTAGTGGCACTATTTTAGGCGTGATTGTTATCGGCATTATTAATAATGGTTTGAATTTATTAGGTGTTAATTCATTTTGGCAATTAGTTGCAAAAGGCGTAATCATCTTTTTAGCCGTCTATGTCGATATGCTGAAACGCAAGAAAGCAAACTAATTTAGACTAATTTGTTTTTTAATATATGAATAATAACCAATTTAATTAATAGGATAATAGAATGAAAAAATGTACTTTGATGTTAAATAACCCAGATGGTATTACTCGATATAATGAACCGGTAATCGCGCGTCTTTTTTTCAAAGAACAGCCAATAGATCCGTCTAAATTAAAACTAGTTAATGAGCAAGGAAAAGTTATACCACATCAATTGTTTGATATCGTTTATGATGATACCAATACATTAATTTCTGCTTGTTCAATCGCCTTTATAGTAACTAATTTAGATCAGTTAGTTGAAAATTATACTTTGTATCTTAATGAGAAGACGCCAATAGATAATGTAAATGGCATAAAGCAACTAGCACCTACTTTAAATGATGGCGTGAAACGACTTGATACAGGTCACTATATTTTAGAATTATGTCGTGGTACTGCTGACGGAACATCATATGGGAAATGGGGTATTCGTTACTTTTCTGCTAAAGCTGAAGGTCGGAATTTGATTAAGGATTGCTCTAATGCTATAGGTGGTTTTTATGGCCCCTTTTTTACTCCTGCTAATGGTTTAATTAATCCACCTGAGCATACCATCGTAGATTGCCAAACAGAGGTCGAAGGGCCAATCTATTGTCGATATCGTTTCAATGGAAAAATTCCCAATGGCTTAGATCCAGCTTTGCATGATAAATCATTCTCAATTGTGTGGGAATTTTTCTATCAATCACCATGGTTTAGACGTACTTATTATGTTGATGATTTTGAAACTTCTGTTGATGGTATGCCGGTCATAAATAAGATCACCGTTGGTGATGAGTATGAAAGTGGTCAAAATAATGTGGTATTTTCACGTTTTGCTAGTTATGGTGGTACTTATTATCGACAAGGCGATCTTTATGCCAATATTCTAGCTGATGAAGTTAATCGAATTTTATCGCAACCTCTAGATCAACTTCCTCTGAATGCAAGACTTTATCGAGAGTCTATTGGTGATAATATTAATGCAGTTTCTTGGGATTTTTTCTGGAGACTATTTTGTGTTAAAGAAGGTATTTTAAGTGATGAAGAAATAAAATCACATGTCAAAACCATTCTGCGTAAAGCTCATCATGTTGTGCATAATAGCTCTCGAAACAAAGAAGTATTATTTGCTAAAGATGTGGATGTTAATAGTGTCCCAGAACAAACGATTTTTCCACTTGCTGCAAATAAAACGGCTGAAATAAATCCCGAATCAGGTTATGCTATGGTTTGGTATACGAGTAATATTGTCGGACGTTATCAAATTGTTCAACGTAAAGATTCAGGTTGGGTTAATTGGGGTACTAATGGTGAAAATGAGTATCCAGAATTACCTACCGGTTCAACGATTTATACTGCATATGGTCAATTTGATGATTGGCAGAAGCAAGCCGATAGTATGGAAAAAAATATTGATGTCAAACAAGGGTTAATCGAAGATGAATGACATAAAGATTGTTGCAATAGGTGAGTTTTTATGGGATTGTTTACCTAATGGGAAAAAGATTGGCGGAGCTGCCGCCAACTTTTGTTATCATGCTAAATCAGCTGGTGCAAATGCAATATTAGTTTCTGCAATTGGCGATGACGACAATGGTAGAGAATTACGTGAACAGATTGAAAAACTGCAAATCCCACAACAAATTCAAATATCAGCAAATTATCCAACTGGAACAGTATTAGTTAAATTAGATTCAGCTGGTAAACCCACTTATGATATTGTTAATCCTGTAGCTTGGGATGATATTCAATTAACAGATCAACTATTAGAACTTATCCAGCAAGATGATTTAGATGCAATCTATTTCGGCAGTTTAATTCAACGTAATATACATAATCATGAATTATTGCAAAAGATTATTAACCATAGGTCTCAAAAAAGCAAAATTATTGTTGATATTAATTTACGTCAAAATCATTATAACCACGCAACTTTACTTCTTTGCATGGAACATGCCAATATTTTGAAGTTAAATGATGAAGAATTACCAATTGTTGCTGATTTATTGAAGATAAAGGCTGAACCACAAGCACTTTTCAATTATCTAAATCAACATTATCAACTTGAATTATTAATTTATACCTGTGGTAGTGAAGGTAGTCATCTTATTACCCAAAATGAACAGAATCATTGTCCTGCTGAAAAAATCACCCCAATTGATACTGTTGGTGCTGGTGATTCATTTATGGCAATAAGTAGCGTGTTATATTTAAAAGGTAAACAATTACAGGAAATTAATAGTAAAGCAAATCATATTGCAGCATATGTTTGTACTCAAAGCGGACCTATGCCTATTTTATCGCAAGCATATATAGCCGAATTATAATCTCTTTTCAGGCCTAGCTTTTTAATTAATGAATAATAGCTAGGTCATAACTATTCTTGTCATATTTGATTACACCATTGTTTTATTAATTCCTAATCAAAAATAACCACTAAAAAAGCTATTAATAATTAAAAATAGGGTACTGTTTGTTTTTAGTGGTTACTAAAACAGGATGAGTTTAATCGCTAGAGATAAATCTATTTTTAAATCAAGTTCAAGCCTATTTAAAATCCTTATGATAAGTGATAGTATACTCCGTCTATTTATTTATGTACGCATGTGCGCTTTCGTGTGGCGCACCACTGTTATAAGGATTTATTATGCCAATTATTACTCTTCCTGATGGAAGTCAACGTCAATTTGATAAACCTGTTACTGTATTAGAAGTTGCACAAAGTATTGGTGCAGGACTTGCTAAAGCCTGTATCGCAGGCCGTGTTAATGGTGAACGTAAAGATGCGTGTGATGTTATCGAGCATGATGCAACGTTATCTATTATTACCGCCAAAGATGAAGATGGACTTGAAATTATCCGTCATTCTTGTGCTCATTTATTAGGACATGCCATCAAACAATTATGGCCTAATACTCAGATGGCTATCGGGCCTACTATTGATAATGGCTTTTATTATGATGTCGATTTAGATCACTCTTTAACTCAGGAAGATCTTGATGCTTTAGAAAAACGAATGCATGAATTGGCTAAAAAAGATTATGAAGTTAAAAAAGAAGTAGTGAGTTGGGAACGTGCAAGAGAAGTGTTTTGGGAACGTCACGAACCTTATAAAATTGCTATTTTAGATGAAAACATTCCTAAAGATTCTACACCAGCACTTTATCATCATGAAGAATATATTGATATGTGTCGTGGGCCTCATGTTCCTAATATGCGTTTTTGTCACCATTTTAAATTACAAAAAGTTGCTGGCGCTTATTGGCGTGGTAATAGTGATAACAAAATGTTACAACGCATCTATGGAACTGCATGGGCAGATAAAAAACAACTCGACAGTTATTTACAATTTCTAGAAGAAGCGGCAAAACGCGATCATCGTAAAATTGGTAAACAACTTGATCTTTATCATATGCAAGAAGAAGCACCAGGTATGGTATTTTGGCATAATGATGGTTGGATTATTTTCCGTGAATTGGAAGTTTTTGTTCGTACCAAACTGAAAGAATATGATTATCAAGAAGTGAAAGGTCCATTTATGATGGATCGTGTACTTTGGGAGAAAACAGGGCATTGGGGTAACTATAAAGAATTAATGTTTGTTACTTCATCAGAAAACCGAGAATATTGTATTAAGCCAATGAACTGTCCTGGCCATGTGCAAATTTTTAATCAAGGTCTTAAATCTTATCGTGATCTTCCATTACGTATGGCGGAATTTGGTAGTTGTCATCGAAATGAACCTTCAGGTTCTTTGCACGGATTAATGCGTGTGCGTGGTTTTACTCAAGATGATGCGCATATCTTTTGTACCGAAGGGCAAATTCGAAGTGAAGTAAATAGCTGTATCAAAATGGTCTATGATACTTATAGTACGTTTGGCTTTAAAGATATCACGGTTAAATTATCGACTCGTCCAGAAAAACGTATTGGTAAAGATGAAACTTGGGATTTAGCAGAAAAAGATTTAGCTGAATGTTTGCAAGAAAATGGCATTGAATTTGAATATTTACCTGGTGAAGGGGCATTCTATGGTCCAAAAATTGAATTTACTTTACATGATTGCTTAGGTCGAGCATGGCAATGCGGTACAGTTCAACTTGACTTTATGTTACCAGAACGGTTAGATGCAACTTATGTTGGTGAAGATAATGAACGCCATGTTCCTGTTATGATTCACCGAGCTATACTTGGTTCAATGGAACGCTTCATGGGCATATTGACCGAAGATTGTGCTGGATTCTTCCCAACTTGGTTAGCACCATTACAAGTAGCGGTTATTAATATTACTGATAATCAAGCCGATTATGCCAAACAATTAACCGAGCAACTACAAAAAGTTGGCATTAGAGCAAAAGCGGACTTGAGAAATGAGAAAATAGGGTTTAAAATTCGTGAGCATACTCTAAAACGCGTTCCTTATATGTTTGTTTGTGGAGACAAAGAGATGGAATCAGGAACAATTTCAGTTAGAACTCGCCAAGGTAAAGATCTTGGTAGCTTTGAAGTGAAACATGTTATAGAATTATTGCTTAATGAAATTCATAGTCGTTCATTAGAACAAATGAATTAATGATAAATTAATTTGGAGGAATGAGATATTAAAGTCAGTAAACGAATTCAGTCAACACGCGCGCACAAAATCAATGATGAAATTACTGCTCGCGAGGTGAGGTTAACCGGCGTCGATGGTGAACAGCTCGGCATTGTTAGCTTAGACGAAGCTTTAAAACAAGCTGAGGAAGCAACATTAGATTTAGTTGAAATAAGTCCTAATGCAGAGCCACCTGTTTGTCGAATTATGGATTATGGCAAGTTCCTCTATGAAAAGAGTAAAGCAACAAAAGAACAGAAGAAGAAGCAAAAGGTTGTTCAGGTTAAGGAAATTAAATTCCGACCTGGTACAGACGAAGGCGACTATCAGGTAAAACTCCGCAGCCTGATACGCTTTCTTGAAGATGGCGATAAAGCTAAAGTTACGTTGCGTTTTCGTGGACGTGAAATGGCTCACCAACAGTTAGGTACTGAAATGCTTGATCGCATTAAAGAAGACTTAGCTGATTTGGCTATCATTGAATCTTATCCAACTAAGATTGAAGGTCGTCAAATGATTATGGTGTTAGCGCCGAAGAAGAAATAGTGGTTCAACAAGCTAATTTTTAGTTTACTAAAAATTACACCATTATTTTATTTTTATTAACAATGCGAAGTGGAAATTTATAAAATGCCTAAAATTAAAACTGTAAAAGGCGCAGCAAAGCGCTTTAAAAAAACAGCATCTGGTGGCTTTAAGCATAAGCAAGCTAACAAGAGCCATATCCTAACTAAAAAATCAACTAAACGTAAACGTCATTTACGTGGTTTGACAACTGTGTCAAAAGGCGATTTAGGTTTAGTAGTGGCGTGTGTTCCATACGCTTAATTTATTGATTAATTATTTAGAGGATATAGTTTATGGCTCGTGTTAAACGTGGTGTTATTGCTCGTGCACGTCACAAGAAAATTTTAAAACAAGCAAAAGGGTATTATGGTGCTCGTTCACGCGTATATCGTGTTGCTTTCCAAGCAGTAATTAAAGCTGGACAATATGCGTATCGTGACCGTCGTCAACGTAAACGTCAATTCCGTCAATTATGGATTGTTCGTATCAATGCTGCTGCTCGTCAATGTGGTTTATCTTATAGCCGTTTTATCAATGGTTTAAAGAAAGCTTCAATTGAAATCGATCGTAAGATCCTTGCAGATATCGCAGTATTCGATAAAAATGCATTCGCTGCATTAGTTGAAAAAGCAAAAGCTGCACTTTAATAGCTTTATAAGAGCCGAGTTATCTCGGCTTTTATTGTTTTAACAATATTTAAGAGTTGATCGATTATGAATTTAGTTGTTTTTCGTTTCTTTTTTAGCTTCGGTAAGCTTATTCGTTTGTGAGGCAAATGAGAAACGAAAAATAATTATAAAAGCCTCAGGAGAGGCTTTTTTTATGTAATAAACAATAAGCAGGAGAACTGTATGTCTCAATTAGTTGAACTGGTAAGCAATGCCAAATCCGCTATTGAAAGTGCTAATGATATTAATACTATCGAACAGATTCGAGTGGAGTATTTTGGTAAAAAGGGCTATTTTACCATGCAAATGGCGTCTTTACGTGATGTTCCAGCTGATCAACGGCCAGCCGTAGGTCAGAAAATTAATGATGCAAAGCAAGAAGTTGTTGAGTTATTAAACCAAAAACGTAACTTTTTAGAGCGTCAGACTCTTAATGCAAAATTAGCCAATGAAACCATTGATATTACTCTTCCTGGTAAATCACTTGAATTAGGTGGATTGCATCCAGTTACTAAAACTATTAACCGTTTGGTTGAGTTTTTTGGGCAATTAGGTTTTGCTGTTGAAACAGGACCCGAAATAGAAGATGATTATCATAACTTCGATGCTTTAAATATTCCTGCACATCATCCTGCTCGTGCTGATCATGATACATTCTGGTTTGATGCAAAACGGTTATTACGTACCCAAACTTCAACAGTTCAAATTCGAACTATGGAAAATCAAAAACCACCAATTCGAATTATTGCTCCAGGCAGAACCTACCGAAACGATTATGATCAAACCCATACTCCGATGTTCCATCAAATGGAAGGGTTGTTGGTCGATAAAGATATTAGTTTTACGCATTTAAAAGGTTTATTACATGATTTTCTTCACTGTTTCTTTGAAGATAATATGGAAATAAGATTTAGACCTGCATATTTTCCATTTACTGAACCTTCAGCAGAAGTTGATATTAAAGCTAAAAATGGTAAATGGTTAGAAGTGTTAGGCTGTGGCATGGTTCATCCTAATGTATTACGTAACGTAGGTATTGATCCTGAAGAGTATTGTGGTTTTGCATTTGGAATGGGAATCGAAAGATTAACCATGTTGCGTTACGGTGTCACAGATTTACGTTCTTTCTTTGAAAATGATTTACGTTTTTTAAAGCAATTTAATTAGTTCTGGAGATCAAAACATGAAATTTAGTGAAAGTTGGCTACGTGAATGGATCAATCCAGAAATAAGTAGCGATAAATTATCAGATCAGTTAACTATGGCTGGTTTAGAAGTAGATGATATTGAAAAAGTTGCTGGTGATTTTACCGGTGTAGTGGTGGGTAAAGTTGTAGAATGTAAACAACATCCAAATGCTGACAAATTACGAGTGACGAAAGTAGATATTGGTAAACCTGAATTATTGGATATTGTTTGTGGTGCACCTAATTGCCGTCAAGGTTTAACTGTAGCTTGTGCCACAATTGGTGCTGTATTACCTGGTGATTTTAAAATCAAAGCAGCAAAACTTCGTGGTGAACCATCGGAAGGGATGTTGTGTTCTTATTCTGAGTTAGGCATTTCTGACGATCATAATGGAATTATTGAATTACCAGAGGATGCCCCTTTAGGACAAGATATAAGACAATATTTAAATTTAGATGATGTAATGATTGATATTAGCGTTACACCAAATCGTGCCGATTGTTTTGGTATCATTGGTGTCGCGAGAGATATTTCTGCTGTAAACAATATCCTAATGAAAGAACTAAAAGTTGAAAATATCACTCATACAATTAATGATACTTTACCTATTCAGGTTGATGCAGCTAAAGCAGCCCCTCGTTATTTAGGTCGCATTATCAAAAATGTTAAAGTTGATGCTTTAACTCCGCTATGGATGAAAGAAAAGTTACGTAGAGGTGGTATTCGTTCTGTTGATGCCATTGTTGATGTTACTAACTACGTTTTATTAGAACTCGGTCATCCAATGCACGCTTTTGACTTAGCTGAGATTGACAAGGGCATTGTTGTGCGTTATGCCAATAAAGATGAAAAGCTTGTCTTACTTAATGGTAATGAGGTTAAGCTTGATGAAAAAACATTAGTCATAGCTGATCAGCAAAAAGCATTAGCAATCGCAGGTATTATGGGCGGTGAAAAATCAGGTGTAACTGCATCAACGAAAGATATTTTCCTTGAATCAGCGTTCTTTTCTCCATTAGTGATAACGGGTAAAGCACGTGAATATGGTTTACATACTGAAGCTTCTCATCGTTATGAAAGAGGTGTTGATCCTTATTTACAATCAGCTGCAATCGAAAGAGCAACTCAATTGATTGTTGAAATCTGTGGCGGTGAAGTAGGACCTATTACTGAAGTTGTGAATGAGAATGAGCTTCCAGTTCAAGCAACAATTGAATTACGTCGAAACAGAATTGATCGCATTATTGGTTATCATATTGAAACTCAAAAGATTACCGATATTCTTGTAAAATTAGGTTGTGAAGTTATTTATAATGATGATAGTTGGAAGGTTAAATCACCTAGCTGGCGATTTGATTTACAACTCGAAGAAGATCTAGTTGAAGAGGTTGCACGGATTTATGGTTATAACAATATTCCTAATGTGAATATGAAAATTGAATCTGTGATGAAGCCAAAACCTGAAAATAAAATTTCTTTATCTAGAATAAAAAATCTACTAGTGGACAAAGGTTATCAAGAGGCCGTTACTTATAGTTTTGTTGATCCTAAAATTCAGCAAACATTACATTCACAACAACCACAGATTACATTACCTAACCCCATTTCGAGTGAAATGTCGGTTATGCGTTTGTCATTATGGTCTGGTTTATTAGAAGCAGTTTTATATAACCAAAATCGCCAACAATCTCGTATGCGATTATTCGAAACTGGATTACGATTTATACCTGATGAAAGCTGTGAATTTGGTGTTCGCCAAGAATTAATGTTATCCGGCGTTATTACAGGAAATTTATATGAAGAGCATTGGACATTACCTAAACAAAATGTCGATTTTTATGATGTAAAAGGTGATTTAGAGCAGTTATTTATTCTTTTAGGTTGTTCTGATGATATTGAATATCAACGTTCGGAACTTGATGCATTACATCCAGGACAAAGTGCAGCAATTCTTTTTAATGGCGAAGTTATCGGCAATTTTGGTGTTTTACACCCTGAAATTGAAAAAAAATTATCTTTAAACAGTAAAACGCTTGTTTTTGAAATAAATTTAGCTAAAATTAATGATAAAAAAGTGCCTGTTGCTCAAGAGCTATCTAAATATCCATCAAATAAACGTGATATAGCTGTCGTCGTATCAAATACAATTCCAGCAGCGGATATTATCTCTGAGTGTAAGCGTGCTGGTGGTGAGCAACTAGTAAAAGTTAACTTGTTTGATGTTTATCAAGGTGATAAAATTGACAAAAATCAAAAAAGCCTTGCTATCAGTTTGATTTTACAAGACAAATCACGTACACTGGAAGAAGAAGATATAACAAACATTGTAAGCAATTGTGTTATTGCTTTACAGAATCGTTTCAATGCCTTATTAAGAGAATGATAATTATGACATTAACTAAAGCTGATATTGCAGATCGTCTTGCCGATAAATTTGATATTGATCGTCAAGAAGCTAAAGTCCTTGTTGAACTCTTTTTTGAAGAGATTCGCGTTGCTTTAGAAAAAGGTGAACCAGTTAAACTTTCTGGATTTGGCAATTTTGCTGTTCGTGATAAAAATTCACGTCCAGGTCGTAATCCTAAAACAGGTGAGAGTGTTGATATCTCAGCTCGACGAGTTGTCACATTTAGACCAGGTATTAAATTTAGAGAACGAATTGAGAAAAATTTAACTTTATAATTAAATTTTTTGAATTTGCTTTTGTAAGTAATAGCCTTTTTGTTGTTATTACAACGCAAAAAGGTTGTTTACTTTTTTGTAAAAAATTATTGTAATTAATTGCTGAATCAAGCATAATACACCTCCTCAATGGAGGCTCTATGGGTCCTCTTGCAACATTTTTTTGCTTATCAGGTCAGGTCCGGAAGGAAGCAGCCAAAGTAAAAAATATGGGTGTGGGATGTGGCTGATAGGGTCTCCTCCAAAATATTTTCCTTCAATATATAAACTCATTAAGTCTATTTCTGTTGATTTATTAATCAATTGAATTTTCTTTTTCTAATTTTGAACGTAAATAAGTTGTAGGAAAACAGCTTATTTGCGATCATATATCAAATTTTATTTAGTTTTTTAAATAAAATTATTTATATTAAGTATAGTAATAAGGAATTTGTATATGATGCGAGTTGGATTATTTCTTCTAACTAACTTAGCGGTTATGTTTGTATTTGGTATAATTCTGAGTATTTTAGGGGTTAACGCCCATAGTACCTTAGGATTACTTATTTTTGCCGCTATTTTTGGTTTTGGTGGTTCATTTATTTCTCTTCTTTTATCTAAACGAACGGCATTACGTTCTGTTGGTGGTGAAGTGATCAAAGAGCCTCGTAATGATCAAGAACAGTGGTTACTTGATGTAGTGCGTCGCCAATCAGATCAACTTAAATTAAAGATGCCGGCGGTAGCTATTTATGAAGCAGATGATATTAATGCTTTTGCAACAGGGGCGACCAAAAACCGTTCTTTAGTTGCGGTAAGTGCTGGATTATTATCAGCAATGACTCAAGATGAAGCAGAAGCGGTAATTGGTCATGAAATGAGTCACGTAGCAAATGGTGATATGGTAACCATGGCACTACTACAAGGTGTATTAAATACCTTTGTTATCTTTATTTCACGGATTATAGCGTCAATGTTTGCTAAAGTGATTGAAGATCGTAGTGAAGCATTAGCAGATATAGCCTATTATGTAATAGCAATGATATTCGAAACTATCTTTGGAATCTTAGCTAGTATGGTTGCGATGTGGTTCTCGCGTTACCGCGAATTTCATGCCGATGCAGGTTCTGCAAAATTGGTAGGTTCTGCAAAAATGATTGCCGCATTAGAAAAACTAAAAGTAAGCCATGAACCAAATGAAGAAGCGTCAATTTTAGCTTTTTGCATTAATGGTGAGAAGAAAGCCAGACTTTCGCAACTATTCTTATCACATCCACCTTTAGAAAAACGAATTGAAGCTTTAAAAAACCAATCAATTATTGGTTAATTAAACTTTAAATATTGGCTTAATAAACAAATGAAATTTTAATGGCAAATAGTAATAATATTTGCCATTTATTTTATCAATCGATAATATTCCCAGAGATTTAATATGTACCTGCAAACCAACAATAATAAACTTGAATTACTTAGTCCTGCGAAAAACATAGACATTGCCAAACAAGCAATCTTACATGGGGCTGATGCAGTTTATATTGGAGGCCCGCATTTCGGTGCCCGTCATAATGCCGGTAATTCAGTCAGTGATATAGCCGAATTAGTTGAGTTTGCGCATCGTTTTTATGCCAAAGTTTTTGTCACATTAAATACTATTTTGCACGATAATGAACTTGAGATGGCTCAGCAATTGATCTGGCAATTATATGATGCGGGAGTTGATGCCTTAATTGTTCAAGATATGGGCATATTAGCCATGGATATTCCGCCGATAGATTTACATGCTAGCACGCAAATGGATATTCGAACCCCAGAAAAAGCTAAATTTCTTTCTGATGTTGGTTTTTCACAAATAGTTTTAGCTCGAGAATTAAACTTAACTGAAATAGCGAATATTCATCAACAAATAGATGCCAATATAGAATTTTTTATTCATGGGGCTTTATGTGTTGCATTTTCAGGTCAATGTTATATTTCTCATGCTCAAACGGGCAGAAGTGCAAATCGAGGTGATTGTTCGCAAGCATGCCGTTTACCATTTACATTAAAGGATGATCAAGGTCGTGTTGTTGCTTATGAAAAACATCTTTTATCAATGAAAGATAATAATCAATCCGAAAACTTAATCGAATTGATACAAGCTGGAGTTAGGTCATTTAAAATAGAAGGGCGTTATAAAGATTTAAGTTATGTAAAAAATATAACTGCTTTTTACCGTAAAAAACTAGATGAAATTTTAGAAAAATCGGATGATTTTGTAAGTGCATCAAGAGGTAGAACTCAGCACTCATTCACTCCAGACCCAAATAAAACATTTCATCGAGGTGCTACTGATTATTTTGTTCGGGGTAGACAATCCAATATTGGCGCTTTTGATTCACCTAAATTTATTGGCTTACCTATCGGTGAGATGACGAAAGTTACTAACCAAGCAATTGATATTAAATCTGAAAAAGTTTTAACTAATGGTGATGGATTAAACGTTTTGGTAAAGCGTGAAATCGTAGGATTCAGGGCTGATAAAGTTGAAAAAATTGCTAATAATCATTATAGAGTGTTTCCTAATGAATTACCTAAGGTATTTCATTCCTTAAAATTACCTTATCAAATTAACCGTAACCTAGATCATAATTGGCAACAAGTTTTATTAAAAGAATCGAGTAATCGTCGAATTGGTGTAGCATTTGAATTGACAAATCAATCAAATGTTGTTCAATTGATAGCAACGAGTGAAGAGGGCTGTAGTGTAAAAATTGCTTTAAAAGGTGAGTTTGAATTAGCTGAACAATCTGTTAAAGCTCTCAAAAATATAAAAGATAGCTTATCAAAACTTGGTCAAACGATATATTACCTTACTAATTTAGAGGTTAATTTGACCGAGATATTTTTTATTCCAAGTAGCCAATTAAATCAATTACGACGTGATATTATTGATAAGTTAACATTGGAACGGCTAACTCATTACCAAAGAAAGTTACGTAAACCACAAACGGAACCTGCGCCAATTTATCCAGAAGAGCATTTAAGCTTCTTAGCAAATATTTATAATCATAAGGCTAGAGAATTTTATGCACAGCATGGCGTTAAACTAATTGAAAGTGCTTTTGAAGCACATGAAGTTAAAGATGATGCGCCATTAATGATTACAAAACATTGTTTGAGATTTGCGTTTAATTTATGTCCTAAACAAGCTAAAGGTATTCATGGTGTGAAAACAAAAGTAACACCAATGAAATTAGTACAAAATAATAATGAAGAATTAATACTGAAATTTAATTGTAAAGCCTGTGAAATGCAAGTTTGGGGTAAAATCAAAAATCATATTTTAAAAATGCCATTACCAGGAAGTGAATTGATTTTATTGACCAATAAATAATTATAGTCAAAGAATCGAAATTTACTGAATAACTCAGTTCTTTTTAAAAGAAGAATTGAGTTCGTAATAATGTATTATATTTAACATAATATACATTATGCGCACCAATACAGTTTTATAAGAGGGGTACTAAATCATGATGCAAATTTAAATAATAAAAGGTTTTCATTGTTATCATAAAATGATGTCGGTTCTTGATACCACGCTGGACGTTGTTTATTAAAATCAATATCAATAACTCTAAACATCGGAATTACATTATTTTTCTGTTGTTGCAGATTTTGTAATTGCAACTTACTTAAACCAATAGATAATAAATTTTGCTCATAACGCCAGAAAGTATTATGAGGCATCGAACTACGAACAAATTGATAACCATCATTTAATAATGAACGATAAAACTGATAAATTTTATTGGCTCGTGAATAAGACATTTTTCCCGTCTTTGTAATTGTAAAAAAGCTATCATTCAATAATCGTCTAATCTTGTTATCATCATAAATATTCATTTCTGCACCTCTAATTGCTAATAAAATGTCATTAAATGAACTTAGCCATAACTCTCTAATAACATTTTTTCCTTTTTTTCGTTATCTTTCTGATATTTAATGAATTTAAATAAATTTCTGGGTATATTATGTTTTTCTAAATATGTATGCTTTAAACGAGCCTCAAATTTCAATTGAAAGAGAAAAACAGTGTTATACATTATTTATGATGTAAACTTAATAGATTATTTTATCAATAAAACCTTTAGAATAAAGCTCAGCTTTTACTGAATCAATTAACCTTGAATAAACCAAATTACTGAATAAGTTATCAGTCTGTAATAATAAAAGTAATTCAGTCCTTTCTTCTTTAAGTTTATTCATGATGTTTATAACATCATCTGAAATTTTTCTGCTTCCACTTTCCCAATATTGCCATGCTCGCTTTGAGCATTTACCGATATATGTTGCGGCATCAGCAACATCAAGAAAAAATAAACGCCTAAGCGCTTTCAATTCGATATTAGTCATATAAACTGTTAGCTAATGAAAAGGGTCTATATCATAATTTTTGTCATAAAACTATTGAATAAAATCCATAATATTTATCACAATAAGAATTGATTCAAGTCAAATATTGCTTATTTTATAATGCTTTAATAAATATAAGCTTCTAAACAATTATTAATATAAGATCATTAGTTGAGTGCTACTATAATGATTTTTGTTATTAATAATAAATAAATTATTATTTTGGGAGTTATTAAAGGAGTAATATAACCGCCCTTTTCTTTTGAGATAATTTCATTATAAATCAGTTTGTTAAAGTTAGAATAATGTATATTATGTTAAATAATATAAAATGAAAATATATCTTCTATAATCACTCTATCCTACTCGACTTATTTTGATTTTTAGTAAATTAAAAATCAAAATAATTTACCAAAAAATGGTAATTTAATTATTTAATAATAATTTTCTATTCCCTTTCTATTTATTGAATAATAGAATATAAACTATATAGTTAGTTTTTGTTTTATCATAAAATATGGTAATCTTAACAATCAAAATCTTTAACGGTTCTATTTAGGTTTATATGCATACTATTTATAAAACATTGCGCAGCAATAGTTATTCCGTTCCTTGTGAATTATGTAGCATTGGTGGATTGTGTATCCCAATGTTACTTAATAATTCACTAAGTGATGTTTTAGAACGGAAAAAATCATATTTAAAAGATGAAATCGTTGTTAAATCAAAAACTCCATTTAAGAAGTTTTATATTGTTCATTCTGGCGCATTAAAGACGTTTGTCACTACTCCAGAAAATACTGAACAAATTAATGGATTTTATTTACCTGGAGATATCGTTGGTTTAGACTCTATTTCGACTAAAGTCTATAATAGTAATATTCAAACATTAGGTAATACCTTGCTTTGTGAACTTTACTATGATGAATTAATGTCATTAATTGATAGTAACAAAGATGTTCGTGATTTGATATTTAAGTTATTAAGCACAGATATTTATAATTATCAAAAATTAATTCTATGTTATTCGCAAAAAAAATCTGAAGAACGTCTTGCTACTTTTATCTATTCTCTTTATCTTAGATATCAGCAAAGAGGACATACCTCTTTAAATATTAAACTAGCAATGAGTCGTGCTGATATAGCCAATTACTTAGGATTAACGATTGAAACAGTCAGCCGAAATTTAACAAAATTACAAGAACAAAATATTTTAACAGCCAAAGGAAAATTCATATATATTAATAAGTTAGAAGCTTTAATAGAAATATGTAACTAAATTTATCTGTGCTAAATTAATTAAAATTTACTGTAAGGTTTTTTATATGACAAGTTTAAAGAAAACATTTATCGCTGCGACTATTGCTCTTATTCCCTGTTCTTCATTTGCTGCACAACAATTAACTGAAGAACAAGCTAATAGCATGCAATCTTACAAAAGCATTACTATTCGAGGTGCTTTTTATACTGATAGCGATTACGTTATGGCTATGTCAAAAGCTGCTGATAATGAAGGTGCGGCTTCTTTCTATATTACTACTACCAATATTAGTCCTTCTAATGATACTTTACGAATTGTTTATGCTAAATTGTATAAATCAGACGCTCCTAAAGCTGTTGAAAAAACGGAAAGTTTACGTAAGTTTGAAGGTGTTTATGAGTATCCAAAATCAAAAGCAATTCGTTTAGAACCATTTAATATTGTCCGTATTCGTGGTTATTTTCCAACCGATTATGATATTAATCAAGCAATTGCTAAAGAAGCATCAGCTCAAGGGGCTTATGGATTTTATATTGATTCACGTTCAGAAATAGGTAGTAATTTACAAATTGCAGCTTATATATTCAAAAAAGATGCACCAGAACGTAAATTACAACCAGAAGATGCTATTCCTTATGATTCTGAAGCGGGGCAATTAGCTTTAGCTAAAGGTGGTGATGCTGCAATGCAGGTTGAAAAACCAGGGTATTATTCTCCTTCAGCGTTCAATGAAAAATATTATGCCGATAAGTTTAATAATAAAGTTATCGATAAAACGGCTACCACTACAACAACTGCTACTGTAGCTAAAGTTGCAACATCATCAAGTACTGAAACAACGACTTCTGTTGCTACAGAACCTCAAAGAGTAACTCGTTACACTGTAACATTACCGGATGGAAGAAAAATTCAAGAACTTAATGATGCTACAGCAGCTAAAATGGTTGCATTTGATACATTGAAATTTAGAGGCTATTATGTCACTGATCAAGAAATTTCTTATCAAGCAGGTAAACGTGCGATTGAGGCTGGCGCAAAATATTACCATATTGCTCGTGTAGCACATGATACTAAAGGTCCAAATATTACGGTATTTATTGATCTTTATCGATAATAAAAAATGGGCGCCTAAGCGCCCTTCTTTTTATTATCATAACTTATCAGATTATAGATTCTAAAATTATAACTCTGTCGATACAGTCTCTATTTGTTGTCTTATGCGTTTTGCAGAAATTGGGTATGGCGTTCCTAATTGTTGGGCAAAAAGATTAACTCTTAGTTCTTCAATCATCCATTTAATGTTAGTCACTTTACTTAATGATTTTTGATTTTCTGGCAAACTATTTAGCCAAGTTTGATATTCATTCTTAACTTCTTCTATTATATTCATTGCTTGTCTATCTTTAGCCATATTCGAACCAAGCTTTTCTAAACGTTTTTCAATCGCAGATAAATAGCGATAAATATCAGGAAGCTTGTCATAACCGGTTTGTGCAACAAACCCTTTATAGACTAATTCGCTGACTTGCTGTTTTATATCAGATAAAGCAAAAGCAAGGGATAGATCTACTCGACCTTTTAATTTTTTATTAATATTAAAGTGTAACGTTAATATTGATTCTACTTGTTTAGCAATATCAACAACAGTTTCATTGATATGGCTTTTCGTATAAGTTAGAAGTAGTTGATATTGTTGTTGATTATCAATAAGTTGGTTGTTTTTTTCTATTAAATGATCAACGCCACAAGCAATACAATCATCAATAAGATTAAGTACTGTGCCAAATGAATTAAAATATAAGCCTAACTTAGATTTGTTTGGCAGTTTTTCATGTAAATATTTTATTGGTGATGGAATATTGAGGATTAATAATCGACGAATACCTAATTTACTTAATCGCTTTTGTTCTTCCAACGAATCAACAAGTTTGATACTAACTGAATGTTGATTATCAATAATCGCTGGATAAGCTTTAATTATGTAATTGTTTTGTTTTTCTTCATAGATTGTTGGTAAAGAACCAAAATCCCAATCAATAATGTTGTTCTTTTCTATTTTAACCGATTTTTTCTGGGTTAAAGATGATAACGCTTGTTGAACTTCTGTTTTAAGTTGTTCTTGAATCTTAACTAAATCTTTACCGAAAGCTATTTCACGATTATGATCAACAATACTGAAATTCATCTTTAAGTAACTAGGTACTTGATCAAGTTGCCAATCTGAAGGCTCAATCCTAGTACCTGTCATTTTTCTAAATTCATTTTGTAACGTTTCAAGTAACGGCGATGCTGTTGAATTGGCTCTATTCAAAAAAGCTTCAGCATAATTTGGTGCAGGTACCAAACTTTTACGTAATGATTTAGGTAATGATTTGATTAATGAAATGATTAAATCATAGCGAAAACCAGGAACTTGCCAATCAAAACCACTATTTTTTATCTGATTAAGGATGTTGAGTGGAATAGTAATTGTGACACCGTCACGCGCATTACCAAGATCAAACTGATAACTCAAAGGTAGCTTTAAGTTGTCTTGATACCAAAAATCTGGATAATCATTCACTTTTACCGGTTGTGCAGACTTTTTGATCAACATATTTTTTTCGACATTGAGAAATTCTGGATCAATTTTTTGTTTAGTTTTCCACCATGTATCAAAATGCTTTGCAGAAATCACTGATTTATCTATTCGTTCATCATAAAAATTATATAGGTCATCATTATCAATTAGAATATCTTGACGTCGAGACTTATGCTCAAGCTCTTCAACTTCATTGATTAATTTTTGATTTTGCTTATAAAAACTGTGGTTAGTTTGCCAATCACCTTCCACTAACGCATGGCGTATAAATAAAGAGCGACTTAATATTGGATCAATTTTACTGTAATTAACCGTACGACTAGCAACAATTGGTAATCCGTATAAAGTGACTTTTTCGTTTGCAATGGTTGTGCCTTGTTTTTTAGACCATCTCGGTTCACTGTAACTGTATTTAACTAAATGTTTAGCTATTGGTTCGATCCATTCAGCTTCAATTTTGGCTGCAGTTCTGCCCCACAATCGGCTGGTTTCAACTAATTCACTAGCTATACACCATTTTGGTTGATTTTTAAAAATCGCTGAATTAGGGAAAATAGCAAATTTGATATTACGGGCACCAATATATTCATGTTTTTCGATTTCTTTCATCCCAACATGCGATAATAAACCACTTAATAGTGCAATGTGTAATGAACGATAATCCGGTAATTGGCTATTGATCGGAAATGCTAGTTGTTTAACTGTTTGCCTAATTTGCGTATAAACATCTTGCCATTCACGAATACGCAGATAATTGAGGTATTCTTTTTGACATAAGCGTCTAAATTGATTACCCGATAATTCTGCTTGTTGACTGGCAATATAATTCCATAAATTAATAAAAGAGATAAAGTCTGATTCTTTATCGGCAAATCGTCGATGTTTTTCATCAGAAGCTTGCTGTTTATCAAATGGACGTTCCCTAGGATCTTGTATTGATAATGCTGCTGTAATAATCATCACTTCTTTTATACAACCTAATTGCCTTGCTTCAACTAACATTCTCGCTAATCGAGGATCTATAGGCAACTGAGATAAAATTCGACCTATATCAGTTAAGTGATAATGATGATGTTTAGTATAAATAGCTCCAAGTTCTTCTAATAGTCGTATACCATCACGAATATACCTAGAATCAGGTGATTCCACAAACGGAAAAGCAGCAATATCACCTAATCCTAATGATGTCATTTGTAATATAACTGAAGCTAAATTTGTTCGTAATATTTCTGGTTCTGTAAATTCAGGTCTTGATAAAAAATCTTGTTCATCATAAAGCCGAATACAAATACCGTCCGATGTTCTACCACAACGCCCTTTTCTTTGATTTGCCGATGCTTGAGAAATTGGTTCAATTGGTAATCGTTGTACTTTAGTACGATAGCTATAACGACTAATTCTGGCTAAACCGGGGTCAATAACATATTTAATGCCTGGAACAGTTAACGACGTTTCAGCAACATTAGTTGCTAATACAATCCGTCGTCCATTATGCGGTTGGAAAATGCGATTTTGTTCTGATGCCGATAGTCTTGCGTATAAAGGTAGAATTTCAGTATGTTTCAATTCTAATTTTCTTAATGTATCGGCAAGATCTCGTATTTCACGTTCTCCCGTTAGAAAAATGAGTATATCACCAGCACTTTCCAATGAAAGCTCATCAATAGCATTAATGATCGGTTGAAAATCACTGTTTTTATCACTTTCAGAATCCTCACTAAAAATCACTGGCCGATACCTAACTTCAACCGGATAGGTTCTGCCAGATACTTCAA
This sequence comes from Gilliamella sp. W8145, assembly GCF_016101145.1. Taxonomy (NCBI): domain Bacteria; kingdom Pseudomonadati; phylum Pseudomonadota; class Gammaproteobacteria; order Orbales; family Orbaceae; genus Gilliamella; species Gilliamella sp. W8145. The sequence goes on from NZ_JACFRC010000001.1 coordinate 651,906, forward strand.
TTATCGGAGCATGATTGAAATGATTAGAGAAACGTTCAACATCTATTGTTGCCGAAGTAATAATAACTTTTAAATCAGGACGCTTAGGTAATAGTTGTTTTAAATATCCTAAAATGAAATCTATATTTAAACTACGTTCATGGGCCTCATCAATAATGATAGTATCATATTGCAGTAAGAGCTTATCTTGTTGAATTTCTGCTAATAAAATTCCATCAGTCATCAATTTAACCAATGTACTATCACTTACATGGTCTGAAAATCTAACTTTGTAGCCGACTAATTGCCCTATTTCCGTCTTTAATTCTTCAGCAATACGGTTAGCTACCGAACGAGCGGCTAATCTTCTAGGTTGAGTATGACCAATATAGCCTTTAACACCTAGCCCTAATTCTAGACATATTTTGGGAATTTGTGTGGTCTTACCTGAGCCTGTTTCGCCAGCAATGATGACTACTTGATGATGTTTAATTGCTTCATAAATAGCCTGTTTTTTTTCAACTACAGGTAAATTACTAGGAAAATCAATATGATTAGGTAAAGATTGTAATCGAATATTATAATGTTCAATAGCTAAATTTATTGCTGATTCGATTTCAGCAATATTTTGTTTTTTATTAATAAGCTTTCTTATTTTTAGTTGATCTAAGAAAGTCATTGACGACAATTTGTTTAATTGTTGTTGAGATACCATAAGGCGTTGAGTATATTATTTACAATTATAATTATTGTAAATTATAGCAAATATTCTTTATTTATAGGAGATTAAATGAAGAAATCACTATTACTATTATCAGTTTCGGTAATATTTAACTTAAGTGGGTGCACTTCGTCTAATAGCATCACAGAACAGGATCTTATGCATCATCATTATGTCCTGATGCAAAATAATGGTTTGAGCTTGCCTGTTTTCAAAAAAGCTGATTTAGAATTTGGCGAAAATATGATTATGATTGGAAAAATGTGTAGTGAATTTTCAGCTCAAATCAAACTTGAAAATAATATGATCAAAGGCCAGATAATCAATATGACCAACATTAAATGTCAGAACAAACAATTAGATTTACTCGATAATGTGATTAAAAAACTGATTATTGATGGGGCAAATATTCAATTAATTGACACTAAATTAGTGCTAAAAAATAACCAAGACACACTTATCTTTCAATTAAAAGATTATATGTAACTAAAAAACCCCTTTCCTCAAAATTTTTATAAAATCTATTGTTATTATCCAATCTGTTATCTTTACTAATTGTATAAACTTAAAACAGATTTGATGATAAAAAAACTTTATTTAAAATAGAGTTAAGTCTATAATGAAGCCAGTTTTTTGAGGGTCTATATTTTAATGAAAATAGTCAATTTTTCAGATACTGAAATAAAATTAAGTAACTATTTTTCAGTTACTCGATCCTTCTTATATCCCTTTCAATCCAATAAGAATATTTTGCATTTAGACATATACCCAGTTTATATGAAATTTAAACATTAACCTTAACAAGTAGTGATAATATTATGAAAAAGACAAAAATTGTTTGTACTATAGGACCAAAATCAGAATCAAAAGAGATGTTAACCAAATTATTAAATGCAGGCATGAATGTAATGCGTTTAAACTTCTCTCATGGTGATTATGAAGAACACGGTAATCGAATCAAAAATTTACGTGAAGTAATGCAAGAAACAGGCTTAAAAGCGGCGATTATGTTGGATACTAAAGGTCCAGAAATCCGTACTATTAAGTTAGAAGGCGGTAATGATGTATCACTTGTTGCTGGTCAAACTTTCACTTTTACTACCGATGAAACCGTAGTTGGTAATTCAGAACGTGTTGCGGTTACTTATAAAGGTTTTGCTCAAGATCTTAAACCAGGCAATCGTGTATTAGTTGATGATGGTTTAATCGCTATGGACGTTGTCGAAATTAACGGTAATGAAGTTGTTTGTAAAGTATTAAATAATGGTGATTTAGGTGAAAATAAAGGTATTAACTTACCGGGTGTTTCTATTAAATTACCGGCACTTGCTGAAAAAGATAAAAATGATTTAATTTTTGGTTGTGAGCAAGGCGTTGACTTTATTGCTGCATCTTTTATTCGTAAACGTTCTGACGTTGAAGATATCCGTGCTCATCTTAAAGCTCACGGTGGTGAAGAAATCAAAATTATTTCTAAAATTGAAAACCAAGAAGGTTTAGATAATTTTGATGAAATTTTAGAAGCTTCTGACGGTATCATGGTTGCTCGTGGTGACTTAGGTGTGGAAATCGCTGTTGAAGAAGTTATTTTTGCTCAAAAAATGATGATCAAAAAATGTAATAAAGCGTCAAAACCAGTTATTACTGCAACACAAATGTTAGACTCAATGATTAAAAACCCTCGTCCTACTCGTGCTGAAGCTGGTGACGTTGCTAATGCAATCATTGATGGAACTGACGCAGTTATGTTATCAGGTGAAAGTGCTAAAGGTAAATATCCATTTGAAGCAGTAAATGTGATGGCTACTATCTGTAAACGTACTGATGGTACTATTCCAGCTAAACTTGAATTAACAACCAAAGAAGAAACATTACGTATTACTGCTGCAGTATGTTGTGGTGCAGTTGAAATTGCTGAACGTTTAAATGTGCCATTAATTGTTGTTGCTACTCGTAGTGGTAAATCTGCTCGTGAACTTCGTCATTACTTCCCGACAGCTCGTATTTTAGCGCTATCTTCAAGTCAAAAAACAGTTAATCAATTAGCATTATCTAAAGGTGTTGAACCAATTTTAATTGATGCGATTAATTCAACTGATGATTTCTACCGTTTAGGTAAAGAAATGGCGGTTAAAGTTTGTAACGCAAAACAAGGCGATACTATTGTTATGGTATCAGGTGCATTGGTTCCAAGTGGTACTACTAATACAACTTCGGTACACCGCATCTAATCATTTTAAATTTGTTTAAATGAATGATAAAAAGCTAGCGATATGCTAGCTTTTTTTTTAACTTCCGTTATGCTGTTAGATATTCAATTTGTGGAATGGACCAAATAAGACATGATTATAGAAAAAGTATATTTACCCAAAGAACTCAGTTGGTTATCCTTTAATCAACGTGTACTACAAGAGGCAGCTGACGAAAGTAATCCTCTTATAGAACGAATCCGTTTTTTAGGTATTTACTCCAGTAATCTAGATGAATTTTATAAAGTTCAATTTGCAAACTTAAAAAAATATGTTCTTATTGAGCAAGAACAATCTCAATCTACCTCCAATGCGAAACATTTATTAAGACAAGTTAACCAAAAGGTTATTCAACTTGAGTTACAATTTGATCAGCTCTATAACGAACTCTTATTAGAAATGGCCAGAAACCAGATTTTTCTAATAAATGAAAGGCAACTTACCAGTTATCAAGAAAATTGGATAAAAAATTACTATAAACAAAATTTAAGACAATATATCACCCCTATTCTTCTTGATAGTCATACCGAATTGATCCAATTTCTCAAAGATGATCATGCTTATTTGGCGGTGGAAATTATTTGTAAAGACAATATTAGTTATGCCTTATTGGAGCTACCTACCGACAATGCTCCTCGTTTTGTATTATTACCATCGGAATTCTCAACCAAAAACAAATCAATCATATTTTTAGATAATATTTTACGTTACTGTTTAGACGATATTTTCAAAGTCTTTTTTGATGCTGTTGAATTAAATGCTTATTCAATCAACATTAATCGTGATGCTGAATATGAATTAAATAGTGAACTCGATAGTTTACTAGAATTAATGTCACAAGGTTTGAAACAACGTTTAACCGCACAACCAGTGCGCTTTACCTATCAAAAAGATATGCCTAAAGCATTATTTGAATTATTGATTAATAAATTAAGATTAACAGAACAAGATGCAATGCCGGGCGGACGTTATCCTAATTTTAAAGATTTAGCTAATTTTCCTGATTTAGGGGTTAAAAATTTACTTAATAAACGTTTACCTAGTCTTGCTTATAATCGATTTAAAAAATTTAGGAATGCTTTTGCGACAATTAAGGATCGAGATGTATTGCTCTACTATCCTTATTATTCATTTGGTCATGTACTTGAGATCATGCGTCAAGCCTCTTTCGATCCAGCTGTGACCCATATTCGCATGAATATTTATCGGGTTGCGAAAGATTCACGATTTATACACGCAGCCATTAATGCCGCCAATAATGGTAAAAAAGTTACAGTAGTGGTTGAACTTCAGGCTCGCTTTGATGAAGAAGCAAATATAAAATGGGCTAAAAGATTAATTCGTAGTGGTATTAAAGTTATCTATTCACAACCAAAACTCAAGATCCATGCTAAATTATTTTTAATTGATCGACGAGAAGAAGATAGAATTGTTCGCTATGCACATATTGGCTCAGGTAACTTTAATGAAAAAACAGCACGAGTCTATACTGATTTTTCTCTATTAACGTCTGATCCAGCCATTACCGATGAAGTTATTAAAGTATTTAATTTCATTGAAAATCCATTTAAACCTGTTTCGTTTAATCACTTACTGGTATCTCCACAAAATACTCGCCAACGTTTTTATGAGTTTATTGAACGTGAAATTAATAATGCCAAAGCAGGAAAACCTTCTGGTATTTATTTAAAATTGAATGCGATCACCGATAAAGAGATGATTGACCAACTTTATCGAGCTTCATGTGCAGGTGTAAATATTAGAATGATTGTTAGGGGGACTTGTGTGTTAGTTCCTCAAATTCCTAATTTAAGTGAAAACATCTATGTAACGAGTATTGTCGATCAATATTTAGAGCACGCTCGCGTATATATTTTTGAAAACGATGGTAAAAAAGACACTTATATTTCATCAGCAGACTGGATGCCTCGTAACTTAGATAATCGAATTGAAGTAGGCGTTAAAATTTTTGATCCAGTATTAAAATCTACTATACATGATATCTTTAACTTGCAATGCAATGATAATGTCAAAGCAAGAATCATCGATAAAGATAATATGAATAATTATGTACAACGAGGCAATAAGAAAAAAATAAGAGCACAACATGCCATTTATGACTATTTAAAACACATGGAATCATCGGTATAAGGATTTTAACGTGAATAAATTTAATGAATATGCTGTCGTCGATTTAGGCTCTAATAGTTTTCATATGATCATCGCTCGCAATATCGATGGGGCTAGACAAATCATATATAAACATAAAAAGAATATTCATCTTGCTACTGGGTTAAATGAATATAACGAATTAAGTGAATCAAGTATTAATCGCGGTATTGAATGTTTAGCTTTATTTGCTGAACGATTAAATGGATTTCCAGCCGAAAATGTAAGAATTGTCGCTACTTATACTTTACGAATTGCGAAAAATAGACTTAAATTTTTAAACGAAGCAGCTAAAATATTACCTTACCCTATTGAAATCATTTCTGGTCAAGAGGAAGCTAGACTTATTTATCTAGGTACAATGACTGCAGAGTCAACCAATGAAAATGATAGCAAATTCGTGGTTGATATTGGTGGTGGCTCTACTGAAATTGCTATTGGTAAAGGTAATGATTTAAAACCAATACTAGTAGCTAGCAGACCAATGGGGTGTGTCACTTATACTAAACAATTCTTTCCGCAAAAGAAAATCGATTACCATTCATTTCAACAAGCAAAACTAGCTGCAGAACAACAAATTGAAAATTTAATTAACTTAATAAAAAAACAGAATATTAGTGCTGCTTTCGGTACCTCCGGTACCATTAAAAGCATTTATAAAATTTTACTCGATATTGGAGTTAGTGACGGAATTATCACCCCTAAACGTTTGGATGATTTAATCAGTTACGTATTAGAATTTAATGATTTTCATGAAATTGATTTCCCATCTCTATCCGAGGAAAGAAAAAATGTTTTTGTAAGTGGGCTAGCCATCTTCAGTGGCGTCTTTAATGCATTAGGTTTAAAAGAATTACAATTTAGTCCGAGTGCTTTACGTGAAGGTGTTCTTTACGAACTTATTGATGGGCCGAACTATCGAGATATCAGACAAACAACAGCTGAATCGCTATCGCAACACTATAATATTGATGAGCGCCATGCTAAACAAATTGTAAAAACGGCAAAATACTTTTTTTCTCAATGGAAAGCACAATCATCCATGATCATACCTCAAAGTGTTGAATCCATTTTATATTGGGCTGCGCAATTGCATGAGGTAGGTTTAAAAATTAACTTTTCTTCTATCCATAAACATTCTAGTTATATTCTAAAAAATAGTGATTTACCTGGATTTAATGAAGAACAACAATTATTGTTATCAACATTGGTTCGTTACCATCGAAAATCGATTAATATAGAAGAGTTTCCTTATTTTAGTTTGTTTGAATTTAAACATATTATTGCCATGTTGCAAATTCTCAGATTATCAATACTCATAAACAATCAACGCAGTACCGATCTAGATCTTGATGCTTTCAAGTTAACTTTGTCGCAAGAAAAGTTCACCAAAGTGACACTAGCAATAGATAAGCTGTTTGTTGAAAATAATAGGCTGATTCTATTAGATTTGGAACAAGAGCAAAAATATTGGAAAGCGGTTAATAATTGGAAATTATCTATTGAAACCTTTTGAGATTTTTCAATTGATTACAATAAAAAAACCGCCTAAAAATGGCGGTTTTTATTTGTCGATAAAAGTAGATTATAGAGGTTTTAACCTAATCCAATAATTTTCCACCATAAAATACCGATGGTGAATACAATAATTAGATTAACTACACTACAAATAAAGCCTACTTTCCACCAAGTTTTTACAGGTACGAAGCCTTCAGCAAATAATAATGGATTTCGAGCATTAGCAAATTGGGTTAGAGAACCAAAGTAATTGGTACAAATGACTAAAGCAAAAATAGCAATTAATTGCGGTACCCCTAAGGCAATAGCAACGGATAAGAACACTGGGAACAGAGCTGCAATATGTGCATTACCACTGGCAAAGAAATAGTGTAAATAAACATAAGCAACGCATAAAATAATGATAACAAAAATCCAACTACTATCCCCTAAATGCCCTTTCACTGCAGAGCCAATGGTATCGCCTAACCATTTAGTGACACCAAGTTTGTTGACTTGACCTGCCATCATTAATAAAGCCGCAAACCAGATTAATGTATCCCAAGCAGCTTTTTCACCTTTAATATCATCCCAACTTAAAACACCAGTTAAAATTAGAATAGTTAAACCAATAAATGCGGTTGTCGTTGAATCGATACCAATATTTTTACCAAAAATCCAAAGTGCTAATAATAAAACGACTGTAGAACCCATAATGATTTCTTTTAAGGTAATTGAACCCATTTTCTTAAGTTCTTCAGCAGCTAATTTTGGTGCTTCAGGTGTTTTTTTCAATTCTGGATTAGTTAAGAAATAAATAACTAAAGGAATAACAACAAATGACACTAAACAAGGAACAATTGCCGCAATAAACCATTGTCCCCAACCCAAAGTGATACCAAGTGATGAAGTCACTAATTTTGCCGCTAATAAATTACCAGTAAAAGCTGTTAAAAACATTGCCGAAGTAATGTCGTTAACGTGGCTTATGGTTAGCATTAAAAAAGTACCAATACGATTTCTTGATTCATCTTTAGGATTTGAATTAAAGTTGATTGCTAATGCTTCAGCAATTGGATAAATTACACCACCAGCTCGAGCCGTAGTACTTGGAATCGCTGGTGCTAATGCAACATCCGTTACTGATAACCCATAGGCTAAACCTAAGGTATTTTTACCTAAAATTTTAACTAAAAAATAAGCCATACGTTTACTTAAACCAGTTTTAATAAACCCTCGAGCTATCATAAACGCAATAACAATCAACCAAATTAAACTACTGTTTAATTCACTTAATGATATTTTGACTGATTCGGCAGCGGTTGTCGCTCCTGATGGTCTTAGAACAGCAAATACCGTAATAGCTAATAATCCAATTGCACCTATAGGCATGATTTCTGCCACGATACAAGCGATGGTTGCCACAAATATAATACTTGTTCGCCAACCTTCTAAACTAATACCTTCTGGTGGAGATATAAAAAGCCACAATATTGCCGATATCCCTGCAATAATAATAAGAGGAAGCCATTTAACTGGCGGTTTTTTTACTGTACTCATAATATTTCCTTTTAAATTAAATATCAATTTAATCAAATTGATAATGAAATGATATAATTTGTAAAATCTTTATTTTATTCGCAATATTTAGATTACTTCATATTCTCTATTGAGCAGTTCAAAAGCAAAATTATCAGGATTGACTATCTTTATTGTTTTATCCTTCAATAAAAATATAGCAGATAAATTTTGCTGATTTTTCAATAATTGTTTAGTCTTTTCAATACCAAATCCATATAAGATTGTTGAATAAATATCACCTTCAAGGGATGTATCCGAAATAACGGTAATACTTTCTAACTCATTATCTAAGGGATAACCCGTTTTAGAATCCAGAATGTGATGATAAACATTTTGATTTTCAATAAAGTAACGTTCGTAAATTCCTGATGTAACAACAGATTTATTTTTTACTTTAATAAGACCCACTAACTCATTTTCGATTGAGGAAAAGGGTTTTTTTAACCCAATGTGCCAATAACCTGTAGCGTCAATGGGTGAGTCGCCTATAGTTAGCACATTACCTCCTAAGTTTATTATTGCCTGATAAACTTGGTGCTGTTGCAAAACAAGTTTAATCACATCGGCAATATAACCTTTGGCTATTGCGCCTAAATCAATCTCCATGCCTACTTTTTTTAAAAATACCGAACAAGAATTAGGATCTAATTCAATATTATTAGGATCAATCAAAGATCTTTTTTCAACAATTTGCTCGGGATCGGGGACCTGATGTCCAGAAAAACCAATCTTCCAAAGTTTAACTAAGGGGCCAATAGCAACATTAAAGCAACTATCTGGCATTAAACTGACTTTCCAAGCTTGCTCAATAAGCGAATAAACGGCATGACTAACTCTTATCGGATGCTTTCCTGCCGCATTGTTGATTGACATAACTTCCGATACGGGTCTATTAACCGTTAATTTATTTTCAAGCTGATTAATGGTATTAAAAACATGTTGCACAACGGTTTCATTAGGCTCAAAAAGCATTAATGATACCGTTGTTCCCATCATAGCTTGAGTATATTCATAGCGTGAATGATGCATTCAAAAATTGCTATTCAGTTATTGATGAATATAATCTGTAGCTTGTTTACCTGCTTGCATACCAAAAATGATAATATCAGCTACGGCGTTACCACCGATACGATTGGCGCCATGTACACCACCAACAACTTCACCAGCCGCAAATACCCCACTGATAACATTTTTCTCGGTATCAAGAACTTGGGTTTCAGTATTAATCGTTACCCCACCCATAGTATGATGAATACCTGGAGCAATTTTGATCGCATAAAAAGGTGCTTTATCAATTGGATGACGTAAACCAGTAGTTCGGCCAAAATCTTCATCTTGTTTGTTATTAACAAAATGATTATATCGTTCAATGGTTTTATGTAAGGTATTCGCATCAATTGACAGTTTTTGTGCTAACTCATTAATTGAATCAGCTTGTACAGTTAGATCTTGCGATACATATTCCTCAACAGATTTATTTTCATCGCGAATTTGTTGATCAAATAAAATATACGAATAATGTTCAGGCAACTTAATGATTTCGGCAGAAACTTTATCACGTGTATTTAATTCATTAACAAAACGTTCACCTTTTTGTGATACTAAAATCGCACCACCACCACGAATTGATTCAGAAATTAAGTAAGATGTCGTCTGCTCAACAGTCGGATGAATTTGAATTTCTTTCATATCCACTGTTCCGGCACCTAATTTTTCTAAAATCATAATACCAGAGCCAGTTGCTCCTTTGTGATTGGTGGTGACAAATCCTTTAAGATCTGGACGATATTTTTCAACCATTTCATGATTGGCACTAAAACCACCGGTAGCAATTATAACTGCTTTAGCTTTTATGGTTTGTATTGAACCATCTTCTTCAGTCACTTTAACACCAACAACTTTATGATTTTCAGTAATAATTTCAGTAACATTACAATCAAGCATTACTTCAATGCCACGTCGGTTAATATTTTTAACTAAACCACTAATTAAAAAACCGCCGACTGCAGCACCACTTGCAGGACGATGAGTACGATCAATACTCATACCACCAGTAGTTGTAATACCGCTGAGTTCAATGCCATTATTATCTAACCAATCAATAGCATCAGGCGCATTCTCAACAAAATAGCGTAATAGTTCTGGATTATTTTTGTTTTTACCACCAATCATGGTTTCTTGATAAAACAGATCTTTACTATCGACAATACCTTTAAGTTTTTGGAATTTGGTTTCCGCAGCATTCATACCTGCTGAAGCTTTATTGGTATTACCGCCAATAACTGACATTTTTTCAATCACAACAACATTAGCACCAAGGTCATGGGCTTGAATCGCTGCAGCAAGACCGGCACCACCACTACCGACAACAACAACATCATAGGCTTTGGCATTTGGATCACCACCTTCAGCAATAATCGCTTCTTTGTTTGATTGAGCCATCGCCTTAGTAACTGCTTTTTTGAAGGCTTCACTTTGTGATGTAGCACCAGAAATCGCATCTACATGAGGACTATTTGACTCAATAATGCGATGCTTAATTTCTGAAAAATTATTTAATATCTCATTATCAAAATTATTGGCATTAACTAATTGCATATCTTTGATAAAATCTTTACCAAGCTCAACATTAATCACAAATTCATAAGACTCATCATTAACTTTTTCTTGATAATTACCAGGTTTAAACTTTTTAACATTTAAATTCACATCACGAATTAAACTTTCGACAAGTGAAAAATGCCACAAAGGTTCGGGAATATTAAGTTCTTCTCGTTTATCACTATTGATGAATAGTTCTAATTTTTCACCTTTCATGATGCGATCAGTCCAATCTGGATAAGCAATACACGCTCGGCCAACAGCAACAAAGTCAAATCCATTATCTAATGCAGCTCTAACATCGCTTTCATTAACAACGTTACCCACCCCAACAACAGGAATTTTAGCTAAAGTTTCTGAACGCATTGCTATATATTTATTAATTAATGGTGTTGGATCTTGAGTATCAACTATCGAAGGTCTTAAAATAGCCCCCATTGAAAAGTGAATATAATCTAAGCCTTTCTCCGCAAGCTTTTCAAGTAAATACATTGAATCATCAAAACGAATTCCTGGCTCTTCTATTTCTTCTGGAGAGAATCGGTAACCAACAATAAAGTCTGAATTTGCATATTGTTTGACCATATTATAGGTGATATCTAAAACCGCTAGTGGAAATCGAGCTCGATTATCGCGACTGCCACCCCATTTATCATTTCGTTGATTTGAATTTGGTGAATAAAATTGTTGAATCAAATAAGTATTAGCACCATGAATTTCCACGCCATCAAAACCAGCTTGAATAGCTCGACGCACTGCTTGACCAAACTTATCAACCATTTGATCAACTTCATCGGCAGTTAATTCTATCGGTGTAGCAGCTCCCGGTCTTGGGGCAGCAATAGCACTTGGACCAACAGGCGTTTGACCACCAATAAGTTTTGGTTCAACCATTCTACCGCCATGATAAACTTGAATAACTGCTTTTGAACCTTTTTCTTTAATAGCTTGAGCTATTTTAGCAAGACCTTCAATTTTATCATCGCTATCTAGACCGATTGCACCAGGAAAGGCTAATCCTTTATTGTCAACAAAGCCACATTCAACAATAATTGTGCCTATTTCTCCGGCTCTTGCTCGATAATATTCGATTAAATCATTGGTAACTGATCCTTCATAAAACCCTGAACAAGTGGTCATAGGCGCCATCATAATGCGATTTTTTAATGCCACTCCATTGGGTAAAGTTACTGACTTGAAAATATCTTTTTTCATTTTTAATACCTAATCATTAATATTCAAATTAAAATTTTGGCGAGCATAATACCATTTCAAATTACTCTTCTCCACTTACATAAGTTTCATTAGTCAAAAAATATCATTTTTTCGACAGAAAAATATCAAATATTTTTAGAGATTTAATGGCAAAAATTGTCAAATCTCAAAAAATGACTGTTCATTTTTTGCGGTATTTGTTGACTTATACAACAACTTCAAAGCTGATAGTCTAAAAAAAAACACTGTAACCATTTCATTTACTTATATATTTTTATCAATATAGCACTTGAACTTTATTTATATTCGGCTAGAATGCTTAGCAATTTTAGAAAAGAGAATTTGATTATGATTGTGGTTCAAACACACAGACCAATAGCAAAAATAAAATTGAATTGTCTTTTTCTTTTGAATATTGATCCTCCTTTATGGAGGATTTTTTATGTCTGCAACTTTAACTTTTCGAATTTATATCAAATTTTAAACCAAAATCACATCAAAAATAGCCATAGACAGGAGATAGCATGAAACCTTTGATCCCTTTTTATAATCCAAGCATAAGTTACGAAGATAATTATGCTCAAGGCCCTTTTGGACTTTTTGCTGAATTAGATAAGGCTGAACAGGTCGCAACTAAACCAACAAAATTTTTAAATGTCGATGTTAATCTTCCATTTGGTCAGCCTGCAGGTCCGTTACTAAATGCTAATTATATCAAAGCTGCTTTTGCTTATGGATTTGACTTATGTGTTTATAAAACGGTTAGAACCAAGTTTCACAAATGTCATCCATTACCGAATGTTTTGTCTGTTCATCCTAACGGCAAGTTATCACCTAACCTAGATACTGTGTTGGCTGATAGAAACTACGATCAACCTTTATCCATTACTAATTCTTTTGGTGTGCCATCGTTTGCACCGGATATTTGGCAACCTGATATGGCTGATGCGGTAAATGCGGCTGGCGCTGGACAATGTGTGATAGGTAGTTTCCAAGGTACCCAAGGTAATGGTGAGATAGAAAAAGATTATGCTTTAGCGGCTAAATTAGTGAGAGAAACTAATGCGCCTATATTAGAAGCTAATTTGAGTTGTCCAAACGAAGGAGCAAGTAAACTACTGTGTTTTGATGTCGATAAAGTAGAACGAATTGTGAATGAAATTAAGAATGCGGTACCAGATCGCCCTCTTATATTAAAATTAGCCTATTTTCCTGATGATGAACGCATTATATCTCTATTAACTCGTGTCGGAAAAATCATTGACGGATTAAGTACTATTAATACCCTTTCGGCAAAACCGGTAGATGCAAGTGGACATCCGGCACTAGGTGAAAACCGTAAAGAAGGTGGTATATGTGGTGATGCAATCCGTTGGGCAGGACTTGATATGGTGAGTCGTTTGGCAAAATATCGTCAACAACTGGATTTAAATTTTGCCATTATTGGCGTTGGTGGTGTCAGCAATAGTGAACATTATCATCAATTTATTCAAAATGGCGCTGATGCTGTGATGAGTGCTACAGGTGCAATGTGGAATCCATTATTAGCTATTGAGATTAAAAAAAGTCTTAAATAGTTATCAGTTATCTCACTATATTACTAAGTAATTGTTACAGGGTAACTTATTTACCCTGTAATTTTATTCCTACCAACAACTATATTATCTCTTCTTGAGGAAATAATACCCACCAAAAATAACATGTGCAAAGAAGACTATTGCTAAAATAATTCTGACATGCAAAGAATCAAATAAAATAAATGGAATTAATAAAATGATGAAAACCATGGTTAACATTTTTATCAATCCTGTCTTTGATACTTTTTTCTCAATAAGCATTTTCTGCACATAGGTTTGATAATAATGAGTTTGGGTAAAATAGTTGTACAGGCGATCAGAACTGTTTAACCATAGATATGCAGTAAGCAAATAAAAAGGTACAGTAGGTAAAATAGGAACAAAAATGCCTACTGTTCCTAATACAAAGGAAAGCCCTCCTAGAAAAATAAATAGCGATTTCTTTAACATATTTAAATCAATTCGAATAACTTTAATTTGCGTAAATAATTGTTGAAGATAACATAAATAGATAGAGAAAGTTACCACTAAATATCAAATGACAGAACTATTAAGCTCTAGCCATATTCTTTAGAGAAAGACTAGATATAAGTAGCTATAGAAAATTTAAATCAAAAGATTACGGCTAAGCTAGTTTCTTGACGTGATATCTCATATATTTAAAATTGGAACAAAAAAAGATACAAAAATAGTATTGAAATATAGTTAAAATTAATTCAGAAACATTATAAGTTTTATATAGATTAGATGGTTTTATATAAGTTTTTTGAATTATACTCAAAGCGAGTAAAACTTTTAAGAATTGGCGGAACGGACGGGGCTCGAACCCGCGACCCCCTGCGTGACAGGCAGGTATTCTAACCAACTGAACTACCGCTCCGCTTTTTAGACTCTTTAATGCAGAAGATTAAAGTAGGCGTGATATTAAAGATTATTATTATTTTCGTCAATATAAATTTTAAAAATTATGTTCAATTGAATAGAAAACAATCATTAATGTACTTTCCAAAGCGCTCCACCACTTTTTTTATCAATTTTTTCTAAAATTGAATCATGCGCAGCTAATTCTGCTTCATTAGCTTTAATTACTGTTAGCGGTATCCCACTACGTTCAATTTTTTTCACGGCATTATTAGTCATTGATGCAGATAAATTATCGTCCGAACTAAATGCCAAAGTGGTTTGTCCTCCGGTCATTGCTAAATAAACTTCAGCAAGTATTTCAGCATCCAGTAAGGCTCCATGTAAGGTACGATGTGAATTATCAATTTGATAACGCTCGCACAATGCATCCAAATTATTACGTTTACCTGGAAAAAGACGGCGAGCCATAGCTAATGTATCGGTAACAATACAGTGATCTGCTGTTTTATAGTCTAACCCACAAAGGCGAAACTCATAGTCCATAAAGCCAACGTCAAACGAGGCGTTATGAATAACTAATTCAGCACCATCTATAAATTTAATAAAATCATGCGCAATATTTTTAAAAATCGGTTTGTCTTTAACAAATTCATCACTGATACCATGAACTTTAAAGGCTTCTTCATCAATTAAGCGTTCTGGATTGATGTAAACATGGAAATGATTTCCTGTTAATCGTCGATTTAATACCTCAACTGCACCAATCTCAATAATCTTATGACCTTCATAATGATTATTACCATCTTGATTCATACCTGTAGTTTCTGTATCTAATACAATTTGGCGGGTTGAATGTGTTATCACAATATACTCTTCTTTATCTATAATTGGGAATTTAACAAATTAGTGGTATAGTCTAACACCAAAACGCTCTGATGTTGATACCTACACTGTTTTAGTCAATGATTGATACAACATTAATAATGGTTTATTAATATTTATATTAAGCCAAAATTTCTCGAAAAATAATCACGATAAAAGTTTATAAATTAGGCCACATATGCAAAAAAGTATTGAAATATTCACTGATGGATCTTGTTTGGGTAATCCAGGACCTGGTGGATATGCAGCGATTTTAAAATACAAACAAAATGAAAAAGTACTAGCTCAAGGTTATTTCAACACCACTAATAATCGTATGGAGTTACTTGCTGCCATTGTTGCGTTAGCATTACTGAAAGAACCCTGTCAAATTAAGCTTTATTCTGACAGCCAATATTTACGCAATGGTATTTCGAATTGGATTCATGGTTGGAAAAAAAACGGCTGGAGAACCGCTAAAAAACAACCAGTGAAAAACGTTGATTTATGGCAACGTTTAGATGAATTAGCTAAGCTACATACTATCGAATGGATTTGGGTAAAAGGCCATGCAGGCCATATTGAGAACGAACGCTGTGATGTTATCGCCAAAACGCAAGCTGAATCACCTACCTTACACGATACTATTTTTGAAGCATCATTAACTGATTAATCCGATAAAATAAAGGTATAATAACAATGTATCAGCTACATATTATCCCTGCTCTAAAAGATAATTATATTTGGTTACTTGAAAATGCTAATAAACAGGTGGTTATAATGGATCCGGGTGAATCAGCTCCAGTGCTAAGTTATCTAAAAAAATATCACTTAGCACCCCTTGCAATTTTACTCACTCATCACCATATCGATCACACTGGTGGGGTAACTGAGCTAAAAGCAGCTTATCCCGATATTGAAGCTTTTGGGCCAAGTGAAATTAATTTGCAGATTAACCATCTCGAAAACATCAATGAATTATTGATTGCTGATTTTCGATATGAGGTTATTTCAGTATCGGGACATACATTAGGACATTTAGCTTATTATTGTCAGCCTTATTTATTTTGTGGAGATACATTGTTTTCCGCTGGTTGTGGAAGAATTTTTGAAGGTGATCATAAGCAAATGCTAAGTTCACTGAATAAATTAAAGCAGTTACCTGATGATACCCTTATTTGTGCAGGACATGAATATACCTTAACTAATTTAGATTTTACTCAAATGCTGGTTCCTGGGGATCAAGTTATCCGTGAGTATTATGATTTTACCTGCAGAAAGAAAATTACTTTGCCTTCTATTTTAACCAAAGAAAAACAGATCAACTTATTTTTACGTTGTGAGGAAAAAAACTTACAAAATAAATTTAATTGTAACAATGAGTTAGAGTTGTTTACTTTTTTTAGGAGCCAAAAGGACATTTTTTAGGTATAATAATCAGCTTAAATTAATGTCCTAACTTATAATCTAATGAAAAAATTATTAATATTTACAGTGTTATGTGCTTTTTTAGTGGGGTGTCAGAATCATGGTTCACGATACAACGCTGGCTCAAAAAAATATAATACTAAATCAATAGTTAATTCTAGCGTTAAAAGTGGTGGTGTTAATTACGCTTCAGTTACGCAAAATCCTTGGCGTTATATGTTAACGCAAATTAACGTTAATGTACCAAATAATAGCCGAGTTGTTGCCGAACGCGAACGTTTATTACGTAATCCAAAAGGATTTGAAAATATTGCGTTACGATCTGAGCCTTATGTATATTACATCATTAATCAGTTACGAAAAAATAAATTACCGGTCGAACTAGCTTTAATCCCATTAATAGAAAGTGCTTACGATCCCTTAGCCACATCTCCTGCTCAAGCTGCTGGTTTATGGCAATTTGTACCTATTACTGCTAAAGAATATGGTTTAAAACGTAGTAGCAGTTTTGATGGCCGTCGAGATCTAATTGCATCAACAAGTTCTGCAATCTCTTTGTTACAAAACCTTAATAATCGATTTAATGGCGATTGGTTGTTAACATTAGCCGCATATAATGCTGGTGAAGGTAGAATTCAAAGAGCTATTGATAAAAATAAAGCTAAAGGTTTATCAACTGATTATTGGTCGTTAGATTTACCGGCAGAAACAATGCATTATGTGCCGAAAATATTAGCTATCATTGATATTGTTAAAAATAATAAACGATATGGTATTAAATTACCTGATTGTAATTATGAAAATTCATTAGTTAGAATCGATATGTCTAAAAACGTATCACTAGCTAAAATAGCGCAATATTCAGAATTATCACTTAACGATTTAATGACATACAATGCAGGTTATGTACAACAAACAGTAAATGGCCCTTTCCATCTATTGGTACCTTATTCTCATGCAGATAAATTATTTAAAAAGTTAAAATCTGAAAATTTAGTTGTTAATCAAGTGACTGAACTTTTAGAAGATGTTCCACATAACAATATGCCGTTTGAAATAAAATCTACTACTATTCAATATACAGGTACCAATACGAAAGATACCAAATCAATGTTGAATGGTGGCAAAAAACAGATTACTTATCAAGTTAAAGCGGGTGATAACCTTTATACTATCGCTCAAAATTACCGAGTTAAAATCACCGATCTTTTGCAATGGAATAAATTAAAAAATATGCGTGTTAAAGAAGGTGACATCTTAACGATCAATTTGGTCAATTCTAATCCAATTTAAATTTCACAAATAATGGATTATGATCTGATGCGGCTGTATTGACTATATTAGCCGCATTAAGCTTCAATCCTCGATAAAATACAAAATCAAGTGGCCTACCTAAAAATGTTTTTCTTATATCATTAGAGAAATTAACTGGTTTAAGATTTATTGAACGAATTAAATGATAAAGTAGGCTTAATCGTTGCCGACTCCAAGCATTAAAGTCCCCCGCCAAAATTACCGGCCCCTGATGTTGTTCGATATAATTCAATAACATATAGATTTGTTGTCGGTAAACTTTCACCCCTAGACTAAAATTAATAGCATGAATATTAGCAACTAAAAGTTGTTGCGTTGAATTTTTTATTGGATAAAGAGTAATTAATGCTGATTTTGGTACGCGAATGAATGGTTCTCTTTCTCTAAAGGATAAAATTTGTGTTGGTGTTGTGTCAGTTATTGTCATAACTCCAGCATAAATATCGTTTAAACTATAGGCTGGTACATGATCAGCAATTTTATTATTTTCAGCAATAAAATTTAATAATTGTGAGGTGGTTTGAGCTTCCTGTAATAATATCAACTTGGTTTGATGAGCATATTGCTCGAGGATATTAATACAATCCGCCCTCTTCTGTTTAAAAATATTCCAAACCAAAACCGAAAAAGGTTGTTGGCCAATTAACGGTTCATTATGCATAATTTTATGGTTTGGTAATATTAATTCAACATCACTTTTTCCTTGATATCGTAATGTATAATCGCGATGTTTAAACATTTTAGCTGTTCATTTTTTCTTTTAAATATTCATCAAAGGACATAGTGTCATTTTGTTCTATTTTCTGTTGTTTTTCAATCGATAACATTCGTTGTTGATTAAAATCATCTTCAGTTAGAACCGATAAAGGTTCTGAGCTAAGTTGTTTTTTATATTGAGTAGCTAAAGCTAAACCAAATTTGGCTGTTCCCAAATCACTAATAGCGGCTAAAGTTCTCGCCGATAATGTCAATTCCGGTTGATCAAACATAAGATCAAGCCGTTCACAAACTTTTCGATATTGTTGTTTGTCGTCTTGATGATCAAGTACATCAGCGACTCGAAGTAAATCTTTGAAAAGTTCATGCCCTACTTTAGCTAACGGTTGTCGATAGCTATCACAACCTAATCCAATTTCTAATCCTGGTTTACGGCCTTCAATAATCACTCTATTCCAATTTAATTTTGCACATTCTAGCTCTGCACTACTCATTTCAGGAGCAGGCGCTAAAGCACACCAAATTAAAAATAGGTCGATAAATCGAATTTGTTCCTCGGTAATACCAATTGGTGAAAATGGATTAACATCAAGTGCTCGAACTTCTATATATTCTATGCCACCACGTAGTAAAGCATCAGATGGTGATTCCCCAGATCTTGGAACTCGTTTCGGTCGAATTGGTGCATAAAATTCATTCTCAATTTGTAATACATTATCATTCAATTGTCGATAATGGCCATCAACCTTAATGCCTAATTTGCCAAAATCGGCTGATTTTGTCTTGGTAGCCCGCTTTAAACCTTCAACATAAGTATCTAGATGATTAAAGGTGATCCCTAATTGTTTCTGGGCATTATTAGTATAACCAATATCACTCAATCGTAATGATGTGGCATAAGGTAAATAGCAGTTACCATTAGTTTGTTCGATGAAAGCTTTTGCTTTTTCTGGATCTTGAATAAATGACGAGCACATTGATGGCGATGCACCAAATAGATAAGGGATAACCCAACCAAAACGGTAGTAATTGCGAATTAGAGTGAAATAACCTTCCGAAATAACAGCCTTACCCTCTTCACTGTTTTTAACACCATCTCTTGCTTGCCAAAATGCCATGGGTAATGAAAAGTTATAATGAACCCCTGAAATAGTTTGCATCATGGCACCATAACGATTTTTTAAACCTTCACGATAAACCGTTTTAAAACGTCCTTCATTAGATTTTCCATATTGAGCTAAGATAATGTCATCTTCTTTGGCAACAAAACAAGGCATGCTCAGTGGCCACATTAACTCATCACCAATATTTACACTGGCATAACGGTGTAAATCTCGTAAAAAAGTTAACATATAATCGATATTGGTATTAACTGGAGTAATAAACTCTAATAAAGATTCTGCAAAGTCAGTCGTGATCCATGGATGAGTTAATGCAGCACCAATTTTTTCAGGAAACGGCATTTTTGACAGCGAACCATCAGGTAAAATCCGTAATGTCTCACGTTCAAGGCCTCTCTGAATGCCTTGTAAAATAGTATAATGTTTTTCTAACCAACTGAGAGCTTTCGAAACATCAGGAACCATAATATTAACTATCCTAAATTCAGTTTATGTTGGCTCAATTTTAACATAGTTTACTGCTTTAGATAGGCAGTTTTCTTGATTGAGTGAAGCTATTTTAAGAATATGAATCCTCAATCGAAAATAAAAAAACTATTATTTAAAACATTTAAGCAAAAAGTGGAGTGATGAAAAAAGCCATTAATGAGTTAATAAGTAATGGCAATAATATAGATAATGCTTAGATAATGATATTAATTAGTAGATTGTTGTTTTTGCTTAGCGACATAATCTTCATCTACTGGTATTACCGTTTTATTTTGTGGATCGATAATATAGGTTTTACCAAAACCAACTACTAATCTACCCTCTTTTGGGGTTAATTTAAATAAATTAAAATCATTCATTTCAGCTAACATATAAACCATTTTGCTCACTTTTTTAGCTAGCAGATCGACAACAGAATCAAATTGTTCAGATCCTCTTTCAACAATAGTTGCCGAAGCATGGAAAGACAATCTTCTACGAGCATAAATATTCTTAGTATTAGATTCATCATCAATAATTAAAAAAGATATGTTTGAATTAGCTTTGATATTTTTACTATGTGGTGCTAAGTCTGAAATTAAGATGTAATAGTCATTACCGTCAAAGAAATAAGGTGAATAGCTAGTATCAACCTCTCCTGTTTCGGTGATTGTTGAAAGTATGATAGTTTGCATTGTTACATGTAAATCATCTATTGTTTTTTGCACAACATCATTTTTGGACTCAGCCATAATTACTCCTTGATTTGTTTTAATATTTTGTTAAATAATCTGTTTTTAAAATCACGATAAATTTAATTGATAACACTTATTAAAGTAGTTCGATATATCACTATGAGAAATTATAATAAAACTACTTGTTGGTAAGTTAGTCTGTAACAATTTTAGCAATTGCTTTTCGGCTACTTTATCTAAAGCATTGGTGGTTTCATCCATAAAAATCCAATCCGGTTTATGCATTAAAATTCTCGCAATAACTAAACGTTGTTTTTCGCCACCAGAAAGTGTATTTAAATTATCATTAAGTAAATTTTTATCAATATTTTCAGAAGAAAAACCCACATCTAATAGTAGTTGTTTAATAACAGTAAGCTCCTTCTCAAACAATGGTTCTGGATAACTTACTGCATGAGCCAATCCTCCCATAGGAAAGTAAGCATTTTGTGATAAAAAAAGTTTCTTAAATTTAGGAACCTTGACCACTCCATCATAATATGGATAAAGACCAGATATTATTTTAAAAAGTGTTGATTTACCTATACCCGATGCACCAGATAAAACAACTGACTCCCCTTTGTTAATATGGAGATCAGGTAATTTTAGTAAAATCTTTCCATCAGGTTTGTTTATGATTAAATTTTCCAATAATAAACATTCATCTCCATTTTCAACTTGATTAAGTTGTTTAAACTGGTAAGAGACTTTTTCAGACTGTTGAATAAATTGGCTTAAACGATAACTACAGGCAATCAGTTCGGCCAGTTTATTATAATTGAAAATAAACCAAGATAAATTAGTCACTACATTACTAAATGATTTACTAATTTGCATCAATGATCCCAAACTAACTTTACCGATTAAATAGATTGGTAGAGAAAAAAAGGTCGGAATACTTAACACTGTTAAATAGTAAGGACGTGTAAAACAACCTAAAATAAATTGTCGTTTAATCAGTTTATACCAATTTTTTACAATGCTATCAAAATGTTGATCAAATTGTTGTTGTTCAACCTGTTCTCCCTCTAATAATGCAATAGATTCTTTCGCTTCTCTAAATCGAGTTAAAACAAAACGGTAATTTGCTTCTAAATGTTGTTGCTGAATGAGTAAATTTTTTAATGGGCTTCCCAACTTGTGGGCAACATATGAAGTTAAAATGACATAAATAGGGGCTAACCAAATTAGATAATGTGAAATGCTTATATCAATATTGAATAGGCTAAATTCTAAAACAAAATTATCGGTTATTTGCCATAAAAGCATAAAATATGAAAAAAGACCTATAAATTGTGTAATAAATGAAAATCCTTCGTTAGTTAATCTTTCGATAAATAAAAGGCAATCTTCAGAAATACGCTGATCTGGATTGTCTATGTTTGCTTGATTATTATTTATAAACCAATAGGCTTTATGATTGAGCCAATGATTTATTATCGTGTCATTTAAAACTTTACGCCAAGTTATAACCAATGTTTTTCTTAAATACTCGATGATCAAATAGGTAATTGCACCAAAAAAAGTTAACATGATAAAAACTAATAATTGCGTTATTACCGCTTGCATATCGTACTTTTCTAATGCGTTATAAAAGTTTTTATTCCAATTAATCATTTCTAGACTGATTCTGATTAGAATAATATTTAAACTTATAATAATAAAAGCATAACCAAAACCTAACTTTCCTTGCTTGGATTTGAAACAGAGCTTCATAAGCAATATGATATTTTTTAATGTTTGCAAAACTTATATTCTCGAAACTAAATATTTTTTCTATTTACTACCATCAATATCGTTATTAAAATTTTGATAGTAGTAATCATCCTTAATTATTAGAAATTTATAACCGCACTTATGGCAAATGTTCTTCCTGGCGCTGTTTGTAACTCGATAGGATTCGTCACTTTTACATTAGTTTGCGGATTTTTATAATAACTACTAAACATAGGCCATTTAAAATAACGACGATCGAAGATATTTAATACTGAACCCCTAATAGTAATATTCTTGCTTGGATGCCAATTTAAATAAGCATTATAAATGGCATAACCACTTGGCTTAAATACTTCATCTGAAGACGAGCTATCTTTGGATACATGTGAAACCGCTTTAGAAAATGTAGCTAATACTTCAGTATCAAAATTGAAATCAGGAAGATGCCATTTTAGACCTAGATTACCTTGTAATGGCATGGCATCATTAAAATAAGATTTTTTCTGTCCAGGTGATTCTTGTTTTTTACCATATTGATACGAAGTCGACGCATTTAATGTCCAATTTGGATAAAATTGCCATTCAGCCGATGATTCAATACCCCAAAGATTAACTTTGGATAAATTTTTATAGGTATAATCTTTTGGTCCAACACGAATAAAATTCTTTATATAATCACTATAATCAGCTTTAAAAAAGCCTACACTAAACCAGCCTTTAGAAAAATCGCCTCTTAACCCTGTTTCATATGATTTTACTTTTTCTGGCTTCAATTTAGGATTAGGGATTAGATTCATGCTAAATGATGGCAAAGAAGTATATAACTGTTGAGCTGTTGGCATTTTAAAACCTTCAGCATAACGAGCATAAACTGAGTATTGATCGTTAATGTTAAACAAAGCACCTAATTGAGGAATAAAACGATGTGATGTAACCTCACGAGGTTCTTTTCCTTTGATTACCGCATAATGGCTATCTGGATTGGGTTTGATTTTGTAAGTTGCATAGCGGACACCTGGCTTAATTTTAAATCGTTCACTAATCAAATGAAATTCATCTTGAAAATAGATATCAGCTCTTTGTGTTTTAGAATTAGCAAAATTAAACCCTCCACCAATGCTTTTTATACCATTTTTTGTACTTGCATTACGATAGTAACTGCGGGTAATATCGCCCTGAAAACCATAAACTAAATCATGATTACTGTTTAAAAAGTCAAAGTTTGAGTTCAATTGTAAATCCAATTGCCAGAATTTTTCTTTATAATCATTAGTTGTATAGGTATAAATCGGATTTTGTTTTTTATCTTTTTGCTGACGATGTGATTTTAAATAACGTTCTTGAGGAGAATAAGAGAGCATGGTTTTAATTTGATCCACAAACCCTAATGATGGCATCCAACTATCATCGATGGCAAACCTTTTACGAGTTTGTATTTGCGTTCTTCGATAATCACCATTGAAAGATCCATTAGATTGCAAACCGTAATCATATAGCTGTTTTACAAACGAGTTAGATCGAAAATTTTCATATGTTAATTTTGTTTCCCGATTATCATTATGATAAACCAGTTTAGTGAGCATATTTTCTGCTTTCGCATCTAAAGGGTTTAATTTATTACATCGAATGGCATCTTCTCCACGCGGACATCCCCAAATACCACCATTCGCTTTAGCTTTGCTTAATCTCGCCTCTTGATAATCTCGACGACTAAAACTTAATAAACCTTCTAAATTAGACATTAGTTCAACAGCTAACATACCGGTTTTAGTATTTTGTTTATTCAAACTATCATAACCACCATTAACTCTAACTGCATATGATCTGCCTTTAAGTAAATCACTAGGATCTAATGTTTTAAATGCCACAACACCACCAACTGCATCGGCTCCCCATAAAACTGATCCTGGTCCACGAATAACTTCCACGGTTTTGATATTTGATAAATCAATAAAATTTCTGTTTCCGTCTTGTATACTTTCAATAACCCTTGAGCCATCTACTTGTAACTGAACACGGTTACCCGACATGCCACGTATTCTAATTCCACCGAGATTCCCAAAAGGATCGGTACCAGAAGTTTGTCGATTTACCGATATACCTGGCATATATCTAACTAAATCTTCCATCGTTGACATTTGATGATCATCTATATTTTTCTTAGTCACAACATTAACCGTTTCAGGGATAGCCAATTTAGCTTTCTTTTGTCTGCTCGCCGTAACCGTAATTGTTTCTATATCATCATTATCAGCAAATACAGGGAAAGGTATTGAAGCCGCCAACATCATTAGAAATATCTTATTTATTTTCATTTTTCACCACAAAATTAGATTAATGAACTGCTTTAACCAATGCCCCAATATTTGATAATTATCATTTTTGGCCCATTAATCTAGCAAAAATTATAAACATGATCAATGTTAATAATAATTATTAACATTTGTTAATGATTATCATTTAATGTTATTGCTGTAATTATAAAAATTGAATAGAATCAGGATAAGAAATCTTTATATGATAAAAATAAAAGGTAAGAACAAAAGAATTCACAAAATTGGTTAGGCTAGATTTATTAATATTTATTATAAAAACTAGCCTATATTAGTAATGATTTATCTGATTTTTTCTAACAAAACTAGCACTTCCATATGAGATGTATGAGGGAACATATCAAATAATTGCACTTTGGTCATTTGGTAATTAGTCAATAATTGTAGATCTTGTGCTAATGATGACAAATTACAACTTGAATACAAAATATAGTTGGGTTGTATATTTTCCAAGTATTCGACCAGTACTCTACCTGCCCCTCGTCTTGGTGGATTAAGTAAAACTAAATCAGGCGTCTGCTTTTGATGGGTTGCATATTTAGTGGCATCTAAGGATTCAAAATTAAGTTTGTCATAACCTAGCTGTTTAGCAGATTTTGATGCACATTCAATAGCATCAGAACTAATTTCAATTCCTGTTAATTGAATATTATCGTTATTAGCATGACGAACACAATGCAAACCAAATCCACCTACACCACAAAAGAGATCCCATATAGAGTTTACATCTAAATTCGCCAGCCAATCACTAGCCGTTTTATATAGTTTTTCAGCAATATAGCTATTTGTTTGAAAGAAGCTTTTTGATTTTATATAAAGTGGTATGCTATTCAACCTAAATTCTAGAAAAGGATTATCTGTTAAAATTAACTCTTCATTACCTTCTAATATAGCGGCATGGTTAGGTTGAATATTAATCGATACGACTTGTAGATTATTTATCTTATCGAGTAAATTTTGCAAACTATTTCTTATTTTCTCGACAAATACATGTGATTTCAACACAAATCGCAGCATAAAGTGGCTTTTATCATCGATAACACTTTCGGTAATAATGACAAATTTTAACTCCCCTTTCCGCTTATTAATATTATAAGGGACCAATCCTTGTTTACGGATATAGGTGCGAACCATTTTTAGGATACTTTGCATATTTACGCTATAAAGCGGGCAATCACACAGATCAATAATTTGGTTATCATTTTGAAGACCCAATATGGGTTTTTCAACCGTGCCTAGCACCGCCATTTTAGCTTTATTACGAAAACCTAATTCAGGGCTAGCAGAAGGATCTTTAACTTCTTTAGGATTAAACTTTGCTAAAGTTTCAATTAATTGGTTTTGCTTTTCATTTAGTTGAGACTTATATGGTTGATTTATTTTATGACAAGACAAACATTTATTTTCTTGATAATAGCTACATTGCATTTTATGAAAACCTTTTTTTATAATGCATTATTATATAATTAAATGGTTTTAAGCTGTATTAGTTTTCTTTTTTTATGTCCAAAAACCCCTTTCCTCAAAATTTTTTAACAAAAATCTTAAATTTAATCGTTATACTTGATTTATCAATAGCTATGATTTGACGAAATAGCGGTATATGATAGGATATTGCCATGCAAATTATAGGAACTCATTAATGTCTATTAAGTTAAAAACCCCCGCTGAAATCGAAAAAATGCGAATCGCTGGCAAATTAGCAGCAGAAGTTTTAGAAATGATTGAACCTTATGTCAAACCAGGTATTAGCACTGGTGAGCTAGATAAGATCTGTTATGAACACATTGTTAATGTGCAAAAGGCTATTCCTGCCAACATTGGTTATCATGGTTTTCAGCATACCAGCTGCATTTCAATTAACGATGTAGTATGTCATGGTATTCCAAGTTTTGATAAAAAGTTAAAAGATGGTGATATTCTTAATATTGATGTGACGGTAATTAAAGATGGTTTTCATGGGGATACATCAAAAATGTACATTGCAGGAAAACCAACTGTTGCCGGAGAAAAACTATGTCAAGTCACACAAGAGAGTTTATACGAAGCCATTAAAATAATTAAACCAGGGATCAGATTAAAAGAAATCGGTAAAGCAATTCAAAAATATGTTGATAAATTTGGATTTTCTTCTGTTCGTGAATATTGTGGTCATGGTATAGGTGAAGTATATCATGATGAACCACAAGTTTTACATTATGATGCTGACGATGGTGGTGTGATTTTAAAACCAGGTATGACCTTTACTATTGAACCGATGGTAAATACTGGGGATTGGCGTACTCGTACCATGAAAGATGGTTGGACAGTTAAAACCAAAGATCATGGATTGTCAGCCCAATATGAACACACGATTTTAGTTACAGATAATGGTGTTGAAGTTCTAACCCTTCGCAGTATTGAAAACTTTCCTCGCGTTATCGAACACTAAACAAAAAAGATTCAACAATGCTCAATTGTTGAATCTCTTCATTTTATATAGCTTAACCTAACTATCTAGAATTCAATTTCCCGCGATTTTTGAATTCATTAACTTTACTGCGACATATATTTCTAGGTTGTGATATTCGTCCCTAATATCCAGTAGCTCATAAAAAAGCGTCCAAAATCCTTCAAGCTTTGGTTTTAGCAATTTTAATATAATAACGTATAAAGCTTACGGCGATAGCTACTAGCAAGTGCGTTATTCGTTCCTAAAGCTGCTAATAGATCTAGTAAAGTTTTCTTCACCTGCCCTTCGCCAGCATTCAGATCTTTTGTTAAAGGTTTGAACAACAGTTCTAAGGCTTCTTCGTGCCGGCCAACCTGCATTAATTGCGATGAAAGTTGAATCATTAACTCAACATTATCTGGCTGTTTAGCTAATTCAGCTTGTAATTGCTGTAATTCAGGTGAATTCGCTGCTTGTTCGAGTAACTCAATTTCGGCTTGTAAACCGTGGTATGCTGTATCCTGATCTTGCAATGGAATAGTTGTCAAAACCTCCTTTGCTTCAGCTAGTTGTTTTTGTTCTATTTGGCTTTTCGCTAACATTAACGCAATATCTGATCTTGGTTTGCCTAAATGATCTTTAAGTACAGTCCAAGTTTGTTTTAATAAAGGTAATGCTTGCGCATATTGGCCTTCATTAAATAATTGTTGTGCTTCAATAAGCTTCAGTTCATCTTCATTGGGTAAAATTTTATCTAAAAAAGTTTTAATAGTTTCTTCATTTTGTGGCCCCTGAAAACCATCAACAGGTTGACCATTTTGAAACATATAAACGGTTGGAATTGCTCTAAGCCCAAATTGAGCTGCTAACATTTGTTGTTCATCACAATTTACGCTAGCAAGAATGAATTGTCCGTGATGTTGTGTTGCTAATTTGGTTAACGTATCTGTCATTTCTTGATAATTAGGACTTCTTGGTGACCAAAAATAGAATAACACTGGATTACTGGTTGATTTTTCGATAATTTCTTGAATATTCTGTTCATTAACATCAAAAATAAATTGATTTGACATAATCTATCCTATAAATATGTTTAACTGTTTATTTATTTTGTAAAATTTTATCCATTAATCTATCTGGAAGCAAACGTTTAGCTATTGTCGCCAGTTTAGTTACTTTTGTTACCCTGTAACGTATTTTTGGTTTGTTATGCTCTAATGCGTGATACAAATATGGTAATATCGCTTCAGGAGCTAACGTAAAGCGTTTGGCAATAGGTGGATTTTTTACTATTTTTTCTTTTTCGGTCTGATTTACATTGTTTGAAAAATAGGTTTTCAATGGACCAGGTTCGATTAAACAAACTTTAATATTGGTGTGAGCTAACTCTAAACGCAGTACATCAGACCATGCTTCTAAAGCATATTTGCTGGCAGAATATGCGCCTCTTCCTGGTGTTGCGACTATTCCAACAATCGAGCTAGTTTGAATTATTCTACCTTCATTTTGTTCAATCATTGCCGGTAATAGTAATTGAGTCAATTGATGAACACCAAAAAAGTTAGTAGAAAACTGTGATTCTAATTGTGATCGACTAATAGTGTTTAAACGGCCGTAAACGCCAAATCCAGCATTGTTAAATAATGCATATAATTTACCCTCACACAAGGTTAATACTTGTTGTGCAGCTTGATTAATTGAATTGGCATCGTCTAAGTCTAACAAAACGGTTTCAAAACCTTGCTCAATTAATTTTTGTTGGTCTGCTATTTTTCGACATGATGCAATGACACGATAACCTCGTTTTTTCAATGCGATAGCTGAAATCAATCCAATACCGCTAGAACAACCCGTTATAAAAATTGTACGCAAATTTTATCTCCGTTATATTCATTTATTGTCAAGTTAACTTACAGCAATTATGATAGCACATTTAAAATAAATATACGGTTAATAAGCCAAGAGGACCATATGAAAATTGCTATTATCGCTGCTATGGAAGAAGAAGTAGCCATACTAAAGAGTAAAATTACCGATTATCAATTAGAGCGTCATTTAGGATGTGATTTTCATATTGGTAAAATAGCCAATTGTGAAATTGTATTATTACAATCAGGCATAGGTAAAGTTGCTGCAGCCTCAGGAACAACATTATTATTAAATAATTATCAAGTTGATGCAGTCATTAATACCGGTTCAGCGGGTGGGCTGTCAACGGAACTGAATATCGGTGATATTATTGTATCAAAAGATGTATTTTATCATGATGTTGATTTAACCGCCTTTGGATATAAACCTGGTCAAATGTCAGGTTGCCCTGTTTCATTTGCTGCTGATATTAATTATCAATCATTAGCTAAACAATGTATAAAGAAACATGGGGTCAATGCTGTTGATGGCTCAATTGGCAGTGGTGATGCCTTTATCAATGGTAAAAGCAATTTAGAACGGATCAAGCAAACTTTTCCTGATGCAATCGCCGTTGAAATGGAAGCTGCCGCTATTGGCCATGTTTGTTGGTTATTTAAAGTACCTTTTGTGGTGGTGAGAGCAATTTCTGATAATGGAGATGATGAATCGGCAGTTGATTTTCAATCATTTTTAAAACTTGCTGCAGCCCAATCATCAAAAATTGTTGAATCGATGCTAAGTGAACTAGCTTAATATAGAGATTGGTGTCAATGTAATTTGACACCATTTAACTAAAATTTTGTCATTCTTCCATTATGATTTAATCAATTAGGCAGGTCATATTGTTCAAATAATGGTTTTCGCCATCCTGACAGAATTTCTGGAATTTCACCTTTCCTATCATTTTGCCATTTTACATACTGATTGATTAATCGTCTTGAAAGTATTAATTCGCTATTAAGTCCTGTTTGTGATGCTATTTTTTCAGCAATTTGTTTCAATAAATCAGCAATATTTTTATAATTTGGATAACTATTAATACGTTGAATTGCCGGAATAATAGGTATAGGTTGAAGCAATATATCCAAAATTGTTTGGCCATATGAACGGATATCTTTACCTTTCATACCCAATTTATCCAGTTCAGCTAAAGAAGTTGGTTGATAACGAGCTATTTTCCATAAAATCTCTTCATGTACCACAAAATTCAACGCTATATCGTGAGTTTTGGCAAATTGATAACGCCAGCAAGCAAGTTTAGCTAATTGCCCTAAACTATCCCCTTTCAATTGCCAGCTATTTTTAATATTTAAGTAAGCCTTTTGAGGATCAAATGTTTCACATTTACGTGCAATTGCATTTTGACACTCTTGATAAGCAGCCGCTAAATAATCAATCGATATAAGCTGAGATTTTAAACTATTCATTAATGGAAACAGATATAAAACATCATTAATAGCATAATCACACTGTTTTTCTGTCAAAGGGCGTTTTAACCAATCAGTTCGTGTTTCGCTTTTATCTAACTCAACGCCAAGATATTTATTAACTAAACTTGCATAACCACTACTAATTGGATTATCCAAAAAAGAAGCTAAAATTTGGCTATCAATTACTGGAGAAGGAACACAATTAAATGTATGTAGAAACACTTCAATATCTTCGCTGCAGGAATGGAAATATTTTTCAATTTTAGGATTGGTTAAAATCACTAAGAATTCCTGCCAATCGTTAATATTAAGCGGATCAATTAAGGCGGCATGTTTACCATCAAAAACCTGTAACAGCCCTAAATGAGGATAAAAAGTCCTAGTTCGTACAAATTCAGTATCCAATGCTATAGCACTACTATTCTTGATCTTTTGACAATAATTGGATAATTCATCATTACTAATAATAAATTGATAATTCAAAATACGCTTCCTATTTAAGATAATCTATTGAATGGTAGTTTTGTTGACAAAAGATACATCGATTACAACGATTTCAGAGCGAGTCATTAATCGAATTGGTGGGCCTCCAAATCCGTAACCGCTATTGACTATACTGGTGAAATGATGATCAGTATCGTGATAAATTCCATTGGCATTTTTGTACATCATCGCCACCAATATATTGATAGGAAAAATTTGACCACCATGAGTATGTCCAGATAACATTAAATCTACTTGTTGTTCAGCAACATCTTTAATATCTCGTGGTTGGTGATCTAATAAAATTATTGGTCTATCAGTATCAGAAAACATGATTAAATCTGATAGTGAAGCACGCTTAACATCGTACTTATATGATGAAAAGTCATCACGTCCTATCAACGTAATGCCAACCTCATCAAGATAAACAATATCATCTTTTAAAACTTTTAAATGCGCCTGTTTGAATGCATTAATGATATCTTCTTCACGATTATTATTATCATGGGTACCTAAATATTCATGATTGCCAAAAATAATATAATTGCCGTATTTCGACTTTAATTGTTGGAACTGTTCAATAAATCCATTTTCGACGAAAGGTTTTAATCGTTTATCTAATGTATCGCCAGTTATCACGATAAAATCAGGCTTTAAGCTATTTACCTTGTCAATCATGTTTTGAATCATACTTGCAGAGGTATGCTCATTAATATGAATGTCAGAAAGTTGCACAATTCTTAGATGATCAACGTTGGCTGATTTATTAATTACAACCTGGTAATCAACTATTTTGGGATTTATCGCCATTTCATGACCAAAACAAAACAAAGCCACAACCGCAATAATAAAACTGATTTTATGCCAAAGATTGGGCTTAATTTGCTTTTTACAAAACCGATAAACAATTTCAAAAATGAGTGTTATAAAAACACTACAGATCATCAAACCAGAAATCGTTAGCAGAAACAGATGTAATCCCGAGGTTAAAATATCATTTAATACTCTAGCAAGAATTAACGATCCACCGGCCAAACCAATAGTCAGCCAATAAATAATTCGACCATAACCGCTTAACTGAAGGTTAAACCAAAACTGCCAGCGTTTTCCTAATAAAAATGTGACCGAAATAGTGATAATAATCGTTGCAAAAATGGCTATAAAATCAACAAAAGTCATAATTACTCGAACAATTGGACGCAAAAAATGGTATGATAACAGAATTAGATTCTATAGTACCAATAACTTTTATGGATACCAAAAAAGACCAGCTATTTTCAACTCCGATCGACAAATTAGGTGATTGGACTTTTGACGAAAAAGTTGCCGAAGTTTTCCCTGATATGGTGCAACGATCGGTACCCGGTTATTCGAATATAATATCAATGATTGGTATGCTAGCTGACCGATTTGTACAACCTAACTCCATGATTTATGATTTAGGCTGCTCGTTAGGCGCTGCCACTCTCGCCATTCGCCGTAATATCAAACACGAAAATTGTCACATTATCGCTATTGATAACTCATTACCTATGGTAGAACGATGCAAAAAACATATTGATGCTTATAAATCAAATACGCCTGTCGATGTTATATGTGAAGATATTTGTAATGTAAATATGCAAAATGCATCAATGGTAGTTCTTAATTTTACCTTACAATTTTTAACTCCCGAAAATCGACAACGGGTTTTAAATAATATTTATCAAGCTTTGCGACCAAATGGCATATTAGTCTTATCGGAAAAGTTTAGTTTTAGTGATGTAACTGTCGATGAATTATTATTTAATATGCATCATGATTTTAAAAGAGCCAATGGTTATAGTGAATTGGAAATAAGCCAAAAACGTAATATGCTAGAAAATGTCATGCTTACAGACACCGTTGCGACCCATAAACAACGTCTGATAACAGCAGGGTTTGAGCATGTTGATACTTGGTTTCAATGTTTTAATTTTGGCTCGATTATTGCTATCAAATAACCTCTAGATTTAATTTGATTATAAAGGAAAAAAGAATGATTGATTTTGGTGATTTTTACCAAATTATCGCAAAAAATAAGCTTAAAAATTGGCTTGAAGTTTTACCAGCGCAATTGTCTAATTGGCAAAAACAAAATTTAGATAACCGTTTTAGTCAATGGATAAATAGTATAAAGCACTTGCCTGCAATTACTCCTTTTCAAGTTGATCTATTACATAGTGTAACTGTAAAAACAGCGCAACCATTATCTTCTGGCGAACAGCAACGTATCACACAATTATTAAAAACCATGATGCCATGGCGTAAAGGCCCTTTTCATATTTATGGCGTTGATATTGATACTGAATGGCGTTCCGATTGGAAATGGCAAAGATTGATTAATCATATCGATAATTTAGAAGGTAAAACAGTTCTCGATGTTGGTTGTAATAGTGGTTATCATTTATGGCGTATGATTGGTGCAGGAGCCAAACTTGCTGTTGGTATTGACCCAATGGCTCTTTACCTTTGCCAATTTGAAGCAATAAGAAAACTATTAGGCAATGATCAGCGAGCTCACTTACTTCCATTAGGCATTGAGGAATTACCAAAATTAAACGCATTTGATACGGTTTTTTCAATGGGAGTATTATATCATCGTCGCTCACCGCTTGATCATCTTTATCAATTGAAAGATCAATTAGCTGATGGTGGCGAATTAGTACTCGAAACATTGGTTATTGAGGGAACCGAACATCAAGCATTAATGCCTGGTGAACGTTATGCTCAAATGCGAAATGTCTATTTTATTCCATCAGTACCAACCATGATAAATTGGTTACATAAATGTGGTTTTAAAGATATAAAAATGGTTGATATATCCAAAACCAGTTTGGATGAACAACGCAAAACAGAATGGATGGAATCAGATTCATTAGCGGAATTTTTAGATCCGAACGATTTATCCAAAACAGTAGAAGGTTATCCTGCGCCAATGCGGGCAGTATTTGTTGCTAGAAAATGATTTTTTAATTTTATTGGGATTAAAAGTAACGATTATTTTTCTAGTCTTTTAAAATAGATAAACACAATAAAAAAACGGGCTTTTGCCCGTTTAATCTATCAATATATTTTATATAAATAAGTTCGATTAATATTAATTATTTTTTATGATCATTTGAACAGGATAATGATCGGAATATTTGTCCGTAAAATCATCTTTTATTACTTCAACATCAATGACATTATTTTTAAGTGGTGGTGAAACATAGATATAATCATAGCGTAATGGAACTGATGCTTGATCATAAAATACTTTAGTTGGTGCAGTTGCGACAAATTCTTTATGCTTAATTTTTAATGCATCAATAAAACCAGCATCAAGAAGATTTTGTTGTACAGTATAACTTAGTTTACCATCAACCAGATTTTCTAAAATTGGCCTTTTCTTTTGCTTTTCTTTAATATCCTCTAAAAGGGTACTTTTATCATAGTCAGATTTATCTGCCGGTGAAAACGAGTTCAAATCTCCGGCAATTATCCATTTCCCTTTAGGATCACGACTATATTTGATTGAATCGATAATTAAATTAATCTCATCAATTCGTTTAGCCGTCCAAAATGGATTCATATGCGTAATTACAAAATGATAATTTCCAATGTCTGCATAGAGTGCCCCATGCCACAAATTATCAACGACTTTGTTAACATTAATTATTGGATACTTTGAAGTAATAGCTACAGGGAAAAAAGCAGCATCTTCTGGTGATTCTTTTAAAAGAACCGCATATTTATGACCATAACTAGCTGCAAATTTTTCAAGTTTTTCACGAGTAAAAAAATTCATTTCTTGCCAAGCAATAATATCGGCATCTTGTGCTTTGGCCCAATCAATATATTTCTGTTTCCCTTCACTCTCATCTAACTTCATACCATTATAGACGTTATAACTAATGATTTTTAGTTGTTTAGCATCATCAAGTGAGGCAAAAGCGCTAGAGGTACTAAGAATAATTCCACTAATCAATGCGACAATTTTCAACTTAGTTTTATTCATAAGATATTCCTTTCTATTATTAATATCACATTAATACTATATCGATTTAACTTTAACCAAAAGTTTTTTTATAATTTATGTGAGTTATATCAATAAAATTATTTACAAATTGTGCTAATTAACTGCTGTCAATCCTGAAAATATTTATCTAAATAATATTTTTTACTTACCAAGAAAAAAGCACCTAATTGAACAATTAGGTGCCACATATAATATATTATCAATCAATAATTAAGTAATCATTCAATAATAATAAGATTTAATTCATCACTATCCTCTAATGCCGATTCAATTTCTCTAGTAGCATACATATATGTGTGTTCTGGATCTATATCTCCAACACATCTTCTCATGATATCGTGTTTTGTTCTGAAAGTTTCATCGGATTTTATTTGATTATATAATTTAGTCAAATCATCTCCTTTTAAGGTGAAAAGGTTATTCCAATCAGCTAAATGTTGTTTTACAAATTCTCGCCCCTCATCACATTTAATTTTATCTAAATTAATATCGGGAACAATATATTTAGTTAAATCAGCATATTTCTTTGGTTGGTTTGGAAATTGTATTGTCTTAAGATCTTCCTCAGATTCAGCTAGATAATCAATAAAATCAGCTTCACGAAACAATTTATCCTTTTTAGTAATACCTTTACTTCTTATTTCATCTGGTAACTTATCATTTATGCCATAATCCCATGCATTCTCATATCTATCGTCATTTCTTTCAATAAATACATCATTAATAATTTTAATAGGAAGTTCTATCTCATGAGGTTCACCATTGATAGTCACTTCGAACGTTTTAAGATGATCTTTAATTCTACTTTCGTAATTTTCTTGACTATTCGTATAATATGTTCGATACATATAATAATTGGATTGAGTTGGATTGATAAATCCAGTGTTATTAAATGTTGAAGGTTTAGCTAAAAAGTTTAATGATTGGCCATTATAAGTCAACTGATGTTTACCATATTCAAATTCATATTTAACGCTTGATTTAGCGGGAATAGCTAACTCATTACCATCAATTGCTACTTTTATTTCCTTGTCTGTTGGGTTATCAATCAAACGTTTTACAGATTTTCCTGTAGTGCTTGATTCAAAGCAACCAACCAAAGAAAGGCTACATACCAAAAGCAAAGAATATTTAAATCTTTTCATAACATCCATTTATTTAGTTTATATTACAAGAGTACAAATCTTAACATAAAAAAAATGATGTTGTTAATAGAAAAATTAAAAGGCACTAAACCTAATTATAAGATTTAGTGCCTTTTATTTTTTATAATTTGATCTTTAAAATATTTTCAGATTTATTTGATTACAAAAAAGTATATATCACGTCCTTTAGTTAAAGCGTCGTCTAACGGCCTAATAGCTTTGGAATAAGTTTGTTCAGGATCTTTTTCGTTAGGACAAAGTTTTTTAGAACCAAGTAAGGCATGCATACCATCATATCCCCCAAATCCTTCATACTTACTTGCAACGTCACTACCCGTTAAAGTGAAAAGTTGTTGCCACTTATCTAATGTGTCTTGTAAATATTTTTTACCTTCATCACATGTTATGCTTTCTAAATCAAGTTTCGGAAATAGATACTGATTAATTTCAGACAATTTTTTAGGTTTATTAGGAAAACTAATTTCATCTTCTATACCATCTTCTTTTAAAAACTTCAAATATTCACTTTCACGATACATTTTAATTTTACGAGATTGATAAGATTGATTTTTATTAATATTTTCAGTAATTTCGTCGGGAATATTTTCATCAATAGAGTAATCCCATCTATTATCTCGATCTTCAATAAAGAAATTATTAACCACTTTTACAGGAAGCTCAACCTCTACTTGCTCACCATCTAAGATCACTTCAACTTTATTAAGCGATTTCTCATATAATTTGTCGTATGTTTCATCACTGGTGTTGTCAGTTGCATAGATAAAAGTGTGTAACATATAATTGCTTTGGGTTGGATTAATAAAGCCTCGACCATTGAATTTTACAGGTTTTACAAAAAACTCAATCGACTCATTATTATAAGCTAAATTATGTTTACCATATTCAAAAGTATACTTAATGTTTGAGTTAGCGGGAATGACAACATCTTTACCATCAATAACTAACTTAATTTCATTGGCAGTAGGATTATCAATTAAACGAACTTGTGAAGTTGGACCATTAAAGCAGCTACAAAGTGTTATACTGCAAGCTAATATAAAAGAATACTTTAAACTTTTCATAACATCCATTTGTTTTATTTATATTATAAGAGTACAAATTTTAACATAAAAAAAATAATGTTGTTAACAGAAAAATCAAAAGGCACTAAACCTAATTATAAGATTTAGTGCCTTTTATTTTTTATAATTTGATCTTTAAAAGATTTTCATATTTATTTGATTACAAAAAAGTATATATCACGACCTTTAGTTAAAGCGTCGTTTAACGGCCTAATGGCTTTGGAATAAGTTTGTTCAGGATCTTTTTCGTTAGGACAAAGTTTTTTAGAATCAAGTAAGGCATGCATACCATCATATCCCCCTAATCCTTCATACTTACTTGCAAAATCACTTCCTGTTAAATTAAAAAGTTGTTGCCACTTATCTAATGTGTCTTGTAAATATTTTTTACCTTCATTACATCTAATACTTTCCAAATCAAGTTTCGGAAATACATACTGATTAATTTCAGACAATTTTTTAGGTTTATTAGGAAAACTAACCTCATCTTCCTCTTCTAACCAATCTTCTTGTAAAAACTTCAAATATTCGCTTTCACGATACATTTTAATTTTACGAGATTGATAAGATTGATTTTTATTAAGATTTTCAGTAATTTCGTCAGGAATATTTTCATCAATAGAGTAATCCCATCTATTATCTCGATCTTCAATAAAGAAATCGTTAACCACTTTCACAGGAAGATCAATCTCTACTTGCTCACCATCTAAGATAACATCAACTTTATTAAGTGATTTCTCAAATAATTTGTCATACGTTTCATCACTGGTGTTGTCAGTTGCATAGATAAAAGTGTGTAACATATAGTTGCTTTGGGTTGGATTAATAAAGCCTCGACCATTGAATTTTACAGGTTTTACAACAAAGTCAATTGACTCATTATTATAAGCTAGATTATGTTTACCATATTCAAAAGTATACTTGATATTTGAATTAGCTGGAATGACAACATCTTTACCATCAATAACTAACTTAATTTCATTGGCAGTAGGATTATCAATTAAACGAACTTGTGAGGTTGGACCATTAAAGCAGCTACAAAGCGTTATGCTACAAGCTAATATAAAAGAATATTTTATTTTTTTCATCACATTTAACTATTTTTCATATAATTTTCACATCGAAGTGCGTAAATATTAACACAACGAATTTTAGAGTAAATCATCAAAATCTAAAACTCTTTATTAAGAAATACTAAAATCAAATCAAACCTTTGATGCTATAACAACCTACACAATAAATTTATTTTAATTATTTATAAATATGCAATGTTATGTACAACAACATAAACTATCCTAATTTATTACTAGAATAGTTTATAGATAATTGTTTGCTTATTGTTGTGGCCAGATAAAACGACCTTTCGCATCAGGATCTTCACTAATGAATTTTTTAAGTGCATCTGATTGGTAAAGTTGTTTTATCTCTTGAGCCCATTTACTGTTCAAATTTTCTTTTTTTACAACCACCATTAATTCTAGATTAGGTGTTAACTTTTCTTGTACTAAAACATTATCAGCTGGAACTTTACTTAACCATGCGACACCGCCAGGCATTATCGCATAATCAACTTCACCAAGAGTTCGAGGAATTAATTCCGATAATATCGATTTAAATTTCAAATTATATCTATTGTCAGCAATGTCATTTAAATCTAATGTCCCTGATTTGCTTTCAGGTTTTAAAGTAATCCAATTTAAGCTTTGCAAAAATAATAGTGATCTGGCTTTATTTGAAGGATCATTAGGTATGACAATTGTTTGGTCATTCGCTATTTCATCAACCGAATGATGCAGTTGAGAAAATAGCGCAGCAGAAATCGAAGGAATATGGACTAAAGAAACAAGATCACTTTTAGTTTCTTTATTATATACATCAAGATAAGCTTGATGCTGTGCTGCATTAAGATCAATACTTCCTTCAACTAAAGCGGTATTTGAGTCTCTAAGAGAGCTGAAATTTACCAATTTAACTTTATAACCCTTTTGTTCTAAAGCTGGCTTAACGATTTTCTCCATCATGATGTTATGCATACTTGGCGGTAAACCAACAATGATCTCTTTTTTGTCTTGCTGACTTTCTTTGGCTGATTCTGATTTATTGTCACAGCCAATCAGAGTCAAACCCAACAGCAGAATTAAGTAAATATATTTTTTCATTATCACTCCCTATTTCAATCAGTAAGTTAATCTAATTGAACAACTAATTCTATTATTTAGAGATAACATTATAGATAGTGATTAACTATTGGGATAATACGAAAAAATTATATCTATATTCATAATAGATATATACAATTACTCTTTATTTTTCACTAATTTTTAGATAACATTTTCAACCGGCTGCTCAGCCAGATTTTCTTTTAACCATCTAACAAAAGCCTTAACTTTTGGATTGCGGTGTCTAGTGGCAGATACTACATAGTAACGCTGTTTACATGTTAAAGCCATATTTGGAAATGGTGTGATTAACTCGCCTGAAGCAATATATTTGTTAATTATGTTTTTTCTTCCCATGGCAATACCCGAATGATTAATTGCAGCGACGATAGCTAAATCGGATCGATCAAATAACATCGTCGGCAAATCTTCAAAATCAATATCAATATTAAAGTGCTTGCCCCAAGATTGCCATTCATCGAAGTTAGAATCATATCGCCAAGCTTGATTGTCGTGTAATATTAGACAATGTTTTAGATTTTCAACACATTCATTAAGTTGATAGTGTTCAGCATATGTAGGACTACATATCGGCATAATTGTTTCATTCATTATGTGATAAACATCCAAATCTTCATGTTGCAAATCATCATAATAAATTGCTAAATCAACACAGTGCCGATTAAAATTGACTACCCCATTGCCGGTTAAAATATTCAAGGTAATATAAGGATGTTTTTTATTAAATTCAGATATTTTCGGTACAAGCCATTCTTTTGCAAAGGAAGGACGCGAATAAATGGTTAGTTGTCCCATCAATTCTTGACTCTTTATTTCAAATATTTCTCTATTTAGTATCGCCAAAGATTTTTTTAAAATATTAAATAAATTCTTACCATTTTGAGTTAGCTCAATCCGGCGATGAAACCGGTTAAATAACTTAAAATTTAATTCTTCTTCAAGTTTATTAATTTGATGACTAACGGCACTTGGGGTAATACATAACTCTTCGGCTGCACGCATAAAAGAACAATAACGTGCAGCAGCTTCAAAAGTGTGAAATTTTGCTAATTGATATCCTGATACCAATCGATTAGTGGTAATAAAACGATCATCATCCAACATTGCACATCCTTACTTACCTAATTTTTTTAACATTTAACTAAAAATGACAAATCAAATACAATTAATTAAATTAATAACTACTACTTTCTTACAGCATAATGCTTATTCAACCGAGTATTACTCATGTGAAGATGATTAATTATCATTTGTCAGTTATCTCCCCATAAAATCTAATACGCGCTGATTTTTACTTTCATTGAAATGGGAAAACATTATGGATTCACAGATTTGGGAGTTAGGTGTTTTAATTTCAAGTATTTTATTAATTGTAATAAGTATAATCAAATTTAAACTTCATCCATTTTTAGCTTTATTATTATCCAGCTTTTATGTTGGTGTATTGATGAAAATGAAGCCATTAAATATGATTGCTTCTATTGAAGATGGTATTGGTGGTACACTCGGTTTTTTAGCTGCAGTAATTGGTTTAGGTACCATTCTGAGTAAAATGATAGAAATATCAGGTGCAGCTGAACGCATTGGTATTACTTTACAAAAATGCCGCTGGTTATCACCAGATGTTATTATGGTATTGATTGGCATGATTTGCGGTATAACATTATTTGTTGAGGTCGGCGTTGTACTCTTGATACCATTAGCCTTTTCAATTGCTAAAAAAACCAAAACATCATTGTTAATGTTAGCAATTCCATTATGTACTGCACTTATGACGGTTCATTGTATTGTTCCACCTCATCCAGCTGCACTGTATGTCACTAATGCTTTAGGCGTTGATATTGGTAGTGTAATTTTATATGGATTAATTATTGGAATAATCGCATCATTAGCCGGAGGTTCTATTTTTTTAAGAATGATCAAAAATAGAATTCCATTTAAAGCAGTACCGGAACAATTTTCCGATTTAAAAATAAGAACTGCAGAAGAATTACCTTCATTAGCTGCAACATTACTTATAATTTTATTACCCATTTTTCTCATGCTGATTAAAACAATTGCGGAGTTAAACATGGATAAAAACACGTCAATTTATACTGTTTTAGAATTTACCGGTAATCCTATTACCGCTATGTTTATTGCTGCATTTGTTGCCTATTATATGCTAGGTCTAAGACGTGAAATGAAAATGGCCGACTTACTCAATAAAACTGAAGATTGTTTTTCAACAATTGGCAATATTTTGTTAATTATCGCCGCTGGTGGTGCATTTAATGGTATTTTAAAAGCGAGTGGCTTGAGTGATAGTTTAGCGAGTATTTTATCTCTCTTAGATATGCATCCAATTTTATTGGCATGGCTAGTAGCAATAATTTTGCATGCGGCAGTAGGTTCAGCAACGGTTGCTATGATGGGCGCCACAGCAATCGTATCACCGATGCTAATCCTTTATCCTGATATCAGTCCGGAAATCATTACACTGGCTATAGGTTCGGGTGCTATTGGTTGTACCATAGTTACTGATTCGTTATTTTGGCTTGTTAAGCAATATTGTGGTGCGACAATGACTGAAATGCTGAAATACTACACCTCTGCAACATTCATTGCTTCAGTAGTGGCATTAATGGTTACTTTTTTATTATCTAATTTTATTTAGATATCTTTCAAGGAGCGATATGAATCAAATAGAGATACAAACACTTATAGCCGATAAACCGTTAGTAAAAAAGTTAATTCAGCTTCAACCATGCAGTTGGTTTAATCCTGATACCACAACTTTAGCAATAGGCCTTCCTTATGTTGGACTTGAT
Organism: Gilliamella sp. W8145; assembly: GCF_016101145.1. Lineage (NCBI taxonomy): Bacteria > Pseudomonadati > Pseudomonadota > Gammaproteobacteria > Orbales > Orbaceae > Gilliamella > Gilliamella sp. W8145. The sequence goes on from NZ_JACFRC010000001.1 coordinate 694,562, forward strand.
CAAATTGATATAAAAAAAGCGAGTGAACGCTTAAATCGTTTTGCACCTTACTTAGCATTAGCTTTCCCTGAAACAGCAACAACCAAGGGTATTATTGAATCACAGTTAGTTGAAATTACTAATATGAAAAAAGCTCTTGAAGCCAGATATAATGTTGCTATCGCCGGTCAACTTTATTTGAAAAAAGATAGTCATTTACCTATTTCTGGCTCAATTAAAGCTCGCGGCGGTATTTATGAAGTCTTAACTTATGCTGAAAAACTAGCTATTGAAAATGGATTATTATCAGAACATGATGATTACAGCAAATTCTATTCTGATAAGTTTAAACAGTTTTTTAGTCAATATCGTATTGCGGTAGGTTCAACAGGTAACCTTGGTTTATCAATTGGCATAATGAGCGCTAAACTCGGGTTTCAAGTTAGCGTACATATGTCGGCAGATGCCCGAGAATGGAAAAAAAAGAAATTACGAGATCATGGTGTTAATGTTATTGAATATGAACAAGACTATGGTGTTGCCGTTGAACAAGGCCGTAAAGCAGCAGAATCTGATCCAAAATGTTTCTTCATCGACGATGAAAATTCTACTACCCTATTTTTAGGCTATTCAGTCGCAGGTGAACGCACGAAACAACAATTCAATGAGTTGGGAATTAAAGTTGATAAAGATCATCCTCTTTTTGTCTATTTACCATGTGGTGTAGGTGGTGGCCCTGGCGGTGTTGCTTTTGGTTTAAAAATGGCATTCGGTGATAACGTACATTGTATTTTTGCTGAACCGACCCATTCACCGTGTATGTTACTAGGGGTTTATACTGGTTTACATGACAAAATTTCGGTACAAGAGATCGGCATTGATAATATTACTGCCGCAGATGGTTTGGCTGTGGGTCGGCCTTCTGGATTTGTTGGACGAGCGATGCAACGTCTCTTAGATGGATATTACACCCTGTCTGATCAGGATATGTATGATTTGTTAGTATTACTGGATAAAACCGAAAACATGCAACTTGAACCTTCTGCTCTAGCAGGTATGCAAGGTCCCGTCATTGTAACTAACAATTCGAAATATTTAGAACGTATGCAATTTACCCATCAGCAACTACAAAATGCAACTCATTTAGTATGGGCAACTGGCGGCGGAATGGTACCGAAAGAGGAGATGCAAAAATATTTAAATTTAGGAAAAATTTAGTAACAGTTACTGACAAATATCCCAATAATATTTGTCAGTAAATTTAATCTTGTTGATTGCAACAAATCAAAGTGCACCGACAATACGATGAGGCAAGTAAAGTTCTTCAAGATAAGCAATATCATCCTTATTTAATGAAACCTTTAATGCCCCTACCGAATCATCCAAATATTGAATTTTAGTTGCCCCAATGATTGGTGAAGCAACGCCTTTGGCAAATTGCCATGCAAGAGCAATTTGAGTCATGGTTACAGTGTATTTTTGCGCAATTTCATTAACTCTTTTCACTATATTCATGTCGATTTGTTGGGTACTATCGTATTTAGCAACAGCCGTTTTATCAGTTTTACTACGTAGTGTATTGGTCTGCCATTCTAATCGGGAGAGTCTCCCTGCAGCTAAAGGGCTATAAGGGGTTAATGAAACATTGAATTGCTTACAGATGGGAATTAATTCTCTTTCATCTTCACGATATAATAAATTATAGTGATTCTGCATCGAAACAAACGGCGTCCAACCATTTTGTTTGGCGACTAATTGCATATTATAAAATTGATAACCATACATCGCAGAAGCACCTAATGCTCGTACTTTACCACTCTGTACTAGACGATGTAATGCAGCCATAGTTTCCTCAATTGGTGTACTATAGTCAAAACGATGGATAATATATAAATCGACATAATCGGTACCTAATCGCCTCAGGGAACTGTCAATTTCTCGTTCAATTGCTGTTTTAGATAAATGCCCTTCATTAAAATAGACTTTAGTAGCCAGAATTACTTTGTCTCGAGCTATATTTCGTTTAATCGCTCTTCCTACATATTCTTCGCTGGTACCACTAGAGTATGTATTTGCTGTATCAATAAAATTAATTCCTAGATCTAAGGCATGTTTAATAATTGTTTCGCTTTGTTCTGGATTAAGTGTCCAATCATGCATTTTACTAGCAGGATCGCCAAAACTCATACATCCTAAACAAAATCGTGAGACTTCAATATCAGAATTACCTAATTTTATATAATCCATACTTTTTACCTTACTAGTTAATAATAGATTGAATAATTTAATAAATTGTTAAAATTCAATTTTAATTATGATTATTTTATCGTTAACTTTTATTGAGATAAACGTATTATTCATTTATAGTATCATGAATTAAATTCATTAATTTTCTATTTATATCCGATGTATAACTATAATGAACTAAACTATTTTATTACTATAGCTAAAGCAAAAAGCTTTGTTGGTGCAGCTAAATCTTTAGGTGTTTCGTCCTCAGCACTAAGTCATAGCATGCGAAACTTAGAAACACGTCTGAGTTTACGACTATTTAATCGCACGACTCGAAGCCTATCATTGACAGAGGCAGGAGAACAACTTTATAAACAAATATTCCCTTTATATCGACAAATTAATGAAGAAGTTGCTGCTCTTGGTGATTACCTTGATACTCCATCGGGTACCATTAGAATTAATGCATCGAATATTGCTATTGAAAATTTTATATACCCTAAATTAAGCCAATTTTCACTACGCTATCCACAAATTAAAATTGAAATTCAATGTGACAATAACTTAGTTGATATTGTCAAACAAGGTTTCGATATGGGCTGCCGAATCGGTAATGATTTGGCAAAAGAGATGATAGCAGTAAAAATATCAGATCCATTGCGAATGGCTTTAGTGGCTAGTCCTGATTATTTGCATCAGAGAACAAGACCAAAACAGATAAATGATTTAGATCAACATTTATTAATTGGCAAAAAAGTTTCAACCCAATATGAAATGGAATCGATATGGGAGTTTGCCGATAAAGGTAATATTATTCAATATCACCCTATTTCTCACTTCACAATCAATAATCATTTAAGAAAACAAGCTACTCTTGATGGTTTAGGTATTAGTTGGATTGGTTATCCGGATGTAAAAAATGAATTAGCATCAGGACAACTTATAGAATTACTACCTGAATATTCAATTACATATGAACCTTTTTATATTTATTACCCAAGTCGCAAAGGGCATTCAAATGTATTTAGACTAGTATTAGAAGCATTAAAAAACTAGTTTAGTTTCAATATGGTTGATAAAAAATGACATGAAAAATAAATATTAAAATCTACAAATAATTTTATGTTTAATATTCGTTGTATAGTACATTAAAATAAAGCTTAAATAAGTTTAAAAATAAATTTTTTTCTTATGTTAAACAATGTATTGAACTTTATCGATATTAGATAATATCAGCTTAAATAATTAGTTATTTAACAAAAAATAACTAATTATCTTGCTGGCACTATGTTATTGAACGGTTTGAATATGGTAGCGTTTCAATAACATATTACTGAATTTATTGTGTGGATCTAAACGAGCTTTAAGTTTAAAAAATTGCTCAGCCTGTGGATATGCTCTTTGAAATTGTTCTGTTGTCGCATGTAATTGATAAGGTAGATAGTAACTTCCTTGATTTTCCAAAACAGCATCTATTAATTCCCTTGTCCAATTACCAACATGTTGTTTGCTCAATTCATCAGTGTCTTGCTGATAATAGACCACAAAAGCAAATACTTCCGATTTTGCCCAAGCCAGTAATGAACCACTATCTTGGTTGGCATGACGAATAGAAATATTAATAACATTAACTTTATATTTTTTCAAAATAGTGACTAATTTTGGATAAAAGTGATCAAATTGTTCAACCGGTATAAAATATTCTTGCAAAACAAAGCTTTTATTTTTAGTCGCTATCGGTTGTAAATACGAGACATCATAACTAGCCTCATAATTACGCCATATTACTGGTTTTTTTATGTAATAAAAATCATCAAATAATTTACGTAAATTTTTACCAGTAGTCGAGGAAGATACAATTTTGATTGGCTTTTCCAGATTATGCGATTTTTTATCATCAGATCTTAATCGTTGCAAAATCGTTAATGGTTCTTCAGTCTGTTTATAAGTAACGGATCTCACTCTTTTATAATCTGGTGGATAAATTATCGCATTATGGAATATCGATTTTTTATCAGAACGAATATGTTGGGTAAAATATTGATAATAGTTGGTAATTGGCATAGCTTTACTAAAACGTTTGACTTTAACATTATCTGCAAGTTGTAAAGTCACTTCGGTGATTATACCTAAGCCACCATAACCCCCAATAGCACCATAGAATATATCTTGATTTTGCTCAGGACTAGCTACTACTACTTTGCCATCAGCTAACACAATTTTAAATTGTTTTACCGAAAGAATTATAGGTCCTTCACCTATATAACGGCCATGAACATTAACACTTAATGATCCACCAATACTAAAATTAGCATAACTTTGCATTATTTTTACAGATAAATCATAAGGGTCTATAAGCGCTTGGACTTGATGCCATGTGGCACCGGTCTCGATAGTTAGCAACTTTTGTTCAGGTTTAAAATCAATGACATGATTTAATTTGCGAGTATCTATTTGTACGGCGCCCTGAATTGCGGTTTGTCCTCCCATACTATATTTACCACCAGCAATACTAATTGGCCCGCTAGCCTTTTTAACTATATCAACAACTTGTTGAGTAGATTCTGGTTGCACAACTGCAGCAACTTGAACTGGTGTCATTCCAGTTACATCATTAACTTCTACTGCCATGACAGTCAAGGGCAATAAAAAACCAAATACAGATAATAATAAATTTATTTTTTTCATTTTAAATACTAATTGCAAATCAAATATAGCTAGAATGATTATCTTAACTAGTATAAATATATAGTTCCATTATTTTATTGAAAAATATAGAGTTAGATAACTTTAAAAATTCATAATAGTGCTCCCCTAAGCCTATTATAAACTAGATTCTTTATTCACTCAGGGGAGATAGACTACTTATTTTAATAAACTATATTGTTGATTAATTTCTTCGCTAGCTTTGCGAAGGTCTTCTTGAAATTTTGCAATAGTTTGTAATTTTGAGTATTCTACAGCACCGACTATACGACCAGCGTTAACATCTGTCTGCCAATGAGCACCGCAAATCACTCTACTTTGACCAAACTCATAACCACGTTTTATTATTGTTTCGGCATGTGAAGGAGCAATTTGAGCTAAAACTAATGCTAATGTCCAACCATAAGCTGTATGACCTGATGGGAAAGATCCATTTTGACGTAATCGATCTTCTTCCTCAATCGGTTGACAAGAATGATTACCAAAATAGACAAATGGACGTTTTCTCATGTAAAATTCTTTGGCAGTTTTAGTCGCATTGTCTGCTGAATCGACTAATAGATCGCCAAACATTTTATATAAAGTAGGCGTAGTCTCTGGCGAAATTGTGATACCGAGCGATTGAGAAAATATTTTAGCCACATTCGCAATATGCAAATCAGCATCCTGTATCGCTTGTTGCCAACGCTCTGTACCTTTAAGGTTATAACCATGTAAATAAGCTATTTTATCTGCTTCAAATTCAGGTGTCCCTTCTTCTGGATAAACAGGTAAATACTCTTTACTACTCACCGCTTGCTCGGCAGTGTGATAAGTAATCCCTACTTCATGGCCTAAAAAATCCTCTGTTGAACCTTTTTGGAAAGCAAATAACGATGAAGAAAAAAACAAAGAGCAATACAGCGTTGAAATAAAGATAGTTAGTTTTCTGTTCTTAACATTTTTAACCATTATTTACTCCTATTACTTGGTTGATTGATTTAAAAAACAATTAATTAAATTAAGGGAGCTTAAAAAAATTTTTATAAATAAAAAGTGAAAGAAACATCTAACATTGCACAAACATTTCTAGTTTTTTATCAATTGTTTGACTGAAAATGGAAAAACTAATCTAATTGTAATGGGTTATATCTTCGTTAGATTAGTCATCCGAACGTAAATACGAGAAAAGTTCAATTGTATTTAAACTGATATTAAAAGCATTGAAATACTGAATATCGAAGTACGAAAACTTTATTACTTCTTATAAGGTCGAGTATACGACCTTATGAAAATATATTAATTCATTTATTCACTTAAAATAATTAATTGAGATTATTTTTTATTATCTAAGGGAATATTCGTTTTTTGAATGAATTTTTTCCAAATTAGTAATTGAACTAATATTTTTTTAGTTGTAACTTCATCGACTAAATAACGTCTTTCAGACTTAAATAAGCCAAAAATACCGTTATCAATAAGGGTCTGAGATATATAAGGAATATTATTATTTATTAAATATTTTCTACCTAATACGCCTAATTTTATATTATCTTCATATTCTTTTTGTTTTAAAGAACGCTCTTGTGCAGGTAAATTTGCCCATTTTAAAAAATTGACAAGTTCTTTTATTGCATCGTCAATTTGGGCAGCTTCAATTTTAGGATAAGTTAAAAGTATGTCATTAAAATATGTATAATATTGCCTATAATCATTTTTTTTACCAACAAAAATATAGAGATCATTTTTACCTATATATTCGTTACATTGATTTTTATCTGTATTAAACACACAATATTTGATTTTTATACCTGTATTGTATCTATCATACTCTTTGGGTGGAACCATTCGAACCGAATCTTTAGGAGCACATCCAATAATGAAAATAGCCAAAACAAAATAAATTATTTTTTTCATTTTTAATCCTTTAATCTTGTAAACAATGGCTCTAATTGAAATAGTCAAATTATGTCTTTATTAGAGGAAAATAATATCGTTTATTGCGATAATTCTAATAAAGTATCCAATAAAACATCTGCTCCGGCTTTGCACCAGAAAGTAGTTATCGATTCAGCTTCATTATGACTTATTCCTTTGATACAAGGAATAAATATCATTGAAGTCGGCGCAATGCTACTCAAATGACAAGCATCATGACCTGCACCAGAAACCATTTCAATTGCCGAATAATTATTTTTTATTGCCGCCTTTCTAACTGACGCTATGCAGTTTAGATCAAAATGGATAGATGGCATGCTAAGCACTTTTTTTATTTCCAGTTTTAAATTTAATTTCTCAGCTATTTCAGATAATTGAGCATAGATAAGCGTTTCAAAGTTTGCCAATAATTCAGAATCATAATGTCGTAGATCTATAGTAAAAAAACAATGATCCGCAACTACATTACGAGAATTTGGGTTGACAGTAATCATCCCCACGGTTAACCTAATATCTTTGCTATCTGAATGTAATGCCAGTCGGTTTAAAGCGGTCACAGATTCAGATAATCCCACCACCGCATCTTGGCGCATATTGACTGGCGTTGTTCCTGCATGGGCAGCTAAACCCGTCAATGTGACTTCATACCAACGTTGGGCAAACGCACCTTTTACAATACCAATTGTTTGATTTTGTTGTTCAAGTATAGGACCTTGTTCAATATGAGCTTCAATAATGGCTTTAATTGAGTGATTGGCTATTTTAGCATTACCCAAATAACCAATATCTTCTAATGCTTGTTTAACCGTAATACCATCTTGATCTTTTATCGCATAAGCTTGATCAAGATCCAGCTTGCCAGTAAAAACAGCTGATCCCATCATGGCTGGCGCAAAACGTGAACCTTCTTCATTAGTCCACATCACTAGTTCTATAGGGTGATTAGTTTGAATATTATAATCATTTAACGTTAGTAAAACTTCTAAACCAGCTAATACGCCATAGATCCCATCATACCGGCCACCCTTTGGTTGACTATCACCATGTGAACCGGTCATCACTACTGGTAAATCTTTAAGGCCTTCTCGACGTATAAAAATATTACCTATCGCATCGACTTGAACTTTAAAACCAGCAGATTGACTAATTTGAATAAGTAAATCACGGGCTTGTTTATCTAAACTCGTTAATGTTAAACGTGTCACACCGTCATTTTTAGTCTTGCCTATTTGAGCAAAATCATCAAGCAATTTTTCAAGGCGTGTAATATTAATTTTGGGTTGTAAACTACTCATTATTTTTGCCCCTTAGGCAGTAACGAAAATCACAAATACCATCACCCATCATAATAGTATGAGGACGATCTAATTTAACTTGCGGAGCATAGCCTTCGATAAATTTACTATCGCGATTACAGGATAATAAAAAACCAATTTCAGCTAATCCCATTTGCTGATACATTTCTGCGTATCGACATCGATGGACATTATAGTCATATCGCTCATGACTGTTTTCAACGACAGTAATTATTAAAGCATCATCTTGTTCCCACAGATGTTGTAAGGCTACAAAACTTTCAACGCTAGTACCATTGGGCTCCTTTGCAGCAAACTCTTTTCCAGATTCAACTGCTGCTTGGGCAACCGCTTCGCCAATAACCGCCTTAGCGACCTCTTTACCATAATCGCGTGTTAATATTTCATATATAGGTTTTATTATTTCTGCTTCAATTTTACGACGATGTAAAATACCTATTTCGGGAAATTCTTGCATCACTTATACCTCAATCATTCTAACTATTATTTTTTAAGTTTAAATTTTTATTATCAACGTTCATTCTGATTAAGAAATTGTTGTAAACGTTTATCATCACTATTTTTTAAAACATTAGGCGCATCATCATGAATAATCTGTCCTTCTTCCATAAAGAGGATACGATTGGAAACTTTAAATGCAAAAGACATTTCATGAGTAACAATTAACATAGTCATCCCTTCTGTTGCCAGTTTTGCAATAACTTGTAAAACCTCATTAACCAATTCAGGATCGAGGGCTGATGTAGGTTCATCAAACAACATAATACTTGGTTCCATAACCAATGCCCTAGCAATTGCAACCCTTTGCTGCTGTCCACCAGATAACTGATGCGGATATTTATAAGCATGGTCTAACATCCCAACTTTATCTAATAAAGCTAAAGCTAATTGTTTCGTTATCGCTAAATCCTTACCATGATATTCAGGCGCTAACAGTAGGTTTTCTAAAACAGTCTTATGGGGAAATAAGTTATAATTTTGAAATACCATCCCTAAATGCACAATTCGATTATAGAATTGTTTATCATGTATTTGTCCGCCATTAATAAAGGGAATTCCTTCAAATTTAATCGTTCCTTCATCTAAGTCGGATAAACCATTAATGGTTCGAATAAGGGTTGTTTTGCCTGAACCTGATGGACCTATAATCGATATAACATCCCCCCAATTGACATCTAAATTAATGTCTTTTAGAACTTTTGTATTACCATAATTTTTAGACAAATGTTGCAACTCTAACACATACTTACTTGGTTTACTTGTTGATAAAAGATTATTCTCTTTATGAGAAATTGACTTAAATTCATTTGCTTCAATTGTCGCAATGTTGGAACGTTTTGTAACATCCAAAGAGACTTCAAAACGCTTGATTAGCCAAGTTACTATAGTCACTATAGCCACATAATAAATCGCAACAATAGTTAGCGTTTCAATAACTAAAAAGTTACGGGTATAAAGCTGTTGACCAACTAATAAAATTTCAGTTAATGAAATAACCGATACTAACGATGTTAATTTTATAATGGTAACAAATTGATTTGTTAGTGGTGGTAAGGCTATTCTCAGTGCTTGAGGGAAAACGATTTTAGCTTGAATTGACCAGTACCTTATACCTAAGGCTCTACCTGCATCAATTTGATCTTTGGAAATTGCTTGTAACGCCCCACGATGAATTTCAGCCATATAGGCACTTTCACTGAGAATTAATGCAATCAACCCTGCCCAAAAAGGATTAGATAATACAACACTACTTGCTTGCCAAAATCTAGGTAAACTATAGATATAAATTAACAAAACTAATAATGGTAAACTTCTGAATAACCAGATATAAAATGCGGTTATTTTTACCAATACTAAGCGCTTTGAGCGATTACCCAAAGCTAATAATAGTCCAAAAACTAAAGCACTTAGCCACGCCAAACCACTTAAAGAAATAACAGTACAACTAGCTTTTGCAAAATTAGGATTAATCAACTCATTAAAAAAATAACTCCAATTAAAGCCTTTCTGTTCAACATTCTGAATTTGTTTTAAATTGCCTGCCAAATCGGTAGCAATAAAATCGATGTTATCTTGTAGTAATGTTTGATTGGGATAAGCTAAATTATATTTTTTTAACAATAGATCGTATTCGCCCGATTGTCGTACCGATTTAATAAGATCGAGCAAATATTGCTTGAACTCCGTATCATTCTTGCGCACAGCCAAACCAATCAGAACAGGATTTATCATATTTTTGCTAGTGATTTTCAAACTGTTATTTAGTTGTTTGATCACCATATTTGCCACTGCAGCATCTTCATATTGCACATCAACACCATGTGAAAGGAGCGCTTGAGAAGCTTCTGGAGCACTTGGGTACTCTTTTACCATAATGGCCTGAAGATGTTGAGATTTACAATATGTCTCACTGATCTGATTCATTGTTTCAATCCATGCCGCCCCTTTCATAGACGATACACTCTTACCACATAAATCTTCTAAGGTTTGTGGATTAAATTTATCATCTTGTCGAACTAATAGCACACCACCAGTCTGTAAATAAGGAATAAAATCAACTTGTTTAGCTCGTGTACCATTAACATATAGAGCACTAGCTACAACATCATAATGGCCTGATTCCAGTCCAATAATAATATTTTCAATTCGAGTATCATTAAACTCAGCTATCTTATGAGACTTTTGTGCTAACAAACGCATAAAATCAGGGTCAAAACCTTCAGCTTGATTATTTTCCAGATAAGCAAAAGGCGCATAGGTCAAATCAATGCCAATTCTTAGCACATTTGAATCATTATCAATTTTTGCTACTGATAAAGGAGTTATTAAAAGAAAAACAACGCCAATAACCACGGCAAAAATGTTTTTATAAAAAGACAGGAAAGAGCGCATAATTTTTCCATCCTTGTGTAAGTTTCTATTTAAATAGATATATTGAGAAATATCATTAGGATGTACTTGATTATAGTAATAAATAACTATTTGAATAATAATAAATAGTTATATTGTTATAGCATTTAAATATATGCCATAATAAATTATGATGTAAAACATCAACTACTTTCCTTAAAATTTTGAGGAAAAGAGGGATGAGAGGTAAAATAAAAGTAACTACGTTGTGGTTTTAGGAATTTTGCCAGTCCACCAAATTGGTTTCTCGTCCGATTGTAAATTATCGAAAACAGATAAAGGGATCTTACTGTAGCTCATACAATAAGGAATGGTAGAAATTGTTACCATTACTGATTAATATTTATAATCGGGATCTGATTTGAACCATTCATAATTTCTTATAGCACATTCAATACTCTCATAAAATGCTTTAAAATATGCATCAAATATCGCTGTCTGTAACTAATTCAACTATGCGGATGCCACCTGTAAAACCAATTTTTATTGACATCATTTCTTTACCTTATCATTTTTAATGAAAATTCAACATTCTATTAAATATATTGTACTTATATTGGACCATCCCAATTTAGTTTATTTTTCTGTTCGTCAAGTTCGAGTTTACATAACTATTTTCTTTTCGATACCACCCTACTATCAATAAGCAAAGTACTTGTTGTTGCGGTACTTTATAAGATAATAATTGATTTGTATAAGAAGTTTTACCTGTTTTGTTATAAATTTCTATTTATTATTCTTGCTTCATTGTTATGGTCATAAAAAATTGGTTGCACCCTAGTCAGTTAAAAAACAGTCATTATTAGTAACAGTTCTAATTGATGATTATATTTCTAGATAATGGTTATTTTGATTTAGTTTATTGAGATTTTTTTGTAAAAATAATTGAGGAGTTTATGCCATCTTATTGATATTAGGATATGAATGAACTGGTCAGAGTTTGCAAGAATTATGTGTAAAAGAGCTAATGGCTAAGACACATTCTACGCTAAAAAACACCATTACCCAAACCCAAACGGTAAAACCATCGCTGAAGCACTGCATAACGGTCAGTTACAGCCTCAATGGCCGGCAACCCGTCACCATCACAGCTAAAAAAGGGAAGTTGATTGTTGAAATTGCGAAGTAGATTCAGAGTTGATGAATAATTAATCCAGCTCTGCGAGCACTGTCACAGAACTAGATTAATATTTATTATTTTTAATATTTCATTGATATTGTTTAGGTATATTAGTTAACTGTTCATTTAGAGACCAACTATTTGGTTGGCACTTTTTACAATTCCATTTTGCCCCGCTATCTAACCATTTTTTTCTATAACTTTTAATTCCAATCAAAGTACAATCTTCATACCCAAATTCCACGCCACAACAATCACAAATATTATATGTTGGCGTTTGTTCATCAATTCCCCATTGAGGTTCATTTTGCTTAAGGCCGCAAACACGACAGATATATGCTTCATTATTATTTTTGTACATTAAAATACTCCAAATTAGTTTTATATCCATGTTCAGCCGGATTAGGCTTAAACATTGTTTTAGGCGTACCATCTGCATTTTTTACAGCAAAAATATTAGAGCTAGGATTGTAAAAAACTGTATCGCCATTTTTTCTAGTAATAACTAGCGTGCCAGCTGGTGGATTGTTAACAAAATTATGTGTCGCATCTACATATTGTTTTGCATTTTGGAATTCTGGAAATTCTAACTTATGTTTATCCCAATGACTATAAGCATTTTCGACAGGATCTTTTTTATTGGTTTTTCCACTCCACTACCTGCCTGAGAACCCCGATTTGATGGCATCTTGCTTGTAAGTGTACTATTTTTAACAACTGTTGTTTCAACTTGTGTAGATTGACTAGCAACCTGATTCATTAATCGATTGCCTTCTGCTACATTACCTGCCTTGTATGCTGCCTCAGCTTCTTTTACTAAAGCTTGTGCTGCTATAGTTTCAACCTTAACAACTTTTCCTGCTACCTTGATATATTTTACAAAAGGTAACACTCCGGCAATTGCTATTGTATAGTCCCCCCAACTATCAGCATCCCCAAAGGCAATATAATCTCCATACGGCGTTACCAAAATAGCAAGATCCTCTGGAAATTGTTTTAAATTCTCTCTTAAAAGATCATACATGTATTTACCCGAGTTCATATCATCTATGATCTGAAAAGCTTCCTCGAGAGTTAAATAACCTGCTGCTGAAGCATGAACTATTGAATCATAATTCGCTCCTGTTTCTGGTGATAAACCGATAATATCACCACCATGCCATGGTCCCATCGAGTTATTCTCAACTGCATTTTTACTGCTACTAATTGCTGCACTAGCATCGCCAATATTACCACCTCCGGCAGCTACCGCAAGGCCGGAGGCTAGTTGAGATAGTGCACTGATGGTTTCTTTTTCCTCTTCGGTTAAATCTTTGACTTCTTTTCCATACAGTTGTTTACGGATGATATCTGCTGCAACTTCACCTATTACTGCACCGGCTCCGCCGGCAAGTCCTGAATTACCTTGTAGTTCCGCAACCACTGCGCCGAGTATGGAATGCGCAATTAACCTTGCAGCTTCATTATCGCCTGTATGCAGTTTTATCTGCTCAGCTAACCATGGTGCACTAGCGCCGGCTAGGCCGCCGGTGATAATGCCGGTAATAATTGCTACGGCTGAGTCAACGCCTTTACTAAAGTCATTGCCCATTTTGCCATCTTGGGAGTCTTTATCGGCATCTTTATGAATGGTGCGTTCAAGCTCTTTAACCTGTGACGCTAACTCTTGTAAGCTAGTGACAATGTTTTGTTTGGTCTGTTCATTCTCTTTATTAAAGATAGGTTTGAGCTTACTATGGGCATTTTCGGTATCATGACTGAGTTCATTAATATCTTGTGTTTGCTTATCTTGGTCACGAATGATTAACTCACCGTCACTGATTGCCGAGTGCGTAATATTCGAGGCTTCATCGTTATGGTCATAAACGGTTGGTTGGCTACTGGTCGGTGAAAAACTGTCATTACTAGTAACAGTTCTAATTGGTGATTATATTTTTTAGATTATGGTTATTTTGATTTAGTTTATTGAGGTTTATTTGTAAAAACAATTGAGGAGTCTATACCGTCTTATTGATATTAGAATATGAATGAAGTGGTCATAGTCTTTGGGAATTATGTGTAAAAAAGATAACTATAACAAAGGATGTTACTCTTCACTGATTATCTTTAAAACCCTCTAGTTGGGTAAATTCTGATCCAACACAGACCATTCACCATTACCACTTAAAAAGACGAGTTAATTGTTCAATTTGTGAACTAGATCACTGAGTGGATAAATAGTTAGTTCAGTTCTGCGACTAGTCTCGCAGAACTAGATGACAGATGCATAAACTAAAGATCATCTGTACATACGACATCAATTGCACCACAAGCTCTAAATAACCATTTCAATGCACCTGATGAAAAAGGATCATCTAATGCTGTAACCTCGATTAAAAAATGTGTATTTTCAATTTCACCATCAAATTTATGAGCATTCCACCAAAACCACTCTCTACAATCAGGCTCTAGCCATGCTAACCAATTAGATAAAGTCCATGCTTCATCTTTTTTAGCTTCTTCTATTTTTTGCTCATAACTTAAGCTATCCCAATATATTTGTTGATTTTTTACTTCTTCTTCAGTTAATTCTTTAGCACAATGATTAATAAATATATCAGGTAATATTTTTTTCCATAATTCAAAAGAAGGCCAAACTAACTCTGAATTATAGTTTACTATCACTAACACTCGTTTAGCTAAGTTTAACACTTCATCAGCATTATTATTACAACGAATAATAAACCTAGCTATACCAACCCCTATAGCTTTAACAGTATGATCTGGAGGATTTTCAAATCTTTCCCTTTCTAATAATAACTGTTTACTAAATTCACTATTTATTACCATCTTTACCATCTCTTGAGACAATAGAATTTATTAATTCACCAAATTGATAGAGTTTTATTATTTAGTTTGGTTAGAATGCTTACATCAGGTCCATTCTTATACTCCATCATTGTTAACCAATTTTGCTTCAGCAGAGTCGGCGTTAAAGCGCCCATAATAGGATCAAAAACAATTACCAATTTTCTTTTGCCTCTAAAATTGTTTCTTTAAAAAAATACCGAAATCTTTTGCAACTTTTGTACTCATAATATACCTATTTTTTAAATTCATTCGCTCTATTTTTCTAGTATTCAGGGTGCCATTTCATAAACTCATATAGATCTATCCCTGATGGAATAAAACTATCATCAACATGGATTAAAATAGAAACTGCGATCTCATTATATACCTTCTTAAATTCTTATTGAGTCATTTTATAAGTAGTGCTTTTCCAAGGATAATGAATTAAAACATTACTAACTTTATCTGTTCCTTTAATAACTCCCCTAGTGACCAACCTTATTACCTTGATCCCATATCATGGCACTTCATAATCCTGTTTGATTTACTATTTCAAAAGCACCCTCACCCAAATAGCCACCTTTCCAATCAATTCCCCCTTTTTACTGAGATCATTGGCTAACCGGTTAGCAGCTTTAATTATAATGGATCTATATCTGCTAACTATTAATAGATTTATTAAATGAATATTGATATGAGAAATTAAATATGATTGATGAATTTAAGGTTGGTTAAAAATTTTCAAAAGAAAAATAACTCGCCATTTTACCGCCATTCAAAATTTTTTTGATATTTGACTTACGAAAGAATGAGAATTAACTAATTGATTTTATTGGTGCCAGTGGTCGGACTCGAACCGACACGCTTTTAAGGGCGGCGGATTTTGAATCCGCTGCGTCTACCAATTTCGCCACACTGGCATTAGAAGTGTAAAAAGTAAACGTTGGCAATTATACTAAGCTTTGCAATATCTGCAACAGATATTATTCTAAATGCTGTTAGTTGCCTAAAAATTCTACTACCATCTACGTTTCCAGGCTGGTAATTTTTTTAAAATTGTATAAGCGGTCTCTTTGGCAACACCATAATCAATATTATGATTATTAGCATATTTAAGTGTTACCTCGTGCCATTTTTCGTCAAATGATTTCATTGTTCCATCGCTATGAGCACAATGTTTACAGTAGTTTTTTGACATATCATGCAGAGGATAATCAGCAATAGCCGTCATGGGCATACCACATGCAATACACATTTTCATATTTTCTATCCCCATTAATTAGCGAAGGTAATTAATACAAAACCATAATAATATACTTAAAAATGCTACTCCGAGTTGAGCAGGATTACAAGTTATAGAAAAATAGATGTTTAAATATCAAAAATTAAAATCGATTTGTGAAAAAGTAATTTGATTATTTTGTTGTCGTTGCTGCTGCAAGAATTGATAATAACGTCTTATGGCCCTTTGTCTACATAATCGCAAAACTTCTTGTTTTTGATAATTAGAATAATTTAGCCAATTAAATCTTTCGTCGCGAGAACGATAGCATTTTATACAATACCCTTGCCTATCCATTTGACATACTCTTTGGCAAGGGCTTGGTATGTCAAAAAATTCAATTTGGTCCAATAACTACATCATCCTTTGTAGATTCAATCAAAAATTAATTATCTTCTAGTCCTAATCCTTTGCTTAAGACTTTAAAACAATCATCACAGTCATGCGTTGCAGCATCCAGCAGTATTCGAGTTGGTGCATGGATTAATTTATTGGTTAATTTGTGCGAAAATTCAAAAATAACATCATCAATATTGGCGCCTTGTTTAATCGCATTTAATGCTTTTAATTCTAATTGACGTTTAATGGTTTGAGCGTTATTACGGTACTGTTTAACATACTCTACCGCATGGCGTGTTTTTAACCAATCAATATATTGCTCTGCTTGCTCTTGAATTATGTACTTGGCTTCATTGGCTGCGATTACACGTTGCTCAAGATTATTTTGTACCGTTTGTTGTAGATCATCGACAGTAAATAGATGCACATCTCCCAATTGGCTTATTTCTGACTCAACATCTCGAGGTACAGCTAAATCAATAAATAACATCTTTTTATTATTTCGATCATGCATAGTGCGCTCTACCATCCCCTTGCCAATGATAGGCAATGGGCTAGCAGTTGAGCTAATAACAATATCAACATCTTTCAGCCGATTAGCTATATCAGGTAATGAAATAATTTCAGCCTCAATAAATGAAGCTAATTTTAATGCTTTGTCTCGAGTTCGATTGGCAACAATGACATGTTTAAAACCATGAGGTTTGAGATAACGTGAAATTAGTTCAATTGTTTCACCAGCTCCGACTAACATCACACTTAATGCAGAGGTATCAGTAAAAACATCACGAGCCACTAGGCAGGCAGCATAAGCAACCGATGCAGTATTGGCGCCAATATTCGTTTCAGTACGAACAATTTTAGCTACATGAAAAATGGATTGAAAAAGTTTTTCCAATTCCGCTGATAAACAATTGTTTTGCTGTGAAAAACTATATGCTTGTTTAACTTGACCTAAAATTTGCGGTTCACCAATAATTAATGAATCAATGCCGCAAGCTACCGACATAAGATGTTCAACTGCTTGCCGACCATCATAACAGTAAAATGATGATTTAAATAAAGCCAAATCAATACCATGATATTGTGCTAACCAATTTTCAACCGATTGTCTTACCCGCAGAAAATCACTTTCATGATCATAACTTAAGTAAATTTCGGTTCGATTACAGGTTGATAGGATGACACAGCCAGCAATTAAAGGATGCTGATATAAACTATATAATGCTTTATCAATAACCTCATTAGAAAAGGCCAGTTTTTCTCTTAAAGAAACGGGTGCTGTTTTATGATTGACACCTAATACAGTAATAGACATTGCATTGATTCTTTTGTAATAGTTTGTAAAGTTTTTATTAAGAACTCATTATACCTAAAAAAAATAATAAAGGTTAATTTCAGTTACCTTTTCTTATTCAACTAATTATCAGCTATAATACGCCTTACTTTTGACCATACACAACTAAAGAGTTAATTTATGTCTAAAATTAAATATGTGTTCATATTCATTCTGCCGTTTATACTTAGTGCATGCCAAACAACAAAATATCAAACTAATGTATCTGTAGAACAGCAATGGCAAAACCATAAACAAGTTCTTGCACAAATTAATTCATTTCAAGTTAATGGTAGTATTGCTCATATAGGAACGAAAACTAAAAGTTATGGCCGTTTTATTATTACACAGCAATCTGAAAATTATTATGACGTTAAATTAACTACGCCAATTGGCACAAATATTTTAACCTTAAAAGCTGAACCTAATTACGCCGAATTAATTGATAACAACAACGTTCGCTACCATGATGTTAATGTGGAACTATTAATGAAGAAAATATCCAATATTAATATCCCACTCAATTCGTTACATAATTGGTTGAAAGGTTTTTCTGATGATAGCCAAGCTGATAAAATTGACAGCTCAGGTAGATTATCCTCCACCTCATTTATGCAAAATAACAATAAATGGTCACTAAAGATTAGCAGCTACGCTACTTATACCTATAAAAATAAAAAAATTGATTTACCTGCTATTATTGAACTTTCTCATGATGATGAATTAATTCGTTTGAAAATTAGCAATTGGATATTACGATAACGGATAATGATTATGACTCAATGGTTATCACCAGCTAAATTAAATCTTTTTTTATATATAACTGGACGACGTCCAGATAATTATCATGATTTACAAACTTTGTTTCAATTTATTGATATTTGCGACAAATTGACCATTACGACTCGTGATGATGGGCAAATTAATCTATTAACGCAATTTGATAATATCCCAGCAGATAAAAATCTTATTATTATAGCCGCTAAGCGTTTAAAATCTTATGTAAACACTAATAAGCTTGGTGCAGATATTGCCATAGATAAAATGATCCCCATGGGCGGTGGACTTGGTGGCGCTTCGTCAAATGCAGCGACAGTACTGGTTGCGTTAAATCAATTATGGGGTTTACATCTGTCGCAAACTACCTTGATGAAAATAGGTAGTACAATCGGTGCCGATGTACCTATTTTTATTTATGGTCATGCTGCTTTTGCAGAAGGTATTGGTGATCAGTTGCAACAAGTTGATATACCTCAATATTGGTATTTAGTCAGCAACCCTAATATAGAAATTTCAACGGTTACGGTGTTTAATGATCCAAATTTACCACGAAATACACCTAAGCGTAGTATTGAACAACTGATGTCAATTTCTATTGATGATTTTAGTAATGATTGTGAAACTGTAGTGCGTCAGCGTTACCCTGAAATTGATAACCATATTCAGCAGTTATCGCGATATGCGCCAACCAGATTAACTGGCACCGGCGCCTGTGTATTTACACGTTGTGAGTCAAAGCAACATGCGTTATCAATACAGAGCGAACTTAAATCCAACTCCGTAAAAAGCTTTATTGCTAAATCATTAAACATATCACCACTATACGCGAATTAAATAATTTTCTTAAAGCAATAATCATTGACCATATAAGTGATTTAAATTTATATGGTCAGTGGTTAGTTATAAAAACATAAACTCATTTTACTGCATCATTAGGTATTACAAAAAGTCGATGATCATAATATTCCACACAATAAAGCCCTTGGAAACTCTTATAACCTTGTTTTGCTAAGTTTGATTTTAACCATTTTTCATCTTTACCAATTTGTTTTAAAACATCATCTACTGGTTGTTCATTTTCTAATACAATAACCGATATATCTTTGTCACCTTTTTTTACAATAGATAATTGCCCATTCGGTTCCAAAATTGCTTTTTCAACATCATGAATAGTAAAAACATTTTTCATTCTAAGCAATACAGCAA
Source organism: Gilliamella sp. W8145 (assembly GCF_016101145.1). Taxonomy (NCBI): domain Bacteria; kingdom Pseudomonadati; phylum Pseudomonadota; class Gammaproteobacteria; order Orbales; family Orbaceae; genus Gilliamella; species Gilliamella sp. W8145. The sequence goes on from NZ_JACFRC010000001.1 coordinate 714,514, forward strand.
AACTAGCTAGATCTAAATTAATTGAGGTGAAAGCGTCCAATTTTAATTTACCCTGATCCATCAATATAATTGGATTACCGACAATAAATGCCTTAGCATTTTGACTGCGTTTTTTTAAATAATTAGAGCTATACATAATTGCCGTCCACATCAACAGAACGACAATAAAATCATATATGGTTAATTTGGGGTTATAGATAATCCCGCCAGCAATGCCACCTAAAATCATATTTCCAATAAAATCAATGCTCGACATTTGTGATAATGAAGTTTTGCCGGTTATTTTTAAAAATAACAGAATACAGATAAATACAACCAACAACTTTAAAGCAATAATAACGAAATCAAGATAACTAAGCATAGTACTCTCCAAAATAATAAATGCCTAAGGCAATAGAAGCAATTAGTACTAAAATTGGTCATAAAAACAGATTTAAATATTAAGTATTTACAAAAAATATTAACAACAATGAACGAAGGAATGACTATTAAATAATAAAAATCTTGAGTGATAACAAGTGATGTATCAATATTAGATTGATAATGGTCATTTTAGCAATTTATTTTTATTAAACAGCTAAAAAATTTACGAAGAAAGTGAATAAAAATAGTTGTCAATTTTTCGGTTGCGCAACGAATAGCATTTTTAATAAGCTTAGTTCATAAATTACCGAAACTTAGACAAGATAGAATAAAATGCTAATAACTAACCCTAATCAAAAAGAGACTTATTACCGAGCTTTACTTGAAAGAGATCATAGCTATATTGGGATCTTTTATGTCGGAGTCAAAACCACTTCGGTATTTTGTATTGCAACTTGCCGAGCAAGAAAACCAAAATTTGCCAATGTTGAATTTTTCGATTCATTCAAATCAGCGCTTGATGCCGGTTATCGACCTTGCAAAATATGCAAACCAACCGAAAATGCTAATCAAGCACCAGATGAAATAATTAAAGCCCTAGCATTAATTAATAATAATCCTAAACAAAAGATCACTGATTATCAGCTCAGACAAAATAAACTAAGTCCTGAAACTCTTCGCCGTTGGTTTAAAAAACATTACGGAATTACTTTTCATGCTTATCAACGAATGTATCGAATTAACAGTGCTTTTCAAGAATTAAAATCAGGAAAAAATGTTATTAATACTGCCTTTGATACTGGTTACAATTCCTTAAGTGGTTTTGGTTATACTTATAAAAAAATCATGAAAAAGTCACCTTCAGCAAACCAACAGCAAGACGTTATTTTAATCGATAGATTAACCTCCCCTTTAGGTCCTATGTTTATTTGTGCAACAAATCAAGGAATTTGTTTATTAGAGTTTGTAGATAGAAGAATGTTAGAAACAGAATTTGAACAACTACAAAGCCTACTTAAAATGAAGATTATTTTTGGCGAAAATGAACATATCAAACAAGCTAAGGTTGAAATTGCCGAATATTTTTCAGGAACAAGAACAAACTTTACCGTTGCCTTACATACACCTGGCACCCTATTTCAACAAACCGTTTGGGATTGCTTAAAACACATTCCCTATGGAGAATTGACCACTTATAAACAGCAAGCACAAAGAATTAATAATCCACAAGCAATTCGAGCTGTCGCCAATGCCAATGGTTATAATAGAGTGGCGATTATTGTCCCTTGTCATCGAGTAATAGGATCGAATGGAGAACTAATTGGTTATGGCGGTGGATTAGAAAGAAAAAAATGGTTAATTGAACATGAAAATAAAAATCGTAACCATCGATAATTATCAAAAATTATAATTATAAATCAATATGCAAATCTCAATTAGATGATACTGTAAAAGCTATAGAAAAAAATTGCTGTGATACCTTATGTCAAGTCTCATCTAATCAGAATTATTTGCTCAATATAACGTCATCTCTTTTTGAGATGATGACTTAACATGCTGAAAAATCAGCTCAATAGAGTGTATAGCAAATTTAATGTCTATAACCAATTCCATGTACCGTTTTTATTAAAGTTGGTATGCTTGGGTTAATTTCTATTTGTTTTCTCAATTTTGAAATATGTTGATCAAGAGTTCGACTATTAGGTAAAAAATCATATCCCCATACATAATCAAAAAGCATATCTCGAGTAACAACTTGATTTTTATATTGATATAAACATTCTAAAATCTTAATTTCTCGTAAAGTTAATTCAATAATCTGATCATTTCTTTTAGCGTATAATTCGGTAGGATATACATTTAAATCGCCAAATTGAAAATAATCTTCTTTAGAAAGATTTCGATGTTTAGATTTTAAATAACGTTTAGCAATAGCCTTAATTCTTGCTCTAAGCTCATGAATACCAAAAGGTTTATTCATATAATCGTCAGCACCTAGTTCTAAACCAATAACCCGATCGATTTCTTCATCTTTAGCGGATAAAAATAAAATTGGCACATCTTCATTTAATTTACGGATTGCACGGCAAACAGAATAGCCATCAAGCTCGGGCATCATAATATCTAAAATAATAAAATCGGGTTGGTATTGATTGAATAGTTCCAGCGCAACTTTACCATTAACAGCTTTAATAATAATGTAGCCCTCTTTTTCTAACAAATCTGACATGCCATTAAGAATGTGCTTATCGTCTTCAGCAATTAAAATTTTCATTCTACTACTCCATTAATATCAGTGAAAATGCCATTCCCGGATTATGATTCAAAACTTTAATCTCTCCGTGGATCTGACTAGCTAACTGCTTGGCAATCGTCAAACCGATTCCTGTACCCGAAACGCCTTCAGTTATCGATGAATTGACTCGATAAAATGGTTCAAAAATCTGTTTTAATAGATGGCTGGCAATACCATCTCCATAATCACGAACAGTAATTGTGACCAGTTTTCCTTTTCTGGTCAAAGATAAATCAATTCGTTTACCATTAAAAGCATATTTTTCGGCATTGCTCAAAAAGTTATTGAGAATTTGCATGACACTATCTTCATCAGTATCAACTATACAATCATTTTCAAGAGTAGTGATGTTCAGTTGTAATGATTTAGCCTCTAAAATAGGTTTAAAAGTTTGATATATCTGTTTAATTAGTATGGTTAAATTTACTTGTTTTATATTTAAACGACTTGGCTTATTAAAAGTTAAAACATTTTGCACCAATCGCGTAAGTCGTTTACTTTCTGCACTAATTATATGCAGATAATCAGGAACAGGCGCTGGCTCATCTTCTAAATATTCAGATAACATTTCTGAATAAAGAGAGATATTGGTTAAAGGCGTTTTAAACTCATGCGAAACCTGCCCAACAAAACTTACTTGTTGTTTTGCTAAACGAAGTGTTCGGGTATATTCTCGATAACCGTAACCAATAAGCCCAAGCAAAACGATAAAAAATAATCCTATAACGCCTGAACCTAATAAATATAAATTAACTAAGTTTGGTGAAGAATAATAATAGGTTAAATGCCAATTTTGTAGGGGATAATTAAGCCTTAGAGAAATTTCATTATCGAATTTTTCACCATTACTATATATCTGTTTATCGCCATCGGATAATTTAAAATTATCATCAGAATCATAAGTATCTAATAAACTGATAACATCAAATGAAAACTTTATATTGGAAAATTCAAAACCAATAATATTATCCGATTGAATTGTCCAATAAATTAAGTGGTTATATATTTGATACCAACCAGAGCTTGGTTGAGATTGTTCTGAATAATCTTGTTGATTGATCAAAACAGAATTATCTAATGCAATTGATTCAACCAGATTGTGCCATTGAGAATCATCAGAATCACTTAAAAATAAAATCCTATTTTTGTTGATGATAAAAATATTCTTAAAATCCGTTTCCGTTTCTAATAAATCCTCAGCTTTACCATAGTCATTATCAATTTGTAATGCCAAACTATTAAGATAAGATAGACGTTGATTCAACAACGATTCAATCGATAATTTGATATTATTCATATGACTTTTAGCGAGTAAGGTTTCATTATTTTCTCTTAATAAAACCTCATGTTCAACGCTTCGCCAACCTAAATAACTTATAAATGTCATTAATATCAATAAAGATAAAATCGTTGTTAATTTCTTCATAACTATTTTTTAATTACATTACTTTTTGACTCAAACTGTTGTTGAGTTATTATTTTACGAGAAACATTTCTATTCTGATTTTTAACGGCATCAGCCATAATATTATTTTTCTCAATTTGGCCATCTAATCTCGCTTTTGACGAAGGTGATACGATTATGTCTGAAAATGATGCAAGTCTACTGCTATTTTCTATAAGCATCATTTCTGCTTGCTCTTGCATACCTTGATCATAGAGCTCTAATGCTTTTTCATTCGCAATTGTCACTTTTTGAATTTCTGACTCTGCTAAGACATCTTGGATTATTGAATCCTCGACCAATTTTTGATTATTGGTATACGCAATGTTAACCGATTGCGTTTGATGTTCAATCTTATTTACCAATAAATTATCATACTTCAAATCAACTTGAGCTAAAGTTTTATTTTGACCCACTTTACCTTCATCAGGTATCACTTCTAACAATACATACTTTTCTTGGTTGGAAAACAATTGATTCATTTTAACCGTGACTTGATTCTCTTTGATCACGCCATCTCGACCAAGTAAACGCACAGGTTTAACACCATCTTTCAATTGAATAGTAATCACAACGTCTTGAGCAATAGTTGACATTACATCAGTAAATTCGTGAACAAACACATTTTCGAGATCGGCAGAATTATTTACAAACACATGATTTCCATCACTATAACTTGCGATCGATGACATTAATAATTCATTATAATCAGAACCTATCCCCATAGTGGTAATAGCAATATTCTTTTTCGCGGCAATAATAGCCAATTCAGATAGCTCATTTACTGAGCTTGGACCAACATTAGCCTGACCATCAGATAGCAAAATAATACGATTAACTTTATCTTTTGTCAGTTGATTTTCAACTTGCTTAATACCTTTACTTAAGCCAGCAAATAAAGCTGTTCCTCCACCGGCAAAAACATTTTTATTAATTAATTGTATAATTTTTTGTTTATTTTTTACTTTGGTTGCAGGCACAATCACTTTTGCTTCATTATCATAAGCAACAATAGATAGCGTATCTTCTTCGTTCAATAAATTAACCGCAAAAATAGCTGCTTCTCTCGCTTTTTCGATGCGCTCCCCACCCATTGAACCTGATTTATCAATAACAATCGCTAAATTAATAGGAACGCGTTTATTGGTATCAATTTTTTGGCCTGATAATGAGACTTTTAAGTAATTTTTTTCTGGATGGCCTTCCATTATAACTGGTGAAGACAATTCTGAACGAACTTGAATTTGTTTAACCCCACTGTTTTGTTCTGCATAGCTTAATAAGCTACAAATAGAAAGCCCCAACATGGCAAATATTTTGATAAATTTCATAGTGTTTCCCTTCCTGTATAAAGTTTATTCAATTATTCACCGATTGCCAAATAAACTGTCTAATTAATGTATTTAATTGTAAAAGTTTGTAAAAAGTAAAATCATAACCGAGATAAAATTATCGTTTAAAAATATTTCTATTCGTACTTAAACTAACCAATCTCTAGATTTTACGGTGTGTTAACTGTTTGTTTATTGCCAGTCAAAACCGCATAGGTATATAATAAAATATTATTTGCTCTTAAAGAGAATAGTTAGAGAACATTTAATATGACTCAATCAAAACTTGAACTTATCAGAAATAGTATTATTACTATACCTAATTATCCTAAACAAGGGATTTTATTTCGGGATATTACCAGTTTATTAGAAGACCCAATCGCCTTCAGAACATCAATCGATCTTTTAATTGAGCATTATAAAGATAAAAAAATTGATAAAGTTGTTGGCACCGAAGCGCGTGGTTTTATTTTTGCCGCCCCTCTTGCTTTAGCCTTAGGTGTTGGTTTTGTGCCTGTTAGAAAACCGAATAAGTTACCGCGTCACGTTTATAGAGAAGAATATCAACTCGAATATGGTACCGATACTTTAGAAATGCATTGTGATGCCATAAAACCTAATGAGCGAGTATTGATTATTGACGATCTACTAGCAACAGGAGGGACCGTTGCAGCAACCGCTAAATTAATTCAAAAAGCGGGAGGGATCGCTGAAGATGCCGCTTTTGTCATCAATTTACCTGATTTACAGGGTAAAACCAAATTAACCGCTATGGGAATCAACTGCTATACGTTAGTCGATTTTGCTGGTGAATAATCTTTATATTATCGGGCGATAATTCGCCCTACTTCTAATCTCATATTAGCGATGCTTATTTTAAATATAAACAATTAATTGTTGTTACTCACCATTTATAAATTCCTCTCAATATTTCTGATCAACAAAATAGCATAAAAATGCATATTACAAACCTATAAGCTAATCAAAAAGCTTGATTTTGTTTTTTTAATGAATTATTATGCAAAATTACTGCATAATTATTACAAGGAATTTATAAGATGAAAAAATTTAGTCATATCATTGCTAGAACACCGGCGAAATCATTAATTAATGGCTTAACGTCAGCTAATCTAGGCAAACCTGACTATCAAAAAGCGCTCGATCAACATAACAGCTACATTCGAGCATTACAACAATGCGATGTCGATATCACCATTCTGCCAGCCAGTGAAGAATTTCCTGATTCAGTTTTTGTTGAAGATGTTGCCCTTTGTACACCTCATTGCGTAATCATTACTAGACCAGGAGCCGAATCTCGTCGAGCTGAAACAGAACTAATTACTGAGGCGGTTAGTCGTTTTTATCCAAATAAAGTTGAATATATTAAGGCACCAGGCACCGTAGAAGCGGGTGACATCATGATGGTTGAGAATCACTTTTACATTGGTCTTTCCGCTCGAACCAATCAAGAAGGTGCAAACCAAATGATTACAATATTGGAAAAATACGGTTTAACTGGTTCAGTCGTCACTTTAGAAAAAGTATTACACTTAAAAACGGGACTTGCCTATTTGGAACACAATAACTTATTAGCGGCAGGTGAATTTATTACTAAGCCAGAATTTCAACATCTCAATATCATTGAGATCCCTGAACAAGAAAGCTATGCCGCTAACTGTATATGGGTCAATGAACGAGTGATAATGCCAGCTGGTTATCCTATTACTAAAGCAAAAATTGAAGCACTCGGTTATCAGGTCATTGAAGTTGATACTTCAGAATATCGCAAAATCGATGGTGGAGTAAGCTGTATGTCATTGCGATTTTAATTTAAAAAACCACAAAAATTAAACCAACTAAATAAGAAAACAATATGAATACACCAGTAAGAAAAAAGCTTGGCATACTTCCTCTCACATTACTGGTGGTGGGAAGTATTGTCGGTAGTGGTATTTTTAGCCTACCACAAAATATGGCTGAAGGTGCCGGTGCCGGTGCGATACTTATCGCATGGGCCGTAACATTATTCGGCATGTTTATGCTGACACGAATATTTCAATATCTTTCTATTCGGTTTTACAAAATTAATGAAGGTTTATATGGTTATGTTCGTGAAGGATTTGGGGATTATATCGGTTTTAATGCCGCGTGGGGTTATTGGATATCAGCTTGGATGTCTTGTACTAGCTATTTAGTTATCTTATTTAGTGCATTAGGCTCTTTTGATTGTTTTGCATTTTTTGGTAATGGTACGACAATTCCTGCCGTTATTGCCGGACTTATCCTTTTATGGATTATGCACTTTTTTGTCATTAACGGAATTTACCAAGCATTTTTACTTAATTGCCTAGTAACGCTAGCTAAAATTGTACCTATCGGTTTATTTATCGTTTGTGTTGTTTTAGCCTTTAAAATTTCAACTTTTAACACTGATTTTTGGGGAACACCACAATTAGGTTCAATCATTGATCAGGTAAAATATACTATGCTTTATACTGTATGGGTTTATTTGGGGATTGAAAGTGCTACTGTCTATGCTGCACGAGCGAAAAATATAATCAGTATAAGTCGAGCCACCTTTTTTGGTTTTGCCATTACTAGTCTTTTATTAGTTTGTGTTTCCGTTCTTTCATTAGGCATTGTGCCACAACATGAACTCGCACAAATGAAAAATCCGTCAATGGCACTAGTCATTGAACATGTCGTTGGTAGTTGGGGCGCCACATTTATTAATATTGGTTTGATAGTTTCAGTAAGTGGTGGATTATTATCATGGTTAATGTTAGCTGCAGAAATGTTATTTTTAGCCGGTCAAGGTAAACAACATACAGTTCCTAGATGCTTTGGTAAACTTAATAAAAACAGCACACCAGCTAATGCTTTATGGTTAACAACCAGCTTAATTAGCTTGTTAATTATACTTGCTCATTTTTATGAATCTGGTTATAACACGCTGATTCAATTATCAACATCTATGGTGCTTATCCCCTATCTACTTTCAGCACTGTTTATGTTTAAATTAGCAATACATCAACCTAGAAAATATCTCATTTTCATTGGTGCATTTGGCTCGCTATATGGATTCTGGTTGATCTATGCTGGTGGCGTATCATATTTACTACTATCAATGATCTTATATAGTGTTGGGCTACTGTTTTATCTTTATGCCAGAAAGCAAAGACAACTATCAGCGTTTAGCTATTTACATGATAAAATTTATGCCATAACTATAGTGGTACTTGCCATTATAGCCATTGTTTATTTTTATATCATTCCTCATTAATCAATAATTAAGGCGTTATTTACGAAATAGATAAAAGTCGGCCAACAGTTGTCTAAATTGTTGGGAATAACGCCCTTCTTCATCTCGCATATCCAGTGATTGACGTTCAACACTAGCATGCTGATTAAATGAAAATGCCATCAGTACTAATGAATAATCTTTATTCGCTGTATATTTAACTTGCAGTTCATGACATAAATATAACTGGTTTAACGCAGTTAATTGTTTAAATTGTTCAGTAAGATGATAAGGTAAAACCAAACCAAACAACCCTTGCGGATTTAATAATCGTTTTACTACATCAATAAGTTGCTGATAGTTGAGACTTTCAGTATAACGGGCTAATTGCCGTTCTGTACTACGACACTCTACAGCAGACTGAAAATAAGGAGGATTAGTGACAATTAAATCATAACATCTTTGCTCAGTGGTCCTAAATTGATTCACATCGATATTTAATGGCTTAATATTTTTAAATCCTGCATTTAAGCTATTCTCTCGACATTGCAATACTGCTTGCATATCGATATCAATTGCATCAATTTGACATGCCTGATGTTCTAAACGTTGAGCCAACATTAAGGCAATTACGCCACATCCAGTACCGATATCTAAAACATGTTGTATATCACCTTTAATTGGTACCCATGCACCTAATAAACAACTATCAGTTGTCACCTTCATTGGACTTTTGTCGTGAGCAACAAAAAAACGTCTAAAGGTAAATCCACCTTGTTTTAATGGTAATTGATTATTTGCCATGCTTAAATTTTCTAAATAATGGTTTATTCGATGCAATTGCGTCAGCCCAGCGAGTTGGTTCAGGCAATCGATAACCTCGTAAACACTGTTTTACCCAATGTAATGCACTAGTTTGACTAATTTTGTGTCCTGCTGAAATAAATAACGGATTACAATTATTTTTACTCTGCAATACCCAACCAATTTGCTCATGTTTATCTAGCAAAGGGGTTACATTACCCGCTTTTTTTGCTTGCTCTTGATATTGCCCACATAATTTGCTTTTTGCGACACCTATAGTTGGCATATCTAACAATAAACCAAGATGACTAGCAATTCCTAAACGTCTTGGATGCGCTATCCCCTGACCATCAACTAATAGTAAATCTGGTTTATGTTTAAGCTGTTGCCATGCATTTAACAATGCTGGGTATTCTCGAAAAGATAGATATCCCGGAATATAGGGAAAACTTGTCGCTAATCGAGCAATATGATACTCGACCACATCAAAATCAGGGAAAGTCAATGTCACTATCGCTGCTCTGGTTACTGTTCCATCTTGCTCAAAACCAACATCTGTACCAGCAATTAACTTGATTGCTGGATTAAATTCATCAACCAGCCTCACCTGTTCGGCTAGTTGTTGTTGTGAATGTTTTAATTGTGCTAAATTGATAGACATTTCAATTCTGCTGAGTATTATGAGTTGCAATAAAACGATTTTACCAGAATTAGTATGTCTTATACATTAACAAATCCTAACCAATTAACCGAAGAGATAAAAAAAAGCCGCTTTATTGTCAATGCGGCTCCAATTATTAATGCTCAACAGGCAGCTGAGTTTATCGACAGCGTCAGTGATCCAAATGCAACACATAATTGTTGGGCATGGAAAATTGGTCAACAATATCGCTTTAATGATGATGGTGAACCAACCAGTACCGCAGGCCGCCCTATTTTATCTGCCATCGAAGGTCAAGATTGTGATCAGGTGGTAGTGGTAGTTACCCGTTATTTTGGTGGTATCAAATTAGGTACAGGTGGACTCATTCGGGCTTACGGTGGTTCGGCTAGTCATTGTTTACAACAAGCAGAATTAATTGAACTTATCACTAGAATTTCTTTGCAATTTCACTGCTATTACAATGAATGGCCAATTATCGAAAACCGTTTAAAAGAACTGGATGCACTCATTGAACAACAAGATTTTGATGCTGAAGGCGTAACTGTCAGTATTGCTATCACACTAGATAATCTAGCTATACTCAAAAAAAATATTAGCGATATTACTCGCGGTAGAGTGATTATCAAGACTTAAAATACCTGTATAAACACACAGTCAAATATAACAAAAAAATTGGTAGAAATTGTAGACTGAGTATTTTAATTATAAAACAAATGGTTATAATTAGAGTGTTCCCTATACACATAGGGATAAACCGCTTGATTTTAGTGACCTATTAGATATTGCATCGTGTTCCCTACCAATATAAAGATAGATTCAAAATGGATGAACATGACAGAAAGAGCTGGAATTATTTTTTTGGTCGTTTTCTTGTAAAATTTAACTATTTTTGACCAGTAAAACTCAATATTACTGGTCAAAAACTTGCTAAAAGAGAGTTAAATTTTCGGTTTGATTATTTAAACGCTACTAAACCTTTATAATGTTTATTTACAGCAGCTATTAACGACCTAACTTGTTCATCACCATCAATAAAAATATAAACATTATCTAATCGAGGATAATATTGCTTGAAAAATTTTCCACTTGGGGTTCTTGCTGGACAAAAATGGAAAACAAGTGCATCCTTGCTATACCCCATAGCCATAAAATCGTCCCAATAAAAAATACCTTCCATATCGATCGATTTTATGTAGATACCTTCTTGGAAATAAGCACAATAACATTCAACAGGCCATTCAAGATTTTTTTTATAAAGCTTCTTAACTGAACGTATTTCTAAATATATATTGAAATAATGATTTACAAGATAGACTAAAATTCCTATGTCAATTAAAGGAATTACAGTCAAATACTTTCCAACTTTGTTGGCAAAAGAAGGCGAGAATAAATTAATTATATAAGTTACTATAATGGCGAGGATAAAGGCAACAATCACAGCAAAAAAAGTGATTATTGCCTTTTTAGGAAAATACATACGATGTATTATTCGGGAAATTTTTGCCAAAAGCTCTGCTCGTGATTCAAATCTAATTGTACGCTCAAACAAAAAATGCGCCTCTTTAGGATCGAAAGCATAATAAGGTTCTTTTACTCGTTGTTTCATTGATATTCCTAATACGATTTATTTTAATGATAAACAGAATTATTATAGAACATCACGATTAGTTGTAAATTATCTCTTTCACTTTTCTATCGCATATAGAAATTCCCTTATAATTTTATGTAGTTAATTCTCCTATTAATATTTATTGTTAGCTAATATCTTTGTAAAACTTATTAAAATATTGAAGATAATTTTATTTATCTTTCAATTCATATACAGTACCGTCACCCCAAGTACCAATATAATAGCTACCATTATGATAAGCTAACGCTACTGCTCCAGATAAATTGCCAACTAAGGTCGATACTTTTTTAGTTTTTACATCAATTTGTCGAACCATTCCAGCACCATTATCAATAACGGCGGCAACATTTGGTGCAACTGTAACAATACCAACACCTGGGCGATTAAAATCCGAACCTAGCTCAGTTTTAGTGCCATTTGGGCTGATCATGGTTAAACGACCACTGTATTGTGAAACAACTAAACTGTTATCAGCTAATTGAGTTACACCAACTGGTGTGGTCAATCCACGAGCAATAATGCTTTTTTGCTTAGTTTTAAGATCAAGAGAAACTATCTCACCAGTTGAACGATTAGTAATGAGTAATTGGCCTTGATTAGAAAAAGCGATACCAGTAGGAGTATGATAACCATCAGATATTTTTTCTGATTTACCATTACTATCAATTTTTACAATATAATCATCGCCATATGATGAAACATAAACATTATCTTCTGCATCAATAACGATACCAGCTGGTGAAGATATACCTGAATAAAAAGTCTCTGTTTCACCATTTGATTTGACTCTCGTAACTGAGTTACCTGACCAATTGGTTACATACATTAATCCCTTACTATCAAACGCAATGCCTGTTGGTGCACTAAAGCTTGAAGAAATTTTAGTTAAATCAGCCATACAGAATGCTCCATAAAAACAACAAAATATAAATAGTGAAAATTGTAACAATCTTTTTTTCATGATGAGTCTCCTTAATAATTAATACCTACAATTTTATTTTCTATGATTACTTTTGATAAGTTGAATACCAACTAACGCTAAAACTAGATTAACAATTGTCAATAAGACACAAATAGCTATCACGCCATTCCAAGCCATATTTTGATAAACGATACCTAATAAATAGGTACCAATACTGCCTCCTGCCAAACAAGAAAGTAAATATAAGGATGAAATAGCTCCGCGTGAATTAATGGGTACATTTTTATTAAGCATGGCAATAACTAATGGTTGAATACCAAATACAAACAAAAACAAACTAAAAATCCCTAACCCAATAACATATAACCTTGAGCTATAACCAATAGTCACAACCGTTACACATACAGCTAACAAATAAATGATTAAAAGATAGCGTTCATTTATAACCCGTAATAATTTACTCGTAATTATGGTGCCAATAATCGCACTAAGCCCAGCAAAATTAAGCCATCCCAAAACTGTTGCAGATAAAGAAAAAGGTGCACTTTTTAGATAAAAAGTGAGTAGTGAAGATAATCCTAAATAAACAAAGAAAAGTAGAAAACCAACAGATAGAAATATTATCACTGTTTTATCAAATAATATTTTAATTGCCGTCAAATATGTACCAATTACACTGGTGGTTGAAGATTGATGGCTTGATTGTTTTATCGCGAAAGGAACAAAAAAACATGCGATCGTTATCAAACCGGCATATATGGCAAAGGCAACTTGCCAAGACCAAAAATCAGTTAACATAGCAACCAAACTTCGACTAAAAATAATACCTATAATTGAAGCTGAAATCATAATACCCATTGCTTGCGGTAACTTATGATTAGGCGTGTTTTTAGCTGTATAAGCAAACAATGCTGCCGGAACCGCTGCGGCAAAAAATCCGATCAATGACATAACCACCAAATATAAATTGAAACTATCTACAATCACAGATAACTCTAGGCAACAAACAGTTCCAATACTGCCAACCAAAACTAACAACTTGGTTGAAACTTTATCCGATAAAGGGCCATAAATAAAAAACGAGATAGCATAAAAAAAACACGATAAGCTGAATACATTTCTGGCGGCCAAAATATCGATATCATAAGTTTGAGAGATCTCTTGAAAGATAAGTTGACTTATATAAACCGATCCGACTAACAGCACAATTAATAATGCTGACAGCACTAAACGCGGTTTTGTCTGTATTGGCTCTTCTGTAGAGATGGATTTCATGAACAAAATACCAATTGCTAATTGATTAAACTTGAGAGAGGTTATCTAACAATACAGCAATATAGAAATACATATTTTGTTATACGAAATTCGTATCGCAGAAAAAATCATATAAACAAATGCAAAAAACAAAGTTATCATTCATAATAATAATCTAATTTAGATAGATAAATGACACAAACGTTTACAACTCAGCGAAATAGTTTATTAGGGATAGTAAAATTTATGGACATCTATAGCAAAAGATTACCAACGATTAAACAATTACAATATTTTATTGCTGTTTGTGAAGAACTCAGTTTTACTGGTGCAGCTGAAAAACTGGGCATTAGTCAACCCCCTCTTTCAACTCAAATTAGAAATTTAGAAGACAAGTTACAAAGCACATTATTTTTGCGAAACTCACACAGCGTTGTATTAACCAAAGAAGGGGAAATATTAAAATCAAAAGTAACACAATTATTAAATGATCTTTGCTCTATCACTAAAGCAACTAAGACAAGTATTCTTGAAAAGGTCACGGTAGGGACAACAAAAACCTTATCTTTTGATTATATTCCTTTCTTTAAATTATTTTTGTCAGAATTTAGAGATGAGACTAAAATATATAAGCATAACTATACTTCGAAAGAGCTACTTCTTGAACTACAAAAAGGCAATATTGATTTTGCAATTGTCTCCGATTACCCAACTAGAGATTTTAGCGAAAACTCATTACTCATTTATCAAGAACCAGTAACATTAGTATTACCGGCAAGTCATCCATGTTGTCAACAAAACAAAGTAAATCTTGATGATGTCAATGATTTACCATTATTTTGGTTTAAACAACAAGTAAATCCTTTTTTTTACGATCAATGTGAACAAGTATTCAATAAACTCGCCCATCCACTATCTCGTCGAGCCGAACTTGCAGATAATTTATCTATGCTGCTAGAGGTTGCATTAGGTAAAGCAATGATGCTTCTACCACAATCAATGGCACAAGCTAAAGTTGAAGGAGTTACCTATAAAAAATTGATCTCAAATCAAGATAAAAGATTAAAAATAAATATTTATCTGATTTGGCGTAAAGATTTAAAAATCACCGCAGTTAATCAGGCAATAATAAATTATTTTAAGCGAGGTTAATGTATAGAATGGCTTCATTAGGATTGCAAAAACCCCCTTTCCTCAAAATTTTCATTTTTTAATAAATTGGTATTTATCGTAATTTGCGTTGCAAACTTTCAATAAAGTTTTCTATAACAATATTGTTATTATATCCACGTTGCCAATTTCTTAAGAACATGATTTGTTCAGGATTTAGGTATATAGGCTTACCTTCAATTTCTACGCTTCGCTCATTTGAAAACAAATGCCCAGAAGTTAAATGTGAATCTAATTGTTGAGCAGTGATATTTCTATTTAAATTTTTATGCGTTTGAACAAAAAACTGCTTAAACCAATTATCATAATCAACTAAGTCATATTCACCAGTTAATTCATACCCCCAAGCAGTTTTGCGAATATTTTCAAAATGAAAATGTAAATTCCTTTTTGGAAAGGCACAATAAACAAAATGATATTGTTGGAATTTTCCAATCGTATGTGCTGATATTTTAAAATTATGTTGCAATATTTGCGTAACAATAAAAGCCGATTGATTATAAATTCTTAAAAAAGAACCTTCATCAATGAGGCTTAAAAAACCTTGTCTTTGACTAATTTCTAATTTGTCATTAATTTTAATGTTCATTTTTTATTCTGTTTTTTTCGGCGTGATAACGCTAATCGCGTCATCACGCCGGTGACTGGGCGACTTTCTTTTTCAAACTTGAGTTCTAACGATTTATCTTATAATTATAAACTTATAATGCTCATAAAAAATCTAATATAACAATCAGTAATTATCTGCAAACAAGATAACCAGGTGCATTCGATCTTTCCGCATCAACACCAATTAGCCCTGTTCCTGCATTAACATCAACATGATTACCATAATTGCTACCATAATAACGATCTTTCGTCCAATATCTATCATTGGCTTTCTCCCAACCAGAGTCAGGATAAGATGTACGAACTGTATATCCCCATTCAGGAAAAAGACCCTCACCAATTGCTCGTGTATAACCATTAGCAGTATTTTGAGTATCATTCATATTATATTGAGGAGCATTAGTTAGTTCTTTGTATGATAATAATTGATCCTCACCACATATTTGGATTGCAGGCTTCCACCAATCAAAAAAACCTTTAACTGGATTTACCCATACACTAGTAGGATTAAAAGTATAGTCATGTTTGACATTTGAATCTTGTTTTAATGTAGCTCGAACAGTTACATATCCACTAGGTTTACCATTTAAAGTAACATAGCCTTTTTCATCGACGACTACTTGTTCTCCAGGGTTATTTGTAATAGTAAATGTATAATCACTTACTGGACGAGTAAAAATCAACTGAAATTTAGCACCCTCAAATCCGGTTGTAGGAAATTTTTTACCTCCTGATTCAGTAGGATTGATTTTAAACCCTAAATTTGGCACATAATCTGAATTATAACCGCCACCAGCAGCTGTTCTGGATGTATAATTAGGATCATTCCATCTGATAAATCTATTATTACTACCAAAGCTTAACCATTGATTTCTAGGATTTCTTTCTATCGCATAAGGTTTTACATAACAAAGCTTCGATGCTAATGAGATTTTGTATACTTTTTTTATTGTGACAAAATCACTTTTTCTTGGCTGACCATATTGTGAAAGTGCTTGCACTTGATTACTTATCTCTAACCTTAATGGAAATGAGTAATCTTCTCCACAGTCTGTTAACTCAGTTTTATCTTTGGCAGTTATTTTATTATCATTAGCATCAAACCATTGCCACACAGTTGCCGTCATTAAAAAGGGCTGCGTTGGATCGATAGCATCACCGTCTAAATCTTGATAATTAATTTTATTGTCTAACGTTTGATAATTATATTGTTTTACAATAAATTGATTTAGATCTAAATTACCGTCAAACTCTTTAATTTCACCTTCTTTTATATTACCTGTTGATTCACTATAAAATACACCATTTACCGTGAAACCAAGCTTATCTGAGGCTGTTTTTAAATTAACAACCTTAGGGCTATTTCCTTGAATAACATTGACTGTAAAACTACTTAAACCATAAGAATTAGGCACCATAGATAGATATAAGAAAATAAGAAGCCACTTTGGTACAGAAAATTGCTTAAAAGAATAGAATAATAAATTATTTAACGATATATGTTGTTGAAGTGATTTTTGTAAACAATTTGATACACTTTTTATTGAATGGATATAAAAACATTTCTGTGTTAATAATAAACCCGATGCCCGATGCCCGATGCCCGATGCCCGATGCCCGATGCCCGATGCCCGATGCCCGATGCCCGATGCCCGATGCCCGATTAAGACCACATTTTAACATATTTTCGCTAGTCCCTGCTGTAATTTACGCTTAATTTTCAATTAAAACAATTAGATAAATATCTAACTTCATGTTTATTAGTTTAAATAAACATCAAACTAAAATCATTAAAGATGTGCAAGGAATATTAATATAAAATTAATGATATGCAATAATTTTTTATGTAAACATTTGTTAAGAAAAAATTAAGCAATAATAAAAACATTACGGAAAATCTTTTTTGATTAAGTTATTGCTACAAATTTGTAATTTTTCATATTTCGATCTATTTTAACAAATATTGCTTGCTAATAGCAAAGCCATTACAATGAAGTACAATTAACCATAACTCTTTTATTCCTATGATCACTTATGTTAATGCGACTTTAGATGATTTACCTTTTATCGTGGAGGTTTATAATTCGACTATTGCCAGTCGTCAGGTAACGGCCGATTTGCAGCCGGTGTCGGTTGAAAGCCGAATTGCATGGTTTGAACAGCATAATCCGCAAAAACGTCCACTTTGGTTAATCAAATATCAAAATCAACCTTGTGGTTGGGTCAGTTTGTCATCTTTTTATGGTCGTCCAGCTTATGATAAAACAGTTGAGATAAGCCTATATATTCATCAAGATTTTAGAGGCAAAAAAATTGGTCAAACTGCTGTTCGAGAAATTGAGTCATTTGCCAAACAAGTGGGTATTGACGCTATATTGAGCTATGTTTTTGGCCATAATATTCCAAGCATTAAGCTATTCGAAAAAATGCATTATCAACAATGGGCATTACTCCCCAAAATTGCTGAACTTGATGGTATTAAACGTGATTTGGTTATTTTAGGTAAACGATTTGATTAAACTAATCATCCAATTTAATGTGCGTTTTCAACGGAAACTTTAGCATATGTCTATCTTAAAAAATGTTCAATCGATCTATAATCAAGCAAAAATTACCAGTATTTTAATACTGATTAATATAGCTTGTTTTTTTATTTCTCGACTACTCGATGATCGGGGATTCTCAACATTTAGTCAAAATAGATTCTTGATTGATTGGGGTGCTGATGTTGCTCAGTTAACTTTTTCAGGTCAATATTGGCGCTTATTTACTAATATTTTTATGCATGTTAGCTTAACCCATCTTGCCATGAATATGTTAGCATTGTGGAGTATTGGCACTATTCTAGAACGCTTGCTACCACCATTAGCCTTTATTGGCATTTATCTATTATCAGGATTATTTGGTAGTTTAGCCAGTGATGTTGCCACTATTAATCATAATGTCATTAGTTGTGGCGCATCAGGTGCAATTTTAGGAATTATTACGGCATTACTTGCGTATTGTTTAATTAATCGTACTGACTTACAAGAGATGCCAATCAAATCAATCGTAGTCAGTTTATTACTGACCTTTGGGTTAGGATTGCTACCTTCTATTGATAATATGGCACATATTGGTGGAGCTATCACTGGCCTTATTTTAGGCGGACTAATTAGTGTTTGTTTAGAAAAATTCCGCTATCAAAAACAGATCTGCACACTATTAATTATCACGATATTAATAATGTCATCTTTACTTTTATATTGGGGCTATCAGCATTATCAATTGATAAGTGGCTATCAATATTATTAAAAATAAGGCGCAAATCTGATATTGCGCCTTGTTTATGTTTCATTATCATTAATAGCTACTTAGCACGCGAGCCGGATCGATTTTACAAGCTCTTTGCGCTGGATAATAACTGGCAATCAAACTTAGCAGCATGGCCGTAATAAATACCATGATGACATCCAAAAGATGAATTTCTGATGGTAAAAAATCAACAAAATAGATATTACTGTTTAAAAACTTATGTCCCATCATTGATTCAACCGCTGCCATAATATTAGAAAGCTGCCATGCCAATATAGATCCAAGCAATACACCAATCACACTACCGATTAATCCTGAAAGTACACCATACCAAATAAAAATACGTTTTATTAAGCGATTAGTCGCCCCAAGTGTTTTAAGGATAGCAATATCACGTTGTTTATCTTTTACCGCAATAACCAACGTCGACACAATATTGAAGCAAGCCACACCAATAACCACAATCATCGCTAAATACATAATTTGTCTAATCATTTGAATATCACGATACATGAAGCCAAAGGTATGTTCCCAACTATTAAAACTAAGATCTTCTTCAAGATTTAATGTTGCATGACCAATAATAGCACTAGCTTGATAGACATTATCAACATTAATCATCAACCCCGTGACACTGTCACCAATAGCAAGTAACTGTTGTGAATCAGCTAATGGCAATAAAGCAACATTGTTACTTAACGTACCACTTAGATCTAAAATACCGTGTACTTGCAAACGAACACGCCGAGGGGGCTTAAGTTGCTCAGGATTGTTTGATACAGGAATAAGTAAGGTAACCCACTGCCCTTCATTAACCGCTAATGATTTAGCTAATCCTGCTCCTAAAATGATTTGCTGGCTGTCAGCCTTAAAATCTTGCCATCTATTATTAAGGACATAGTTGGGTAATGAACTGATTTTCTGTTCTTGTTCTGGATCAAATCCTTGTACTTCAACAGCACCAAGCTTACTTCCATTTTCAATCAATCCGGTAAAACTAACATAAGGCGTCACCGATAAGATATTTTTGTTCTCTTGTAACTCGGTTTGAACATGCTGCCAATTATCTAAGTTGCCATATTGTGAATAAATTTGACCATGTGGTACTACCGATAACACCCGATCGTTGAGTTCTCGTTCAAAACCATTCATAGCGCTTAAACCAATAATCAATGCAGCAATACCAATCGCAATGCTCAAGGTTGAAATAATTGATATCAACGAAACCATGCCACTTTTACGGCGACCTTTACGAAATTTAATGGCTGTAATTAATGATAAATTCATATTTAATTATCCGTTCAGCTTTATTTCACAGAATTACTGGTAGACAACTGGCCATCACTCATAATCAATTGTTGATCAAGTTTATTCGCTAAAACTAAATCATGGGTAACAACTAAAAATGCCGTGCCATGTTCTCGATTAAGTTTAATTAACAGATCAAAAATGGCGTCAGCGGTCGATTTATCTAAGTTACCAGTTGGTTCATCGGCCATCACTAAAGCAGGATTATTAATTAAAGCCCTGCCTATTGCCACTCGTTGACGTTCACCACCAGATAACTCTGCTGGGCGGTGATTAGCCCGTTTAACTAAATTCACCGACTCTAACATTGCCATAGCCCGTTTTTTAGCCTCATTTGGTGAAGTACCGGCAATTAATAACGGCATCGCCACATTTTCCAATGCGGTAAAGTCAGGAAGTAGATGATGAAACTGATATACGAAACCAATTTCTTGATTACGTAAATGTGCTTTTTCTTGTTCTGATAACCGATTAAGCTGTTGTGATTTAAATATAATTTCACCTGAAGTTGGTTTGTCTAATCCACCTAATAGATGCAATAAAGTACTTTTTCCTGATCCTGAGCTACCAATAATAGCGAGTAATGATTGCGGATAAATATCAAATGAAACATTTTTTAGTACTTCAGTAACCATTTTGCCTTCTTTATAGGTTTTATAAAGATTTTTAGCTGAAAGAAGTGGCTGTAAATTATTCATAACGTAAAGCCTCCGCTGGTTGAATATTGGCTGCACGATACGCAGGATAAAGTGTGGAAATTAGTGATAACATAAGTAATCCGAAAATAATAAATACTATCTGTGAAGGCTCAACCAAACTAGGTAATTCAATACCAGCAAAGGATAATCCAAGCACTGACATCAATTCATTGAGATATGAAGCAAGTAACAGCCCTATGGCACTACCGAGTAAGGTACCAATGACACCAGAACTCGCACCTTGAATAATAAAAATCAGCATAATTTTAAAACGTGACAAGCCTTGCGTTTTTAAAATCGCGACTTCCCCTTGTTTTTCCATAACCAACAAACTTAATGAAGTAATAATGTTAAAAGCTGCCACAATCACAATCAAACTAATTAATAAACCCATTACATTTTTTTCCATCTTGATTGCTTGAAACAATTCACCACGTTTAGCTCGCCAATCAGTAAAAACTAAATCATCGGGTAACGAATGGTTAGTTACTGATGCGATTTCCAGTGGATGTGTTAAAAATAATCGCCAGCCACTAATATTATTCGCTGGATACCGTAATAAATTTTTGGCATCAGATTGATTGATATAGATTAACGCTTGGTTAATATCATGATTGACCGAAAATAAACCACTTATAGTAAATAAACGTTGTGAAGGAATGCGTCCAACTGGCGTTATCTGGCTAGCATCGGTGACCATTAAGCGAATTTTGTCACCAACCAAAACACCGAGTTGATTAGCCAATGTCTGTCCCAGTATCACATTATAGCTACCCGCTTGTAATGAATCGATTGAACCTGTATAAACATAATTTTCTATTGGATCATGATCCTCTACGGTGATACCCATTAAGGTACTAACCGTAATACTTTGCTGACTTTGTAATACCACATCACCGGTAATTATTGGCGTAATTCGTTCAACGCCAGGGATATTTTCAAATTGTTTCGAATGAATGACAGTTGTATCGATTCTTCCGGTTTTTGAAGTAATTTGCGCTTGGGGGAAAAACTTTAAGATACTATTTTGCATCTGATCTTCCAATCCATTCATTACCGACAAAACCACAATCAAACCGATAGAACCGAGCATAATGCCAATCATAGATAACCAAGAAACAAAGCGACCAAACCCATCGGTTTTTTGCCCGTATACATAGCGTAAACCTATATAAAATACTAATGGACGAAATATTTTTGACATAATAGTTATAAAATACCTAAAGTTTTCAATAAAGTTTAACCAGTTAAATTTTAACTGCTTATCATACAGGATTAAACAGTTATAGAAAACAACCATATAATTACGTTATAATCTTAGGCTAACTTTGTCGCAATTATCTATTACTCTAACATGTCAAAAACATACAATATTTCTAACATCATTCCTAAAAAATCAGGTGAAGTAAAACAAGTCGGTCAACTAGTTGGTTCTTCCTTATCCCAATTTTGTGCACAGGCTATTGCTGCGCACGATGGTTTAGTGGTGATTGTTACAGATGACATGCAACAAACAACTCGTCTTCATGAAGAGTTGAAACAATTTTCAACTTTCCCATCGATTTTTTTTCCCGATTGGGAAACACTACCTTATGATAGTTTTTCGCCGCATCAAGATATTGTCTCCGAGCGACTATCTTGTCTTTATCAGCTAGGCCATTTAACTAAGGGTGCCTTAATCCTACCAATTAATACTCTTATGCAAAAAGTGTGTCCACAAAACTACTTAGGTGGGCATGTATTTATGATGAAGAAAGGCTTAGCCATAAGTCGTGAAAGTCTGCGATTACAACTTGAAAATGCCGGTTATCGTTCAGTCAGTCAAGTTATGGAGCATGGTGAATATGCTACTCGCGGTGCGCTATTTGATATCTACCCAATGGGCAGTGAGAAGCCATATCGTATCGACTTTTTTGATGACGAAATTGATAGTATTCGCACTTTTGATGTTGAAAGTCAGAGAACACTCGATGAAATTAATGAAATTCAACTTCTTCCAGCCCATGAGTTTCCATTCGATAAAACATCCATCGAATTATTTCGTAGTCAATGGCGAGAGCAATTTGAAGTAAGACTTGATCCTGAAAGTATCTATCAACAAGTCAGTAAAAATATTTTACCTACAGGTATCGAATATTGGCAGGCACTATTTTTTAACGAGCCACTTACTCCATTATTTTCTTACTTTTTATCCAATACGTTGATCATTAACACAGCAAATATTGAACAATTTGCTAATAAATATTGGCAAGATATTACCCAACGTTATGAAAGTCGCAAAGTCGATCCAATGCGACCATTGTTAACGCCAGCGGTAATTTGGTCAAAAACCGATGAAATCTTTGCCCATTTTAAACAATACCCTCGAATTACAGTATCACATTCTGAAATTATTGATTCG
The DNA here is from genome assembly GCF_016101145.1 of Gilliamella sp. W8145. Classification (NCBI taxonomy): domain Bacteria; kingdom Pseudomonadati; phylum Pseudomonadota; class Gammaproteobacteria; order Orbales; family Orbaceae; genus Gilliamella; species Gilliamella sp. W8145. Next base: position 737,943 of record NZ_JACFRC010000001.1, read on the forward strand.
AACAAAAACATTAATTTACCATTTAGTTTATTGCCAGAGATTGCGATCCAAATTCAGCAAAAACAACCTTATTTACATTTTGAGCAATTTAGTCAAGATTTCCAAGGTAAAATTATCTTTTCTGTTGAATCGGAAGGCCGTAAAGATGCATTGCAAGAAATCTTAGGCCGAATGCGAATACATCCAACATCCATCTCACAACTTGATCAATTAGCCAATGCCGAAAATCGCTTCTTTTTGATGATAGGAGCCAGCGAACAAGGCTTTATCGATCAGCAACAAAATTTCGCTTTTATCACAGAAAATGAACTATTAGGTCGTCGGGTTATTCGTCGAAAAAAAGAGAGCAAACAGGCAATCAATACCGATAGTTTAATTCGTAGCTTAGCCGAATTAACACCCGGTAAACCAGTGGTACATTTAGAGCATGGTGTTGGTCGTTATGCGGGTTTAACGACATTAGAAACTGGTGGTATCACTGCCGAATACCTTATACTGCTCTATGCAAATGATACTAAGCTCTATGTTCCTGTTTCATCACTAAATTTAATTAGCCGTTATTCTGGCGGTGATGAAGATAATGCCCCACTAAACAAGTTAGGCACTGATGCCTGGAGTAAGGCAAGACAAAAGGCAGCCGAAAAAGTACGTGATGTTGCCGCTGAATTACTTGATATTTATGCTGAACGAGAAAGTAAACCCGGTTTTGAATTTAAACAAGATCGTGAACAATATGAGCTGTTTTGCCAAGCTTTCCCGTATCAAGAAACCGACGACCAACAAAATGCCATTGGTGCGGTTATTGGCGATATGTGCTCACCTTACGCAATGGATCGATTAGTCTGTGGTGATGTTGGTTTTGGTAAAACTGAAGTGGCTATTCGTGCCGCATTCTTAGCTGTGATCAACCATAAGCAGACCGCCGTATTAGTACCGACAACATTACTGGCCCAGCAACATTATGAAAGTTTTTGTGATAGATTTGCCAATTGGCCAATCCGTATCGAAAGTTTGTCTCGATTCAAAACCGCTAAACAACAGCAAGCCATTATTCAGGAACTTGCTGAAGGTAAAATCGATATCGTCATCGGTACCCATAAATTATTACAAGAAGATGTAAAATGGAAAGATTTAGGCTTATTAATTGTTGATGAAGAACATCGCTTTGGTGTTCGTCAAAAAGAACGAATCAAAGCAATGCGAGCCAATATCGATATACTCACTTTGACCGCCACCCCTATTCCACGTACCCTAAATATGGCAATGAGTGGTATGCGTGATTTATCAATTATTGCCACACCGCCTGCGCGTCGATTAGCTGTAAAGACCTTTGTTCGAGAATCTGATGATTTAGTCATTCGTGAAGCAATTCTACGAGAAATTTTGCGTGGAGGTCAGATTTATTATCTACACAATGATGTCTCGGATATTGAAAAAGTGGCCGAAAAACTATCTGAACTCGTGCCTGAAGCTCGTGTTGCTATAGGTCATGGTCAGATGCATGAACGTGATCTTGAGCGAGTTATGAATGATTTTCATCACCAACGATTCAATTTATTAGTGTGTACCACTATTGTCGAAACTGGAATTGACATTCCCAATGCCAATACCATTATTATCGATCGTGCTGATAAATTTGGTCTTGCTCAGTTACATCAATTACGAGGTCGAGTTGGGCGTTCATATCACCAAGCTTACGCTTATTTATTGACGCCACATCCAAAATTATTAACTAAAGATGCTAAAAAACGCCTTGATGCTATTGCTACTTTAGAAGATTTAGGTGCTGGGTTTGCTTTAGCCACCCATGATCTTGAAATACGAGGTGCCGGTGAATTACTCGGTAGTGATCAAAGTGGTCAAATTGAAACAATAGGTTTTAATCTTTACATTGAATTACTCGATGATGCGGTTAAATCGCTTAAAGAGGGGAAAGAGCCTACCCTCGAATCACTACTTAATAATCAACAAACTGAAGTTGAATTACGATTACCAACCCTAATTCCGGATGATTTTATCCCAGACGTTAATACCCGATTATCACTATATAAACGAATTGCGAGTATTGAAAACCTAGATGAACTCACCGATATACAAGTTGAAATGCGCGATCGTTTTGGTCAATTACCCGATCCGGTGCTATTTTTATTAAAAACAACTAAAATCCGCTATCAAGCAAGTAAATTGGGCATTACAAAAATTGAATATGGTGAAAAAGGCGGCTTTATAGAATTTGGTTCTAACAACAAAATTTCAATAGATTATTTAATCGAAACGATTCAAAAATCGCCAAAAAATTATCGCCTAGAAGGTACAAATCGATTAAAATTGCTTAAATCTGATTTACAGCGAGTAGATCGTATTGATTATATTAAAAATTTATTAGCGGATTTTGCCGAGCATCAAGAAAACTAGCTAAAAAATATAACAGAATATAAAGAGTAAAAATGAAAAAAAAGACACTGGCTTTAGGCGTTATTGCTGTATTAGGTTTAAGTTATGTTGGTATTGCCTGGCATACTGGTAACGTGATTGAAAATGATTTAGATAAATCGTTAACACTAGCTACTGAGCAATTTAATAATAGCCAAAATATATTTAAAATTAACATCAGCCATTCTAATGATAAAAAACAGCTATTTTCAACCAAAACCCATATTAATATGACCTTATCCTCTAAAGATGGTAGTTTTGCTGAGGTATTTACACTAGCTGATAAGGATTTCACTATTCATCATGGTCCTTTCCCATTTGCCGCTTTAAAGCAAGGTATTTTTTCACCACAAATGGCTTGGGTGGAATTTGAAACTAGCAAAGAATCCAATCCTTCCGCATGGAAGACTAATGATAATCAACCCTTTATTACCGGCTATATTAGTTTGGATTATAGTGAAAATATGATTGTAAAGCTTTTTAGCAAGGAAATCAGTCATTATAGAGAAACTGAAGATAATGTTAAATTTGAATACCAATTAGGCAAAGGTAGTTTTACATTTATTAGTAATATGGACTCAGCTATCCCTTCGATAACACTAGATTTAGATAAATTTCATACTCAAAAAACCGTTTACTATCTTACGTTAGATAAGCTTCACATTGATCTTGATGGCGAAAAACAGTCAACTATGATTGGTTATAATTTGCATTTAGATTCTTTAAAAACAAATTTAAGAGATATTTATCTTTATTATCTAGATGATTATGACTATGCCGAAACTGATAATGACACCATTTCAATCGAGAATTTAAAGGCAAGTGGAACTATTGATTCCATCAATCAAAATATTACCTTAAATGCTAATCTTGATAAATTTACCCTAATTCCTGAGTCAGATGATGAACGCCCCTTCATCATATTAAACAAACTATCTATCAAACAAAAAACTGATTTAAGTGATACTCGAGTTCTTAATGGCTCATTCATTAGCAGTGTTGATTCAATCTTATATGGACAACAAAATTTAGGTAAAGCAGAAATAGATATTGATTATCAAGGTTTAGATAAAGAGATATTTGGCGAAGAATTTATCGATGAAGAAACTCACTATGATCAACCCATTAACAGTAAATTTGAGCTTAAAAATTTAAACTGGCGTAATGTTAATGGTGATGTAAATATTAAAGGATCACTTGATATCGCAAAGCTTGAAGATATTTATAAACAAAATAATCCTTTAGATAGCATTAATAATCTTTCATTGCATGTTAATGCCCCCCTTAATGTAATTGCCTACAGCTATGCCCAATATAATGATCCTCACCATAGTGAGCTCACTGAGGAACAGTTTAACGAATCGAAAAAAACAGTCCAAAAAAACTTGGTATATATGTTCGATGATTCTGCGATATTTAAATTTAGCAAAGGTGAAGAACAAGGTTTATTTATCGATATTGATATACTTAAAGACAGTAACGAGGCTAATATTAATGGTCAAATTTATAACAAAAGTGAGGTTTTAGATCTTTTCGAATAATCAATAAAAGGCGATACATCATTTTTTAATCAAAAATCATGAAAGTAAGTTATATTAAAAAATAATTAAAAGTAGAAAAATTGAGAGAGTAAACATGAAGAAAAGTACACTGGCTATTGGCGTTATTGCAATATTAGGCCTTGGTTATGTTGGTATAGCTTGGCATACAGGCAATGTAATTGAAGCTGAATTAGATAACACATTAAAACATCTAACAAAACAAGTTAATAGTTTACAAAATGATGTTGAAGTACAAATCACCCATTCCAATGATGAAAAGGGTATTTTTTCAACTAAAACACATATAAAAATTATCGCTGAATCTGCAAGTGCATCCTCGACTATCACGCTATATGATGAAGATGTTATCATCCATCATGGACCATTCCCGCTAGCCGCCTTGAAACAAGGTACTTTTTCGCCACAAATGGCTTGGCTTGAGTATCAAGGTACAGAAAAATCTAACCCAATTTTATGGAAACTTGCTGGTAACAAACCATTTGCAAAAGGACATATCAATTTATCTTATTCTGATAATCTAACCATTAACCTGACAACACAACCGATTGTTTTGAGTGATCAAGATCCTAATTATCAATTTCTTGAAGGTAAACTCGAACTAGGCCAAATTGATTATAGTGTGTCTGGTAACCTAGGATTTGAAACACCTTCTTTTTCATTGGTTATTGATAATTTAAATTATAAAAGACACGATGGTGATGAGATTAAACTAAAAAATTTAAAAGTTGATAATAAAATTGATTATAAAAATTATTTCTTCGAAGCACAAAATAGTGTTGATGATTTATTTGTTAATTTAAAGGCTAATACCGATAAACCAACAATTGCGCTTAAAAATTTTGCAATGGACTATAAATTCACCAATAAAACAACTGGCCTTGAAGGTAATATGGATATTGCAATTGATGCTTTTAATTACGGCAAGCAACAAATGGGAAATGGTACTTTTGAACTTAATGTTCAAGGGTTAGATAAATCATTTTTTGACAATTTTGAGCAAATATCTTGGTTATTAGATTCAGCTAATAACTCAAACATCACCAATACTAAAATAGACATTAAAAAATTTCATTGGCACAATGCTTCTGGTGATTTCAATTTTAGTGCATTAGTTGATATTGCTAACCTTAACCAAATGACAATTTATGATAGAGACATTGACAAAATTAACCAACTTTCAATAAATCTTGAAGCACCATTTGCTGTAATAGCGAGATTTATGTCACAAATAGAAGCTCCTGAGTCAGAACAAATAACCGATAATCAGCTACAAAGAGCAAGCAATAATTTACAATTAATGACACAAATGGCACTGAGCAGATCGCCATTAGTCACCTTTAAAAAAGGTAATACCTCTGGTATATTTAGCGAACTTGATTACTTAAAATCAAACGATCAAGTGACTATCAATGGCAATAAAATTAGCAAACAAGAATTTCTAAACAATTTAAACTTCTAATCTAAAAAATTCCGCCTATCATCAGGCGGAATACCATTTAAAACACAATTTAATGAGCCAAAACTTATATGAACAAAAACACTTCTGCCGTGCCTGAAAATCAATTTAAACGATCAATGAAGACACGCCACTTAATCATGTTATCACTAGGTGGTGTTATTGGAACTGGATTATTTTTTAATACTGGGTATATCATCGCTACTGCTGGCGCTATTGGTGCTATTATTGCTTATTTAATTGGTGCAATTGTTGTCTATTTAGTTATGCTTTGCTTGGGAGAACTGGCCGTTGCGATGCCTGAAACTGGCGCATTTCATACTTATGCATCAAAATTTATTAGTCCTGCAACCGGCTATACTGTTGCTTGGCTCTATTGGTTAACCTGGACTGTCGCATTAGGCTCAAGTTTTACTGCAGCTGGTTTATGTATGCAATATTGGTTCCCACAAGTATCAGTTTGGGTTTGGTGTTTAGTTTTCTGTGTAGTGATTTTCTTATTAAATATTATTACCGCACAATTTTTTGCCGAAAGTGAATTTTGGTTTTCTATTATTAAAGTAATTACTATTATTGTATTTATCATCGCTGGTAGTGCGGCTATCTTTGGGTTTATTCCAATGAAAAATAACCTACCTGCTCCATTTTTGCACAATATTACCGAACATGGCTGGTTTCCTAATGGTATTATTCCTATTGTAATGACCATGGTATCAGTGAATTTCGCATTTTCAGGAACAGAACTTATCGGTATAGCCGCTGGCGAAACCCATCAACCGGAAAAAACCATTCCACTAGCCATCAAAACGACTATTCTACGATTGATTATCTTTTTTGTTGGTACCATTTTTGTATTAGCTGCCCTATTACCAATGAAACAAGCTGGCGTTATTAAAAGCCCATTTGTTGAAGTATTTGAAAGTATCGGTATTCCTTATGCTGCTGACATTATGAATTTTGTCATTTTAACGGCCATTTTATCCGCAGCTAACTCTGGATTATATGCATCTGGTCGCATGTTATGGTCGCTATCTAATCAAGGTACATTGCCAAAATGCTTTGGTAAATTAAATCCAAAAGGTATACCAACTACTGCTATTGCCGTTAGTATGATTGGAGGATTATTAGCTTTGTTCTCCAGTGTTATTGCTCCCGATACTGTATTTGTAGGCTTAACGGCAATTTCAGGATTTGCCGTTGTTGCTGTTTGGTTAAGTATTTGTGCTTCACACTACTTTTTTAGAAAACAACTCTCAACATCTGAAATACGATCACTAAAATATAAAGCCCCACTTTATCCATTAGTGCCAATTTTAGGGTTTATATTATGTTTAATTGCTTGTATTGGACTGGCTTTCGATCCTGAACAACGGATTGCCCTTTATTGTGGTATTCCATTTGTAGTGGTTTGCTATATCGCCTATCATATTACCCGAGCTTATCAACAACGAGTAAATCGATAATGTCAAAAGAAAATCCTCTCTCGCAGTTATTAAACCAAAATAACTACGTAATTATTGATGGTGCTTTAGCAAGTGAGCTTCAGCGCCGTGGTTGTGATCTTAATGATAGCTTATGGTCAGCTAAAGTATTAATTGATCAACCCGATCTAATTAGACAAGTTCATTATGACTATTTTAATGCAGGGGCGGATTGTGCTATTACCGCTAGCTATCAAGCGACACCATTAGGTTTTGCCCAAAAAGGGATATCACTTGCCGAATCAATAAATTTGATAAAACAAAGTGTAGCACTAGCTCAACAAGCCAAGCAGCAATATCTAGATCAAATTAAGTCAGATAAGTTATTAGTTATCGCTGGTTCGGTAGGGCCCTACGGAGCCTATTTGGCAGACGGTTCAGAATATACTGGCAATTATCAACTCAGTGAAAATGAATTTATCGATTTTCATCAGGCCAGAATGCAAGCACTCATTGAGGCAAAAGTTGATATTTTAGCTTGTGAAACCCTACCCAACTTTGTTGAAATAAAAGCGTTAGCTAAACTGCTACTACAATATCCAACAATGACAGCATGGTTTTCGTTAACGTTAAAAGATGCCAATCACCTTAGTGATGGAACTCCACTTGTCGAAGTGATTGATTATCTAAATCAGATTGATCAGGTGGTTAGTATCGGTATTAATTGCATTGCCTTAGAAAAGGTCTCTCTAGCATTAACTGAATTACAAACACTAACGACGAAACCCTTAATTGTTTATCCTAATTCAGGCGAGCAATATGATCCAACCACTAAACAATGGCACAAAGATCATCAACATAATTGTACCTTTGATAATCAATTGCCAGTCTGGATCAAGTTAGGGGCAAAATTAATTGGTGGCTGCTGCCAAACGACTCCAAATGATATTGCACAAATTGCTCACTATTTAAAAGCAGCTAATTAAGTATAATCGATAGTTTACATTTATAGCTATAGACAAATAAATCAGCACCGTTAATTAAATCGATAAGATAAATTAACGGTGTTTTGTTATATAATTAAGAATTTTATAACCTAAAAAACCCCTCTCCTCAAATTTTTTGCTTCAAAAAAGTGCTTTCCTCAAAATTTTTTGGCTCAAATTTAATAATGAAATATTTATCGTTCCCATTTAAGATTGGAACTACTGTAATAAGTAGAATTTTATCTCAAGGGTGTAAGTTTAGTTTGTATTCTATTCAATATTAGCATGACGGTTTTTCATTAATTCTGGCGTCTGTTGCAATTCTGTCATTAGACTGTAAACAATGCTGTCATAAGTGAGTAATGATAGTTGTTCAAACGTACTGCCCATCGGTTGATTTAGTTCAAGCACTTTTATTGGAATTGCCACAATATTATCCGCTAACTTAGCTAAGCTAGAGTTACCATTGGTAGTAAATAGTATTATTTTAACGCCAAGTGCTTTTGCTTGATTAGCATAAGCAATTAAGCTTTTGGTTTCACCGGAACTCGATCCTAAAATTAATAAATCACCGACATTTGCTTTTGGTTTACTAATTTCAGTTATCAAGCTAACATTCAAGCCCAAATGCATTAATCGATTAGCAAATGCCCCAATCATTAACCCAGAGCGACCGGTCCCAGCAAGAAAGATGTGTTTTGCTGCAATAATGGCATTTTTAAATTGGCTAAGTTGTTCCTCATTGATGGAGCTTACTTGTGCTGATATTTCAGTTAATATTTTTGATAATACATCTTTGGTATCCATTATTATTTCCCTATTTGATTGCCGCTTTTAATCTTTCTATGTTGCTTTCAAGCGGATTATTGTTAAAGATAAATCCCCCCGATACGATACTGTTTGCGCCAGCCGTAACACATGAAGATATGTTTTGATCGCTAATATTGCCATCAACCTGAATATCGTAATGATAATTACCGATTTGTTTTATACTTTTCAATTGTTCTATTTTTGGTAACGTAAAAGGTAAAAAACTTTCATTTTTTTGGCCAGGATTGACCGTCATGACTAAAACCTGATCGACCTGAGGTAATAACAGCTTCAGATTTTCAACTGGTGTACAAGGGTTTATAGCTATACCGACTTTAATATTACTATTTTTAATTTTATTAATAATATATGAATGATGCGCCGTTGCTTCATAATGAAAGGTAATAATATCAGCTTTAGCATCAATAAAATCAACTATGGCTAATTCAGGTTTTTCAACCATTAGATGGCAATCTAAAATAAAATCAGTATGCGCTTTTAGATTTTTAACAAAACTAGCATTAAAGCCTAGATTGGGTACATAATGATTATCCATTACATCAATATGTAGTTGGCGAATACCTAAAGTTTGTAGACTTTCTAGAGTCTCTTTGATCCGATAAAGATCAGAATTAAATAGTGATGGAGACAGTATCATAATTATCTCCTTTTATTAACGACCCATCAGCATAAAATTAACATTACGTTTCCTTTCACGTAGTGCATCCCAATCGACAAAATAAATTCGTCCTAACTGCCCTAATAACGGCTGGCCATCTTTGATAATTAATACTATTGAAAAATGACCAAACAGTGATGATTTGATATGAGCATCGGTATTTAACATAACCCATTTTTCAGCTGGATAATTAGGATCACTAAGACTTAAACCAAATTCAACATGCTTTGGACCCGGTGAGTTATATTGATTTTCGCTGGTCATCCGTGGAGCAATTTTTTCTAATGTATTGTTGATATCAACTTGCAGAAATTCATCACCAAAAAAATTAGTATCGTGCATACATTCTTCAAAAAAAAGTGAACATGTTGTATGGCTAGTAGCTATCGTTAATTGACCATTTTGGATATTGGATTGCTTTACAAACTGTTTTAATTGCTCAGTAATATCGTGGTATGAATGCCTACCTGCAACCGTGTTGATTTCAATGGCATGATGAATAATATTCATAATAGTTTATTCCTTATTATAGCCCCATCTACTTTGTAGCTAAGCTTCACAAAATAAATGAGGCGATCATTATCAAAACTTAAAGTTGAATTTAAATTAAATAGCTAAACGCTTTTTCAATTCAGCAAAAAATTCATTTAATCCAACACCAGTAAGTAGTGGTAATCCATTAATTACTTTCGCTTTAATTGAATCCGGTACAATAGTTGTGCTTACAACCACATCATAAGAGTCAATCTTATTAAGTTCATCAGCAATCTTAGATTGATAAATTTTTACCTGATCTGTTAATTTTTCATCACTAAGCCATTTATTCACTTTGCTTACTGCGATAGTCGAAGTTGCATGCCCTGCACCACACATAATAAGTAAATTCTTCATATGATTATTTCCTTTTAATACATTTCAATTTTTTTGATTTTGTTGATATAGATAAGTAAGCAAAGAATAACTAGCGCTAAACCAATTAAACCAATAAAACCAAGATGAGTTAATAACAGTACGAATAAGGTTACTGGCCATAATCCACATAAAATGACAGTAACAATACCAGCAGTACCTACATCGTAATTAGCCAAATGGAATACATCAGTAATAACTGGTGCAAGCCATGTTGCCATATATAAGCAGACGACCAAATAGATGGTGCCACCTAAAATTGAACGAATAATATTACCTTTGAAAAACGGTACCATTAAACAGATGCCAAAGGCATAGAAAGCTAAATCACCAAAAGGTAGTACTTTATTACCCGGTAAAATTAAGGCTAATAATAATGAAACAGGTACCATAATTAACGCAGTTGCCATTACCGCAGGATGACCAACAGTTAACGCAGCATCCATGCCGATGTTAACTTGTTTGCCATTGAGTTTTTTACTGGTAAATTCACGAGCAGCATCAGCAACTGGAAGTAAGCCTTCCATAAACATTGCCACCATTTTCGGCATAATTTTCATGATTGCAGCAGTTGAAATCGCTAATTTACCAATTTGTGGAACATCGTAATTAGCTAAGATGCCAACAACAATACCGATGATTAAACCAATTACCACTGTATCACCGAAAATCCCAAATCGTTTGGTTAATGTTTCTGAATCAGCATTTAATTTATTTAGTCCTGGGATGCGGTCAAATATCCAATTTAATGGAATTGCAACAATTGCCCCTGATAATGCCATAAGGTGAGTAACGGCAATACCCGGATATCCAAAGAAGGAACTAATTGGTTTTTGTAAAAGATCAGCTAAAAACCATTGCAACATTACTGCAGTGATACAACCAATAATACCAACCCAATATTCACCGGTTACTGAATAAGCCACTAAGCCGAGGAAAATTGCAAACCAGAAGTTCCAGATATCAACGTTTAACGTTCTAGTCCAACCGAGTGAAATAAATAAAAAGTTAATAATTAATGAAGCAGGAATGAGTAATAATCCCAATGTGGTTGAGAATGCTAACGGGCCACCTACTCCACAACCAATATCCATGATGCTTAATGACGTTCCATATTGCTCACCCATTTTTTGAATCGCAACACCTAACGTATCTGATAATAAACCAATAACTAAACCAAGACCGACAATACCAATACCGACGGTAATACCAGACATCATCGCTTTGGAAAAGCTAACTCTGAAAAACAAGGCGATAATAAAAATGATGATAGGTAAAAAAACGACCCCACCTAAATTTATTAGCCATTGAAAAATATTAATGACACTATCCATTTGTAACTCCTTAATAAAAATAATCCATCCTATTTAACACCAGCGCTATTTAAAATAGAGATAAATTCGTTAGTTGATTGACATTGTTCTAATAATTTTATTTGCTCCTCATTTTGAAATAAGCCGATTAAATTTTGTAAATTCTCAACTTGTTCATGTGGCTCTTTCATTGCTAACATGAAAATAAATTTGACCGGTATTTGCTCTTTATCATCGGTCATACCAGAAAAAATCACCGGATTTTTTAGTGATGCAAAACAAATTTGCGATTGATTCACTTTTGAGGAATCGGTGTGGGGAATTGCAAAACCAATCGAATTAACTAATAAACCAGTAGGGTATTGCTGTTCTCTTTCTAAAATACCTGTTAAATAATCTTGTTTAACAATGCCATGTGACAATAACATTTGTGCCATTGTGGTTAAGATTTCTTCTTTGGTTTTTGCCTCAATGTTAAATAGGCATAAATGTTGATCAAAGTACATTCTTGATTCCTCTTTGATTATCCAAAAATTGTTTAAGTTGTTTAAAATTTGTGAGATTTTTTAAGGACGAAATTGCTTGTTTATTTGAAACAATTTCATAAATTTCGGTAAAAACATCATTAATGCTATTGATATTGTCTTCGGAAAGACTAACCATGATAATAATACTGACATCAATCATGCCCCATTTTATTGGTCGTTTGAGGGTCATAATTGAGATACTCGATTTAATAACAAACATTGGCGAGCCATGCGGTAAAGCAATACCGTTTTCGATTGAAGTGTCGCCGATTTCTTCTCGATATAAAACTGAGTCACGATAGTTTTTAGTCACTAAACCTTTATCTTCTAACTTACTTATCAGCAAATTAAGGCAGTCACTTTTATGTTGAATATCAACATTTAATTCAATTAAATCCGCATTGACAAATTTGGCGGTAGACGGGTAATAATTACCTTTGTCTGAAAAATCGGATTGCTTATTCAAGACATAGTTAGCGTAAGCTTGAATAATATTTTGATAGTCTTGTTTGTTCAACAAAGATGATATTTTGACCATCGGTTTATTAATATTTTTGATATCAAGAGTGGTGATGATCAAGTCGACATTACTAAGCTTAGTTGAATTCAGTTTAGCCACAGAATACACTTCAATATTATCTTTAGATGGCAAAAATTTGCGGACTTTATTTAAGATTAAATTTGATGATGAACATCCATATTGACAAATAATAACGATGTTATTGGCATCAGCGGCTTTATCTAAGGCTATTTGGAAATGAATCAATAAAAATGAAATTTCATGATCATTTAAATGAATATCAAATTTACGTTCTAAGTCTGAAAGTGCATACCATAACACACTAAATAATTTCGAATATTCCTGTTTTATTTCATCTAATATTGGATTAATAATACGAATTTGCTTTTGTAACCGAGTAATCATCGGTGGAAAATGCGACAATAATGAGTGAAATAATTTGCCATCACCAGATAGATCGACACTTTCAATATCGCCTATTTTTTTGATAATTCTACGAATAATTTGCTCATAAAAACTATCATCAACAATGACATTTTCATCAATAATGCGATGAGCAAAAAACAATTTACTTAGGTATTTAATATCATTAGTCGAAAACGTCACAGTAAAAGTTAACTCTAACGTTTTAGCCAGTTCCGAGGCAATCAAATAAGATTGCATATATCGGATATGATTAAATAAGAAATCACTCTCTTCCGGAATTGAATAACCTAAACACAATCTTTTTAGCTGAATGGTGATGGATATCAGTAATGAAGATAAATAATGCTCTGAAGATTGTACGACTACTGATTCAAAACGTTCAAATAATAACTGAGTTATCTGTTCAAAAGAGTTATCGCCAATAAATGATTTCATCAATTGATTGAGATAATAATCATCTTGTTTATGAATATACAAAGATAAGAAATGTTTAATCGCTCGTTGAATTTGATTTTCATTACCGTCAATACAAATTCCTTTATGAGTGACATTTAATAGAATATTTTCTTGCTCAAGAGCCCGATTAATAAATTCAATATCTTTGTGTAACGATGTTTTACTGACTAAATAATCATCAGATAATTGTTCCAATGATACTGATTCGCTTTTAAGCAAACAGCGTTTGACAATATCTAATCGACGATATTCAGGGCTTAAGCGTCGTGATTTTTGATTGAAATAGCTATGACTATTTTTTTGTTCTAAATAGCTAATAATCGGCTCAACATCCGTTTTTTCACCTACTAGCATTAGCCCTTTACGGGGAGACTTTTCGATTCGAATATCCGTATTCGGTACCGTTATTAACTGTTCATTTAGTTTTTCAATATCGTAATATACAGTTTTAGTTGAAATTGATAATTTTGAACTAAAAAAAGCAGCCGGTTTAAATTCCGATTGGCTAAAAAGTAGTTTAAGTAATTTGATTTGTCGTTCCATTACTCAACTCCTTTTTCTAATTGTTGTTGCAATACATTCATAACTTGATGATTTAAAGTATAGTTAGTTAAATAAATAAGACGATTACATTTTTTTCCAGATTAATCTGGAATAGAATGTGATCTTAATCAATGTAAAATAATGAGATTGACTGAATATCAAGCTTAAGATGGGGTATTTGTTTTAATGTAGATAACCAATAATTGGTGGATATTAAGATAGAAACTTATTCAGAACGTAACATCTTAGGCGAAATGCCAAAGCGTTTTTTAAAATAATGGGTAAAGCGAGAACCACTATCATAACCAACTGATTGAGCAATAGTTAATATTGATTTTTGGGTAGTTTGTAATAAGACCAACCCATAATTTAAACGTACATCTAAAATAATTTGTGATAAATTTTGCCCTTCTCGAGCTAAATAACGCCTTAAAGTTGATTCGCTCATTGCAAATTGATCAGCGATAACTCTTAGTTTCCATTTTTTATCAGGTTGTTGGCTAATCATTTGTCTTATCTGGTAACTGATGCTAGTGTTATTATTGGCTTTAAAAACAATGCCTATTGAGGATAACCTGATTAATAATTCTAAAAATAGATGTTTAACTAACATCAAATTCATCCTAGAATCGTTCACTGAGCTATTTATCAATTCAGATTCTATTTGTGATAAACGATTAATAAAATTATCTCTTAAATCAGTTTCGACTTTAATCTTTTTAAGGGGTTTAGGAATAATTTGTTTATTAGAAGATGCAAATTGATTTAGTAATTCATCATACCAACTAAAACATATTGCTTGGTAAGGTGTATTATTAATCGACAAATTAGTCATATTCAAAATGGTATTCGCAGGAATAGCAATAATCTGCCCTGCTTTAACACTAAGTGTTTCACCATTCCACTCAACTAATTTTTCACCACTAATAACATATACCAGTAACGGCTGACTGTTTTCAATATATTTTAACTTATGGTTACCATGTTGAGTTATATGAATAATCTGCCCGATTAATTTAAAATCCAATTTAGTCTAACCTATTAATTATTGCCTAACGAGTGTAATGATAAGTGATACTTGTTTTGGCTATTTGATGTGCATTTGCAATAAATCCTATCATCGCGGGTGTTGTTTGATCAGTCACATCAATACGGTCAATATCAAGAGCATAAAGTGTAAACTGATAACGGTGATTGCTGTTTTCCGGTGGGCATGGACCACCATAATTAATCGTACCATAGTCATTGCGAATTAATTGACTACCTTTAGGTAACAATTTAGGTTGATTACCAGCTGATTCAGTAATAAGTTGGCTTTGCACAGGAATATTTACCACCTGCCAATGCCACCAACCGGATCCCGTCGGTGCATCAGGATCATACATGGTCAATACTAAACTTTTAGCATTAGTTGGAACATTCTGCCATTCAATTTGCGGTGAGATGTTATCGCCAGTACAACCAAATTGATTGGAAATAAATTTACTAGTAAATCCATCTTTAGCTAATTCTGGAATGATTAATTTTAATTGATCGGCTAAACAATTAAAAGGTGCAAGCATCGCCAAGCTTAATAATAATGGTTTAAAGTGTTTTGCTATAAACATGTTGTTTCCTTTTTTATTAACGTATGAATGTTTAACAATAAACCATTATTAACTAACAATCAGTACACTATCAGCCAATTTAGGTACAAATTAGCTTAACTTTATTTTTTCGTTGCTAATACCCTTTCCACCGTATCAACGATAGCTTGAGTTTGTGAGTCAATTTCAATATTTACTTCATCACCAATTTTTTTACTATCTAGAGAGGTAATCGCTAATGTTTCAGGAATTAGATGGATATTAAATTGATTATCTTTTACTTCTCCTACCGTTAAACTTGCACCATCTATACCAATAAAACCTTTATATAAAACATATTTCATAAATTTTTCTGGCATGGCTAACGTCATTTGACAGTTAGTTGCTGTTTTTTGGATGTCAATAATGGTGGCTCGGCAAGATACATGACCTGACATTACATGACCACCAATTTCATCACCATATTTTGCACTTCGTTCAATATTTACCAAATCATTTAACTTTTTACTACCGAGAGTTGTTAAGGCTAACGTTTCTTGCATAATATCAAAAGTAACCCAATCATCTTTAAAATCGGTCACGGTTAAACAACATCCGTCGTTAGCAATGGATGCACCAATTTCGATATTCGGTGTTAATTTTGCTGGTAATTTTACCTTATAAGTACGTAATTTATCTTGATCGATGATATCAATAATTTGACCAACACCTTGAACGATTCCTGTAAACATTATTTTAACCTTTATAATTCATCATTATTATCAGCTATTTTAACGCAAACCAATAAAAAATAATAATGATTACAATCAAATGATTTTGGTTAGCCTAGCTAATAAATGAAATAATTTACTCAGCAAAAAGATACCCATTTTATTAGTCTACTGATATGATCATGGTTAATTAATGATTTAAAGGTTTACCATTTATGTTAAAACTTATTTTAGCAATTTCGGTCGGTTCAGTTGCTGGTGGTTTATTACGCTGGTTTTTATCGTTAAAGTTAAATGTGATTGCTTTTACTATTCCGTTAGGGACATTAGTTGCTAATTTAATTGCTGGTTATATTATTGGTTTCGCCATTGCCTTTTTTAATCACTCTACCCTATCTTCTGAATGGAGATTGTTAATAATTACTGGTTTTTGTGGTGGATTATCGACTTTCTCCACCTTTTCAGCTGAGATTGTCAATTTTCTTCAAGAAGGACGTATTGGTTGGGGATTAACTACCATCGCTATTCATGTTGCAGGTTCAGTATTAATGACGTTTTTAGGGATTTTGACCTATCAATATTTTCGTTCATGAAGATATATTACACTATAATAATATAAAAAATGAGCAAAACGGTATTTACAACCTCAAAATACTGTATTAATATACACTGTGTAAATAAACAGTGTAGAGATTATTATGCTTATTGAACATTCATCACCACAACTTATGGCTATCAATTTTGAAACACCTTTTCAACAAGTGTTGCAACAGCAGAGACCTTTATTACGTTCGTTCAATAAAGAAAAGAAATGGCAATTATGGCTATCAGATCGTCCAATGTTAAAACGTTCATGGCTGAATATTGCTGGGCTTGATAAACAAAAAGTCGTACATTTAGCTAACCTAACTAATAATAATTTAGTCTCGACTATTGAAAAGGCATTACAAAGTAAAACCTGTAGTTATGTGGTTGCTTGTATTAACGATCTTAATGAGCAAGATAAACAACGTATAGAACAAGCCGTTTTAACCAGCGATACTTGTTTATTCTTAGTTCACGATGAGCAAAGTCAGCAATCTGTTCAATACCACTAATTTGAAAATTAACCTTTCAAATATAAAAGTATTTGGCATACAATTTAATTATTTTCTTTACTAACTTCAATTATCATAAAAAGACACTATCTAATCTAGCAGTGTCTTTTTTATTTATTATCCGATCATTAATGTTAAATCACCTGATAAACTAAATTGTTTACTACTGTGAAAGAATAAGCGAGCTTTTAAAAAGTTTATTAAATGTTGGATTAAGTTTTTAATCACTTTTTTAACAAACGAATAACATTAAAACCATCAAAAGGTTGGCAAACTAATATTGGTTTTTATTTAAGAAAATAATGGTAAATTGCGCTACAAGACTTTAAAGTTTCTAATCAATTGAATGCTGTTATTAAAAATATTTTTAAACTTACCTAATAAGACACTGTATTTATTATTCTAATTAAGATTAAAATTGATAATAGGTTAAATATTGTTATCGAAAAGAGGGAATTTAAGATTACTCTGTATTAGACTTATTTATACTTAATGCATAAATTAAACTAGCGTATCATAACTTACTGTATTTTAAATATAAGTTATAATTTTAGTTAAAACTATTGCTAAAATGTAATTAAAAAATTTTAACCGAATTTAGAACAATCAAGATTCAGTATTCAATTCATCTTGCACTTCTTGTTTAGCTTGATTAATGATAGCTTTAACAATCCATTGTGAAAGATCTATTACTTGCTCACTGTCAAAGTTCCAAATATCTTTTAACACCATGAATATTTCAGAACCATATATGATTGAAATTGAGTAGATAACTTTATCAAAAAGATCGTCAGATAATTGTGCTTTGAGTGGCTGTAATAAATTGGTAAGAATTTCCTTACGATTACCTCGCACAAGTTTTTTAGTCTTTTCAGTTAATTGTGACCGTTCATCTGCCCATTGTTTTAAAGAGAGGCTTAAAGCTGCGCGTAATGTTCCCTCATGTTTTAACATTTGTGGCAAAGCAAAAGCTAAAAAATCATTTATCCGATCTTCGACATTTTCTTTATCTGATTGCCATAAGAATATTGGACTAAGTGATTGTTCAACAGCCGCTGATATTAAATCGGTTTTAGTCGGAAAATAGCGATAAGCAGTAGCTCTAGAAATACCTGTTCTATCTGATAATTCAGTGATAGATATCTCTTTACCCTGCTCTAAAGCCTCAATCGCAGTTTCGATAAGACGATCGTAAGTTCTTTTTTTGGCTCCAGAATATTTCTTAGAAATCATTAAGCTATCTATATTCATATTTTTATTTATTGCCAATTAGTAAACTTTTGTAAATTATACAACTTTTTTTAACATAACTATAATATTAAAAAAATTTTTAAAAAAATTTAAAAAAAATGAGACTAATGTCTCATTTTTAGCTTATAATCGTCAAAGTAGTAATCGCTGATAGTTGAGTAAGAAGTATCGAGTTCTATTTTATCTGTTAAGGAGAAATAAATGGCATCGCATAATATGGTTTACTTGGTCGCGACACTAGACACAAAAGGAGAAGAGATTGTTTACGTCAAACATTTACTTAGTAAAAGAAATGTTGAAAGTAAAATCGTTGATATCTCCACTAAGCAACCACATTCTTTTAATCACATTGCTGATATTAGTGCTAGCACTGTTGCTAAATATCATCCCGAGGGTGAAAAAGCTGTTTTTGTCACCGATAGAGGAAAGGCTATCGTTGCAATGGCTAATGCATTTAAACAATTTTTAATAGCGCAAAATGATGTTGACGCTATACTCGGTTTAGGTGGTTCGGGTGGTACCGCATTAATCACTCCAGCTATGCAAGCACTGCCTATTGGCGTACCAAAGTTGATGGTTTCAACTATGGCTTCAGGTGATATATCAGGATATATCGGTGCAAGTGATATTGCCATGCTCTATTCCGTTACAGATATTGCTGGCGTAAATGTTATCTCAAGAAAAGTACTCGCCAATGCAGCTAATTCTATCGCAGGTTCAGTGTTATTTAAAACGCAAGAACAAGTTGAAGATAAGCCAGCAATTGGATTAACCATGTTCGGTGTTACTACCCCGTGTGTTCAATCACTTTCAGCAAAATTAAATGATAAATACGATTGCTTAGTTTTTCATGCAACGGGTAGTGGCGGTAAGGCAATGGAAAAATTAGCTGATAGCCATTTATTAAAAGGTGTACTTGATATTACGACCACTGAAGTTTGTGATCATCTATTTGATGGAGTACTTGCTTGTGATGAAGATCGATTTGAAGCCATTGCAAGAAGTCAAGTTCCATATATTGGATCATGTGGTGCCCTTGATATGGTTAATTTCGGTAGCCCAGATACTATTCCAGAAAAATATCGAGATCGTCTGTTTTATCCTCATAATCCACAAGTTACTTTAATGCGAACCACGCCAGAAGAGAATAAAATCATGGCAAATTGGATCGCTACTAAACTAAATAAATGTCAAGGTGAAGTCGTTTTTATTATTCCTGAAAGTGGTTTTTCTGCACTTGATATTGAAAATGGGGATTTTTGGTCACCGCAAGCGGATCAAGCTTTCATAGATGAGTTTGAAAAAGTCTTTATTCAAACTGAAAAACGACGGTTAATAAAAACCTCGCATCATATTAATTCACCAGAATTTTGTAATTTAGTTATTAACGAATTTAAAAATATAATTAAATAAAGTAATGGAGAAAATTATGAGTAGTAAACGTGCTCAATTATTAAAAAAATTCCATGATATGATTGCTAAAGGTCAACCTATCATCGGTGGAGGAGCTGGTACAGGATTATCGGCGAAATGCGAAGAAGCTGGTGGTATTGATCTGATTGTAATTTACAATTCTGGTCGTTATCGTATGGCGGGTCGCGGATCGCTAGCTGGCTTATTAGCTTATGGCAATGCCAATGAAATTGTTATGGATATGGCAAAAGAAGTATTACCGGTTGTAAAACATACTCCTGTTTTAGCTGGTGTAAATGGCACCGATCCTTTCTGCCAATTTGATCAGTTTTTAGATCAAATTAAAGCTACCGGTTTTGCTGGCGTACAAAACTTCCCTACTGTCGGTTTAATTGATGGTAATTTTAGAGCTAATCTTGAAGAAACAGGTATGGGCTATGCGTTAGAAGTTGAGATGATTCGCAAAGCACATGAAAAAGATCTGTTAACTACACCATATGTATTTAGTGAGCAAGATGCTATTGATATGACCAAAGCTGGAGCGGATATTTTAGTTCCACATATGGGCTTAACCACCGGTGGTAGTATTGGCGCCCAAACCGCATTAAAACTTGCGGATTGTGTACCTTTAATCAATCAATGGGCTAAAGCAGCTAAAGCAATTCGTCCAGATATTATTATACTTTGCCATGGTGGACCTATTTCATCCCCTGAAGATGCAGAATATATTTTACAAAATTGTCCTGATTGTAATGGTTTTTACGGCGCAAGTTCAATGGAACGTTTGCCTACAGAAACAGCATTAACTCAGACAACAGAAAGATTTAAGTCTATTCGACACCAACAATAAGTAAGCAATAACGGTGCGACGACTCGTCGCACTGCTATTTTTTCTATTCACAAACATAAGCAAATTATACTTATATCATCTTAATTTTCAGTTATAAAAATTGATGATAATTGTCTATTACTTTACTATTGATTGTTAACTGTGAGACAATCTTAATTGCAGTATCCTATGTTTTAAAAGAGTAATAACGTTTTTAAGAAATCTTTATGAGTTTCATTATTGTTATTTTGCTAACTTAATATAGGAAACCAAAATGAAAGAATATCAAACTGATGTAGCTGCATTTGTATTACGAATTGCTTTAGGTATGATGTTTTTAGCCCATGGTTTTACCAAACTACTTGTTCTAACCCCTGAAGGTACCGCCGAGTATTTTCATACTCTTGGCTTTCCTAGCTTTTTTTCTTATATCGTTATCGTTTTTGAAATTGGTGGTGGCGCACTATTGTTACTCGGTATTTTAACCCGTGCAGTAGCGCTAATTGCTTTTTTTCAACTAGCAATAATAACCATTGTACATTGGACTAATGGTTGGTCATTTACCAATCCTGGTGGTGGTTGGGAGTATCCAGCTTTTATGTCATTAACCGCTTTTAGTTTGGCATTATTAGGAACTGGGCGATTTAGTGTTTTAGCTGGTAAAAAATATCCACAAACGATTCAACAATAAGATGCTAAGTATTTAGGAAAGGTAAAGCCAAATATTTATTACCTTTCCTAAAACTCGAATAATATAAAATTAGTTATTAATTTCAATTACTAAAAGATCACCCTGATCTTTTAAGAAATACTCATCATCTTGAGGCGCTCGTAATGACATCATACGATTATCCCCCATTTCCATGGTATCGCCAGGATTCATTATTGCTTGACTTTGTCGCAAATAATTTAAAATGTTACTAAACATATCAAAATAATATTCACTTTCTTCATAACTATTGGCTAATGCAGCAAAATTAGGTAAACCAAATTTATTAGCACCATAAGTACGCATCCAAATCCCTTTAATATTTTCTATCTCATATTTAACAAAACCACAAAACAATAAAGGTAAACATTCCCCTAAAGTGGATAAACCATCTTTTTCCGAAGCTAGTGAATTAATAAAATTAACTGGTAATGAAGTATGAGCATCTTCATTAATTACTGCTAACGCATTAAATTGTTCAAAGCATGCTACTAAACGAGTTAAAGCTAAGTACTGCTCTAATACATCTTGTTCATAGCCAACATAATATAATAATAAATGACTATCACTTTCATAAACTTGTTGTTTTATTTCTTGACTATAACTAGCAGGAGTAACACATGCTTCTAATACAGCTTTAGGATAAGGCGCATTGAGACCAAATATTCTAATAACATGTTTACCCCAACTTACTAAAATACACATACCTTCTTCAAGTTGTCCGAACGGCGTTTCATATCGAATATCTTTTATGGTCGGATTAATCGATTTAAGTTTTGCTAATAATTCGTCGTTATTAATGTTAAGCGCACCGCTAAATACGATACTTAAGCTAACGGCATTTTCAATATCAGGATTTGGGACAATCGAATTATCCATCTGTTTTGATTCTGTTTTTTTAGCAAAAAAACGAGAAAATATACCCATTTCATATTCCTTATGACAACTATTCTAAATTAAATCAAATTTTGTGTATTTTATAGTAATTGACGATATAAAACTTAAACAATAATATCCACTTACATATATTAAGTAAATATTTTATTTATCAATTTTCACCATTGTAAATTTTTTAATTCAATAATTAAAAAGTCAATCAAACATCGAGTTCTAAGTGGTAATAATTTGCGACTTGGGTAAATAGCATAAATATTTAAATCCTATTAATTAATAAATATTAAAACATCGATGATTTAATCAAATATTAATAATGGTTTATTGTTTCTATAGGGGGTGCCGATAAGTTTTTATTGCTTCTAGCCAATCATTAAATTCAAATAAATTTGCTTCATTTAAATCATTTGCATCTAGTATGGGCCATGATAATCCAATGTATCCGTACAAATACAAATATTAACGAAAATGTATAAATACCATAAAAAATTGGTAGCATGAAAAACCCCAAAAAATATAACTATTAATATGATTAGCAGGATGAGCCATATAAAATCCAATTTATAAAACTAGCTATAACAAAATTCCTTTCAGTTAGGATTATCACGGATAAATATTTATGTCAAAAAATGAGGATTTTTTATTAATCCTCAAAAATTAAGAAAAAGTATTTTAACTTATTAATTTGTTTCAATGAATGATTCAATATTCATTACTGTTGCAAATCGCATCAATGCCGACATAAAGCTATTATGAACATCTGACGATGAAATAATATTACCGTTAAATTCAAGATCATGGGTAGTACAAACATCATGAATTAAAATTGGTTGGTAATTGAGTTCATATGCACAACGAGTTGTAGAATCAACACACATATGACTCATCATGCCACAAATGACCAGCTGGGTTATTTCTGCTTGCTTTAACTTCTGCTGTAATTGTGTTTGATAAAAACTATTCGGATAAGCCTTTTCAATCACAAATTCATTATATTCTTGAATAGGAAGTAATTTAGGATGTAACTGACAACCATAACTATTTTTAACAAAGAAAACAGCATTAGCATCTTGGTTAACGTGCTGGATATAAATAATCGGTAATTGCTTTTGGCGGAAATAATTTTGTAGCTTTAAGGTACATTGCAATGTCTGTTCGGTATTGTTTAATGAGTATTTTCCATTGGGAAAATAATCATTTTGTACATCAATAATCATCAATGCTTGAGTCATTTTGCTCTCCTTTGTAATGTTTTGTGTTATTATTTTGAAATAATCAACCTCTAAATGACATAGCAAATTGAAGTAATAAATCTCGGTTTGCTTTCAAATTGAAAATATGGATAAAAAAGACCACGCTATCTTAAATCAATTAAGACAAAATAGTCGTCAATCCTGGCGAGAGATCGGCGAGAAGGATTCTTATCAAGTCAAGCTGTAGGGCAACGCGTACAAGAGTTGCTAAATAATCATATTATAGAACAGTTCACAATCAAAGAACCAAAACATCAATTACAATTTATCACTATTTACATGAACTCAAATCAATTTGAATCTTTTGAAAAATTAGTAAAATCTGTTAATGAAATTTCTGAGTTTTATAAGATTACTGGTGACGGTTGTTATATGATTCTTAGCTGTTTTGAAAATGATGCATTAGATGCTTTCTTAACAAAAATCTCGAACTTTGGCCGATATAAGGTCAGCCATAAATTAAAACAAATTTTATAATTTAATCTATTTCTGTTATTTAAACATGACAAAAATAAATAAGATAGATAATTAAAAAATTTCAATTTTTTATATTTTTTTAATAAATCGACAAAAATAAGTTGCGAGTTAGTCATTTGTGTTATATGTTGTACAACAGTTAAATTTAAAGGTTTTATTTTTTATGAATTGTTTTTGTGTTTTCGTTACTAAACATCATCATCACCATCATTCCTGAATAGTCTTCGGGCGATTGGTGCTGGAAGACAAAAGGTCTTCCGGTGATATCGCAAAAGCATTTAGAGAACCCTCGGAAGATCAGTCTTCCGAGGGTTTTTTATTTGTGGTTTATAAATTTATTTAAACAAGTTGGAGAATAATATGTTGGATAATTCACGTTTACGTATAGCAATGCAAAAATCGGGACGTTTAAGCGATGAGTCGAAAAAATTATTGGCGCAATGTGGCATAAAAATCAATTTGCAAGAACAACGCTTAATTGCTTTTGCTGAAAATATGCCAATTGATATTTTACGCGTTCGCGATGACGATATTCCTGGACTAGTTATTGATGGTGTTGTCGATATAGGTATTGTCGGTGAGAATGTGTTAGAAGAAGAAGTTCTTGACAGACAAGCTGAAGGTGAAAATCCACAATATAAAACCTTGCGTCGTCTTGATTTTGGTGGCTGCCGCTTATCAATTGCTGCTCCTCGTGATTTTGTTTACAGTGGCCCAGAATGTTTAAATAATTTACGTATTGCAACCACATATCCTCACCTACTCCGACGTTATCTTTCACAATATAATGTGAATTTCAAAACCTGTTTACTTAATGGCTCTGTTGAAGTTGCACCACGAGCAGGGCTTGCTGATGTAATTTGTGATTTAGTATCTAGTGGGGCCACACTTGAAGCTAATGGTCTACAAGAAATTGAAGTTATTTATAAATCGAAGGCTTGTTTAATTCAACGAGAAGGTGAAATGTCACCAACGAAACAAGCATTAATCGACAAAGTGATGACGCGTATTCAAGGGGTAATTCAAGCTCGTGAATCCAAATACATTATGTTACACGCTCCAACAGCCGTTTTAGATCAAGTTGTATCATTATTACCTGGCGCAGAAAACCCAACCATTTTACCATTAACGGGTGAACAAAATCGGGTAGCTCTACATATGGTGAGTACTGAATCATTATTCTGGGAAACCATGGAAAAATTGAAAGATTTAGGCGCAAGCTCAATCCTTGTATTACCAATTGAAAAAATGATGGAGTAATTAAATGAAACTATCATATTGGCAACAATGTTCAAAAGAAAAACAAGCAGAATTACTGACTCGCCCTGCTATAGCTGCTTCTGATTCTATTAGTCACGCGGTTAAAGATATTTTAACGCAAGTAAAACAAAATGGTGATGAAGCCCTAAAAGAATTAAGTAATAAATTTGATAAAGTACAAATTAAGCAAATCAAATTAACAGAAGATCAAATAAAAACTGCGACAAGCCGTGTTAAACCAGAATTAAAACAAGCGATGCAATTAGCTGTAAGTAACATCGAAAAATTCCACCAAGCACAAGTTAGACAAACTATAACTGTGGAAACGATGCCGGGCATCAAATGTCAGTCAGTCACCAGACCAATTGATTCGGTAGGACTGTATATACCAGGAGGTTCGGCACCTTTATTATCTACCGTATTGATGCTAGCAATACCAGCTAAAATTGCTGGTTGCCGTAAAGTAATTTTATGTTCACCACCACCTATTGCTGATGAAATTTTATATGCAGCAGAACTATGTGGAGTGAGCGAGATTTATCAGCTAGGTGGTGCACAAGCAATTGCTGCAATGGCATTAGGTACTGCATCAGTACCAAAAGTTGATAAAATATTTGGCCCAGGTAATGCCTATGTGACTGAAGCGAAGCGTCAAGTTAGTCAAAGGCTAGATGGTGCAGCTATAGATATGCCAGCTGGACCTTCAGAAGTATTGGTGATTGCAGACAGTTTTGCTAATCCAGCATTTATTGCCGCTGAT
Source organism: Gilliamella sp. W8145 (assembly GCF_016101145.1). Classification (NCBI taxonomy): domain Bacteria; kingdom Pseudomonadati; phylum Pseudomonadota; class Gammaproteobacteria; order Orbales; family Orbaceae; genus Gilliamella; species Gilliamella sp. W8145. The sequence goes on from NZ_JACFRC010000001.1 coordinate 764,223, forward strand.
CTACTTTCTCAAGCTGAACATGGTCCAGACTCTCAAGTAGTACTACTAACACCCGATGAAAAAATTGCTCAAGCTGTTTCAATTGAAGTAGATAAACAACTAGCACAACTGTCACGCCACGAGATCGCAGAAAAAGCTTTACAAGAAAGCCGACTTATTGTTACTAAAGATTTAGAAGAATGTGTGAATATTAGTAATCGCTATGGACCGGAACATTTAATTATTCAAACGCAAAATGCTGATGAATTAGTTGATAAAATTAATAGCGCTGGCTCGATATTTTTAGGTGATTGGTCACCTGAATCAGCAGGTGATTATGCATCGGGTACTAATCATGTTTTACCTACTTATGGTTATACAGCGACTTATTCGAGCCTTGGTTTAGCTGATTTTCAAAAACGTATGACAGTACAAAAATTGACTGCTGAAGGTTTGCAAGCAATCGGTAATGCTGTTGAGCTAATGGCTCAAGCAGAGCAACTTACCGCCCATAAAAATGCCGTAACTATTCGTTTAGCTAAACTTAACTCAGATTCTGAAAAATAGGTGAATAAAATGGACATTAATCAATTAGTCAGAAAGAACGTACAAAAGTTGACTCCTTATCAATCAGCTAGGCGTATAGGTGGTAATGGTGATGTATGGCTAAATGCCAATGAATACCCTGTTGCACCCAATTTTCAGTTAACTGAGCAAAACTTAAACCGCTATCCTGAAGCACAACCCGAACAAGTGATTAATCGTTATGCGCAATATGCGGGTGTCACTCCAGAGCAAGTGATTGTTAGTCGGGGGGCCGATGAAGCAATAGAATTATTAATGCGAGCTTTTTGTGAACTTGAAACCGATACAGTGCTTTACTGCCCTCCAACTTATGGTATGTATCAAGTCAGTGCCGAAACACTAGGTATAAAAACCAAAACCGTACCAACTAAATCTAATTGGCAACTCGATTTAGACGGAATTAAACAAAATCTAGACAATGTTAAATTGATCTATGTATGTTCACCTAATAATCCAACTGGTAATTTGATAGACCAAGATGATATTAAAACTTTACTTAAACTAGCTGAAAATCGCGCTTTAGTGATTATTGATGAAGCTTATATTGAGTTTTCTCCAAATTCAACAGTTGTGAGCTGGCTTGCAAATTATCCTCACTTAGTTATTTTACGAACTTTATCGAAGGCTTTTGCACTAGCAGGACTACGTTGCGGCTTTACTTTAGCAAATAAACCAGTAATAGATGCTTTACAGAAAGTCATTGCACCTTATCCTTTAGCAACACCGGTTGCTGATATAGCAACCCAAGCATTAAGTAAAGATGGTATAAATACCATGAAGTTACATGTTATCAATCTCAATAATCAAAAAGAGAAATTAGCGAATCAACTTTCGGCTTTAGAAATCGTTGAAAAAGTTTATCCTAGCGAAGCTAATTATTTATGTGTTAAATTCCAAAGCAATAAAGAGGTATTTAGCAAATTATGGGATGAAGGCATTATTTTGCGTGATCAAAGCAAATCAATTGGCCAAGATGGTTTTATTCGAATTTCGATTGGTACACAGGCAGAATGTGAAGCAGTAATAACAGCACTCAAAGCGATATAATAGGAGCAAGTATGTTACAAAAATATTTATTTATCGACCGTGATGGAACATTAATAGTTGAACCCCCTATTGATTATCAAGTTGATAGTTTTGAAAAACTTGCATTTGAACCTAATGTGATCCCAACACTACTAAAACTACAAGCTGCTGGTTACAAATTGGTTATGGTTACCAATCAAGATGGATTAGGAACCAGTAGTTATCCGCAAGCTGATTTTGATGGACCGCATAATTTAATGATGCAAATATTCGAATCACAAGGTGTTAACTTTGAAGATGTACTGATCTGCCCTCATTTTCCTCAAGATAATTGTGAATGTCGTAAGCCGAAAATCACTTTAGTTCTACCTTATTTAACCAGTGGTAAGTTAGATAAACAAAATAGTTACGTTATCGGTGACAGGGTCACAGATATGCAACTTGCTGAAAATATGCAAATAAAAGGATTACACTATAATCCAAAATCACTTAATTGGAATGAAATAGCCCAACGTTTAACCACTGCAGATCGTTATGCCAAAGTCGAACGAAATACCAAAGAAACCAAAATTTTAGTTGAAGTTTGGTTAGATAGACAAGGTGGCAGTCAAATTAATACTGGCATTGGTTTTTTTGATCATATGCTTGACCAAATCGCCACTCATGGTGGTATCAAATTAAACATTCAAGTAGAAGGCGATTTACATATTGATGATCACCACACTATTGAAGATACAGGTCTTGCCTTAGGTGAAGCACTAAAAAAAGCACTTGGCGATAAACGAGGTATCACTCGTTATGCATCAGTTATTCCAATGGATGAGTGTTTAGCAAAATGTGCAATGGATATTTCAGGTCGGCCTTACCTCAAGTTTTCAGCACAATTCAGTGATCCGAAAGTTGGCGATATGAGTACACAAATGGTTGAACATTTCTTCTATTCTCTAAGTTATACTATGGCAATTACCTTGCACATTGAAACAACCGGTGATAATGACCACCATCGTATCGAAAGCTTATTTAAAGCCTTTGCCAGAACACTCAAACAGGCGATTAAAATTGAAAGTGATAGATTACCTAGCTCGAAAGGAGTGTTATAGATGAAAATTGTCATTCTAGATACTGGCTGTGCTAATCTTTCCTCAGTCAAATATGCAATACAGAGATTAGGCTATAATCCAATTATCAGCCTTGATCCTGATACCGTACTCGAATCAGACAAACTGTTTTTACCAGGTGTCGGTTCAGCTTCTGCTGCAATGCAAAAATTAGAAGAACGTAATTTAATTGAGCTTATCAAAGTCTGTACTCAACCAGTATTAGGTATCTGCCTCGGTATGCAACTTTTAGCTGATTATAGTAATGAAGGTCATGTCGATACCTTAGGTATTATTCACGAAAAAGTAGTACAAATTCCTGATTGTGGATTACCACTACCACATATGGGCTGGAATCAAGTCAATCCCAAAGCCGGACATCATCTATTTAGAGATATTCCTGATGGTGCTTACTTTTACTTTGTACATGGATACGCCTTACCATTATGCTCATCAACTATCGCAGAAACCAATTACGGCGAAAGCTTTACTGCTGCCGTACAAAAAGACAACTTTTACGGTGTGCAATTTCATCCAGAGCGTTCTGGCTTAGCCGGTGCAAAATTGCTCAAAAACTTTTTGGAGATGTAACTATGGCAGTTTATCCTATTATTATTCCCGCGCTTGATTTAATTGATGGTACTGTTGTGCGGTTACATCAAGGTGATTATGATCAAAAACGAGATTATGGTAATGATCCCTTAGCTCGTCTACAAGATTATCAAAAGCAAGGTGCGAAACTATTACATCTGGTTGATTTAACTGGAGCTAAAGATCCGAAAGCTCGACAAATCTCATTGATAAAATCCCTGATTAATGGTGTACAAGTTCCAGTACAAATTGGTGGTGGAATTCGGACAGAAGAAGATGTTAAAGCATTATTATCCGCAGGTGCAACTCGAGTAGTTATTGGCTCAACAGCGATTAAACAGCCTGATTTGTTAAAAAAATGGTTTGATACTTATGGCCCTGAATCATTGGTATTAGCCTTAGATGTTCGTATTGACCAACAAGGTAACAAAAACGTCGCTATCCATGGTTGGCAAGAGGATTCTAAACAGACATTGGAACAAGTGATTGATGATTATCTACCCTATGGCTTGAAACATGTACTATGTACAGATATTTCCAAAGATGGAACGCTAAGTGGCTCTAATGTAAAACTCTATCAAGAGATCAGCCAAAAATATCCCCAAATTGCGTTTCAAGCTTCTGGAGGTATTGGCCAAATAGATGATGTTAAAGCATTAAAAGATAGTGGTGTTGCCGGCGTTATTGTTGGTAGAGCATTATTAGAAAGTAAATTTACAGTTCAGGAGGCGATTTCATGTTGGCAAAAAGGATAATACCTTGTTTAGATGTCCGTGATGGACAAGTTGTAAAAGGTGTACAATTTCGTAATCATGAAATCATTGGTGATATTGTACCATTAGCCAAACGCTATGCCGAAGAAGGGGCTGACGAATTGGTATTCTATGATATTACAGCCTCCTCCGACGGTCGAGTAGTTGATAAAAGTTGGGTGGCAAAAGTCGCTGAAGTAATAGATATCCCCTTTTGTGTCGCTGGTGGTATAAAAACGGTTGAAGATGCAGGACAAATTTTAACTTTCGGTGCTGATAAAATTTCAATCAACTCTCCTGCGTTAGCTAATCCGAGTTTAATCACGGAGTTAGCTGATTGTTATGGAGTGCAATGTATCGTGGTAGGGATTGATACTTGGTATGATAAAGATTCCGATAGTTATCATGTTTATCAATTTACCGGCGATGAAAAGCGCACTGTGGCGACCAAATGGAATACACTTGATTGGGTGCAAGAAGTACAAAAACGCGGCGCAGGTGAAATAGTGCTAAACATGATGAATCAAGATGGTGTCCGTAATGGTTACGATCTAAAACAACTCAAAACAATTCGAGAAGTTTGTCATGTACCACTGATTGCATCTGGTGGTGCTGGTATGATGGAGCATTTTTTGCAAGCTTTTCAAGAAGCCAATGTTGATGGTGCATTAGCCGCTTCCGTCTTTCACAAACAAATAATTAATATTGGTGAACTTAAACAATATTTAACTCAACATGGAGTAGAAATCCGATTATGTTAACTCAACATTTCCAAATGCAAATAGACACTAAACAACTTGATTGGCAAAAAGTTGATAATTTAATGCCGGTTATCATACAACACTATGTTTCTGGTGAAGTACTGATGCTTGGTTATATGAATCAAGAGGCATTAACTCAGACACAAACGAGTGGCAAAGTAACCTTCTATTCACGTACCAAACAACGCTTATGGACCAAAGGTGAAACATCAGGTAACTTTTTAAATGTAGTAAGTATCTCGACCGATTGTGATAATGATACCCTACTTATTTTAGTTAATCCAATTGGTCCTACTTGTCACACAGGAACAAATAGCTGTTTTAACAATAACCAAACTGAATGGGGATTTTTATACGATTTAGAACAATTACTTGGTGCTCGTAAAAATGCTGACCCTAAATCATCTTATACGGCAAAACTCTACCATGATGGTACGAAGCGTATTGCCCAAAAAGTGGGAGAAGAAGGTGTTGAAACTGCACTTGCAGCTACAGTACACGACAAAGAAGAGTTAAAAAATGAATCAGCCGATTTAATTTATCACTTATTGGTCTTACTACAAGATCAAAATCTCTCAATGCAAGATGTCATTGCTATTTTAAAAGCTAGACATAAATAACATTAGTCACCAAGCACAATCTGTTGTGCTTGGTGTTTAAAATTTATAAGCAAAAGATTTTCCTACTACCTAACTGGTAACTTGATCCCATTAAACATAGCCTGTACTGCCACATTATTTTCACATAAGATAAGTCTATCAACTGTTTGCCTATTTAAATGTGCCGAAAACTGATTAATAAAATCATACATATAATTGCGTAAAAATAGCGAACGAGCAAAGGCAATATAAGTGGTACTATATGGAAATATATGTCCAGCATTAAGTACGACAAAATCACTATCAGAGCTTTCATTAACCGCCATTTTAGCGACAATGCCAACGCCTACCCCTAACTTAACATAAGTCTTAATCAGTTCCGCATCAGTGGTACTAAAAACAATGTTAGGAATTTGATTAGCTTTGATAAAAGCTTGATTCAAATCAGACCCATCATTAGAAAAATCATAACTGACTAAAGGATATTTAGACAATTCATCGATAGTAATTAAACTGCTTTTAGCTAATGGATGATTTTTCATTACAATCACAGCTTGGTTCCAATGATAGCAAGGTATGGCAATCATATCATCGCTAAGTTCAGATAAATCAGTTATGATAGCAAAATCAGCTTGGCCTGTTTGCGCTTGTAAAAGACATTGCGGAGATGATCCTTGCTCCATATGGAGCGTTATACTTGGATACTGTTGCATGAATTGCTGAATAACAATTGGTAAAGTATAACGAGCTTGAGTATAAGTTGTAGTAATGGTTAATGAGCCTTGATTAGGCTGACTAAATTCTTTAGCAATAATTTTAATATCTTGCGATTTAGTTAAAATCTCTTTAGCTAAAGCAATAATCTTCTCACCAACGGGGGTAACTTCGGAAAGATGTTTACCGACACGAGTAAAAATTTGCACATTAAGTTCATCTTCCAATAATTTGATCTGTTTACTGATCCCTGGCTGAGAAGTATACAGTTTTTCAGAGGTAAGTGACACATTAAGATCGTTATTGACGACTTCAACAATATAACGCAGTTGTTGCAACTTCATGACAAAGGCTCCTTTAACTGTATACCTTTCCCCCTTTTTAAAACTATATAAAAAGTCAAAAAGAGGGAAATCGTAAGGTAATTCCTTTCACACTTTAGCACAAACAAAAAACAGCTTTTTATACTAAAACGATTCCTTAACCTGAGCGATTTTACATAAATCATCAGGTGTTCTTACCTATTTTTTACTATTAACCCATTTACCATCAACGTATTGCATTACCCAGCCAGTCGATTTGCCATTGACTTCCGAAGTAACGTACTGCTGTTTACTTTTACGACTAAATCGCACAATAGCTGGATTACCTTCTGGATCTTGACTCGGCGCTTGCGTTAAATAAATAAATTTTTCGGGTAGACGATCTTTAAAACGTTGTAGTTCTTCAATTAGTGGTGCACGAGTTTCTCTTGATTTTGGGAAATTATGTGCAGCTAAAAAGATACCTGAAGCACCATCTCGTAATACAAAATGTGCATCTGACTTAGTACATTTTAACTCAGGCAGATCAACAGGATCTTCTTTAGGTGGCGCTACATCACCATTTTTTAAGATCTTACGAGTGTTTTTACAATCTTGATTGGTACATCCCATGTAAAGTCCAAAACGGCCTGATTTAAGATGCATTTCTGATCCACATTTTTCACATTCAATAATTGGACCTTCATAGCTTTTTACCTTAAATGTGCCTTTTTCAACCAATGAACCATCGCAGATTGGATTATTACCACAAATATGTAATTTACGCTCATTATCGAGCAAATAACTGTCCATAGCCGTATGACATTTAGGACAACGTTTAAGTGCTCTTAGCGCGTCAGTTTCGGCTGTCTCTGCCTCTTCCAAAATATTTAATGTTTCATATTCGGGAATTAAATTAATTGTTTGCTTACAACGCTCTTTAGGAGGTAACGCATAACCAGAACACGCTAAAAATACACCGGTACCAGCAGTTTTAATGCCCATTTCACGACCACAATTAGGGCATTTAATTTCTGGTGTTAAAACTAGTGGATTAAGTTGCATACCTCCACGATCAGGATCTTGTTCTGCAATGGTTAAGTGTTGGCTGAAATCATCAAAAAATTGATCTAAAACTTCACGCCATTCTTGCTTTTTATTGGCAATTTCATCAAGTGCATGCTCCATGCGAGCTGTAAAATCGTAACTCATTAAGTCATTGAAATTTTCACTTAAGCGATCTGTAACAATTTCGCCAATTTTTTCCGCATAAAAACGACGATTATCTAATCGTACATAACCACGATCTTGAATAGTTGATATAATCGTTGCATAAGTAGAAGGACGACCAATCTCTCGTTTTTCAAGTTCCTTAACTAATGAAGCTTCGTTGTAACGAGCGGGAGGCTTAGTAAAGTGTTGATTAGGATCTAAGCCTATTAATTCCAACATATCTTGCATAGATACGGCTGGCAACATCTTATCTTCATTATTTTTAGTTAATTGTGGTTGCACTTTTGTCCAACCATCGAAACGCAAGGTTCGACCTTTAGCTTTTAAGGTAAAATCACCCGCTTTAACTGTAATAGTTGTTGAGTTGTATTCGGCTGATGTCATTTGGCAAGCCACAAATTGACGCCAAATTAATTGATATAATTTAGCTGCATCAGCCTCAACATCGCCAAGACTATCCGCTATAATATTCACGTCTGATGGACGAATTGCCTCATGCGCCTCTTGCGAATTTTTCTTACTACTATAAACGTTAGCTGATTTAGGCAAATACTTCTCACCGAAGTTTTGTCCAATGTAATCCCGAACCATGGTTAACGCATCCTGACTCAAATTAGTAGAGTCGGTACGCATATAAGTAATATAACCAGCTTCATATAGGCGTTGTGCTAACATCATCGTCTTTTTAACACCAAAACCTAAACGGGTACTTGCCGCTTGTTGCAAAGTTGAAGTAATAAACGGCGCTGTTGGATTACTTTTAGTCGGTTTTTCTTCAATATTAGTGACTTGATATTGGCTTTTATTTAATTCATCCAAAGCAATATCAATAGCAACACGATCTTTAGGTTCAAACGCATCATTTTTATAATGCGTTACTTGCATTGTTAATTGTTCTTGATGAGCAGTTTTTAAATCAGCATAAAGATCCCAATACTCTTCAGGAATAAATGCATGAATTTCTCGCTCACGTTCAACCACTAAGCGTACCGCAACTGATTGAACACGACCTGCTGATAAGCCACGAGCGACTTTTTTCCAAAGTAGTGGTGATAGCATAAAGCCAACCACACGATCCATAAATCGTCTTGCTTGTTGAGCGTTAACCCGATCCATATCCAACATGGCTGGATGATTAAAAGCATTTTTAATCGCCGTTTTGGTTATCTCGTTAAATACGACTCGACGATACTTATTATCATCACCACCAATAACGTCTTTTAGATGCCAAGCGATAGCTTCCCCTTCTCTATCCAAGTCGGTTGCGAGATAAATCATATCGGCATCTTTGGCTAACTTTTTAAGTTCGGCAACCACTCGTTCTTTGCCAGGTAAAATTTCATAATGCGCTTGCCAGCCATTGTAAGGATCAACGCTCATACGATCGACTAACACTTGTTTTTCCGATCGTTTAACTTTTTTCTCGGCTTTATCTTTACTTGTTTTTTCAGTGCGTTGACTACTACCACTCACTGGAAGATCGCGAATATGTCCGACACTTGATTTAACTACGAAATCTTTGCCAAGATATTTATTAATCGTTTTTGCTTTGGCTGGTGATTCCACAATAACAAGGGATTTTCCCATAATTAAACCTATTTATCCTGTAGTTTAAGTTATTTACCGTCTATATTGACATCAAGTAATGACAGTAAATCATCTTTAATTGTCGATACTTTACTAGCATATTGCTCTTTTTGCTCTGCATCTTCAATTAGTTGTGTAATTGTTTGTGACAGCGTACATCCTCGGCGCTTAGCTAAATTAGCCAATCGTTGCCAGACTAGAAATTCCAAATCAATAGACTTTTTACGTGTATTTTGCTGTTCGGCATTAAAATGTCGTTTTCGTCGTGCTCGAATGGTTTGCTTCATACGATTATCTAAATCTGGATTTAGATGCTGCTTAATCCAATCAATAACCGCAGTCGGTCTGTGTTCCAATAACAATAATTCATTTACGGCTTGTTGAGCAGCACTCTTTTCAATATAACGAGTGATAAGCTCCCCTTCCAAATGCCTTTTTACTAAATAGTGCCACTTCCAACCGCATTCAAGGTTTTCTAACTGCTGGTATTTCATCGGTTCACCTTGTGACGCTGTAACTAAATATGTTAGTTGTAACATAATCTTGACACACAATAAAGAAAATTATTGCATTTGACAAATTTTTTATAAATCTGCTATCGTTCACCTTTAACTTCAGATCTTTTTTAAGGAATCAAAAATAATGGCAAAAGCCGATGTTATTTATATTAATGGTTACATCTATACTGCTGACCAACACGATACAGTTTGTGAAGCGATTGCAATTCAAAATGGCTATATTATTGCAATTGGCTGCACGCAAGAGATAAATAACAGTCAATATGTTGATAATTCCACGATAATCTATGACCTACAAGGTAAAACTATGATGCCAGGGATTATTGATGCCCATTTACATACCTTTTGGGGCGGCATGCAATTATCCTCATGTAATCTAAATTACCAGAGTTTAACTGTAGATGATACTTTAGCCATTATTCAACAATATTTAGACAATGATTCCGTTCACAATAGTAGTAGTTGGTTACAAGTTCGAGGCTGGTTGCGCCAAGAAGTTTTACCAATTGGTACAGATATTACTCGATTCGATTTAGATAAACTTAATACTCAGCGTCCTATCATTCTATTTTCAAATGACTGTCATACGCTAGTTGCCAACAGCATTGCATTAGAAAAATTTGGCCTTGATCGTAATACACCTGAACCATCTGATGGCAAAATTGGGCGTACTCAGGATGGTGATTTAAACGGTATATTAGAAGATGCCCCTGCAATGCGTGCATTTGACAGTATTTCCAAACTTACCGACGAACAAGCAGTAAACATTGCTAAATTATCACAAGAAGAATTAAATAAGCAAGGTGTAACAGCGGTAATGGATGCGCGGATAACAGAAACCCAAGCTGATGCATTTCTAAAATTACAACAACAAGACCAACTGTCAATCCGATTATTTGGTGCCCGAGAATTACCACCTGATGATGTTGGTAGTATAGAAGATATTCCGGCAGTTATTGATCGCGTTAAACAATTTGCTGAGCATTATAATGACAAAAACTGGCAACCAAAACCAGGAATTAAAGTATCTCATACCAAATTATTTGTCGATGGTGTAATGCAAGCTCCATTAATGACAGCTCGTTTATTACAACCTTATCAATTAGAAAATGAAAAAGATCGCTATGGTGACCTATATTATTCGATAGAAATGCTTGATGCATTAATTTTAGAATCATCACGGGCAGGCTTTCATCCACACATGCACACCGTTGGCGAAGGAGCCATTGAAGTGGTGCTTAATGCGATTGAAAAAATGCGTAAAGCACTACCCAATGCAGATATTAGACCAAGCACAGCTCATAATGAACTTAGTGCGATGCATCAATTTGACCGTTATAAACAATTAAATGCAAATGTTGTTTTTTCATTCCAGTGGGCCGGCTGTAGTTCTGCAATGATTGAACAGTATAAAACATTATTTGGTGCTGAACGTTATAATGGTTTAGAAGCACACGGTCAATATATTGATGCTGGAGTAACTTGTGCTTTTGGTAGTGATTGGCCAATTGATCCGCTTAATGAATGGTATGATTTCCAAATAGCTATGACTAGACAGATTGATGCTGAACATCCACGTTTAAACAGTGATCGCAATTTAACAGCACTTGAAGTACTACGCTGTGCGACCATCGGTGCTGCTTATGTTTTAAAACAAGAAGACTATATCGGATCTATTGAGAAAGGTAAGTTTGCTGATGTAATTATTTTAGATCGTAATCCTTTTACCATTCCGGCAACAGATATACAAAACGTCAAAGTATTAACCACAATTGTGGGCGGCAAAACAGTTTACCTACAAGCATAATTGAACTAACCTATTGTTTTAAAAAAATATAACACCCTGCCATTAGCAGGGTGTTTTTTTATTACTAATCAACATCAAACCTGTGCAACAATCGATTGGAAAATGCATTTTTCAAACAACAATAAAGCCATCAAATAGCCAATTAAATTATTCAACTTTGGTATTTATTGAACACAATTAACAAGCTGACTTATTTTTTTTATCAAAAAAAGCTCACAAATTACGCGGACTTATGATCTTTACTAAAAATTAGCTTGCATAATTATAATAATGTGGGAGAATTCCCTGCCGCTTTAAGCGGGTAAAAAGGCAAAACTATACTTAGTAGTTTTTTATTGTTTTTTGGGACAGAGGAGCAAATTAAATCATGTCCGCAATAAAAATGAAACGAGTTTTAACCACACCTGCATTGATTGCATTTGGTTTAGCTTATATGGTTCCTTTAGGGATCTTTACCACTTATGGGGAAGTTACCGTTGTCAGTAATGGACACTTGCCTGTAGCCTATATCATCACCCTTGCCATGATCTTTTTCACAGCATTAAGTTATTGCCGAATGGCAAATAAACTGCCTATTGCTGGTTCGGCTTATACCTATGTACAACGAACGTTTGGTGGAAAAGCAGGTTTCTTAGTTGGTTGGGCACAAATTCTTGATTACCTATTTTTACCAATATTAAATTATTTGGTTTTAGGGATCTATCTACATGAACTATATGATAGTATTCCAGCTTATGTATATGTATTGGCATCGATTATAGGTGTAAGTGTATTAAATTACCTTGGAATCAAGTTAATTAATTGGGCCAATATTACTTTGAATTTCTTTCAAGCATTATTCATCGTATTGTTTATTATTTTGACATTGACAAATGTTCATTTGACACCTGAAACAATGTTAAAACCAATATCCGTCACAACCGATGATTTTAGTGGTTTATTTTCTGGAGCTGCCATATTATGTCTTGCCTTCTTAGGTTTTGATGCTATAGCAACACTAGCAGAAGAATCCAATGATGCGAAAAAAACCTTACCAAGAGCAATTATCGGCACCGTATTGATTGCTGGTTGTATATTTTTAGTTGTCTCATATTGTGCACATTTAGCTTACCCACAATGGACAGATTTTGTTGATAATAAAGATACTGCCAGTTTAGATGTAATGCGTAAAGTTGATAGCATAAGTCATCTAACCAGTATACTTGGCAAATACGGTAATGATTTTATGTATAATTTCTTCCAAACCGCTTATTTGACAGGTGTATTTGCCTCTACAATGACCGCACAAACTAGTGTGTCACGAATCTTTTATGCAATGGGGCGTGAAGGTGTGTTACCAAAACAGATCTTCTATAAAATTCATCCTCGTTTTCGAACACCTTATTTATCAATTATTTTTGTTTCCTGTTTTTCACTACTCTCTTTGGTACTTGATTTAAGTTTAGTCGTTTCAATGATCAGTTTTGGCGCCTTAGTAGCCTTTACCTTCGTTAACCTATGCGTAATCAAAAGCTACCTAAGTGGTACGGAAAAAACAGTACCAATGCTTTTAAAATATGGATTAATGCCAGCAATTGGCGTATCACTTTCGTTATGGCTATGGACCAGTCTTGAAACGACAGCGATGACGGTAGGTTTAATTTGGTTAGTAATTGGATTTTGTTATTTGCTTTATTTAACTCGATGTTTTACCAAATCATTGCCTTCTATTGATCATACAGAATTGGATTCAATCATCAAAGATTAGTAATCTATTAGGTCTACTTAAAAGTATTTAGTTGATGCCCTTTTAAAACAATTCCGTCGACCAAGGTCGACGGAATTTTCATTTCTCAGTAAATAAAATAAGCTAAGTTAAAATCGCTTAAAATTATTCACCAAAACCTGTAGCAAATAATTCACGGATTTCATCCATTGCTGCTTGTTCATCTTCACCGTCACAGATGATTTCAACAGTTGAACCACCTTTAACGCCAGCACCAAGTAAACCCATCATGCTTTTTAATTTAATGGCTTTGTCGTTATAAACAAGTTCAATTGATGATTTATAACGGCCAGCTAATTTAACAAGCGTTGTTACTGGGCGTGCATGTAAACCAGTTGAATTTTTTACTACCATTTGCTCTTTTAACATATTATAGTCCTTACATATTTCTAACGTTAATACAATGCATGTATTTATATCATAAATTAACTTTTTTTGCTCTTTTTTAGCATCAATTTTTGAAATTATTTGATTATCTGATAGTTTTGCTAATATTTTTCATCACATTAAAAACTAAACTGCCCAAAAATATCTTACGATATGAAAAAATATCGGCGCAGCAAAGCAAATAGAATCAAAACGATCAAGTATTCCACCGTGACCACCTATTAGTTTACCCCAATCTTTTACGCCACGATCGCGTTTAATAGCAGACATAACCAGACCACCCATAAATCCTAACAAAGTGATCATTAAAGAAATAAGTCCTGATTGTATAAAAGTAAACGGAGTGATCCAACACATACAGGCACCAATAAAACTAGCAGATAAAACACCACCAATAAAGCCTTCAATCGTCTTTGATGGTGATACGTTTGGGCTAATTTTATGTTTACCAAACAATTTGCCAAATACGTACTGCAACACATCAGATAACTGAACGATTAATACTAAATAAGCAATGAGTAATAGATTACGGCCTTGGTAATTTTCGATATCTAATACTAATAATGCTGGCACACACGAGATACTATATACCGTAATCATTAATCCCCATTGTACATCGACTATTCTCGCCAAAAAATTAGCGGTTGAACCAGTTATTGTGGCAAATATCGCCAGAAACAAGAAAGCATAAACAGGAATAAAGATACTAAATAAACCATACCATGCTAAGGCGACCAAAATATATTGCATGGGTAAAGCAACTGCAAAAGCAAATATTAGGGCAAAATAATCAGAGTGATTGATAGGCGTTAAAATAAGAAACTCTCGCAATGCTAAAGCTGAAATAACAAAAAACAAAAAAATTACTGCCAGTTGTCCAAACCAAAATGCTAAACCAATAATGGCAACCATTACCCACCACGCATTGATGCGAGTATTTAAATTATCGATAACACTATTAGGCGATGTAAGACGATATTTTAACAATTGACCAATAATTGTTGCCACTAATAAAAACAAGCCGATGCCCAAAAATAATAATAGTGTATCATATTGGAAATGGGACATTTCAGCGCTCCTTATATTGCTGTGGTGGTAATCTATTAACTTGTGATAATAGCATTAATCATTATAAAAACGATTAAACAATTTTGTAATAAAAATAGTACTACCTGCCTTTTAAACAGTGATAAAATCCCTTTTTGCCGTTCAGACAGCGTTCTTGATGATTGATGAGGTTTGATTAGTTGCAAATTGGCTAATGCTATGTCCATAGCTAGCAGCTCTTCTGGTAAATGATCAACATGCTCAGATAAATATTCAAACAATTTTCTATCAAAATCTATCCTTATTGCATAATACTTACTCATTAAACCTAGAATAAAAATGATTAGACAACTGATAGTTAACGATGTTAGAGAAATATGAATCAAAGCGACAATAGCAGCTAATATGGTTAATAGTATCGAAAAAAGATCAATATGTTTACTTATCGATAAAAAACAACAAAACGTTACTATATCTATTTTAGTTACACTATTTTGCGACCTATTATTACTACTCAACATATCGCTATCTCATCTTTAAAGTTAACCAACCAATTGGATAAAATCAGTTGTTGCTGGCTAGAAATTACAATTGAATTCCGCTGTTCTTTTACTATTCCTATCGCCTGTTGCAGAGTATTAGCTCTTTTAGTCCACAATAACCATGCAATAACTGCAGTTGCACTTCTCGAATAACCTAAAGCACAACAGACTAATAGTTTACCCTGCTGTCGATAATATTCGATAGCTTGTGCAGCCTGCTGACACTCTTGTTGTGATAAGGGGGTCATATCTAAAACAGGAATAAGCTTATAGTTACCGTTAAAAAATCCAATTGGCAACTCGGCACAAAGATCGACAACCGATATAAAATGATTTTGATTTAGCGTTTTTGAGGATGGAATGCGACCTAAATAAACTTCATCAATAATCAAATCATCAGTTGGATGTTTAATTGTCCATAACCTTGAATTGAGCCACATAATAGCAAAAAATGGCAAATAGAGCAGATAAACGGCTAACTTAAAATGACCATTTTGCTGTTTTTGCAAACCGGAGGTGCCAAACAACAAATAATTAGTTGCAATCAATAACCAGGCACCAGCCAACCATAACAACCAGAGTGCCCAGCCAGAAAAGTAAATAGCTATAGTGAGTGACAGTAGGAATAAACAAAAATAGATCATCGCCCAAATATAGTTTTTAGTTAATGGTCGATGTTTTAATGGCGTCGTCATATTATCGGGCCATAACCAAATAGAAAAACACCCTACCCATAATCCAGTTGGAATATCGAAAAAATGATGTTGCCAAGTCGTTAAAACCGAAAGTGCAATTAAAAAACACCAAGCATGTAATATATAACGTCCAATCCCCCGAAAATATTGAGCAAAAAATTGCCATAAAATAACTAATAATGTGATGTGTAATGAAGGAGCTTGATTAAACGGTTTATCGAATCCCATTAAAATATCAAACATCAAGCCCAAAAATCCATCCAAAGCTGGGCGTTCAAAATAGAACTTAAGCGGGAAAATTAGAAAACAGGTGATACAAATCACTTGTGCCGTTAACAGCCGTAAACCAAGATTTTTAAGTGATTGCCAAGAAGATGTTAAAAGAATAGCTAATCCATACATCAGATCGATAGACCAATAAGGAATTATCGTCCATGACCAAAGTGGAATAGAATATTCCCAACTAAAAAATAGACTTGTTACATCCTCACGTTGAGATGATAGCCAGTTGGCAAAATTATAGCTAGCAAAAAAGAATACTGATAAACCGGCTAACCATACACATTTATAGACATTAAGTCGGCTAAAGAGTTTTAACATAATCAATGCGAAGTTCGTTGTGCCAGTGATACCGTAAAAATCCCCCACTGGTCTACTAACATGGTCACTTTACTAAAACCTGCTTCGGCAACTAACTGATCCATCTCGATCTGTGTTCGGCGTCGCATGATCCATGGTTGCCCTTCTCGATGTGAAGTTAACGCTCTAGCAATAAACTCTAATTGAGGATGCCAAGGTTGATTGGTATAAAGTAAATACCCACCTTGTGGAATTGCATCAGCCAAGCCAGATAAAGATTGCTGTAACAGTTGATTATCACCAAATAATTCATACAATCCTGATACCACAGCTAAATTAGGCTGCGGAGATAATTGTGCGAGTTGCTCACGGTTAAATGCATCGCCTTTTTCAAAACGAACGATGTCGCTTAAACCTTGTTGCTCAATTAGTGCTTGTCCATCACGGATATTAATATCACTATAATCGCGCAACAAAACCGAATTAGGTTTATTAGCGATTTGATTAATGGTTTCTAAAATATATCGACCATGCCCTGCGGCTATATCAACAATATTTACTTCAGTAGATTGTTGTTGTAACAGTTCAATAGCTTGCTTTAAGAGCAGTTCAAGATGAATTTTTCGTTGTCGAATCCCTCGCCAACCAATAGATTGTAAATAGAGATAATCAAAAAATTGCCCCAATTTTGAAGTGCCGGATGGCTCATTTCGATAAACATAATCAAGTGTACTACCGGAATCAAAACCTGTTTCAAATCCTAGTTTAATTCCATCCGACATATTACTAGCATATTTCAAGGTCGCTTTGACTAACTTCCAATACCATGGTTTAAGCCAACCCGAAGGTGGTAAAGCTAACTTATCGGTTTCGGATCGAGTATAACCTACCCAATCGGCATTAGTTAACTTTGGAACATTGGGTTGATTAGCAAAACAACCTTGAATAAATCGCCTTGCTCTATCAATTGCCATATAACGATCTTTTTCACCAAAGGTATCATGATAAAATTTTGGTAGGATATGAAACTCTTTTTGATTGGTTCCTAAATTATCATAAAACGCCTGTTGTGGTTTTCGTCGCACCACAAAATCACAACCAGAAACTAATAACTGTGTAGGAACAGTGATCGCGTTGGCATCCTTAACAATTCGATCCGCTACCGCATACAAATCAAGCAGTAATCTAACCGAAATGGGTTTAGTAATTAAAGGATCTTTATTAAAAGAATCTGCTCGACTGTCATCATGAGTTAGTAAATTCGGTTTGACATAACTATTTACAAAGAAATTGCCTTTCAAGTTATATAATAACTTAAGTCCAGGTACCGCTAATGGCACATATAATTTAACGCTAAAAGCTGGAGCACCTAAAACTAAAGCGCGAATATTCGGTACATAATCATGCACCCAACCAGCAGCAATTACTGCACCAACACTTTGTGCAATAATAGCAATATCTTGCATTTCAATCGCATATTCTTTAATGATATGCTGTATAAAACAGTTGGCATCTTTTATCAGAGTGGCAAAATTTACCGCATCACCACGTTGACCATCAGATTGGCCATTTCCTCGCGCATCCCAAGCAAAAATATGGAAATCAGGTAATTCCAGCTCTTCAGCTAAATGAGCAATTCGTCCAGAATGTTCATGCCCACGATGAAAAAGTACAATTGCTTTTGAAGGCGTTTTAGTATCACTATCGACTGCAGGCCAATAACGATAAAATAATTGACAGTCATCATGACTAATAAATGTGTTTTGCTGCTGTTCACGCATTCCTTATTCCTTATTCCTTATTATTTTTCGCTTCTTGCAATCCTTTTTTCACTCTATTAATCACAGTAATTAATAACAAAAAGGTGATAAACCACAATAGAACATTTAGCCATTCAAGAGGCAATAAATAGGTTGCAATTCCTAAACTAATTAGGCTGAAAGCTAAAGCTCGATCGCTTTTCCCCATAGGTCCATCATAACGTCGAGAGCTACCAATCATCACACCTAGTACGCCTGCGTATTCGGTTAGAAATGATAACAAGATTACTAATATCATTAAATTGGTATTAACTTGATTTATTTGAGTAAAGATTAACAGCAGAGCACAATCGGAAATCACATCACAAATCTCATTTAAATAGGCTCCTAAATTGGATTTCTGACGATATTCTCTGGCT
Organism: Gilliamella sp. W8145; assembly: GCF_016101145.1. Lineage (NCBI taxonomy): Bacteria > Pseudomonadati > Pseudomonadota > Gammaproteobacteria > Orbales > Orbaceae > Gilliamella > Gilliamella sp. W8145. Next base: position 782,968 of record NZ_JACFRC010000001.1, read on the forward strand.
AACATACCATCAATAGCATTAAGAGCCATCCGGATAAACATCCATACGGGTATTAACAAAAACAGCCATTGATGATCTGCAAAAAAGCCAACTAATAAAGCAATCAATATCGATCCAGCACAAGCAGCTAACGTGACTTGATTGGCGGTTATTCGTGAATAATAAAGCGAATTAACATAAGGACGAAGCAATGTTTGAAAGCGAGATTTTAATTGATAAATAGAAAACACAGATCGATCCTTAATATATAATTATACAATTCTTTGTAATTGAGCATACTTTAATGAACTTACCATAAAATGCAAACGATTGAGTACATTGACTTCACCTGCGCCATCATCAAAATCCAAATAAAGTAGATTCAATTTTGGATTAAGATCACGCATACGTTTCTCAACCCCTTTAGAAACAACATGATTAGCAATGCAGCCAAATGGTTGCAAACTAATAACATTATTGATGCCATGCTCAGCAAAGGTCATAATTCCTGCAGGAATTAACCAACCCTCACCATATTGATTGGCTAAATTTAAAATTTCTTCTGCCTTTTTCGCCATATCACGAATATTATGAAATGGTTGATAGTGTTTAAAATCAGATAAAATCTGATTAGTTTGATCAATATACTTTTGCGCTACCTTTTCAAAAAAGTGAACAAAATAAGCGACGAAACTCTTGTTAACAATATAATTGTCAACATTACTATCATAGTTAACAAAACATTGTGCAAAAAACTCAATCATTGGCGGAATAACAGGTTCAATACCCTGATCAACTAGCCAATCAACACTATGTTGATTACCAAAACTGTTATATTTAACATAAATTTCACCAACAATACCAATTTGTGGGCAATCTTTATTTAATGTCTCGATTTGATTGAAATGCTCTACCGCCTCTTTTAACAACGCAAAGATCGCCTTTTTGCCTTTATGTTGATTGATAAGTTGTTGTAATTTTCTAATATAAAGCTCTTTCAATTGATTAGCTTGTTGTTTAAATTTGGCTCTAGGCGCAATCGAGTAGAACATCTTCGAAATCGAATCAGTAAATAACATCGCAAAAAACGTCGTTGGTAAAGTTTTTAGCCAATTAATTCTAAAACCTGGTTGCTCAATTTCATTAATATTACCGGTACTGAGTGACACGATAGGAATATCTTCGAAACCATTACTAATCATTGCTTTCTTAATTAAAGAAAGATAACTACTCGCTCGACACTGTCCACCCGTTTGAGTAATGCCGATAGCCACTTCATCACGTTGATATTTACCTGAATTAAGTGCTTTAATAATATCACCAACAATAATGGTCGCTGGATAGCATATCTCGTTATTGCAATATTTAAGTCCCCAATCAACCGAACTTTTATCTGGTTTTGGCAAGGTTTCAAGTTTATAACCTGACAACGCAAAAATCGGCGGTAATAATGGTGAATAAAAATCGGAGATATAAGGTGCTAAAATAGTCCGTCTCTGTTTATCTTGTTTAGCAAAAATAGCCGTCTTTTTACGCTCAACAACTTTTAACGGTTGTTGGTGATTCATACGGATTGACTCAATAATCGAACGTAATCGCAATCGCACCGAACCTGTTGCCGTGATCTCATCAATACGAATGATGGTGCACGTTTTACCTTTAGACTCTAAAATTGCTTTACATTCATCGGTGACAATCGCATCAGGGCCACAACCAAACGAATTAAGTTGAACAAACTGAATATTTTTCGGTTGTTCAGCAACAAAACTAGCTGCTGCATATAAGCGATTTGGATAACTCCATTGCGAGCAAATTTGCAGTTCAGGCGATAATTGGCTGATCGCACCTAACACTGAATCTTCGGTTATTACATCGCAACCAAGCGCATTTAAGATCTCTGGCGTTTTATGATTAATTAAGCTATCACTATGATAAGGACGACCTGCCAAAATAAATACATAACGCCCCGTTTGTTTAGCATTATTCAGTACTTCAACCGCTTTGCTATACAGCGATTTTTTATATTCCGCTTGAGCAGCTAATGCATCAGAAAATGCTTGATTAGCTATCTTTTCTGCAATACCAAGCGAAGTTAAATAATTAATACAGCCCTTTTTCAATAATTTTTGATTACTGAAATTGATCACTGGATAATCCAGTGGCACGTTATATTTTTGGTTAGGATTGATAGCACTATTTACCACCTCAGCATAGCTACTGACAATTGGACAGTTATAGCTGTTAACTGCATTAGTAAACTGATCAGATTCAAACACCACCATCGGCATAAAAATACGATCAACCTTTTGCTCAATCAGTTCCATAATATGCCCATGAACCAATTTGGCAGGAAAACAGATACTATCCGACATTACTGTACCTGCGCCCTTTTCATAAATCTCATGCGTCGAGTATGGTGATAACGTTACATTAATACCACTATTGGTTAACAACGTGTGCCAAAATGGAAAATTTTCGTATTGTCCTAAAACACGAGGAATACCAACATTGAGCTTAGATTCAGTATTATGGATATTGGTTCGCTCAAATAATAACGCATTTTTATAATCAAACATATTAAATGCATTTTTATCTTGATATTGATTATTACTCAAAAAGCGTTCGCATTTATTACCAGAATAATAACGCTGACCATTGGCAAAACGATAAATCATAATATCACATTTATTTTCACACCCCTTACAGCGTGATGGTTTCGCTTTATTATCTTCAGCTTTATGTAGATTATCTAATCCAATAAATTGCGAAGGTGTTTGTTGTTGCGCATAATGGTTTTTTGCCACTAATGCTGCACCATAAGCCCCCATGAGTTCAGGAATATTTGAACTAGCAATTTGAGCCCCAGTTAACTGCTCTAAGGCACGAAACACCGCAGGATTTTTAAACGTCCCTCCTTGCACCACAATATGATCACCTAATTTGCGCATATCATGTAATTTCAGTACTTTATGAATGGCATTTTTAATCACCGAAAAAGCCAACCCTGCAGAAATATCGCCCATTGTTGCGTTTTCACGCAGTGCCTGTTTCACTTTTGAGTTCATAAAAACTGTGCAACGGGTACCCAGATCACAGGGATTATTGGACTTACATGCTGCGTCAGCAAAATCAATTGTATTTGAATTGAGTGATTTTGCGAAGGTTTCAATAAATGAACCACAGCCAGAAGAACATGCTTCGTTTAACTCAATATGATTTACGACACCATTGGCAATAAAGATGGCTTTCATATCTTGACCACCAATATCCATGATAAAACTGACCTTAGGCTCAATATGTTTAGCAGAAGCAAAATGCGCCATTGTTTCGACTAGACCATCATCAATCGCAAAAGCGGCTTTTAGTAGTTCCTCACCATAACCAGTGACACCTGTGCGAGCAATAATAATCTCTTTACCTGATGCAGCAATCTCATCCTTTAATACCGTTAACCCTTTAATTAATGCGGTGATTGAGTGGCCATTATTAGGCGCATAATAAGTAAAAAGTAGCTCGTCATCCTCACTAATTAAGGTAATTTTAGTGGTAGTTGAACCGCTATCAATTCCCAAATACGCTTTCTGCTTTTGGTAAGCTGTTAAAGCTAGACGGGGGATTTGAATATAGTTGCGTTTTTGTTGCCAATCATCAAAAGACAAGGCTTGATTAAAAAGTGGTTTTAACCTAAAAGATTGATTGACTTGAATCTTGGTTGAGGCATTTAATCTATCAATAAATTCAGTAAGTGTAAGTTGACTACGTTCAATTGCATGAATCGCTGCGCCCCAAGCGGACAACAAAGTAGGATGCTCGGTGGTAACTATCTGGTCTTCATTTAACTTTAGTGTATCTAGCGCGGCCTTGCCTAACGTTGGAATAAACGAAAACGGTCCACCAATCAACATTACTTTGGGTACGATATCATAACCACGAGCTAACGTATTGACCAATTGAATACAGACAGCATGTAAAACTGAATAGGCAATATTCTCTTTTGATACATTACGGCTAATTAAATTTTGCACATCAGTCTTAGCAAATACACCACAACGTGATGCAATAGGAAAGACTTTATCATGTTGAGTTGCTAGAAGATCAAATTCTTGTACTGGAGTATTGAGCAAGGTCGCCATCTGATCGATAAATGCCCCAGTACCTCCAGCACAACTACCATTCATTCGAATATCAGGCGGGCGGTCAGGAAAAAAGAAGATCATTTTACTATCTTCACCACCAATATCGATTAACGTTCTAACCTCTGGATATTTGCGCTGTACCACTTCCGATGCGGCAACCACCTCTTGAATAAAGGCGATATCGGCTTTTTCTGAAATACCCATCCCAGCAGAACCAGTCACCTTGACCGATAATACAATATCTTCACCCAATTGTTGTTTAATTTCATCTAATAGTGATAAAACTGTTGGAACAATATGGGTATTATGGCGAACATAATTGGTATAAGCAAAATTATCTTGCTTATCAAGTACGACACATTTTGCTGTAGTAGATCCGACATCCAATCCAAGTCTATACATTTTTGGCATAAACAAACTCACATTTGCAAAATCAGACTTAACCTATAAAAGGGTCACAAATATTACTAAATAACTATATTTTTATTGTGGAATTATTATAGCGAAATCTTTCTGATTTTTAATCTATTTGTTTATAAAAATGACATTTTTGGATATTTTTGGATATTTTTTGACTAATAAAAATTCAACGGAGTTTCAAATACAAAATCCGCTAAATTAACGTTATGCATTTGCCAAACCTTGCTTAGCTGTGGCAATAACATTCTTTAAATCAACCCCTTGTGCTTTTGCAGCAAAAATGCAACCACAATAACACTGACGATAAACATCATACTCCTTACAAAGTTCGATAGATCTTTTATAACCATTATTCTTTTTGAAATCAGAAGGCAGATAATTTACCGAAAAAAGTTCTTGAATTTCAAAACCAATTTGATTAATTTTCTGACTATTCTTTTTCGGGCTTAGCGTTAAAGCACTAGCGAAATAATCAAAGCCCAACTCTTGTGCTTTAATCGCCGCTAAATCTAATCGCATCTTATAACAAAGATGACAACGCTCACCACCTTCTGGTGCATCACGTAGATGCTCAACCTTTTTAATAAATTCTGCTGGTTGATACGGAGCTTCTAAAAACTGAACATTGTTGCCGGTTTTTTGATTAAAATCAGCAATAAATTTTTGTTGTACAACACTACGATATTCATATTCTACTCGCGGATGAATATTCGAATTAGCAAAATAAATAGTAATATCTGCATACTGAGCCAAATACTCCAGTACATAAGTACTACATGGTGCACAGCAACTATGAATTAGTAACTTTGGTCGTGCTGATGCTAACTGCCAATCAGCAATCACCTCTTTCAAAACTGAATCGTAGTTTACTTTATTATGTGGATTTAATTTTTCAAGAATATCTTTGGCATTAATTAACATTAGGACTCTTTCAAGTATCTGGCTGATTGATGAATTTTAAGGCGCGTATAATATAGTGATCTGCTTAAGCGTTCAAGTTTAAGTTACAATTTTGTTTTTCGGAATTAACATTTAATTTTTTCGCTAAATTTGCGGTTATTAAAAACCCTTTTCCTCAAATTTTTAAATGCAAATTTCATCATTTTGCAGCAGTCAAAAAGTGACAAATGCCTAAATCATGAGTTAGACATTTTTAATAAACTGTTTCAACAGAATTTTTTGACTAACTATGCGGCAGTGAACTTAAATGCCCTTTGTGCATTTTGTACGCCTTTTTTCTAAACTACCTACTCGGCAGTGAACCCCGCTCGCCGTCATTAGAAACATGTTCATTATTTCTAAACTACCTACTCGGCAGTGAACGATTTGCGAGGTGTATTTATAAGAGGCATGGATGTCTAAACTACCTACTCGGCAGTGAACAACGATGAATTTTAATGAACTCACTTTCAATTTTTCTAAACTACCTACTCGGCAGTGAACCGCCAAACGGCTCAACATAAATATCGTGAGCATTTCTAAACTACCTACTCGGCAGTGAACGAAAAGATTCACTATGTAGCGGGGATTGCGAATTTCTAAACTACCTACTCGGCAGTGAACGTTAGCCCTTAGCAGCCTAAAGAAAGATGATTTTTCTAAACTACCTACTCGGCAGTGAACGGTGTTATGCGCAGTGAAACGGGGGCTGCAAATTTCTAAACTACCTACTCGGCAGTGAACACAGAAACCATCTATTAATGAACGATTATCCTTTTCTAAACTACCTACTCGGCAGTGAACGTGAGTTTATTCGAGGTTGGGATAACAGGCGATTTCTAAACTACCTACTCGGCAGTGAACCGTTTTTTAATGCCCGATCCATTTCCTCTGCATTTCTAAACTACCTACTCGGCAGTGAACATGTCGAACGCCTCGCGTCAGTAGATGCTATTTCTATTTCTAAACTACCTACTCGGCAGTGAACGGCATAGGTGGCGTGGTCGAGATTCCCGTTCATTTCTAAACTACCTACTCGGCAGTGAACTCGACCAAATCGGATAGACTAAACGCGTTATTTTTCTAAACTACCTACTCGGCAGTGAACCTCACGAGATATAGGTAACGGTGTTGGTGTTGTTTCTAAACTACCTACTCGGCAGTGAACAAGAACATTATACACAATAAACTTTGTTCAGAAAAAGAATAATAACCAATTTATAACTAAAAACCCTTTTTTCACACCAATTTATATTTGTTTGATTTTAAATGAATTATAAGTGTCGGTAAAAAAAGGGTTGTTTTACTAATGTTGTCTAATTACAGACAAAACATTATTCCATTTATCAATTATATTTTTTGCTTTAATATGCGCTGTTTCTCGCTCAATAATTGATTTTGCGCTAGTTCGACATTGAGTAAAAAAGAGTCTTTAAAACTCGAATCTAGTGCTCATAATGCAGGCTTTATTAATTCTATTTGAGAATGCATTCTTTCTAATATCCATATAACCACGATAAGTCATATCAATCATCATCAAATAAAAAATTGCGAGCATGATTTGATCATGATTATTTTGTAAAAAACAGATTTAAAAAACTTTTATTTTCGATAAAAAAGCATCAAAATAATATGTATTTATACTTGCGTTAAATCTATACTTGGCTTTATATTTAATATAATGAAACAAATTGATAAGTTGGTAGCTATCGATTTTTGAATTTGTTCCTTGAATATTCACTGTCTTTAACACTTTCTTTTCATACCATTTATACTAAAATATTAAATTAATTTTTTGTGACGGCATGTTATTTATAATAATTTGAGCAATAAGAAACCGCACTATTGGCGGTTTGAGTAAATTTTTTAACGACCTAATCTGTAGTTAACTAAAATCATGGTGTTGGCATTGTAGTAGTGCGGTTTTCTTCTGTAATATTCGCTTTAACTAATGCTGTTACTTCATCGAAATCTGATTTATTCTGCATAAGTTCACTAAATGTTTTATATTTGTCTAATGTATTAGGTTTTTGAATATCGAATTTCCATAATGCTAAATAAAAGGTCTCTATCGGTGATGACGGTTTATCGTCTTTTTCTAATTTATTGATTTTTGACATTGTTACTTCAAAATATTTTTGAAAATAATCGTCAGACTTAACACAATTTTTTAATATCGGAAAACTGAGATTATCTTTAGTACCGACGCAGATTAAATCTAATTTGTTACCTTCACTAATTTCTTTCGCATCATCTTTATTTTTCAACTCTAGCAATACATATTCAAATTGATTTTTACCATTTGCCACGACGAAGGGTTCACCACTTAAATCAGTTTTTAAGCCTGAAGCTGAAGTTTTAATATTAACAATTTGATTATTATATGTCTTTTCATATTTATATTGGTTGTTGTTATACTCGCTAATTAATTGTAAAGCATTTACAGTAGGTATCGCATGACGAATATTTGAATTTCCTTCATTTCTAAAAATGGAAATATCACCTTTTAAAATCTGTTCTGTGAGTCTTTTTGCATTATCATTAGCAAATGAATTAAAACTAAGTAAAGTCAATATAGAGACAACAATTATTTTTTTCATGTTTCATTTCCATTCAAAACAAACGGAAACAAAATATCAAAAAAATCATTGTTTTTCAAATTCTTCTTCCACGCAAATTTATTTACTATGCCAATAAGTAGCGTATAAATCCCTATTGTACTCAATAGATTTGAATTTATTGTCACCATTATACTTTGGATAGTTTCGGTTCAACTAGGATAAGCAAATCAATGCGATTTGCGGATTACAATGCGTTGTTCCTTCGACACCTTTATCATTTTTGTGGCCTGCCTATGATTGTTTTTGTCATTGACATTATGTACCGTTCATTATTTGCAAGCGCTTTATCTTTTGGAATAGCAACAAGCGCCTAATCTTAAATAAACCTATCGATGTTATTGTTTGTTCTTTAAACTATCTATACTGCAGTGCACTAGACCACAATATGCTATAAATGTTGTTGGTAAAAAGGCAAAGTATAATTTTATTATGCCCCCTTTTTGAGAAGATCATATAATAGTTTGATTTTTAAGTATTTTATTTTTAATAAAAAAAGACGAAACCAACATAACATTTTGAATCGCCCCTTCTTAAAATATTTTATTTAAATATGCAATTAAACAATATGTTTTCACGACACTGTAAATAATCACTTAAATAAAACTCTCCAATTAATTGAAATCTCCAATCGGTTTCCACTATATGAGAAATTAGAAAAAAACCTTTTATCCGCCAAACGATAACCATCAGCTAAACTTCTACAATAGTTATCTGCATCACTTCTATGAAAATAATTTTTCTGTTTGTACAATATACCGATGCATGAATTTATATTCATATAATAAAAACTTTTCACCACTGAATTATAATCTGGACTATTAAATGTTATCTTTAATGCCGGTTCTATTTTCCATTTGGATTAGGACCTTTACCTGCACTATGTTGCCATTCACCCGTATGACCAGCACTTAAAGATAAGCTTACATAACCACCTTCTATTGATCTTACCGTCTTACCGTTAGCTGATACGACTACATCTGGATTAATTCCTTCTAGCAATAGGTAAAAATATATACCATGTGAGCCTATACATGGAGATCCTCGATATTTATTTTATGACATCCCTGAATCCCAAAAGCGACCATGATACCTTACGCATCGAATCTCTCCTATTGGCGCAGACATTTGTGAAGCTTTATCAAAATATAAATTTGGCTGAGTATAACACGCCACTGACGACTCTCGATTCGCTTTGATAACTATGGCTACCACCAATAAAATCACTCTCATTAGGTTGACCATACGCAGTCTTTATCTCTCTATTACTTGCACTGATGGTTATACGATATGGATTATGACAAGCATGAATTTCATTGACCTGCCTGCATTTAATGCATAGGCTGAATTTATAGAAATACTTAATAGTCTGCTTAGCCCCTATATATGTAATATCGATTTTAAACTCAAAAATCGTGCACTAAATTTGAATTCGTTGAATAAAATTAAAAAAAATATAAATAATCTATAAATAAGAGAAATAACGTTTGATTCTGAAATAAATAACCTAACTTTCGTCAGTTAAATAATCCTAAATTATGACTTGCTGGAGACAGGCCTCTAGGCAATTGTGTTTTAGAATTTTCAATCCATTGTTACTATTTCTGATTGTTTTATTTCAATAAAAATGCGTTTTATTACTGCACAAGTAATAAATAAACTCATTCATTTTAGCAATTTTTGTTTTTGCTGATTTTGTTAAGATATATAAATAACCAAATGAAAATAATCATGATTTGTTAACAAATGTATTAGACACTATAAGAAGATCTGGTTGTTGATAATAGATCTTCCGGAAAACAAAAGATTTGTAAGATTTTTAGACTTTAAAAACTCCATTCCTTAATTTATTTATAATTTATAAGCCTTGAAATAGAGATATCCTCTATTGATAATGATAATTATTAATTTTGATTTTTTTATAAAACTTAATTTCATTTTTAGCAAATAAAGGCGTTATAATATACTCAATTTTCTAAATAAAATTTTAGGCCTGAAATTGGATTTTCAACTTGTTAGTCGATTAAAGAATCTTCAACTTTATAAAAAACGACGTTCAAATAATGTGCTGTTCTGGCGCGAAATTTACCCTTTAGCTATGCCTATTTTGATTGAAAATTTGTCAGTCATTTTGATGGGGATTTTTAGTACATTTTTAGTGAGTTGGATTGGTAAGGCCGAGATGGCTGCCGTCGGTCTTGCGGAAAGCTTTAATATGATTGTCATGTCATTCTTTATGGCAGTTGCACTCGGTACTTCTGTGGTGGTGGCGTTTAGCTTAGGGCGACATAATCGTAAAAAAGCGGTGGTCGCAGCAAGGCAATCCATTACTTTGTTAGTAATAATTTCGATTTTACTGTTTTTGTTTGTCGAGTTCTCTGGTTATTGGATTGTCGAAATTATTGCAGGTAAAGCCGATCCTGAAGTGAAGGAATTAACGCTTACTTTTCTAAGATTAACCGTTTTAGGCTACCCCGCTCTTGCCTTTATTTTAGTTGGTTGTGGTGCATTACGTGGTGCTGGCAATACCAAATTACCAATGTACTTAAACATTATCATGAACATTTTAAACTTAACGATCAGTTATGTGCTAATCTACGGCGCTTTTGGTTGGCAAGGATTAGGCTTTATTGGCGCAGGTATCGGCTTAACAATTTCACGCTATTGTGGCATGTTCTTTATTTTATTAGTCTTAACCATAAAACCAAGTCGGGCGTTATTTATTCCCCTCCGTAGTTATTTTCATTCATTTAATGGCAAAATTTTAATTGATATTTTAAGTATTGGAATTCCTGCTAGTGTGGAATCGGTAATGTTTAATATCGGAAAATTGCTTACGCAAACCTTTGTCGCAGGCATGGGCACCTCAACTATAGCTGCTAATTTTATTGCGTTTTCAATTGCCGGATTGCTTAATTTACCAGGTGGAACACTTGGTGCAACATCAACAATTATTGTAGGTAAACGTATTGGTATGGGACAAATTTATCAACCAACACGGCAACTTAAATTTATTTTTCATCTAACCAGTTTATTACTCTGTTTTTTAGCCTTTTTATCGATCCCATTCGCAGGATTATTAAGCTCGCTTTACACTAATGATAAAGAAGTTATAGAAATCTCCAAACATTTACTTTGGTTTAATGCCTTATTTACCCCTTTTTGGGCTTCATCCTTTGTTTTACCATATGGTTTTAAAGGTGCGAAAGATGCAAGTTATACCATGTGGGTCGCTATTGCTAGTATGTGGATGTGTCGGATTGTTGTGGGTTATATTTTTGGAGTCTATTTTGGATTTGGAGTTATTGGTGTTTGGTTCGGTATGTTTTTAGATTGGATTATTAGAAGTATTTTCTTTTATTATCGACTTATTAGTGGTAAATGGCTATGGCGTCATCAAAAAATCAGCTAGTACCAATACTGAAAATCTATTTCTTACAAATAAGTTTGGAGTATTTAATTTAACGATATCAACAATGTGCTGACAACTGAGTGAAGTTAGCATGACAAACATAGACGCATTAAAAGCGAACGCAGGCGGTAGGCTGTCACATCGTGACCACTTGCGTGGTCGCCGTGGAAGTTGGTAAAGAGCATTCACTTAAACACTCTTTATTCAAACGGAAACAACATATATAAATAGCCACCAAATAACAAAACGTCCAAAACTCAACCAAGCAAAAAATTTGAGGAACGGGGTTTTAAAAGCCTAAAATCCATCTTAGAAAGCCCTAAATTCGTTTACAAAAAGTTATTTTAAACAAATTCAATATCGACCAATTGACTCTGAATCAATTATGCAATTAATAAACAATTATTTAGATGAAAATTATTTCAACAGCATATCAATACACTAATTATAGTGATAACATATCACTAATTACTTTTAGCTATATTTCTTCAATTGATTAAGATTTTTACTTCAGCAAGGTCTGATAATTAAACTCGTATTTCTGGTTAAATTGTCAGTAGATATAAGTAACATAAGGAGATAATAAATGAAGGTAACGTCAATAGCTATGCTAGTCACATTTGGATTAGCCAGTTCAGCAGCTTTCGCTCATAGTGCTGATCAAATCATTATTCGTGGCGGTCCAGTCTATGTTCATCCACAAGATAAAAGTGATCATGTTAAAGTTGGTGGAGCAAAAAGCGATCTTAAAGCCAAAGCTAATAATGACACGCAACTTGGGCTAAACTTTCAATATATGGTTACTGATAATTTCGGTATCGAATTATTAGGCGCTACACCATTTAGTCATCAAGTTAAACTAGGTGGAGGTAATTCTACCGGATTGGCTGGTGCAAAATTAGGTAAAATTAAACATTTACCACCGACATTAAGCGCAGTTTGGTATCCACTTGATAGTAATTATGAACTCCAACCTTATGTAGGACTTGGTGTCAATTACACTTTCTTTTTTGATGAAAAACTTAGTGGCGAAGCCAAAAAAGCAGGTTTTCATGGCCTAGATTTGGATAGTTCTTGGGGTTGGGCTGCTCAAGTCGGTGCCGATTATACTTTTAACGATAATTGGCTAGTCAATGCTCAAGTCCGTTATATTGATATTGAAACTAAAGCCACTACTCATCTGGGCAATACTAAAGTAACTGCAAAGTATAAACTTGATCCTTGGGTGATGATGCTTGGTGTTGGTTATAAATTTTAATGTAATTAATAAAAAACCTCTCCATGAGAGGTTTTTTTAATACATTATTTAATGCCTTAACTCAATTAATCTATACTATCAAAATAAGCCTCGAGAATTCAGTTCTTCTTACCATTAAAGCTCGTCAAATATCGATACCTCCTACATTATTTGTGTCCAAAATGGCGTTATAAATTTGTGATATCTATCACATTAACCATATAACGTAATTAAGGTATGCAAAATCATAATACTGTTTTGAAAATGAATTTTATAAACTCTATTTATTGTTATTTTTTCAATAAGTTGTTAACGCAACCGATAATTAAATAATGACAGTTTTATGCAAATCATATTTTGATAACTAAAAGGAGTTTATGATGGATAATAATAAAAAATTATCAGTCATGGAAAAAATCGGCTTTGGGATGGGCGATGCAGCCTGTGGTATTGTCTATTCCTCAGTGACGATGTTTTTGACCTATTTTTATACTGATATTTATGGCCTTTCTGCTGCTGCGGTTGGCATAATGTTCCTCGCTACACGAATTTTCGATGCTATTATCGATCCGATTACAGGTATGGTCGCTGATCGTACTAAAACAAGATGGGGACGATTTAGACCATGGTTAATTTGGTTTGCTATTCCTTATGCTGTACTAGCTGTTATGACTTATACAACACCAGATTTTGGTTATTCAGGTAAACTTTTATATGCATACATTACCTATGCATTATTAATGCTTTGTTATACATTTATTAATATCCCTTATTGTGCTCTAGGTGGTGTTATTGCTCGTGATGAGAAAGATCGTTTATCTGCGCAATCCTATCGGTTTACTATTTCATCGGCATCAGGGCTTATGGTATCAATCGGTACATTATTCTTAGTCGATTGGTTAGGAAAAGAAAATAAGCAACTCGGTTTTCAGTTAACCATGACAGTGATGGGCATAATTGCTGTTGGTATGTTAGTATTCTGTTTTGCAACCACTAAAGAAAGAGTAGTACCAATTGAAGATAAAAATGTCAGTGTTAAAAAAGATTTAAAATGCTTATTAGGCAATGATCAGTGGTGTATTGTGGCTCTTATTACCTTCTTTTCAAGTATGGCTGGCGTTATGCGTAGTTCAGCAACACTATACTATGCAACTTACTTGATGTTGGGGGGAATCAGTTCAGCAGCTGGTACGGCGATGAGATCTGCCTTTGTGTCAACATCCGTGGTTGGTACTATATTAGGAGCAATGGCTGCTGGTTATTTTGCTAAACGTTTTACTGCAATTCAACTCTTTAAAAATATTAATTTAACGTTATTTGTTATTGGCGTGGTGATGTTTTTTGTTCCACCAGTGTGGTTAGCAATTATTTTTCCACTCTACTTTCTAATTGGCTTTTTCCACTCCATGTATCAACCATTTAAATGGAATATGATGGCCAATGCTGCTGATTATGGTGAATGGAAATTTGGACGTCGAGCAACTGGTCTATCTTTCTCAGGTAATTTATTTGCATTAAAACTCGGCATGGCAATCGCTGGTGCTTTAGTCGGAATTTGTTTAGGTTTATTAGGCTATCAAGCAGGTGTCGAGGAACAAACACCATTAGCCACAATGGGCATTATTGGTCTTTTAACTATTGGACCAGCATTTTCATATTTATTACTTTGGTGGTTAATGCGTTTTTATAAATTAGATGACAAAATGATGGAAAAAATTCAAAGTGATTTACTTGCTAGACAACGAAATAAAGATAGTGATGACTAGGATAGTATGTCGATAAGTAATAGTTACAATTAAAGGTTAATTATATGAGTTTAGATTATTATCATAATCCTATTATCTGCGGTGATTATTCAGATCCCGATATTGTCAAAGTAAATGATGATTTCTTTATGGTTTCATCTAGCTTTAACCATATGCCAGCATTACCGATTCTACACTCAAAAGACTTGGTAAATTGGCAAATTATCAATCATGTTTTTGATGCACTGGACTTACCCGGTTATGATGCAGTCCAACCTGGTAAAGGAGTTTGGGCGCCATCGATTCGGTATCATGATGAAAAACTTTGGGTGTTTTTTAGTACTCCTGATGAAGGTATTTTTATGTCTTATACCACTGATCCTTGGAGTGAATGGAGCAAACCACACTGCTTACAATCAGCACTCGGTTGGATTGATCCTTGTCCATTTTGGGATGATGATGGTCGAGCATGGTTGGTGCATGCCTTTGCGCAAAGTCGTTGTGGTGTAAAACATAAATTGCAGCTGTTTGAAATGGCCAACGATGGGTCAAAATTAATCGGCGAAGGTCAAATTATTTACGATGGCACTGCCGATTTACCGACACTTGAAGGACCAAAACTTTATAAGCGCAATGGTTGGTATTACATTTTTGCACCTGCTGGCGGTGTTGAAAATGGTTGGCAATCGGTGTTACGTAGTCGTAATTTAACGGGTCCTTGGACTGCACGCAATGTGCTATTTCAAGGCAATACGACAATCAATGGCCCTCATCAAGGTGGATGGATCGAATTGGCCAACAATGAGTGCTGGTTTGTACATTTCCAAGATGCCCATTTATATGGTCGTATTGTTCATTTACAGCCAATGTATTGGGGTGATGATGATTGGCCTCGCATTGGTGAGAGTATCTATAATGACTTTACAGGACAACCGGTATTATCATATAAAAAACCAACTGTGTCCCATCACTCAGAAGAGTATAGAATACAAACCAGTGACGATTTCCAGCATGGTAAATTTGGTTTACAGTGGCAATGGCAGGCTAATCCTAATCCAGATTGGCTAATAGCAAGTGATCAAGGATTAACCTTAAGTTGTTATCCATTACCTACTCGTCATCAACAGCAAACACTCTATTTTGCAGCAAACTTATTACTACAAAAATTTTCAGCATGGCAATTTACAGCGCAAACTCAACTTAGAATGAATGCTAAACAAACAGGTGATTTGGGTGGTTTAATCGTTTATGGTGAACGTTATGCAGCAATTATGATCGGTTATGATAATGGACAGTATAAGCTTTATTATCGATATGGCTGGATGAAAGATTCAGGTCAAGTTGACGAATACCAACAAATTATCACTCAATTATCTTCTGAGCATTGTCAACTTAAAGTCGAAGTTGGATTGAATGGTATCTGTCAATTTTACTATAAAGATCATGAGACAGACTGGATTTCAATTGAACCTAGCTTCGCTGCAGGAAAAGGTAAATGGGTGGGAGCTAAAGTAGGAATTTTTGCCGCAACAGAAGCAGATAATACTATTGGCTATTGCCATTTTGATTACTTCAAGATTAGTTAACGGTTTAATTAGATAAAAAAACCTCTCATATGAGAGGTTTTTTATTCAAGTTGTTAAAGACTTTTTATGGCTGCATGCTGCTCTTGCAATTTGGCTTTATCAACAATATAACCTTGTTGTTTTTCTTTCTCTTTCGCAACGACTGCCGCGGGCGCTTTATCTACAAAGCTAGCATTAGATAATTTATTATCAATACGCGCAATTTCACCATCAATACGAGCGATTTCTTTTTCAAGACGAGCTAGCTCATCTTCTTTATTAATAAGCCCAGCCATTGGAATGAGGAGTTCGGCACCATCAACCAATTTAGTGACTGATAATGGCCCTACTTCACCTTCATCTAACAAGACAATTTCTGATAATCTTGCTAATGACTCGATAAACGTGACGTTGTCACTAATTATGCGATGTACAGCTGGTGATGCTTTTCTAATCAATAGCTGTAATGGTTTGCTTGGTGCTATATTCATTTCAGCACGGATATTACGAACCGCAATGACAGCGTCTTTAATCCAATTGATATCGGCAACCGCTTTATCATCAACTAATTTGCTATCAAATGCTGGCATTGGTTGTAACATAATGGTATCAGCTTTGATTGCCATTAGTGGTTTGACACTTTGCCAAATAGCTTCAGTAATAAATGGAATGATTGGATGAGCCAAACGTAGTAAGGCTTCAAGTACCGTTACTAAGGTATGGCGAGCAGCACGTTGCTGATTCTGTTCACCATTTGCCAATACTGATTTAGTTAACTCTAAATACCAGTCACAGAACTGATTCCAAGTGAATTCATATAGGATATTAGCAGCTAAATCAAAACGGTAAGTATCGAATGCTTCTCGATAGGTTTTCACGGTTTGGTTAAATTCCGCTAAGATCCATTTATCCGCTAATGAATAATCTAACTCTCCACCGTTAAAGCCACAATCATGGTCTTGGGTATTCATCAGTACATAACGGCTGGCATTCCATAGTTTATTACAGAAGTTACGATAACCCTCTAAACGTTTTAAATCCCAATTAATATCACGACCAGTAGATGCAAGCGCGGCTAAGGTAAAACGTAAGGCATCAGTACCATGCGCTTCAATACCATTCGGGAACTGTTTTTCTGTACGTTTAGCAATTTTTTCCGCTAATTGTGGCTGCATCATATTACCAGTACGTTTTTCTAATAAATCAGCAAGTGAAATACCATCAATCATATCTAAAGGATCGATAACATTACCTTTAGATTTAGACATTTTTTGCCCTTCTTCATCTCGAATTAGCCCGGTCACATATACCGTTTTAAACGGTACTTGTGGTTTACCATGTTCATCTTTAATGAAATGCATGGTCATCATAATCATTCGAGCAACCCAGAAGAAGATAATATCAAAACCTGTCACTAGCACATTAGTTGGATGGAAAGTAGCTAAATCATCAGTCTTTTCCGGCCAACCTAAAGTTGAAAATGTCCATAGTGCTGAAGAAAACCATGTATCAAGAACATCATCATCTTGAGACAATTCGATATCTGCTGCAAGATTATTTTCACGACGAACTTCAGCCTCATCACGGCCAACATAGACATTGCCTTGATTATCATACCAAGCTGGAATTCGGTGTCCCCACCATAATTGTCGCGAAATACACCAATCTTGAATATCATTCATCCATGAAAAATACATATTTTCATATTGTTTAGGCACGAATTGGATATCACCATTTTTTACCGCCGCAATAGCTGGTTGCGCTAATACTTTTGCTCTCACATACCATTGGTCGGTTAACATAGGTTCGATTACCACACCACCACGATCGCCATAAGGGATAGTTAAGTCATGCGGTTCAATTTTTTCTAAAATACCTTGAGCTTCACACTCTGCAACAACTAATTTACGCGCAGCAAAGCGTTCTAAATTTTGAAACTGTGCCGGAATATCGGTTGCGTGTGCAGTACTTGGCTCACCATTAGTATCAAACACTTCAGCTTGAGCACGAATGTCACCATCAAAAGTTAAGATGTTAATCATTGGTAATTGATGACGACGCCCAACTTCATAGTCATTAAAGTCATGCGCAGGAGTAATCTTTACACAGCCAGTACCTTTTGTCATATCCGCATGTTCATCGCCAACAATCGGAATTCGGCGATGAACAAATGGTAATATGACAAATTTACCAATCAAATCTTTATAACGAGGATCTTCTGGATTAACGGCAACACCAGTATCACCAAATAATGTTTCAGGGCGAGTTGTAGCGACAACTAGATAATCTTTGCCTTCTGCAGTTTTAACACCATCCGCTAATGGATAACGTAAATGCCACATTGAACCTTTTACTTCACGATTCTCTACTTCAAGATCAGAAATTGCGGTACGTAATTTTGGATCCCAGTTAACTAAGCGTTTACCACGATAAATCAGATCTTCTTGGTAGAGTCTTACAAAAACTTCTTTAACCGCATTTGAAAGCCCTTCATCCATAGTAAAACGTTCGCGATCCCAATCAACCGAATCACCTAAACGTCGCATCTGTTTAGTGATGCTACCACCTGATTCTGCTTTCCATTGCCAAATTTTTTCGATAAACGCTTCACGACCATAATCATGGCGAGTTTTGTTTTCTTCAGCAGCAATTTTACGTTCTACCACCATTTGCGTTGCAATACCGGCATGGTCACTACCTGATTGCCAAAGCGTGTTATTGCCTTGCATACGATGATAACGAATTAGCGCATCCATAATAGTTTGTTGGAAAGCATGTCCCATATGCAAACTACCAGTTACATTTGGTGGTGGAATAGCAATACAATAACTTGGCTGAGATTTGTCACCATTAGGCTTAAAGTAACCACTTTCCTCCCAATGTTGATAAATAGGTTGTTCGATTTCTTGTGGATTATAAGTCGTGTTTTTCATAATAAAGCTATCAATCCTAATTCAAGGCATAAAAATGTGATTATTCTACCGTAAAATGATTTAACAATAAATTACTAGACGAATAAAGTGTTTGATTAAATCAAATTTAAATCAGATAACAATGAAATTAGTATAAAAAAACCACTTGTTAGCAAGTGGTCTTAACGTTATGAACAATTAGAATAGTAAATACTAATGATGATAAATAAAGTTATCAATCAATCTGGTTTTACCAATATAAACCGCCAAAGCACATAAACTATCTTGATTTAAACGATCAACCGCGGTTAATGTTGCATAATCAACAAATTCAATATAATCAATTTTAGCTAATGGCTGTGCATTTATGATATTTTGCATCTCAGTTAAGATGGTCTGTACTGATTTTTCACCAGTTTGAATCATTTGCTGGGCACATTCGATTGATTGATACAAACAGGTAGCGGCTAAACGTTCTTGTTGCGATAAATAGCTATTGCGAGAACTTTTAGCTAGCCCATCACTTTCACGCACAATTGGGCAACCGATAATTTCGATGTCAACATTAAGATCACTTACCATACGCTGAATAACAGCTAGTTGTTGAGCATCTTTTTGACCAAAATAGGCTCGATCAGGTTGCGTGATATTAAATAACTTAGTAACCACAGTACAAACACCTTTAAAATGGCCGGGTCGCTTTTTGCCACAAAGCGCATCAGTTAGGCCATTAACATTCACATAGCTATTAAAATTGGCATCATACATTTCACTGGCTGATGGACAAAAGAGCAGATCAACCCCCATTTGTTGACAGGCGTTTTTGTCGCGTTCTAAGTCACGAGGATAACTGGCTAAGTCTTCTTTCGGGCCAAACTGCATTGGATTGACAAAAATGGTGACAATCACTTTTTGATTATCTTGTTTAGCCGCAGCCATTAAGCTCTGATGACCTTCATGCAGATACCCCATAGTTGGTACTAAACCAATGGTTGCACCGTTTTTACGCCATGATTTAACTTGCTGACGAACTTCATCAATAGTTGTTACAACTTTCACAATTATTATCCTTTCTGGCTATTTAGAAAATTCAGATTTGAGTTGAGTCATAATATCACCATCAATGGCAAACTCATGTATTGATGCTGGGTATTGTTGCTGTTTTACCTCTTGGCAATAATCGGCAAATGCTTTCTTCATTTGATCACCAATTGGCGCAAAAGATTTAACAAATTTAGATGATACACCGTCATACATTGACAACATATCTTGATAAACTAACACTTGACCATCACAACCATGACCAGCACCAATACCGATCGTTGGTATGCTAACAAGTTCAGAAATAAATTTAGCCAAATCGGCAGGTACACATTCGAGTAAAATAGCTGCAGCACCGACTTGTTCTACCGCTAAAGCATCCAAAATAATATCTTTAGCCGCTTGGTAATCCCTACCTTGTACTTTGTAACCGCCTAATGCTAATATTGATTGTGGCATCAAACCGATATGGGCAATAACGGGAATCGATGCTTGAGCGATCATCTTAATATGTTCACAAAATGCTCGCCCCCCTTCTAGTTTTACAGCATGTGCATTGCCTTCTTGAATCAAGCGACCAGCATTATGTACAGCATCATAGACAGAAGCATGGTAAGACATAAACGGTAAATCCGTCACAACCAATGCGTTTTTAGCACCTTTTGCCACAGCTTTAGAGTGATGAATCATATCTTCCATGGTGACAGAAACCGTACTTTCATAACCTAGCATCACCATTCCTAATGAATCACCAACTAATAAACAATCTACACCGCTATCGTCCATCAATTTTGCCGTTGTGTAGTCATAAGCAGTTAACATGGTGATCTTTTGTTGATTTTGTTTACGTTGTTGTAAAGTTAGAATTGTATTTTTCAAGGTAACAGCTCCAGTTCTAATTGATGATAGTCCCTATTAGGATGTTTTTGCCGACTAAGATTAAGTAATTTTGTCGATAATTGTTGGTATAAAGGTTTTATATCAGCAGGTAAGTTGAGTAAATGTTGTTTTATAGTATTTGCATCATTACGCTCAACCGGACCAGTTAATGCATTTAACGTACCAACATTACAAATATTTTTGGCATTCTCTAAAAATAAATTATGCCACGCTTGTTGACAAAAGTGGTGATCTAAACCACACCTAGCCAACATATCACTGCCAACTTGAGCTAAGGCAATAACATGATTACTTAGCATAACGCAAGCCGCATGATAAAGTGCTTTATGTTCTGCCGATAATATTGCTATCGCATTAACCAAAGGTGACAACATCTGTTGTAATTTAGCTAATGCTAAGGGATTATTGGTTTCTAAAGTGAAAGATACCTTAGCCATGTCCTTGTAGCAGATAAAACGATCATAAATTGCCGATAAAGGGTGTAACGAAAAAGCTAAAGGATGAACAATCTGATCGATAGTAAATAGCTGCGATGTCTGCAAACCACTGCAATGGCCAACTAATTTATTCTCAATCGGCAATCGACTAAGCTCTTGCCATACAGAACTAATTTGACTATCCGGCACTGTCAAAAATAGACAATCACAATCCTCTACTAAGTTAGATAAAGTTAAATATGCTTCACTACCAATAAATTCACTTGCCGCTTGTGTTTGTTGATAATCACGACTATAAAAACCAGTAATTTGCAGACCACAAAGACTAAAATATTTAGCCAAAGTACAACCCACTTTACCTGCGCCAATAAAACCAATATTCATCTTTAATAACAAAAATTAAACGATGCGGCATTATAGCCTAATTTGATGTAGATTCAATTTTTAACCAGAAAGATCAAGCAATATTGGATTAGATGTGATTAAAAACCCCCCTCTTCTCAATTTTTGGGGTATAATTTGCTATAAGGCTTTTTTAAAAAGACGAATTTAATTTGTTGTCAGTTTATTTATCACTGGGCAATTAATTTTAAATAATTATTTACCTGCATAAAGAATAAATAAAACTTTTTGGTATTGTTTAGTTTTCTTATCCCATTCTTGTAACATTAATATACATAGGAATTTTTTCTCCTCTTGGGTCGGTATTACCCCAATCGATAATAAATAATCTTTAGCATATTACTTTTCAATGATAAATGCATGCCTGTAAATTGCCAACAAGTAACACAATGCATTATGATAAAATAGTTATATTGATTCTTTTAGGATTACATTATGCTGAAAATTATTAGTCTTTTCTTTTTAACTGCTTTAGCTGAAATCTTTGGCTGCTATTGTGTCTATATTTGGTTCAAAAAAACAGCATCTCATTGTTTTTTGGGATTAGCTATACTAAGTTTAATGTTATTTGCTTGGTTACTATCATTACATCCAGAAGCAAGTGGCCGTATTTATGCTACCTATGGCGGTATCTATATTATCGTATCAATGATTTGGCTTAGATTGGTTGATAATGTTAAATTGTCTAGTTTTGACTTAATTGGCGCGGGTATTATTTTATTGGGAACTGTGGTTATTATTTCTGGCTGGCGCTCATGATTTTATGAAAAATAGTTAACTAACTCTGATTATTTAAGTTTTATCAAAAGCTTTTGCTAAAAAATAAAGGAAATTTTCTACTATTAATATTCACCTGTTACAGTAATTATTTTAATTACCATGCAAAAATAATTATAATTAAATATTTTTCATATGGTTATTTTAATAATTGAGCTAAAAGATCGTCAAAACTGATTCAGTTAAGATAATATAAAACCCTCTGATGAGGGTTTTTGACTATTTATTATTCTGCTTTTGTTATCTCAACACGTTTATCAAAATCTTCATATACCAGCGTTTCCCCATTTTGAATCAACGAAGATACCGAAACATCAGATAGATTAAATATTTGATTTTCATTTGCTTTTATATTATACCATGAATAAGGAAGGTAAGTTTTATTATTTGCCAAAATACCATGAACAACAATATCTTGATCTTTATTGATGTCATTATTTATGGTTATTTTTATTAGTGGATTTATATCAATAAATGATGCTTTTTTTTGACGTTCAAAATTATGTTTTAAATTATCTGACATTTTAATTACCATTCCACCGCCAATATCCGTATTGGTAATTTGAATACCATCAACTGAATTTTTACCACCCACCGTAATCGGAATTTCAAATAACGCTTTTGAATCCATTTTTTCAGTATAACATTCAATATATTTAGCATTATTAAACACTTTAGCAATAGCTTCTTTAGCATCCTTTACATCTGATGACTCTTGTCTTGAATCTTCATAACTTTTACATGACATAACTTCAACAATTAATTTTGATTGTACTGTTTTAGCCGATTCACTGTTAATGTCACTTAGATTTACTATTGGTGCTAGCTCGACTTTACAGCCAGTTAACGACATAACTATTGAGAGTGTTACTAATGCTTTCTTCATATGTTATTTCCTATTCATGTTTAAAAACGCAACAAAATAACAAAATCAAAACCCCATTTCAATGTCCTATATATAGACTAATTAAGCATTACTAAACAACTTTAATAAACTAAATAATGATTACATTTCATAACATTTTGTATAACCTTCATATTTATAATATTATTGAAATTGAAGCTCATTTGAAAATAAATTTAATAATTGTCAATTTTTCCGTTGCCATGAATGTTCTATTTATAGTTAAAAAAATAGAAAATTAACAAATAGACTTTGCTTAATTTTTAAATTTAAGACTAAGGTGTTACACAAGCAATACGGTATATATCGCCATATTGGTTAAAGTCATACACAAGCGGTATACCAAAATTCAAATGATTAATGATTGGTTTGCCATTATTGGCTGATACGGTTGCATTGCTTGCTTGACTGGCGGTTAAGTAATAATAGGAATCCCAATCACTGCCCGAATAGCCTGAGCACTGAAGTGAATATTGCGTTGTCGCATTCCAATCATTAACCATGCACCCCCATTCGCTATTAATTCCACCAATCCATTGTCCATTATCTCGATAACTTAACTGACGAGAATACCATGTACCATTTCGATTGGGGATACCAATATTCCATCCATTTTTTGGAGTCAGAGTATTGACATAATCATTGACTTCAGCTAAACGATAACCAAAACCAAAATTGCTACAATATTCTTTAGCCTTATTTTGAGCAGCAATAACTTCAGAGAAAGACGATGTACTCTTGGCATAATTGACAACTGGTTGAGGAATGTACCATCGCATTAATCTAAATTCATACAGTAACTTAGTTTTACCCCTATCAAGATATATTTTAAAAGTGGATGGCCTAAATAGTTTATCATTTGAATCGTAACGTGGTCCGTTTAACTTTACTTTTAAAGCAGGTTCGATTATTCCAAAGGAACCACCGAAATATTCCCATTTCTCAGTCGAGCCTGCACTCAGGGATAAGGTCACATTTCCCCCTTCTTCTGCATTTACTGTTGGGCCATTAGCATTTAAGACAGTTTGAGGATCAACGCCACCAAATATTAAATAAAAATATAACCCATGAGAGCCAGTGCTGGGAAAGTTGTTCTTAAATACCTGATTTGCACCATTATAATCACCGCTATTTGAGGCATTTATAACTTTATATCCTCTACCTGGTATGCGTGTTATTCCTCCATCATTAGAGGAATACCCTTCGTCCCATAATTTACCCGATACGTCATAACCTCCTGATGGAAGAATTTGATTATGATAAACCAAACTAGGTTGAGCATAACAAGTCGTTGCTAATAATTTATTCGGTTTGATGTAATAAGAATGGCTACTAGAGGGAATAGTGTTTTGTTGGGGATCACCATAAGGTGTGATTAATGTGGTATCACTGGCAGTGATGGTTAATTTATACGGGCCATTACAGTTATTCATTAATGCATTGATATTTTGTTGAACTATTGGCGTAATGTCATAAAAGGTGGATTGACCAGGATACGGCGATTCCCACTTTAAACTGAGATTACCTGTTGCTGTGGCGGTAATTTCTCCAGTAGTATCGTAACCGTCACCATCATCATCACCAAAATAACTATAAGGTGTTTTTAACAACTCCGCCATATCTAATTTGGGATAACTAGCATTACCGGCACTATATAAAGGAACAAAAGTTTTGATACTAGCAAAGGTTTCCATGTCTAATGGTAATTCTATCGGGTTATTGAAGCTAGAAGTATCTTGTGAAGCTTGGATAGTTGTACCATCTGATAAAGTGATCCAAAAAAAATCATCAAACTTATCTAGTTTGCTGGCACCATTATCAATAGTAAAATAGGGTTCGTGGCCCTGAATGGCGTTGGATGTCGTTATATTAATTACATTTAAACCATAAGCATTAGTCGCCAGAATAATATTAACAATAAAGATTAAACGACTAAAATCATATAATTTTTGCGTTAATAGTAGCCTTTTGGAATATTGATTAAGTAAATGAAATAATGAGTAATATCGAATATGAAATCTTGTGGTATATCTTGCAGATTTAATCCCGAAATTAGTCGCTAATTTTCTAGTAGCGTATAGATATGTCATTAACCGACTGTATTTTAACATTTGTAAGGCTCCACCTTATGTTTTTATAAAAAATAAAGCACGAACAGAAATTTTAAATTGTTAAAAAATTCAGTAATCAAGATATAACAATACCAATAATAAATATTAATTAAGCAGACAAATACAGAATAACCAAAAACTTATTTTATGTTTGACAATACAATTATTGATATCTTTATGACGAATTAAACGCTCTTATAGTACTTTGAAATTAAGAATTGCATTAATATTTGTGGATCGGTTTATTACTTATTTTCACATAAATAATACGAGTAGCTTGGTAGTTCTAAAACTTGATTGATAAATCAAGCTATGTCGGTTTAAATAATGCCATTTTTTTTAAGAAAAATATACCCTTTACACAAAATTTTTCAGTTTTTTATAAAAAGCGTTTGTTGTATTTGGGGTTTATTTAGATGTTAGCTTTTTCTGAATAAAGCTTACGCTTGCGTAAAACATTTTTGTTGTGCATTTAGCAACTTAATAATCCTCTTCTTTATTCTCAAATTCAAAAATAAAGAAGAGTAAATGGTAGAGTACTTGCATGTTTTCATTTAATTAATAATATTTTTCAATAAACTTTTTATTGTTTACAAACTGCATGTAAATCGTTTGATTTTTTGTAAACTTTAATCTGCCCAATCCAAGCATCAATAGCAAATCTATCCATAAAATAGTCTGAATCACTCACAGGATCAATATATTGATCTCGAGAATAAAACCACAAAAATCCACTAAACCAATTTGAATCAGGGTAAGTATTCTTAATTGTCATACCCCATTCGCTCAAAAGTCCTTGTCCTATAGTACGAGTAAAGGCATCCCATTCAAGTGGCCATTCTGTCCATGACATTGGTGCATTTGGAGAATTTGACATTTCAGTCCTTGAGGGAATATTCGACTCTCCACCACACAAATTAACGGTTTGCTGATAGGTATAATAGTCATTTCCATATGGTACCGCCCATATACCGGTTAAATTGAAAGTATAATTTTGTTCAGGAATTTGTTCATCATGTTTAAATTTTGCAGTTATTGTGACAGGACCTATCGGCTTTTTAATCAACATAACATAACCTTGTTTATCAACCGTAATACTATCATTTGGCGTTGCCGAATACGTATATTCAAAATCATCTTGATGACCTGTCATGACTAATTGAAATTTTGCCCCTGGAAAGCCAGTGGTAGGGAAATGAGGAGAAGCTGACACTTTAAAACCATTAACTGGATCAAAAACATTCGCATTATAACCACCACCGCAATAGCTATCCCTTTCTCGGCTATTATCATAATTCCAACCATTAACCCAGTGTTTACTGTCATCAAAAAGCGATGATTCAAACTCATGCTCAGCATAACCAGATAAAAGACAATCAAGACTTCCTTGATATGTTACTGGTCTAACACTTCCCCAAACATATTGTGGATACAGTATCATTCCATAAGGTTTAGCATAACAGATTTCAGGTTTAGCCATAATTTTGTATTTTTGAGTGATATCAACATACTCGCTTTCATTAGGAATACCATATTCGGAATAGGTTTTTACTTTTGTTGTAATAGTTAAAGTTAACGGCATGGAAATACCACTACCACAACCAATTATTTTTTCATTATTTTCGATTTTTATCCCTTTATTATCAAACCAGCTATAATTTGTTTCTTCTACGGTGAACGGAGTATTATTGCGAATGCCATCACCATCGGTATCATCATAATTAGCCATCACATCTAAATCATTCATTGCATAATCTTTAATAATAAAGTCATTAATTGTTAAATTACCATCAAACTGATTGATTTGTGTGTCACTTAGGTTATTGGTATTTGAACTATATAAAACACCATTAACAGTAAAACCATGCTTCTTTGATGCACCGTCAATATCAACAACTTTCGGTTTATTACCAATAATGACATTTATACTATGTGCTGTAAGTGCTAGGCTTTTTTGACTGACGCCTAAAAAGCATAAAATAAATAAAATATAAATAAACGGTTTAACCAGAGATAAACAAACGGATAATAATGAAAAATTTGTTAAAGAAAAAATACAACACATTGTATTTGCTATGAAATCTCTACAAGGGGAAAGCTGAACTAAACGGCGTTTTGTTTTTTTTGTTCTTTGGCTAAATTGATATGGACTAAGACTAGATATTAACTTGGATTTTCTGTGAACAGATAAACTATCGTGAAAAAGTAAACTTGAATTGAGGTAATTAGCTGAAATTAAATTATAGGTTGAGCAGGTTTGGTGTTTGGTGTTTGGTGTTTTAAATTATAATGCATATTCGACATCCTGTCAATTAACTTTATGTTTAATTTGATATTTTATCTTCCATTGTTAGTTTGATTAACTAAATAAAGATCGATAAGCCTACTTAAAATTGTTTAAAATTATAAAGACATAAAAAAAACTCGCAACCACTTTTTGAGGCTAAATTGTTAAATTTTGTAAATATTATTAATACATTAGATTTTTAAAGCATCAATTAGTAGCGTTAAAAAACCCGTTCCTCGAATTTTTTGGTTCTTTGCTTTTCGGACGTTTTTTTGTTTGATGATTAGTTCTATATGGTGATTATGTCGGAGTAAATAAAAAGTATTTCATTGGTTTTTTTTATATTTTATTTATCATATTTCTATAAATTAGTTTGGCTGAAGTCAATTTTTAATACTTTTAATCATCGACATGTAATTGGAATAGTTTTGAGATTAAAACCTGCTTCTTTATAAACTTTATATCTTTCTCTAGCTAATGATTTTTGTTGTTCGTCGACAGGAACGAAATCGATAATATCACGATAAACACCGGCAAATTCTGGAAATTGTTGTTGTAGGTTTATTAATAAATGTCGTGCACCACTACTGCGCTTTTGTGGCCAGCAGATTTCAACTGGCGATCCGCCTTTTAAGCCTTCACCAGCTAAGTTATGAGGAACAAAATCATCGGTATTAAGTTGCCATAAATATTCATCAATTCGCTCAGCTTGCGCTTGATCTTGGCAAGCAACGAGCACTCGTTGTTTACTATGCCATGCTTCGACAATTTTTTCGCAGGCTAATTTTTCTTGAAAGAATACCCCAGCATCATTAGCTGGGGTTGGGTTTTCTAGTAAATAGAAAATCACTTTTTTCATGATGTTTATCTACTTATTTTGATCAAGTAAGTATTGAATTAACATAGCAACTGGTCGGCCAGTTGCACCTTTGTTGGCACCTGATCTCCAAGCTGTGCCAGCGATATCAAGATGTGCCCATTGATATTTTTCAGTAAAGCGCGATAAGAAACAAGCAGCAGTAATTGTACCGCCATCTCGGCCACCAGCGTTGACAATATCAGCGCAAGTCGATTTGATTTGATCTTGGAAATCACTATCAATCGGTAAAGACCATGCCTTATCACCAGCTTTATTTGATGAGGTAACAAGTTGTTCCACCAATTGTGGATTGTTACCCATTACACCAGTGTAATGGTGACCAAGAGCCACAATACAAGCACCAGTTAATGTCGCAATATCAATGACTGTTTTGGGGTTAAAACGTTCAACATAAGTTAAGGTATCACATAAGACTAAACGGCCTTCAGCATCGGTATTAATCACTTCAACAGTAATACCTGACATGGTCGTTAAAATATCACCCGGGCGATAAGCGTTACCATCAGGCATATTTTCACAACCAGCCATTACACCGATGACATTGATTGGTAATTTCAGTTCGGCTACTGCTTGCATTACGCCAAACACGGTTGCCGCACCACACATATCATACTTCATTTCGTCCATACCAGCAGAAGGTTTAATAGATATACCGCCTGAATCGAAAGTTAATCCTTTACCGACTAATACATAAGGTTGGGCTTTTTTGTCTTTAGCGCCATGGTATTCAATCACCGTCATAATTGATTCATTAGCAGATCCTCGTCCAACGGCTAAATAAGCATTCATGTTGAATTTTGCTAATTCTTTTTCGCCAAAACAGGTGACTTTTAAATTAGTATATTGTTGACCTAAACTTTTACCTTGTTCAGCTAAGTATTTAGCATTACAGACATTCGATGGCATGTTAGCTATATTTTTCGTGCTAGCAATAGCTTGAGCAATAATTTGCCCTTGCGATAATTGACCTTCAACTTGGTTGACAGTCTTTTTGTCGCCATAAAGCAGTGTCAATTTTTGTAAGCACGGTTGTTCTGATTTTGTTGATTTGAACTCATCAAAACAATAAGTTAATTCGCTAACAATTTGCGGTAGTTGCTTAGCAATTTCACCACTTATTGCTGAGTTTAAGGTCAAAATATCCCAACATATGTGGTTAATTTTTTTGCTAGCAAGCTCTTTAATTGTAGCTTGAATCACTTTTTTGGCGGCATTTAAATCAAAACTTTTTGCGTCACCACACCCCACTACTAATATTTTTTGTTTGGTTGAATTTGCCAATGTATATAAAAATGTAGTTTTACCTAACTGACAATTAATATCACCTGATTTTATCAATTGACTAATCAAACCATTATTTTCTTCATCTATCTCTTTGATTAAATTAGATTGTGATTTACCTAATTGGACAGTAATAACTAAACATTCTTCTTTTTGTTTAGTTATAGCAAGGTTGTTTTTGATTGCGTATTGCATAGGCTTCTCTTAAAAAGTATCGAATGTGAATAATAACATTTTATCGGTTCATTAAACGATAGCAACAAAAAGATAACGAAATAGTACAAATCGGATTATAATAGTTAGATTTTATAAGACGAATAGATAGGTAATAATGTGATAATTCGCCGATATTTAATTAAAGAGACAATGAAAACTCAAGGGGCAATATTATTTATATTATTGCTGATTTTCTTTTCTCAAAAATTAATCAGAATTTTATCCAGCGCAATCGATGGCAGCATTCCTCGAGATTTGATTATGCCATTATTGGTGTTAGGTGTTTCAAATATGGCTGATCTTATCTTGCCGTTAAGCCTTTTTTTAGGTGTGCTTGTTACCTTTGGTCGACTTTATTCTGATAGTGAAATGGTCGCGATGCATGCTTGTGGTGTAAAAAAGAGACTTAACTATCAAGTCGTATTTTTACTTTGTGTAATGACATGTACACTGACAGCTCTTAATAGTCTTTGGTTTGGTCCTTGGTCTAGCGTAAAACAGGATCAATTAGTTGAGAATGCAAAAATTAATCCAAGTTTAGCAGGCCTACTTGCAGGACAATTTCAACAAACACCGGATGGCAATTCAGTTATTTATATTGGCAATGTCGATAACAATAAGTTAGACAACGTATTTATTGCCCAGATCAATCCTAGAAATAATCAGCGCCCGTCTATCATTATTGCCAATAAAGGAAAAACTGAAGAAGACGCCGATGGTAATCAAATCATCACCCTTGAAGATGCAAATCGTTATGAAGGCACTGCCCAGCTAAAAGATTTTCGTATATCGAATTTTCATAACTATTTGGGGATCATAAAACCTAAAGAATTAGATACAAGTGTTTATGATGATAAAGCTGATGTGCAACAATTAGGGTTACTTGAACTACAGCAAAATCCTACCGCTAAGGCCCAAGCTGAATTGTATTGGCGCTTAACGCTGATTATTTCTGTTCCTTTAATGGCTTTTTTAGTCATACCATTAAGTGTTTCAAACCCAAGACAAGGTAGATTAGCACAGATTCTACCAGCTTTATTACTTTATCTAGTCTATTTTTTAATTTCCAGTTCGATTAGAGCTAATGCTGGCAAAGGCCGACTAGATCCTGCTTTGTGGTTTTATCTCATTAATATAGGTTATTTTATTCTAGCTTTGATCTTAAATTGTTGGGATAACTTATTTATGCGTAAACTTCGTTTAAAATATAGTGCATTATAAGGGGAGAACGATGTTTTCGATTTTAGATCGTTATATAGGAAAAACTATCTTAAATACCATTGGGATTTGTTTATTTTTATTAATTAGTCTGTCAGGAATTATTCGTTTTATTGATCAACTTAGAAGAATAAAAGTGGATTATGATGCGTTTTCTGTTGGTTTTTATTCATTACTCATGGTACCAAAAGATTTAGAAATATTCTTCCCCATGGCGGCACTTCTGGGTGGCTTAATCGGTTTAGGTATATTAGCTTCACGCAGTGAGCTCATTGTCATGGAAACATCTGGATTTAGCCGATTTAAAATTGCTTTAGCTGTAATGAAAACAGCCTTACCTTTAGTAATTTTAACTATGGCTATTGGCGAATGGGTTGCGCCAATTAGTGAGCAAACCGCTCGCAATATGCGTTCAGAAAAACTTTATGGTGATTCCTTATTAGCGCAGCAAGGGAGTTTGTGGGCTAAAGATGGTAATGACTATGTCTTTATTGGCCATGTTAACAATGACAGCTCAATATCGAATATTGATATTTATAGCGTAGATAAAAATAAACTTCTTTCGATCACCCATGCTAATAATGGTGTATTTGAAAATGGAGTTTGGACTCTGTCAGAAATTGAAAAAAACGATTTAAGCAATTCCGACCAAGTAACTGGCATCAATATGTTGACAATGCAATGGAAAACCAATATTACTCCAGATAAATTAAGTATTGTCGCCTTTGATCCAGAATCTCTATCCGCATCTGGTTTATATCAATATTCGCAATATTTGAAGGATTCTGGACAAGATACCAAATATTATGATCTATTGTTTTGGAAAAAACTGATTAAACCTGTGTCAGTAGCAGTGATGTTACTATTGGCCTTATCTTTCATTTTTGGCCCGTTACGTAGTGTTTCGATGGGGGTTAGAGTCATTATTGGTATTAGTTTTGGATTTATTTTCTATATTGCCGATAATCTTTTTGCTCAAGTCAGTATTGTAATGGGAATTTATCCTATTGTAGGTTCAATGCTAACCAGCTTAGTGTTTTTATTAATTAGTTATATTTTATTTAAGCGCAAAAATTAGCATATTTATGATAATTATCATTACTCATTAAAAATGGTATTGGCATATACAATGAACTAATATATGCCAATATTATCTTTCATATCAATCAAGTAAAACATTCACAGAAAATATAAATAGATTTACTTATTTATTTGTTTATTTGTTTATTTTAAGTAGAAATTCATTCAGGTAATTTGATTTTTCAGCATCTATTAATTTGATAAAAGATCGATTAAATTAATTTATTTAAATAGCCTTAAATATTCACCATAACCTTGCGTTTCAAGTTCTTCTTTTGGAATAAATTTCAATGCAGCAGAATTAATACAATAACGTAATCCACCTAACGCTGCAGGGCCATCAGTGAATACATGACCAAGATGGGAGTCAGCCTCTGATGAACGCACTTCTATCCGGTTCATACCGTGGCTGTTATCTTCTTTTTCTATAATTTGTTGCTGATTAATCGGTTTGGAGAAACTGGGCCAACCACAGCCAGAATCAAATTTATCTAATGACGTAAATAGTGGTTCCCCTGAGACGATATCGACATAGATACCTTCCCGATAGTTGGCATTGTATTGGTTGTCAAATGGGGGCTCAGTGCCATTTTGTTGAGTAATATGATATTGCATAGGTGTTAATGCTGCTATAGCCTTATCTTTCACTGATTTATTCATGATTTATCTGCCTCACGTTACGTTATAGATGCTATTAATATTACCAATTTTAAGTTGATATTAGTCGTTACGGTTCAACATCGATTGCAATACTTTATCTTTAAGCCAAAAATAATGATACAACGCACCTAATATATGAATAATAACCAATATAGCTAAAATGTAAGCATTGATTAGATGCATTGAATGAAACATTTGATGTGTCGAATTTGGCATAGCAATGGCCGGAACAGATATTAGACCAAAGACATTTAAATCTCGGCCACTCATCAAATAACCAGATAGCGGTACAATAAGCAGTAAAATATAGATGAATCCTTGAGTAGATTTAGACAATATCCGTTGTAGTTTTTGTTCTTTAAGTAAAACATCAGGTACACCTTGGTCTCGAATTACTATTATTCGCCATATCATTAATAGCAAAACAACAACACCCAAAGATTTATGCAATAAATAAACAATTGGCATACCACCTAAAATATTCGACATTGTCACTTTAGCTAAAAGCAATAAAGTAACAATCACGATTAACAAGGCTGATGACCAATGGATCCATTTTTGTTTATTGCTATACTGTGGATAACTTTGCATTGCTTACTCACTTTTTGTTGCAGGCTTATCTTGCCAATTGTCAGCAATAAAATTGGCTCGTCCAGATAAGCGATAATAACGGTTATAATGTTCTGGTTGTTTTTTATAGTAATCTTGATGATAATCTTCTGCCGGATAAAATATTGTTGCTGGCTCTATAGCAACATTAATGGGATGATTAAATCGTTTACTTTCTTCTAATGTTTGTTTAGATGCGATTGCTTGCTGCTGTTGAAATTTATTATGATAAAAAATCACCGGTCGATAAGAATCTCCCCGATCAGCAAATTGTCCTTGTGAATCAGTTGGATCAATTTGTTGCCAAAAAATTTCCAGTAATTTTTTATAGCTGATCATAGTTGGGTCAAACGTTATCTGTACAGCTTCAGTATGGCCAGTATTGCCTTGGCAAACTTGTTGATAAGTTGGATTTACTGTGTGGCCTCCCGTATACCCAGAAATCACACTAATCACACCTTCATATTTGTCGAAAGGTTTTACCATACACCAAAAACAACCACCGGCAAATGTTGCTTGTTCATATTGTTGCATAAAAACCTCCAATTAAATGATATTAATAGAAATGATCTTTATTTTAAAACACAACACTTACTTTTGCTTGATAGCTTTGCGGTTATATTACTTGAAACTGGTCAAATAATCACCATATTATTAATCTAATGTAATTGTTTAGGAGGTGAAATAATGGCTAGTGGCTGGGCATCTGATGATGCTGTTAACCAACAAATTGAAAGCACAATTATTGATGCTATTGAACTTGCCAGACGCCAACTAAAACACGATAAACCAAGTACTGATTTTTGTGTTGAATGTGGTGATGCAATTGCTAAAGCAAGACAACTTGCTTTGCCTGGCGTACAATACTGTTTTAATTGTCAACAAGAAATGGATAAGCAATTGGCTAAGTCGGCAATCTTATATAACCGTCGTGGCAGTAAAGATAGTCAACTTCGATAATCTATCTGTTGATGGGAGGGAGAGAATGGTCCCTCCCTTTATTATTGTTTACTGTTATTAATTATTTTTTATTATCATGTTCAGCTTTACGCACTTCATCATAGGGATAAACTAATAATTTATCATCAAACCATTCAGCACAAAAAATATCTTTGATATCTTTATATCCTTGTTTTTTAATTTCATGCTTAAGCCAAGTTTCATTTTTATGTAATTGTTCAAGATTATCCTGACTAATCGCCCCATTTTCAATCACCAATACCGCGATATCTTTATCGCCTTTTTTGATAATAGTTAAAGAGCCATTTAATTCGTACCAAACTTGTTTTAATTCACTAAATGCGCAAATACCTTGAATATTAATTAACGTTTCGAAATCTCTAACTGGTAAATTCGCTTTAATAAAATTGTCAGATAGCAGATGACCATTTTTAACTAATTGTATCGGTTCACCGTCGATAGCATCGCGTAATTTTGAGTTTTTAGATTTGATGAATCGAACTAAAATAAGCAGTCCCGCCCAAATCGCTACAGCTCCAGCTGACTCCCACGCGGAGACATTAGCATTAAGTAACGTTCCTCCTACTAATGCACCAATAACCATACTCCCTACTTGATCTAATTGCGACATAGGCGCGATTTGGCTTTTACCAGATAATTTGACATAAATAAGTAAAATAATAAGAGCAACTAAAAATTTTGGAGCCATTTCGAGTAAATACATTTCTAACCTCCTAGTGTCTATCCAACCACAATGACCAACATTAATTAAATATGGTGTAATCGAATAAGTAACAGTTAAACAAGATGTATTAAGGACTAGCTAAATTTTTATTTATTTGAAACAAAAGACAGATTATTTTCTAATGGTGATTTGACAATAAAATGAAAGCATTGCTATTTTACTCTAAAAAGGATTTAAAAAAAATATGATACTTGTCATAGATGTTTACTATTTAGATGATAAAGCGAAAACGGTCGGTATTTTATTTGAACAGTTTGCTGACAGAATCAAGGTGATAAAATCCGTTATCACTGATTACCAATCGAAAGTTGCACCATATCAATCAGGCAATTCTATCAACTTGATTTACCATGTTATTAGCTCTATTTTATCAAGTCGATTTCATTGCGATTGAGACGATTATTGTGGATGGTTATGCCCATTTAAATGAAGGTGAACTTGGTTCAGGTGGTCATCTATATCAAACTCTTGATAAAAGATACCTATTATTGGTGTTGCTAAAAAGTTCTTTGCTGATAATAGCCAATATGTGATAGAAGTGACACGCAGCAAAAGTAATAAACCTTTATACATCACGACATTAGGAATAGAGTTAACTAAAACTGCAGATCATATTAAATCTATGGCAGGCAAACATCGCATGCCAGATTTACTTACCTATTTAGATCAACAAACCAAATTGTTTAAAATTGAATAGTATGCTGTTTTTTTGCTAATAGCAGTTATATCAATAAACTATGATTCCTTGTTATTATTAAATAGTGCCAACCAGTAAATAGGCCAATGTTTTTTATTGAAAAGATTATTAATTATATAAGCAATAGCAACTAATATTACTGCACCAGACAACACCGGAAATAAAAGAAAAGTAAAATCATAATCTATTTTATCTGCAGTTAGTAAAATAACTAATGGATTAGCACCTGCAGGCGGATGCACCGCTCGAAAATATTGCATTGCAACCCCCACGGTTAGTCAGTTTTGAGCGAAACGCAGACATTTTTTACAATATAAAGAATATAATTATCAAATAGCAAGATTCAGATTGTAATACATAATAGAATTTATAAAATCCTATTATGAGAGAAAAAATACGCATAGAGCTTGAAAAAATAGCAGAAGAAAATTATCGAATCTTTGCTACAAAGCTGATTCCCAATGTTGATAATTTATTAGGTGTGAAATTACCTAGACTCCGTAAAATAGCAAAAAAAATAGCACAGCTCGACTATGAATACTACCTTGCGATGGATGAGCCCTTATACTTCGAGGAAGTGATGTTACAAGGTATGATTATAGGTGAAATAAAATTACCATGGAATGAACGTTCTCGTTATGTGAAACAATTTACTTCTAAAATTAATAATTGGTCAATCTGTGATAGTTTTTGTTGTGGATTGAAGTTTAAAGCCTCAGAAAAAGAGATTGTATGGCAGTTTCTACAACCCTATTTTGCATCAGATGCCCCATATGATATTCGCTTTGCTGTCGTCATGTTGCTTTTTCATTTTGTGAATGATGAATATTTGCAGAAAGTATTTACTTTGTTCAACCAAATCAAAAACGATGATTACTATGTTAAGATGGCTGTTGCATGGGCTATTTCTATCTACTTCCGAGAGTTACCTAAGTTAACGATGGCATACTTACAGATAAATCAACTAGATGATTGGACTTATAATAAAGCATTACAAAAAATAACTGAATCTTTGAAAGTGGATTTTAATACAAAAATCATCATTCGAACCATGAAAAGAAAGAAAAATAAATTATGATTATTAGTGCTAGCCGCCGAACAGATATTCCTGCTTTTTACTCTTCGTGGTTTTTTAACCGTCTAAAAGATGGTTTTGTACTGGTTCCTAATCCGAGGAATTCAAAGCAGTTAAGTCGCATTTTTCTATCACCCGATATAGTTGATTGTATTGTATTTTGGACTAAAAACCCATCTTCTATGTTACATAAACTGGTAAAGCTTTCTGAGTATCCTTTTTATTTTCAGTTTACATTAACAGCTTATGAAGCAGACATTGAAAAACATCTTCCTGCTTTGCAAAAACGAATAGCTATATTCAAGCAATTAGCTGAGCAAGTTGGACAAGATCGTGTTATTTGGCGATATGATCCTATATTAATTAATAAACATTATACCATTGATTATCACATCGATTTTTTTAATCAAATTGCTTCTTCTCTTCGCGGCTACACGGATAGTTGTATCATTAGTTTTATTGATGATTATCCGCACATACAACAATCACTAATCAAAGAAGATATCAATCGATTACAGGTAGTTGACATATTAAATCTTTGCAGTTCATTATCTGAAATTGCTAGTGATAATCAACTAACTTTACAAACATGTGCTGAGGAAATTGAGTTGTTGAATTGCAATATTTCTCATGGTGCTTGTATCGATAAAACACGTATTGAAAAAATAACCGGCCGCTTATTATTGGCTAAGAAAGATAAAAATCAGCGAAACAACTGCCAATGTTTAGAAAGTATTGATATTGGAACATATGATACCTGTCCTTTTGGATGTTTATATTGTTATGCAACCACTTCAAAGAGAAAAGTACAAGCAAATAAGCGTCTATATAATCAATGTTCACCGAAATTAGTGGGGGATCTACTTGAAACAGACATAATCAAAGATAAGCCAATGCGATCGTTATTTTCTTTACAAAATGAATTATTTTAATAGCAAGATTCGGATTTTTAATTTTTGAAACTTTAAATATTATGAGATGTATCATTAATTAAAATAAAGAAAGCATGAAAAAGTTATCTAAAAGTGTTTATTTAAGACTGGTTGATAGTAGTGTTAAAAGTCAAATGTTAATAAAGAAATTCAAGTAACTTACATTGAAAAAACTTAAGAAGAAAGTTTGGAGCTACTACGAATTGAGGTTTTGACGCACATGTTTTTTTGTGAATAAAGTTTGTTATTCCGTGAGTAAGAACAAGTCGGTCAATATTCAAATAAATAATAACTTTCTATGTAACAACCTTAGTTCGGTGAAATGGAGTATTCATGATGCAAAAACAAGAACAAATCGATTTTGCTCGAATAAGAAAAGCTATCGGATATTTGAATGAAAACTATAAATCTCAACCAACACTTGAACAAGCCGCAGAGCATGTACATTTAAGTCCTTATCATTTTCAACGCATGTTTTCTAGCTGGGCAGGTGTTAGTCCTAAACAATTCCTAAGATACATCAGTATAACTCACGCTAAAAAACTTCTAATAGAAGAAAAAGCCTCATTATTGGATACCACCTATGAGTTGGGATTGTCGAGTACAAGCCGGTTACATGATTTGTTTATTGATATTGAAGGTATGACTCCAGGAGAGTATAAAAATGGCGGTGAAAACTTAGCAATTAACTATAGTTTTGTTGAAAGCCCTTTTGGAAAAACCATCGTTGCATCAACAACAAAGGGGATTTGTTATATTGCTTTTGTTAATGATGAAGTGTCATCACTTAAATTATTAAAGGACCAATATCCTAATGCTCAATTTCAAAAACATAGAGATCAGATTCAACAAAATGCAATCCTGGTATTTACACAAGATTGGTCAAGACTAGATAAAATTAAGTTACATATCAAAGGTACCGATTTTCAACTGAAGGTATGGCAGGCTTTATTGACTATCCCTATGGGAAAACTCTCAACCTATAGCAACATAGCAGACAAAATAAATAATCCAAAGGCTAGCCGTGCGGTTGGCTCGGCTATTGGTGATAATCCGGTAGCATTCTTAATTCCCTGCCATAGAGTTATAAAATCAACAGGATTACTAGGACAATATCATTGGGGATGTGATCGCAAAGCCGCAATGATTGGTTGGGAAGGAGCTAAAACAGATGGTTCAACATCTATAAGCTAAGTAAAAATCAAAGTGAGCTTCATACAAAAGTAACAAAAAGAATTAAGACAGAACCAATAAAGTTTGATTGTTATTAAAAATAAAATATCTACGAAAAGCTAAACTGCAATTCAGAAATGCACATGAAAACTGAAAATAAAATTTTTTAGGCTGAACAAATTTTACAATAACCTAAAAATAAACAATAGAGTACAAATAAGGAATAGGACAAATGGAAAATGTTAAAAATAAAAAAATAATGGGAAGAGAAGATGAATAAATTACTAATTCATAAGATTTCTTATTCAAATTTATGTGCGCAGTTCTCCGAACAAATAATAATAGCAGTACTGCCGATTATAGCTGTGTTATCTATGAATGCTTCAGCAGCTGAAACAGCTTTTATACAAA
Source organism: Gilliamella sp. W8145 (assembly GCF_016101145.1). Taxonomy (NCBI): domain Bacteria; kingdom Pseudomonadati; phylum Pseudomonadota; class Gammaproteobacteria; order Orbales; family Orbaceae; genus Gilliamella; species Gilliamella sp. W8145. The sequence continues at coordinate 822,727 of NZ_JACFRC010000001.1, forward strand.
TGATAAATACTTTGCCTTTTCTATTACTCTCTATTCCTATGGGAGTAATTGGAGATAGAGTATCAAGAAAAAAACTAATGATCCTAATAGAAATAGTTCGAGCAACGGCTATATTTCTATTATTTTATTTGACGTTCTCTGGAAGTCTATCAATCAATAAAATTGCATTATTCGGTTTTTTTATAGCCATGGGTACAGTTATTTACAGTGTGGCAAGTCCGGCTTTAGTGGCATCTTTCATCATAAAAGAACAACTGATTAATGCCAATAGATCAATAGAAATTGCCAAAAGCGTGGCTTTTACTGCCGGGCCAGCTTTAGGTGGTATTCTTGCTAGTTATTTATCTGGCGGGTTAGCATTCATCTTAGCTTTTTTACTCTCTATAGTAAGTGCTATTTTTCTGATATGTTTACCTAAGGAACCACTTTTAAAAAAATCTGGAAGAAATATACTTCAAGAACTTTGTGATGGTTTGATTTTTTTAGTTAAAAATAAATATCTTATGCCAATAACTATCACGGCTTTTGTATTTAATTTATCGCAATACTTGTTATTATCAATTTTTGCTTATTATGTTATCAATAATCTATCCTTTACTTCTTTTGAAGTTGGAGCTTCATTAAGTCTAATCGGTTTAGGAATGTTAATAGGCTCATTTTTATACAAAATTATATCGAAAAAAATAAATTTTGGTTTTCAACTGACTTTAGGACCTATATCTGCTTTTATTGCCTCCATTTTGATGTTCTTAACCATTATATATCATTCCAAATCACTAGTTTTTATTGCTTTTTTCCTTTTTGGGTTTGGGCCTATTATATGGACTATATCAACAGTATCACTAAGGCAACTAGTCACACCTAGTAATATGATAGCTAAAGTATCATCGGTGATCATGACAGTTACATTTGGAGCTCGGCCTTTGGGAGCTGCTTTAGGTGTGTACATAAGTGCAAATTTAGGTGTTAATGCTTGTATTTCTGCAGTTTTAATCGGTTTTTTAATTCAGTTGATCATCATTCTTTTTTCAAAACCGGCCAAATTAAACAATTTATCTGATGCAGAAGAATAAAAACTGTATTAATTAAATAATAATATTATAGATGTGAGCAATGTCCAATATTTTGGCCGTGCTCACTAATCAGACCTTAAATTTAATTACATCCACAGGACTCTAGTTATCGAATGGTAATACTAGAAGGATTACTTAATATTAGTATTGTCTACAAAGATGATAAAACACTTTATGATGCGATGATTAATGATAGTTTTGCTTTAATTACCAATCTTCTTTGTAACTAATAGGTAAACATACTCAATTTTATAGCTATTCAAGTAATGATGAATGTGAATAATAAATTAGAATCTACTGAAAATATTATCAATAATTGAGCTAAATAATATCGAATAATTATTGATTAAAGAAAACGAATCTTATTCAAAGGATAAAAACAGTTATTTCCCTAATTTTTATTAGCCAACAAATATGCAAAATTTTACAATTTAATTTATATCTATTATTTTCAAAGCAGTATTGAGAGAATCCTAAAACATTTTATTCATTATAGAGTTTATAGCTTTTTATCCATTTATCGATCGCTTCTTGATAATTGCTAATATCATACTGTTTAGCATTAATAATCGATGAACATCTATTATGCGGAAATAATAGATAACTATCATTTAAACTTAAATCTTCTCTACCTTTTTTTCATTATCTTTTATTTTAGCGTAAATATTATCCATTGCTTTTTTGGGTTCTTCTTTATAATCAATATTTGTTGACATAGCCGAAAGCGCTGATAAAGAATCTCTTTTTGCTGGCATTTGCTCTAAAAAATCTCTATAACATTGTGCATAAATTTCACAATATGGATAATGATTAGCTTCACAATATCTCGTCGCCCCAGTAGTTACAAAATATCGAATGCTCTTATCTATATCACCATAAATACAACCAGATAATAATATTACTGTTGCTAAAAGAGAAAAACTATAACCTAATATTCTCATAAATAAATCCTAATTATCCAATATCATCTTGATGTGTCCTTATTTAACTACTTTTATAGCATACTCTAAATTAATCATATAATTGCTAATAGAATTTTGATAATTACTTAACAGAGAGAGGCGTAGAAAAAATACAGAATTTGAATAGCAACGGAATCCTTTAATAACTTAACTTTAAACTTTTAAATACAAATATCGATCGTTCATTGATCCAATATTACCCACTATATAAAAATGATTTAGGGCATATTTTTAGTTATTGTAGAGTAAAGCGCCCTTAAATAGTTATAAAAAATGTTGAGGAGCATACTTTTATCGAATTACTTAAGGAAATCGAGATCTTATAAATGTCAGAATATCGTTTGCTTGAGTTGCAGTGTTTAATATTTCATAAAAATCGGGCATCTCAAGCAAAGCAACCAGCTCTGACATTGCGTTAATATGGCTGGTTTTATTAACTGCTGCTAAAGTAAAAATATATTGCGTGGGAATTTTATCATTCTTAAAAATAATTGGTTTTTTCAATACCGTTATACTTAACGACAGAGAGTTAACACCATCTTCTGGTTTAGCATGAGCAAGAGAGACATTTTTGGTTATCAAAAAACTTGTTCTATTTGAATTAACATTTTCAATAATTTTCTCTATGTAACTTCGGTTGATATAGTTCTTTTGTAATAATGGCAATGCAGCTGTAAATAAGGCACTTTGCCAATCGTTAGCAGAGACATTTATTTGAATCAAATCTTCTTGGATCAAATGGCGAATGCCTAAACTTTGATTTTCTATCGTGGTATTTTTATCTGTTTTATAAAAATACTGATAAAGCTCTTTTTTAATACCATTTTCATTGGAAATTGTACCGTATTTTTTAAAAATATCGATCAAGTCAGTTATCTTCGGATAGGTCAAATAAGAGTTAATTTGCGAATAAACGCGCTCCAGCAATAAATACTCTTCTTCATCGGACATGATTGGCGATACGATAAAAAACGGTTTATTTTGGTTATAAAAAACCAAATTATTTACAGTACTAAAGATTATATCGAAAAAATTGGTCAGCTCTAAGGCTTCTGCAGTTTCCATTGGCCCTAAAAATAGAAAATCAGGGAAAAGAAACTTTAATCTATTATAGACAATTGAAGAACTGCCAATACCATTTTGACAAATAATTACGGCAACGATTTGCTGATTAGTTGATATTTTATTTTCGTCTAGAATTGCCGCAAAATAGATGGTTAAAAAAGATATTTCATCATCTGGAATATCATTATTAATGATCGGATAGATAACTTTTAAGGTTTCTTTTACAATCAAAAATAGTTTATTAAACTCTTCTTTTACTTTATCTAAAATTGGATTAATGATTGGCAAACGAAAAAGTATTCGGTAATACGCGGGTCTAAAATGGCTATAGAGTTTTTTCGAAATATCATCATTGTTATCAAATTTTATGCCTAAAAGCTGCTCAAATCTCGATAGAATAATTTGTACAATATTTAAAATCAGCTCCTGATCTACCGTCTTTATATCACGATTGCCAACTGAATTGCCCAGTAGTAGAGAAGTTAGGTATTGTACTTCATAAGTGTTATCATCTATTTTATATAATTTCAGCAATTCTGATGATATATGATACTCTTTCAACTTTATTATGATTTTATTTGGCATTGAAATAACAGGAATATATTCCAGTTTTTTAGCCATTCTAGGCAATAGGAATATCACTGTATAGATAAATTCTTTTTTCCTCTTTTCACCTAATAAAATTTCATTTTTTAGCATAATTTCATTGATATCGTTTTTGATATCAAGGTAGTCAACCTTCTCTTGGTTTAAGAAAAGATCATATAGGAATGTATCATCTAAATTATTGGATAAATCTTTGAGTAAATTTTTTAGAAAAAAATTACGGATCGATAATTCATCTCCAACTAACGAATAACCTTTTTCTCTAGTATAAGTGATTAAAATATCTTCGGAACTTAATAAAAGTTCTAGCTGTTTGATATCATTGTTTAAAGTTGTTTTACTAATATTTAATGCTGATAAAAAATGTAATGAAGAAAGATAAGTATTTACGTGATAGAGCAACATTAAAAAAATATATTTTTGTCTTTCCTCTGTTGAAAAAATATAATTTTTGCCAATTTTTCCGTTAATTAAATTCTTAATTAGAAACGCTTTACTTTTATCAGGCAAAGAGTAATACAGGGCATTTTGAACAACCACACTTTGTTCATTTGAAGAGAGGTATGCATTAATTTTTAAAATTGAATAATGTAATTGTCGTTTAGTTATATTCAATAAATTCAATAAATACTCCTGATCACAAGATTTTTCAATCAAAGTTAGGATAATTTTCTTTGAATTTAAGTCAATCATACCTTCTTCCTTACTAAAAATATCAATGAATTACATAATTTATTAGTAATATCACGGATGTTTTTCCTTATATTTTTTTAATGCATTTGCAAGGCTAATTGCATTTTTACTTATTTCCTCAACCGATCCTTTAGTTAATAAGGAACCAATACCAATACATTCAATATCCGTATTTAGCCAATCATCAACATTTTCTAACGTAACGCCACCCGAAGACATAATAGGCACATAAGGCATCGGTGTTTTAATGATATTAACTAAAGATTTGCCATAATAATTTGAAATAGGAAAAGCTTTGATCATAGCAGCACCATTCTCTAAAGCCGTGACAATTTCTGTCATGGTGGTACAACCAGGCATATAGGGTATTTGATAACGATTGCATATTTTGCATACTGCTTCACTATAATTAGGTGCTATGATAAATTTGGCGCCAGCAAGAATTGCTAATCGGGCGGTTTCACTATCCAGTACTGTCCCTGCACCGACTAAAATTTTGTCACCATATTCTTGGTTAAGTTGCTGAATTATTTGCCCAGCGTTATTGTTTGTGTAACTAATTTCTACACAATCAATACCACCGGCTAAAATACCCTCAATGATTTCTTGAGCTCTTTTGAATGTTTCAACTCTAGCTATCACTAAAAATTTACTTTGTTCTAACCGAGTAAGTATATTGGTTTTAAACATGATAATTCCCCACTCTATTTATAAGTGATAATAGTTTTTTATCGTATTGACTATGTCTTGGTTATCATTTGGATTCGTGACAGGTAAGACAGGTAATCGAGGTACGCCAACTTCAATACCAGATAAAGATAAACTTTGTTTAAGAACAGAAGGAATGGAAGCATATTTTAAAATCCGGCGAAATTCTTCAAGAGATTGTTGCCATTGTTCAGCTTTATCTAAATTACCGGCAATAAATTGCTTATATATTTCAACATTGTTGGTGGTTAGTAAATTAGATGTAGCTGAAATAGCACCAGTAGCACCTATTTTCAATGCTTTTAGGATGAGGGAGTCAGAACCAGAAAGAACTGAAAACTCATCTCGAGATGTGTTATCTATATAGCCAGCAATATTATTAATATCACCACTACTATCTTTTATACCAATGATATTACTGATTTTAGACAGTTTAGAAACTAGCTCAAAGGATAAATTAATTCCGGTATTTTTAGGTATATTATAAAGTACTATTGGAATAGCAAGGTTTTCGGCAATCATTTTATAATGATTATATAATTCATTTTCTTTCAATAAAACAAAGTACGGCGTAATTACCGATAACGCATCCACCCCGACAGCTATCATATGCTTACCCAGTTTAATGACTTCGTCAGTGGAGTTACCACCAGCGCCAGCATAAACCGGAACTCTTTTAGCCACTATTTCTACAACTTTTTTAGCAAATTTAATTTTCATATCATTTTCTAAAACATGAAATTCGCCATTGGTTCCTAATACAAAAATACCTTGAACACCATTTGCAATTAATTTTTCAATTAAAATTTCTGTTGTTTTAATATCAATATTTCCAGAGGATTCGAATGGTGTAACCATTGCAGTTATAATTCCATTTAACATACTTTTTCTCCTCTTATAGAAGCACCTAAACTGCCACCTGGATGCCACTGATAATACATATTTTCGGTTAAACCTACGGATTCTTGAAGTTTTATTGATAAACACTGTAAAATAATGACTTCAGCAAGTATTGATATTCGCGGAGGTTTATTTAAGTTGTCCCCTTCTTGTTTTACTCCAGCAAATAAAAATATGTCACAGTGTTGAGCTAACCAAGAATTGTTATTTCCCGCAACACCAATAATTTTTGTACCTAGTTTTTGCAAAGTACAAATTGCTTTTTTTAACTCTTCAGTTTCACCACTATTGGAAATCGCAATCACGATATCACCAGGTAAAACTTGCCCTGCCGAACCATGAATAGTTTCAGTTCCATCTAAAAAATAAGCAGGTATTCCTATTGATGAGAATAACGAAGCAATATAATGAGCAACATAAGAAGGTTTACCGATTCCTGTAACATGTACCCGACTGCCTTCATTTTTTTTGCTGATAATTAAATACTTTGCTTTATTTAAATTTTCTTCACCAATATATTTAATATATTCTGACAATTCCGATTTGATACAATCAATATATTTTTCTAACATACAATTCCTCTACTTACTCAATGGTTTGAAAAAGATGATTACTTTTCAAATCATCTTTAATCAAACCCTCATACATTACATGGTGAAATGAAGTATTTTTTCCAATAAAATACCAACAACGTTGTAGTCAATATTTGGGAAGGTTGACCCTTCTATTCCCATATTGCCAAATATCGGATATAAAACGGTAGGTAAAAAAGCTAACAAGAGTCCAACCACAAAAGAACCTAACATAGCGCCACGCCAGCCACCTGTTGAATTACCAAATACACCTGCGGTACCACCAGAGAAGAAACAGATATGAGCAGCAGGAATAATGACAACAGGAAAATCCAATGCAACCATTATGGTTACACCAACTAAACCAGCAGCATAAGAACAAAGGAAACCGATAATTACAGCCGTTGGCGCAAAAGGAAATACAGTTGGAACATCCAACGCAGGACGTGAGTTTGGAATGAATTTTTCAGAAATAGAGACGAATGCTGAGGTGATTTCTGCTAAAAACATTCTTACACCAGTCATTAAAATTGACATTCCTGCAGTAAAAGTAAATGCTTGAATGAAAGGAAATACTAACCAATGTACTTTACCAGCTAATCCTTGAGTAAAGGTCTCACCTGCTTTAAATGCCGAAATATAGAACAAGACGAGCATAACAACTGCAACGCCCATTAAAAAATCGCGGAAGAAAGATAACCATTTAGGGAAATGAATATCTTCAGTTGTTTTGTCGCTATATTTGCTAAATACTTTACCTAATAAGCCAGAAAGTGCATATCCAAACATATTAAAATGACCGATTGCTTGCACATCGCTGCCAGTAATTCTTCGCATGAATGGTTGACATAATTGTGGCAATGCACTTGAAGCGAAACCTAAAATCGTTCCACCGATTAAAATGGCTGCAGTATTAGATAAACCATAAGATTTTAGGATTAGTGATAATACACAAGCAAAGAATAGACTATGGCCAGTGGTAAAGAAAATATTTTTAAATGGTGTGATTCTGGCAAAAACTAAATTCATTGCAAAACCTAATATTAGCGTAACAGATGTAACTAAAGCATATTCTGTTTGCGCCATACCAGCAGCTGCTTCTGGTGATGCAACGATACCAACAATATGAAAACCTTCTTGAAATAATTTATTAAAATTTTGTAGAGCACCTGTCATAAGAGCGCCACCAGCACTAAAAATTAAAAAACCAATGGTTGTTTTAAATGTGCCAGTAAAAACTTCTACCAACTGTTTCTTTTGGGCTAACAAGCCAACAAAGGCAACTACGCCGAGTAAAACAGCTGGAGTGCTAAGAAAACTAATTATAAAATCCATTTTAGACCTCTTATCAATTAAATTAATCCATCTTCTTTAAGAGCAAGCTCTAATTTTTCTTTTATTTCATTTTTATCCATAATATTTTTGATTCCGATAATACGTTGTGGAAGATTTTTCTTTTCTAAATCTTCGGCAACATCAGGTAACGTAATGATATATTTACCATTAAATCCAGGAACACCATCTAATGAAGAGTGCTCAAGGGCAATTGGAAAGGCATTTTCTTTGATGACTTCATTCAATTTAATTTTTAACATTAAACTTGACCCAACTCCTGCACGGCAGGCAACTAATGCTTTAATCATTTTCTATACTCCTTTCAAAGTTTTCTAAAAAATCTATAAAATCGTGCGGCTCTTTTACATCTTGTATAAAAGCTAAAAATTTCTCATCACTAAACAAAGATGCTAATTCTGATAATGCGGATAAATGTTCATCTCCGGTTGGTGAACTTAAGCTGAACAAAAACTTGACTGGGTCATTGGCTGAGTTCCCTGAAACGATAGCGTTCTTCAGTCTTGTAAATCCTATAGCAAGTTTTTTAGCGCCAGAATCCGATGGCGCATGAGGAATGGCAATATTTTTGGTAATGACAATATAAGGACCAATTTCTCTTAATATAGCGATAACTTTATCGACGTAATCTGTCGTAACAGCTTCATCACTGACTAATGGTGACATCGCTAATTCTATTGCTTCCTCAAAGCTACTAGCTTCAATATCAAGTTGAATATAAGAAGCTTTGATAAGTTTAGTTAACAAAGGTTTTCTCCTTTTACAAAATCCATTTCAATTTGATTATACGAAGGCCTTGATATTAGACAATGATTATTGGGATTACTTTTTGTTGAGAAAAAACAAATAAAAAACAAAATGTGACTCGTAAAAATAAAAAACAGATAACCGGAGATTCTGATTAAGAATTTTATTGTTACAGACAAAACATAAAGTCATTTAAATTTGTCTGGATTGTGCTTGATATTGATCGATCATCTACAACTAAGAGAAGATTAAATGCCGAATAATGACAGAATAACTAACGTTCATAGACGATATTAAAATAATAGAATCGCTTTGTTAGAGAACTTTTTATGTTTAAATATAAGCAAAAATTGAGAATTACTAGTCCAATATTATTGTAGAATCGAAGTTATTGACACCAAAATTATAGAATCAACAATATTTCGATAATCTTTTAGAGGAAAATGTTGGATAAAATAACTGAAATATTTCTTTATTATTGAATTTTTTGATATTTGAAATTGGAGCGGGAAACGTAACTTAAATGCTTAGTGTAACTAGTTGAAATAAAACAATACTTTGTTGTATGCTTGGTGCTTCCTGTGCTTAATTATGTACTTGTTTTTTTGATAATGCAACTGGCATCTATATTGAGTTTATCTTATTTAATTATATTTGATACTTAGTATTCTATTACCTGATACCACTCACTTACAATACGCGCTGATCTGTGTTATATTTTTATTCACTTCTACCTCATTATGAATAGCCAATGGATATAAAACTAGCCAAGAATGATAAACGTTATATAGATGGTACGAGTGATGTCTATAACATCATGCAACGAGTATTATTACGTGAAAACCAAATAGACCAAGAAAAGGAACATTTCTGGATTATTGGTATGAACGAAGCGGGCTATATCCTCTATATCGAATTAATTGCCTTAGGTACCGCTAAAACCGTGCCTGCTGAGCCTATGAACATCTACCGTGTTGCTGTAATGAAAAATGCTACCCGAGTAGTGGCTATCCATAACCATCCTTCAGGACGATTACCCCCCTCTGAAGCCGACAAAGATATTACTGACCGTTTAATTCAAGTGGGGCGTATATTAAATATAACCTTTGTCAATCACCTGATTATTACACCTATTACCTATGTTAGCTTTAAAGCTGAGGGTTGGATGGATGAACTAGAGAAAAGCCTTAAATATGTTCCTACTTATCAGGTAATTGAGCAGATTAGGAAGGAAGAGCAGAGGATTGCTAGAGATAAGATAAAATTTGCTCAGGATAAAACTAAAACAGTAAAAGATAAAGCTAATGCTGAAAAGAAAGTACTTATAAATGCTTTATTAGAAAAACAAGTTTCTATTGAAAATATTGCTAAAATATTAGAGGTTACTCCCAAGCAAGTCAGTAAAATTATTAATATGCAATAAGAAAATATTAATTAATGATTCCTTGTAATCAGGAGAATTTTGACTCAATTTATAGGAGTAATAATGGATAGTTACCAAAATCCTAAGATAGGTAAAACTTATATTAGCCCTGCATTATCAGACTTCCATAATAAAGAAAAAAAGATCAGAATTGCTACTAAAGCCTTATTGTCAACAGGAGGTTGGGAATATGCAAAAGAGCATGATGAAATCATATTACGTAAAAAAACTGATGCTGCAACTTGTATTAAAGCAAAATTTTTAGAGGATAATAGGCAAACATTTGTACTCACAATACAGAAATTTATAATTAATGATGAAGATACAGGTACTCCTTATGGCTCAGGATTTTCTTTTGTTGGAGATGAAATAGATAAATTTTGCGAGTTCTTGCATCATATTCAATCAATAAAACTTAAAACAAATAATTCTATTAATATTTCAGACGAAGAATTAAGAAAATTAACGTTAACTTCTAGTCAAGCAGAAAATTTAATTTCAGACAATGAAGAACTATTTGCAGAAGTAATTCGCCATGCCATAACTAAAAAAGATATCGTTACCATTGCATATAGGAAAAAACAATTAGAAACGTTTAGAAAACTACTGGAAGATCAAGAGTACTTTAATAACCTTAAAATTAGAAAAAATTGTAAAGATGAAGCGCTTTGGCAAATGTTTTTTGAAAAAAACCCATGGATATTTGGATATGGTTTAGATTATATTTACACCTCTAATTTAGATGATAAGCGCCTTGAACAAGTTGTACATGGCTATCAAGTTTCACAACATGGGAAAAGGGTTGATGCATTATTAAAAACAAGGGCATTCATTTCTACTTTATGTTTTGTTGAAATCAAAACACATAGAACACAACTGCTTCACAATATACCTTATCGTTCGGGTTGTTGGGCTCCATCAAACGAATTAACAGGAGCTATCGCACAAATACAAGGAACGATTTCCTATGCACAAGAATCTATTTTTGGAAAACTGACCTTAACAGATCAAAATGGTTTTCCTACTAAAGAAGATGTATTTAATTTTCGACCTAGAGCTTTTATTGTTATTGGTAACCTTGAGCAATTTAATGGTGAATACGGAATAAATCAAGAGCATATCCGAAGTTTTGAGTTATATCGTCAAAATATTTTTCAACCAGAAATAATAACTTTTGATGAACTATACGAACGGGCAAAATACATTATTGCAACAAGTGAATAATTTATTCACTTGTTATTTCAGCCTCTTTTGTAATATATTTATGTAACCATATAAATTGCTTAATAAAAAGAGTACTTTTTTCTTTAATATCATCATAATCTCGGGGAAAATCATCTTCAATTGACTCGAAGAAAGAAGGAAAATATTTCTCCAGATTTTCTATGATAATTTTTGTATCTAATACCTCAGCTAAATGATTATACTGTTCTCTCTCAAAATTTGATTTATGGGGAAGTCCTGACTCCATTCCCCATGATGTGGGTACGTAAGACTCAAGGATGCGAACAAGCACCAAGTCATCTTTTAAAATTTGTTTTGTTATATAATCATTAGCAAAATTATGATTAACATACTTATTCAAAATATAAAATATATAAGAAACTAAATTAGGATAAACTAATGTAATATCTGTATCTCCAAGTTCTTCTATAATGCTATTCCCTAAATGCTTTCCTATTATATTAATAGATTCATCTGAAAACGCTTCTTGCTCTGGTTTATCGTCATCCTTTCTTTTTAGCCATCGGAAAATTTCAAGTTTAAAATCAAGAGACGGTGAATTATCAATACAATCACAAGCTAATTTTTCTCGATTATTAATTGATTGATTTTGAATTAAACTACTAATAAGCATAGCTGCTTGAGCAAAAGGATTTAAAAATCTGTATAAAGTGTCTGGATTAGGAAATAACTGATTTTTCTGGGCTATAGCAATAGCTAGTGAGTAGGATGAAGCCTCATTTAAATCTACATCTCTTTGTCTCAACTTTCTTATTAATGTTTCAGCATTATCAGTATTTAGAATATCATTGAAAGGGTTTTCACTTTCATCAAAAGACAAATTAAAATTTTCACATTTATATATCAATTTGTCTATTAACTTATCAGAAACATCATTTCTAGGAATAGAATAAGTAAAATACCTAGAAAAATAGTGTTCTGAACAAATCCGTTGAGCATTATTCCAATTTTCGTACCAATCAGAACCATAATTCCTATTTCCATAAACAGCTTCTAATTTAGGAAATAGTTTTTTTAGTAAATATATAAAACTTTCCTTATTTATATTTTGTGCTTTATCAAGTGTCCTATCAATAATTTTTTTAATATGGTCTTTTTCCTGTTCATTATTACTATAAATATTACTCGTGAATGTTCCAGTAAAAAGTTTCTTATTTGTTCTCAATAACTCATATAGTAATGGACAAAATACTCTAATACCCTCTATTAACATTAAATCAACTGGATTAACTTCATCTTTTAGAATCGGAAGTGCAAATAATAAAATATTTCCATAAAGTTTAGCTTTTCTTGGGGTAGTCAGACAATCATCAAAAGCATAGCTAAAACTATTTACGAAATCTTGTATTTGTACTTGTGAGAGATCAATCTCTGCGAGTCTTACTGCTTCATCTATACCTTGAAAGCAAAATTCACGTAATACTTGTTTTTCAATACTTGGTAAATGAAGCGGAATTTGAATAATTTTTTCTAAAAATGCTTCTCCTGCATTATGCATAGTGCTGGAATATCTATCTTGCAACGATGTAGCCACTACGTCTTTATCAAAAGCTAAAATATATGAAGTGTATTTAAAATCTGCAGTCAATTTAACGATTCTAAAAAGAGTATGAATTTCTGTTTTTTCAAGACGATCTACATCGTCTATTAAAACTAATATTCTTTTTTTTGCATTTTGAAGTTCATTTTCAACTCTTTTTCTAAGTTCATTTATATCTATAGTAGATATAAATGAACTCACAATGTTGCCAACACCTTCAACACCAGCTAATGAAGTAACATCTGATGCTGTTCTTTTTACAAAAGCCTTAAATTTATCGCCTGTTGTAACTAGTTCAGTATCTAATGCATCGGCAATAGTAAAAAAGAATCCGGTTAATAACTCTTCTTCCGTTCCAAATCTCCATGGGTTAAATTTTATACAAATAACATTGTCATTTTTTTCAAGAGATTTCTCAATAAAGTTGAGTACAGATGTTTTACCATCTCCCCATATTCCATAAAGTCCAATAACTATACTGCTCGGGTCGGTTCTTTTAGATATAACTTGAGCAACTCGCTCTGAAAATGCCCAACGAGAAAATCTGTCTTGCTCTTTTGCAATAACAGGTGAGTCAGAAGAATAGTTTGTACTGTCCATATTTCATTTATATCCTCTTAATTTAATATAAATAGTTTTATTTACATTACAAAAAATTACTTTTTTAATATTTAGTAAATTTCTATAAATTAGAATAAAGCATCTTTTCAATATAAAGTATATTAATAATATTATTCTAGTTTGTGTAGTTATCTTGACCATAAATTTGTTTTACATACCTTCCCCTGCCATCGCCATGCCCCAAATCCATCGACACTTTAGCCAATGTTTCTTGTTCGCTATAGCCTTGTTATAGGTAGTGATCTATTTGCTCTTAAGTAAAGGCATAACGTATACTATGGGGTGAAATCTTACCCGTTAAACCCAAACGAAATACGCTGTTGCTTATATTGCCAATAAAACCGAAAATGCCAGCGCTTAGCGCCACTGGGTTCAATCCGTAATCCCAAACCACGCCCATCAAACAGCGTATATACAGACGACTTCGCCTTGGCAAGGCGAATACCTAAATTCGTTAAACGACTCATACTCATATCCTCTTGATAAAAGATAAAAACGAAAAAAGAAAGTAAAAAATAGAAAACATCAAGAGGTCGACCTACGACAAAATGAAGTAAAATCAGACTAAATTAGATAATGAGTACCGAAGTACTTAAACGTAGTATATTTGAGCGTACTTCAATGGCTTTGCTTGGAAAGATGAAAGACGTAACGCCTTGATTATCTGTAACTTGCAGACGTTTTGGACATCTGTATATTAATAATTGGAGCGGGAAACGAGGTTCGAACTCGCGACCTCAACCTTGGCAAGGTTGCGCTCTACCAACTGAGCTATTCCCGCATGAGAAGTGTTTTAAATGGTGCCCGGGGCGAGACTTGAACTCGCACGGCCAAAAAGGCCGAGGGATTTTAAATCCCTTGTGTCTACCGATTTCACCACCCGGGCTCAAAACTGAGTTCCGAAAGGTAACTGCGTTTTGGATGCTGTGCATTTTACCGTTCTTAATTTTTACGTCAATAGAAAATTTAAAATAATTGTCTAATTGCTCAATGTTTGTCACATTTAAGGGAATTTTTAATCAATTCCCTTAAAATTCAGTTTTCCTAGGATTAAGAATCAAAAATTTGATTAATAATCTGACTTAAATTAAACGCTAAATGAAGAACCACAACCACAAGTAGTAGTTGCATTCGGGTTATCGACGACAAATCGTGAACCTTGTAAACCTTCAACATAATCTATGGTGCCACCAACTAAATATTGCAGACTCATCGGATCGATAACCAAAGAAACACCATTTTTTTCGATAGCGAGATCGTCTTCATTTACTTTTTCATCAAATGTGAAACCATACTGAAAACCACTGCAACCACCACCAGTTATATAGACTCTCAATTTTAGATTCGGATTTTCTTCTTCTGTTACTAGAGATTTAACTTTATTTGCTGCCGCATCAGTAAAGTTAATTGGTAACGCATCGCTCATTTTATTCTCCTACTTTTATTACTGTTATATTATATACCTTTGAAAAAAGAAAATACAAAACGAAAACGTCGATTAGATAAATTTGCGTTAGCTAGCTTGAATTTAGCTTAATTTTGTGAATAAATACCACAACCTTAATTATAGAGATAATCATGATTATGCATAACACCTTTAAATCTGAAAAACTTTACCGTGAAGCATTAGCTTTTATGCCTGGTGGTGTTAACTCACCTGTACGAGCCTTTAATGGGGTTGGTGGTACGCCATTATTTATAGAAAGAGCTGATGGTGCTTATATTTATGATGTAGATCAAAAAGCTTATGTTGATTATGTTTTATCGTGGGGGCCGATGATTTTAGGACACAATGACCCTGATGTTGCCAATGCTGTTATTAATGCGGTACGCAATGGATTAAGCTATGGTGCGCCAACTGAGATTGAAACTAAAATGGCCAATCTAGTGACTGAGCTGATGCCATCTATTGAGATGCTGCGTATGGTGAATTCAGGAACTGAAGCGACTATGAGTGCTATTCGCCTTGCTCGGGGTTATACCGGCCGTGACAAAATTATTAAATTTGAGGGGTGTTATCATGGCCATGCAGATTATTTATTAGTTAAGGCAGGATCCGGAGCACTAACTTTTGGTCACCCTACTTCACCAGGTGTTCCTGAAGATTTTGTTAAAAACACTTTAGTTTGTGATTATAACGATTTAGAATCCGTCAAAAAACAATTTGAGCTGTATCCCAACGAAATAGCGGCAATAATTATTGAACCAGTTGCTGGTAATATGAATTGTGTACCAGCTAAAAAGTCTTTTTTACAAGGATTAAGAAGCTTATGTGACAATTATGGTGCATTACTGATTATTGATGAGGTAATGACAGGCTTCAGAGTAGCTTTAGGCGGTGCTCAAGAATATTATGGCATTGTTCCTGATTTAACTTGTTTAGGTAAGATCATTGGTGGTGGAATGCCTGTAGGCGCTTTTGGTGGTCGTTCGGAAATAATGAAAAAATTAGCACCTACTGGCCCAATTTATCAGGCAGGTACACTTTCTGGTAACCCAGTTGCAATGGCAGCCGGTTATACTACTTTGAAGAAATTGATGGATGTTGGTATTTATCAGGAATTAGAAGAGAAAACTTCTTACTTAGTTAATGGCCTATTATCGGCTGCAAAACGTTTTAATGTTCCTTTTATTGTCAATCATGCCGGAGCTATGTTCGGTTTTTTCTTTACGAATGCTGTAGAAGTGAGCAGTTATAAAGATGTTATGAATTGTGATATTGAATTATTCAAAAAATTCTATCATCATATGCTCGCTGAAGGCGTTTACTTTGCACCATCAGCTTTCGAAGCAGGTTTCATGTCACTTAGGCACACAGATAAAGAAATCAATCATACGATTGATGTAGCTAGTCGTTTTTTTAAGAATTTAAGTTAAATTGATAAAATAAAGTAATTTATACCCATAGCGATTAAAATTTTAAACTAAAACATAGGTAATAAATTTATGGTTAATCCGATAAAAGAAGGTGAAGAAGCACCTCAATTTTCTCTACCTGACCAAGATGGTGAACTAGTAAGTTCCAATGATTTTGAAGGTCAGCGAATTTTGCTCTATTTTTACCCAAAAGCGATGACACCAGGTTGTACAGTACAAGCGTGTAATTTACGTGATAGTGCTGACGATTTTAAAAAATATAATGTAGTTGTTATTGGTATTAGTACAGATAAACCAGAAAAATTATCACGTTTTGTTGATAAAGAATTATTAAATTTTACCCTACTTTCAGATGAAGATCATAAAACTTGTGACGCTTTTGGCGTTTGGGGTGAAAAAGAATTTATGGGAAAAACTTATGATGGTATTCATCGCATAAGTTTCTTGATTGGTAAAGATGGTAAGATCGAAAAAGTTTTCGATGACTTCAAAACCGCCAACCATCATACTGTGGTTTTAGATTATCTTAAAAACCATTATTAATTTTTCA
Source organism: Gilliamella sp. W8145 (assembly GCF_016101145.1). NCBI lineage: Bacteria > Pseudomonadati > Pseudomonadota > Gammaproteobacteria > Orbales > Orbaceae > Gilliamella > Gilliamella sp. W8145. Next base: position 839,662 of record NZ_JACFRC010000001.1, read on the forward strand.
ACTAAAGCCGATTATCCAATTAATCGGCTTTCTTTCGCTTTTCATATTATTTATCTTTGCAAAATTTGATCAACCATCAATAATCAGCTCATAACGACAAATCGCCATTGTCATTATGAATATTTATTCTAAAAATTATACATTATTTAATCTAAATTCTCTTTTATTTTCAAAAGCAGTAAACAAAATAAACTAATTATTACACTGATAATGGTTAATATAATTAAAGTACCATTAAAGGCTTTATGATAACTACCAATAATATCACTAAGCATAATTGACTGCATATCTGTCGGAATATTAGATAGTGGTAAGGCAAGATTCCCACTAGCCACAGAAGTTATCCAGTCATTGATTTCATCGACTGATGAACTATATTTTATTAATAGATTTGGTAATACATCATTAAGCTTAACAGATAATAATGAGCCATAAAGTGCAACAGCGATAGCTTCACTACCTAATCGGAAGGTGTTTAATAAGCCAGCTGCCATACCGGTCTGGTCAGGATTAACACAGCTTAACGCTAGACCATCAACAAGTCCTGCAGTTAGCCCCATACCTGTTCCAATCATAAATAAGGCCAAACAGATCAGATATATTAACCCATCAACACCACCACCAAAAAATAATAAAATTGCGCCCAAAATCATTAAAGCTAAACTAACAATAATAATAGATATTGCAGATATACCACATGAAACAATTTTTCCAGCAAGCAAAGGACAAAATAACACAGGGACCGTCAATGTGATCATAATTATACCAGCATAAGTGGGACTAAATTGCATCACCCCCGTTAAATAGCTTGGGTAATAGGTAAGCAAAGTAACAAAGCTAAAACTTGCAACAACAGGCACAAGAATCAACCCCATGTATTTTTTATTTTTTAATAAATTGAGATTCAAGACTGGATTGGTAATAGATTTTTCATAAATTACAAAGGTAAAGACCAAAAGAATCGTCATAGCTATTAATAGTAAGGTTTTTAAATTTACCCCACCTTGTTCAGTGCTGTTGCTAATAAGAAGCATCAACAAAAACAAAGCTATAGTGAAAATTATTGAACCAATTTTATCAAATGGAGTTTTATATTTATTTAAACTATCTTTAGTAATAGCTGGCGTCATAGATATAACTATTGTCAAGACAACAGTATGTAATATAAAAATAGCACGCCAGCTAAATATATCCAATAAAAACCCAGAAATTGTTGGTCCAAATGTAATCCCTAAACCTGCCGTGGTGCCAAAAAATGCAAAAGCTTTAGTTCTCTTCTCACCACTAAATGTTTTGATGAGTATAGCACTTCCACATGAAAATATAGCTGCACCACCAACACCTGCGAAGCCTCTAGCTATATCCAGCATTAGAGGGTTGATAGAGATAGAGGATAATAAAGAAGCAATTGTGTAAACCATGGCGCCAATTATAAAGACTCTTTTATGACCAAAATTATCAGCAAATGCTCCCCACAATAAAGTAAAACAAGCGAAAGTTAAATTAAAACTATTAACAATCCATTGTAGTGAGGTTGAGTTAGCAGAAAGATTTGCACCAATAAAAGGCAAAGCAATTGCCGTTCCTGAAATGGAGGTTGGCACTACAAATACAGCTAGTAATATGGAGGTTAAAACAATGGTTGTTTTAGAGTTTTCAATCCTTAAGTTCATATGTCAATTCTCTAGAAATATTTTATAACTGGTTAAAAATTAAATCTGAATGGGTAATCTATTAGAGAGCATCAAAAAACGATTCTTTAATACAAAAAAGCATATGCATTAGGAATGTAGACTTGCCAAAATAACATAGCAATAGATAATAATTAGGACTTTAGGTTTTGTATTCGTTAAAAATGACTATTTCCTTGATTATTACACTTTGCAATTTAAAACTTTTACCTAGTTTTATTCAACATAGTCTTTATTCCTTTACTATTTCAAGCAATATACTTAAAATTTTAATTCTGTTTTAATGACCTTATAATACTATCGGCAGATAACGTTCCATTAATATGATAGGTTCGATAATTATCGAACATGAATATTATTAATCTGCTTTTTGCTCATGTCAATTTTTTTTGATATTAATGATTATTTTTTGACGAAAGTATAATTTTAATTAAATAAGAAAATGAAGTTATAAGAATAAAATGAATTTAATTCAAATATTTAAAGCATTAAGCGATCCTAATCGCTTATTGATCATTAAAAGTCTAATAGAAGATGAACCTGGAGCTGAGCGACATTGCACATCATTTGGATTGCAATTAACAAGGGCGACTCGCTCACATCATTTCAAAATCTTAAGAGAGGCAGGACTGATATCACAGGTAGACAGGGGAAATTGTTCTCTAGCAACTTTAAGACGCGAGGAAATTGAAAAAAAGTTTCCTGGATTATTGGAATTAATTTCGACTAACTGGCAACCTATGTAAAAGAATTAAAGTTTTCTTATAGTAATATTTAGCAATAACATTTTAAAAATTATTTTTTTTAAAAAAACTAACTTTCGCAAAACCTTTTATTTTCAAAGAGTTTATACATCTGTAAAATATTTAAAAACTGACAATACAGCTTTTTGAATAATCTAGAAAGCAAAAAACAGTATTCCTATTAAATAATTTCAATATATAAGAGGCAATAAAAAGAGATCCTCTAATTAGTCTAAATCAAAGCCAATCAAACCATTATTAATTTTTCAACTAAAGCCGATTATTTAATTAATCGGCTTTTTTTTCGCTTTTTATATTATTTATCTCTTCAAGATTTGGCCATGCATTAATAATGGCTTTAACTAATGTCGCAAGCGGTATGGCAAAAAATACACCCCAAAATCCCCATAAGCCGCCAAATATAATAACAGCAACAATAATAACCAATGGATGAAGATTGAGTTTTTCAGAAAACAGATAGGGAACCAATAAATTACCATCAAGAGCTTGAATTAGAATATAGAAGAAAATTAAATAACCAAATTGTGCCGTGAAGCCCCATTGAAAGAGTGCGATTAATACCACCGGAATACTAGAGATAATAATACCAATATAAGGGATCAGTACGGAAAGGCCAACTAAAACAGCTAATAATAAGCCATAATCTAAACCAAAATACCAAAATGGGATATAAACACAGATAGTTAATATAACAATGTGTAAAACATTGCCGACTATATAGTTGGAAATTTGCATATCCATTTCAGAGGCGACTTTATTTAATATGGTACGATTCTTAGGCAATGCCTTAGAACAGTAACCCCATATTTTCGCTTTATCTTTCAATAAGAAAAACATAATAATTGGTACTAAAACTGCATTAATGGCCACTGAAACTAAACTAAATAAAGAACTAATTGAAAACTGTAATAGTGAATTGCCTGTTTGCACAACTCTACTGGTTATACTCTGAATTATTGAATCGAATAGACCAACATCAATTAATTCAGGATAGTGTTCTGGTAAAGATGTAATAAATTTATTTGCAAAATTCAACATATTGGGAATATTAGTGATTAAGCTAACACTTTGTTGCCAAATTAGCGGTAACAAAATCATAATGCCGGTTAATCCGACAAACATAAATAGTAGCAGCACGATCACGACGGCTAATGTATGAGGAACCTTTTTGCGTTGCAAATAATTAACCGGCCTATCGAGTAGATAAGATAAAACAATCGCAATTAAGATAGGTAGTAAAATTTTGTTGAAGAAATAGATGATAAAAAATAACACAATGATAACAATCAGTAACGATACCACATGAGGATCGCTAAAGCGTTTTTTATACCATTCAATAAACAATTTTAACATCTATAACTCCTTCTTGTTGTTTTATTAGTCTATTTGTTGTTAATTAAACTTACTTTTTAAAACCACCCAATATCCCTCGAGTAATTTGCCTGCCTATTTGATTAGCGACTTGCCTAGTGGCACTTTTAGCTACGCTTTGCACGACACCATCATATTGCCCGCCCTTAGAGCCTTTCCAACCAAAAATAAGTGATCCTAGAAAATCCATTACTCCACCATGTTGGTCGTTATTTAATTGATTCTGCTCTGAATTTATCTCTGCAGGATGTTGATTATTTTCGCTATTGATCGTGAAACCTTGTTTAAGTTTTTCATAAGCTGATTCACGATCTATAGTGTTTGAATATTTAGAATAAAAGCGGGATTGATGGATTATTGCTAATTGATCTTCTAAAGTCATGGTTCCCATTTTCGATTCTGGAGCAATTACCATTCCCCTTTGTACTACATTAGGACGCCCTTTTTCATCTAAAAATGATATTAATGCCTCACCAACCCCAAGTTCCATTATCGCTTTTTCTGTATCAAAGTTTGGATTGGATCGCATGGTTTGCGCTGCTACTTTAACCGCTTTTTGATCTTTAGGTGTAAAAGCTCGTAATGCATGTTGAACGCGATTACCTAGTTGGCCAAGAATAGTTTCTGGAATATCGGTTGGACTTTGTGTAGCAAAATAAATACCAACACCTTTAGAGCGAATAAGACGAACAACTTGTTCGATTTTTTCTAATAAAGCTGGAGAAATATCATTAAATAATAAATGAGCTTCATCAAAAAAGAATACCAGTTTCGGCTTATCAAGATCGCCAACTTCTGGTAAATGCTCAAACAATTCAGATAACAACCATAATAAAAATACTGAATATAGTTTGGGCGAATTATAGAGTTTATCTGCTGATAAAATATTGATAATGCCACGACCTTGTTCATTAACTTGTAGTAAATCATTAATATCTAACATAGGTTCGCCTAAGAAGAATTCGGCACCTTGCTGTTCAAGAGATAATAATCCTCGTTGTATTGCACCGATTGATGAAGCACTAATATTGCCATATTGCGTGGTAAATTTTTTGGCATTATCACCAATAAACTGTATTAAGGTGCGTAAATCTTTAAAATCAAGCAATAACAGACCATTATCATCCGCTATTTTAAATACAAGTTGTAAAACGCCTGATTGAACATCATTCAAATTTAATAATCTAGCCAATAAAATAGGACCAATATCGGAAACCGTACTACGAACTGGGATCCCTTTTTCAGCAAATACATCCCATAACGCTAAAGGTGATGAATCAGGGCGCCAATCAGTTACGCCTATATTTGCCAATCGTGATTGTAATTTGTCAGATAGTACCCCTTTTTCTCCTAAGCCAGTCAAGTCACCTTTAACATCAGCAAGAAAAACCGGTACACCAATTTGCGAAAAATTTTCTGCTATCTTTTGTAGGGTTACAGTTTTACCGGTACCTGTCGCACCAGTTATTAAACCATGGCGATTTGCCAACGATGCAAGGATGTATAAATCATTACCTTCACTTTTTGCAATAACGATCTTTTCACTCATAAACATCTCCCGTTCAAAAATTGCTATTAAAACAATCAAGAATATTGTAAGCTGAAATAGTAATAACTGCTATTGTTATTATTTTAACTCATCTTGTAAGGGGGCAGTATGTTTCCAGAATATCGTGATTTAATCTCTAAGTTAAAAAACACTGATTTACATTTTCAAAAACTGTTTGAAGAACACAATCAACTCGACCAAAAAATTAAGAATATTGAAACGGGTATTACCGTTGATACTTCTGAAACGATTGAAAGTTTGAAAAAACAGAAATTAAAATTAAAAGACCAAATTTATGAAGTTTTGAAAAAAGCAACAGCCTGATATTTCAAAACAATAATCTTGATTAATTCTACTTTAAGCTATAAAAAAACCCCAAATTATGGGGTTTATCTCAATTTATCTTTTGCCTCTAATCTACCGTTTATTGTTTATTGACTTGTTCTTGTGCTTTTTTCAATTTACGGTTTTTAATTAGTGTAATTAAATTTTTGTGTGGGGTTTTCATTTTTTACTCCTCTTGTTGTTATTGTTAAATGAATGCTCCTTAAAATATTTTAAAGATGCTGATTAAATGTATAAATATTAGTTTATTAATAATAATGTTTAATCGCTTTTTCAATGATGTCATTACTATAACATAATAGTTCGATATTTATACATTTTTTAGTTAATGATGTAAGCATAACTTACATCAAGGATATTATTTTAGAACCATTGTCCAAAGCGTTTGATGTAAATCTTTTTCATTATTTGGGCAACAACACAGTAACTCAATAATGTTGCAACCAACCATGGGAAATAGGACCATGGTAATGGTTGAAGACCAATTAAGCTGCCAATTGGTGAAAATGGAATATAAATACCCACCGCCATAATTAGCATAGTCATAACAATCACTGGGAATGCTGCTGTGCTTTGAATAAATGGAATTTTTTGTGTTCTTAGCATATGTACTACTAAGGTTTGGGATAACAATCCTTCGATAAACCAACCTGAATGGAACAGCGATTCAGCTGCTACACTATTAGCACCAAAGACAAACCACATTAATGCATAAGTTGTAATATCAAAAATGGAAGATGTTGGGCCGATCCAGATCATAAAGCGTCCAATATTTGGTGCATCCCATTTACGTGGTTTTTGTAAAAACTCTTCATCCATCTTATCCCATGGTAATGATAATTGTGAAATATCATATAACAAGTTCTGGATAAGTAAATGAATCGCCAACATTGGTAAGAATGGTAAAAATGCACTCGCAACTAATACCGAGAAAATATTACCAAAATTAGAACTTGCCGTCATATTAAGGTATTTCATGATATTACCGAAGGTTTCACGACCACATATTACCCCCTCTTCTAATACCATTAAGCTTTTTTCCAGCAAAATAATATCGGCTGATTCTTTAGCAATATCCGTTGCAGTATCCACCGAAATACCAACATCGGCATCGCGTAACGCTGGAGCATCATTAATACCATCGCCTAAAAAACCAACTGTATGACCGTTATCTTGTAATAATCGAATTATGCGAGATTTTTGTAACGGAGTTAACTTAGCAAAAATAGTACGTTGTTCAATTTCTACTTTTAGCTCTGCATCATCCATTGTTTCAATTTCAGTACCTAATAAAGGAATACCAGGCTCTAAGCCAACTTCACGACACACTTTAATAGTGATAATTTCGTTGTCACCAGTTAAAACTTTAACCGCAACACCATGTTCATTTAATGCAGAAATAGCCTCATAAGCACTCTCTTTAGGTGGATCTAAGAAGGTTAAGAAACCACGAATAGCCAATGCTTTCTCATCTTGGACATTGTATTGTGTTTTAGTTTGTTCAGCTGAAATATCTTTGACGCCAACAGCTAATACTCTAAAACCATCTTTATTATAGTTATGTGCCAGTTCAATTAATGCTTGTTTGCGATTTTCATCCAACGGTAAATATTCACCATTTTCATAAACGAAATCCGAAATAGATAGCATTTCTTCAACTGCACCTTTACAGATCATTAAGTGATTATCATCATTGCCTTGCACAACTACAGATAAACGACGACGAACAAAATCAAACGGTAATTCATCAATCTTACGATAAAGACCAACGCCGACTTTTTTAACACTGGTTTTTTCTTCAGCAAAACGGATGATTGCTTTATCCATCAAGTTTTTCATTCCGCTTTGGTAGTAACTATTAAGCCAGGCAAGTTGTAAAACAGCGGGATCAACTTGGCCATTAATATCTAAATGGTGTTCTAAAATAATTTTATCTTGGGTTAATGTGCCAGTTTTATCAGTACATAAAATGTCCATTGCACCAAAATTTTGTATTGCGTTTAACCGTTTAACCACCACTTTGCGTTTTGCCATTCCTACCGCACCTTTGGCTAGGTTGGCGCTAACAATCATAGGTAACATTTCAGGCGTTAAACCAACCGCCACTGCTAAGGCAAATAATACAGCTTCTCCCCAATCACCTTTAGTAAAACCATTTATCAATAATACAATTGGAACCATTACTAACATGAAGCGAATCAATAACCAACTTACGCTATTTACGCCCCGATCGAAGGATGTTTCAGCTCTGGAACCTACAATAGATTTTGCTAACGAGCCAAAATGCGTATCTGCACCGGTAGCAACAACAATCGCTTTTGCAGTGCCACTGACTACATTGGTACCCATAAAACAGATATTATTGACATCAAGAACATTATCTTTATTAATTTCAGATGGATTCACCTCTTCTGACGTTTTTTGTGATACCGCACCTAAGGTATCGTATTTTTCAACTGGAATTGATTCACCGGTTAATACTGCTTGGCTGACAAATAGATCTCTTGATTCGATTAAACGAATATCCGCTGGAATCATATCGCCGGCAGATAACAATACAATATCACCCGGGACAATATCACTTAGAGGCACTTCGATATGTTCAGCTGGCATATTTTTATTTGGCCGACGTAGAACTGTAGCTGTGGTTCGAATCATCGATTTGAGTGCCTCGGCAGCTCTATTTGAGCGAAACTCCTGCCAAAAACGGAGTAAGCCACTTAATGTTACCATGGTTAAAATGATAATAATGCCTGTTAGATCAGTCTCTTCACCACTTTGTAGTGGTAACCAATAGTCAGTCACAAAACTAACTATAGCTAATGTCAACAAGACAAAAATAAATGGATTTTTGAATGCTAGTAACAACTGAACAAAAGCCGAAGGAACTTTTTCCCGAGCTACTTCATTTTTACCATATTGTTCCAATCTTGATTTTGCATTTTCTTGGGTTAAACCAGAAAGGCTTGATTGAAATTTAGATAAAATGTTATCTAGACTGTTTTGAGCTTCCTCAAGTGCTTTTATAGTTAAAGTATTTTCTGTCTTTACTTTAAATTTGTTTTTAATCATAGTTGGTACCTATCTATATTTTTTAGACAAAAGAAACCTATTCCTTAGTTAAACATAACAAGGCATTAATAAGTTTTAATTGACCAAAATTTAAATGCAAAGCAATAAGTAGCCAATAAAGCTAATGCTTGGCACGAAATAAAATTATTGAAAAATAAATTTAATTAAGAATTAGATACAACTAGGTGGCTCTAAATGTTTATCAGTAAGATACAATACTCGTAAAAGTACTTTATGAGCACAATGATGTTTTGAGTTTGTGTGATAGCGTGTAGAAAATTGCATATCGTTCACCGTTACCGTTTTTATCAATTTCGGCTCGTGAACTGAAAAAATTACTATTTAGACAGGTTCATTAACCGATAATGATGTGTTTGAATTTATCTCCCCACATTTTGGGGTGACCCGATTGAGTGTCCATATTTCTCCTGTAAATTGAACTCATCACTTTGTATTTCAACTTTTCTTAACCATCATTTTTAACCACCTTATAGTTAAAAAAGTAAGAAAAGCTCAAAGGCGAGCACTTTATACGCTTTTAAATTTAAGAAGTCAACATAATATGTAAAAATAGACTTATAACTGCCTAAAAACAGCACTAATAATGCGGTTATTAAAAAATATTGTATAGAATTAATACCTGTTTTATACAATATCAGTTACAATTGCCCAATTGTCATCAACATTGGTTAATCTGAATGGATCTTACACAACTATTACAAGATAATTGGTTTAATTTATTTCTTATTTTTACACTCTCTTTTGTTGGCTTTATTTATAAAAAAAACACGCCAAAAAACTACTTTGACAATATTATTAAATATGCAGATATTTTAGAAAAAGCACCACAACCAAATTATCAAAAAGATTATTTAAATAACATTAAGAAGAAACTAATTTGGGAAAAAGTCTGCTTCTATAAATCAGGTAATATTAATAAAGAGAGAATTGCTATCTCATTGGTTAATGCGGATAAACATAACATTATTGAACTATTACAATTAAATCAATTCACTCAATATTTTGCTATCAAACAAAATCGAATTACGCTACTAAAACCTTTTTTAATTAAAGAGGTAATTTTAAGTGCCGCTGTTTGTCTGTTTACATTTATTATGTTAATAACCAATTTGCATACTATCTTTAAATCAGCTTGGATTATTAATGTGATTATTTCTCTATTAACAATTTTTATTATGATTTTTATAGTTAGTCAATTTGCTAAAGGACCATTAAAAAGATTAAATACTTATCGATTAATTTTGAAGGATAGTGACTTTTTAAACAGAGCAAATCAAGAATTTACGAATATACTTGCTGAAAATCACGAACTAAATGAGTCTATCGTTTCACAAGAAGTTGCAAATGAAGAATCAACAGAGTAACTAAAATTGTTTAGATTTATCAATTAAAAGGATAATCAATAATTGCGATATTATCGATTATCCTTTTTTCATATTTGGGGATGCAGATTGAATTTTCAATCGTGAATGTTTTAGTTGTTCAACCAGACTCAGCAAAGATGAATTTAATTGATACATAAACTGCTGATAGCTAAACTCCTTTTTACTAATTTCTTCTAGTTGTAACTCCCAATGTGCAGTCATATCTGGCATTGAGACACTTTCGGGCAATGATAGAATTAAATTCTGACCAATTGGTGTTGAACGTATTGATTTACCTTGTCTGGTCAAAAATTGCCGTTTGAATAAAAGTTCAATTATTCCTGCTCGTGTCGCTTCAGTGCCCAATCCATCGGTTTCGCGTAAGATTTTTTTTATCTCAGGATCTTTAACAAATCTTGCTATACCCGTCATTGCTGAAAGTAAAGTTGCATCGGTAAAAGGTCGTGGCGGTTGTGTTTCTTTACTGAGTAACTCTGTATCAATACATTGTACTAATTCGCCTTTTTTAACTAATTTGGTTAATAAACCATTATTCTCGTCACTATCTTTATCACTCTCGGCTTGATAATTTTTACTTCTAAATAGAACTTTCCAACCTTCATCTAACATTTGATTGGCTTTAGAAGTAAACTTACCACCACCAATATCAACATCTATTTGTAATTCGGCATATTTATAAACAGGATAAAATTGTGCCAAATATTGTGTAGCTATCACTTGATATACTGCTTGCTCGTTAGAAGATAAATTATCCATTTTGGTTTTACGTAAAGTTGGAATAATGGCATGGTGTGCTTCAACTTTTTTATCATTCCATGCTTTAGAACGTAGAGTGAAATCAGCATCATTAACCGCAGTTTGCAGTTCTAAACAATTATTCTCGATGGCGGCTTTTACACCATTAATCTGTTTTAAATGCTCTTCTGGTAAAAAACGACAATCTGAACGAGGATAAGTAATTAACTTATGTTTTTCATATAAAGATTGGCAGATATCAAGTACTTCTTGCGCACTTAAACCATTCCTTTTTGCCATTTCAATTTGTAGGGCCGATAAATTAAACGGCATTGGTGGCGCTAATTCTTTCTTTTTGTTACTGACTTTATCAATAATGCCCGACTGATCTTTTATTCGTTGGCAAACATTTTCAGCCAACCGTTTAACCAATACACGACCTTCTTCATCCTGATAAGGCGCACAAGCTTCACTTGGTTGCCATTTGGCTTTAAATATTTCGTTATGTTTGGTTTGCAATATAGCAAATACTTCATAGAATGGTTTAGGAACAAATTGAGTTATCTCTAAATCACGCCTAACGACTAAGCCTAAAATAGGAGTTTGTACTCGGCCAATTGATAAAACACCTCGATAACCATTACGTTGACCAACCAGAGTACAGACTCGGCTCATATTCATGCCATACAGCCAATCAGCCCTCGCTCGAGCTAATGCCGAGGTGGACAAAGGAATAAAGTCTTGATTACTACGTAACTGTTCAAGTGACTTTTCAACAGCACTGGCATTTAAATCACTAATCAAACAACGCTGGATAGTTTTACGTTTTTCCGGTGTTAGCTGACAATAGTTTAGTACTTCATCCACCAATAACTGCCCTTCTCGATCTGGGTCACCAGCATGAACAATCTGATCTGCAGATTTAATCAAATCCACTAAAATATTGAATTGCTTTTCAGTACTACTTTTAGGCATCAATATCCATTTATCAGGTACTATAGGCAAATCATCAAGTGCCCATTTTTTATATCGTTCATCATATACTTCAGGTGTGGCTTGTTCTAGTAAATGGCCAATACACCAACTAACAATATCACCATTACTGGCTTTTATAAATCCATTCCCTTTTTGATGAGGTTTCGGCAAAACATCAGCAATAGCCCTAGCTAAGCTGGGCTTTTCGGCAATAAATAAGCGAAAAGATTGATTAGATTGCATAATAATTATTATTAATCATAAATTTTAAACGACGTACCCATTATCTGGTTTATTTAAACTATAACTTAATTTGCTAGTAAGCTTAATAGCAGCCTGATTACTTGCATTGCAATAAAATGATATATGATTTAGTAACCAAGCTAAGATCAGCTTTGCTGAACTAATTAGCACTCGCTCCTCGCCTTTCACCTATTCTATAGATTCAACGTCTATTTTCATAATCTCATTATTAGCAAAATAAGATAATATATCTGCAACTATAATTTCATTTGTTAAAATGAGAAGTCTTACGCCAGCATTAACCAATTTTGCATAGAAATTGAGATTGTTACACAACTTTTTAGTCCATTCAAGTCTAAGAATTTGCTGAAAATAATTTAGCAATTAGTTTTAGTTGATAATTTTTTCAGCAATTTTGCATGAATAAAGATTCATCTATTTATAGTAATTAACAGATTTATATGAAAGCTGTAGCCAATTATTTTTTCATCACTATAGTTATAGGTGCTTTCAATTAAATTTTCCATAATTTATTAATTGGAACAATGTTAGTATCATCCTTATTATATCTTTGTGAAATATAACTAATCAGTTAAGGTTTCGGTTTAACATCTACAAAACAAGCAACCAATATTGATTACTACAGAATTAGCTTGTAATTTGTTATCTATATAAGCATTGCTTAGATCTCTTTTCATATCAGCGGGTAAAAGTGTTTGTGGTACGCTTGCAAATAACAACTTTATTTTCTGTTTATTCCTAATTTCATGAATATTTACCATTTTTTATTTATTTTAAAAGTCAGTCCCTTTACCACCATTTTTTTAGCTTAAGCCATAAAACAGAAACTATGCTAATCACAATTAATAGTAGAATTAAGCCAATGAAAGACCACTCTTTTTCATTGAAAGGAATACCAGCCAAATTAACCCCAAGTAAACTTGTTATAAATGTAATTGGCGTAAAAATAATGGTAAATAGTGACATTAAATAGATACGCTTATTGGTCGATTCAGCCAAAATACTATTTATTTGCTCCATAACTGAACCAATCCTGATTAGGCAACTATCAATTTCAGAAACATAATGATTTTGTTGATTGGAAATATCATGAAGCCGTTGACGATCATTATCATCAATCCAAGATATTCTTTCGGTGGAAATTTTTACAAAAATATCACGCTGTGGCGAAAGTAGACGACGCAGTATGAAAAGTTGTTTGCGCACCCTACCGATTTCTTTATGGGAAAATATTCGCTGATTTAATAATAAATCTTCTAATTTTATTATTTTATTGTGAACACCATCAAAAGATAAATTCACTTGATCACATATTAATTCTGAAAGTTGTATCAGCCAATCGGCAACATCAACAGGGCCAATACCTTTTTCTAAATTTTCTTTTAATTTAATGATTGCATCTATTTTTTGATGTCTGGTTGAAATGATTAAATTATCGGTGATATAAAAACGAAAAGTAACAATAGGATCAGGTAATTCATTTGGAGTAAAGTTTACCCCTTTCAAGACCACTAAAATACCTGAATCACAACGGATCTCCTTTGGAAATTGATTAGCTTTAATCAACTCATGTTTAACAAGTTCCGGTATTAAATTTGTTTGATTAACCCAATTAATAGTTTCAGTTTTAGCAAAATCCAGATGAATCCAATATGGTTGCTTAGTAGAAGCTTTAGTTTTATCGTTTAAAGGATTTGCTTTTCCTTTACCATCCAATTGGCAACTAAAAACAGGTTGTGCTGCAAGTAGATCTGAAACCAGAATAGAGTTATCACTATTTTCGTTAGTCATCATCAGCCCCATTTATTAAGTTTGCTTAATTATATACTGATTTTGCGTTAAAATGCAGCGAATGATTAGTAATCGATATTTTTTACTATTAAGGATTCAAATAGATTTGCGGTATTGATGATTGGCTAGGATGAACCAAAATACCTAAATCGACCCCATACCAACGTTGAATATTCTCCACTGTCAGTACTTGTGACGGGGCACCTTGTTCAACAATTTTACCTTTATTAAGCAAAATTATTTTATCCGCATATAAGGCTGCTAGATTAAGGTCATGTAAAACACAACAAACGGCTAATTTTTGTTTAACTGCTAATTGCTTTAATAATCGTAATGTATGTTGTTGATGATAGAGATCGAGAGCTGATGTAGGTTCATCTAAAAACAATAATTTTTCACTAGGTTCCGGTTGCCATAATTGTGCTAAAACTCTGGCTAATTGTACCCTTTGTTGTTCTCCGCCAGATAATCCTCGGTAATCACGTTCAGCAAATTGCAAACAATCCGTTTGTGACATAACTTCATCAATTGCTTCATTAAAATGGACTTTACCATAAGGTGCTCGCCCCATAGCAATAACTTCTTTTACCTTGAATGGAAAAGTAAGTTGGCTTTGTTGCAGCATCACTGTTCTTGTTTTAGCCAATTGTTTCTGAGACCATTGGGACAAGGGACGGTCAAGTAAATAGCATTCACCAGAAGATGGTTTTTGATAACCAGTTAATAGGCGTAACAAGGTTGATTTACCAGCACCATTAGGGCCAATAATAATAACAATTTCACCAGATTTTATCGATAAAGAAACATCGTCAATTATCATACGGCTGCTATAAGCAAATGTCAGATTTTTAGCAATTAACACTATAAAGTTCCACCAATTATTTATGTCTTAAAATAAGCCAAAGAAAATATGGACCACCAATAAGGCTTGTTAAGAGACCAACAGGAATTTCTGTCGGGGCAACTAGCGTCCTAGCTAAGGTATCTGCTAACAAAAGTAAACAGGCTCCACCTAATGCAGATCCAGGAATTAACCATTTATGATTTGCTCCAATTTGCAAACGAATCATATGCGGAACAACTAGACCAACAAAAGCAATGATGCCACTTACCGCAACTGATGTACCAATTAACACAGCACAAAGAAGTAAAAGATAGCGTTTAGTGCGTTCAACATTAATGCCTAAATAATGGGCATCTTCATCACCTAATTGTAATATGTTAAGCTGGTGAGCTAGCTTAATTAAGCACAATAATGCTGGAAAAATTAACGATAGCGACACAATCACCAGATCCCATGAACCTTTACCTAAATGACCCATTGACCATAAAGAAATTTGTCTTAGTTGAGATTCATCGCTGATATAACTCAAGCCGCCCATTACTGCCCCAATGATGGCATTAATAGCAACACCGAGTAGAATCATTTTAGCTAGATTACATTGTTCATTAAGGCTATAAAGATAAATAAGTGCACAAATAAATAAGCTACCAGCAAATGCTGCAACCATTTTGCCGTAAAGCATCATAATTGGCGGGAAAACAGCAGGAAATAAAATTGTCATACCAACCATTAAACTTGCTCCACTACTAATACCTAACAAACCAGGATCAGCTAAAGGATTTCTAAATAACCCTTGCATCACAGCTCCTGCGCTTGCTAATGCCATACCAACAATTATCGCTAAAATAATTCTTGGAAGGCGAATATTGCACCAGATATTCCATAAAGGATCATCAAATGGCAAATTCATTAGTTGTGTAAATGATAATTTTAATGCTCCTGTGTTTGCAGAATAGATCATTAAAATTAATAGCAAAATAAATAATCCCAATAATAATATTGCTTGGCTAGATTTGCGCACCAATTAACCTCATATATTTAATACTAATAATTTACTGTTAGATTTGGGTCGACAACACTATATATACAGTTATCAAATTGTTGATTAGCAATTTTATCAATGATTATTCTGGCTAATTCTTTTCGATATACAAAGCCATGAACTTCTTGAGCGGTATAGCACTGACCTTTACCGGTTATCTCGCCATCACGCAAACCACCAGGTCTTAAAATCACATAATTTAATAAACTTGTTTGTAACCAAACTTCAGCTAGTGATTTTTCCCGGACAGCATAACCAAAAGCTTGTTTAGCACGTAGGGATAGTGTTATCCATGAGTCGCCACAACCAAGTGAAGTGACTAAAAGCATCTGTTTAACACCAGCTTGTTCAGCACAATCGATAATAATACGTTGAGCAATATAATTCCCCGTTTCACCACCAAGCGTTGAAATAATAATAGCTTCAGGCCCTGCTTGCTGACAGATCTTTTTAACTAGTTCTTTATCGGTTGCATCACCAACATGAGTTTCAATACCTTGTTCCGCTAATTGTTTAGCAAATACAGCATCTCGAACTAATACAATACAACGCCACTGAGGATGGCATTGTTTTACTAATTGAGATACTTGATAGCCAGTACCCAGATGTGCGCTTACACCAAAAATAATTAATGTTTTCATTTGTATAATTCTTAAAATTAATTGATTTTTTCGGCTAATGCTCGGAATTTTTCAAGTTGATCTGCTTTTAATTGGTGTTTTTCATCACGACCGACAAAAATTTTAAACATTGATTGACCTAAATGATTAAGGAAAATTATCGATGCTGTCGACATTTTCATAAATTTTCGTTCGATAAACGCAATATGTAGACAATGTTCCGCTTTGATATGACCACTTAAGCCTTTTTGATGACGTAAATTAAAATATTTTTGACTATGCGTTCCAGGGGGCAGTTCTCCAGAAATCTCGGCAATAATATCCCCAGTATGAATTAAAAATAATACGTCACCCCAAGTTGTTACCTCCTCCCAAATCATATCAAAATTGGTACCATCAACAATTTTAACATCAGGTATTGCTTGGATTACTTGTGTAAGTGTCACTTTATAATCTTGCGCGATTTTTTCTAATAATTCTTCTGGATTTGATTGCATATAAGTTGCAAGATTATTTAAAACAGTTGGTTTATCTGCCATAGTAATTTCCTTTAATCATTTGTTTTTTAAATGGATATTTTGCATATGAGGATGAGCTTTAGCTACACCATTACTTTTTTGCATGGTTTGTCTAGCTTGTGCCATTTGTTTTTGTAATTCGAGATGTTCAGGATTATTAAGTTGTAATAACAGTTGCTGTAAGGCTTGTAATAGATTACTCGACCAAAATCGTCCCGATAAGGTAAGTCGTAAACAGTGATCTTCATTTTGTAATAGCCCTACTTCATGCCATTGTTTGATTAGTGGATCAAACAATTCTGCACGATCGGTTAACTGAGTTAAATCAATTCGGCCTTTCTCGATGCCAGCTTGTAACTTATGTAACCAATCGCCAAGTAATGGTTTATCTGTTAACATCATTATTGGTTTCTTACCTTGGTCTAATAATGCATAATACTGATTTAAATCACGATGGATCATATAGGATTGACCATTTAATTTACCACCAGCACAAGAACCAAATCCAAAAAAATGTGAGCCTTGCTTTATGAGAAAATTATATAAATTGCGCTCACGACTGGTTTTAGCCCAATGAGCATTAGTTAAATGTGTCCAGCCTTGTTTAGCTAAATACTCGGCACCTTGATGGTAAAAACTACATTTATCAATAACCGATGGTAATTCAATTCTTCTATTTTCAACCCCTTTCGCTAAAGGAGTAGTTGGCAAAAGATTTAAAGAATAAAGATCAACGCCATCAAGCGGAAGTTGATCGGCAATTGCTAAATCTCTTTGCCATGTAGCCGTTGTTTGATTAGGTAAACCAAACATTAAATCACAAACTAGTGCCACACTATCTCGTGAAGCAATGTTTTCGAAACGTTGAATAATCTCCTTTTCCGATGATTGGCGCCCTAATTTTTGTCTAATTTCAGTATTAAATGTTTGTACACCTATCGAAAAACGATTAGCTCCAGACTCAATATAACTATCAATTTTTTCATCATCAAAATCAGAAATTCGACCTTCTACGGTAATCTCACAATCAGGCGCTAAAGGGGCATGTTGTTTAAAATAACTAATTACTCGAGCTAATTGTCCAGTCGCCAATGCTGAAGGTGTTCCACCACCAAAATAAATAGCATGAATTGGGGCCGACTGCATTGCTTTACTATTGATTTCTAAAGATATTTCCTGTAGTAAATAGTCTATATAAGTTTTGGTATCAAACTTACGTAATGGATTTTGATAAAAACCACAAAACTGGCAATGAATATCACAAAAAGGAATATGTAAATAAATTAACCTTTTTTTGCCAGCTAAATTTGAATTTAGTAGGTTATTCCATTGTTGCTCTAATTCTGGAGGCGGAACAGGTAAACTGGCTTGTAATGGCATTACAGCCCAACGATCTTTAAAGGGTAAAGCTGAATTTAAAGCGTAATAGGCACTTACATCAAATGATTTCATAACTTCCATTCATAAAAATAATCTTGCAGAATTAAATAATAATTATTCTCATTTATCAATATTTTTTTCATTATTTATTTATTTGTTATGTAATATGAATTTACTATTTATTTGAATAATAAAATTATTTTAGTTTTAGTTCCTATTTTTTTAAAACTTCTTATAAATTATTATTAATACATATTGATAATGATTATCATTTTCAATATATTGATTGGTCTATTTGTAAACTTTTTAATGAGAAAATACAGAATGAAAAAGAAATTTATGGCAAATATTTTATTATTCATATTCATTTTTAGTGTACATAACTTTACTAATTTCAGTTATGCAAATGAGAGAATTGTTATCGCTGGTGGCGCACTGACTGAAATTGTGTTTGCTCTGGGTGCTGGTGATCAGGTTGTCGGTGTTGATAGCACCAGTCACTTTCCTCAAACAGTAAAACAACTTCCTCAAATTGGTTATTTAAAATTACTAAATATTGAGTCAATACTATCTCTTAATCCCTCACTAGTTATTAGTTTCAATGATACTGAAACCGATAATATTCTTCAGCAAATAACCCAAGCAAAAGTTGCTGTTCTAGCGTTGAAACGTGTACCAGCCACAATTGATTTACTTTATGAAAATATTAATAAGATTGCCGTAAAATTGGATAAACAAGAAAAAGGCCAAGAACTAATCAATCAAATCAAAAAGAATCTTTCTAATATCCAAACTCAAATAGCGACGCAACCACATAAAATAAAAGTGTTGTGTATCATGAATATGGGGGGAAGCATTTTGATTGCAGGAAAAAATACGACTACAGACGCTTTAATCACTATTGCTGGTGGTGAAAATCTTGCTACTCATAACAGTGTTAAAACTTATACAACTGAATCCTTAATTGCTATGAATCCAGAAGCTATTATTTTAACCACACATTCAATCAATGAATTAGGTGGTTTAGATAAAATCAATACTATTCCTGGTATTTCAGAGACAGAGGCATTTAAAAATAATCGAATTATCATTATTGATGATAGCTATTTGTTCGGCATTGGCCCAAGAGTAGATGATGCAGTAAAAATACTCTTTCAAGGTTTTTACCCTCAATAAATTTTTAGAATAACTATTTTTATATTTTTTATTAATATTTTTATCATTTGAAGCAATAAATGAGCGTTCTTGTTATTTATTACATTATCGATTAAAGGACTAGAATGTTAAATTTTAAATTTTTAAAAAATACCAGTTCATTAGCAATAGGTTTAACCTTAGCGTTACCTGCTATTGCTGCTGATAAACCTAATGAGCAAAACGATATTGATACTATTACCGTTACCGCTCATGAAGCAACGAAAAAACCCGGAACAAATACCGAAATTTCAGAGCAAGATATTCGCCGTGATGGTGGGACTAATTTTGGCACCATTATGCGTTATCAACCGCTGATATCAGCATCTGGTAGTATTTCCGGCTCAAGTAGTGGTAAAAGCAGTTGGGATCGTGGTGGATTTACTGGTTATAATATTCGCGGTTTAGATGCTAACCGTGTTTCAATCGATATTGATGGTATGCCATTACCTATTGCCCAAGGTCGAGTTAATGGTGTTGGTCGGGCAGGATTTGGTTCTTATGGTATTGGACGAGATTATATTGATACTTATATGTATAATAAAGTTGATATCCAATCAGGCGCAACCTCGGTAAGTAACGCTAACAATGCTTTAGGAGGCTCCGTATCATTTCAAACTAAAACCGCCAGTTATTATCTTTATCCAGGAAAAACCAGCTATTTCGGTTTTCAAAACAACTATGACAGTGCCGACCGAAGTTATCACCAAGGTTTAACCATGGCTGGTGGTGATGAGTATCTCAATGGTATTTTAGTATTAAGCCGACGCGATGGGCAACAAACGCGTAATCATGGCGATTCAATCAGTAGCTATCCGGAAAATTGGCATTCTAATGCAATCTTAGCTGGTTTTGGTTGGCAAATGACCGATGAACATTTAATCAACACCACTGTTGATTACAATAATAAAACCAAAAACGCTCATTATGATACTTGGGATAGATATGGTAAAAAAGTTGAATCATTTGATAAACAAAGAAGCAAAAACAATCGTTTCAATCTTGCAATTAAAGATCAATGGAAACCGACAAATATCAGTTGGATTGATAGTTTAACCACACAGTTGAATTATCAACAAACCCATGTCTATGACAGTACCGACCTCCGTCATAAAACTAGAGGTAATTTTAATACCCAAACGAACTACAATACCAAAGCTTATAACTTTATTACCACTTTAATCAAAAGTTATGATAATCAACGCATTAGTGCTGGGTTAAATGGTAAATGGAGTGAAGATGAATCACCATTTTTTACATCGGCTGAATCAGAAAATATCATTATTCTTCCCGATGGTCCATATAGTAAACCACAAGCCGATAGTCGTAGTTATCAACTCGGTGGCTTCTTCGAAGATCGAATAAACTTTAATGTTAATGATAGTAATAATTTTTATTTAGTTCCTGGTGTCAGAGCCATTTACCAAAATACTAAACCGCGTAATCTTGAAAATATGTCAGTGACGAATATTAATAGCAATCGGTTAGGTAAACAATACAATAGTAACAGCGATTTTAAAGTATTGCCTTCGATGTCATTTATGTATGATATTACCCCTGATTTTACTGCCTATTTACAGTATCAACGTGCAGCACAAATGCCAAATCAGAATCAAATTTATGGCTCTTATTTAGCCCATAGTAGTATTGCTTTATTAGTTGGTGATTCAAATCTTAAAACCGAAACTAGTGACAACTTTGAATTAGGTTTAAAAGGCCAACCTGTATCAGGTGTGACACTTTCATCATCAGCTTTTTATAATAAATATAAAAACTTTATCGCTTATACTCGCTATAAAAAAGATTTTTTAGGCATTGGTAATCGTATTGTTTATCAAGCAGAGAACCGTGATAAAGCTTATATTTATGGTGCTGAACTAAGCAGTGAATTCAATATTGGAAAATGGATTGAACCGGTTAATGGTTTAAGTGCCAGATTTGCAATTGGTTATAACCAAGGCAAATCAAAATCAAGTTATTTAGGAGATAAATATATTGAAATGGACTCTATTGCTCCAATAAAAAGCATTATCGGCTTAGCATGGGATGATCCAAATAAGTTTTATGGTATAGCAATTACGGCAACTTTCCAAAAAGGCAAAAAAAAGGAAGCTACATCTCGTGAAACTTATAACAATGAAGGTAAACCTATCCCTAATTCCAAAGATGATTACTTTAGAATTGCTGGTCATGGTATTGTCGATTTAACAGGTTATATCAATATTACCAAAAATGTGAAACTAAATGGTGGGATCTACAATCTTACTGATCAAAAATATTGGGATTATCTAAGTAATAATAAATTATATAGTACATCAGATCATAAATACCTAGATATGTTTACTGCACCAAGTCGTACTTTCCAATTAGGTTTAAATATTGATTTTTAATCTTAAAAAATAATCACTCCACCGATAATTGGTGGAGTTGATAAAAATAGTTTTTTCAGAGAAAAAATAACAACTAAAATTCATTATTAATTATCATCAAATGATGACTTAACCTGCATTTATAGCTGTAATTGTTGATTATTTAGCTAATAATTGGGAGTATTTGAAAAAAATTTTTCAATTTTATTTTTATAATTTATTGATTATAAATTTATTATTTATTTAAAAAAAAGTTTATTTTTATTCTTAAATTTGCTTTTTTTTGCCCTGCTACAGCAAATCCCTATAGATTTTATGTTGATAATGGTTATCATTTTCACTATATTATCCAGTCTAATTTTTAAGCCATGGTAGGTACATAAATCATGAAAAAGAAGTTTATGGGAAAATTGGTGCTATTTTTGCTAATTTTCAGTATTAATAGCTTTATTAATGTTTGTTCAGCTAGTCAAAGAATCGTTATTGCCGGCGGCGCCCTTACTGAAATTGTGTTTGCTCTGGGTGCTGGTGATCAGGTTGTCGGCGTAGATAAAACAAGTAGTTTTCCTGAAAAAGTTAAACAATTGCCACAAATTGGTTATTGGAAATTATTAAACATTGAAGGCATTTTATCGTTAAAACCATCACTGTTTATCACGTTAAATGATGTTGAACCTGAAAATATTATTGATCAAGTTAATCAGTCAAAAGTAGATGTTCTAGCGTTGAAACGTGTACCAGGGACAATCGAATTACTTTACGAAAATATTAATAAAATTGCAGTTAAATTAGATAAACAAAAAGAAGGTCAAGTGCTCATCAATCAAATCAGGACGAATCTTGCTGACCTAGAAACGAAAATTACTACACACCCACAAAAAACTAAGGTTTTAGCTTTAATGAGCATGGGAGGAACTAACTCAGTAGCAGGGAAAAACACAACTATTGATGCATTAATTACCATTGCTGGTGGTGAAAATCTTGCTAATCATAATAGCTTTAAAAGTTATACTGCCGAATCATTAATTACTCTTAATCCGGAAGTCATCATATTGAATAAACATTCAATTGATCAACTAGGCGGACTAGATAAAGTTAATACTATTCCAGGTATTATTGAAACTGCAGCGTTTAAAAATAATCGAATTACCATTATTGATGATAGCTATTTGTTCGGCATTGGCCCACGAGTTGATGAAGCAGCCAAAATACTTTTCCAAAGTTTTTATCCACAATAAGTTATTTTAAAGAATTTAATAAAATTTTTAATAATTGAAGCAATAGATGTGCACTTTATTATTTAGTATATCAGATTTGAAAGGACTAACATGTTAAAGTTTAAATATTTAAAAAATACCAGTTCATTAGCAATAGGTTTAACCTTAGCGTTACCTGCTATTGCTGCTGATAAACCTAATGAGCAAAACGATATTGATACTATTACCGTTACCGCTCATGAAGCAACGAAAAAACCCGGAACAAATACCGAAATTTCGGAACAAGATATTCGCCGTGATGGTGGGACTAATTTTGGCACCATTATGCGTTATCAACCGCTGATATCAGCATCTGGTAGTATTTCCGGCTCAGGTAGTGGCAAAAGCAGTTGGGACCGAGGTGGATTTACTGGTTATAACATCCGTGGTTTAGATGCTAACCGTGTTTCAATCGATATTGATGGTATGCCATTACCTATTGCCCAAGGTCGGGTTAATTCAGTAGGTCGAGCTGGATTTGGATCTTATGGTATCGGGCGAGATTATATCGATACTTATATGTACAATAAAGTTGATATCCAATCAGGCGCAACCTCGGTAAGTAACGCTAACAATGCTTTAGGAGGCTCCGTATCATTTCAAACTAAAACCGCCAGTTATTATCTTTATCCAGGAAAAACCAGTTATTTCGGTTTTCAAAACAACTATGATAGCGCCGACCGAAGTTATCATCAGGGTTTAACCATGGCTGGTGGTGATGAGTATCTCAATGGTATTTTGGTATTAAGTCGACGCGATGGGCAACAAACGCGTAATCATGGCGATTCAATCAGTAGCTATCCGGAAAATTGGCATTCTAATTCAATCTTAGCTGGTTTTGGTTGGCAAATGACCGATGAACATTTAATCAACACCACTGTTGATTACAATAATAAAACCAAAAACGCTCATTATGATACTTGGGATAGATATGGTAAAAAAGTTGAATCATTTGATAAACAAAGAAGCAAAAACAATCGTTTCAATCTTGCAATTAAAGATCAATGGAAACCGACAAATATCAGTTGGATTGATAGTTTAACCACACAATTGAATTATCAACGAACTAATGTTTATGACAGTACCGACCTCCGTCATAAAACTAAAGGCAATTTTAATACCCAAACTAACTATAACACGAAATCTTATAACTTTATTACGACTCTAATCAAAAGTTATGATAATCAACGCATTAGTGCTGGTTTAAATGGTAAATGGAGCGAAGATGAATCGCCATTCTTCTCATCAGCTAAATCTCCAAATGCATCATTTTTTCCTGATGGAGATTATAGTAAACCTCAAGCCGATAGCCGTAGTTATCAACTCGGTGGCTTCTTCGAAGATCGGATAAACTTTAATGTTAATGACAGTAATAATTTTTATTTAGTTCCCGGTGTCAGAGCTGTTTACCAAAATACTAAACCGCGCAACCTTGAAAATATGTCATTATCAAAAATAAATAGTAGTCAATTGGGTAAACAATACAATAGCAATAGCGATTTTAAAGTATTACCATCCATGGCATTTATGTATGATATTACCCCTGATTTTACTGCTTATTTACAATATAAGCGAGCTGCACAAATGCCAAATCAGAACCAACTTTATGGCTCTTATTTAGCACATAGCACTAAGTATGTATTAGTGGGAGATTCAAACCTAAAAACTGAAACTAGTGACAACTTTGAATTAGGTTTAAAAGGGCAACCTGTATCAGGTGTGACACTTTCATCATCAGCTTTTTATAATAAATATAAAAACTTTATCGCTTATACTCGCTATAATAAAAACTTCGTTGGCGTTGGTAACCGTATTGTTTATCAAGCAGAGAACCGTGATAAAGCCTATATTTATGGTGCTGAACTAAGCAGTGAATTCAATATCGGAAAATGGATTGAACCGGTTAATGGTTTAAGTGCCAGATTCGCAATTGGTTATAACCAAGGCAAATCAAAATCGAGTTATTTAGGGGATAAATATATTGAAATGGATTCTATTGCCCCAATGAAAAGCACTATCGGCTTAGCATGGGACGATCCGAACAAATTTTATGGTGTAGCGATTACGGCAACTTTCCAAAAAGGCAAAAAAACTGAAGCAACATCTCGTGAAAGTTATGGTAATGATGGTAAACCAATTGCTAAATCTAAAGATGATTACTTTAGAATTGCTGGTCATGGTATTGTTGATTTAACAGGTTATATCAATATCACCAAAAATGTGAAACTAAATGGTGGGATCTACAATCTTACTGATCAAAAATATTGGGATTATCTAAGTAATAATAAATTATACAGTACATCAGATCATAAATACCTAGATATGTTTACTGCACCTGGCCGTACATTCCAACTAGGTTTAGACATTGATTTCTAAAATCAAATTATCCCAAGAATCAAATAACCCGCTTTTGCGGGTTATTTGATTATCATAACTGATATAACTATTGATTAACTTTATTTTTTGAATAATAAGAGTATATAGCAAAATCAGTTTAATCTTTTTAGCTATACTTTAATTTCAAGCAAAAATAAACTATTTAATCATTTAATTAAATCAAATAATCACATGATTATTGTAATCTTTGTTATATTATGCTCTTTTTTATCCAACTGAAAATCTAGGTGCAAAAATTAAGAAGAGAAACATGAAAAGATAACAACATATAGGAACAATTATAAAAAATATCCCGGTAATTCTTAAAAATTTATGAGATGAGAATAAAAGCCATATACCAATCGCTAATACAGCAAAATAAACCCACCAATAAATAATCAAAGTAAGTAAAAACACTCCCCAACCATTTAACACCATATTCAATTCCTTTTAAATCGTTTTATATCTAATGCCATAGATTCTATCATTATTTGAAAAATTTAAAAGCATGTGAAAAATAGATATTATTAATAAGTCACTATAAAACAAATCTAAAGCTATAATTGTGTTAATAACAACCAAACTACAATATGAGTATCAAAGCAACTGAAAACTAGACACAATTAATTCGCCAAAATGGATTAAATAACAATAAAACGTTGGAGATGACAAAAAAAGCTTCTTAAAATACACAACACTTAAGCTAATTTTCAAATTTGAGCACAATTTGCATTATAGAATTAAAGCAAAAATAATAAGCAGTTAGGTGCAAAATATTAGAGCTTTTAATTAAGATATAAAACAGCATGAATGTTAAAAAAATCACATTTATAATTTTATCATTGAACTAACTAATGAATAACTAAAACGTGGTGAATTGACGAACAGTAATGAAATGAATGAAATATTGAAAAAGCATAAAATTTGGATCTTTTCTTGTGGCGAAAATGGGGAGAAAGCAGACCTAAAAGATATCAACTTGACTAGTACTGATTTACCTGTATCAATTTTCATTATATTAGGTGAAGAATATTTTATTTCAATATGTGGTTATTATGTCAGAGCTGGTTGTTCAAAACCACGCTTGCGTAATTCTCTCTCAAGCTCTTCCATATCAGCATCATAATTAACATGAACCTGCCCACTGGCATTTTTGATAAACCCTTCAGCGCTATCACCTGAATATTTCATCACATCCAGTAAATCGTTATAGCCAACCTCTAATTGAGATTCTCCATCATCGATTGAGTTAATTACTGATGTTTCATTTAGTATAAATACTCTGTCTGGATAGATTTTGCGTGATATTCGTGGCTTGCTGGATTGATTATTGATTGACTACTCGTCAAACAGGTACTTCGTCACTTGGCCATAATTTTCGTCAGTCTCGTCTTGATTCCATTCACATGGTTTTAACTGACCTTCCCAAGCAGGAATTAACTTAACAATAGCATATTGAGGTGATAATCGGTTTATAACTTTGGTATCAACAGGCTTATCTCATGTTTGACCGCCTCGTAACTGAATAATTAACGCAGAATATCGACCAACAATACCTCGCTTGTCGGCTTCGACTATTGATGACCACAATTTATCATTAAATAGGTCCGTTACAATTTTTTCTCACGTTGTTAGTTTTGTGTCTTGCTCTCGAATATGACCGTCAATAAATTTGGGGTAATCTAACCAGCAGATCCTATCCACAAATCCACGAGCGCCACCTGTTTTTTTGTATACCTTATAAAAATCACCGAATGTTAGATGTTCAAGATAACCAAATTCACGGTCGATAAATGCGCGCTTTGTATTATTTACCAAACCCGATGATGCATATGCTAATCTTTGTCTACTAATGTCTTGACTGCTGTTAGAAACCATTAGCTGATCATCTGTCGGTTTTAATAATTCATTATTACCTCATAAATAAACCTGCGGTTCGTTTTCGTCTATTACGATTAGAGACAGAAAAATAACGGAATGCATCAGCGGCATGTGATGTATGGTCATGGAGTGGCTTATCTCGCCAACAACCATTTTTATCATCTCACGCTTTACGATACGCTACTAAACTAGCAATACCTTGCGCATATCTGTCAGAATCAAATGCACATATTGGTAATAACTAACGAACTGATTCGATGCCGTCATCAACGTTGTTTTTTGGGACAACTTTAAAGTTAATGCTGTATTTTTCCCCGTCAATATCATAACCTTCTTTAGCAATTTGTTTTCGGCTTTTACCATCACCCGACAACTCACGGTTATAAATATCATGAGGAGCCCAATGCTCTGCATACTTATAGCCAAACTCTTCATCTTTGCTCTTAAGCACTTTCATGTAATGCCTCAATCCTTCACCACTATTTTCATAGTAGTCAATGATATGAAATTCATCACCAACCTTACGCACAAACCAAATAGCTGTTGATTCTCCCACACCTAAATCCCAGTATGTATAAACATCCAAATGACTAATCGGGTAATGTTGTGATGCGATTTGGGCTAAGATTGCGTAATAAGCGCACTCTATTGATTGTTGGAATGCTTCGCTTGGTATAGATGGATATTCACACTTCATATCGTTGCCTAGCGTTTTCTCTTTAAATGCCTGCACACTTACGTGTTTACCTAACAATTCAAGATTCTTTGTTTTATTTGGCCACTTAATTTTTTTCATAATCGCATCAGAGTCACCGCTTCTGATAATGGCGATATCCAATCCTGATAATATAGTTCGCCAAGTTCTCGGCCATTTTTTAATCGGGAGGAAGACAACCGAGCTATTGAGAGAATCCTCTATATCCATCTGGTCTATTTCAACTAATCGCTTTAGCACATAGTCGGCATCTATTTTGTTACGTTCATTGCGCTGTTGCCTAAGTTCTTGAATAGAGTTTTGAACTGAAGTTTTCTGAAGTAATTGGTAAGATAATTGTGCAAACGTCTTTTGACTATATCCTGCTCGGATTGCTGCTTATGTCGCACTGAGAGCTACTAAATAGTCACGACAAAACAGCTCCTGTTTGTCTGTGAGCTTTGTCATATTTATACCTTTATTTTTTAGATAATAAAAAAGCCGCACTAAGCGGCTATATAAACTTTATATATAACATAAAAATTTTATAAATTACTAGATAACATATTGAGTAAAAATGTAGCAGAATATGTTAAGCTTAAAAGCAATGTACTCAATATTATACATAGAACAAAACCAACAAGGTCTCTAATTTTGGACTGTTTATCTTTCTTTTTGTAGAAGCGATAACTAGAGTAAACCGTATAAAATAATAGAAAAGAATAAAATAATACAGATAATCCATATAATATCTTATTATTCAGGATTTCTGATAAGAATAAAAATATAGCTAATATAAAACTTAAATTAAATAATTTATTAAATATTTCAATTATATTGTTGGCTAACTTAAATAAAAAATTCTTTTCTTCTTGCATATTCACTCCTTTTTAACTTTAAAAAATCGAGGAAAATTATACGTTGTGCTTAATAAATGCTAATAACTTAATTTTGTAAATTTTTATTACGATAATTAATTATGTAGTTTTTAGAGTTGGAGACGTGAAAGTTTTATTAATTCCCACCGTTTGGTGGGAATTGAGCAATGTATTAAATCAATAATTTGATCTGTCCTTGCTCTTCCAGTTCTTTTATTCTTAATTGATATGTAGGCTTCTTATCTTGCCATTTTCTAAGTAAACGACCCGATAAACTAGCTATATCTTTTTCTTTCATATATTCCAGCATTAGATCGTTATGTTGCTTCATGTAGCTGTTTTGCATTTTATAAAGCTGCTCTGTCATCCAATTAAAGGTATTAATATATGCCTCTTTTATTTGAGAAGCTGCTTTACCCGTAAATCCCATAACCAAGAATACGAAACCATCTTTAGTCATTTTATAAAACGGTTGTGGCTTATTATTCTGTAAGTTATTGATTTAAAAACAAAGCGAGAAATTTTGTTTTGTAAATTCTTCAGAGCATCCGAGCTTTTTTATAGCCTTTAACACATCAGCGTGCCGCCTACCGAAATAACTAGGCAACTTTAAAAGATGTAGTCATAACCTGATTGTCTTATAAAGTAACCATTTCGTTAAAATCAAATTTAATAATATTCATCATGTTCTTCTTTAGAAATGAGTTTTAGTCACACAGGGAATTAGTCAAAGCAAGGCACACAATGAAAAACCATCTAATGCCCTCTAAAACTCATTCCGAAGTGATCCTTTTTTTGAATCGTCAGTGTGATTGACGTAGATTGTAGAATTGATTGTGGTGCGTTTTCGCACCGATTGAAGTTAAATTTGCTGAATTTTAGGCACAAAAAAACCGCCCTAGGCGGCGGTTGTTTATTGTTTGTTAGTTTTTTTTAACGATTCAATTTCTTTTGATAATTCCTGTATCGCTTTTACAATAGGAGGAATAAATGAATCGTAGCTCAATGAATAAACATCACTTCCTCCTTTAACTGAGGCATGGTGTAATCCTGAAAAATCAACTCCCATTTTTTTACAAAGAGCTTCTACTTCTTGAGCTATAAACCATTCGTGTTCACGAGTGCGTTTTTTAGTTTTTGCTAAATAATCAGCCTCATTAAACTCTAGTTTTGTTTTATAGATTGGTTGTTTATTTTCATCTAAGCCAACTTGAATTTTATGATCATCAAAATAATCATCTCTTATATTCCATTTTCCACGAACGGGACGTAAACCTAAAATAAAATCTAGACCTAAATCACAATCTCTAATATCAGTTTTATCCCTAATGTCTGAACGTAATTGCAAAGATTGATAGGCATAAGGTGTTGTGAATGAATTACCTAGTTGAATTTCATTACTGCCTTTTACTGATGATTTATATCCTATTGCTGTTGAATTATAAACATTAGTACATTCTGAACCATCTATCATAAACTCCATTGCTCTAGACCCAATTGCTGTATTTCTTATTTGATTACCATTTTCACCCAGAAAGTTTAAAGCACGAAAACCTATAGCTGTATTATCAGATTTACCACCACTAGTTAATGCCCCAGCTCCAACAACTGTGCTATTTTTTGCTGTAGTACCAGATGCTAAAGCGTTATATCCAACAATTGTATTGTAATTGCAATTAGTAGTTGAATCGATTTCTGAAAAATAATTAACGACTAACGTTGTTCCTTCACCAACAATATTTTCAGGAGCTGTACAAATATATGTATTTTCATCGATAACGTTTATAACTAACCAGAGATAATCTGCAGTTATAGAATTTAATATTCCCGTTTTAAATAAAATTTTAACTGTAAATCCAGAAGTATAACCATGATTTGGTTGTGTAATAGAAATTATGCCATTTGAAACAGTATATTCACCATTTGCCTTTTCATTTGTTAACTCTTTCCCTGTCGGACTGACATTGGATTCTAATAATCTACCAGCACAAAAACCTACAGCAGTATTATTCAATCCTCTTTTGAGGTATTGTAAAGATTTATCACCTAATGCAGTATGTCCATCTGAATGTGTATAAAATAGTGTTGACGCTCCCACTGCTACACAGTTATTTTTATCCGTAGGGAAAGTATTAATTATTTTTTTATCAAAATTGACAGGGCAATCACCAGCCCCTGATGCTACACCAATATGAATATTACTATTTCCAGTTACATTAGTTTGCCCTGCATTTCTGCCTATGGCAATATTGTTATACCCTGTTGTATTATAACGCATGGTATTATCGCCAAAAGCAGCATTGCGACTACCAGTTACATTATCTCCAGTGCCGTTATTACTAAATAAACTTTCAAAACCAAAAGCGGTATTATAAACACCATTCTCCATTGAATAGAGTGCTTGATATCCGATTGCGTAGTTATTTTTAACATTAATAGCATTAAACATAGCTCTCGGCCCAATTGCAATTAGATTTGTACCTATTGCGCCATTTGGTGTTTCTTCTATTTTACTCAACGCATCCTGTCCAATAGCTTGTATATATCTTCCTGACCGAATAGACATCGAATGATACAAAGCAGGGATTAAAGTACCATCTTTTCTACGAAAGAAGCCATTACAATATTTATTACCTGTATAAACTTTAGTGACAAGATACGTCAAACCACATAAATCAATAAGTTTATCTTTTAAAGTTTCTTCAATCTTACGGAATACATTATCTTCATTTGTTAGACCATCACCAATAGCGCCAAAATCTTTAACGGAAATATTATCAGCATTTTTATCATGTAGAGTTCTAACAATTGCGTCAGGAAATGAATGTTTTACCATAATGTTGGTATCATCTATTACATCATAACTAATATTACTTAAATTTGATTGAGTAACATGTTCTAATATTACCTGACTACCTTTAATTGGAGCATTATTAAATACTATTTTGACACCTAATGGGTTATTTAAACCCGCAATGCGATAATTGTTAACCTGAATACCTTTAACCTTCACAATAAGATCCGATGCATTGACTATTTGGCATAAAAATGGGAAAACAGCAGTACTACCATCTGCTATATATTCAATTTTGGTTTGTTGCTTAGAGACTGACACTATTTATCTCCTTTGGCTTCTAAAGTGTCGAAAAATTCTGTGCTTTGCTCGGAATAGTTCTACATTGATGCTTTGTGTTTACCTAAATAACAAGCTAAACCAGCTACACTTGGGCGACCTACTTTTTTCTTATCGCCCTTTTTCATAATATTTCCTTAAATTAACTTAAATATACATGATTGCAGGTATTTTTCTTTCTCCTTCACCTAAACTAGGGTTATTTATAATTTTCCCTTTGTACCACAATGATGCACTACCACCTCCATCAAGATTAAATGCATTCATGCAACCAAGAGCTCTCAATTTTCTAGCTATTTGATCCATTGTACAACCAGCAATTCCAGATTTGCCATCAACCGCAAGCAATATATAACTTCCATCATTTTTCTGTCCTAAACACATTCTAGCGGATAAATTTTTAAACCAACCATAATGAGTTACCAACTCATATGGAAGCGGGTCATATACCTCACCATCTACAACAAGTGGAGATTGGAATGTAGCTGTTTGCCATGCATTTTCAGCAATGCTAGCTGAGGCAATCATTAATGGGTTATTGGAACTATAGTTAGGTGTAGAGAAATCGCGACATGTTAATCTATTGTATCTATCAATGACAAGCATGCTACGTGCCCACCAAAAATTTTCTGTTCCATAAGTATCATATACAGTCCCATTTACAACGATATCACCAAGTTTTTTACTTGGAACATTCCAAGAACTGCTATTCCATGCTAGGGTTGCATTATCAATAGATTTCATCCAGTCTGATAGTGTTTTAAAATCAAAGCTATTAGCTGCTTGTTGTATTTTTCGGTAATCATTGACTTGAAACTCAATAAGGTATGAGGTTGCATCATTAAGATCTGAATCACTCTCTTTTATAATTGGTTCTGAAATATAATCATTTCTTGACGGCTTAATTATATTTAATTTTTGCTCATTATAAGTATTTGTTACGTTAGCAGAAGAATCATTTCTAATGGTTTTTATTTCTCCTGAGGCATAGAATTCATTGTTATAGTATTGACCATTTGTTACTTCCTTACTAAACCATAATAATGCTGTATTTGTTTTTGCAATATCTGTGTGAAATTTATTATTAAAAATAAAAACACTATCAGTGGATTCAATTTTTACGGCTACTGATATACAATGAAATCTACAATCATGTATTCGCCAAAATTTACTTGGATAAGTATTTCCTTTTGTTTGTGCATTGAAATTGGCATCACCAATAATAACGGCATAACCTGATTCAATACCACGATCAAATACACAATTGAATAAATCAACATTAACACATCCCGTTGCCCTAATATTACTCGCTCTTTGGTTAGAAGTTAAATTTGAGTTATGAACTTTTACATCAGTACAGGCCTCTAATTTTATAGTGTCTGTTATTGTACTGGCTGTAATATTATTAATCATAAGTCCATTACAAAAGTATGCTCTAATCCCGCCATGCTTTAACATCTCCCTATCACGCAATGAACCTGTGATAACCAAATTATCTAAAATTATTTTAGATAATCTTGCTGTACTCGTACCAATTAAAGATATACTAGAAGCGACACAATTTGCTATACGGGTATTTAAAATACGAATTTCACTAGCGGCAAATGACATTGTAGGTTCAATATAGATTCCATTTAGGAATTCTTGAAATTCACAATTGTCGATTAATACGTGATTAGCATTTAGAACAGTTAATCCATTGAATGCTCGGCTCTTAATCGAAGTAAATTTACAACAACGAATAGAATATCCACTTGTTATGGTACGCGATTGACCAATTTGAAGGCTCGAATGTAAAAAATTCACACCGTTTAATTCAACAGGAATATAGATTTGTTCATTATCTTTTGGCGCAATTTTCACTACTAGATTATTAAATGTTACATTTGAAACATTCATTCTACGTCCAATATAAAAAACCACACTAGGGGAAAGATCTTCATTGTCAGGAGCCTTAAAAGAAACAACGCCAGTGGAAATAAACTGTCTTTTTAATTCAATATCTGACGAAATAATATAAGTGCCACTCGGGAATAATAAAATTCCACCATTTTTATACGTTTCATCAATTGCCTTAATAATAGCTAAGGTGTCATCCTGTAGCCCATCCCCTACGGCTCCGAAGTCTTTAACTGAAACAATATTTGATTTTTTATCATACTCTTGTGATGAATTCATTTAATTATCTCCATAATAGTCATTTTGTCATCATTGCATTGTCTGAGTTCGTTCAACAACTCAGTGTAAAAAATTGGACACTGTGTCCAAGTTATTCTTTTATTAATATGAGGCTCATTATTTGGCTGTGTTAGCGAAGCAGTAATATTACATTGATAAACATACTCAGTTTTTGCCATTCCGTATCCAGTCAGAAATATTGCTAGGCATAATTTCATTAGCACAATGATTATTTTTAAGCGCATCTTTCATTTGCTCGTGAAGTCGTTTAATTGATATAGCGTCTCGGGCTTTTTCTTGCTCTCGTTGTGCTATGATTTGATTATTTTTTTCGATAACTTGCTGTAGTTTTTCCAATTGAGAGGTTAGTTCTGTTAGTTGTTTTTTTGCAGTTTGTTCATCCTCAAAACATTGATAAGCAAAACAGCTAGCAAAAACTGTAATAACTAATAGAACTATTGGTGACAATCGATAAATTTGTTTTAATTTATCCATTAGACTAACCCATTTAAGTTAACTGTTTTTCCACCCTGTTAAACTTCTGTTAGAACGATTTGACGGTTGTTACTTGAACGAAACCCGATGTGAATCCATTGATTGTGTTCCTGAATTAATTTATCAAACTGAACACCATCATCAATGAGTTGCTGACAGATTTATTTAGGTGTTCCAAACGAACTATGGAAATCAACAGCTAGCCCTTTGGTGTGAGAGCTAATTGATACACCGCCCCCTGCATTTAATACTGGACAACGATATCCAGATGTAATGACGATAGATTTGCCTAGCGCTTTTCTGACTAATTCAAGTTTAATAGCTGTCAGTTGAATATTTGCCATTAACTCATCTGGTACTCGATTATCTATTTTCAATCGGAGAGCTGTTGTTGAGCGAGTAAATTTATCTAATGTAAAATGCTCTGTTAATTTCATTGATCATTCCCTCTAGCCTTTTTGATTAGTCTCTCTTCCAGCGCTTTAATTAGCGTTGCACCTGACCAACCAGCCAGCCCAGCAACGCCACCAGCTAATTTGAAATCTAGATTGAAATAACTAGCACCCAGCAAAGTGCCAATGCGGAACGTGTCGCCATTCATAATGTGATAGTAATAGCTAGCTAATGAACCTAATAAAGTGATAAAAAGTAAATATACAACAACCGTCCAATTGATGTTGTTTGGGTCTTTTATTGGCATGACTAAATCTTCATATTAGTTAATAGAAATGACAGCATACTAGCTAATGATTAGTAGTGTGTGTATCTAGCGTTGCTGTCGATTAGATGTTGAGTGAATTACTCAAAATTTAGGTATAAAAAAGCCCCAGTAGTTAGCTGAGGCTATTTAGTATAAAATCACATTGAATTAATTAGGTAAAAAATACATTGTCAATTTTCTGTATTATTAAAAATCACAGTCATAATTGATTCCTTCCGACTTTAAATAGTCTTTAATTCCATTTATTGAAAATCTTTCTGAATCTTCAACATTAATTATAGGAGTAATAAATTCTTTTTTTAACTCATCCGGCTTAGATGATAATAACTCATTATTATGAAACCATTCAACTTTTGATTCATTTTCAAAAGTTGAATACGATATTTCAATATAATTTTCTATTTTACCTGAAATACAATGGTTTGATTTTTTGTTTAATTCATAAACTAAAGAATTATTATTAGGTGTGAAAAATTCATACACGACTCCGGTGGATGAATTTCTATGAATAGAGTTATTATAAAGTTTCAGTGGTATTTTAATTTTATTATTGCCATATTGATTCAAAACAATAAAAGATTTCACTGTTGGATGTTCTGAAATTCTCAGTGGACCGCCAATGTTTTCAAGTTGCAATACTCGATCGGTATATATATTTCCTTTTTTAATTAGAGTTTCATTTACTATAAAGAATGGCTCATTGGAGATTTTATCGATTTGATACTGTCTTATAGCGAAATATACTAAAAAAATTGTTAAGAAGACATTAACTACAATTGAACATATATTAACTTTTTCGCTTACAGTTAAATTTTTTTTATTTTTTTTTAAATTTATTTTTAGTCATATTTTAATTGAAACTGAATATGTTATCTTTAAAAATATATATAATTTATATATTATCATGTGGCAGTCATATATCCTATCTAATTATTTACACTGCTGAGTAACAAACTTATTATCATTACCATGATTTATTTCTATTAATAGAATAAATAACTTTTCATAAAATCCATATAAAATTAAAATTTTTCAGATAAATAGTATTAACTTTTATCATAGGTTAACCTATATTCATAAACATCCACAGGGAGTTGATAAAGTAAAACATCAGCTTTCGATGAGGGCTTAAATATAACAACTGCTTATTTAAAAAGCAAGGTGATTATATGGTATTAACTAGAGCTGAGATTCAAACAAAAAGCGACAGAAAAACGAGAAGTTAAAGTAAAAGACTTCAAACTACACGTTGATGATATAGCATTAATTGAACAGGCACGTAAAAACCTAAATATAACACAAGCTCAACTTATTATTGATGCTGTTAAATTCTATCTTGATAACAAAAAAGCCTCTTAATTGAGGCTTATCTAATAACCTTAATATATTACAAAATTTAATCTAAAGGAAACTTTATGAATAATTATTTTAATAACTCTTTTAAACAAAAAATCATTTTAACCCTTATCACTGCTGTAAGTTCCGCTTTAATTACCCTGATTTTCTCATGTACATTTCAAAAGTGGGAAAAAAAGGAAGGTGAAAAATGGTTACAGATTTTTGCTATTGAGAAAAACTATCATGGTAGCGATATAATTTGCCAATATATTAATGATGTAAAAAATAAAATAAATAATATAGATAATTTAAATTTATTTGATAATAAACTCCTACTACCTGATGCCGTTTTATCTGTTCTATCAATATATAGCTTTAACTTGAATAAAACCGGATTCTTAAAGAAGGATGACGCTGAGAATACTATCAATTTTCATACCAGTTATAAAACTCAATAATAATGTTTTCAGAGTCTTCGACATTTAATAATGTACGGATTTAGTCCAAAAACACTTGACGCTTTATTGGAAAATCTAATGACAACAGACAAATACAAAAGAAAAGTTTTAAATTCAGCTAATATAGAATTATTCACAAAAATGCAATACAGATTAGCTGAAATATTGAGTTAATAAAAAGCCCAACTATTTTAGTGTGCTTAAATTCTATGCGCTTAAAACAGCATCTTAGGTACATTATCCCTTTAAACGTTTAAACAGTCAAGTATTTAACATTAGTTTTATGATAAAAATACCATTTTTATACTTGCCGTAATTGTTTCTTTTCTAGCTGTTGTTTAAACATCAAGTCAATAAAAGCACCGCCGCCAAAATGATCGTGCATTCTTACACCGAAATTAGACCCCAGCATTTTAAAAACATCGTATAAGCGATTGTCTATTTAGAAATCATTCAACCAAAGCATGTGATGAACTAAACAAATTAGGTTGGTTCTGCTTACCTCAATCTTATCTTTTCTTGTTTTTGTAACCCCACCCAACCACTTAATAGCCTCGTCAAACTTACTAGCAAGTAAATCTTGGTAACGTGGTATCTTGAAGTTTTCATAGAATAAAGGAGTAATGGAATTTTCTATATTTGATACTTTTAGTTTTTGCGTTGCTACAGTTCCGTCGATTGAAGATTCAATCCCTGTTATTTGATATGGCCACGCTTTATATTCATTCCCTTTCCACCAAATAGATTTTGCAGATAAATCATTTTTATCTTTACCGTATTGTTCAATCTCCTCGTCCGAGTATGGAACATCATAGGCATGGAATTTCAATATGCCTATATTAAAGTCAGAGCCCATTTTTCATTATGAATATTAATTCCAAGTCCAGCTACTTGAGTGTATCCGTCACCAAAATTAACCTCTCTTACATTTTGACCATATGACATTTCTATTGTGTCTTGTAATTGCGTTTTCCACGTAAATATATCCATCGATTCCCCTCCTGTAGATAAGTTTGAACAAAATACATTTAATTCCTTGATTGCATCGCTTTGTAAATCGCCCCGTTTTGCGCTAGTGCTTTATCAATGCCTTCTATCATAGCTTGGTTAATGGTTTCCTTATATGCCTTAACTAATCGCTGCTTATCTTGTTCCGACTCTCGTTGTTCATTCGACACTGCAATGACTTTCACATTGGTCCTCATATTAACATTCGTTGAGGAGCTGGAATTTCGAAGATGTGAAAGATTAACATTTCCCTTCACGTACCAACCATTGGCGTAACCATCAATTACTCCACCAGTATAAGCTTGCTGATCCCCTCCTGTGGCGGCTCAAGCCCCTCCCATGCCTATCCACTTCATTGATGTTTGAATAGCCAGTGCAACTAATAATTTATTAATAATTTCAATAATGTTAGTTAAAATGGATTTAGTTAATGATTTAAAATCCATTTTCCCTGTTGTTACTAATTCAGTTAATGAATGACTAATTGAGTTCATAGCATTATTAGCAACATCACGAAAACCTTTAAATACATTTTGCCGTCTTCTGCAAATTCACACATCCCCACGGTCAAACCAGTTAGCCAATCGCTTTGATTTTGGTCTTCCAGTTGCCAACTTTGTTATAGAACCTCTTTTGCATTGTTGTATTCCTCAGTAACCTTACCTATTTCATTCTGGTTATTTGCCCCCTTCAATGCAATATCACGTTGAGAATTTGACTCTGACAATTCATTGTATCGACCTGCGTTTTTAGAAGTCATTCCGAAGGTAGCCTGTTCAGCTAGAGATTTAGCAACCAAGTTAGTAGAGTACCCTTGCATTTTGCGAAGCGCTTTTGTGGCTGTTTCGTATTGTGCAATCTCTTCACTTAAAGCCGCATTTTTCGCTTGTTGAGTTAATAATGCTGCTTTGTGACTAGAATATACTTTTCTTGTGCTGTAAGTTTGCTTTTATCAGTTTTGCTCTAGCACTTCGATTTGTGCTTGTAAGCCAAAGTATTTTTGCTCTCAGATGTGATAGTGTTGACTGTTAACGATTGTTCACGTAATGATTTAAACTGATTCATCAAGCTAATTTCTTGCTGTCTTGATGATTGAAGCATGTCAGTTGTTGATGTCCCTCTTCCGCCTCTATCGCTGTTGTTACGCCTAATTGCTGCTGCGACTGTCTTTCTTTTATCATCTGTTGCATATCCTTCACCGGCCGGTTTAAAGATTTTATTCGGTTCATCTGCAAGCCGATTCATTTCTTTAATTTCAGCTTCTATTTTCTCATCTCTTGTCATTGATATTTGAGAATAATAAAATTTACTCTTTTTCGGGTCGATTGCTTTGTTGAAATTCTGTTCCTACGCTTTGAGTATTTCAACCCTGAAAGCTGCATCCCCAGCTTTTGTTGCTATTTCAACTAATGAATCAATAAATCATTTTAATTTTTCTGAACCGTTGTTTGATGTTGTGTATAACTTGCTTATTTCTTCAATTAAATTGTTAATTTTTTAATAGCTTGCAGTGAATCTGTCTCGACGCATATATCAGCCATTTGTACTAGAATACTTTGAGCTTGTTTTTCAGTTGTACCAAAATATTCAGCATAATTTTCTATTTTTATCTTTATGTCAGCAGTGCTTCCTGCGGTCAGCGCATCTGTTGAATCAAGAAAAGCGTTTAAACTTTTAGTTTATTGATGAAGTCAGTTTTAGCTTTATTTGCTAATGTCTCTGCAAATATTACTTCTTTTTGCTTTACCGCAACATCTGCAAACAATTGATTGTAATTGTTGATATCAAGCATACTAGCTTTATATGAAGCCCTTACCTGCTCAGTGATTTTCTCTTAATCTTTTGATGCAGTGCTAACATTTTTTAATCCGTCAATCTGTTTTCTATAGCTAGCATAAAGTTTGTCACCAGACTCAGCAAGTTGTATTCTCGCCACCACAAGCCTTCGTTCTTGTTCTGTAGCTATTCGTGTCGCTTTTGGGTTTTTAACTGCATTTTGATAAACACGCTCAAATTCACGCAACTCTTCATCAGTTATATTTAATGAGCGTTTTTTTGCTGCTGTTAATTCATCAGTAGCTGATGCTGCTTCTTCTGTTTTTTTACTGAATGCATCTAATTTTCTGCTTGCTTCGTCTACGCTCTGAGTGTTGATTTCAAGCGTAAGAGATTGATTGCTTCTGCCATTTATTTTCTCCAAACATAAAAAAACCGCAATTAGGCGGTCTTATTTATTAAGTTTTTGATTAATTGTTTTTAAATACAATAATGAATTTAATGCAAATTAAATAATTTATCGGATTGTATTTGTGACAACATATTTTCTCCAGATAATAAAATACTCTATAAATGATTAGTCTATTTAGAACGCAGTTCTATAAATACCATATCCACCATTTAAGGAATGAGCAATCCTATATGTTAAAACTTGACTTTTCTCAATATCCCCTTCAACTTCAACCATTCCTCCGCCGCAAATTCCATTTGCCACCATGCTAAAAATTCTTTTCCCTAAGAGCGGATAAATAACAACTTTTTCCGCAGGGTTTAAATCAGCAATTTTAACTCCGTCAACAAAAAGAGAATCAGAGCAAGCGCTACTTACAAATCCTTTATCTCTTTTTATAATAACCATTCCTGAATTTTCTTTTTTTACAAAATATCCTGGTTATATATCCGCTGCTCAGGAACGTTTAATGCCGCATCATTTGACACTGGTGACGATGAGCACCCTATCAATGTAAAACCAATTAACCCCAAAAAAACAATTTTTTTCATACCATTCATCCTAATACATTAAATTATTTTTAGGCAATAGTAAGTTATTTAGGGATTCGGAGCAATAAAAAACCGCCACTAGGCCGGTTTATAATAGTTTTGTATTTTATCTCTGTACCTACAGGGTACATGTTATAAAACCCTCGTTAGAGAGTTTTATTTAGAAATTATATTTTTGAATAAAGAATTAATTCATTCTTTTACAGTGCATTAATGTTTTGTTCTTTTTATTATATTCCGAGTCAGTAAACATCTGTGATGTCTCAGTAGTCATTTTAAACTCATCATCTGATATATATTCGAGTTTGTTATAACCAGTTATTTTTGTGTCATCGAAAGTATTGCTATATTCATCATTTAATTTTTTAAAATCCAGCTTTATTTTTCTATCACTATCGGGCAATTTTACAAATAGAGCATCGTTTTCCTTTATATATACAATTAACGATTTTCCTTGATTAACAGGTGTCGAGTAATCCTGAAATAAACCATTTTTCCATTCAGCTTCTTGTGTGCTAGCTGTGCACTCCCAATCCCCTACAAGCATCTCCTCAGTTACTTTCTTACCACCTTCATCACCACAACCATACAAACCGAAACAAACTAAACCTAACAATGCAATTCTTTTCATACCATCTCCTTTTTTAGGTAATGGTATTTTATTTAAGAATTAGGAGCAATAAAAAACCACCCGTAGGTGGTATGTGTGAATTTAATGTAATTTTAAGGTTTATCAGCAAGTTTAGAAATGAATTGTCCGTGAACTTTTTTTAAGTATTCAGTTGCTGAATCTCTTGTTGCTTTATATTTTAGCTGATCACTAAAAAACGTATATTTAGATCTAGCCTGATTAATTATTTCACCCCACGTATAAATCCAAACGCTATGATTAGGGGGGCAAGTACTAGCCCTCTAGGCCTATTTAACTGATTAACAGCATTTTCTACAGAATCATCTAACTCATTTGATACAGCAATAAATATCCATTTAGTTTTACTTTGATCAAACCGTTCATCTTTCGATATAGCTCCAGCATAGCCCTTTATTTGTCCAAGAACCTCCTGATCTATTTTTTTTGAAGGTCTCTTAAGCTCTACAACCAAATGTTCAAACTCCCCTTCTCTAAGTTGTAGAGATGTAGAAAAAACAAATCAACACGTCCTAATTTCCCGTTCGCTTGAATTACTTTATTTGATAAATCAATATCATCTTTTTTAAGAGACGTAATATGCTTTTCAAGAAGTTCATTTAAAGTATCCTCACTTCCAGCTAGAGCAAAATCTTCTCTAAAAATCCATGATTCTCGCTCCAAAATTTTATGAAGCGGATCTCTTTCCAGCAAAGTTTTTTTGTCTCTTTATCAAAAAGCAACTGTTCAAGCACTTTAATAAAATTTAATCGGTCAGTTATAATTTATGAGGATTTAATTACTGATGATAAAGTTGTTTGCTTTAATAAGTTTGCTAAATCATCCTGCTCTTCTTTTTTTAGCCCCAACACTTCACTTATTATTTTTTGAACTGATTCAGGGTTATTTTCAATCGCTTGTTTTAACAAGGTAAAAGTGAATTGTTTACTTTTTTTATTTGCCTTTCAAATTTATCAAGATGATTTGCAACATTAACAGCCAAGATATCAAAAATTTGCCTCTCTGCATTTTTTAAAACAACACTTGATGTCTTCACGATTATAAGGATAGATACCCTCACTAATCCAATTTTCAATAATTTTAGATTTATTTTTTAAGTCTTGATCAACAAAATGTTTTTTAATTTTATCTTCAATTATCTCTAAAATTTCATTCGAATCTGGATCTAAATCAGTTTCCAACGTTCCTGAACTACATAATTCTTTAAAATAATCTGATGCCGCATAAACCGAAATATTTTTTTGATTTACTCTTAGTTTATTTTTTATCTTTCGCTCACCTAAAACGAATCCATTTTCATCGCAAAGATGGATAATCTCTTCAGATTTGTTTCTCCATTGAACAATAGATATTTTTAAACTAAATTTTTGGCTACCTACACGGCAGTAAACTAGAACCTTATACACAATAAACTTTGTTCAGAAACCACTATTCGGTATATCCCTATGTGTATAGGGAACACTTAATCACCACCAAACCTGCGAAATTTGGTGATGAACTGAACAAGGTTCTCAGTACCGTTGCACGAGGAAAACGGCGAGCCTTTCGGCTCCCTTGTCCAGCCCACCATAGAAAGGATATAGCTAGATTTATGTATAAAAGTACCTGACGGTGTGATATATAAATATAAACTTTCAAAATCTGGTAGCTTATACGGCTTATCTTTTGGTTTTGCGGATTCAATTGCTTTTATTGTTAACATAATTTACGGTATTTTTGTTGCTTGGCTTGAAAAATACCGTGAAAAGATTGGCGTTGTCAATCGTTTTAGGTCGTAATTAATCGTTCTAATCTTGTTGATAATCTTTATTTGATAAGGGTTTAATCGTCTTCAATCGGGCTGAATCGTTGTTGAAATGGCGTCCCCTACAGGATTCGAACCTGTGACCTACGGCTTAGAAGGCCGTTGCTCTATCCAGCTGAGCTAAGGAGACATGGAGTAGCAGAATTGATATAACGCAGAGTATTATATAAAGCTATTTTGATCCGTCAATGCTTTTTAATCGATTATTAGGTTATATAGTCAAAATATCATCAATTTAATGGCATAATCGCTATATTGAAAATTTTTCTAATAAAAAATCGGGTATTTCGCTAAAAATAAATAAAAATTTATTTATTATTAAGCCTAAAAAACCCCTTTCCTCAATTTTTTTATATTATTGATAATTTAGTCAGATTTAATTATAAATCATGATAGCAGTTCGATGGCTGTCTTATCTCAATTGAAATATTAGTCTTTTATTTAGCATTGGCTATTTGTGCTTTTAGCATAGCTAAACGACTTTGCCCTTGTTGCATCTTTTTCTCAGGTGATAATTCATGACGCTGATCTTGCCATGCTAAATCGTCTTGAGGAAGTTCAAGTAAAAAGCGGCTTGGTTCTACATAAACTGTTTCTCCAAATTGTTTTCTCTGTCGACTAAATGAAAAGGTCAATTCCCGTTGTGCTCGAGTGATGCCAACATAAGCAAGCCGTCGTTCTTCTTCAATATTATCTTCATCTATACTGGTTTGATGTGGCAATAATCCTTCTGACATGCCAATTAAGTATACATAAGGAAACTCAAGCCCTTTAGACGCATGTAATGTCATTAATTGTACTTGATCCAGTTCTTCTTCTGTTTCATTACGCTCTAACATATCACGCAAGGTAAATCTAGCTACAGCCTGCTCTAAAGTTAATCCTTCATCGATATCATCACCCTGTAACATATCATTTAACCAGCTCACCAACTGTTCTACATTACGCATGCGCATTTGCCCAGCCGTTGGCGAAGATGAGGTTTC
Organism: Gilliamella sp. W8145; assembly: GCF_016101145.1. Taxonomy (NCBI): domain Bacteria; kingdom Pseudomonadati; phylum Pseudomonadota; class Gammaproteobacteria; order Orbales; family Orbaceae; genus Gilliamella; species Gilliamella sp. W8145. The sequence continues at coordinate 884,225 of NZ_JACFRC010000001.1, forward strand.
ATAGATCCAACTTTCATAATGAATACCATGTAAGAGTTCATGAATGGCAGCCATCGGCTCTATATGTGATTTTTCAATCAAAGAATCAAACCAGTGAATAAAGGTATGCAATGTCTCCATGCGTTTACCTGAAAGTAATTCCGTTAATCCCATATCATGGCTTGCTTGATATAAGCTAACTCCACGATGATTTGCCCACTCCCCTAATTTTTGGATGGTTGCAGGTCCAATTTCACGTTTTGGGGTATTAATAATCCGAATAAATGCATTATCATCGTCAGGATTGGTTAATAATCGAAGATAGGCCATTAAATCTTTGATTTCAATTCGAGCAAAAAAAGATGTACCGCCTGAAATTCGATAAGGAATTCGATATTGCATTAGCATTTTTTCAATTAAACGAGATTGATGGTTACCTCGATACAAAATGGCATATTGACCATATTGGCTATTATTGGCAAATCGATGTCCAATTAAGTCATTAACCACTTTTTCTGCTTCATGTTCTTCATTATCAGCTGATATAACTTTTAGATGTTCTCCATAACCGAGTTCGGAAAATAATTTCTTTTCAAAGATGTGAGGGTTATTTTCAATTAAAATATTGGCAACTTTTAATATTCTTCCTGATGATCGGTAATTTTGTTCTAACTTAATTACTTCTAGTTGAGGAAAGTCCTGCTTGAGTAAAACTAGATTTTTAGGGCGAGCACCACGCCATGAATAAATTGATTGATCATCATCGCCGACAACCGTAAATTTAGCTCGGCTACCTACCAATAATTTAATAAATTCATATTGACTAGTATTGGTATCTTGATACTCATCAATTAATAGATAACGAATACGGTTTTGCCATTTTTCTCTAACTTCTTCATTGGTTTTTAATAGCAATGTCGGTAATAAAATAAGATCGTCAAAATCTAATATGCTACATGCTTTAAGTTGCTTTTCATAAAGTTGATAACAATGAGCAAATAGCTTTTCTTTATTAGTTTGTGCTCTCGCCATTGCAATGGTTGAATCAACAATATCATTCTTCCAATTCGAAATAGTTGAACGTAACTGATTAATAAGATCTTTATCACCATCTAACCATTGCTGGGTAAGCTCTTTGAGCAAAGCGAATTGATCATGATCATCAAATAGTGAAAAATTAGCTTTAATACCAAGATGTTTATATTCTCGACGTACAATATCTAGTCCTAAGGTATGGAAGGTTGAAATTTTTAACCCTCTTGCCTCAGGCTTACTCAACGATTGGGCTATGCGTTCTTTCATTTCCCGAGCCGCTTTATTAGTAAAAGTCACGGCAACAATATGTCGAGGCAAATATTCTTTTACCCGAATTAAATAAGCAATTTTATTAATAATTACTCGAGTTTTACCTGAACCCGCACCAGCTAGTACCAGACAAGGCCCTGAAACATATTCGACAGCTTGTTGTTGACTTGAATTTAAACGCACAGAAGAGAACCCTAAGTAAAATTGTTCGCTAGTATATACTGAACCGTCGAGCATGTGCAATCAAGCATACTTCGAAACATCTCATAACATTTATCGCTATTGAATAAAAGTTAATGCCTGTTCAACAACTTCTATTCCTACCCCTTTTTTATGGGCATTTTCACTCAAATAGCGTCGCCACTGTTTAGCCCCCTTTCTACCATTAAAGATACCTAAGGTATGACGCATAATATGATTGAGCTGAGCGCCTTGAGTTAGCTGCGTTTCAATATAAGGATAAAGTTCTTGTATTGCAGCTATAGGATCAGGAATTGGAGCATCAGAACCAAAGATTTGTTGATCAATTTGCGTCAATAGAATAGGATTTTGATAAGCCTCACGACCAACCATAACACCATCAACAAAAGTTAAATGCTGCTTGATTTCATCAATGGTTTTAATTCCCCCATTTATGGCGATTGTTAGATGAGGATAATCACGTTTCAATTGATATACTCGCTCATAATCAAGAGGTGGCACTTCGCGATTTTCTTTTGGACTAAGTCCGGAAAGCCAAGCTTTACGAGCATGTACAATAAATGTTTCGCTATAAGGCATGACTTTATCAATAAATTCACATAAAAATTCATAACTATCTTGATTATCAATACCAATACGTGTTTTTACCGTAACGGGAATACTAACAGCATTTTGCATGGCATCAATACAATTTGCGACTAAATCAGCTTTCGCCATTAAACAGGCACCAAACATACCATTTTGTACGCGGTCGGAAGGGCATCCGACATTGAGATTGATTTCGTCATATCCTCGTTCTTCGGCTAATTTTGCACATTTAGCCAATGCAATAGGCTCACTTCCACCTAGTTGAAGACTCAAAGGGTGTTCTTGGCTATTGAAAGCTAAATAATCGCCTTTACCAAATAAAATTGCCCCTGTAGTTACCATTTCACTATAAAGTAACGTCTGTTTAGTCAAAATACGATGAAAATAACGACAATGTTTATCCGTCCAATCCAACATGGGAGCTATTGAAAAACGATTTAATATAGATTTTTTTTGCAAATTAGCCTCGACATAAAAAAATAAAATGTTATTCTATCCGGCATTTTTTGATAGTACAACAATATATAATGTAAGGAATAAATATGGATCTTAATCAACCGAAAAGTATTACTATTAATTCAACTGAAATGTTAAAAAAACAGATGAAATTTATAGCAATAATGCAACAAATCTATGGAGTTATAATGATAATTATCGGCGCCTTATCTTGTTTAGGGATAATATCTGCTATCATCGGTATTCCGGTAATTTTAGCTGGTGTAAAACTATTCAAATCAGGCAGCACATTTGGTATGGCTGCAAATTTTGATAACGAACGAAATCTTGTTGAAGCTATTGAAAATTTACATGGCTATTGGAAGTTTACATTAATTGCTTTTATTTGTTCTATTTTATTTTTCATCATTTATATGATTCTTATAGTAGCGCTTATTTCTTCTATTGGTGGTCACTACTAATAGACCGATTTAATCGAATTTGACATTGATTGAACATAGACATAAAAAAACCTCGTTATAATAACGAGGTTTTTTTGATTCTATTCTGATTCCGATTCGAGTTCTGATGAAGTTTCCGATGATTGTTGATTAGTTAGATTATCATTGTCATCTTCAGACTTAATGTCAATAGGATCTGAAATTTCCTGTTTATTCATTTCCTCTAATGACAAAGAACCTTCTAATGTAGAAGTTTTAATATCACTCACTACCCCCATCCCATCAAAATAAACGGCATAAGTGATTTGGCTCACATTACCATGGCGTGGCTGTTGGCGAAAAACATAATACCAAACATTATCCCCAAAAGATGAGGTTAACATTGGCGATCCCATAATAAATACCACCTGCTCTTTGCTTTGGCCTACTTGTAATAATTCTATTGCATCTTTTGTTACATAATTACCTTGATTGATATCAGGTCGATAAACCCAACGATCAACAAGTGAACAACCAGTTAGTAACATACTGGTCACAATAGCAAGCGAAATAGATTTACGAAACGGCATTTAAAATCATCCATTCAAAAATACAATAAAACTTATTATCGCTGATATTTTAACTAAGCGCTAGATAAAATAGTAAATTCTTCTCTAAATTTATATTAGAAAGCATTGTTATATTGATGATAATTAATAGGAGTAGATATTTTTCTTCTTATCTTTAATCGTAATGCTCTATAATAACTAACTTAATATTAACAATATGACAGGTAAAAAATGAAATTAGATACTATTGAGCAAAAAGCAAGTTACGCAATTGGACTACAAATTGGCCAGCAACTGAAAGAGTCGGGCTTAAATAATTTAGAACTTAATGCACTAAAATTAGCTATGGAAGATGTATTAAGTGGTAACCAACCGGCTTTACCTTTACAAGAATTGCATGATGCTCTTCGTCACGTTCATGAACAAGCTTCTAAAGAAAAAGCGAAGCAAGCTGAAAAAATTGCCCAAGCAGGAAAAGACTTTTTAACGGAAAATCTTAAAAAAGACGGCATAAAATCAACTGAATCAGGTTTACAATACGAAATAGTTAAACAAGGCACTGGTGCATATCCGAAAGCAACTGATCGTGTGCAAGTTCATTATACTGGGCAGTTGATTGATGGTACGGTATTTGATAGCTCTGTTGAACGGGGGCAACCAGCTGAATTCCCTGTTAATGGTGTTATTCGTGGTTGGGTCGAAGCGTTACAATTAATGTCTGAAGGATCAAAATGGCGGTTATATATTCCTCAAGAATTAGCTTATGGTTCTCAAGGTGCAGGAGCGTCGATTCCACCATATAGTACTCTAATTTTTGATGTTGAATTGTTAAAGGTTCTTTAATAAATATGGACGCAGATAGCGTCCATTATTGTTATATTTAACTATTACGTATTTTAGGTAAGTAGCAAGTACATAATGCAGCTAACAATAATAAAGCACTAGCTATACCGAAGGCAATAAAGTGGTTATGCCATGTATCATAGGCCCATCCACCTAGCCATGAACCAATCATCGCACCAATTTGGTGACCTAAATAGGTTAAACCTGAAAGCAAACCAACAATTTTTACACCGTAAATATCAGCGGATATGGCACTTGATAAAGATAAAGCGCCAGCCCAAACTAACCCACCTAATAAGGCTATGGTATAAAGTTGCCATTGCGTTGCTGCAATAACTAACGCTATAAATCCTATACCCCGAACAAAATAGATCATAGCTAATACAAATTTTCGTGGCACAATATCTGAAATATAGCCAAGCAGTAATGTGCTAAATATTGCCACCAGACCAATTAAACCTAGTCCAGAAGAACTGGTTATTGAATCAAACCCATGATCCATTAACATAGGAACACCGTGAGTCCCAAGTAAATTCATGCTAAATCCACAAGTAAACAAACCAAAACTAAGTAACCAAAAAGGTCGCGTTTTTAAGACTTGACCTAACGTCATTTCAGGTTTTAAATCATGATTACTTTCAGTTGTTTCAGTATCACTTTTTTTATCTTTCATAATAAAGAGCGCTATCGGTAAAGCTAAAAGCATAAAAAATAGTGAAAATGCTATCAATGTAGTTTGCCATCCATAATGTGGAATAAAATAAGCAAATACAGGTAACATAACGGCAATGCCCGCCATACTACCACTCGATAAAATAAACAAGGCCAATCCGCGATGTTTGCTAAACCAGCGAACAACAATCGGTGTAAAACTTACCGAACCGACAAACGAGGTACCAAAAGATAACGCGATACCAAAGGATAATAAAAAATTCCAATAATCAGTTATATTAGCAGCCCAAACAGATGAAATAATAATTATTATTGAACCTAATAATAATACAAAGCGTGTTCCATATTTGCTAACTAAATAACCGGCTATTGGCATCGCAATTCCTGAAAACAGCATACCAATGGCAATAATACTTGATAAAGTACTACGGCTAAATTGTAGATCATTGGCAATAGGTAAAAAGAATACCCCCATACTCATCCGTAATCCACTTGAAAGTAGAGTTAACAACGCTGCTGCAATAACAATGTTCCACCCAAAATACCATTTACAACACATAACGTATCCTATTTTTATTATAAGAATAATAGGAACAAAGTATAACATTTTGCCTTTTAGCTGGTATATAACTTAATAGTTTTCCGCTATAATATTTGTTTATGTATATAAGGTGATAATGTAAGGAAAGTTATATGTCTACAAGTATGATTCGCATCGCTATTGCTGGCGCCGGAGGTAAGATGGGTCGTCAACTCACTCAAGCCGTATCCCAAATTGAAGGTGTGACTTTAGGTGCTGCTTTTGAAAGAGAAGGATCATCATTAATAGGTAGTGATGCAGGTGAGCTTGCCGGAATTGGATTGTGTGGTGTAAAAGTCACTGATAATCTACTAAAGGCCAAAGATCAGTTTGATGTATTAATTGATTTTACTCGTCCTGAAGGGACTCTAGCACATCTAACTTTTTGCGTCGAACATAAGAAAATGATGATAATCGGCACAACTGGCTTTGATGAAGCAGGTAAACAAGCAATTGCTAATGCCGCACAACAAATTGCAATTGTATTTGCTGCTAACTTCAGCGTTGGTGTTAACTTAGTACTTAAATTACTTGAAAAAGCCACCCAAATTATGGGTGATTATACTGATATCGAAATTATCGAAGCCCATCATCGTCATAAAGTCGATGCCCCATCAGGTACCGCTCTTGCTATGGGCGAAGCTATTGCTGATGCACTTGGTTGTAACTTAAATGAACGTGCAGTTTATTGCCGAGAAGGCCATACCGGAGAAAGACAAAAAGGTGCAATTGGTTTTGCTACTATTCGAGCTGGTGATATTGTAGGTGAACATACTGCTATCTTTGCTGATGTTGGGGAACGAGTTGAAATTAGTCATAAAGCTTCAAGTCGAATGACATTTGCTAATGGAGCAGTACGTGCTGCATTATGGCTTGCTAAGCAGCCGGTTGGACTTTATGATATGCGTGATGTACTTAATCTAAATAATTTATAATATTAAAGCATGACAGATGAAATTTGGATGCGTCATGCATTAGAATTAGCAAAATGCGCTGAATCTATAGGAGAAATTCCGGTCGGCGCAGTAATTGTTGATGAAAACGGACAACTTATTGGTGAAGGATTTAATCAATCAATTATTAAGCATAACCCAACTGCTCATGCAGAAATCATGGCGATTGAACAAGCAGGTCGATTTTTACACAACTACCGTTTAGTCAATACAACATTGTATGTTACTCTTGAACCTTGTATTATGTGTGCAGGTGCTATTATACATAGTCGAATCAAACGTGTAGTGTATGGTGCTAGTGATTATAAAACTGGTGCTGCTGGTTCTTATATCAATATTCTTTCCAGAACGGGCATTAATCATTTTGCCCAAATAACTAGTGGTGTTTTAGCTAGTGAATGTAGCTCAATGTTAAGCAACTTTTTCAAAAAACGTCGTTTAGAAAAAAAACAAAATAAATAATATTGTCATATTACAGTTAACCATTGACTTAATATTAAAAAATGAATTCTATAAATCATTTGTTAATTATTTGATAAAATATTGGCTTAGTTATTCTTTTTACCTGCGAAAATTGCTAAAATCTGTTCTGATTTTTTAAGATATATACTGAGCATTATTAATGAAAAAACATACATTAGAAACCATGATATCTGCTGAAGATATCCAAAAGCGGGTAAATGAAATAGGTCAACAGATAAGTCAAGATTATGCAGGCAGTCAAAATGAGCTTATTTTAGTTGGTTTGTTAAGAGGTTCTTTTATCTTTATGGCAGATCTAAGCCGAGCAATTAGCGTTGGTCACGAAGTCGACTTTATGACGGCCTCAAGTTATGGCAATGCAGTGGTAAGTAATAGAGATGTCAAAATTTTAAAAGATTTAGATGAAGATATTCGTGACAAAGATGTACTGATTGTTGAAGATATTATTGATACTGGCAATACGCTTAGCAAGGTAATGGCTATTTTAAAACTACGTCATCCTCGTAGTATCGAGATTTGTACATTATTAGATAAACCTTCACGCCGTGAAGTTGTAGTACCTGTAAAGTATATCGGTTTTTCAATTCCTGACGAGTTTGTAGTAGGTTATGGTATAGATTATGCGCAGCATTATCGCCATTTACCATATATTGGGCATGTAAAATTACTTGAATCCTAAACTTTATCGAGGTGTATGTGTCACGATTTTCTCGCTCATTATGCGTACTTTTAATGGTAACAGCCACATCAAGTTATGCCGATATGAAGTTATCAATTAAAGGATTGTCGGGAGAACTTGCGGAAAACGTTGATGCACGCATTTCGTTAATCACACCAGATAAAATCAATAATTCGTCTAGTTTTAAGCGATATTTTGAAAGTGAAGCACAAAAAGCCCTCCGAGCATTAGGGTATTATTCCCCTACTTTTAGTTACGACGAAAGTGATCCTAAAATCCTCGTTGTTAAAGTATCACTTGGCGAACCGGTTAGAATTAAACAATTAAATATTAATATTAATGGTGAAGGTAAACAAGATAAAGATTTTCAAGAATTATTAGCTAAACAACTGCCTAAAATCGGTGAAATTTTAAATCATGGCACTTACGAAGCATTCAAAAAAGGCTTAGAAAGCTTATCATTAAAAAAAGGCTATTTTGATGCTGAAATGCCAACCCATCAATTAGCTGTATCTCAATACGATCATCAAGCTTTTTGGAATATCGATTTTAATACCGGTAAACGCTATAAGTTTAGCGAGGTTAAATTTCCAGACGCAAAAATTCGCCAAGATTATCTTGCCAACATCGTACCTTTTAAAGAGGGGGATGAATATTCGGCTGAACAGCTATCATTATTAAACCGACGCCTTAGTTCAACAAACTGGTTTAACTCAGTGGTTGTTACACCGGATTTTCCTAATCTAACAGCAGACAAAGCGTTACCTATTGATGTGGTAACCACGCCACGTAAAAAAAATGCCATGGATCTGGGTTTAGGTTTTTCAACAGATAACGGCGTGCATGGTAAAATTGGTTGGAATAAACCTTGGATCAATAGCCGAGGACATAGTTTTCAAAGTAATTTATCTCTATCATCACCTGAGCAAATTATTACGATGAGTTATAAAATACCTTTGAAAAAATCACCTATTGAACAATACTATACCATTCAAGGTGGTTATAAAAAAATTGATAATAATGATACCTACTCGCGCTCTTATACCTTAGGTGCTCTGCGTAATTGGGATAACTTTGATGGTTGGCAAACAGCTCTAGGTTTTAATATGTTACATGACGACTTTACTCAAGGGGATGCAAGTTTTAAAACCTTTTTATACTATCCATCACTTAGTATTTCGCGTATTCGTAATGACGGTAATTTATTATCTATGTGGGGCGACTCTCAACGTTATTCGGTTGAAGGCGCTGCCGAATCGTTAGGATCTGATATTAATTTAGTCCGTTTTCAAGCCCAACAAACGTGGATTCGTTCAATTAAACAATCACATCGTTTTATAGCTAGAGGTAATTTCGGCATTATTCAAGCAAGTAACTTTGATAGAGTGCCACCTTCTTTTAGATTTTTTGCTGGTGGTGATCGCAGCATTCGTGGATACAGCTATCAATCTATCTCACCTAAAGATAAAAAAGGTAAACTTAAAGGGGCTTCGAAAATGATCACAGGATCAGCGGAATACCAATACAACTTAACCGGTTCTTGGTGGGGTGCTGCTTTTGTTGATACTGGAGAAGCAATAGATAAAGTCGATACAACTAAATTTTATACCGGTACCGGCCTGGGTATTCGCTGGGCTTCACCTGTTGGGCCAATTAAGTTTGATTTAGCAACACCACTAAATAAAAAAGATAAAGGCTCAATACACCTATATATTGGTTTAGGAAGCGAACTATAAAATGGTAAAAAATCCAATAAGAGCGAAAAAGGCTGAAAAAATAAAACGAATACGTAAATGGAAAAAACGTAGCATTGTCGTGCTTTCCATTTTTGTTTTCCTTATCACATTTATAATTTTAATGATTTACACCTCTTTAGGTGTAAAACTAACAACCTATGTTCTTAATAAATTTTTACCTGAATTAAAAATAGCACAAGTTGAAGGTACATTCCATGATTTACATATTGAAGGACTGTCACTTGAACTACCTGGTGTTAATGTACAGGTGAAAGATGCAACATTCAAACTGTCTGGTTTATGTTTAATACAGACTAAAATTTGTGTTAAACAATTTGATGCTGATGGGGTTAATGTTGTAATTAATACTGACGAAATAGAACTTTCACCTGATGAATCAACGTCAGAAAAACGACAAATAATAAAAACACCATTACCTATTGAATTAAAACAAACCCATATTTCAGATGTCATAGTAAAAGTTAACGATATGCAATTTGGTATGTCAGACTTTACAGGCAAAGCTAACTGGGTCAATGAAAAAATCTATGTATATCCAGCTATTGCTATGGATTTACAGGCAATATTTGCAGATTATCCTGCAAAAAAGTCTAATAACCAGATAGATGATAATCTACCGCTTGACCAACAAATTAGACAACTATTTAATCAACCTTTAATAAACTCACTGCCACAAGTTAGTATTCCACTCGATATTAATGTTACAAGTTTAACCGGGAACAATTGGTTATTACACATTTCAGGGCAAGATTATCATTTCAATCAAGTGAATATCAAAACAGAGATGATTAATAATCATATTATGGTTAAACATGTCGACACCAATGCAATAACACCTTATGCGAGTGGTCATGCTTATGTATCAGGTGAAATAACCTTAGGTGATAATTGGCCTATTTTTGCTTATGTTAAGGCCGATACAGAGAAAAATCATCTTAATGGGCAGTTTTCAGGACACTTATTAGGTAAATTATCAACTTATACTCATATTGCTGGGTTAAATCAAATTGCTATTGAAGGGCAGATAAATTTTATTGAAAAATATTTACCATTAATTACAAAACTAGAAGGTAAACATATCCAATGGCCAATTGAGGGAACTCCGCAATATCAGCTTGATAATTTTGCTATAAGCTTAAATGGCAATGCACAAAAATATAATATGCTTGCTAAAGGTTTGATTAAGGGAGATGACTTACCTGATACCTCTATTGATATTATTGGTGATGGTACCAATGAATCTGCCTCTTTTGAGCATGCCAATATTAAGTTTCCACAAGGTGATATTAATCTTACCGGTCAATTAGATTGGCAAAAAGCTCTTAAATGGGATGCTAGTGTTAAACTTAATAATGTTGATATAACTAAAGAGTTACCAACCTTTCCTATTCGCTTAGCCGGTCAACTAAAAACTTCGGGTATGCTCGAAGGTGATTTATGGCAATTAAAGATTCCTGATATACAATTAAAAGGTAACATAAAACAAGCTAATTTTTCAGCTAATGGCGATCTATTTATTGATTCTAATCGTACTTTAGTATCCAAAAATCTAACTATGCTTTGGGGCAAAAACCAATTAAATATTAGTGGTTCTACGGATAAAGGTAATTTAAATAGCCAACTTAATTTAAAGTCTTTGTCATTATTAGCTGATGATCTAAATGGCACCATCATAGGAAATATTAGAATCACAGGTAGTAAAGCCTCACCTGTTATCGAAAACAATATAAATATTAATGATTTAAATTATGAAAATATTTCAATCGCTAAAGCAAATCTATCCGGCAAAATCAAATACAACGATCAACTTAGCGGGCAATTGAAGCTAATTGCTCAAAATATCGATATCGCTAACCAAAATATTAAAAAAGCTAATATTGAACTATCAGGTAATGAAGCTCGCCACGCTTTAAACATAAATTTTGAAGGTAGCCCATTATCGATGGTAACATCATTGAGTGGACAATTAGATAAACAACAGAACAAATGGACCGCAAATATACCGCATAGTTTACTTACATTAACTAATAATAATCGTTGGCAATTAACTAAACCTATCTCTCTATCTTATGATATTACTAACCACGTTCCTACTATAAGTGCGCATTGTTGGCGTAGCAATAATTCTAGTATTTGTTTAGATAAATCTTTGTCAATAACTAACAATAACCAGACAACTATAACACTAAAAGATATTGATCTTGCTAAATTACCTATACCTACTGATGGTGAAACAAAAATTGATGGTTTTATTAATGGCAAAGCAGATATCAAATTCAATGATGCTAGCAAAATTCCAAGTATCAAAGCCAATATAACCAGTAATAGAGTTTATATTAAACAGATGATCAATAATCAAGCTCTGCCAATTCCATTTGATGTGTTTAATATCAATGCAGATTTTAATGAACAACAAGCTAAATTAGATTGGCGTTTTGGTTTAAATAAATTAGGTAAAATAAATGGTGATCTTTCAATAAATGATCCAACTGGGAAGAAAGATTTAAGTGGCCAACTCAATATCGATAATTTAGCCCTAGCAATTATTAATCCTCTATTGAGTAAAGATGAATATGCTAATGGCGCCATCAATGGTATGGTTAAATTTTCTGGTTCTTTAATCGATCCTAGTTTAACCGGTGGTATCAATTTAAAACATAGTGACATAAAATCTAGCCAATTACCAATCGATATCAAATCGGCTATGCTTGATATTAAATTCAATGGTAAAACTTCAACAATGAAAGGAATTTTGGCCACTAAATCAGGTAATATTAATATTAATGGCCAAGCCAGTTGGAATAATTTGGAAAAATGGCAAGCAACCTTAAATGTTAATGGTGCGGCCATGGATGTCACTGTACCACCAATGATTGTCATGTCAGTCATTCCAGATATTAAAATAGAAGCAACACAAGATGAACTGACAATTCTTGGTAAAGTTTCAATTCCTAAAGGTAAAATCACTGTTGATTCGCTTCCACCGTCAAGTATTGATGTGTCACCAGATGAAGTCATGTTGGATCGAAACCACAAACAGATTCAAGCACAAAAATTTGGCATGAAAATTAATAGCCATATTGAAATCAATATCGGTGATAAAGTCACTGTAGATGCTTTTGGTTTGCAAGCCTCATTAAAAGGTAAACTCATTGCAACACAGACAAATAAAGGACTAGACTTACACGGTGAAATATTAATTCCTAACGGTCGATTTCATGCTTATGGTCAAGACTTAATCATTAATAAAGGCATTATCACTTTTTCTGGTCCAACGGACCAAGCTATGTTAGACATAGAAGCCATTCGTAATCCTGAAGCAATGGATAACAGTAATATTACAGCAGGTATCCGAGTTAAGGGATCATCAACAGATCCTAAAATTGAGATTTTCTCCGATCCGGCTATGTCACAACAAGAAGCTCTCTCTTATCTAATTCGAGGTCAAGGTCTTGATAGTTCTGACCAAAGTGATAATGATATGATGACAGCGTTTTTAGTTGGTGTTGGAACCGCCAAAACAGGACAATTTATTGGTGATATAGGTAATGCATTTGGCATTAAGAATCTCTCTTTAGACACTCAAGGGGCAGGAAATAATTCAAAAGTGGTTGTAAGTGGTTATATATTACCTCATCTACAGCTAAAATATGGTGTAGGTATATTTGACTCACTAGCTACATTTACCTTACGTTATCGTTTATTGCCAAATTTATATGTAGAAGCAGCTTCTGGTATTGCGCAAACACTAGATCTTATCTATCAATTCGAGTTTAATTAATATTAATTAATTCGTATTAGTTCGCCAAAAGTTAAATTGGCGAACTAATTTAGATTTTTTGGCCGATTAGCATTTCACGTTTTAGACCAAATCCTTTCCGTTTTTCAACATTAAATCCAGCATTAATTAAATTACGTCGGACAAAACCAGCTGCGGTAAAAGTTGCAAATGTTCCTTTCTCTCTCGTTAATTGATAACAACGTTTAAATAGAGATTCATTCCACATATCAGGATTTTTGGCTGGCGAAAAACCATCAAAAAACCATGCATCAATTAAACTATTTTGTTGAACTAGGAAATCGGCAAAGCAGCTAATATCGTCATAACATATCAATAAATTCGTTTCATCTAAACTGCCAACATCGGATTTTATTAAGAAATCTTGCAATTGCTTAGCTAATGGAGATAGAGAATCTTCACAATTAATAACTTTATCATGAATTTTTGATATTTCACTGGCAGATAAAGGATATTTTTCAACACTAAAGAAATTTAATTTTTTCAGATTACTATTTGGATTTTTCTGTCTAAATTGTTTAAAAGTTTGCCAAGCAACTAAAAAACTTAAACCTGAACCAAAACCGGTTTCACCAATAGTAAAAGTCTCTTGCTGGTGTTGTAAAAATCGCTCATATAAACAATTCCCTTCAATAAAAACATAACGAGTTTCATCTACTGCACCGTCAGTATTAAAATAGACATCATCAAAGTAACGAGAGAGTGGAATTTCATTATCATCCCAAATGATAGTTGATTCGAACATAAACATCCTTTAAAGCGATATTTAACAAACTGTATATTCATATAGATTACGTATATAATACGCTAAGTTAACTTATGAGGTAAATTATGGTTTTTCTTTTTCGCTTAATCAGTGTGTTATTTATTGGTATTATAACTTGTGTGCTAGGCGTTATTTTTTGTTTATTCAATCCTCGTAACCCTAAAAATGTGGCTAGATTTGCCCATCTTTTTAGTTTTTTCTTCAAACCAATTTTAGGTGTAAAGGTTGATACACGTAGACAAGCAAATATTAACAATTTAGGCAGTTGCGTATTTATTGCTAATCACCAAAACAACTATGATATGGTGGTTGCTGCTGACATTGTACAACCCAAAACCGTTACAGTGGGTAAGAAAAGCCTTGCTTTGATTCCCTTTTTTGGACAACTTTATTACTTAACAGGCAATATTTTGATTGACCGTAATAATAAATCAAAAGCTCGAGACACCATTAACTTAGTTGTTAACGAAATAAAAAAACGAGGAATATCAATATGGATGTTCCCCGAAGGTACTCGAAGTCGTGGACGCGGATTATTACCATTTAAAACTGGTGCCTTTAAAGCTGCTATAGCCGCTGGCGTTCCTATTGTGCCAATTTGCGTATCAGATACCAATAATATAAAACTTAACCGTCTTAATAATGGCCATATGATCGTTGAGATGCTTCCGCCAATCGAAACCCAAAATCTACGTAAAGAAGATGCTAGAATATTAATGGAACAGTGCTATCAATTGATGTCAGAAAAAATTGCCCAAATTAATTTAGAAGTGACTAAATTAAATAACAAATAATTGAAATAATAACTCTATACTATGACAAAAATTGATCGTAATTTTGATGACATCAGCCATAAATTTGCCAAAAACATTTATGGCACAAACAAAGGCAAGATTCGAGAAGCTATCGTTTGGCAAGAGCTAGAAAATATATTAGCTAGCTATCCATCGAATAAACCACTAACTATTTTAGATGCAGGCGGTGGACAAGGTCAGATTGCTTGTCGACTAGCAAAATTAGGTCATAACATTACTGTTTGTGATATTTCCGAGCAAATGCTGGAATTAGCAAGAAAGCAAGCCGAACAAGAAAATCTAAGTTTAAATTTTATTCATTGCCCTATTCAAGATCTAAAGCAATTCATTAAAATACAATTTGATATTGTGATTTGTCATGCCGTTTTAGAATGGGTAGCCGATCCAATCCAAATAATACAGTCGCTAAAACAATATCTTAAACAAGATGGTTATTTGTCATTAATGTTCTATAACTATCACGGGCTATTATTTAAAACAGTGACTTTAGGTAATTTTGGATATACTCAAGCCGGTCTTAATAAACGTAAAAAGAAAACCTTATCTCCCGATTATCCTCGAGATCCAAATCAAGTATATCAATGGTTGAACCAACAAAATTTTGAGATCATCAATAAAATAGGTATTCGATTATTTCATGACTATTTAACCAATAAGTCAAAAGCCGAAACACATTTTAAGCAATTATTAGAAATTGAAAAACAGTTTTGCCAAACTGAACCCTATCTCAGTTTGGCAAGGTATATTTTAGTTACCGCAAAAATTAATAACAACTAATTTAGAGAAAAGATTAGGGGAAGCATATTCCTTTACACTCCCCTATTTTCTTAGAAGAAAATGGCATTAACAATTAATAATGTCACTGTTCCTGCAGCCCAAAGTACGGTAGTTGTCATACTCCAAACTTTAATTTGTTCTTTAACTTCAGTAACGCCTAGTGAACGATTCACTACCCAAAAATAAGCATCATTGAAATGAGAAAACATAAATGAACCAATAGAGCAGCCTAATCCAGCCATAATCGGATTTACCCCCAATGTTCCAATCATTGGTGCAGTAATACTTGCTGCGGTAATCATGGCAACTACACCAGAACCTTGAATTAAGCGAATCAAAGTTGAAATTGTCAATGGTAACAAAATACCAGGCACACCAATTTTAACAATATATTCAGCAATAATTTGACCTGTTCCTGAGTCACGTAACACCATTCCTAATGCGCCACCACCGCCAATAACAAGCAATATAATACCAGCAGAACGAATTGAATTTTCCATTTGATGCACAACATCTTTTCGAGGAAATGAGTTAGTTAATGCCATGATAGCAATTAATAAACCAATGCCCACAGCTACAATTGGGTGTCCAATTGTTTTTAACATAATGGCAATAGAATTATCCCATTTCATTTCATTTACTAAAGTAGCGGTTAATATCAAAATAATCGGAGTGACAATTGGTGCAAACGATGCTAATGCACTTGGTAATTGTTGATCATCTTCTAAATTTTGCGAAGTAACTGTTAGACGTTCACGGGTAAAATTCTCACCATCCTCCGTAGGAATTTGATAAATACTACGACCAACATGGCGAGTATAAATAAATCCAGCAATAGTAATAGGTATAGCAACAACCATTGCCCATAGCATATATTCACCAAGGCCAATACCAAATTGTGAAACTACACCAAATGGTCCTACCGCTGGTGGAATCATACTGTGGCTTATAACAAGTCCCATAGCCAATGTTGAACCAAGTCCGACTACAGATTTACCTGTACTACGCGAAATAGCTTTCACTAACGGTAATAAAACAATAAATGCTGAATCACAAAATACAGCCAAACTCACTAATAAACCGATAATGACTAATGCTAACTCTTCTCTGCCTTTTCCTAAAAGGTTAATAAAAACTTGAGCCATTTTTTGCGCTGCACCACTCATCTGCAAAACTGACCCCATCATAACGCCAAAGCCAATAACGATCCCTATGTTACCGAGCGTATTACCAAAGCCTTTACTAATCGTTGCGATCATAAATTCACCAGGCATACCACCCAATGAGCCAGTAATTAAAGCGGATATAATCAATGCAGGAAATGCCTGAATTCTTGTTTTCAAAATCATAAATAGTAACAAAGTAATTGCAACAAGTAGACCGGCAACCATTCGCCAGCTGCTCTTCTCAATACTATGTAAACTTCCTAGATAAAAAACAATTAATCCGACAACCACTAAAATAATGCCATTTAATAAGACATAAGGATAAAGTGATTTATTATTATTTTCTTTTTTAGACATATGCAAACCCTCCTTCGATAATGACATAATCATTACCGAAAAATAAATTGTTATAAGTAAGAATAGCTACTTATTAACGTTTGAAATTTGGTGCGTATAGCGCAGCTAAACGTATAGCCTCAATCAAACTTACTGGATTAGCGATTCCTTTTCCGGCAATATCATTTGCTGTGCCATGGTCAACAGATGTGCGAAGAATCGGCATTCCATTAGTGATAGAAATGGTACGATGAAAATCAACCATTTTCGTTGCGATATGACCTTGGTCATGATATGGAGATAAAACAGCATCATAGCCCCCCCCCATAGCAAAATGGAAAACACTATCAGCTGGTTTAGGGCCATTAATATCAATCCCTTGTTTACGAGCCATTTCAATACCTGGTAATAAGACATCATCATCCTCATGACCAAAAAGACCATGCTCTCCGCAATGTGGATTAATACCGGCAACCGTCATTCTCGGTTTATTGATCCCCAATTTAACCAATGCATCGTTACAACGAATAGCATAATCACAGACTCTTTCTGGCGTTAATGATTCAATAGCTTTAACCAATGCTAAATGACGAGTTAAGAAAAATACTCTTAAATCTCGAACTTGAAACATAGTAAGTGGGTCTTGACTGCCAGTAAGATCTGCTAATATCTCGGTATGACCAATATAGTTAACATTACCAGCTTTAAGGGATTCTTTATTGATAGGTGTTGTTGCAATGGCATCAAGTTTTTTTTCCATAGCAAGCTCAGTGATAACTTTAATATAATTGAATGCTGCTTGACCACATTGTCCTTCAATTTGGCCAATTTTAAACGTTTCATAATTTAATTCGCCACACTGAATAAGATTCAATACATTAGGTTTATCTTGTATTTGAGTTAGATCGGTAATTTCATTAATTTGTAAGTTTACTTTTGAAAACTTACACGCATCAGCTAACACCTTTTTATCGCCTGTTACCAGTACACATCCATATTCATATGTTTCTGGTGCAGCAATACTTTTCACGACAATTTCAGGGCCTATACCAGCCGGATCGCCCATAGGAACTCCGATTAAACAACGACGTTTCATTTATTACTCCTTTAAAATTACTCAAAATTTGCTCAACTTATGTTGTTTTATCTAAGTTGAACTAGTTATAAGGTATTAATGCTTCATGCTTTCATGTGATGAAATCTTGGTACTCAAATAGTCGATACAATGAACTAAAGTATTATCGTTACCGACAAATCCACCTTTTGTTACTATCGAATAACCATCACATTTCCCTCCAACAAGGTGTCCATAAACCGTTAATGGCTCAACTTCATCTTTAAGTAAGAAACCACTACTTCCTAATCGATTTACAACATTTACCGTGACATCTCCACCACTGGTATAAATACCTCTAATAATAGATTCAGGGTGGAATAAGACTTGAGCAGTTATTTCGGCAATAGCCTGATTCAAAGTATTACTAATTTCACTCATACTCATATTATTGTTAGCAGCTAACTTAGCTAAATCACAAACATGCTCTGGCATTTCAACGGTATCAATGCCGATCACATCAAAGTGATCAACCTTTTCCAGTAATTTATCTACAATTGGTTTAGCTTTCTTGATGTCTTTAGAAATTTCTATCAATTCATCAACCAATATCGTTTCTAACCAAACTTTTCGGTCATATTTCAATTTTCTTATTTGTCTTTGAGTAAGATCAGACACACTGCCTATTGCGACAAACACTTTGTTGGCCATCTTTCGTTCTGATGAATAACGTAGATCAGCAAATTGGGCAGTAAATGGCCCCGGATCAACACAAAAAACAGGCAAATTAACATTATTCGCTGCTTGCGCTATCACACTAATGTCAGTATCCGTAGTCGCATCAAATATGACAATTCGACCACCTTGTTGATATATTTGTTTTAAACGCTGCTCAATTCTATCTTTACCTTCTAAAACATCCTTGAGAGCAATATGTGAGACTGGATATCGAGACTGGCAACGAAATAATTCTAAAATTGAAGACTCCGTCATCGGATTTTTAGGATCATTACGCATTGCTGTATTCTGTAATGGGATACCATTAACTAATAAAGATCCGCCAACACAAATTCGATCACTAGATGGATACACAGGTACAACTAAAGCCATTAGATTAGGATCATTGTCGATAACTGCATCAACTTCTGCCCCTAAATTACCTCGCAGCGTGGAGTCTATACGTTTACTAATTAAAGGTTGATATTTGCTAAACTGGCTTATGCAATCGACAACCCGTGAATACGCCTCTTTATAAGGTATTGAACGTGAATCAGTTGCAAATGAAATCACATCAAATCTAGAAAGATCTTCATTAAATTTTTCTAAACATGTAATTGCATTAAACCCTTTTTTGCTTAATAAAGCACAGGTAGCATTAGCACCTGTCAAATCATCAGCTACAACGGCAACTTTCATATTTTTGCTTCCTCTCAAAAATTAAGCTCAATAAATGAACTTTTTATACATCTACCAAAATTAACTAACTATTAGTTACATCACTTAATAAATATATTTAATATCCTGTTTTATTAATTGTTTTTCAAAATTACTAGGAAATTGCTTTTCAGTTATAAGATAATTAAATCGATTTAAATCGCAGATTTTAAAACGACATCTAAGCCCCAATTTACTGCTATCAACCAATAGAACCGATTGAATAGATCTAGATAATGCCATCCATTTACAGTCAGCTTTAATCTGTGTAGTGGTCAATGCACCATCTTCTAGATTAAAACCATCCGCACCAATAAAGGCTAAATCAATAACCTGCTCTGATAGATACTTCATGGCTTGAGTGTTATAAGCTGACGCATTTGTTGTTTGTATTTCACCAGGACAAATAATCGTGTTCACTTCTGGCCGGGAAGATAATTCCAAAGCCACATGTAAATCTAAAGTAATCACTGTAATTGGAACATTGATATTCAAGGCAAATTCACGCATCGTTGTTCCTGCATCAATAAAAATTACCATCCCTGGTTGTAATAAACTTACCGCTATTTTCCCTACTCTTTTCTTACCTTCAGAAAATCGATTCTGTTTGATGTTATATAGAGGGGTGCCATTTAAAAAACTTCTTTTTATTTCACCTCCATACGATACTTTGATTAATCCTTTTTCTTGTAAAAGTTTTAAGTCCCGTCTGATACTCATATGTGAAACGGAAAATAAATTAGATAGTAAATTGATATTGGCAACATCATATTCATCTAAGTACTCTAAAATTCTTTTATATCTTGGTAATTCTTGTTTCATAGTGAGTTTCCCAATTAAGTTGGCGTCATTGTAGTAATAAAATAATCAACAAAATGTTAATCTTTTAACACTTTCACAACCCAGTTTAACAAATGTGATCTGAATCAAACTTTCACTTTTTCTTAGTTAGTTTTTTGTGAATCAATAAAATTATTTTCGGTTTTATGCATACAATTTATGCTTCTATTTATTCAATCTTCACCAGAATTAATTTAATTCATAAATAAGGATAATTTGGATATGACAACAAAATCAGAAAGTTCTTTGGTAAGCAAAAATGAAACGTTGCAACTTGCCAAACAAGTTTTAAAACAAGAAGCTGCTGCAATAGAAGAAATTGTTAACTCAATTAATGAAACTTTTTTACATGCAGTAGAATTAATTTTTCATACCAAAGGAAGAGTTATCGTGACAGGAATGGGAAAACCTGGTTATATTGCTCGTAAACTTTCCGCTACATTTATGAGCACCGGTACTCCGTCTTTTTATTTGCATCCAGCAGAAGCTATTCATGGTGATTTAGGTTGCATTACCAAAGATGACACTATTATTGCCCTCTCAAACAGTGGAGAAACAGCCGAAATTATTAATATTTTACCGACCATAAAACAAATTAATATTCCGTTAATCTCAATTTGTGGTAATCCATTATCAACTTTAGCTCGCTTTGCAACCTACAATTTAGATGCCCATGTATCCCATGAAGCATGCCCTCTCAATTTAGCACCAACAACAAGTACAACGGTAGAATTAGCCTTAACTGATGCATTGGCAATATCAGTGATGCATGCAAAGAAATTCAGCTCACAAGATTTTGCTTTTTATCATCCAGGCGGAAATCTAGGCCAAATACGTTTAATGACAGTGCAACAGTTAGTTGAAAAACATAATAGAAAGGTTGCTATTACCACAGAAAAATCTATTTCTGACGCTATTTTTGCTATGACGAATTCGGGGATAGGCGCTGTTGCGATAGTTGATAACAATAATGTATTACTTGGTATAATTACAGATGGTGATATTCGTAGACAATTACAATACCAACCTAATTTGTTAGATATTCAAGTTTCTGAGTTAATGATAACCACACCAATAACCATTGAACATAGCCAATATGTATCAGAGGCTTTATATAAAATGGAACAACATAAACCTAGGCCAATAACCGTTTTACCTGTGATTGATAATAAAAAACAATTTATTGGCATGATACATATCACAGATATATATCACTAAATCAAATTTTATGATCATCTAGAAACAACAGACAAAATTAAGATAACTAAAAGAGAACTCGAAAATTTGCCAATAAATCGTTATTATAGTGTCATTAATTTCATTAGCTAAAGGTTGTAATTATGATAGTTGTTACTGGTGGTGCCGGTTTTATTGGAAGTAATATTGTTAAAGGTTTGAATGATTTAGGCCGAAAAGATATTTTAGTAGTAGACGATTTAACCGATGGAACTAAATTTGCCAATTTAGCAGATTTAGATATTGCTGATTATATGGATAAAGATGAGTTTATTTCAGCAATAGTCTCCGGTGAAAATCTGGACATTGAAGTTATTTTTCATCAAGGAGCATGTTCATCTACTACTGAATGGGATGGCAAATTTATGATGGAAAATAATTACAACTATTCAAAAGATTTGCTGCATTATTGTTTAGATTTTGATATTCCTTTTTTATACGCTTCTTCCGCCGCAACTTATGGAGGACGCAGTGACAATTTTATTGAAGATAGAGTTTATGAAAAACCTTTAAATGTATATGGTTATTCAAAGTTTTTATTCGATCAATACGTACGAGAAATTTTACCAAATGCAAATTCGCAAATTTGCGGTTTCCGTTATTTCAATGTTTATGGACCTCGTGAAAATCATAAAGGTAGCATGGCTAGCGTTGCATATCACTTGAATGAACAAATAACCAAAGGCGAAAAGCCAAAATTATTTGCTGGCAGTGATAATTTTAGACGTGATTTTATTTACGTTGGCGATGTGGTTGAGGTTAACTTATGGTTCTGGAAAAATAAAGTTTCTGGCATTTTTAATTGTGGAACTGGTCGTGCAGAATCATTCCAATCAGTTGCTGATGCAGTTTTAGATTATCATAAAAAAGGCGAAATCGATTATATTCCATTCCCTGAACACTTAAAAGGACGCTATCAAAGCTTTACTCAAGCTGATCTGACTAAATTCAGGAAAACAGGTTGTCCTATTGAGTTCAAAACAGTGTCTCAAGGAACAACTGAATATATGCAATGGTTAAACCAACAATAAAGGAACCTCAATGAAAACGTTGATTATTGGTCCTTCATGGGTTGGAGACATGATGATGTCACAAAGCTTATATCGCACATTAAAACAGTTAGATCCATCTATTGAAATTGATGTGATGGCACCAGCTTGGTGCCGAGCTTTATTAGATAAAATGCCTGAAGTAAATCAGTCAATCGCTATGCCTATAAGCCATGGTGAGTTTGCTTTAAGCAAACGTTATCAGTTAGGAAAGGAATTACGCAATAATCAATACGACCAAGCTATCATCTTACCTAACTCTTTTAAATCAGCACTCATTCCTTTTTTTGCTAAAATTGCTAAACGTACTGGTTGGAAAGGTGAGATGCGTTATGGCTTATTAAATGATTTACGAGTGCTGGATAAACAAGCCTTTCCATTAATGGTAGAACGCTATGTCGCTCTCGCCTATTCTAAGCAGAATATCCATTCAGCAAAAGATATACCTCAGCCAATTTTATGGCCAAAACTTAATGTTTTAACCGATGAGGTTGAACAAACATTATCTACATTTAATATTACAAATGATGAGCCATTAATTGGTTTTTGCCCAGGAGCCGAATTTGGCCCAGCCAAACGCTGGCCTGATTATCATTATGCAGCATTAGCCGATAAGATAGTTAAACAACACGCTAAAATTATTATTTTCGGTTCAGCAAAAGATAAAATAGTTGGCGAACAAATCATTGCTAAAATGAATCATGGAAAACAATGTATTAACCTTGCTGGACAAACGGAATTAGGACAAGCAATAAATCTGATTGCTGCGTGTAAAGCTGTCGTCACCAACGACTCAGGACTAATGCATGTAGCAGCAGCGCTGGATAAACCTTTAGTCGCACTTTATGGGCCAAGTAGTCCTGATTTTACCCCACCACTATCCAATAAAGCAGAAGTAATCCGTTTAATCACTGGCTATCATCGCGTTCGTAAAGGTGATGCTGAACAAGGCTATCATCAAAGCCTTATTGATATAAAACCAGATTTAGTATTTGAAACATTAATGAATCTTATCGTTCGCTGTGAAAAGAGCTGTTAATTATGCGCGTGTTAATTGTTAAAACTTCATCTATGGGTGATGTATTGCATACTTTACCTGCTTTAACTGATGCTGCTAATAGCATACCTAACATAACATTTGACTGGGTGGTTGAAGAAAACTTTTGTCAAATTCCCAGTTGGCATTTTGCAGTAAATGACATCATTCCGGTTGCTATCAGACGTTGGCGAAAAAACTGGTTCGCTAAGCCCATTCGCCAAGAACGCCATCAATTTATAGAACACTTACAGCGTAAACAGTATGATTGCATTATTGATGCTCAAGGGCTAATTAAAAGTGCGTTTTTAATCACTCGTAAAGCGAAAGGTATTAAACATGGTTTGGATCGCCAAAGCATAAAGGAACCAATTGCTAGTTGGTTTTATGATGTAAAACATCATGTTCCTAAACAGATGCATGCCATTGAACGTGTTCGTATGTTATTTGCAAAAAGTCTTAACTACTCACAACCAGATTCGATTGGTGACTATGCTATTGCTGATCATTTTTTAACATCATTACCACCTGATAACCAAAAATACTTGATTTTCCTACATGCAACTACCCGGGATGAAAAACATTGGACAGAATCGGCATGGCGTAATTTAATTGAATTAATTGAGCCTACTGGCCTTAAAATTAAACTTCCATGGGGAGCACCGCATGAACAAGAACGTGCATTGCGATTAGCCCAAGGATTCAAACACGTTGAAGTATTACCTAAATTATCTCTCAATGAAATTGCAACGGTTATTGCCGGAGCCAAAGCTGTAGTATCCGTCGATACTGGATTAAGCCACTTAACAGCAGCATTAGATAGACCTAATATTACTTTATTTGGTAATACCGATCCGAAGCTTATTGGCGGATATGGAAAAAACCAGCATAGCATCATTTCAGCAGATAAAATGATGCAAACCATAACAGCTGACGAAGTTTATCAACAGTTAATAACGTTTATTTAAATCATATTTAAATTTTTTTAATCTATAGGATAGTAAAAATGAACAAATATAGTGAGCTAATTCGGGAAAAATATGCACAAATTGGTAGTAATGATTTAGGTTATATTGATGATGCTTTAGGTGCAGTAATGACAGTTCTCAATGAGATAGTTGATAATCAACAAGTACCAACTGAATTACGAGAAAAAGCCGCATATGCTGCAGCTAATCTACTAATCAGTGATTTTGACGTTAAATAACTGTAGGAAGTTTAATAATAAATCGAGTTGATAAATCATCAGATTCGACATGAATATGACCTTTATGCGTGTCGATAATAGATTTAACGATTGCTAAACCAATCCCTGTTCCCGAGCTATCTTTACCATTACGGTGCCGTGATTCATCAACTCGATAGAAGCGATCAAAAAGATGTGGTAAATGGCGACTTTCAATCTTTTTACCTGGATTAGCAATAATAATTTGGATTCGTTTTTGATTTACTTGACTCAAGCTAATTTTAATTGTCTGATTTGCAGGAGTATATCGAATAGCATTGGATAATATATTACTTATCGCTCGCCCTAACATCATTTTATCCCCTTCTATATGAGAACAACTACCTTCTATTTCAAAAGTTATATTTTTTTCATCGGCTAAAGGTTCAAAATACTCACACATCAAACTAATCATTGAATGAAGATCAATATCAATAAGATTAGGAACTAATTGATGATTATCTGCTTGAGCTAAAAACAGCATATCAGAAATCATTTGAGACATTTTTTCATACTCTTCTAAATTAGAATATAAAATTTCTCGATATTCATCAGTTGATCGCGCATTATTTAATACTATTTGCGTTTGTGTGGTTAAATTAGTAATTGGTGTGCGCATTTCATGAGCAATATCAGCAGTAAAATTACGTTGCCGATCAAAAACATCTTCCATTCGATGAAGCATATTATTAAAAGCTTTAACCAAACTAACATATTTCACCGGTACTGACTTGGTTGAAATACGATAATTTAAGCTTTTCATATTAATGCCTTCAATCTTTTTGATTAAACGGTTAATTGGTTTTTGCGTAAAATATATTGAAATTAATGAACCAATTAAAGCTAAGACACAAGCAATAACGATAAGTAAACCTAAACCATTTCTTAGTCGCTTAATAAATTCAAGCTGTAAATCACGGGCTACTGCAACTATTGTCGTATATTGGCGGCCTTCGTCCAACAATACTCTAGAGGCTCCGATACGATAAGATGATTTATCAATGTTCCAAATTGCAGTGCTATTTTCAGTAATTAAACGATCAAAATCTTCTTGTGATAAAGCAATTGATAAATTTGGACCTCGTGTGCGATAGACAATTTTTCCTGAATCATCAATAATATAAACAAATAAATGATGATGACCAGTTAAAATAAGTAAAAGATTTTGAAAGAATTCATCACGATTTTCATCGGGTGAATAATAGGTCAGCTCACGCTCGATTGAGGTAATGACAGAATTGAGTTCGGTGACATTTTGCTGAATCGAAATTTTTTCAAAAGTATGTTCAATAAGATAGCTAAAACAATAAAGTAGCCCACAGGTCAGTAGGCATACAATAAGTGGTATACGAAATGATATGATATTAGTTTTCTTCATCCAATACATCTAATTTATATCCCATTCCTCGGACTGTATGAATTAATTTCGGTTCAAAATCAGCATCAATCTTATTCCGCAAGCGCCTAATTGCCACATCAATAACATTGGTGTCACTGTCAAAATTCATATCCCATACTTGGGATGCGATTAATGATCTAGGAAGCACTTCACCAGGATAACGTAAAAAATATTCCAGTAATAAAAACTCTTTATTGGTTAAATCAATTCTTTTATCACCTCTGGTTACTGTTCGTTTAGGTAAGTCCATAACAAGATCAGCAATACTTAATTGATAATTATTAACCTGTGGTACATTTCGTCTTAATAATGACTTAACTCTTGCTAATAGTTCAGCAAAAGAAAATGGTTTTACTAAATA
The DNA here is from genome assembly GCF_016101145.1 of Gilliamella sp. W8145. Taxonomy (NCBI): domain Bacteria; kingdom Pseudomonadati; phylum Pseudomonadota; class Gammaproteobacteria; order Orbales; family Orbaceae; genus Gilliamella; species Gilliamella sp. W8145. Next base: position 911,002 of record NZ_JACFRC010000001.1, read on the forward strand.
ATCATCAGCGCCTAAATTTAGACCTTTAACTTTATCTTCAACACTCCCCATTGCCGTCAGCAGAATAATTTGCGTATCTTTACCAGCTTCACGTAAAGACTGCACTATCTTCCAACCAACAATATCGGGAAGCATGACATCAAGAATAATTAAATCATAATCTTCAGTCATTGCTCGATGATAGCCATCTAAGCCATTATCTGTGAGATCAACAATAAATCCTGACTCAACTAATCCTTGGCGTAGATATTCACCTGTTTTTTGTTCATCTTCAACAACTAACAATTTCATATTGAATATTCCTTAATGTTCTATCAGGTTATCGAAATTGCATAATGCAGTAATAGGATATATGAAAAAGGGAAATGGCATCATGACAATTTAATGACTATTTTGTAATCTAATGGTCATTAAATAGTCGGGTTAGATTTGTTATAGTATCGCCACAATGATTCATGAGGCTAGACAGTATTGTTTCATTGTTTTATTTCCTTTCATCCATTCCTTGCAATTTAATGCAGCCCTAGTTGATCTAGGGTTTTTTTTTGACTTTAATACTTACTGACGTAAATTTATCCATGGATTACGGCTAATTCACTATAAAACAAATTTCATTTTAGCAAATTTAACCGTAATTGAATATGGTTGATGTTAGTTTTTACGAAGAACAATACCGGTTTCAATATGATCGGTATAAGGAAATTGATCGAACATCGCAAAATGTTCAATTTGATGCGTTTTAGTAAGTTGTTCTAAATTATTTTTCAACGTATTAGGATTACAAGAAATATAAATAATCCGTTGATAACTTTGGATAATCTCAAGCGTATTATCGTCTAATCCTGCTCGTGGAGGATCGACTAATACGGTTTGACATTGATAATCATCTAAATTAATACCCTGCAATCGATTAAATTGTCGTTCTTTTTTAATTGCACTAGTAAATTCTTCGGCCGATAATCTGGCAATAATTAAGTTATCAATATTATTTACTTTAATATTATGTTGTGCAGAATAAACCGATGCTTTTGCGATTTCAGTTGCCAACACCTTCCTAAAATTTTGTGCTAATGCAATCGAAAAATTACCGTTACCACAATAAAATTCGAGAAGATCACCTTTAGAATCTTTAGTAACCGATATTGCCCACTCCAACATTTTAATGTTGATAGCCGCATTAGGTTGGGTAAAACTGTTTTCCACTTGTCGATAACTAAAGTTATTATCAAATATGGCTAAAGTCTCATCGACATAATCAACATTTACAGCAATTTTTTGATTACTAGCTCGACCAACCAAATTGGCAAAAATACCCTGCTCCGCTAATTGTTGTTTTAAACACTCAGCTTCTATTATCCATTGGTCATCTAATTTTTTATGATATAAGAGTGTTATTAATAACTGGCCGCTCAATGTGGAAAAATAATCAATCTGAAAAAGTTGATGGCGCAACTTATCGTTATATTGAAGTAACGGTAAAATTGTTTGCATGGCACGATTAATTAATTGTGATGCAATTGGGAAGCTATCAATTCTTACTCTTTTTTTAGTTTTTTTATCATACATAATATGATAAAGCTCCTCACCGTTATGCCAAATTCTAAATTCAGCTCGCATACGATAGTGACTAATTGGTGAAGAGAAAACCTGTAAATCGGGTAATGAAAAATCAGATAATAATGTTTTTAAGTTGATTATTTTATTTTGTAACTGCTGGTTATATTTGTCGTTAGAAAAAGATTCTGTCATATTTATAATTCGATCATCAATTTAACTAAAAAGAATAGTATTAAGTTTGCTACCTTGTTATTTTAATTATTTTAGCATAAACCATAAATTATGATAAGTTTAACCATTCATAGTTGGCCAATAAATAATATGGTAATCATGAAAAATTGTTTTTTATTCTTACCTATTTTCGGCTCTGTTACTTAAAGATTATGTTAGTTAAGGATAAACATTGTAGTTATAACAATTGCCGTTATAATGTGGGACAAAATGATAGATAAAAGAGCACTATGACTACACAAACTTTTTCCGATTTACAGTTAGATGATATCCTAATTGACAATCTACAAACACAAAATATTAATACACCAACGGTAATCCAAGCACAAACTATACCAGTAGCATTAGACGGTAAGGATGTTTTAGGATCGGCTCCAACCGGAACCGGTAAAACTTTAGCTTTTTTGATTCCAGCGGTACAACATTTACTTGATTTTCCTCGTCGAAAACCAGGACCACCACGAATTTTGATACTAACCCCTACTCGAGAACTCGCAATCCAAATAGCTGAGCAAGCAAAATTGCTTACGCAATCAACTCACCTAAGTATCGCCACCATTACTGGTGGAGTTGCTTATATGAACCATGCTGAAGTGTTTAGTAAAAATCAAGATATTGTCATAGCCACTACGGGTCGATTATTACAGTATATTAAAGAAGAAAACTTCGATTGTCGTGCGGTTGAAATGTTAATATTGGATGAAGCAGATCGCATGTTAGATATGGGATTTGCTCAGGATGTTGAAACTATCTCTGCAGAAACTCGTTGGCGCAAACAGACGTTACTATTTTCAGCTACACTTGAAGGTGATGGATTACATAGCTTTGCTAATCGTATTCTTGAACAACCCGTCGAAATCAATGCCGACCCTTCGCGAAAAGAACGAAAAAAGATTTTGCAATTTTATTATCGCGCTGATGATTTTACCCATAAAGTTGCATTATTAACGCATTTATTGAAACAAGAAGAAGTGAAAAAAACGATTGTCTTTGTTCGTAAACGGGAAAGAGTACATGAATTAGTAACATTACTTCATCAAGCAGGTATTCAAAGTTGTTATCTAGAAGGCGAAATGGTTCAAGCCAAACGTAATGAAGCAATCAAAAGAATTAGTAATGACACCGTAAATGTGTTGGTTGCAACAGATGTTGCCGCTAGAGGTATAGATATTGACGATATAAGCCATGTTATCAATTTCGATGCGCCTAAAACCGCTGATGTTTACTTACATCGCATTGGTCGTACTGCTCGTGCTGGAAAAAAAGGTACCGCAATAATGTTAGTTGAAGCTCACGATAATGAGTTATTACTAAAAATTGAACGTTATATACGTGAACCGATTAAATTAAGAACCATTGATGAATTGCGACCAAAAACTAAAGCACCTAAACCTGTGACCAAAAAGAAACCGTCACAAAAAGCTAAACAAAAAAGTGTAGCTAAAAAGCAAGAAGATACGAAAAAGAAAAAGGTAAAACAGCGTCATCGAGATACTAAAAACAAAGGTAAATCAAAGAAAACGATAATTAAAACCGAATAATAATTTATTTATCATAGTTTAAACTTATGAAATCAATCGCTGATAACAGCTTGGCGTATTGATACATACTGCTATAATTCACCGCAAATAAATTACAAATTTAGTTACACAAGGAGACATTTTATGACATTAGTAACTCGTAAGGCACCAGACTTTACTTCATCTGCAGTGCTTGGTTCTGGTGAAATAGTAAATAATTTTAATTTAGCCGAACATATCAAAGGCAAATATGCAGTCGTATTCTTTTGGCCTATGGATTTTACTTTTGTATGTCCATCAGAAATCATTGCTTTTGATCACCGTCTTGAAGAATTCAAAAAACGTGGTGTAGAAGTTATTGGTGTATCAATGGATTCTGAATATGTCCATAATGCATGGCGCAATACTCCACAAGATAAAGGTGGTATTGGCGAAGTAAAATTCCCTATCGTTGCAGATATCAAACATAGCATTATGCAAGCTTACGGTGTTGAACATCCTGAAGCAGGTGTTGCACTTCGTGCTTCATTCTTTATTGATAAATCAGGCGTTGTTCGTCATGAAACTATCAATGATCTTCCAATTGGACGTAACGTTGATGAAATGCTACGTATTGTTGATGCTTTCCAATTCCACGAAGAACATGGTGAAGTTTGTCCTGCACAATGGACTAAAGGTAAACAAGGTATGCAAGCAAATCCAAATGGTGTTGCTAGCTACTTAAAACAACACGCAAGTGAAATCTAATTTTATTCAAAGTTGATATTTTTACATACCTTTCTTCTAACTTTTACCGGAGTTTAACTCCGGTTTTTTTATTTTTAAAATGCAAAAAACTTAATTAATATTTTTATTATTAGGGTTTAAATCTATATCAATGTCCTGAAATATTTGAAAAAAGATTAATAATTACTACTCCAAAAATAATAAATCCCATACCAATCAATGCAGCAAGATCCAATGACTGTTTTAAAAAAATCCAAGCAATTAAACTAATAATGATAATCCCTATTCCCGACCAAATTGCATAAGCAATACCAACCGGTATCGTTTTTAAAGCTAATGATAAAATATAAAAAGAAGCACTATAACCAATTATGGTAATTATTGAAAAAGTCAGATTAGTAAATCCATTAGATAATTTGAGTGAAGATGTTGCAATCACTTCACAGATAATTGCAGCGAAAAGTAGCAGATATGCGTTCATAGTTTTACTCTCAAATTGGTTAAAATTTTAATAAATAGAATATAGACTTGTTATGATATATTTTGTGAACAATTGAGATAATTAAGCGAACTAAATCGTTAATAATTTATGAAATATTACATGCGTTAAATGGTGGCTTTACAATAACTATTAATAACCAATTAGTATGAATAACAATTTGCCACTATTTACAAAAATAAATACAAAAAGTCAGCTATTTCTATATGACTTATTCATTATACCTAAAATTTAGTGACTTAGCAGTGCCTTTTTAGATTGTACAAATCTAAAGTTTTTTATTCTAATAATGTTAATAACTTTTTTTGATATGATTTATTCTTTTCAAGCTATCTGTCATTAAAAGTGCTTTTATTTATACTATAACAAGATTGAATCCGTAAAATAGATCTACCTAATTATTTTATGATTAATCTCTCCATAATTGTATCGATTTAATAATCCGCCTAGACTTTCAGACATTAAAAAGATAAAAAATCATAATAAAATAAAATGTTTACTATTGAAATTATGTTTTTTATTTTTTCATTCTAACGTATTCCTTATTAGAAAAATAAAAAGATTTCAACGATCAGTTACACAACATATAATAGATTTAAACTATCATAATATATTATATTGATCTGTAAAACCGATCATAATATAATTTGATAACTTTTTATTAACTTAAAATTTTAAATAAATTTATGGAGTAGGAATGGAAACAAAAAAATTTGATAGAAAACCAATAAGTTTAATAGCTGTGGCGGCTATGATATGTGGTATTGCCTCATTCATACCCTTTTATATTAACTATATAAACACAATATTTCTTATTTTAGCTATAGTTTTAGGAATAAAAGCTAAAAATGATATTCGATACAACAAAGAGAAAAGTGGCTTAATATTTGCTCAAATAGGCATTTATTCAGCAGTTATACAATTTGTAATGGTTATTATTATTTTTTTTCCACTTATTCCAATGTATTTATTTAGTGATTGATAGCCTAAAAATAAAACAAGGAATTAATCATATTCTATTTGAAATATAAAGAATTCTAACAGAATAAAAAATTCTTAATTATAAGAATAATATTACTTAATTAATTTAAATAACCTCAATACACGATAAAATAATTAGTAGGAAATAAAAATGTCATTCCAGCAATCTATTGATTCAGCTATTAAGCAGAAAGAAATTTTCTTTATTGGCGAAAAATTACCATCTGATTGGTATGAAGGATTTATATTATGGGGAAAAATAGCCCAAACAGGCGATCCCAAAGCTTTATTTAATATAGCGTATTGTTATTTCACTGGAGAAGGAACAGTCAAAGACATCAATAAAGCAATTGAATATTATGAAAAGTCAGCGCAAAATGGCATCGCTGATGCTTATTATCATATCTATAATAAGTTAAAAAATATTGATGAAAAAAAAGCATTAGAATATTTAGAAAAAGGTGTTATCAATGATTCACTTTTATCCAAGAAATGTATAGAAGACGCTCGCACAACCTACCAATACAACGAAAAATGGAAGCTCTACAACAAATATCATACAGCTATTCAAGAAAGTATTAAAAATAATGATATTCAAAAAGTTAAAAATGAACTAACGAAAGCAAAACAAGAAGGTATAGGAGATTGGCTTGAAGAGCTAGAATGTGGTATCCAACTACAAGCTAAAATTTATTATCAAACAGTAACAAAACGAAGCATAAAAGATATCATTCATCATAGTGACGGTAGTTCATCTCATACTTATGATTATGATTTCTCTTATAGATGTAAAATAAAATTATATAATCCTACAAATAAACCAATAGAATGTTTCTGTTGTGGTGAACATAGAATCATTAATCCAAAACAAAAGAAAACAGTCTATGGAATTATGAAAAACGTATACCCTGGATGCATCCAAGTAAACTATACAATTTATCAAAAAGACCAACCCAGATATTTCTTTTTTTCATTACCTAATATACATATCAAAAAAACATATGGAATATTTAATAAATTATTAAAGACATTAGCTTTTTGCCTAGCAATTCTAATAGTAGTTAAGTGTAGTTCTAATATATAAGAGAATAAAAGAGGGATAACCCTCTTTTTTATAATACCCTTTATTTTTGAAAATTAAGGCATAACCACTGATGTCATTTTAGCAAGTTTTACCCAATATGCTTTTCTTATAATATTGTTAGAATCATGTAATTATAGTCTAGACATGTAAACTGCGATAAATTTATTAAAATCTCATCAAATTGACCTGCAAAATATTATCAGGCAGGAAATTATGTTTATATTGCTGGGTTTATAATTTAGATAATGTTAAAGCATTATCACAATATCATTAGGTAAAATTTACTTAACAACAGATGAACAAGATAAACGTCATTTTGTAATAAAAATCTTAATTAATAATATAAATTTCAAAAACGAAAATATGTTATCTTTGAATTTGATTGTTAATTTTTTGAAGATCCTTAAAAAGGAAGATGTTTAATAGTAGATCGTGAAGGAATAACCCTAGACCAATTTATTATTATACAGTGTCATTAAAGTACAAGTTCAGCACAATAACAGAAATTTACAACGATTTAAGAGAATGAAAATGGTTGCACCTCAAGATTAAAAAACTACCGCATTTATGTATTAAAACAAAGAAAAGGCGGAAGTCAAGTACTTCTAGAAACGAGAACAAACACAACAAGCTTTGAGCTAGCAAAAGCTGCTTTTTGGCAATTGTATAATACGCAGTATGATAATGAGCATCTATTATTAATGACTTGCAATAGCAAGAAGTTATACGTTTATCGTTATCAATCATCGCCCAGCGATGAATGTTATATTTCATCTGATACAGAGTTAAATTATGAATAGAGAAAGACAACGAAAAAATGAACAAGCTTACCGAGATAGGAACGCTGGACGTCCTCGTTTGCCAGGTACATATTTAACAGAACAAGAAAGTGAACTCCTCAAAAAATTAGCCACAATCTGCGGGACTCAAAAAAAAGCTATTTTTGCCGGGTTAGAGCTATTAGATGAAAAATTAAAAAAAGATAAAATAATTATTGATTAATCGTTCGCGCAATCAATTGTAATCACAGAGTTTAGAGATAATTCGATTGATCTGATAGACTCCAGAATCATAGTAAATATACAATTGTGAAAGATTTTAATTTTTCCACTACATCTCAAGAATGACTCTAGATGACGTATCAATCGAAATTTATGCCAACCGAAATCGTTTATCTTATAAATAGATCGCAGAAACAGTCATTAAAAAAGTTTTGAAGACAATCATATTAAAATAATATTAATAACCGACCAAAACCGAATAAAACCAATTACGGCTGCCATTTTACCACCACTTAGATGTTATTAAATGGATTTTGTCTAATGGCATCCTCAAAGTGATTGGGTGCAAATTGAGCCTAACGCATTGTCATTTTAATATCTGTATGACCAAGTATTTTTTGCAATAGTAATATATTATCACCATTCATCATAAAAAAGGTCACAAAGGTATAACGCAAAACATACAATAATTGCTGATCTGGTAACTCTATTTCAGCTCTTTTAATGGCAGAACGGAAAGCCAAGTAATACGGAGTAAAAAGCTGAACATTTTTTTGGAATTTAATTAAAAAGTTCATCATTTATAGGGACGGGGGTTATGCTTGCCTTAAGTATTAATATAGGTAATTTTCCCGTCTTTGACTTGAGAGCTTTTTAAACTTTCAACTGCACTCCATATGGCATCAGTTGCTAAACCAATTTTAACAATGACCGTTAAATCTTTTGCTTTGCTCTACTCCGCTGATGCTAGTAACAATTTTATTTGGTCTGGGAGCAGGTACGACATTTCTTGCTCATCAATTGTAAATTGTCTGATGCGCTCAACCGGTTTTTTATGTTTCTATTATCCCATTAGTATCAGTTCATTAAACATCGATTTTATATAGGCTAACTCAAGGTTTAACGTTCGAGGTACAACGGTTTTAACTCGTTCTGGGCGATATATTTCACCATTCAGCCGCTTGGTGCGGTAGTCTGTAAAAATTTTCGATGTAAATTTATTAGCTAGTGGATTATTAATGCTTTTAGAAATAAATAGCAAACTAGTTTACACATTTTCACCATCACTTAACGCCTTACCACGGGCGTCGAGCCAAATTTCGATTAGAGCTAATAAGCACCACCTATCATTTTTTCAGCAATCTAATGCTTAGTTATTGCTTGCTCCTTTATATAGTTTTCGTATGCGGCCTCGCCTTTTGTGACAAACGTTTTTCGAATGCACCACCCATCTTCCAGATATTTCTCAAAAAGCCACTTGCCATTTTTTTGTTTTCTGATAGACATAATTGTTAGTCGTCGCTATATAAATATTCACAAAGCCCATTAATATTGAACGTTGATACCGATGTCTTATCGTTAAATGTATATAAAAGATCAAGATCAACAAGATAGTTTTCAAAAGATGATACAAATTTTTCGTTTTTACAGAGTTTTTTATCAAAAAATATATCTGCATATATATCAACATCTTTTTGAAGAAATTCATCTATGCTACCTTTATAACGGTAATCATGAATTATTGATTCATCGGATGAAATTATATTTCTTAATGACATCTTATCGTCAACTTCTATTGGAAAATCACCGAATTTTTTTTCATAATTTTTTTTTGCAATTTCAGCTAGTTCTCTTAGTACATCGCTTTTATCAGCAAAACTTGGTGATGTAAATAAAACGCATGCAGCCAAAGGTAAAGCTAATGCAATAATTTTTTTCATCTCCCTATCCTTATTTTTAGTTCTTAAAAATACTATTTTTTAATAGCATATACTCATCATCTGCTATTGCTTCTTCTTTTTTTAATTTCGAAATACGCTTTAATTTCTCCAAATCATCGTTTGAAAATTCAATAGATTTTTCTATATGTTGTCATTGATGTTAGGGCTTTCTTTACCTGTATATAGCCATTTGAGATTAATCCCTGAGAGCTGAAACGCTCGCCGTGTTCTCGTAAAAGCGGTATACCAACCTTGTTCAGTTCACTGCCAAATTGTGATTGTAGTGATTACACTTATATCAATATAAGCAAATTCTCAATTTCACTAAGCTGAATTACTAATTTACGGTTAATAATAATAAAATTAAGAAAGTGAATTAATACTTATTTCAGTTTTTTCTTTTTTGATCTAATCGCTGTTCAATTAACTTTTCTTGAATTGATGATCCTGCTGCAATGTTATTTATATTTACTTCCGTATTTACTTTGACCATTAATTTCATTTCGTCTTCTGAAAACAAGCTTTTACATAATTGACAGTAAGTTGATAAATAATTAAGAGCATACTCTTTATTTTTATCGAAAATCAAAATAGCTCCATCTAGTTCAGAGTTATTTTGATATTAAACATAAATTAATTTATCGTAAAGAAAATTTTTTCTAAAAGCATAATTATAGTAGTTAAAATATGGCAGTTTATAAAATGCGGATGACGTGTATTTAGGAAATAACTAGTTACTATTAAAACTATCTCTTACTTTAGTTATCAATGTCGCAATCTGATTACCATTTATAACTCGTTGTACTGCTAATTGATTAGCCATCCGTATTCCATTTAAGTTCTCTATTAATTCTTTAGAGTCAGCTGTTACAATTTCAATGCTAATTCTTCTACTATATTATTTAATATAATAGCTGTGTTAAGTATCTGTTTGATTTTCAAAAATATTGAAATCACCATAAATTTTTTTTAACTCTGGTTCAGCAATTTTAAATAAACATCTTTCAAACTTTATTTTTTCTTTGTTTGTATATGCCATTTTATTACCTCCTTACTAATTCTTTCTAAAAATCAATATAAAAGTTATATCATAAATTTCATTTTTGTATAAATAAAGTTGTAATTTTGAACTGTATGACTACACTGCACGAAAACGAAAGATCAACGGAGGATCAAACAATATTTTAAATTCTGACAAACTGTATATATATAAAAAAATCTCACAGGTATCGTTATAGAAAGATAGGTCATTATTTCAAATCAGAATCATCAAAAATAGAATAATCGAATTTCCATTTGTGACTTGGATTTCTATTACATTGCACAATATTTTCACTATAATTTTTATTTATTTTTATTTGTCTAAGTGATAAGTTTCCATCACATTTATGTACATTACATTTCCCTGTAATTTTTGTAATAAAAACCGCTCCATATCTATTTGATTCAAGGCTATACCCTAATGGTAAAAGAAGAAAGCGGCATCTAATTAGTAATAACCCAATTACAAAAGTTACCGCCAAAATCCCCAAAAACAGTGTAAACAGAAAAATAACAAAATAGTTTATATTTAAAATATCTGTAAAAGCATTTGTAAAAATGGTTATAATATCAGCTAATAAACCTATAGCACTAATAATACTTATCCATTTTGTTTTTTACTGTTTTCCCTACAATACTTAGTTTCTTAATGCTATTTCGACTCATAAAACAATCATTTTTAGCAACTTGAGGATTATTGATAACTATTGGACCATAATTATTTCCCAGTATATTGTTATTTATATTATTATCGCCGTTTATTTTATTGTGATTTATTATTGATTGATTAAGAGATTTTTGTTTTTCTCCACAATAGCAACAAAATGTTGAATCCAATGGTATCTCTTTTTTACAACAAAAACATATCATATTATCTATACCTAAATTAAGATTAAAAAACAGATGCTAATTACATCTGTTTCGATTATCTCTTATATATAAATATTGCTAATTAATCAAGTGAATAAGGTTCAAATATTACAATCTCCTCTCCCATCCAATCATTGAGCTGTAAAAATCTGACCTAAAGTGGTTTAATTTCGTTTCGGGCAAATACTTTTGATGCCTAATTCACTCGTATTTTTAGGAGTGATCCCCATCAGTGATGGTGGTACTCGGTGTGCTGTTAAGACATCATCTTGACTGACTGATTTAATATCGATAAAGTTATCTTTAGCTGCAACCCCACCAACTAGAATAAGTTTTAAATCATCCTATTTACCATTAGGTAACATACATTAATAAATTACGAAAGTTACCTAGTCCGCGACTGTTTGTATCGCCTTTTTTAGTTCATCAATATCTTTTTCATTACGTAATTGATTTGATAAATATAAAATAAATTCGGCATGCGAATCATTTTTAACATAACGCTGCCTAAATACTATCGCTAGGTTATCCAGCCAAATCGAATTAATGGGAGCTAGAAATTTGGGTAATTCATAAATGTCTTGATTGATATCAGGCGCTAACATATTCCATATCGGGCCTTTTTGAATTCGTGATCCTCAAAATTTTGATATATGTACCAATATTGGCTTGATTCAACGGCTCTCGGGTATATTTTGCCAACGTTATTTTTAACCCATCGATTTGCCTCATCATGTTTGCGCGTTTTCCTAAATAACAATTTCCTAAGATTAAATAATCATTTTCTATTCGTTCAAATGATTAGCGAAATAGATACTTATGATGAATAAACGTACTATAATTAATATTATTTTGAGAACAGAACAAGGTTAGTCTTACCACTCAATGAAACGGCGCTCTTTCTAGCCCTTTACCAGCCCACCATAAATAGACGTGACTAAGCTTTACGCATAAAAATTCCACTTAAGTGGTTTATACACCGTTGAACTAACAAGAGGTCAATCTCGACGTTAAATTTTGCTAGCATTAATCCAATTTAACAAAAGAGTATTTTTATGACAGGGGTTATTTAAGATTAGGTAAACAGGCAAAATATAAACCATATTAAAAATATAGTTACCGCCACTTAATATTTTTTAAGATTTTATCGGAAGGAAAAGCAATAGGTAAGTTATTGATTTTATAGGGTTTTAATGGTGGGTTGTGAGGGGATCGAACCCGCGACCAATTGATTAAGAGTCAACTGCTCTACCGACTGAGCTAACAACCCACTAAAGGAATGAAAACTATTGTATAGAAGTTTAGATTTTAATGCAAATACTCTAAAATAAAAACAGCCTTACCAACTAATTTAAAAAAATAAATTAATTTTGCATTACATAGTTAAATGCAAACCTACAATACCAACCACAATTATAGTAAGACCGAATATTCGACTAAAATTTTTCGGTTCCTTAAAAATAAACATATTAGCCAATACTGCACCTGAAGTACCTAGCCCTACCCATACTGGATACACAATACTTAAATCCAGATACTTTAATGAAAAATAAAATAATGAAAACGAAACAAAAAAACCTCCCCAATATAGCGTTAATCGGAATAAATTTTTTTGTTGTGAATAAAGTTTAAGACCTATAGCACCAATAACTTCAAATATTGCAGCAGTTAAAATAAATAACCATCCCATATGATATATCCAAATTTTAGTTAATTAGCTATCAGCTCGTTTAAGTTGCACAACACCAATAATAATTAATGCAACAAAAAATATTTCAATAAGTTTGATTTCTTTACCAAACAAGACCATATCTATAACTAATGAACCAATCGCACCTACACCAGAAAAAATCGCATACACTGTACCTGTAGGAATAGTCTTACATGCACTGGTTAAAAAGGTAAAATCAACAACGATTACCATTATGACAATAACCCAATGCCACCACTGACTTGCGGTAGTGAAACCAAATACCCAACACAATTCAAAAAAGCAGGTGAGAACAACAAATGCCCACTCTTTATTCCTGCTGTTCATAACGACCTCATCGATTAATTATTTTCAATTTTTATTGCTTAGTATTGTCTTTTCATTAATGTGTTTAATGAAACAAATGATGGTTCGCAAACAAGAACGTTTGCCACCTAAAGATTATGATGTTTATGCAGAAAAACAATTCAACCTTATATAAATTGCAAGATAATTATTGAAATATTTTTGTAATATTTCATTATCATTTTTTATCCTGCATAAATAATTCTATAACGAAGGATAAAAAATGGCAAGTCTATAATTATTGATAATTCAATGCTTTTAAATAACTTTCTTATTAAGAATAAGATATTTTGAAACCTTCATTTAGCCAATCTTGTTATTATTAAGAAACCTATCAAAAGCTGTAATTGCATTTTTCAATTTTAATTTAGATAGTTTGCTTGTAACCCAATTATCAAGGCAAGTTAGGAATATTAAAATAAATTAATTTATAAAATATTTTGAGGAAAGGGGTTTTTTTAAAATAAAATCAATATAGAATACAAAACTTGGCACTTTATTTAACTCTGAGAATCAAAACAAATAAGGTCCATTGAATAAACTTATTTAATACTGCGATTAAAGAATAAATCAAATAAATCAAAAGGAATCGACAATGTCAAAAAAATCGGACAATGAATTTAAAGTCGGCATAAAGGCTTATGTGTCACTTATTGTGGCCATACTGTTCTTTTCCGGACTATTTTATAACGTAGATGGAAAAGCTTGGTTAGGCGCATTTGATTTTACCAGTTTAAGTGGTAAGTTTGGTACAATGCTCCATCCGGAGAAAAATACATTTGTTGGTGAAGGTGGTAATAGCGCCAGAGCCGGCTTTATTTTCGCTCTTTCATTAATTCCAACTGTAATGCTTGCATTAGGGGTCTTAGAAATCTTTACCCACTATGGTACGATCCGTGCGGCTCACAAATTGTTAACACCATTACTTAAACCTATATTAGGTGTTCCGGGTAAAACAGGTTTGGCATTAATTACGGATTTACAAAGTACTGATGCTGGAGCGGTGTTAACCAAAGAATTATACGATGAAAAACAGATCACTAAAAAAGATCTCGTCATTATTAGTGCATGGCAATATTCTGGTGCAGGGTTAATAAATAACTATTTTTCTATTGGTTCAGCGCTTTTTGCGTCGATGTCTGTTGCAATATTTACGCCACTGGTCATTATGATTGTATTGAAATTTGTCGGTGCAATTTTAGTCCGCCTTGTATTAAATTCAGTTTATAAAAAGGATTTTATCAATGAGTAATTCAAGCAATCAAAAGCAGACCAACAATCCTTTAGATATTTTTGTAATTGGCGCTCGTAAAGGGTTTAATATTGCCATTAACAATCTAATGCCTAACATTATTATGGCATTTGTTATTACCGAAATCTTAAAAAGACTCGGTCTAATGCAATTAATTGGTGAAGTATTTGCCCCAGTCATGGGACTATTTGGATTACCTGGTGAAGCAATTACCGTTTTATTGACAGCTTGGTTATCAGCTTCCGCTGGGACTGGTGTTGCAGTAAATTTAATTAATGGTGGCATTCTTAGCGGTATGGATATCACTATTTTAGCACCTGCTATCTTCTTAATGGGCTCACAATTACAATATATGGGCCGTCTACTTGGTGTTGCTGATGTGCCTAAAAAATATTGGCCACTATTAATGATTAATAGTATTGTTAATGCGTTAATTGCTATGATCATTATGCGATTCATTGTGTGATAAAGGAGATATCTATGTCAAATGTACTCGAGCACTATCACTACTTGCACCAAATTCCTGAGCTAGGATTTGAAGAAGTTAAAACATCAAACTATATAGCAAATAAACTAGAAGAAGCTGGCTATAAAGTAACCCGTAATATAAATAATACTACGGGTATTGTTGCAGAATATGACACTGGTAAATCAGGTCCTGTACTGGCATTACGTGCGGATATGGATGCCTTAGGACACATTATTGATGGCCAACATTGTGCCAGACACACTTGTGGCCACGATGGCCATTCATCAATGTTATTGACCGCAGCTCAAGAGCTTATCAAAGAAGGAAATATCAAAAAAGGTAAACTAAAATTGATTTTTCAACCAGCTGAAGAGTTAGGTTCTGGTGCATTAGCTATGATTGAAGGCGGTGCAATTGATGATGTTGATATGATCATCGGTTTACATGTTCGCCCTAAAGATGAATGCCCTAAAGGCTTTGCATCAGCTGCTATGTTCTATTCCGCTTCAACCACAATTGAAGTAAATATTCATGGTATTCCTGCTCATGGGGCAAGACCTCATTTAGGCGTTAACGCTTTAGATGCGGCAACAATGGCCATTCAAGCAGTAAATACCATTCATCTTGCTCCTAGTTTAACATATAGCGTTAAAGCAACACGTTGTATATGTGATGCAGGTGTAACAAATGCTATTCCATCAGAGGCTTATGTTTGTTGGGATTTACGAGCACCAACCAACCCAGCTATGGATGAATTGAAAGCCAAAACACTTAAAGCGATTGAATTAAGTGTGGCATCCATTAGTGCTAAAGCTGATATCAAAGTATCGAAAGAAATTCCAGCAGCCGAAATAGACGATGAAGTAACTAAAATCATTGCTGAATCTATTATCGATGTACTCGGAAAAGAGGGATTAAAAGATCCTATTTTCACACCTGGCGGCGAAGATTTCTTCAATTATCCACGTGAAAGAGATGTAAAATCTGGTTTTTGGGGCTTAGGTGTCGATTTAACACCAGGTTTACATCATCCTGATATGACTTTTGATACATCAGCATTAGAAAATGGTGTAAAAATTACTAAAACTTGTGCTTTGAAGGTTTTAGGTTAAGCGAATAAATCCGCCGATTACTTCGGCGGTTCCTTATAAATAATACTTTAAAATGAGATGTTAGTATTAATAAATAGCGTTCTACCTGGTTCATTATAAGTTGCTGCACCAGCCCCACGAACGGTTACTCTACCATTTCTTGATTGTCTTACTGTTGAAGAATTACCTTCTCTAAATAAACGTTTATCAAACAAATTATCAACACCAGCAGTGAATGTAAAATGCTTGTTAAATTGATATTGCCCACTTAAATTTAATAGAGCATAAGGGCTTAGTTGATTAGTTGAACTATCAGTCAGTTTATCACCAAAATAATCATATTTTCTCGGTCGTTGTTTACCATACCAAGTAACAGCAGTTAACAATGAAAATTTGTCAGTTGCTTGCCAATCTATTGAAGAATTTATAGTGTATTTTGGAATGATTGACAAATAATCACCCGTTTTTTTATTTTTTGACTGCCACATCCAAGTTAGATTATTACGAAAATTAATTTTTGAAGTAACAGGAATAGTTAAACTACCTTCCAGTCCTTCAACCACCGATTTAGGTACATTTTGCCACTGAAAAATATTAGAATTTGTATTACCTTCAGTTTGCCCAATGGGACTCATACCAGAATCTATTTTATTATGATAATCATTACGGAAATAAGTTAAGCCAACAATTAAGCCTTCATTATTGTGAAACTCTAAACCAATTTCTTTATTTACACTTGTTTCCGCTTTTAAGTTTTTGTTACCTATTAAGTAGCAACTACCACCCGCACCATAACAGCCTTGTCCACGACTATAAAGCAGATAATTAGGGTTAGTTTGATATAAATTAGGTGCTTTATAGGCTCTAGCAATACCCAGTTTTAAACTAAAATAATCACCTATTTCCTGAAATAAGTTCAAACCCGGACTCCAGTTACTACCTGATTGACTTTGATGATTATAGCGTATCGTTGGTGTCAGCATAGTAGTTTGAGTCAGTTCGATATTATCCTCAACAAAAACACCCCAAAGATTAGCTGAGGCATTTTCACTACGAGCTGTATCTTTGATCCAAGGTATACTGCCACCTTCTGTAACTGTTTGCGTATTTGAAGTTGGATCTTTCATCTTTTGATGATTATACTCACCACCAATAGTCATGGTTTGTGGTAACAGGATGGTTAAAGGAAAATTAGTTTCATTATGTAAGGTAAAATTATTGTATTTGATGGTTGAAAAGTTATCATCTTTAAAGCGACCTTCAGTACCGCCAGCTAAACCTTCATTCAAGCGAGTATTACGTGTTTTTTCAAGTTGGATATAAGACATGGTATTCACACCATTGTCCCAATAACCACGATGAGTAACTGAGTAATTTTGACGATTCATTCTATTAGTTTCGGCGTTATAAAATCGACTAACCAATTTATCAGGATTATTATTTTGAGTGTCTCCAGCGTAAATATTACCTTGACGACTTACACTTGTCTCAAATTCAAGTGATTGTTTATCAGAGATATCCCAACGAAGTATGCCATTTATATCTTTATTACGCACACCTTCACGCCCTGCACTAACCGAACTTGGATTAATTTGATGTTTTTTATTGATATCCCAATCATCAGCCTCAGTTTTGTTGAGATTACCATATAAACGCATACTTAGATTATCCGTTAATCCACCTGTTAATAAGATATTTGTTCTTTGGGTTGCCCCTTCTTTACTATGTGAAGGTAGATTTAAATAGCTATTCCACGAAATATGCCACTCTTTGGTTGGCTGCTTAGTGATAATATTCACTACACCACCGGCAGCACCATCACCATAACGAGCAGCGGCTGGACCACGAAGGACATCAATTCTTTCGATAATATCAGAAGGTACCCAATTGGTATCCCCTCGAGTATCCCGCTCACCTCGCCAACCATAGCGAACTGACATACGACTTTTTACTGGTCGACCATCAACTAAAATTAATGTGTTTTCTGGCCCCATACCTCGAATATCAATTTGTCGGTTATTACCCCGTTGGCCACTAGTTGAGTTACCCGTCAAACTGACACCAGGCATGGTTCGAATGATTTCTGAAATATCATTTTTGGGTGGCATTTTAGTTAAATCTTTTTGCGTAATCACTGAAACACCCAGAGCTTGTTTGGTTTGCTCAGCCGCAGTTACGATCATAACATCATCTGAATCGCTGTTGTTATTAACTGATGAATGAGCATTATCTGCATATGCATTGTGACAAGCAAAACCGATAAGTGCTGCTAACAAACAAGTCGATTTATATTTTGTATTCATATATTATCCCTGACAATTTTTATTAATAATGGTTATCATTATTAATTAGGTCGGAGTAATATAAATTAAAATTATCTATATTCAAGCTGATTCTGAATATTTGGCTAAATAAGTTTTTATTTAACTCTAAAATTTAATTGAATACCATCTTGCAGAGCAATAATAGCTGCTGTTTTATGAGATTGTTCAGGATAAATTTTATAACTTATTGTTAAGTTATGAATATTAGCCTGTTTTAGTTGAGTAAATAATAGTTTTGAATAATCAACCATTTTCCGATTCTGACGATGTTTTAGTAAAAGTTTTCGTTTTTGTTCTGGTAAATTATAATCAACCGGCAATAAAGATTGTTCAGCTCCACCCACAGAGATCAACAAATTAACAGGTTGTTTTAAAGAATGTTGATGATTTAGTAGATATTTTGATAATACACTAAACATATAACCATCACTAAACCATAAAGATGGGCTTGATATCACATAGGTATTAAAAATGGCAGGCTTAGTTAAAAAAATGTATAAATTAAATAATCCTCCATATGAATGACCAAAAATGGCTTGCTGATTAGGATTAATAACATAGCGCTTTTCTATTTCAGGTTTAAGTTCTTGAATTAAAAAATCATAAAAGGCATCAGCACCACCATATTTACCTGATAAATTAATTTGCTTATTAGGTAAAACTTCAAAAACATAATTCTCAGGTTTGGGGAGAAAATCAAGATCACGACGGGTTTGATTAAAATAATCAATGGCGACAATTATACCTTCTTGAATAACACAACGTTCACAAGCCTGACTGGTAATTATCTCGTTAGCTGTTAAAAAGTAGCTGTCACCATCAAGTAAATAAATAATTGGCCAGCCCCCCTCGGGAGTGTCTTTATTAGGGGTATAAATAGTGACTTTATAATCACCATTTGATTTTGAATGAAATATTTCAGTTTTAGTGTTTGGAACAATCACATTTTTTGACAGATTAGATTTTGACTGACAACCAGTTAGAATAAAAATCATTAGAATATACAAAAAACTTAGTCGTGACATAAATTACGCCAGAATCTCAATTATCAAAGAAGTATAAGATATGCTAAATAAGAGCAATTTACCAATAATAAACTAAATAAAACTGAGATTACTGTCGAACAATTAATCCGACAGCTAATAGTCAGTTAGAATTATTTTGATTTAAGATAAGCGACAATATCTTCAATGGTTACTACTGGTAGTTGATGCTGTTTAGCAAACGCGACAACTTGTGGAGCTCTTGCCATTGAGCCATCATCATTAGTTATTTCACAAATTACTGCTGCCGGTTTAAATCCAGCTAATGTTACTAAATCAACCGACGCTTCAGTGTGTCCACGACGGCTTAGTACTCCACCTTCTTTGGCAACTAGCGGAAATACATGACCAGGATGATTTAAATCTGTTGGTTTAGCATCATCAGCTACCGCTGCCTTGATAGTCGTTACTCGATCTGCTGCAGATACGCCTGTTGTAACACCTTTTGCAGCTTCGATAGAAATAGTAAAAGCAGTATGATTTTTACTAGTATTATTTGCCACCATCATCGGTAATTCTAATTTATCACAATAAGACTGCGGCATACATAAACAAACTATACCGCTGCCATGACGAATCGTTAATGCCATTTGCTGTGTGGTAATAGTTTGCGCTGCCCAGATAATGTCACCTTCGTTTTCCCGATCTTCATCATCCAAAACTAACACCCCAGATCCGGCTTTGATTGAAGCAATTGCTTTGTTTACTCGCTCGATTGATGTGCCAAATTCATTTAAATTAAACTGATTCATGGTAGAAACCTATCCTGTTTTATTAAACTAATTATATTTATCCTTAATTATTATAAATTTATTAAGTTATAAATATGTTAAATACCAGAATCAGGGCAAGTGCTTGACCATAGTGATTTAGCTATAACGCTAATTATAGAAAAGATAAGCCACTCTCTTTCATCCAGACTTTTACTGTCGGCTTTGGAATCTCACCAAATCTGCTGTCCTTAATAAAATCGATTTTTACTAAGCGCTCGTGGGCTATACCACCGGTGGGGAATTACACCCCGCCCTGAGAATTTTGTCAGTAAACTGACTGCGCACACTATAATATAAAATAGGAAAAAAAACACGGATATTTTATTGAGATAAAAAAATTGCCGCATTAAGCGGCAATAATTAATCGATAGATTATCGCATACGAATTTCACGCAAATGCCTTTTTTCGGCTCGACGCATCCAAAGCCATGAAATAAAGCCAATAATACCAACTATTAATAAAATAATTGTTGCTAAGGCATTAACTTGTGGATCGACACCTAAACGAACCTTAGAAAATACTAGTTTCGGTAATGTCATTGCACCAGGTCCTGTAACAAAATTAGCAATAACCACATCATCAAGTGATAAAGTAAATGCCAATAACCAACCAGAAACCAGTGCCGGTGCAATCATCGGTAAGGTAATAATAAAAAATACCTTCAATGGATTCGCACCAAGATCTAAAGCTGCTTCCTCAATTGACTTATCTAACTCTCGTAATCTTGCACTAATAACAACTGTTACATAAGCGGTACAAAATGTTGCATGAGCCATCCAAATAGTCATTGCACCGCGCTCTTTTGGCCAACCAATCGCTTGTCCCATACCTACGAATAGCAATAACAAAGCTAAACCAGTAATGACATCAGGCATAACTAATGGTGCTGTAGTCATAAACGAGAACAAATTAGAGCCACGGAATCGTCTAAATCGAATGACGGCAAAAGCGGCTAAAGTACCAAGAATAATCGCCAAAGAAGCTGCGCCTGCGGCAATAGACAAACTCAATCCAACCGCTTTAAGTAAAGCTTCATTATGTATTAATTCAACATACCATTTAGTTGAAAATCCCGCCCAAACCGTCACTAGCCTTGAGCTATTGAACGAATAAACAATTAAAATGACCATAGGGATATATAAAAAAGAAAAAACTACTAATAGAATTAACCCTTTTAAACATCTCACTAATAATGCAATTGTGACAATAATTGTTAGGATAAGGCTAAATAGAAAACACCCTACATATAAGCTACCACTACTTAATAACGCAAATCCTGATGCAGAAATCAAAACCGATAGCACTATTGAACCTAATAATGCAGAGATAAAAACAATCAATGCTGAGCGCATGACTAATGGTAAATTATTCATTTATTTACCTCCCATTTGTCGGTTTTGAAACTTATTAAAGTAGTAAATAGGCACAATTAATATCAATAACATCACTGTTGCCACTGCTGACGCGGCTGGCCAATCGTGATTATTAAAGAATTCAGCCCATAATTGGGTACCAATCATTAGACCATCAGAAGGACCTAATAATTCAGGAATAACATATTCACCTACCGCAGGAATAAAGACCAACATCCCACCGGCAATAACGCCATTTTTGGTTAACGGTACAATAATCTTAAAGAAAGTTTTAATTGGTTTACAACCAAGATCTAACGCAGCTTCAATCAGCGTTGTATCGACTTTACTTAATGAGGTATAAATTGGTAATACCACAAAAGGTAAGTAAGAATAAACAATACCGATATAAACAGCTAGGTAAGTTTTCATGATGATTAATGGCTGATCAATAACCCCTAACCACATCAAGAAATTATTTAATAAACCATTAGGATTTAAAATGCCAATCCATGCATAAACCCGAATTAGAAACGAAGTCCATGATGGCAATATGATTAATAGTAATAAAATATTTCTGGTTGACGGTTTACATTGCGAAATAGCCCAAGCTAAAGGATAACCGATCAAAATACATAACAAAGTTGAAATTGCAGCAACTTTTAATGATTGTAAATACGAGTCTAGATAAATTGTATCTTCCAGTAGATTAAAATAATTACCAACGTTTAAAACAATATTAACTAGGCCATCTTCATAACTAAACAGTTCGGTATAAGGTGGCACGGCTATCGCTACTTCAGAAAAGCTGATTCGAAATACAATCAAAAACGGTAATAAGAATAATAACAACATCCAAAAATATGGAATAGCTATTACCAATAGACGGCCATATAGTGTCATCAGGTCGGATTCATCACGTTGTAATCGCATCTTTCGATAAGCATAATAGATCGCAACTAAACCTAACCCTGCAGGTATATAGACAATACTACCCGCTATAATTAGCCGATAAGCAAATTTAGATGGCTTATAATGTGCCAAATATGTGCCTAGACAGGATAATAATAGACTTAATACCATTGCCGTGAATAACGCATCTAAAAACAGATTGTCAAATGCATTTATTGTTACAAAACGTAAATAAACACCAAGTAACACTAAGGCATTTAACAACAAACCCCATAAAATGGATCGCATCAATATATCCTCTTGTGTTTATTCGGTAAGCACAACGCAACTATCAATTTCCCAACTAAGATTAACAATATCACCCCAAGTTGGCATTCCTTTACGATAACGATGTTCATTTTGTAGTTGAGCAATAATAATTTGTCCACTTTGTAATTTAACGTGATAAATAGAGAGATCACCTAAATAGGCAATTTCAACTACTTCACCAGTTGCAACATTGTAACCATTGTCTGGGATTTCATCACAAAGTTTAATTTTTTCAGGCCGTAATGCAACTTGAATTGGTACACCTTCTACTGCAGGTGAATCATAATCAACTTTTAATGGATGTTTAATCATAGGACAACTGATGATTAATCCATCTTCTAAGGTTTCTTGTAAGATGCCATCAAATACATTTACTGAACCAATAAACTCGGCACTATAACGGCTGTTTGGATGTTCATAGATTTCTTCAGGCTCACCTATTTGCACAAATTGGCCTTTATTCATAATCGCAATACGACCAGCCATGGTCATAGCTTCCTCTTGATCATGGGTAACCATTACACAGGTTGCGCCTACTTGTTCTAAAATGCTAACTACTTCAAGCTGCATTCGATCACGAAGTTGTTTGTCCAATGCCCCCATTGGTTCATCTAACAATAGTAATTTAGGTCTTTTAGCTAAACTTCGAGCTAATGCAACGCGTTGTCTTTGACCACCTGATAGTTGATGAGGTTTACGTTTGCCAAACTGCTCCATATGCACAAGCGCCAACATTTCTTCAACACGATGTTTAATTTCATGTTTATCTAATTTATCTTGTTTTAACCCAAAGGCAATATTTTGCTCAACCGTCATGTGAGGAAAAAGAGCATACGATTGAAACATCATATTAATAGGACGATTATAAGGAGGTACTTGTGATAAATCTTTACCATCTAAAATAATTTGTCCAGAAGTCGGTTGTTCAAAACCGGCAAGCATCCGCAATAAAGTTGATTTACCACTACCAGAAGCGCCCAATAAAGCAAAAATCTCTCCGGTATAAATGGTTAAATTGACATCATCAACGGCATAATAATCATCATTAAAAACTTTAGTTAAATTTTTGATCTCCAATAATGGAGTTATCATCTTTTTTTTAGGCTGTACCTGATTTGTTGTTTTATCGTTCACGCTTTTTTCCTCATAACAACAAGCCAAAAAAAACGAGACGGAAAGATTTAAAATCTCCCCGTCTAGAATATATAAGTCAATTAGTTGACATTTTCAAACGGTTATTTACCCGTTTTCAATTTTGTCCATGTGCGAGTAATCACACGTTCAAGTTTAGGTTCTTTCACCGTTAAAGTGAATAATTTTTCCATCACTTCTGGTTTTGGATAAACCGCTGGATCATTTTTCACTTCTGGCTTAACAAACTGATCATTTGCAACTTTATTAGCGCTAGCGAAATTAACATCATTAGTAACTTGAGCTGCAATTTCAGGTTTCATAACAAAGTTCAAAAACTCATGAGCCTCATCAGGATTTGCAGAATCTTTTGGAATAGCAAAAGTATCAAAGAACACTAATGCGCCCTCTTTCGGAATTTGATATCCAACATGCACACCATTTTTAGCTTCGTTCGCTCTATCACGGGATTGTAAAATATCACCTGACCAACCTAAAATCACACAAATATCACCATTAGCTAAATCAGTAATATATTGAGATGAATGGAAATAACGGATATTTGGTCTTACTTTTTCCAACAATTCGTAAGCTGCACCAGTATAATCTTTTGCATCAGTACTATTTGGATCTTTACCTAAATATTGAAGAGCACTTGCTAAGATTTCAGTTGGAGCATCTAAGAATGCCACACCACAATCTTTAAGTTTTTCCATATTTTCGGGTTTGAAAACTAAATCCCAACTGTCAACAGGAGCATCCTCTCCAAGACGTTCTTTAACTTTATCAATGTTATAACCAATACCAGTAGTCATCCATACATAAGGGATTGCATACTTATTATCTGGATCATGGTTAGCCATTAATTTCATTAAATTAGGATCAAGATTTTTCCAATTAGGCAATTTACTTTTATCTAACGGTAGATAAATATCAGCTTTAATCTGTCTAGCTAAAAAACTATCTGAAGGTGAAACTACATCAAAACCAGAATGACCGGCCATTAATTTACCTTCAAGAGCTTCATTGGAATCATACACATCATAAACCAGTTTAATACCAGTTGATTTTTCAAAATCAGTGATTGTGCTATTACCAATTTGACCGGCCCAGTTGTAAAAATGCACCACACGGTCTTTAGCTACAGCAGATTGAGATAATGCTAGTGATACACCAGCGATGATTGAAAGAATTGTTTTACGTTGAGTAAACATGCTCACCACTTCTCCTCTAGTTAGGGATATTACATGTTAGACACAAGCCCATTGTTTAATACAACGGACCCCCAAATTTTACCATTATTACTCATTAAATAATATGGTGAAACCGAGGTAATCAGGCAATCACAAGTTATTAATATAATTAATGAACATGTCGAGCTAACCTTGCATTACGAGGGATAAAATACCTTTTTTTTTTCAGATGTCTACTTAAAAAATCAAATATTCTAAGATTAAGGGCTAAGTGACTATATTTTAATCAATCAACCCTTTTTTAGCTAGCTATTAACAATTAATTTACTTTTTTTATTCGGCACTAGCTTGCAAAATTTTTGCTTCTGGTTGCCATACACGATATTTAACCGTCAAATCGTTTGGAACGTAGAATACTAATGGTAAACGGCTGTTATAATTCAATAAACCTAACTTATGGTTGATAGAAACAAATTTATTCTCGTTAGCGCCTTCAGGGCAAGCCATCATTGTAGAAATGCTACCTTTAGTTTCTTCAACGACATAGTAAGAATACCCCCAACCTTTAAGCTCTTCTTCTTTAACAATTCCACCTAAACTTTGAGTATTGCAATCAACATTCATCTCTTTACCAATTAAAATCTCTACTTTAGCATTAACTTCATCTTTTAAGTTAGGTAGATGAATAACATAACGAGTAGAGCCTACTTTTGCATCCGGATAGGGAGCAATTTCATTTAGTTTTTGCACCTCTTGCGGCGCTTTTTGCGTATTTGCGCAAGCAGATAATGCCACCCCCATCAAAGCTAATAACATTAATTTTTTCATGTTTATTTCTCCAATAAAATTGTCTAACTTAATACGTCAACGTATGCTTTTTAGAACATAATGCGTATAATAACATTATCTAGATTAATGAATATGAGATAAAAATGCCAGCAGAAAAAAAAACTGATGATTTATTAAAATTAATTCTGAATTTACTCTTAATAGGCTTACTTATTGTTCTAACTTATCGAGTGATTGAAGTATTCCTATTTGGCTTTTTTTGGGCAGTAATGGTGGTTATTGCAACTTGGCCATTAATGATCAAAATTCAACAAAAACTCTTTAATAAACGTTGGTTATCTTTATTAGTCATGGCAATAATTCTGGCATTTGTCTGCGTTATTCCTTTTATTTTAATCATTAGTAGTGTTGCTCAAAATGGTCACTATCTGGTCGAATGGGTTAGAACTTTATCACATCGAGAATTACCTACCTTCGACTGGTTGGTAAATATTCCTATGTTTGGCGAAGAAGTCCACCAAAAATGGCTTGAACTTATCAAAACAGATGGTTCACAATTAATATCCGATATTCAACCTTATATAGGTATTATGATTGGTTGGCTTTTAGAGCAAGTAACCAATATTGGAGTTTTTATTTTCCATGCCGGTGTCATGATTATTTTTAGTCTATTATTGTTTCTTAAAGGCGAAAGTATCACTAAATATGTTTATGTTTTGGCTAATCGTCTATCTAAACAATACGGCACAACTACTGTTACCTTAGCAGGCCAATCAATACGAGCGGTGGCATTAGGCGTAGTTGTCACTGCTATTACATTAGCATTAATTGGCGGAATGAGTTTTATCTTTACAAAAATGCCATTTCCAGGCATTTTAACGTTAATATTATTTATCTGCTGCGTCGCTCAAATTGGACCTGTTATTGTCATGTTAGGTTGTATCATTTGGCAATTTTGGGATGGGCATATTATATCAGGCATAGTTTTAATTGTTGTGGCTATCATTTTGACCACCCTAGATAGTGTAATGCGAGCATATTTGATAAAGAAAGGCGCCGATCTCCCCTTCCTACTTATCTTATTTGGGGTAATTGGCGGAATTCTAGCCTTCGGAATTATGGGTTTATTCATCGGCCCTGTAGTCTTAGCCTTAAGCTATAAAATTATTCAACAATGGGTTAATGAACAAGCTTAAAAACATAATTAGGTATAGAAAAGAGTCAATAAACCGATCTATTAAATTATAGATTAACCCCTGAATAATAGGAGTATTATGTTCTGACGCAAATTGTGGTATTCTACACTTTGTGTCAGTTTTAATGATATTTAGAACATGCGAATACCCTTTATAAAATATAATCATCAAAAACATTTAAATGAATTAGCCAAGCTTGAACAAAAAGCCGAACAATATCAAATTGTTTACGATCCTAAATCTTATAGAGTTGCGTTGCTTGAACAGATTAAAAAAGCTCAACATCGTATCTATATTGTTGCACTTTATTTAGAACAAGATGAAGCTGGCCGAGAAATTCTTGATGCGCTTTATCAAGCAAAAATTCAACAACCAAACTTAGATATTAAAATTTTTGTTGATTGGCATCGTGCTCAACGAGGTCGAATTGGTGAAGATAAAACTAAAACGAATGCGCGTTACTATTATGATTTGAAACAACAACATCCATCTATTGATATTCCGGTTTATGGGGTGCCGGTTAATCGTCGAGAAGTTCTAGGTGTATTACATTTAAAAGGATTCATAATTGACGACACTGTAACCTATAGTGGTGCTAGCATAAATAATGTTTATTTATATAAACTTGATAAATACCGTTATGACCGATATCACTTTATCACTAATAAAGTTTTAGCGGATACAATGGTAAATTATGTTAATGATAATTTTCTGCCACTTGATGGCGTTCAACGGTTAGATGTCAGTGAACATAAAACACGTAAACAAATTAAGTCAGAAATTAAACAACTACGCCAACATCTTATGGATGCTAATTATCAATACACGGGAAATTGTGATAACGATACTTTATCCGTTGCACCAATTGTAGGTCTTGGCCGAAATAATCAGCTGAATAAAATTATTCACCATCTAATAAACACAACTGAACAGAAAGTCACTTTTTGTACACCTTATTTTAACTTACCTAATATATTAGTGCGTGATATCATCCGTTTATTAAGAAAAGGTAAGCAAGTTGAAATCATTATTGGTGATAAAGTAGCTAATGATTTTTATATTCCAGAAGATAAACCATTCAACATCTCCGGCGGTTTACCTTATTTATACGAAATCAACCTAAGAAATTTTGTTGAACGCTTACAAAATTATATAGATAAACAACAGTTAACTATTAGATTATGGAAAGATGAAGATCAAACTTATCATTTAAAAGGTATTTGGGTTGATGATGAGTGGATGATGATTACAGGTAATAACCTTAATCCAAGAGCTTGGCGTTTAGATCTGGAAAATGCCATACTTGTTCATGATCCTAAACATGAATTACAGCAACAGATGAAACAAGAACTCACAACTATTCGTGAAAAGACAACAATCGTCACCCATTTCCAACAAATTCAAGCAAGCCAATTCTATCCCAAACAGGTACATAAATTAATTAAACGTTTAAGCCGGATTAGAGTGGATAGAATTATTAAGCGATTATTATAATTAAATTCGATTTAGATTAATCAAGACTATTTGTAATGTGTATACAAATAGCTTATTAGCTAAATTAGATTTTATTTTGTTGTAAACTTAATATAGTTCTAGCGTTTGAAGCACTTGTCGCAATGATATCAATTACGCCCGAACGTAGTGCACCTAAAATTGCTGTTGCTTTGGTATTTTCCGAAGCAATAGCAATAACACATGGAATATTACGTAATTCTTCAATACTTAAACCAATCACTCGATCATTCATGGTTGTATCGATAGGGTTGCCATTGATATCAAAAAATCCATATCCGGCAATATCACCAATCACACCTTGATTTAATGTTGCATAGGTCACTTCTTGTGGAGTAAACCAACCCAATTGCACCATATAACAGTTTTCATTCATATCGCCAATACCAACTAAAGCAATATCGGCTTTAGCCGCTCTTTCCAATGTATCTTTGATAACCCGATTTTGGGTAAATGCCCTTTTGAGTTCACTGTTTTCTACATAAGCTGGTGCATACAAAGTCTCACTAGTTGCACTAAATTTTCTGGCTAAACTTCGACTAATATGATCAGCATCAATAATTTCACCAACACGCTGAGTACCACCTATGCCACAAATAAATTTACACTGTTTTTCAGGAAACACACCAACATGGCTGGCAATAGCAGCAACATTACGCCCTTGTCCCACGGCCACTGTCATACCATTTTTTAAAGTACTAGACAGATAATTCGATACCAGTGCAGCAACTTGTCTACGTTGCTCCTCTTCGTCTTGATGATCTAAAGCAATTAAAGCTCGTTTAATACCAAAATGGTTAACAAATTGCTGTTCAATGCGAGAACTAAATATCGGATGATATTTAACACTTATTTCAACGATTCCTTCTGCTCTAGCTTTTTTTAGCAAACGACCAACTTTAATGCGTGAAAGACCAAATCGCTGAGCAATTTCTTCTTGAGTTTGTTCATACTCATAGTATGCGACTGCAATTTCAGTAAGTAATTCCGACTCTTGTTTATCTTCAAATATAACCATTAAATTTGCCTTTCAACACTTTAGCAACTTCTTGCATTCATAACAGATAATATATTACAAAATCCTTTAGCTTGCTATGTATTACGACCAATAAATAATTCAATGAGATAGGATATTTAATTAAGCTTGATAAGTTTGTTATCTATTAATGATAATTGATAGGAAATCTTGATGAATTGAAAGCCTAAAAACCCCTTTCCTCAAAATTTTTATAATGAAAAAATTAGCTGAGCTGAATAAATACAGGCTAGGGGCTAATATTACTTTTCTGGTGTTTTTTTCTTCCGTGATTTTTGTTTAGTTAATTGTTTTTTTAAGCGCATTCTTGTTCTTGACTCAGCAAATAACCGATCTCTTTCAGCCTTCTTCTGCTGCTTTTGTTGCTGTTCTTCTTTTTCCCATTGCTTAACCTTCCATGTTGACCATATTTTAAACACTTGCCATAAAACAAAAAGTAAAACTACCGCAAATATTGCTGCATACGGGTCAAAGACAAATTTAGATCTAGATAGATTAACTAATACAATATTATTAGCATATACAGGTGAGTACATTAAAAACAATATAACAATAAATATAATTTTACAGCCAAATTTGGACATGAATTAATTTAAAATCCCTTTTTGAAATAATCCGAAATCATAACGAATAAACTAAAATATTTATGTATAGTATATTATTAATAAAAAATGGCTGAATTAACAGCCACTCAATATTTATAATAACAGTTTTATTGATGAATATTAATTAGAAATTAATTTCAGTACCAATAAAATAGCGACGACCTTCTAAGGTTTTACCGAAATCGTCGTTAGAAACATCTCTATCAAATAAATTATAAACACCACCATAAATCTTAGCATTTTGGTTTATTCGGAAAGATGTACCCACATCCCAGAAAGTATAACCTGGATATTCAATTTTTTTACCGCTACGATCCGTGGTTGATTCCACTCCATAGTAAGCAACTTTAGTCCATAAATCCAATTTTTGAGTTAAATTCCAATCTAGTTGCGCATTGAACTTTTGTTTAGGCGTACGATTTAAAGATTTCCCCTTATTTGGACCAGTTTTTTGTTCTGTTTTAGTCCACGAATAGTTAGAACTTAATAAGAAATCAGTAAATAAAGGTGTTTTAAATGATAATTCTAAACCTTTAAGATCAGCTTTATCCACATTTTCTCGCCCTTGAACAAAATCAAATTTTTCACGATAACCATTGATTTGGCATTTTCTTGATCCCGCAATACCACGACAAATATAATAAGACTGGATTTTATCTTTATATTTGGTATAAAAAGCTGTTGCAGATGCATCAATACCATAATCATTGGTATAACCAACGCCTATTTCAAATGAATCCGTTTTTTCGGGTTTTAGATCGGGATTACCCATTATCATTCCTTTATTACCTGTTCCTGATCCACCAGTAACCTGTCCCCAATCTGAGACAACTTGGCGTAGTTGTGGTGTTGCAAATCCAGTTGAATAACCACCTTTTAAAGTAAAATTATCATCAATATTCCAGACACTATAAACTCGTGGATTCCAATTACTACCATAGTTTTCATCTTTGTTATAACGTAAACCAGCCGTTATACTCCAGTTATCAAAAATACTTATTTCATCTTCAGCAAATAATGCATAACTCCAACGATCAATTTTGGTTAAAGCTTTGTTTAACTGGTTACCTCCATCATGAAGTTCTTGGTAAGTATATGCTCCACCAGCAGTTAACATATTAATCGAGAAAGGAATTGTCACACGAGAATCAACATTAGTATTACGAATTTTCATTTTTCTTTCGGGATTATTATTACCTTCATGAGAAATAAAGGATGTCGTTGATACATCGCCAAATAAACCATTATGCGTTAAAGCAAAAGAGTTGCGACGGTTATCTCTATTGAAATCACCGCGATTAACAGGTCTTGTTTTTCCACCTGTAGCATTACTATTTTGTAAAGATCGGCCAAAGTCGAGATCAAATGTCTGGGTATCAGTAACATTAAGCGATAGTTTTCCATTCAGACTGCGTAATTTTTGTCCTGAATGACCATTTAAGAATTTATCTTCACTACGCTTGCTATATTGACCAAATAACTGAATACCTAAAATATCATCAATAATTGGCCCCATAGTCGAAAAACTACCAATGTAAGTATTTTTTTCATCAGAACGATAAGGGACAATTGATTCAACCCTTAAACCACCATGCCATTTGTTTGATACTTTTTTAGTAATAATATTAACAACACCACCCATAGCATCTGAGCCATATAAAGAAGACATAGGTCCACGTACAACCTCAATACGCTCAATAATGGTTAATGGAGGCAGCCAACCTTGTTCAAAACCAGAATTATCACTATTTGGTCTAGTTTCACGAGTACTAACTTTTTTACCGTCAATCAATAATAAGGTATATTTGGCATCCATACCACGAATGCTAATATCAGTTGAATCACCGCCGCCAGTAATTGTGACACCGGGAATATCTTTCAGAGCATCGGTGACATCACGATAAGGCTTTTTGCTAATTTCTTCTGGTGTGATCACTGAAATTGTTGCAGGAGCCTCTTTAATTTGTTGTGAAAATCCTGATGCTGTCACTACCATAGTATCAGTATTTTTATCATCAGCCGCCATCGCTAAACCTGATAATGATAATAAAATACTTGTATTTAAGACATGTGTAGCCAACTTAAACTTCGTATTCATTGTTATAACCCTATTAATTATATTGATATTTTGCAAAGAAATCTGCCGATAACAATATACTATATGAGAATAATTATCAATATCCTTACGAAAAATTATTTATTACTAGACAATTAACATACCTTAAACAATAATAGTTATCATTTGCATCATACATATAGGAACTAATTATGAATACTAAGAAAAAACTATTATTAAGTAGCTTAGCAGCGTTAATGTTAGGTTTGACTGGTTGTCAATCGTCAATTACAGTAAATCCTGATAATAAACAATCAGTTGTTGTGCCTAAATCACCAAATAAAATTGTAGTGATGAATTATGGAGCCTTAGATACATTAGATGCTTTAGGTAAAGGATCAATTGTTACAGCAACACCGCTTTCTGTTCTTCCGACTTATCTTCAACAATATAAAAATGCAAACGTTATTGATACAGGTAATATGAAAGAACCAAATATTGATGCAATCAAACAAGCTAAACCACAATTAATTATCATTGATGGCCGACAAGCAAGCCATACGGAAGAATTCACTAAAATTGCACCAGTCATTAATTTAAGCGTTGATGCCAAAAACTATCTTGAATCAACCAAAAACCATATCAATGTATTAGCAAATATTACTGGTACTGAAGAAACAGCTAACAACCTAATTCAATCATTAGATGCCAAATTAAGTAAAGCTCAATCTGTTGCTCAAGCTAGTGATAAAAAAGCAATTGTAGCTATTCACAATGACGGTAAAATGATCCTTATCAATGCAAGCTCTAGCGCAGCATTAATCCATGATGTGTTACATGTAAAACGGGCAGTGCCATTAGCGCCACAACCAACCAATGGTATTGGAAAACCAAAACCAACCTTTATTGATAATAGTTACATCAGTAAAGTCAAACCAGATGTTATTTATGTTGTAGACCGTAGTAAAGCAATTGGTCAGTCAGCGATGAAAGACGATTTCTTCAATGCAAAAGTATTAGCGAAAAGCAAAACGGAAGTTGTTTATTTAACACCAGATCTTTGGTATTTATCAGGTGGTGGAGCTGAAAGTTTAGATCGTCAAATTGATGAAGTAATTAATGCATTAAAATAATTTGATTTTTTATGATAAATTAACTTCCTTTCACAAAAGCCCTTATCATTATAAGGGTTTTTTAATTAATAGCTTTGCCTTGCCCTTCCTCAGAATATTTCACATACTCCCTATCAAATGATTGATAAATGTTTTTTATTGTTTATTATTACACGCCAATTTAATATAAGGTGAGTAAACATTAATGAAAAAACTATTGTTAGTTGCAGTATTATTTCCTTTTATGGTTCACGCGCGTGCGGATGCTCCAATAGGTTTAACATGGGGGGCACCAATATCGGACATTGTTTCAAAATATAAAGCAAAAGAAATAATTGAACAAAATGATTTGATCATATATGAACTACCTAACCCTCCTATAACGTTACCTAATTTTACTTCATATAAGTTATTAGCTCATAAGCAATTAGGTTTGATAAAAGTAGTATTAAGTGAGGAAATTACAAGGGATCCGTATGGAGTTGAAGGTAAAAATGCATATTTTAAATATAAAGAAGCATTAACAAAAAAATATGGCAAAGCGGAATCTCTTGAAGAAATCGGTCTAAAAGTATATAGAGAAAGTGACGAATTTTATCAATGTTTAGGATATCAAGGTTGTGGCGTCTATTTTTCTAACTTCAAACAATCTGGTATTAGTCTACTACTAGAAGGAAATCGCCACGCAGAAGGTAAACTAAAAATTATATATGAATCCGATCTTTTCTTCGAATATTATGGGGATGAAGACCAGCAAAATGAAATAAAAATTTATGAAGGGCTTTAATAAAACAGTTTTAATAACTCTTAATTTGATATGGTTAGAGAGGATATTTTTAATTGATATTAATTAGAATTAAAAACTAAGTTAATAAGTTACATCATATTCATCTAACATAATGAAAATAAAAATAATTAAACAATAAGTCAAATCTTGTTAGATAAAGTAGCTCAATAATATAGAGCTTATAAAAATAATGTAATAATTGAATATTGAAAGGAAAGAATAGATGCAAAGGATATTAATATTAGTAAACCGACAAATACGGTTTATCGATATTATCGGTTACACATAATCAACCAATAAGATTAAATTACAGATGATATTGAAGCATCCTTTATTACGGATACACTTCAACTTATTTACGATAGATGGCGTGTTATAATACATGCCATAAGAAATTATATTAATTCAGATAATAACTCGCTAAAAATTTTTTATTTGGTTCAAATTAAATATGTTAAAATGCCCGCCTGTTGTCATAATCTAAATTGGCAAACTTTTAAATTCTCGATAAATACCTCAATAAATTTTAAATTATTATAAATATTATGAATACATCATCCCCTACTATTGGATTTGTGAGCCTTGGTTGTCCTAAAAATTTAGTTGACTCTGAGCGAATTTTAACTGAATTACGTACACAGGGTTATCAAGTTGTACCTAGCTACGATAATGCAGATTTAGTAATTGTTAACACCTGTGGTTTTATTGATAGTGCGGTACAAGAATCATTAGAAGCCATTGGCGAAGCGCTAAATGAAAATGGAAAAGTTATTGTGACTGGTTGTCTTGGCGCAAAAGAAGATCAAATCCGTGATGTGCATCCTAAAGTACTTGAAATATCAGGACCACACAGTTATGAAGCTGTACTAGAACATGTTAATAAATACGCGCCAAAACCTTCCTATAATCCATTTACTAGTTTAGTGCCCGAACAAGGCGTAAAACTAACACCAAAACATTATGCTTATTTGAAAATATCAGAAGGCTGCAACCATAGTTGTTCATTCTGTATCATCCCTTCATTACGTGGTGAAATGATCAGTCGACCGATTGGTAATGTGCTTGATGAAGCAAAACGTTTGGTTGATGGAGGAGTAAAAGAGCTATTAGTTATAGCTCAAGATACATCAGCTTATGGTATTGATATAAAAAACCGAACCAATTTTTGGAATGGTATGCCGTTAAAAACCGATATTCATACCCTTTGTGAACAATTATCTAGTCTTGGTATTTGGGTACGTCTACATTATATGTATCCTTACCCTAGTGTGGATAATTTAATTCCATTAATGGCTGATGG
This sequence comes from Gilliamella sp. W8145, assembly GCF_016101145.1. Classification (NCBI taxonomy): domain Bacteria; kingdom Pseudomonadati; phylum Pseudomonadota; class Gammaproteobacteria; order Orbales; family Orbaceae; genus Gilliamella; species Gilliamella sp. W8145. The sequence continues at coordinate 946,532 of NZ_JACFRC010000001.1, forward strand.
CAAAATCTTACCTTACTTAGATGTGCCATTACAACACGCTAGCCCCACTGTATTAAGATCAATGAAGCGACCTGGTACAATTGAAAGAACACTTGAAAGAATTCATAAATGGCGAGATATTTGTCCAGAAATCACCCTACGTTCAACTTTTATCGTCGGTTATCCAGGTGAAACCGAACAAGATTTTGAATTACTGCTTGATTTTCTTTCTCAAGCACAGTTAGATCGTGTCGGTTGTTTCCCATATAGCCCAGTTGAAGGTGCTGCAGCTAATCAATTAGCCGACCAAATACCTGAACATATAAAACAAGAACGCTTCGATCGTTTTATGCAATTACAACAGACAATTTCAACCTGTAAGCTACAAAACAAAATTGGTAAAACATTGTCTGTGCTTATCGATGAAGTGGATGATGAAGGTGCAATTGGACGGAGTATGGCTGATGCACCAGAAATAGATGGCGTTGTCTATCTAAATGAAGAAAAAGCTGTTAAAGTTGGTGATATTGTTCAAGTCAATATTGAACATTCAGATGAATACGATTTATGGGGAACTGTACAACAGTAAATACAATCAATGAAATTACATTATCGAAGTGAAATTAATAATTTAATCACCTTAGCTATTCCTGTCATGATTGCCCAAATATCACAAACAGCAATAACGTTTGTTGATACAATTATGGCTGGCAATTACAGTAAAACAGCCTTATCAGGTGTTGCTATTGCGGTATCCATTTGGTTACCTACAGTTTTATTTGGTCAAGGGCTATTGACTGTATTAACCCCCATTATATCAAACTTAAATGGTGCAGCTAAACGTGAGCAAGTTGCCGATCATACACGGCAAGGTGTGGTGATCGCATTAATTTTATCGGTGATCATAATGTTAATTCTCTATCATTCAGATAGAATAATTAGTTTAAGAAGCTCTAATGATAACCCGATTGATCCAGAAATGGTCGAAGTTGCCGTCTCTTTTTTACGTGCAATTATGTGGGGAGTACCTGCATTTCTACTATTTTTAGTTTACCGCAATCAATGTGAAGGTTTATCTAACACAAAACCTGCCATGGTGATTATATTCATTGCTTTACTAGCTAATATTCCAATTAACTATATTTTGATTTATGGCAAATTAGGCTTACCTGCGTTTGGTGGTGTTGGTTGTGGCATTACCGCAGCAATAATTTTCTGGTTAATGTTTGGTTTAATCCGTTTATATACTTTAACTACCGCTAGCCAACGAGATATTCGTAAAACACCATTAACAAAGCTTGTTGACTTTTCCATTATCAAAAAAATAGTGGTTTTAGGAATGCCTCTAGCCCTTGCTTACTTTTTTGAAATGAGCTTATTTGCTGTCGTTGCTTTACTTATTGCCCCTCTCGGACAGATAACGGTGGCAGCACATCAAATTATTTTTACCATTAGTAGCTTAACATTTGCAATTCCATTATCTCTTGGTGTGGCAACCAGTATTCGCGTCGGTTATCTGTTAGGAAAAGGAAAACCAAGTTTAGCTAAACAAACAGCTTTCATCAGTTTGCTCATATCGTTAGTCATTGCTGTTATCGTAGCACTAATTTTAGTGGTATTTAGAACACCTATTGTTACGATATTTACTAAAGAGGCTGCGGTTATAGCTATTTGTCTACAACTCATCATCCTATTAGCTATTTACCAAGCTTCAGATTATTTACAAGTAGTGGCAAGTAATGTATTACGTGGTTACAAAGATACAAAAAGCATCTTTTTTATTACTTTATTGTCTTATTGGGTTGTTGGATTACCAGTTGGTTATATTCTAGGCTTAACAGATCTGATAATGCAGCCAATTGGTGCTGCTGGATTTTGGATAGGGATTATATTAGGACTTGCTGTTGCTGCATTTCTGTTAATTGCGAGAATGGTTTACCTACAAAAGCAACCAAAAGAAATAATATTAAAACGAGCTTCGCGATAATTTAATTAATATACCAAAGTAAATAAATAATTCAAATTATAGTCTTTTAATTTGATTAGATTAAAAAAGCCACCGATAAGGTGGCTTTTTACTATTAAAATAACTTTATTATTTTAATAAACTATTTGCTTGTTCTAGAACGTTTTCAACTGTAAAGCCGAATTTAGCAAATAATTGTTCGGCTGGACCAGATTCACCGAAGCTTGTCATACCGATAATTTTACCGTTTAGGCCAACATATTTATACCAGAAGTCACTAATACCTGCTTCAATAGCTAAGCGAGCCGTTACAGATGATGGTAATACTGATTCTTTATAAGCTTGATCTTGTTTATCAAATGCATCGGTTGATGGCATTGAAACAACACGTACTTTTTTACCTGCTTCAGTAAGTTTATGATAAGCCTCAACTGCTAGTTCGACTTCAGAACCAGTGGCAATTAAAATAAGTTCAGGAGTGCCATTACAATCATTTAAAATGTAGCCACCACGATAAACATTGGCTAATTGTTGTTCGGTACGTTCTTGTTGTTTAAGATTTTGTCTAGAGAAAATCAACGCAGTTGGACCGTCTTTACGTTCAACAGCATATTGCCAAGCAATAGCTGATTCAACTTGATCACAAGGACGCCAAGTACTAACATTTGGAGTAACACGTAAGCTTGCCATCTGCTCAACAGGTTGGTGAGTTGGACCATCTTCACCTAAACCAATTGAGTCATGCGTGTAGACAAATAAAGAACGAATTTTCATTAAAGCGGCCATACGGACTGCGTTACGCGCATACTCCATAAACATCAAGAAAGTTGCACCATAAGGAATAAAGCCACCATGTAAAGCAATACCATTCATGATTGCAGACATACCAAATTCGCGGACACCATAATGAATGTAGTTACCATCTGGATTAGCTAAAATCTCTTTAGAGCCTGACCACATAGTTAAATTACTTGGTGCTAAGTCAGCTGAACCACCTAAAAATTCAGTTAACACAGGCGCAAAAGCTTCAATGGCATTTTGCGAAGCTTTACGGGTAGCAATTGTTGCTGGATTTGCTTGTAGCTTATTAACAAAATCTTTAGCAACCTGTTGCCAATTACTTGGTAAATCACCATCCATACGACGTTTGAATTCTTTTGCTAGTTCTGGATAAGCTTTTGCATATGCATCAAAGCGAGCATTCCACTCATCTTCACGTTGTTTACCAGTAGCTTTTGCATCCCATGCATCATAATAATCTTTTGGAATTTCAAATGCAGGATATGACCAACCTAAAGCTTTACGAGTTGCTTCTATTTCAGCATCACCAAGTGGTGCGCCATGGCAATCATGACTTCCAGCTTTATTTGGAGAACCAAAACCAATAACAGTCTTACACATTAATAATGATGGTTTATCAGTTACAGCTTGTGCTTGCTCAATAGCCTCAGCTAATGCCTTAGCATCATGGCCATCAATACCACGAATAACATGCCAGCCATATGCTTCAAATCGTTTAGCGGTATCGTCGGTAAACCAACCTTCAATTTCACCATCAATTGAAATACCATTATCATCATAAAAAGCAATTAATTTGCCTAATTTAAGTGTACCTGCTAATGAACATACTTCATGAGAAATCCCTTCCATCATACAACCATCACCCATAAATACATAAGTATGATGATCAACTATGGTATGTGCAGGTTTGTTAAATTGAGCTGCTAATGTTCTTTCAGCAATAGCCATACCGACAGCATTAGCAATACCTTGACCTAATGGACCTGTTGTTGTTTCAATGCCCGGAAGATGTCCAAATTCAGGATGACCTGCGGTTTTAGCATTTAATTGACGAAAGTTTTTTATGTCATCGAGGGTTACGTTATAACCAGTCAAATGTAATAAGCTATAAATTAACATTGATGCATGACCATTTGATAATACAAATCTATCCCGATCAGCCCAATTAGGATTGGTAGGATTGTGTTTTAAAAATCCTCGCCAAAGGACTTCAGCCATGTCTGCCATCCCCATCGGCGCACCTGGATGGCCTGATTTCGCTTTTTGCACGCCATCCATGCTTAATGCTCTTATCGCATTGGCTAGTTCGCGGTGGGATAGTGTGGTTACATTCATGTTCATATTCTCCAAAATATATTTTAAATATTCATTGATTGTCTACAAATAGTAGACAAATAAAACGCTTTCGTAACAAAACAAAAAGGGGAATATATTCCCCTATTCTATTAATTAAAGTAGTGCTCCGATCATATCTTCTAGTTTACCCTGATCGACAGCAAATGCACGGATGCCTTCAGCTAATTTTTCAACGGCCATAGCATCACTATTATGCTGCCATCTAAACTCAGCTTCAGTCATTAATGCTGGACGCTCAACTAAGGTTTGATTTGGATCTAATTTACGCACTACTGGGGCACTTGATTTTTGCATCTCAGACAATAAATTAGGGGAAATAGTTAAACGATCACAACCCGCCAATGCTAAAATTTGATCAACTTGTCTAAAACTAGCCCCCATGACAATAGTCTTATAACCATGTTGTTTATAATAGTTATAGATATTACGTACTGAAACTACACCAGGATCTTGGTCAGCAATATAAGGATCAATAGGTTTCTTAGCTTGATACCAATCATAAATACGACCAACAAATGGTGAAATTAAAAAGGCATTAATCTCGGCACAAGCACGCGCTTGAGCGAAAGAAAACAATAAAGTTAAATTACAGTTAATCCCTTCTTTTTCTAAAACTTCAGCAGCTTTAATACCTTCCCATGTAGAAGCGATTTTAATCAGAATTTTTGATTTATCAATGCCTTTTTGTTTATAAAGTTCAACAATTCGACGAGCTTTTTCAATACAAGCTTGGGTATCAAATGATAACCTTGCATCAACTTCAGTCGAGATTCGCCCCGGAATAGATTTTAGAATTTCAGCGCCAATGTTTACCGCTACTTGGTCACAGGCATTAACCAATTGCTCAGCTTTACTACCACCTAGTTTTTTAGCTGTTTCAATAGCAGAATCAATTAAATAACGATATTGAGGAAGTTGAGCAGCTTTTAAAACAAGCGATGGATTAGTTGTTGCATCTTCAGGAGAAAACTGTTTAATCGAATCGATATCACCAGTATCAGCAACAACTACAGTTAATTTTTTGAATTCATCTAATTGACTCATACATCTAATTCCTCTACTACATGTTTTTTAAACACGGTTATAATAACATTTATTAAGTAATAAAACGACAAGGTTTCGTCGTTTCGGTTAAGGTCTTTTTGGCTAAAAATGAACAAGAACGATAAAACTACAATTTGATCTGAATAAGCTATCGATAAAAACGAAAAATATTTTTATTCCATAAACATTAACTAACTTTTTAGCACATCAAAATCAACAAGTAATTAATGTAACAAGTTGACTCTTAATATTTATCTAATTATCTAATTATCTAATTATCTAATTCAATAGTTAGTAAATTTTTTAATTAAATTCAAACCAAGGATATCTTTTTATTACTTTTATCGGTTTTATATTTTTCTTTTTTTTCACCAAAATGAACATAAGTTCATATTAATATCATTTGTAATTTTGAGATACAAATAAATTTAATTTTGTGACATAAGTCGCAAAAAAATAGCAAATTAAAGATAATTTAATTTTTAATGGCGGATAAAAAAGTGGATTTAACTCTAAAAAAAGCAAAAAATTAAAATAATTTGGCTGGAATTTATCAAAGGTTAGATACTAATACTTTTGATACAATCAAATTAATTTTAGCCATCAATTGATTGTATAAGATATTCTACTCAATCCATACATAGCTTGCATAAGCGTCTAAATTACAACTTATACACGTTGAACACTGTTTACCTGCACAAGTTAATAAATCACGTTTAATTAATTTTATTAACCCTTTTTTAACCCAAAAATTTAGCATAGGTTCAACAGCGCTGGTAGACAAACGAAAGTGACGAGCCACATCTTGTAGATTAGCTCGTCCTTGTAACTGAATATAATCACGAATTGCAGTAATTAACATATTATTCAATATTTAACATTAACCACTAATTTTATTCACAACAACCTGATTGGTTTTTGTGAGATCGTGGTTTTGGTAAGTAATATTGATTAAAGCAAGGTAAACGACCGATTTTACGCATAATGATAAAAATGAAAGTAATAAATCCTCCAATAGCTATCAACCAATAAGGCGCACATGAAGATTGGCCTAATAAACTAAATTGGTAATAAATCGTTGCAGACAACCAACCTATAACAAAGGTCCAAATAGCAACAAATATCATCCATTTTAGCCCTGTTTCACGATAGATTGTGCCTAATGCTGCTGCACAAGGTGTATAAAGCAACACGAAAATAAGATAGGCAATAGCTGAAGATGATGTAACAAATGAATTACTTATTTTCGATACCGTAGTTGAGTCGACAAACAATTCATTTTGTAGACTGTTTTCATCTTGATTAATACTTGATAGACCTAGCGGATCAGCGATTGCGTTAGTTAAATCAATAAAACGATCTGGAATGGTTTCTAACGCTGACTTGATGCCATTATAAAAACAAAATTGCGCTGGTTGTTCCGTTTGATGATCCATTGAATAGAGTGAATTTAAAGTTGCCACAACGGACTCTTTAGCAAAAATCCCGGTAAAAATACCTACTGTTGCAGGCCAATTTTGCTTGTCAATTCCCATAGGTGTAAATACAGGAGTAACTTTTTGTCCCATAACTGATAACACAGAGTGATTTGAATTTTCATTCCCAAATGAACCATCAGTTCCTAAGGAATTAAAGAAGCTAAGCACGGTTACCATAACGACAATAGCTTTTCCTGCTCGTAAAACAAAGCTTTTCAAACGTTGAAAAGTTATTCTCAACATACTCCGTAATGTCGGAAGACGATAAACGGGCATTTCCATAATAAATGGCGTTAATTCACCTTGTAACAGAGTATTTTTTAATATAAATCCCGTTAGCATAGCTACTAAAATACCCAGCAAATACAGCATAAAGACAATAATCGATGCATGATTAGGAAAAAATATTACAGCAAACAAAGCATAAATGGGTAATCGAGCACTGCAAGACATAAACGGAATTAAACAAATTGATAAAATACGATCACGAGGGCTATCAAGTGTCCTCGTTGCCATAATTGCGGGTACTCCACAACCAAACCCCATTAACATGGGTACAAACGCTTTACCGGGTAAACCAATGCATCGCATAAAACGATCAACAATCATTGCTGCTCGCGCTAAATAACCTGAATCTTCCAAAAAAGATAGCACAAAAAACATCGCCGCAATAACCGGTATAAAAGTCGATACCGTGGTGATGCCATTACCAACCCCATCAGCTAAAATAACCGTTAACCAAGTTGGTGTATCTAGCATATTTAAGAGATAAGTAAAGCCATTAACAAAAATGGTACTAAATACCCCTTCAAAAAAATCGACAAAAACTGAACCAAAATTAATCGCAATAAAGAACATGCTATACATTGCGAGTAAAAAGAATGGAATACCAGTAAAACGCCCTAAAGCTAATTTATCCAATTTTTCAGTAAGATTAATATTGGCCTCTCTAGGCTTATCAATCACCATCTTGCAAAGAGCATCAACCGTATCATAACGTGCACTTGCAAGTGCTACGTCAATCTGATTATCGAAATTGATCGATAATAAACAACGACAAGCAGCTAACTTTTCGTTTTCTAAAAAATCTAAAGATTGATTTGCCTCATTAAGCAAAGCTTCAATTAACTGCCAACGATTAAATTGTTGTATCCGACTGGTTGCAGGCAATTCACCTAAATATCGGTTAAATACCTCTTGTGCATCACTACTTAGCGTATCAATGGTTGGCATTGCAATCTTTAAATTCAATGTGCTAGCTTCAATTTGCTGATAAAATTTTGATAATCCAGTTTTTCGCGTAGACGAAATCGCAATAATCGGACAACCTAATGCTTTGGTTAATTTATCGATATTTAATCTTTCTCCCATAGCTTTAAGTGCATCAACCATATTAAGCACAATTATCATAGGTACTTGCATATCAATTAACTGAAATGTCAAATATAAACTGCGTTGTAAATTTGTTGCATCAATAACATTAACTATCAAGCTTTTGTTATCAGCTAATAGAAACTGCCGAGTAATAAATTCATCTTGAGCAATACCGATTGGTTCTGGCTCAACAGAGTAAGTGCCCGGTAAATCAACAATATCATAATGGTTATTTTGATAAGCAAACGAACCAGATTTGTGCTCAACGGTTACCCCAGGCCAATTACCTACACGCTGTTTTGAACCAGTTAATAAATTAAATAATGTCGTTTTGCCACAATTGGGATTACCAACTAATGCAATTTTCATGCGACAACCTCAACTTCAATTGCAGCCGCTTCACGACGGCGTAAACACAGTTGAAAACCACGCAAATTAATTTCAATTGGATCACCTAATGGCGCGATTTGCATCACAGTCAACTTACATCCGGGTGTCATTCCCATAGCTAAAAGCTTCTTGCGAAAAGGCAAAGAGTCAGGTAACAGACGTTTAATAACAGCTTCACGTCCTTGAGAGAGGTGATCAAGCGTAAATGAAGACATCATACTTCCTATCAAGTAAGGTTGTATTTTAAAAATGACAATATTTTAAAAGATAATCATTCGCATTTTTAGCAATTAACTGCGAGTAAATTGCAAAAAACATCTAAAATAAGTGAAAATTATTGCATAGATAGGAAAAAACGAATAAAGAGTTGATGAAATAAATAAAATTAGTGAGAAAAATACGCCTCCCCATCTCCTCAACTTTTTTTAATTGTGAAAAATGCTTTTGTTAAAATACCTTCAAAATGGTTTTTAAATTTTTATACAAATGCTTAATCGCCATGATTGGATGATAGAGTATCATTCTTGGCCCAGCATAACGCATTACTTCTTTAATTTTCTGTTTATAATCTTTGCGATAACAATGTTTCGGACATTTTTCGCAGGTGGTTTTCTTTTCACCAAATCGGCACATTGTTAAGCGTTGCATGGCGTATTGTAAGAGATCACTACATTCATCACATAGTTGTTTTTTGGGAGTATGGTGTTTTTGGTGACAATATAGGTGTAACATCACTTCTACGGTAACTTTTTCTTGAGTTATTTTCGGACCAGTATTGTTTGCAACCATAATCAAATATATGTATATGCTAGTTAAAAAGATGATAGAATAAAGAACTAGTTATTATGATCACAAGGATTTTGGTTAATGGCAAGAATTATCAATAAAGATACTATTGTTTGTATGTCACTTTCAGCAAGACCAAGTAATTTTGGTACTCGTTTTCACAATTTTTTATATGAAAAATTAGATTTAAATTATCTATATAAAGCTTTTACAACCAATAATTTAAAAGATGCTATTAATGGAATTAAAGCATTATCAATTCGTGGTTGTGCTATCTCAATGCCTTATAAACAAGCGTGCATTGAATTTATTGATGAATTAGATGTTTCGGTACAATCAATTCAAGCGGTTAATACTATTGTTAATACCGATCACTATTTGAAGGCCTACAACACTGATTATATTGCTGTGGAAAAACTAATTAAGGCTAATAATATCAGTAATAAGACACCATTTGTTTTAAAAGGTAGTGGTGGTATGGCCAATGCTGTAATTGGGGCGTTTTACGATGCCGGTTTTAAACATGGCATAGTCTGTGCCAGAAATCAGCAAAAAGGGGAAGCTTTAGCTGAGCGTTATCATTACCAATGGCAAAAAGATGAATCTACTATTACACCGGAACAAGCAAAATTGATTATCAATGTGACGCCAATTGGTATGCAAGGCGGTAGCGAAGCGAACCAACTGGCATTTAGTGAAACAATAATTAATCATGCTGATATTGTGTTCGATGTTGTTGCCTTACCTGTTGAAACACCACTTATAAAGTATGCTAACAACTTGAATAAAAAGATTATTTCCGGTGCTGACGTTGCCGTGTTACAAGCAGTTGAGCAATTTATTTTATATACCGGCGTCACCCCTAGCGAAGAATTGATCCAGCAAGCAGGCGAATTCGCCAGACAAGCTTAATCACAATATAGGATTGTCCTGAAATGGATTTTAATTGACTGGAACGTCTAAGTTAATAACGATGCAAAAAATTAACAGCTAGGTTTGGTCAACATGTTAAACAAGGACGTTTAACAAAATTGTCGTTTATATTGAAAATAACCTTCAGACAGTTAGAACTAAACGATAAAAGGCTGCCATAAGCCGACCGTTTTATATTAGCTATTTTTGACAAATATTTTGGCAAAAGTTGCCTATAAGAGAAAAAAGTTTTAGAAAATATACCAGAATGATAACAGTGATTGATAAAGTGGCCTTGTGTAAACACGCTCTGCTCAAAAGAAATAAACTTAATAAAATGAGCATAAAAAATTTAGATTTTCCTCAAATAAGAGAAAAAGAAAAACTTAATATCCCTCATAATAGGTTAGGAAAAGCCGTTTAAGAGGTCAAGCAATCGCTTAAATAGAACAATTTGAGCGATCAATGATCTTAGTGATAACTCAAAAAAAGTATTTAAAATCTTTAATAAGATCTTTACCTGCTAGATTGATGTCAACCAAGTTAGGCATTGCACTACGCCCTCTTTTCTGTTTATTGGCTGCAGCTATTGCTAGATTGGCAAACAATATTGTTTTCGCTAACGGCCAACCATAGCTGATACCATAAGTAAAAGCCCCTTGAAAAATATCATTTTCAGTAATGTTATCAGCAGTTTGTTTATTAAAGCCAGAGATTATCACAACTTGTTGATGATCCAGATATACACAATCTTTATTATACATACGAATAATAATTTTACCGTTAGTTAAATTGCGTAATTTTTTCAAAGCATTTTTGATCTGATGACGATCATGAAAAGCTTTTAATTTAACAAAAGCACTAGCAAATTGTTCTGTTACAATTAAATAATCAGCTTGTTGAGCTAAGTACAGACTATTAGCTGATAGATTATCGACACTCATAATCACTTTGACTTTGGGTAAATGCTCAATTAGGTACTCACTCAATTCTGCCTCATAGCTATCAGCTAACATAACTATCTCGTGTTTATTTTCACTGACGGTCCGAATAAAGTGAGCTAATTTATCTTTTTCTGTTATTGTCAATTTAGGTGGTTGCATCAAACGATGCGATATAATGCTGTAGGTATTACTTTGCTCATTAATGGTGATGGCTTCTAATGGTGTGATCATTTTCTCCGAAAAAATAAATTGCCGAGTATTAACGCCAACATTAGCAAGTTCTGTTTCAATTTGATTGCCATGATGATCATTGTTGAGATGACCAATATGATAAATATCTTCTCCCCATAGAGCTAATAGATATGCCGTATTAGCACACGACCCACCACCACAATGGACAAAATTATCGGAGGTAATAGAACCGTTTTGTTCCAAACTAGATGAAGTGAAACACAATAAATCTAAACAAGCAAAACCAACGGTAAATATTGTCATCATTTATCCTTAATAAATTATATAATTTAAAAAAAACAAATATTGAAAATAAATAAACTTAGCGATGTTGAACGTAATTGTGCTATTGATTACTACTAATTGAGAGAGAAAAAGAAAGCAATAAGGGAAGTAAACTTACTGCTTTAATATCATACAACAATGCCTCAAAGATCTTTTGGATATGTAAATCTAAATTTTGACAACTTACTCATCTAACCGATCTAATTAAAGATCACTTATATAATATGCTATTTAGTTCAATTTGATAAGTATTAAATGAATTTTTTTTAATATAAACTATTGAAACCATCAGCAATAACTATTATTGGTTAGCCTTTGCTGATGATTAATAATAATTACTACTACATAATTTGATTTAATTTGTGATATACCTCTAAAAGCTTTTTATGCATGGTAAATTGATTCAGTAAACTATCGCTATCTGCATCAGAGTGATCTAAATCCGTTAGCCCAAAAAATTGTTTTTTTGCTGTTGCATACAACCACATTTCACTTACACATGAATTGCCATACATTTTACTAAAAGCAGATTGATAATTATCAAATTGGTTTGCACCTCGCTCTATAATAAAATTAACTAAAGTTTGCAAACAACGATAGGCATGATTGCGTTCAGAACTAAAGATAGACTCATTCATTTCAATCGTCCAATCTATCCATAATTTAGCTTGCGGTAAATCCTGTGCAGCTAACGCCAGCATAGCTTTTAATTCACCAATTCTCAATGTTAACCATGCATTATCTCTACCTGTTGCAATACCTAGTAATTCGCGAACTCGAGCAAAATCATCTAAACCTTCATCATCAAAAAGTTCAATAATGTCGAGTAATTGTTTGTCAGATCGTTTTTGATGTGGAAGAGACAAAATCAACTCACGGAGATGGATCGCCATGTTATTATTAGCAATTAACAGATCCTCTGGCGGATAAATTTCTGACATACCAACAGCTAAAATTCGACAAGCATAAACCCCAAGATGCTGGTAATCCATTATTAATACTTCAATTTGGTGACGATCAAATATCGCCATTAAGTTGGCAAATTCTTGCTCGGTTGTACCAGAAAAATCCCAATCAACAAACTCATAATCCGATTTTTGATTAAAAAGATCCCATGAAATCAAACCGCTTGAATCAATAAAATGCGTTTCTAAATTACTTAGATCAGCAACGTCGTCATTATCAAAACTTGGCGGTGAAAACACATCAAGATCGTTAAGACTTCGACCTTGTAATAATTCAGTCACTGTTCGTTCAAGTGCTACACCAAAGTTAGGATGAGCACCAAATGAGGCATAGCATGTACCATTTTGAGGGTTGAATAGTACAACACAAATCACCGGAAATTCGCCACCTAAAGAAGCATCAAAGCAGTATATCGGAAAACCTTCCTTTTCAAGCGTTTCGATAGCCGCTAATACAGTAGGATAACGATTAATTACTGTTTCGGATATAAGTGGCAAGCTAATAGCTTCTGCAATAATTTTATTTTTGGTATAACGTTCAAATATTTCAGATAAAGCTTGAACTCGTGCCTCATTTGGTGTATTTCCTGCTGACATTCCATTTGATGCATATAGATTAGCAATTAAGTTCACTGGTACATAAATGGTTTTGCCATCTGATTGTTGAACAAATGGCAAAGCACAAATACCTCGTTCCGCATTGCTAGACTGTAAATCAACGAGATCCGTTGCCGTTAATTCATGGTCAGGATCATAAAAATTAAGTAACTTTTGTGACAATAAGCCGTTAGGTAAACTATTATCATCAGGAATTGCAAACCATTTTTCCGATGGGTAGTGAACAAATTCACCATTAGCGACTTTATCTCCTAAATAAAAATCAGAAAAAAAGTAGTTAGTTGAAAGTCTCTCAAAATATTCACCTAAAGCAGAAGCTAACGCAGCTTTTTTACTAGCTCCTTTGCCATTAGCAAAGCATAGTGGACATTTTGTGTTTTGAATATGTACCGACCATACATTAGGTACTGGATTAAGCCAAGAGGCCTCTTTAACAGTCAAATCATATTTATCTAATTGTTGCTGAAAATAGTTAATGGAATCTTCAAGTGCTGCATCTTTACCGGGAATGAATGTTTTCATATTGAAATTTTAAAAACCTTTTTAAAAATAACGTTGCTTTATTGATTTATTTGATATTAAATGTATCGGTTTTTTGACCAAAGTCAAAGCAATAAAATAAATAAAACTTAATTAAGGAAATAAAATGAAAAAAATAGTAGATACCAGTGGACTTTCTTTTAAAGACTTTTTCTTTTTTGATAAAATGTTCACTCCTAAAATTATTACTGTAATTTATTGGATTAGCTTAGTTTTTATTGTATTTTCAGGCCTAGTTCTCATCTTCTCAAGTTTTCTACTAATGCGTTATAGTTTTGGCTCTGCACTACTAGGCATACTAAGTGGTTTTGTAACCATCATTGGTGGTTCTATATTCACCCGTATTGGATATGAATTAATTTGCGTTTTATTCAGTATTAACAGAAATATCGAAAAACTAGCTTTAGATAAATCAACTGACGATAATCAATAAGTATTATATTAAGAAAACCTGTGGGGAATTTACCCCACAATAAAATTCTATAATATTAATTTTTAATTTGATATTATTCTTTCGCGTTTAATTCACTTAGTGGCCATCTAGGTTTAACCTCAATAGCTAGATCGACAAATTGGGATGCTTTAAGATGAATCATTCCAGCATAAGCTATCATCGCACCATTATCAGTACAAAATTCTAAACGTGGATAATAAACTTGTCCTCTACGTTGAGCCATAAGCTCGGCGAGTTGGCGACGTAAAGTTTTATTAGCACTCACTCCACCAGCAATAACCAATCGATTAAAGCCTGTTTGATCTAATGCTCGACGTGACTTTATTAATAAAGTATCAACTAAAGCATCTTCAAAAGCCTTAGCTATATCTGCTCTGGTTTGATCATCAAGATCCTGACCACAACTCTGTTGATGAATGGTATTTGCAGCAGCGGTTTTAAGCCCTGAAAAGCTAAAATCTAAGCCAGGTCTATCCGTCATCGGTCGAGGAAAACGGAACCGTGTTGCATCACCAAGTTCAGCTAATTTCGATAATTTGGCTCCACCAGGATAATCAAGACCTAACAATTTAGCTGTTTTATCAAATGCTTCCCCTGCAGCATCATCAATTGACTCACCCAGTAATTGATATTGGCCAATACCAGTTACTTTAATTAACTGAGTATGTCCGCCTGACACTAACAAAGCGACAAATGGAAACTCGGGAGGATTATCTTCTAGCATAGGAGCTAACAAGTGACCTTCCATATGATGCACAGCAATAGCGGGTACGTCCCATGCATAAGCCAGTGAACGTCCAATAGATGCGCCAACCATTAAAGCACCAATCAAACCAGGGCCAGCAGTATACGCCACACCGTCTATATCACTTGCACGCAAATTAGCTTCTTGTAGTGCAGCTTGTATCAATGGTACAGTTTTACGAATATGATCTCGAGAGGCTAGCTCTGGTACAACCCCACCATAATCGGCGTGTAATTTAATTTGCGAATAGAGCTGATTGGCAATAAGTCCATGCTTATCATCATAAATGGCAACGCCTGTTTCATCACACGATGTTTCAATACCTAAAATCTTCATCAATGTTTACTCACTAAATCGGCAAGATCATCTTCACTCCAAAGATCTTGTTCACTCAGTTCCTTATCCGCAATGCGATGCTCTTCGGCAGCCCAATCACCTAAATCAATTAATTGACAGCGTTTACTACAAAATGGTCGATATAAACTCTTTTCAGACCATTCAACATTTTTTTGACAGGTTGGACACTTTACGATAGTAACAGTATTTTTATTCATCTAAACACTCTTAAATTAATTGGGCTAACAACAAGCAAGTTCAAATTCAATTGCATCAATATTACTATTATCGCCAGCATAAAGGGGTAAAAAACGAATACTATAACGGGACATATGACCAGAAACTTGTGGGTAAACATTTTTCTCGAAAGCAACACGAATTCGAATCAAATTTACATCACCATTAGTTTCTTGAAAAAAATTATTAGTACAAATAAAAGTTTTAAATTCACCTAGTTGCCTAATAAATTGTAAACATGCTTTTAACGTTTCATCAAGTATTGTAATATGCTGCAACCAGTTATCAACTTGCATATTACGTTTTTCTTGCGGTTGATTTAACCACAAATGGAAAGATGGTAAATCAAAACTACAACATCCACCTGGAATCATCAAACGCTGACGAATCGCCATGATAAATCGATCATCTTTTAGCGGCTGTCCTAAACGTAAACTTGAATTAAATTTAGTTAAAAACAGTTCATATTGGTTAATCATGTCACCAAGCAATTCTTTATCAACACCATCAATATCAATCCAAGAAAGTAATTTTTGCTTTTGCGATTCAATCTCTTTAATCAAATCCCCTTTAACATCATTTCGTTCAATAATTTCGAGTAATTCAGATAAAGCATGAAAAAACAATAAAGCATTATTTTGCTCGAAACGATGATGCGTGTTTAATTGATTAAGTAAAAATTCAAGTCTTAACCAAGTACGCATTTTTTCATTTAATGGATGTTCAAAAACAATGTTATTCATAGCTATTCTTAATTTTAGAGTTATGCAAATATTTTTTATGTAAATCATCTATTTGCATTTTTAATGACGCCAAATTACCTTCATTAACAATAATATCATCTGCAAATGCTAAACGATCACTTAATGAAACTTGTGAATCAATCATTCTCTTGGCTAATGACTCACTTATTTTATCACGATCGATTAAGCGCTCTAGTTGTAACGTCTCTGGGGTATCAATTATTAACACCCGATCAGCTAATTGATGTAGATTATTTTCAATTAATAATGGTACAACCCAAATAATATAAGGAGCTGTTTGTTTTGCAATCTGTTGTTGGGTTTCTTGTGCAATAATCGGATGCAATAAATTGTTCAACCATAACCGTTCATGATCATTATTGAAAATAATTTCTCTTAATTGACTTCGATCTAACGCTCCATTTTCTAACAAGATCTCATGACTAAAATGTTTTACAATCTGTGTTAGTGCAAAGGAGCCTGCAGCAACAACTTTACGAGCAATCACATCAGCGTCAATAATTGGTACACCTAATTGCGCAAATAGATTGGCAATGGTACTTTTACCACTGGCAATGCCACCACTAAGTGCAACAATATAAGACATACACTACTTCCAATAAAGAATCATCTTAATAACAATTATATCATACAACTATTAAACAGAATACATGGCAATAAATTGCTAAATTAGCCATTAAATTTACGCTAAGCATTACTTTGTTAGCAAAGTAAATTATCTGTAGCATAAATTTGTTTTTTTAAATAGTTTTATGAAAATTTTCCATACTATTATGTAATTTAGATCGAAAATCTCACTTTAGTTACCATTTTTATCCATTATTCTAAAAAAAAATAGATAAAACAGTTGTTTTGTTTTTTTAGCTGTATATAATCACATGTATCTGTATATAAAAACAGGAATTTGCCATGAGACCATTAACCGAACGACAACAACAAATTTATGATTTGATTAAAGAAAACATTCAAACTACCGGAATGCCACCAACGCGAGCAGAAATTGCCCAAAAATTAGGATTTCGTTCAGCTAACGCAGCTGAAGAACATCTTAAAGCTTTAGCTAAAAAAGGAGCTATTGAAATGATTGCCGGTTCATCACGTGGAATTCGTTTATTATTAGAACAACCTGATGATCCCAATGAACTTGAAGGTTTACCGCTAATTGGTAAGGTCGCAGCCGGATCGCCAATTTTAGCGCAAGAACATATCGAAAGTCATTATCAAGTATCGCCAAGTTTATTTAAACCTCAAGCCGATTTTTTATTAAGAGTTGAGGGTATGTCAATGAAAGATATTGGTATTTTAGATGGTGATTTACTTGCCGTTCACAAAACTCAACACGTTAAAAATGGCCAAGTTGTTGTTGCGCGAATCGATGATGAAGTAACTGTTAAAAGATTATCGCAAAAAGGTCGTCACGTTAAATTATTAGCTGAAAATGCGGAGTTTGCGCCAATTGATGTCGACTTAGAACAACAAAGTTTTGCTATTGAAGGTATTGCTGTTGGTATTATTCGCAATGGTTCGTGGATGTAAATTTAAAGATAGTATAGAATACTAAGTACTGTTGCTTAGGAGTTAACCATATGTGGCTATTTTGGTTGTATGAATTTTTGGGATTTGTTGGCGTTATACTATTAATTTTTGCTTATTGCCATTTCAGTAAAAAAGGTTTTTGGTCTTTCTTATGGCATAATTTGAAATGGGTTGCATGGAGCGTTGTTGGCGTTTGGTTATTAATTGCTATACTTTGCCGGGGCGATTTATATAATGCAGCCCGTTGTTATTTCCGTGGCGAAAGTATGCATGCAAATACGAAATATTCAATCTTTTGGAGTGAATGTCAAATCGAAACAACAAATGGTAGTTATTTACCTATTGATCGTACTCGCGCATTACCAGGTTCAAAAGATCATGATAGCAATGATAATGGAATTCCTGCTGATAATTTAATTAATTAATTTTATTCATATATCTTCAGGCAATATTGAATATTGCCTGTTACTATTTTAACAAGTCTTTGACCCACTAATATTCATATAAAGCAAGTAATGTTTTTCAAGTTGTCTAAAACCAAAAATCAAAACAAAACTTACACATAAATAGATCACCGCCGCAATACCAAAAGCATGGAAAGGTTGATAAGTTTCGGCATAGATATCACGTGCGATTTTCATCAAATCTTGAACTGTCACAGTAAAAGCTAAAGCTGTCGAATGCAACATAAAAATGACTTCATTACTATAAGCTGGTAATGCAATTCGGAAGGCTCTGGGTAAAATAATGTATCGATATAATTGGCAACGATTAAAACCAAGTGCCGTAGCAGCTTCAATTTCACCATTAGGAACGTTGCGAATAGCACCAGCAAATATCTCTGTAGTATAAGCACAAGTATTTAAAGTAAAGGCTAAAATAGTACAATTTAATCCACTTTGGAAAAAGTCATTTAAAGATTGATGTTGATTAACAAAACTTAATGTATATATACCCGTGTAGATAATTAATAACTGTACATATAATGGCGTTCCACGAAAAACATAAGTAAATAGCCAAATAGGCGATTTTATAAAAAAATATTCTGAATTACGGCCTACCGCTAACACTAATGCAAATAATCCTCCTAAAGATACGGATAAAATCAAGATCCACAAGGTCATTGCTAATCCAGTAATATGATAGCCATCTGACCATAACAAAGCTTTCCAATAATCTTGAAGGATTTCTAACATAACATTGCTCGTTTATAATTTAGCTTTAGTGATACCGGTGGAATAATGCTTTTCAAGCCACCATAGAATAATATTTGAAATAGAGGTGAAAAATAGATAAAAAGCGCCAGCTATAAGTGCAAAAAATAGCGGTTGATATGTTGCTTCACCAGCTGTTTTAGTGGCTTTAACAAGGTCAAACAATCCCAATAATGATACTAATGCTGTTGCTTTTAAAATCACTAACCAATTATTAGCAATGCCAGGTAAAGCAAAACGCATCATTAATGGGAACCTGACATATATAAAGGTGTGGCATTTATTCATACCTAATGCAGTTGCTGCGTCAATTAATGTTTTTGGAACAGCTTGAAATGCACCACGAAACGTCTCAGTAAAATAGGCACCATAAATAAAACCTAACGTAATAATACCTGCCACAAATGGATCAATTTCCAACATATCTACATCAAAAAAATCGGTAATGTTATTTAATAAAAATTGAAGGCCAAAAAAGATCAACATCATTAAAACCAAATCCGGCACACCGCGAATCAATGATGTATAAGCCTGACAAGCTAGTCGTAATACTGACCTTTTTGATAATTTACCAAGTGCACAAATAACGCCAATAATAATAGCAAGAATTAGCGAAAAAATCGCTAATTCAATAGTGATCAAGGCACCTTGTAATATTAGAGAACGATAACCTTGCATGAACTATTTTTTATTACTATAAACGTTAAAGTCAAAATATTTGTCATTTATTTTTTGATAAGTACCGTCATTTAAAATTTCAACTAGTGCTTTATTGAAAGCTTCACGCAGTTCATCATCTTTTTTACGGAATCCTAAACCGACACCAACATCAAAATAACCTTTATCGCTTAAAATTTCTCCGGCAAAAGCGAAATCTTTTCCTTGTGGTTGTTTTAAAAATGCATAACTTCCCGTGACCTCATCTTGTAATGCGGCATCTAAACGACCTGCTACTAAATCTGAGAATACCTGTAATTGATTTTGATATGGCACAATGATAACGCCATTTGGACGCCATTTGTCATTAACAAAGTGTTCCTGGGAAGTACCTTGTTCAACGCCTACTCTTTTGCCTTTTAATGACTCAACATTTGGTAATAAATTAGCACCTTGTTTAGTAATTAATCGAGAATTGGTAAGAAAAATTTCATCTGAAAAAGCAATTTGTTTTTTGCGTTTTTCAGTCATCATTAATGATGATGAAATCATATCTATTTTACGTGACAATAAAGAAGGAATTAATGCATCGAAATCAGTCGATTGAAATTCACACTTAATATTAGCTTTTTCACAAAGTGCTTTGGTAATTTCAATATTAAAACCTGTAATTTCACCATTTTTATCTATAAAATCAAATGGAGCATAAGATGTATCCGAACCAACTTTGATTGATTTTGGTAATTTAGCATCACTCAGACAAGCACAACTTAGCAATGCTAACGCCGATACCACTTTAAATAAGTTATTCATGTTTTCATCCCACAATAATTTTTGAAGGCATAATATAACGTTTTCTTAAATTAATTTATAATAAAAAAAAATTATCAGACTATCTGATTTACTTATGCCGTGATTATAATTACAGCAGTTAAATTAATAGATAATATAAAGTTAATTCTATTTTAAATAAGATAGATAGTTAAAACAGTAAACCACTAATTTAAATAATTATTATCATCATACTTATTTGCTTTCGCTAAAGATAACAATATAGTATCCTTACGATTATTATGACAACTCAATTCAAACACTAAACAACGTGCATTCATTTATCCTGTCCTTACGCAAAGTTTTTTATAGCAGTAATTTACTGTTTAGTATTCGTATGTTGGTTAGTTTGACTGGATCTACATTAGTACCATGGTACTTTGATTCAGTACCATTAGTGATCCCACTCACATTGGGAGTAGTTGCAGCAGGATTGACAGAGATCGATACACGCTTATTAAGCCGTTGTATTAATATATTATTAACACTAATTTGTTTTGCAATTGCGACATTTTCGGTCGAATTTCTGTTCAACGATCCACTATTATTTATTATTGGCTTAGTTAGCTCAACGTTTCTATTTATTATGCTCGGTTCATTGGGGCAACGTTATGGTGTTATTGCCTTTGGCTCCTTGTTAATTGCAGCTTATACCATGCTCGGACATAATTTATTTGCTGATAATTACACTCTTCCTTGTTATTTATTATTAGGTGCACTTTGGTATAACCTTGTTTCACTAATTGAATCAATTGTGCAACCTATCCGCACAACACAACAAACTTTAGCCAATTGTTTTATAAAATTAAGTTTTTATCTTGATGCAAAAGCCGCAATGTTCGATCCTGATGAAACTGATGGGTTTAAGCGACAAACTCTTGAGCTAACGACCTGTAATACTCAGGTTATTAATGTATTTAATGATGCTAAACGTTCATTATTTAATCGACTAAAAGGTTTTCGTGGACAAGCCTATATTAGAAAGATGCTTAGTTACTATTTTGTCGCTCAAGATATTCATGAACGGGCAAGTTCATCACATGGCGATTATAAAGCGTTAAGTCACCATTTTAAACACAGTGATCTTTTATTTCGCTTTGCGAGAATCTTAAATTTACAAGCTAAAGCCTGTGCTAAATTGGCTGTGTCAATTAAGTTAAATCAAACCTACCAACATGATCCATTATTTGCTCGCTACTTTGCCTATCTTGAAGAAGCAATAGATGAATATCAACAACAAAATAAGGCTAATTTATTACTCATCAAATCATTACAAAATTTATATCAAAATCTGCTAGCGATCGATTTATTATTAGCCCATATCGATACAGAACAACATTTATCGAAAATCCAAGATGATAACCAATTAATTGATGAAGAACTCACCCGTTTTCATGATATTTTTGCCAAAATTAAGCAAAACTTAACCATCAAATCGTCACTCTTTCGACATGCCATTCGTATGAGTATTGTGTTATTTGTTGGATATATGGTGATTTATTTCTCTAACCTTTCACATGGTTATTGGATTATTTTAACCAGCTTATTTGTTTGCCAACCAAACTATTCAACTACGAAATATCGCTTAAAATTGCGCGTTTTTGGTACTATTTTAGGAATAATTGCCGGTATTCCTTTAACTTACTTGTTTCCAAGTATCGAAGCGCAATTAGTATTGATCATTATAACTGGTTGGTTATTTTTCCTATTCAAAAACTCACAATATGCTTATGCCACCGCCTTTATTACCTTATTAGTATTTTTCAGTTTTAGTTTAATCGGTGAAAGCAGTATCTCTGTTGCTATTTCACGCATTATAGCTACCTTAATTGGCTGTTTTATTGCTTGGTTTGCTGTAAGTTTTATCTGGCCTGATTGGAAGTTTAGAAATTTACCTAAATTAGTTGATCGAGTCTGTCACGAAGATAGCCACTATTTAGCAGTAATAGGTAGTCAATATGTCTCCGGTAAAACTAATGATCCCAAATACCGTGTTGCACGACGCGCGGCTCATGATAGTAATGCAGATTTATCCTCCTTAATCAGCTTAATGACTAAAGAGCCACATGTTAAACAAGATGTGATTGACCAAGGTTTTAGATTATTGACCCTTAATCACACTTTAATCAGTTATCTATCCACTTTGGGAGCGCATCGCGATAAAAGTATTTCACCGCATACTTTGGAAATTTTTGATGATATATCGGTTTATATAATTACTATGCTAAGTGACCAAAAAATCGATTCTGAATATCAACCATTGAAAAAAGTGGTTGCTGATTATATTGAATCACTATCAACCAATGATGACCAAAGCAATAATGATCTGCTTGTTATGCAGCAATTAGCCTTAATCTTAGATATATTGCCTGAAATAATTTCTCTTATTTGTGAATTGAATAATAAGACTGCTTAATAGGATTGTTTTAAACGGTTATTATCTTTTGCAATGAAATAAACAACCTTATATTAAGGTAATTTTTTCAATATAACGATTGAATTAGATAACTTGTAAAAAATATTGAGAAGTCTATACCATCATAATGGTATTTATGAATGATTTTAGATAGTTATCTCTATATTATTAATTAAAAACTCAATAACAAAATGATTAGCTAAACTATTTTGTTTAGTTAGTATTATTTTATTAGTTAGCATTGGTTGATTTTTGTCTATTCCTCATTTTCTGTTATTACAATTGGTAATTGATAGTGGATTTCATTGATCAAATAGCAAAGACAATCCGCTCGTAAAATATGGTTAATATTTATGCGTCTCTTTTTCGTTATTTAATAAAGCTAATAATAATATTTAATGTAATTATTAACTCTAAAATTAATCCATAAGTGGCAAAAAATATTAAGGGGTCTATTTCATCATAAAGTTATTTATAAAAATATTCAGATAATCAAGATGATTTTTAACTTAAAAATTAGCCAAAAATCTTGTAAAAAATATTGAGAAGTCTATACCACCATAATGGTATTTGTGAATGATTTTAGATAGTTACCTTCCATGTTATTCATTAAAAACTCAATAACAAAATGATTAGCTAAGCTATTTTGTTTGGTTGTAATTATTTTATTAGTTGGCGTTAGTTGATTTTTGTTTATTCCTCATTTTCTGTTATTACAATTGGCGATTGATAGTGGATTTCATTGATCAAATAGCAAAGACAATCAGCTCGTAAAATATGGTTAATATTTATGCGTCTCTTTTTCGTTATTTAATAAAGCTAATAGTAATGTTTAATGTAATTATTAACTCCAAAATTAATCCATAAGCTTGTAAAAAATATTAAGGAGTCTATACCATCATAATATTATTTGTGAATGATTTTATTTTGCTGTGGTTTATTACTGTCATCAAAATAAGCAAAAAGAACAAAACTAGGACAATCTAGTAAACTATAAACCTGTTTATCATATTCATTAGAAGTATTAGATTTTGTTAATTTATTTAGATCATCAAGAACCATGGGATCTTTGCCATATAAAATATAATGACAAATCCGTTCAGGCATTGATGGTTCTAAATCATGTAAACCAGTAAAACAATCAAGAATGACCTGTTCCATCAGTTCTCGGTTATTTTTTACCATATTAATTTATCCTGCCAATTAGGATCAAAACCATTCGATGCGTCAGCTACCGCCATATAATTAGCGTAACCTTCGGCTAATAACACTTTTGGTAGATTATCTAGTGCAATTGCACTTTCGATAAAACCTGGTGTTTTGCTGAAATAAAGATTATAAAGCACGACAGGAATATTTTCCTCTGGCAGCATACTACCACTAAAGTCAATATTGATATAAAGTTTATAATTGGCAAAATATTTATAATAACCATAAAAACTGCCTCCATCTTCGATATCACCATGTCTATAACCTAATTTAGTTAAAATACCTCGTATAGTGAAACTATCTGTTAACCAACCTAGCCGATCATTAATAATACCGTCGTCAATTTTACTGATGTCAGGTAATGGATGGTTAAACTGATCAAATAACTGATTGAGTTTGTGATGTTTAAAATGCACTTGCCATTGTGCAATATCCGTACTGGACATTAATGCTGAATGGGCTAGTGTAATAAAGTGATTTTGATCAACGAAGATTTCATCGTTTTGATTAGTCACTAAACGACTATTTTCCGTTGGTCTAAAACTATTAACGATATGGCCACTTTTATCTAATTGTAACCAAACTAAACCTTGAATTAATCGACCTACAACTGGATGATGCTGTAAATATTTTTGCCAATCTTCCACTCGCCATTGCCGCTGGGCACACATGGCTTCGTAAAAACGGCTACTTTGCATAGTCAGCAATTGGCTAAGCTCTTTTTTACTGTTGTTGAACTGTTTTTTTGCCTCTTTGACAAGTTCAGGATTTTCGCTGTTACGTGCTTCAGGTAATGCTTTAAGCTTTTCTCCTTCAGCATTTTTTAATTGCCATTTAAATTTATCATCCAAACTAGCAATAAAAGTACGCTCACCATAATCAAGAATTAACAAGCCATTATCATCTAAACCTGCGGTCGATATGGTACGATCGGCTAGCTCATCAGTACTCCAACCACTACGCTTAGCAATATGTTCTACTAAATTTCTGGCCTTGTCTTGAATTGAAGCTGTACGATAGCGACGCGCTAATGATAATAACAGTTGAATGATAAAAGGATCGTTACTGTACGCCATAGGTTCTAGTATCGCTTCGATCTGAGCTCGCCGTTGAGAATGCTCTCTCATAAAACGGGTTATTAATGATACAGCAACCTGCCCTTTAATACCGCTTGTTAAAGATAGTATCCCTTTGGCTTTAATGGCTGAACCTAGATAATTGGCCAGTATTTCATTTTTAATTTCGTCAAAAACTTGTTCATAAGTAATATTATTATAATGAGGATAGTGCTTTGGATAACGTTGATAAGCTCTCATATATTGTTGTAGACGTTTATCAGCTAATGAACTCGCTTGCGCTTCTGCTTCCTCGATCGTTGGCATTAAGGTATCTTGTTGGATAAAGCTTTGTAAAATAAATTCGCCTAATTGTTGTTGGCTTTGTTTACTTAATAATTGAGTATAAGTGATGAATAGCGGATGACTAGGATCTTTTAATTTAAATGCTAAACAGATCCACCACTCAATAATTTGAGGATCAACTTTATCACCATTTTGCCAAGTCAAAGTGGGTATTAAGTTAAAATCAAACCAATCAAAATCAGCTGACTTTTTGCCTTTCAAACCTTTTTGAGCTGCAGTCAATAATTGTTTCGCGGTTAAATATCGACTAATGTCTTCATCCATTTTTTCCAATGCGATTAATATTGCTGCTTGCACTATTTCACGCTTCTCTTTTTTCAAAGCTACAATTAAGGCTTCAATGGAATTTTTATTGCCTAGTTCTGCTAACCATTCAGCAGCAGCAAGACGAACTTCTTGTTTAGCCGATGATAAAGCTTGTTCAACTTGATTATGTATATTTGGGATTGCGCTTAGCACATCCTGTGCAGCGTGACGAATTTGTTTAGGTTCATCTAAAGCTAATTCAAATAGGTAAGTTACATATTTAACTGGAATAATTGGAAAAAGGGTTAATATTTTTATCGCATTGATTCTATCAACATAAGAGTCGAACCAGTATTTTTGTTGGCGAGCAAATCCTAATGCTTCGTCCAATAAAAATTCATTCTCAGCAAAAAAAGACCATAATTTGTATGGTTCAGTTTCATAAACATCATGAAAAATATCACTGGTTAAAAATGGTATTGCGATAATATGTTGAATATGTTTAATGGATTGAATACCTTTATAGTAGTTTAACTTTTCAAAGATATCGGCGATTTGTCGAAGATCAAAATTTCTTATTACATCATATTTTCTATATATATTTAGAAAACAATATTCACTATTCATATTAGTAGGACCTTCAACTAATATAGTCGCACGAAGTAAGTGAAATAAAGTAAACTCAGGTAAATTTTGTAATCTTTTTTTTCTCAACAAAAATCGAAAATCGATATTTTTTTTGATTTTTTTTACTAATATTGAATGTTCTATTTTACCATTCAAATATTCAAAGATATTATCTAAATCTTTGCTGGTAGTTTTTTTCAATAATTGATAACGTTCTTGCAAATGAACCCACGGCAAACCATTTTTTTGATTATTTTCAATCTCTTTTTGTGCATCCTTTTCACACTCGATCAAAAATTCTTGAAAATTTTGCTGTAACAAATCACGAGCACTTATTGACAATGGCGTGTCAATAAGAGGTTCAAAACCAGGAATAACTAAATCAGATTGTCGTTTAACCGTATTGGCACTTTCCAATCGTGTTAAAGCACTTTCAATCGCAGTAATTACCGTTTTATTGGTTTCGTCTGCCAATGCTTGTTTTAAAATTATAGGATCAGCAACAATTCTAGTTAGTAAGACAGCCGCATTACTACGTTGCTTAACTGAACCAGATGTTAAAAAAGATTGTAACTGAATTTGAATAATATCACTTGGTAAGCTAAACAGAATTTCAGTAGCTAATTGATTGATCTGCTTATTAGTATTTAATGCCTGCATGGTAATAAAATCAGCCAAAGGCAATTGAAGTTCCATATGCTTTTGAATATATTTTAACTGATCTATTTGCCCTAAGATCGCTAACCCTTGAGTCGGTAGTTGCTTAAATAATGTTATATACTTCTGAATATAGTGCAATAAACCATTTATCATAAAAAAGTATTTGAAGTGGCTATGAGATAGAACGCTAATATTTTGCCGATCAAAGATTGCAAACAGTAAGTTTTCGCCTAAACCTATTTGTTCAATTTCAAGTAATTGATGTAATTGCTGAATTGTCCAACTTTCACGTTGATCAATTTTTTCTTCGTTTTCACAATAAGTTGGTAACGTGGTAATCAGTCCATCATATAACAGATAGATGAACCATGTTGGTAATTTCTCACTAGACACTTTAACGAAAGATAAATGGTCACATAAGGTCGCAAAGACGCGAGCAAAGCGAATTATTTGTTCTGGCGAAAAAGTTCCAGTCCAACGGCGATAAAACTCAAGACGAGCTTGTTCTGCTTCATGAGTTTTGCTAAAAGTAGCAACGCTATAAAGCTCGCAAGGCCTGCGCATATATTCATAGATTTTATAAGCTGTTTTAGAAGTTTGACATAATTTATCAAAATCGCCCAACACCTCTAGTTCATCACCTTGTAAAATATATTGGCTAATACGGGATGGTAAGCTTTGATCCTGTACGCTTAATGGTTCAAAAATAGTCTTAATTAATTGTTCTGGTGATAATTGTTCTATTTTTTTCATATTCCTTTTTCTCACATAAAACATCAAAACTTTGGCATACCTTTGCAACAGTATTGTGCATTATATTTATTCGCTAATTGTTCCGATTCAATTTTGCCATTTAAATCATTATAAATATTATCAATATAATTCATTCCTTCATCATCAATAAGCTAGTTATGTTTAGTCAAAAATCTTTGTTGTTTTGTTAATCTATTTTTCAGCCTTTCTCCTTGTCCGATGACCTCTGGCAAAATTTTGTCATCTTATAAAAATAATGATTATCAAATTCGCTTTTCTAATTACTTAATAATGAGAACAATTAACCACCAATTACCTGATTAGCCATATCTTTATCAGAAGATAAAATCAATCTTTTTAGTTGGTAAAAAATTACCTATATGATAGTGATATCGCATCAAACAATATTATCTTTAATTTATGCTAATTAGTGTTCAACATAAACTAGCAAGAAATTTATCATTTTGATTTATTTTATCTTATTTAGAATTAGTTGACCAATATATAATTTAAAATAATTCATTATTAGTAACGTAGAAAATCCATCATATTTTCATGACCAAATATGATTTGTAAGCTAAAAATTGAAGGTAGATTTGATTATCGAATGAGTTTTAATAATTAGAAAGTAAAAATAAAGCTACAGCTGTAATCAGATAAGTATCACAATTAATTTCGCTGAATTTATTGCTAGCTTGATAATAGTGAGTAATTTATTATATAGATAAATGGAAAACTATTTTTATTGGTTTAACTTCTATGGTTTTCATTACAAATGTTTGTTCAAAGCACCTAGTTTTAGCAAAACATTCTTTTTGTTTGAAGATTATTTAATGTACTATTAATACCGATATCCATTTAGTTATCGCTAGTCAAAAAGTCTATCAGCATATTTAATAATATTAGTTCAAACCAACATGACTGTATTAAGCTAAAACTAGGTTGTAATATATAAACTAGTTAGTTATCTGTTTTCTTGTTCTTTTAACCATGCTATTTCTTGTGCCCAAATATCTGGGTTAATCGTTTCAAGAATAAGTGGTATTTCATCAATTCGCGAGTCTTGCATAATAAATTTAAATGCGATTTCACCAATGGTACCTTTACCTAAGCTGTCATGACGGTCAACATGGCTGGCGAGTTCACTTTTGGCGTCATTTAAATGCATACCACGTAAATATTTAAAACCAACAATTTTTTCAAATTCATCAAAAGTTTCTTTGCAGGCTTTTTCGCTGCGCAAATCATAACCGGCAGCAAAAGCGTGACAAGTATCAATACAAACGCCAACACGGCTTTTGTCTTCTACTTTATCGATAATTTGCGCAAGATGTTCAAATTTACAGCCTAAGTTAGAACCTTGTCCAGCAGTGTTTTCGATAACCGCAACGACATCTTTAGTTTTATCTAAGGTAATATTGATTGACTCCGAAATGCGGGATAAACATTCATCAACTGAAATTTTTTGTAAATGACTACCTGGATGAAAATTGAGTAACGTTAAACCTAATTGTTCACAACGTTGCATCTCATCTAAAAAAGCAGTACGAGATTTTGCCAATTGTTCACTATCTGGGCTACCTAAATTAATTAGATAACTATCGTGTGGTAGAATTTGTTTACTGGTGAATCCATATCGTTCACAACGTTTTTTGAAACTATCAATCACTGCAGTTTCAAGCGGTTTTGCATGCCATTGTCGCTGATTTTTGGTGAATAAAGCAAAAGCGGTTGCGCCAATTTGATAGGCATTTATTGGCGCATTATCCACACCGCCAGCTGCACTCACATGTGCACCAATGTATTTCATATTTTTCCCCTAATTATTCGTTTGAGCCACTATTGCGTTGAAGTTGATCACGTAAATTAGGTGGGACGCCCTTAATAACGAGTGAATCAGTTTGTGGGTCCCATTTTATACGTTCACCTAATAGGTCAGAGTTAAAACTTATGGTTAATCCACCACCACTGCCTGAGAATTTTTTCAATTGACGTAAGGCACTACGATCAACTGGAAATGTATCTTCTAAATCATATTCGCTATTTTTTACAAATTCCATAAAGTTATTTTCGTCACTTGTTGGTAATTCGTTAGCCAGATTTTTCAGCTCGATCTCTTCCCCTGCTTGTAATTGAGCTTGACAATAGTTATAGACATTTTCACGAGCACTAGTTTTATCTTGTTTGTCAAATTGCATCTCTTGACAGTAATCATCTACCGCTTTAACAAGGGTTTTATTTTGCGCTTTTGCGTCTAATCCTTCACTGGCACCTAAGTAGTCCATGAAAAAATCAGATACTTTTCGCCCGACTCGGCCTTTTAAAAAAGTTAAATAACGTTTTGACTCTGGTGCGGTTTCCCATTCAGTAATATCAATACGGGCAATAATATCAGCATGATCTATATCTAAATATTGGGTTTCAGAGATATTAAGCTCCTCATTCACTAACATACTTAAGCAACTATTTAATACAGCAATAATTAGATATTCAACTGCAAGGTATCGATAGTGGCAAAAAACAACTGTACCACCTTCTGCAAATGGATATTTTGCTAATTCATTACGCAGCTGTTTGGTTGATTCTTGACTAAAATTAAGAAAATCTTGATTACCTAAACGTAACTCTTTAAGTGATTGTTCAAAAAGACTTTCACTACTAAATAAACCATATGCTTTACTTTTATTGTTGTAAATTCTATTAATATCTTCAATCAAGTTAGCAACAGCTTGTTCATTACCGAGAAGTGAATCACGAAGTTGTAGTTCAATTTCAGTATCACTTTTTCTAATTAATTTATGTAGAACTATATTCTCAATTTGTACGCTCATGGAGATTCCTATTTGGATCGATAATTTAATGGGGTATATTTTAACAAAGCACTAAAAAAGTGCTATCATCAATTTATAACTCTGCTAAACTAAGCAACATTCTTATTGTCAATTTTATACTTTTACGTATCCTTGTTCTAAAACTTCTTTATAACTTTTAACCTTTTATCAATGTGAATCAAAATGACAAACTCACACGATATTTATGATGATTTTAAACATAAAAAAATCAGCTTATTGTTTTGGCAATATGCGCTTCCATCTATTATCGGCACAACAGTGAATACGCTGTATAACATTATTGATGGAATTTTTATTGGCCATTGGATTGGTCGTGAAGCACTGAGTGGCGCAGGTATTATTTTACCGGTAATGAATCTTGCTGCGGGCATTGGCATGCTAGTAGGTATTGGTTCTGCCAGCCGAATATCTATCTTTTTAGGCCGAGGAGAAATCGATAAAGCAGAAAAAGTAGCAGGAACTTCTTTTATGTTAACTGCCGTACTTAGTGGCATCACTTTAGCCTTACTACTCTATTTTATCGATCCTGTTTTACACTTTATTGGTTCAAGCCCAACCAACCATATTTATGCTCGTGAGTTTTTAGAGGTGTTTTTACCGGGCAGTATATTTATCACATTAACATTTAATTACAACAATATGATGCGCGCCAGTGGCTATCCGTTTAAAGCCATGGTGACTATGTTTATTAGTGTGATTGCGAATATTATTCTTGCACCAATTTTTATTATTGCTTTAGGTTGGGGAATGAGAGGAGCAGCTTTTGCTACCACTCTCGCAATGTTCATAAGCTTTTTATTTGTGATGCAGCACTTTATTAGCAAAAACAGTAATATAAAGCTATATCGTCGTAACTTTAGGCTCGATTTTACTTACATTAAGTCGATTTTGTCGATTGGCATGTCACCATTTGCTATGCAAGTTGCCGCCTCAATGGTAGTTGTTTTTATAAACTGGCAGTTAACCCGTTATGCCCCGATTTCACATGTTTCAAGTGATGATGCGATTGCTGGTTACTCTAACGCTAACCGATTAATTACACTGATTATCATGATTGTCATCGGCGTAAATCAAGGTATGCAACCGATTATTGGTTATAATTACGGCTCTAAAAATTATGTTCGGGTGAAAGAAACGTTTATCTATGCAGTTAAAATTGCCACAGTTATCACCAGTGTTGGCTTTATATTTGGTTGCTTTATTCCTGACGTGTTGGTTAGAGCGTTTAGTTCTGATGTCGATTTAGTGGCGATATCGGCTATTGCATTACGTTATACTACGTTTTCATTTGCATTAGTCGGTTTTCAGATGGTAACAACTAGTTTTTTCCAATGTATCGGGATGGCAAAGATTTCTATTTTGTTAAGCCTTTCAAGACAACTTCTAATTTTACTACCAACACTTTATATTCTACCATTATTCTTCGATTTAGATGGCGTTTGGGCAGCATCACCAACTGCAGACCTTTTATCAACGGGTATCGCTTATGCTGCGTTATATTGGTATTTTAAATCGATAAAAAGAAGACATCGATTAGCTTAAGCAGGTTTATATTAAGCAATTAGTTGATGAAGATTGATTTTATAACTCTAAAAAATGAAAAAGGCGGACTTAGTCCGCCTTTTTCATTTGAATTTAACTGTAGTTTAGTTAATTCTCACTAAAACTAAATTCTAATTAACCAAAAATTATTGACAAATTGGATGCTCCACACCGCCTTCACAAGCTTTTTCAAATAAATCCATCGCTTTATTGTGATCTTTTTTTAAGCCAGCCATACCATTTTCATACATGACAGCTAAATTAAACTGAGCTTCAGGTATACCTTGTTCAGCGGCTTTTTCATACCAGTATCGAGCTTTAATTGCATCTTTTTTAATACCTTGACCAAAAAAATACATATCACCTAAAAAAGATTGAGCATAAGACAAACCTTGTTCTGCTGATTTTTCAAGTAGTTCTTTTGCTTTTAATAGATCTTTTTCAACTCCTCGTCCTTCTTTATACATGCCACCTAAATTTAATTGCGCATACATATCATTTTTTGCCACACCTTTTTCATACCACTCTTTCGCTTTAGCATAGTCTTGTTCAACGCCATTACCCTTATCATACATAGTACCTACATTGGATTCGGCTCTTCCATTGCCTAGTGCAATAGCTTTATCAAACCATTCTCTCGCTTTAACATAGTCTTTTTCAACACCATCTACCCCATTGAGGTATCTATAGCCTAACTCATTTAGTGCAACTGGATCATTTTGCTCGGTGGCAATTTTTAGCACTTCATCATATGGTACATTATCATATTTAGCTGCATTAACCGAACATGCAAAAAATAAAATTAATAAACCACTTGTAAGCATTTTTTTCATATTAGTTATTCCTTTTCATCCTTTAATATTTTTATATATTTACAACAAAAATAATATCATTATATTAGCAATATTTAATTGATTTTCAAGTAGAAGAAAAAATAGATTTTAGAGGTTTAAAATAGGAATACAAGACAGTCAAATTAGAAAATTAATCTATTCTTAGTTACCAGCAAATCAATGATCAGATTAGTGAAATTATTGTCTTTAGTTCAATAATTCAATCGTTCAATTAAATTCAATTAATAATATCGTTTTTAATTATTAATTACGCTTGATAATGTAACTATAATCAAACAGACAAAGATAAATAACATACCAATCCAAGCTATTAATGACAGCGATTCGCCAACAATTATCATAGCGAGAATTGCAGCAATAACCGGTTCCAATAGACTAATAGTAGTTGCTAAACTGGCAGATATTTTCGATAATCCATATCCATAGCATAGATATCCTAAAAACATTGGAATCAATGCCATATAACAGCCAACTGCAATATTATTCCATGCTGCAAAAAATGTCGTTCCCGTTATTAGCATCACTGGAATCAGTAATAAACCGCCACAACCAAATGTAGCACCCATGGCCGCTTTGCTATCTATACCTTTTAACATTAATTGTCGTGCTGACCATGAGTAAAGAGCATAAGTAAAACCAGCAATAAGTCCTAATAAAATTCCCAAACCAACATGATTATATTCAACTGTGGTCGAAGCATTTTCAGAAAATGCTAACATAGTCATGCCGATAATACCCAATAAAGCACCAATAACCCATTGTTTTGTCACTTGGAAATCACGACTAATATATTCAATTATAGCTGATAAGATTGGCGCTGATCCTATTGAAACAACCGTACCGATAGTAACACCCGATAAACGCATCGATGAATAAAATGCCAAAGGATAGATAGCCACGGCTAAGGCACCTACAATTAAAAAACGGCTATGAGTTGTTAATGATGAGTGGTTTTGCTTGATATTATAAATAGCTAATCCGCATTGCAATATCCCCCCAATGCCCATTGCGAAGGAACCAATAAATAAAGGAGATAAAGTAGGAGCAAAAGTGGCTGCTGTGCCAGTTGTGCCCCATAATAGCGATGCCAAAATAACAGCAAAAATACCGAGATACTTATTCATCAACAAGTAAATTATTCGATATTTTGTACTTGCTCGCGGATTTGCTCAATCAACACTTTGAGTTCAATCGCGCTAGCGGTTACATCAGCATTAATCGATTTTGAAGCAATAGTATTAGATTCACGGTTGAACTCTTGCATCATAAAATCGAGTCGACGACCTACTGCCTCATTTTTCTTTAAGATCGAATATGTTTCGTTAACATGCGTCATTAACCGATCTAGTTCTTCAGCGACATCAATTTTTTGGGCAACCATAACAATTTCTTGTTCTAAACGTGAATTATCAAGATCAATATTAGCTTCTTCAAGCTTACCTTTTAATCGTTCTTTTTGCCATTCTAAAATCTGCGGCATCCAAGTACGAATTTTATCAACTTCCACGGTTATCGCTTGTAAGCGTTGAGTAATTAATTCACAAAGCGCTTTACCTTCACGCTCCCGAACGGCGATAAACTCATCAATAGCGGTTTCAAGTAAAGCCAAAATTTCTTGCGAAATAGTATCCAAATTTTGTTCTTTGCTTGACATGACACCAGGCCAACGTAAAACATCAAGCGGATTTATTTGTCCTGTTTGATACTCACGTTTTATCCAGTCACCAGCAGCTAATATTTGTTTAGCAAGTTCAATGTTTAATGACAATTCTTGATGTTGTGCTGCTGGATCTAATTCGAAACGTAAATTACATTCGACTTTTCCGCGCGTTAATCGTGCACGAAGTCGTTCACGAATAATTGGCTCCAGAGAACGAAACTGTTCGGGTAAACGAATATAGGTTTCTAAGTAGCGTTGATTGACCGAACGTAACTCCCAAGAAGCACTACCCCATGATTGGTTCAACTCTTTTCGCGCATATGCGGTCATACTAGAAATCATAATAGGTCCTAAATTTATAAAAAACTTGCTGGGCATTGTATCACAAATTCTGTATAATGTGCTCTTAGCTTAGGCTAAACATCAACGCTTTCTTGTTGATGTCCTCCTAAATGATTTAATAAGTTCAAAGATAAATTTTAAAATAAAACTGCTGGAGAATTGCATGCGCCCGTCTGGTCGATCCGCGGAACAAGTCCGCCCAATCAAAATAACCCGTCATTACACTAAGCATGCAGAAGGTTCTGTATTAGTCGAGTTTGGTGAAACAAAAGTACTTTGTAATGCAACAATTGAAGAATCTGTACCTCGCTTTTTAAAAGGTCAAAATCAAGGTTGGGTAACCGCTGAATATGGTATGTTGCCTCGAGCAACCAATTCAAGAACTCAACGTGAAGCGGCAAAAGGAAAACAAACAGGCCGTACGATGGAAATTCAACGCCTTATTGCCCGTTCATTACGCGCAATGATTGATCTAAAATTATTAGGGGAATATACCATTACATTAGATTGTGATGTTATCCAAGCTGATGGAGGCACTAGAACAGCATCAATAACTGGTGCTAGTGTGGCATTAGTTGACGCAATAAACATGATGTTAGAAAGTGGTAAAATCAAGCAAAACCCAATTAAATCTTTAGTGGCTGCCGTATCGGTAGGCATTGTTAATAGTGAAGCGGTATGCGACTTAGAATATATTGAAGATTCTAATGCCGAAACCGATATGAATGTGGTAATGACTGATGATGGTCGTATCATTGAAGTTCAAGGTACTGCCGAAGGTGAACCATTTAGTCATGAAGAATTATTAACTTTATTAGAACTGGCAAAAAATGGCATTACAACCATTATAGAAGCACAAAAACAAGCTTTAAAAGATTAATTGGAGAGGATCGATGAAATCATATAAGAGTGAATTTATAGAATTTGCTTTAGATAGGCAAGCATTAAAATTTGGTGAGTTTACCTTAAAATCAGGACGGAAAAGTCCCTATTTTTTTAATGCAGGACTATTTAATACCGGAAAGGATTTGGCGTTATTAGGTCGTTTTTATGCCGCTGCATTAATGGATGCAAATTTAAAATATGATGTCATCTTTGGTCCTGCCTACAAAGGTATCCCAATTGTCTCATCTACAGTTGTGGCTTTATCCGAGCACCACAATGTTGATGTACCTTATTGCTTTAACCGAAAAGAAGCTAAAGATCATGGTGAAGGTGGTAATTTAGTTGGTAGTTCTATTTATCAACAACGCGTCATGTTAGTTGATGATGTAATTACCGCTGGTACTGCAATTCGTGAATCAATGCGAATTTTAGAAGATAATCAATCTAAACTTGCTGGCGTATTAATCTGTCTTGATCGTCAAGAAAAAGGTAGAGGTGAATTATCCGCTATTCAAGAAATCAAACAAACTTATAGTTGTGACGTAATTTCGATTATCACTTTAGATGATTTGATCCAATATCTTTATCGTGATCCATCACGTAAAGACCAAGTAGTCCAAGTCGAAGCATATCGTTCTGAATATGGCATTAAATAACCAAGCGTCGTAAGACGCTTTTTTTATATTTGCAAGTTTTTACAATTATTTGACAACTTTTCAATTAAATTAATTATAATTTGTCTTATCTTTCTACATTAATTTACTTAAGCCCATTTCTCTAGACTGAATTAAGGAAATAAAATGAAAAAAACATTTATATTAATTTTGTTACTCAATATAAGCACCATATTTCCATCTCAGGCAAACTATAACGAGTTAAACGTCAGTAACTCTTATTTAGAACTGCAACAATTAAAATATGGAAAAGATCTCATTCCTGTGGGGCAAATTAATTCAAGTATTATTGATAGCATTAAATTAAAACCTGATACAGTTGAATTTTCTATTACTTTAGAAACAGAAGGTGCAACACCTACTGAAGCTTCAGATCTTAACGTTGAGACAATGAAGAAATTAAAAAATTACCTAAACACACTTAATATCACCGATGATAATTTAGTCACCATAGACTACAAAAACAGAGTTAAAACAATTGCGAAAGAAAACAATCAAGAAGATAACCATTATCAAGCGTTTCTTAATATTGTATTAACTATTGATGATAATGACAGTTTTATCAATCTAAATAAAGCCCTTGATAAATATAATATAAATGATATTTCTCAGCTTGAAGAAGAGAAGTTAACTAACTATTATCTATTCCAAATTACTGCAGTCGCTAATAGTGAAAGTAAAGCAAAAGAAGATCTATACCAAAAATATACTAATATCGCGAATGATTTAAAAAATATTGGTTTAACAAATGTTTCAATTAAGAGCTCGTTTGTCAGACAAATTGATACAGACAAAATTAATGAGCAACGTTATTTTGTTAATAACACTTTAAAAATAAAAATAAATAGACTCGATCTTATCGGTAAGATTATTGCCAAAGCACAAGAGTTAAAAATGAAAGTCAATAATGACATCTCTTATAGCGTATCACCAGAAGCCATTCAAACTGCAGTAAAAGAGCATGAAACTCTTTTATTAAACCAATTAACTACTAAAGTTCAACGTTTAATGGCTAAACAATATGTCGTTGGTGCACCTATTTCACTTGAAATTCAATCAAGATATCCTGAAGCAATTTATGAAAGAAATAACTCTAGTAGTGATCAAATGATGTTCAAAATGGTTTCAATGAAGAACTATAGTAATGTTGATATTTATACACCACCTGAATATGAAATCACCCTAACCTTATCAGGCTCATTCGAAACTCTTAAAAAGGTCGAGCAAAACTAATTTGATGTAAATTTATATAAAGTCTTTAGATTGATTAGATTTCATTTGGTTAATAATTTATTAACTAAATGAAATCTTGCAGACTATTTTGAATGACTTTGAACAAAGAATTTCGCATTATCGTAATGATAGATAATTTGTGAAAAATCGAAAGGTTCACCAGAAGAAGTATAAAAGATCTCTTCAACACATAAAGCGGGATCGCCAGCATTTAAACCTAAATAAGGGGCGATATCTTCATCTAATTTTATAGCTTTAAAATATTTGTCTGAAAAACCGATATTGACGTTGCAAATATCTTTTACATAACTAAAAATTGAGTTTTCAGCAATTTCTTTATTTAAATAAGAAACAATTTTTTTTCGATAATAAGATTGTTCAAAGCCATATACTTTACCTTCAACCAAACGCAACCGTTTTATATAATAAACATACTCATCATCTTCGCACTGGAGGTATTCTTTAACTTTGGCATTAGGTTGCATAACATCAACATTAAATACTTGCGATGAGCCAGGTAAATCATTGAGATCGACACTAAACCCATGACTTTCTAAGAAATTTAGATAACCTCGTTTTTTGGGTTGCCGAACAAAAATACCACTACCTTGGATTTGATAAATTACGCCATGTCTTTCAAGACGATTTAGTGCCTTAATAATAGTGGTTCGACTGACTTGATATTGCTGAATTAAACCTTCGATATTAGGCAACTGCGTACCTTTAGGCAAATTTTGCTGATAAATCGCTTGCTGGATTTTTTTCGCTACATCTTGATATTTTAACATTTGTTATTCTTTATTATTGTTATAAATAGTTTTTATTTTATACCTGTAAATTAATTATTAAATCAAAATTGCGAGAAAACGGGATCTAGATCACAAACAATAAAATTGGTCATTAACAATTTTTTATTTAAGGATAATATAAGCTCACAATTCTATGAAAAGGAGCTTAGTTAATGTCATCCAAAATTAGAGATTATAATAAATTGGCCGTTGATATTTTAAATGAGTTAGGCGGTGAAAATAATATTGTTTCTGTTGCACGTTGTGCAACTCGCTTACGTGTCGTGACGCAATCTACCCCCGAAAATGCCAAAGAAAAAATTGCCAGTTTTTCGGGTGTTATCACGGTAGTTGAAAAAGGTGGACAAATTCAAATTGTTATCGGTACTAATGTAGATAAAGTCTATAATGCCTTTACCCAATTACTGAAAAGTGATAATAAAGTAGATGTAAATAGTAAAAGTAGCATTTTAAACCGTGTTATTGCCACTATGTCAGCCGTTTTTGCTCCATTTGTTTATGTATTAGCTGGTGCAGGGATATTACAAGGTATCTTGATTTTAATTAATCTGGCCTTCCCTGGTTTTGATAAAACGAGCACTTGTCAAGTATTTAGTTTTATCTCTTGGGCTCCATTCACTTTTTTACCTATATTTATTGCCATTACCGCATCGCAACATTTCCGTTGTAATATCTATATTGCGGTAGCGTGTTGTGCAGCACTACTTTCACCGACCTGGGCAGAGATAGCAAAATTTATTAAAGAAGGTGGAACATTTGATTTATTTGGTTTACCACTGTCTGAAACCACTTATATGTCTACCGTATTACCACCACTATTTTTAGTTTGGTTGCTGTCTTATTTAGAACGTTTCTTAGAACCTAGATTACATAGCATTATTAAACCATTGTTCATGCCATTCATCTGTTTAGTTATCATGGTACCACTAACATTACTAGTAGTTGGACCTCTTACTGCTGAGGCTGCACGCTATATATCAATCGGATACAACTATTTAGTTGATTTTGCTCCATGGTTAGCTGGTGCTATTATTGGGGCATTCTGGCAAGTACTTGTTATATTCGGCGTCCATTGGGGAATAACTCCAATAGTTTTAGAAAACATGAAGCTAAATGGTCAAGATTCATTCCAAGCTTATCAAACTATTGCCGTAATCGGTCAAGTTGGTGCGGCACTTGGATTCTATATCAAAACACGTTCTTCCGAGATGAAAGGGGTATCAATATCAGCATTTGTAACTGGTCTATTTGGTATTACTGAACCAGCAATTTATGGGGTTAACTTACGCTTCAAAAAACCATTTATTTACGGTTGTGCGTGTGCATCAATTGGTGGTATTGTCGCTGGTTTCTTTACACCTTACTTCTACGCTTATGCCCCATTAGCTGGTCCATTAACTATTGTTAATACGATTAATCCAGAACATTATAATTCAGTAATCGGTGTATCCATTGGTTCGTTAATTGCGTTATTTGGACCAGTTATTCTTATACAAATTTTTGGTACCAATGAAAATAACCAAAATAATGGAAAAATTGAAAATGATACGCCCAAAATTGTTCTTGATAAAATCAATATTACTAGTCCCATGATCGGTAAAGCATTACCTCTGAGTGAAGTACCAGATCCAGCATTTGCTCAGAAATTGATGGGGGAAGGAATTGCAATAGAACCAACTGAAAACCATGTTTATGCACCTTATAATGGTAAAGTGACCGCCGTTTTTGAAAGTTCAAAACATGCTATCGGTTTAAGTTTAGATAATGGCGTAGAATTATTAATTCACGTTGGTATTGACACTGTTAATCTAACTAACAATGAATTTAGTTACCATGTGAGTATGGGACAACAAGTTAAAACGGGTGATTTATTAATTAGCTTTGATCCACAAGCAATTAAACAAGCTGGTTACCCATTAATCACACCAATTATTATTGTTAATACTGATCAGTACCAATTGATCACATTAACTGAAAATAAAGGCGTAAATCTTGACAATATCATATTCGAAATTAAGCAATAACAAGGAACCAAAAATGACTAAGAAACCATTTTTATGGGGTGGCGCATTAGCTGCTCACCAATTTGAAGGCGGTTGGAATGAAGGAGGAAAAGGACCAAGCGTGGTTGATGTCATGACCGCTGGTGCTCATGGCGTTGCAAGACAAATCACTCAAGATATCGAAGCTGGTAAATTTTATCCAAATCATACCGCAATTGATTTTTATCATCATTATAAAGAGGATATTAAGTTATTTGCTGAATTAGGTTTGAAATGTTTACGTACTTCAATTGCTTGGACACGAATCTTTCCTAATGGTGATGAGTTAGAACCAAATGAAGCTGGCCTACAGTTTTATGATGATGTGTTTGATGAACTTATTGCTAATGGAATTGAACCGGTTATCACCCTTTCACACTTTGAAATTCCATTACATATTGCTCGTCATTATGGTGGATTTAGAAATCGCAAAACGGTTGAGTTTTTCGAACGTTTCGCAATTAGTTGTTTTGAGCGCTATAAAAATAAAGTCAAATATTGGATGACGTTCAACGAGATTAATAATCAAATGGATACCAGTAATCCAATCTTCTTTTGGACTAATTCAGGTGTGCAAGTTGAACCTGGTGAAAATCCACAAGAAGTACTTTATCAAGTGGCTCACTATGAATTGTTAGCCAGTGCTAAAGCAGTGATTGCTGGTAAGAAAATTAATCCTAATTTTGAAATTGGTTGTATGATTTCGCATGTGCCAATCTATCCATATTCTTGTAATCCTGAAGATATGATGGCATCAGAAATTGCTATGCATCAACGCTTCTTCTTCCCTGATGTACATGTACGTGGTTATTACCCTGCTTATGCATTAAAAGAGTTTGAACGAGAAGGTTACAAACTTGATATCACTGAAGATGATTTAGCCTGTTTGAAACAAGGAACAGTTGACTACATTGGCTTTAGTTATTACATGTCAACAGTGGTAAAAGCTGATGCTAAAAATGAACATCGTGACAATATTGTTAATGGTGCGCTACCAAATGCGGTAGAAAATCCATATATTAAAAGCAGTGACTGGGGATGGCCAATCGATCCGGAAGGATTACGTTATACTCTTAACCGTTTATATGATCGTTATCAATTACCCCTATTCATTGTTGAAAATGGTTTTGGTGCGATAGATGAACTAGAACATGATAACCAAATTCATGATAAACCACGTATTGAATACCTTGGCGCTCATATCAAAGCGATGCAAAAAGCGATGGATTACGATGGTGTTGATGTGATTGGTTATACAGCTTGGGGAATTATCGACGTAGTATCTTTCACTACTGGTGAAATGAAAAAACGTTATGGCGTAATTTATGTTGATCGTGACAATGAAGGTAACGGCAGCATGAAGCGCTATAAAAAAGAATCATTTGAATGGTATAAAAATGTAAT
This sequence comes from Gilliamella sp. W8145, assembly GCF_016101145.1. Classification (NCBI taxonomy): domain Bacteria; kingdom Pseudomonadati; phylum Pseudomonadota; class Gammaproteobacteria; order Orbales; family Orbaceae; genus Gilliamella; species Gilliamella sp. W8145. The sequence goes on from NZ_JACFRC010000001.1 coordinate 988,604, forward strand.
TAAGACTAATGGCCAAAATTTAAAATAATCATTTAGCTATATATTTAAAATAACAATCAAGGATCTGATTTATCAAAATTAAATCAGATCCTTTATCATTAATAAATCTCACCATGATCTAACAGTAAAAAATTACTATTTAATCGTCAGTTAGCAATCAAAATTGAAAAATTAGCTGTTTTTCAACTTGAGGATCAATTAAAGTGACATGAAAACCAATTAATCTTACACCTCGATTATTTCGTCTTTCTGACCACACTTTATAAGCCTGTTCAATCAGATCATCCTTATCCAATTTTGACCATACATGCTCTTGGGTTGTCAGTTGAAAATCATCAAATTTAAATTTGACACCTTGCCTTGCAATCGATAAATCAGCACGAACTTTGCTTAATCTTTTTTCGAGTTCATCAAATAACGGTTCAAATTGAGCTAAACACTCATCCCAACTATGAATATCATCAACTAAAGTACGCTCTACACCTACGGATTTACGTTGTCTGTCATTACAAACTTCACGTTCATCTATACCTTGACAACGTTCATATAAAATTCGACCAAACTTACCAAACTGATTAAGCAATTTTGTTAGGTCATAATTGACCACATCCTTACAAGTATATAATCCCAATTCAGTTAGCTTTTTCTCAGTTACTTTACCCACACCAGGAATTTTTTTTAGCGGTAACTGCTCAATAAAACTCCCTACTTGTTCAGGTGTAATTACATACTGTCCGTTAGGCTTATTCATGTCAGAAGCTATTTTGGCTAAGAACTTAAGTGGAGCAACACCTGCCGAAGCGGTGAGTTCGAGTTCTTTATATATCGCTTGACGGATATCTTGAGCAATTAAAGTAGCTGAGCCGTGAAAAAGCTTACAATCAGTCACATCTAAATAAGCTTCATCAAGGGAGAGAGTTTCAATAGCTTGAGTATATCGTTTAAAGATTTGCTGAATTTGATTAGAAACTTCTTTATAAACAGCATGTCGACCGGGGATAACTTTAAGATTAGGACAGAGCTTAATTGCCTGTGCCATGGACATAGCACTATGGACACCAAATTGACGAGCTAAGTAATTTGCAGTTGATACCACACCTCGCTTACGCGGATCACCCCCTACCGCAATAGGAATATTGCGATAACGGGGATTGTCTCTCATTTCGACAGCGGCATAAAAACAATCCATATCGACATGAATAATTTTTCGCATAATAGGTGTAATAGCATTAAAAAAATAACTGTATAAATATACAATATCACACCTTAACTTTATCTGCAAATTACTCACTATTATTTAGTTAACTTATCAAAATCAGTTAAGCCTTTTTTATCATGAGGATCGCCAATCCAACGAATTGGTTGTTCAAATTTCGGATTTACTATACTTTTTTCTGGAGCATAGGATTTATAACTAAGCCCAGCTAAATCAGACCAAGTATGAATCAAGTCTTGAGTACTGAATTTTCTATTCACATAGGACTGATAGTTATTAGGATGACTAGCTAGCCATTTTGGTGACTGCCATAGCATGAATGGTACAGTATACATCACCTTAGTAGGCGCTTTTTCATTACGACCTAGAATATCATGCGGAGGGGTCTGATAAACATCTTCACCATGATCAGAAAAATACAACATAAAACCATTTTCCTGACTATCTTTAAATAAATTAAATAGTTTGGTTGTTACAAAGTCATTATAGGTTATTGCATTATCATAACTGTTATAAACCTTTAACTTATCATCATCTAGTTTAAATGCTAAATCTGATCTATTATTAAAACGCTGATAATCAGTACTTTGAGGATAGCGCAATTCATATTTCATATGCGTACCAAGCAGGTGAATGACGATAAATTTCTTTTCAGCAGGATCATGTAATACTTTTTTAAATGGTTCAAATACCGATGAGTCATATTGTCGTGAACTTTGATTACGATCGTTATTCATATAAAACTGTTCATCAGCTTGTTTAGAAAACATAGTCAACATCGTATTACGTTTTGTCATCGTCTGTTGATTAGTGATCCAAAACGTTTTATAACCAGCCTGCTTCATAAGGTGAATAAGAGATGGTTTGCTAAGATATAAATCTGGATTTTGTTCATCAGCCAAAGTTAGGGCTTGCTGTAATATTTCAATAGTATAAGGTCTTGATGAAACCACATCATTAAACACAACAAAATCAGGATTATCTTGCTTAAATTGTTCAATCAACGGTGTAGTATTGCGTTCATAACCATAAATCCCCATACGATTACGTGTAGTCGATTCACCAATCACCAATACTAATGTTCTTGGTGTATCACCATTAGCATCCGTTAAGTTTTCAAACTTAGGCAATGTTTGCAAATGATTTAAAATATTCTCCATATTCGACAATTGTGAACGATATGCTAAATAACTGTTGATCAATTGCCACGGCACTGTAGTTTCCATACGTTCTTGTAAATGTTGAGTGGCTTGTGCAAATGACATTTTTTTTATTACAACACCAATACAAAGCGGCATTAATGCATAAACAACAATGAATATAGACACTAACCATTTAGTCATATTTTTAACATAAATAGGTTTGACTTTAAGCCATAGAAAAAAACCAAGCAAAATATAGATCAGCAATACTATAACTAACTTAATGCTTAAATATTGAGAGATAAACTCATGTGATTCATTATAATTGGACTCGGCCATTACAAAAAAAACACTCTGTGAAAACTCTTGTCGATATATGGTGAAATAACCAATAGAAATTAATGATAATCCCCCAATTATAATGCCATAAACAGTAGCAATTTTTTTTGTATAACGAGGGAAAAATAATACCGGTACCAACCAAATCATGCTGTAAATAATTGAATCGCGTAAACCAATAAAATTAGCATGTCCAGAGAAAACAATATAGAGTTGCAAACTACAAGAAAAGTAACAAAAAAATAAAATTACATAGATCAATGAACGCCAATTAAAGCCTGCAGAATTATCTAACTTTTGCATAGTTACCATTATTCACAATTAATAATGGTCACTAAACTAACAAAATCAGATTAACAAAACCTTAAGTGCAAATAAAAGCCACGAAAAGCGGCTAAATAATATACTAATAATTTGGATAGATTGGATTTATATTAATAATAAATATCATCATTTTTAGATCAAGAATTAAGTTTATTTTTTAAACTTCGGATAAATGCATAATCTACTTCAAGCGAATAACAGCCTTGTTACCAATTTGAAAGATAATTAATTTGTTTTTGATTTAATTTTAGATAGATACTGTTAGTATTTTTCTCTATAGTGCATTTTTTAATCGCTAGCGCCGACGCCCGCCGATCGCGCATTTTCAATGGCTCACGGCGGGCTATTGCCGTTTCGTTTGCAAAGCTCTCTTCATGGCAATGTCGCTGAAACCACAAACTATAACTTTCATGATTATAAGCATACGGATAACTTACCCCAAATTCAGTTAAATTAGCGTTAGATAGCCGTTTTGCTAGTGTATTGAGTGGAAATGTACTGGTCGTTATCAATTTATTTTTAAGTGTTTTTAATTTTATCACCCGAGCTTTAAATGGATAACCTAGCAATTCAGTTAATATATACACGCCTTGATTATATGCACGTAAAAACACCCCTTCTTTAAATCATAAAACACCTTCAAATTGTGATTGTTCTTCTAATTTTTGAATAAAATTCATTACTACCCTTTTTATTTGTAACAATTATACTAAAACTTTCTAATAGTAATATTAAGTTAAATATGTATTTATTCTTTGTAGACCGCTCGTAAAGACTGATTTTTTCCCAAACTTGTATTTGTCCTATCCATGCGTCAGCAGCAAACCGATCAGATAAGCCTGCAGCTATATCTGATGATACTGCATATTGATCTCTTGTATAAAACCAAAGTAATCCACTGTCCGGCCAGTCAGAATCGGGATAGCTATATTTAATTGACATCCCCAATTCACTAAATAATCCTCCACCAATATGACGCCAATAACGACCTCCATCCGAAAAAGATGGTTTTATGAGGAATAATTTATAAATAAAAGTTTCAAATGATAAGTACTTTTAACTAAAATCCATATTTTCGAAAATGCATTAACTATTAGACACTTAACCAACTGTTTAATAACGTATTTCATTCCATGTATTAAAGTCATCTACGAAAATTATTACTAAAATTCATCCACATTGTATTTTATTAATATTATTCTCTTATTGAATACATACGCCTCTTAGTTGTTGAGCGTAGGCCCAAACACCTATTTGCCCAATCCATGCGTCAGCAGCAAACCGATCAGACAAACCTTTAGCTATATCTGATGATACATCATATTGATCTCTTGTATAAAACCAAAGTAATCCACTTCTTGGCCAGTCAGAATCCGGGTAACTATACTTAGTTGACATTCCCCATTCACTTAACAATCCCTCACCTATCGTCCGAGTAAATGCATCCCATGCCAGTGGGTATTTCGTCCATGAAGCTGGTGCATTCGGGGAATTTGACATTTCTGCCCGTGAAGGTATATTTTGTTCCCCTCCACACAAATGTACTATTTGTTCATATGTATAATGATTATCTCCTTGACCATGTGGTACAGCCCAAACTCCTGATAAATTAAATGAATAGACTTGTTCGGGTATTTGTTCACTATGCTTGAACTTCGCGGTTATAGTCACCAGTCCTATTGGTTTTTTTTTCAACATAACATTACCCGCTTTATCAACAACCACACTATCTTTAGGATTTGCGGAAACGTTATAATCAAAATCCTCTTGATGACCAGTCATAACTAATTGAAATTTCGCTCCTGGAAAACCAGTGGTAGGGAAATGAGGAGAAGCTGACACTTTAAAACCATTAATTGGATCAAAAACATTCGCATTATAACCACCACCGCAATAACTATTTCTTACTCTCGAATTATCAAAATTCCAACCTCTTGTCACTCTAAGATCTACAAAATCTTCATCCAAAGATAATTCAAATTCATTATCAGCATAACCCGTCAAAATACATTCTATCCTACCTTGGTATTCAATTGGACGGGCACTTCCCCATGTCATAGTAGGAAAAGTTATCATCTGATTTGGTTTTGCATAACAAATGTCAGGTTTAGCCATAATTTTATATTTTTGAGTGATATCAACATATTCGCTTTCATTAGGAACACCATATTCGGAATAGGTTTTTACTTTCGTTGTAATAGTTAAAGTTAACGGCATGGAAATGTCACTACCACAACCAATTATTTTTTCATTATTTTCGATTTTTATCCCTTTATTATCAAACCAACTATAGGTTGTTTTTTCTACGGTGAACGGAGTGTTATTGCGAATGCCATCACCATCGGTATCATCATAATTAGCCGTCACATCTAAATCATTCATTGCATAATCCTTAATAATAAAGTCCTTAATTGTTAAATTACCATCAAACTGATTGATTTGTGTGTCACTTAAGTTATTGGTATTTGAACTATATAAAACACCATTAACAGTAAAACCATGTTTTTTCGATGCCCCTTCAATATCGACAACTTTCGGTTTATTACCAATAATGACATTTATACTATGTGCTGTGAGTGCTAGGCTTTTTTGACTGACGCCTAAAAAGCATAAAATAAATAAAATATAAATAAACGGTTTAACCAGAGATAAACAAACGGATAATAATGAAGAATTTGTTAAAGCAAAAATACAACGCATTGTATTTGCTATGAAACCTTTACAAGGTGAAGGCTGAACTAAACAGCGTTTTGTTTTTTTTGTTCTTTGGCTAAATTGATATGGACTAAGACTAGATATTAACTTGGATTTTCTGTGAAAAGATAAACTATCGTGAAAAAGTAAACTTGAATTGAGGTAATTAGCTGAAATTAAATTATAGGTTGAGCAGGTTTGGTGTTTGGTGTTTGGTGTTTAAAATTATAATGCATATTCGACATCCTGTCAATTAACTTTATGTTTAATTTGATATTTTATCTTCAATTGTTAGTTTGATTAACTAAATAATGATCGATAATCCTACTTAAAATTGTTTAAAATTATAAAGACATAAAAAAAACTCGCAACCACTTTTTGAGGCTAAATTGTTAAATTTTGTAAATATTATTAGTAAGATAACCAGCTAAATCACAGTTTTTAATTATTTAAAAAACTCTCCTCAACTTTTTCAACTTAAAATCCTAACTTTCAATACCTAATAACTCCGCTATCTTTTGATTTTCATTAAGCTGATTTGGAGCTGCATTAAAAATAATTTTTCCATTATCAATAACGAGGCAACGTGAGAAGTGGTGAAGAGAATCATCCAAATAATGCGAGACCATCATTAAAGTAAGGTTGAATTCGCTACAAACTTGATTAACAAGAGCTAGCATTTCAAAACGTAATGCTTGGTCAAGCGCAGAAAATGGTTCATCAAGGAGTAAAATTGGACGATGTTGTATTAAACAGCGTGCCAGTGCAACACGTTGCCGTTGACCTCCTGAAAGTTGTTCGGGATAACGTTGGTTAAAGCCTTCCAATCCGACACGCACTAATATGTCACCAATTATTGTCTGTTCTGCACGGCTAAGTTTTAATAATGGTTTAATACCTAACGCTATATTTTGTTCGACGGTAAGATGGCTGAATAAATTATTGTTTTGGAATAGCATCGATACCGGCCGTTTACCCGGTAAAGTGGTAGTAACATTTTGCTGATTGAGAATGATTTGTCCGCCATTGGGAAAAATGAATCCGGCTATTAAACTGAGTAATGTACTTTTGCCTGCACCGCTTGGGCCAACAATGACCACTCTTTCTTTAGCGGCAATATTAAGCACAAAGTGCATGTTGAAGTTATCATATTGATACTCAGTATTTTGAAGTTCGATCATAATCCATAACAACCAATAAGCTAAATGATAAAATTAATAAAATTGCCGCTGTTACTATACTTTCTTTGTAATGATAATGCGATATCTGTTGATATAAATAATAAGGTAAAGTGGTGACTGACTGCCCACCAAATAAGGCAATTACACCAAAATCGCCCAATGACAATATGCCAGCAAATGCAAAACTCATCAATATTATTCTTCTTAATCCTCTAAAATCAATTAAATAAAAGTGAGTTAAACCATTGATATTCAGTGATTGGGTGAGTCGCCAATATCGAGCGGTAATATCATACATTGGTACGGCAAGATTTTTTATAATAAATGGTAACGCCATCAATCCATTACAAACCATCATCAATAAGCAGATAAAAATGGCATTATTACTATAGTCAAATAGTAATAAAAATAATCCTGATGCCAATACCATACTTGATATGGCTAGAATAAGTGATGCAATTAATAATAGTCCATTACTCAATCGAGGTTGTCTATTTATCAGTAATCGACTATTGGTCCAAAGTAATAGTAACCCCAGTATCATGGCAATAATTGATGAACCAAAAGCAATAATGATTGAAAAAAGTAAAGCTTGCTGTAATGAAAAGGTCAACAATGAGAATTGAAAGAAATAGATACCTTGAAACAGGATAGTCAGCATAGGTAACAATATAAATAATCCACCGATCAAAATTAGCACTGAACTAACAATTTTTAATCCTTTGGGTAAAGGTAAACGATAGTCTGTTTGAGTAAAGTTTACCGTTAATTTTTTATCGATTCTGTTTATCTTTTGCATTAATCCAATGAAGGCAATACAACAAACTAGTTGTAAACAGGCAAGTAATGCTGCTTGTAACAGATCAAAATCACGAATTGCTTGATAAATAGCAACTTCAAGCGTGGTATATTTAGGCCCGCCACCTAATGCTAAAACAATGGCAAAACTTGAAAAACATAACATAAAAATTAATGCCGCCATAGGTAATATTTGTCTACGCAGTAATGGCCATTCAATAATTTTAAAAAAAGTTACATTGCTAAAATTTAATTGCGCAGCTAAATGTTTTTGTTCAATAGGTACGCTTTGTAAGGTTTGATAAAATAGACAGCAGGCATAAGGGAAATTCAGAAATACATGTGCCAATAAAATGCCGTGTAAACCATAAATTGAAAATGAGAATGGTATGTGTAATATTTGGCAGATACTTGATAATAAACCTTGTCGCCCGTAAACCGATAGTAAACCAGTCACAACAACTAGTGTTGGTAATATAAAGGTAATAGGCATCATCTTCAATAACAACTTTTTACCTTTAAAATCCACTAAAGATAATGCCTTAGCCATTAATATGGCTGCGATTAGTGATAATAATGTCGACAATACAGCTTGGTAAAAAGTTATCCATATAATATGCAATATGTAACTATCAAAATAGATGCTTAAATTTCCTGACTGCAAGGCAAATTTCCAGATAGCGAGAAGTGCTGAACTTAATATGATTAAAATTAAACTAGCAGCACTGATACCTGGTAATAACGATCTGAATTTTAACATTAATAATACTTAACTATTTACTTATTGCTGACTGCCACTCACGAATCCAACCTTTTTGATGTTTTTCAATCTCTTCCGGTGTAAATTCTAGCGATTTATCAATGGTATTAATTTGCTTATAAGCATCGGGTAGATCGGTTTTAATAATTGGATACATCACATTTTTTTCAGCAAATTGACGTTGTATCTCAGGTGTTAGCAAGTAACGTAAAAATTGTCGAGCTAAATCAGCTTCTTGGCTATATTTAATGATGCCAGCCACTTCGACTTGGCGATAGTGACCTTCAGCAAAAATCGCGGCGGCGTAGTTATGATTATTTTCATTAATAATATGTGCTATCGGCGATGTGCTATAACTTAATACCAAATCCGCCTCATCTTTTAAGAACATACCATAGGCTTCACTCCAACCTTTAGTTACTGTGACCGTATGTTTAGCCACTTGTTGCCATGCATTTGCCGCCTCGTCACCATAGACCTTTTTCATCCAAAACAATAAACCTAGTCCTGGAGTGCTGGTTCTAGGATCTTGATAAATGATTTTCCAATTAGCTTGGTTTTCGACCAATTCATGTAATGAATGAGGAGGATTTTTAATCTTATCTTGATTATAGATAAAAGCGAAATAGCCAAAATCGTAAGGAATAAAACTATCATCCCACCAATCGGTATTGAGGTTATCGGGTTTACTAATTTGATGCGGAATTAAAATATCCGCTTGCTTGGCTTGTGCTAATAGATTGTTATCTAATCCTAAAATAACATCAGCATTTGTTTTGTCGCCTTCAAGGCGAATGCGATTTAAAACAGATACGCCATCTCCCAATGTGACAACATCAAGTTGGCAATGACATTGCGCTTCGAAGCCTTTTTTAATTGTTTCACCCGGCCCCCACTGTGACATAAATGAATTGTAACTATAAACGGTTAGAGTTGGTTGTTGTGCATTAGCTAGATGACTAAATAGTGAAAATGAAAATATAACAGATAGTAAAAAGTTTTTACGAAACATTTTGCCTCCAAAGTAATGTGTAAAAGACAAAAGGTTTGAGCAGATATAATAACTCAAATCCCTCCGCTGGCATTATCCAGTTCAGGTTCGACGAGTTATGTCAGTTTTTCTGACACTCTCAGCCCTTCAGGGCACCCCGTTGAGAACGATGAGTAGTTTAGTGGTAGCAAATAGAATTGTAAACAGGCGATGTGTTGATAAATACAAATTTAGACAAATTAAAACAAGGTAAGATTACAGGCAATCAGTGACAATTGTTGTGTTTGTCGGTATTATATGCCTCATTTTATGATTATTGATTAGGTACAATGTGAACATTCAACAACTATTAACGCAACGAGTTTCGCAAGCAATGATTATGGCTGGTGCAGATAAAAACTGTGATGCTTTAATCAAGCAATCAGCCAAAGTTCAATTTGGTGACTATCAAGCAAATGGTATCATGGCTACCGCTAAAAAATTGGGTATGCCACCACGCGCATTGGCAGAAAAAGTATTACAACATCTGGATATTGAAGATATTGCCGATAAAGTAGAAATTGCTGGACCGGGTTTTATTAATATCTTTTTAAAAAATAGTTGGATTGCCGAGCAGAACGAAGTAGCATTAAGTAGCGATAAATTGAATATCACCTTACCGGCTAAACCACAAACTATTGTGGTTGATTACTCAGCACCAAACGTAGCAAAAGAGATGCATGTTGGTCATTTACGCTCAACGATTATTGGTGATGCGAGTGTTAGAGTCTTAAATTTTCTTGGCCACAATGTGATTCGAGCTAATCACGTTGGTGATTGGGGAACGCAATTTGGTATGTTAATCGCTTACCTTGAAAAAATGCAAAACGAACAGGCCAACGATATGGATCTATCGGATCTAGAATCTTTTTATCGTGCAGCAAAAAAACATTATGACGAAGATGAAGTCTTTGCTGAAAAAGCCCGTAATTATGTCGTTAAGCTTCAAGGTGGTGATGAGTATTGCCGTGAAATGTGGCGAAAACTGGTTGATATTACCATGACGCAAAATATTGCCACATATAAACGACTCAATGTCACACTTTCACTAGAAGATACCATGGGTGAAAGTATCTATAACAGTATGCTTCCGGGCATTGTTGCCGATCTTAAACAGAAAAAATTAGCCGTTGAAAGTGAAGGCGCTATCGTTGTGTTTTTAGATGAGTATAAAAATAAAGAAGGCGAACCAATGGGTGTTATCATCCAAAAACGAGATGGTGGTTATCTTTATGCAACAACCGATATTGCCTGTGCAAAATACCGTTATGAAACGCTACACGCGGATCGTATTTTATATTATACCGATTCACGCCAACACCAACATTTAGAACAAGTTTGGGCGATTGTGCATAAAGCAAAATATGTCCCAGAATCTTTAAAACTTGAACATCATATGTTTGGTATGATGTTAGGTAAAGATGGTAAACCATTTAAAACGCGTTCAGGTGATACCGTTAAACTAAATGATTTACTCGATGAAGCAACTGAGCGAGCAGCAACATTAATTAAAAGCAAAAATCCTGATCTTTCTGATACCGAGCTGGCTCAAGTGGTTGATGCAGTTGCCATTGGTGCGGTTAAATATGCTGATCTATCCAAAAATAGAACGACTGATTATGTATTTGATTGGGATAATATGCTGTCATTTGAAGGCAATACAGCGCCTTATTTACAGTATGCCTATACCCGTGTACTTTCAGTATTTAAAAAATCAAATATCAATGAAGACAATCTAGATGGTCATATCGATTTAGGTACTGAAAAGGAACGCGTATTAGCAATTCGTTTGAATCAATTTGATGAAACAATCACAACTGTTGCCGCCGAAGGTACGCCACATGTTCTTTGTGCGTATCTGTATGATATCGCTACCCTATTTTCAAGTTTTTATGAACACTGCCCTATTTTGGCCGCAGAAAATGAAAGTTTAAAAGTTAGCAGATTGAAACTGGCCTTATTAACAGCCAAAACGCTTAAAACGGGTTTAGATATGCTTGGCATTAAAACCGTTGACAAAATGTAAGCTTATTTGCCACCGATATGATTAAATATCGGTGGTTTTATTGGTGTTTATTTATCCGCTTAGACATCAACCTGTTTAGCTATACAAATCGATAATCCATCAACACGCTCCTTAGCAAAATTAGCAAATTCAACTAAATATGGCGTTGTATTATGCAAGTCAATCGCCTGCTGTGATTGCCACGTTTCTACTACTATATAAATATTTGGATTCTCAATACTTTGATTCAGCTCATACCGAACACAACCGTGTTCAGCTCGACTACCGATAACTAATCGTTTAAATATAGGTTTAAATGCTTCATGATACTCTGGTTTTATCGTAATGGTAGCAATAATGTTTAGTTGTGACATATTTTACCCTTATAAGCAAATTTGTTTTGTAATGATTGAAATCCTACTGTTAAGAATAAACAGCTTTTTAATAATCATGCTAATCTCATTTTTTCGACCATTATACTTATTATTAAATAGTAAGTTAGGCATATGTAATTTAATAGTTTACTCTTTGAGAGTATAAATAGACTTTTTTTTAGTTTGAAAAATCTAAAAAATAATACTTTAACCATTTCATTTATTTAAATATTTTCAAAATTAAAATACTTGATCTTAACAATGAATCCATTAAAATCTCTCCCACTTAGGAATAATAATAAAGTGTAAACTTCCATGACAACTTGTATTTTCATTACTATAAGAAATATCCTAACTGGTTTATTTTGATCCTCCTTTTGGGGGATTTTTTTTATCTATTTTTTATTAAAACTTAATAGTAACCAAATTTTAGAGGCGCATTATGACCGATAATAAACAAATGTTATCAACTAGTCGAGATCAGAGTTTGAAAGCATATTTGATGAACAAAATTAAACAAAATGGTGGTTGGGTTAATTCACATATGCATGCTGATCGTGCTTTTACTATCTCTGTAGATAGTTTTGATGTCTACCAAAAACAGACTTTAATTGAAAAATGGGACACGCTTGATAAAGTGAAAGCAGCAATGACCGAAGATGATTATTATCGACATTTTAGCATGGCGGTTGAACGCATGATTGAACAAGGTGTTACTGCCATGGGTTCATTTGTTGATATTGATCCGATTGCCGAAGAGCGAGCAATTAGAGGAGCTCTGCGCGCTCGTGAAACATATAAAAACGATATTACGATTAAATTAGTCAATCAAACTCTTAAAGGAGTCATTGATAAAGAAGCCCGATACTGGTTTGATAAAGGTGCTGATTTAGTGGATATTATTGGTGGTTTGCCGCGTCGTGATGAGCGAGATCATGGTGAAGGCATGGGATTAAAACATTTAGATGTGTTAATGCAAACCGGTAAAACATTAGGCAAAATGGTACATGTCCATGTTGACCAATTTAACTCATCAGATGAAATCGAAACCGAGCAACTTACTGATAAAACCATTGAGCATGGTATGCATGGTCGTGTGGTGGCTATTCATAGTATTTCAATTACCGCACATAGTTTGGAATATCGTCAAAAACTCTACCAAAAAATGAAAGAAGCTAAAATGATGGTAATTGCTTGCCCATTTGCTTGGATCGATAGCCCGCGCCGTGAAGAACATGGCCCAACCCGAAATTCATTAACACCAGTCGATGAACTTGCTGCAGCTGGGATACCTGTTGCTATTGGGACTGATAACGTCAGTGATTATATGTTACCTTTTTCAACCGGTAATATGTGGGAAGAACTTAAATTATTAGTGACTGGATGTCGTTATACAGATTTAGATAATGTAGTTAATGTTGCTACACGAAATGGACGAATGGTTTTAGGTCTTGCATAATGGTTTGATTAAAAATTTAGCTGAGATTTAAACATCTTAATAATAAAAATCCCACCTAGAGAATAACTGAGTGGGATTTTATTTATTGGCGATCGTTTATAATTGATGAATTGCTGAAGAAACCCGAGAAAAGTAATTACTAAGTCTTGATTTTATTTCATCTTCAGCTTGTTGTCTTAATTCACTTCGAGAATAATAATTACCATCTGTACGATCAAATTCATAACTAGGTTTATCACCTGTATAAATATACTTAACTTGCCTTGAACTTTTTTCAGCTAAAAAACTGTCATAATAACCACTTAATCCAGAAACATTTACGCTAAGGTTTAAACTATAATTATTTACTAATGTTTCAGTTCTTAAGTTATATTCTTTTTCACCATTCTTTTTAGTGTCATTTGTTACTGAACCGCCATCTTCAGAATATCGCTCATCTTCACTAAGATTAATAGTAATGTTACTATCACTGCTGTTGTAAACTAATATAATAGCATCATCATTTTTGAAATAATCTTCAACAAAATTAGAAAATGAATTTGCATTTCCTGTCACATATAGTCTTATTTTACCCTTGTTAGCATAGTCTCTTGCTTTTTGTTGCGAATCTCGATAATTACCATACTTTGCATAAGTATTCGCGGCATGTTGATAATTTGTTGCTGCTTGTCGATATTGATAACTCCGAGTCGCATTTTTAGCTATTTTTTCACCTTGAGAATAAGAATTAAACGCTTCTTGACTGATCGCTTTTTTTTCATAGTAATGAGCTAATTTTTCAGTATCTTTGTAATGACCTAATGGCTTATAAATATCAATAATAGTTCTAAAACAAGCTACCGCTGCATTATAATCACCGCTACGTATTTCCTGTTTAGCAAGATTGTATAATGTTTGTGCCACAAGCTGCCTATATTTAGTATCCGCATGAATATAGGCTTTTTCGATATTTTTATCGTAATATCTATCTAAAGATTTTTTATATAGCGCTGCTCTTTTTTCATAATCACCAGCAGAATTAGTTGGGATAGCATTTGCTTGTTGAGTATAAAAGTTAGCAATATTTTGTTTTAAACGTTCACTAGGATATTTATCCAAAAAGAATGCTAATTCGGAACTGTAAAAGTGATCACTCAACCGCTGATTAAGCTCTAATAATTTCTCATATGTTTCTTGGCGTTGTTCATCATTGGTCTTTGTGGTATTAGCTAATTCATTTTCATATTTGTTCATCACCTCGGTAACTAACTGACGCAGCTGGGCTGCATCAGTTTGCTTAAAGTTTGCCTCACTTTTTTCTTCTATTTTTATCGCTAATAAATTGATACTTTCAATATAACTTCCTTCATCGTACGCTTCTTGAAATGTGCGTTGATGCGCACAACCTATTAATAAAGAAATAAATAAAGCGCTAATGACTATTCTCATCAAATTTATCCTTATTAAAAATTGTCCTTTATAGGTATGAAAGTTCTTGAACAATACTTTCTAGCTTTGATCTTAATTCAGCACTTTGTTCGCTTTTAGCTCTTTGTTGTAAATCAGATTGAGAATCTAATGTACCCTCGTTATAGTTATGTATATGTGAAGGTACATTTCCTGAATAAATATATTCATATTTCTCTGAAGATTTTTCTATATTAAATGAGCGACTAGAGTTAAGAAGTCCTGTAACGCTTATTTCAGTCGATAATGTTAAGCTATTGCGAGTGATCGCTGTTTGTTGATAGTAAGTTAGTTCTTTGAAAGTTTCGATCTGAGTTGTATGCCCTTGATCATCTGTCTGTTGTACATATTTATCAAATACTTTTTCAAATTTTGTTTCGTTGCTAACTGATACTTGAGGGTGAGAATAATAACTATTACTAGCTACTCTAATTTTGATATCAGCATAATTTGGAGAACCAACAAAGGTGATATAATCAGCTGAAAAAGCCGATCTTATATCAGGACAATATTCGTAGGCATCACAATAAACTGATATTACCCCTTTGTCTTTATAGGTGTTCGCTAAAGAAGCCGCATCTTTATAGCGTCCAAAACGACTATATACGTTTGCGGCTTGCCTATAATATTCGCCAACTGTACGAAAATCTACACGTTTGCTAGCGCTTTTTGCCAGCATTTTTGCCTCTTGATAAGCCGCTTCGGCCATTAAAGTAGCGTATTTTTTACCATTATCATAAGCGCGTTTATCACTGTCTTTATATTTACCTAGAGGTTGATATACTGATGATGCTTGACTAAATGCCTCAGCCGCAGCTTTATAGTCTTTCTGTTTTTCGAAATCTTTACCTTGCTCATAGAAATCTTTAGCGGCAATCTGCATATATTTGGTATTAGCATTTTTATATAAAGTAGCAATATTTTTATAACTGTAGTATGACAAACCACTTTTATATAACTCAGCTTTTGTATGATAGCTATCAGAATCAGTACCAGTGATTGAATTACCATAATCATAGAAATCTTTAGCAATAATTTGCCTCAAACTTTCATCAGGATATTTATCTAAAAAGCTCACTAATTCCGTACTGTAAAAACGGTTAGTTAAGCGCTTATTCATCTCTAACAGTTTTTGATAGATTTCAATGCGCTTTTTATAATCTGTGTTATTGGTGCTGGCTAATTCATCCTCATATTTGTTCATTACATCATTAACCAGATTGCTGAGTTTTTCTGCATCAGTTTGCTTGAAGTTTACTTCACTTTTTTCCTCTATTTTTGCCGCTAATAGATTGATGCTTTCAAGATAGCTTCCTTCAGCATAAGCATCTTGAGATGTTCGTTCGTGACTACAACTCATTAATAAAAACATTAATAAACCGGCAATAATAATTCTCATCATGTTTTTCCTTATTGAAAATTGTCCATTATAGGTATGAAAGATCTTTAGCTATATTATCTAATATTGAGTTTACTTGAGATATTAGATTTCTTTTGCCTTGTGTATATAATTCATCTTTCGATTTTAATCGACCATTACTATGATTATAAAATCTTGCTGGCACATCACCACTATAAATATAGTCATATTTAAATGAGGTTTCTTCAACCTTAAAGGATTTACTATAACTATAGATGCCATGAGCCTCGATGCTGGTTGTAAAGGTTAATTTGTTACTATGCGTTACCGTTTGCAAGTCATATCTTTGGTCTTTATAAGTTTTTACTTGAGTTTTGTTGCCATCTTTATCTTCAACTTCAACATATTTATCAAATATTTGTTCAATTTTAGTTTCGTTTTCTACCGACTTCCCATTAGCGACAAAATCGTCGTCATAATCAATTTTTATATCTATATCTGCATCCCGAGAGTAGTTAACAAATTTAATATAATTCGCATTTAATCGGTTTCTTATTTCATCGATGAAATAAGAAGAATAACAATATACTTTAATTAATCCTTTTCTCTCATAAGTTTCAGCTAATGAACTCGCATCAAAATATTGTCCATATGGCCGATAAATAGATGCTGCTCGCGCATAATACTTGGCAACTTCCCGATATTCATAACGCTTTGTCGCATTCATTGCGAGTTGTTTGGCTTCTCGGTAAGCCTCTTCTGCCTGCTGGGTAGCATATTTTTTGTCATTATCTATCGCGCGTTTGTCACTGTCTTTATATTTACCTAATGGTTTATGTATTGATGAAGCCTGATTAAAAGCTTGAGCAGCAGCTTTATAGTTTCCTTGTTGTTCGAATTGTTTTCCTTGCTCATAGTAACTTTTGGCTGCCATCTGCATATATTTGGTATTGGCATTTTTATATAAAGTAGCGGCATTTTTATAATTGTCGTATGACAAACTATTTTTATATAATTCAGCTTTTGTTCGATAACTTTCACTGTCAGTGCCTGTGATGTAATTACCATAATCATAATATTCTTTAGCAAGAGTTTGCTTTAATTGCCTAGTGTCATACTTGTCATTGAAAAAACTGATCTGATCAGAGTAAAAGCGATTACTTAATATCTCTTTCATAGTTAATAAATGCTTATATGCATCTATTTTTTGTGGATAATCATATTTATGGAAATGATTTAGGTCTTTTTCGTAAAACTGCATTACACTACTAACAATAGTTTGTAGGCGCTTAACATCCTCTTGATCAAACTTTGCAGGCCCTTTTTCATCCAAACTGGCAGTTAAAAGATTGATACTTTCTATATAGCGGCCTTCCTTAAATGCATCTTCTGCTGTTCGAGTGTGGCATGCCGTTAATAAAAATATACAAAAAATAGCAATAATCGTGCGCATAAATTACCTTTCAAAACGTTCCATTCATTACTCTATATTTCCATCTTTTTATTAAAAAGGGCTATTTATTATTAGTTTAAAGAAAAACTGTCAGCTGAGTTTATTATAAACTTGAAGGTATTTATTAACCTTTTTTGCTAATATCAAATTGTTATTTGTTAATTATTAACAATTAATGCTATTAACTGATTTATTAGGATTTATAAAATGATTAGTTTAAATGGGATGGGATGATTTTAACCCTTAAATAAAATAACCATTTTACGTAAGGGTCAGCAAAAATATTAAATTCGAGTTGGTTTTTTATTTACCTTTTGACGAGCAGTTTTGCTGGTCTGATTGAGTTTAATACGTTTTGGTCTAACAATCCGTTTGTCTGCAGAAGATTTTGTTGTAAAGCTTTTTATTTCAGCAGGTAAACCAACTAACTCACGTAAGTAATTAACAGAATCAATACCTAATTCGATCCATGTGCCACGAGATAAACCTTTTGGTAAAGTAATATTACCATAACGAATGCGTAACAAACGGCTAACTTGAACATCAATTGCTTCCCACATACGGCGGACTTCTCGATTGCGACCTTCGGTAATAACGACATTAAACCATTGATTCAATCCATCACCACCTTGAGGTTTAATTGAGTTAAATGCAGCAGGCCCATCTTCTAACTGAACGCCTTTGCGAAGTTGATTAAGTTGTTGATCAGTAATATTACCAAATACTCGAACAGCATACTCACGTTCAATTTCATGCCTTGGATGCATGAGGCGGTTTGCCAATTCGCCATCCGTTGTGAATAGCAATAAGCCCGATGTATTTATATCAAGTCGACCAATGTTAATCCAGCGTGCATTTTTTAAGCGAGGTAATCGCTCAAACACTGTTGCTCGCCCTTGTGGATCATTTCGAGAACAAATTTCACCTTCAGGTTTATAATAAGCTAGAACACGACAAACTTCTTTTTCTTTACTTCTTAACAGAACTAAATGACCATTGATACGAATTTTTGGACTAGCATTGACATCTACGCGATCACCTAAAGTCGCGATTTTGCCATCAACACTAATTTTTCCAGCCACAATCATAGCTTCAATTTCACGACGTGAACCATTGCCTAAATTGGCTAATACTTTTTGTAATTTTTCAGTATTATCTGATTGTGAACTTTTACGATTCGACGTTTGGCATAATTTGGTATTTTTTTTACGAGCGATATCACTTTCTTGCTCAATTAGTTTATCTGCTCCACGTTGTTTTTTGGAAAATGCAGATCTATTTTGTTTCATATAATCCTCACTGTTACCTTCTCAGGTATCATTTGTTAACTCAATAACTCATTGATATGTTATTAATGTGTTTACTCGAATGGTTTGATATCACCACTACCTTGACGAATAATATCTGGATAATCGTTAGTTAAATCAATCACGGTTGTTGGCTGTTCACTAATATAACCACCATGAACAATAGCATCTAGTTGGTGACCAATTTTGTCTTCAATTTCTTCAGGATCAGATTGAGCTTCGTTTTCATTAGGTAAAATAAGCGTAGTTGTCATTAAAGGTTGTCCTAATAATTCGAGAAGCGCTAAATCAATTTTATTATCAGGAATACGCAATCCAATTGTTTTACGTTTTTCATTCATCAAACGTCGTGGTACTTCTTTGCTCGCTTGTAAGATAAAAACATATTTACCTGGGGTATTATTTTTTAATAATCGAAAGGTAGTGTTATCAACAAAAGCATAAGAAGAAAGCTCAGATAAATCACGGCACATTAAGGTAAAGTTATGGTGTTTATCCAGATTACGGATTTGACAAATACGATCTACACCATATTTATTATCAAGTAAACAACCTAGCGAATAACCTGAATCAGTAGGAAATGCAATGACGCCACCATCATTTAATATTTTGACGACTTGATCTAATAACCTTGTTTGAGGGTTATCAGGATGAATATAAAAAGTTTGGCTCATAATATTCTTCTTTATTGATAGCAGGTTAAAAAAATGTGAGGAAAGGGCTTTTTCATCACGGTTTATAGCGCTAATTGATACTATTTTAGTTCAATATATTTATTATATCCAGTTCTGCCAAATAGGTGTAACGCTACCAGGCAATGGTGTAGTTTTACCAAGATCAAGATAATTAAGCAAATCATGGAAATCCGAACCTTGTGACGCAAGTAATTCAAATTCATTAGCCAGTTTTGCTAATCGTTGTAAATCATCTTGAGTTTGGCGACTCTGAGAAACTTCAATACCATCACCACCATATGATTTAAATTCACTAATTAATAATTTTAGTTTAGTTAAGGTCAAATCATAGCGTGTCGGGTGAGCTAAAACCGCCTGTCCACCTGCCGCATGTATCGCATTAACCGCATCAGCAATACTGCACCATTTGGCAGGAACATAAGCATAACCACTTTTACCTAGATATTTTTTAAATGCTCGTTTAATATCTTTAACATAATTATTAGCGACTAAAAAGCGCGCAAAATGAGCTCGAGATACAATATCACCTTTAGAAAATTGTTGAGCTTGCTCATAAGCATTGTCTATGCTTACTTTAGCTAATTTTTCACTAATACTGATTGCTCTATCAATACGACTTTGTTCTTGTGCAGTTAATAATTCAAGCAAGTGAGAATTTTGAATATCGATATTCAAACCAACAATATGAATTTCATTATTCTTCCACATTGTTGACACTTCAACCCCATAGATTAATTTAACCGGCAAATTATCTCGTGCTATGGTCGCTTTCGCTTCTAGCAATCCCTTGATAGTATCGTGATCGGTAATCGCTAGCATATTGATTTGATTATCAGCAGCTCTTTTGACCAGTTCACTTGGCGTTAAAATTCCATCTGATGCAGTTGTGTGCGAATGTAAGTCAACAATCACTTTTTTCTCGAAAATTATTTTTAAACGTGTAATATACCACACAATTTGCACGACCACTAAAAGGTATATTATGAAAGATCAAATTCTGCTTGCTCAGCAAGATACGCTAGCTATTATTCAAGAACTTTTAGAAGATGGAAGTGATCCACATGCTCTGTATATTATTGAACATCATATTTCATCACAAGACTTTGATAAACTAGAAAAAGTCGCTGTTGAAGCTTATAAATTAGGCTATGAAGCAACCGACCCTGATGAAGATGTTGACGATGCAGGTAATGTGGTAATTGGTTTTGATATTATTACTGAAAGTCCGTTAAATGCGGAATTAATTAATGCTCAAATCGCCGAAATTATAACTCTGGCAAACCAATTTGGTGTTAATTATGACGGTTGGGGAACCTATTTTGAAGATGGTAGTGATGACCAATTCGATGAAGATGACGTTAGCGAGACCATTCATTAATAAATAATCAACTGTTAATTATGACTATTCTTATCCGCCACCAGACGGATAAGAATAGTGTTAACATTTAATTTAGTTGTTCAACACGGCTAGTTCGTTTGTGATCAGCCGTTGCAGTACGAAGCGAAACCGAAGCGTTGTTATTTATCGCTACAGGGCCATTGTAAGAATACCAATTTTTACCTTGATCTGTCGAATATTCGATAGTTAAGCCCGGAAAAACAACATTTGCAATTAATTTACCGCTTTCAATTTTGGCACCAGGTAATGGTAAACGATAGTCAATAGCTGCAAGATCTAATTTAGTTAACTCACGTTGGCCAATTAAATTAGCAAATTGATTCCAATCATTTAGCAGTTTTTGCTGATCAACATATTTTGTTTTACCTTTTTCAAATTCGCGATCTTTTTGATAATTGGTTTCCCAATCAGCTTTATGCCATGCACGCTCTGCAACACTAAGCAATCTTGGATAGATCATATAAGCCATTTTATCTTCTGTACGAATATTCTCAGTCCAGATTTGTGCTGATAATCCATAGGCTCCTGGCCAATCCATAGTACCTTTGGCTGCAAAAGCGTCACCATTGCGATCGAACGAAGTTTCAGCATTTTGTGGTAAATTATTCGGTGCAAAACTGAAAATCTTGCGTTCATCATTGAAACGCGCAGCCCAATAGTAACCACTTTCTTTAGGATTAACTTCATAAGGCATATCTAAATAGACATAATCAGGATTTGAAACTATCACTTTGTAGCCTTTATTGGCAAACTCATTGACTGAATCATATCCTCCCCAATATAAATTATCCCAGAAATTGACAACAACATCATCAGTGGCAAAAGCTTTTGCATTGGTAGCAAATTTTACGCCATCTTGCCAAGCTTGCATGCGATTAATACCATTATTTTTGATGATTTTACTTACTTCGATAGCAAAATAACTTGGCAAATGCTCGATATTTTCCACAACACCATTACTAACAAAAGTTTGGCACGCTTGTGATTTTGCCCATGGATGATCTTCAACGCTTTGATCTATTAAGCCTTTACCAGCCTCTTTTTTAGCTACATGGATATCTTGATAACCATTACCAAAGTGAATATTTTTCGCTTCATCACCACCAAAATGCCATGTTGAAATCGGTTGTCCAGCTTCAACGTGCATTTTGGCAATTTCACTAATAACTTTATTAGCAAATTTTTTCGAAGAATCTAAACATGGATTTAGATAACTTTGGCGATTGTAGAATTGCACCGTAGTAGTATTCGAAGTATCTGTAGGATCCAGTAATCGATATTCATTCGCAGCTTCGGTTTTTCCTTGCTTCATTAAGCGTTGATATCTCACTTCCATTGACAAAATAGCTGCTCTGGCATGTGCTGGCATGTCGATTTCTGGAATAACTTCAATAAATCGCGCATTGGCATATTTAACAATTTCGATATAATCTGCGCGAGTAAAGTAGCCACTGCCATTATTATCACTGTTTGGCCCAGATCCAAGTTGCGGTAATAGACACTGTTTTTCAGTTAAATCATGACAACGTTTACTACCAAAATCAGTGAGTTCTGGTAAGCCGGGAATCTCAATTCGCCACCCTTCATCATCACTTAAATGGAAGTGGAATTTATTCATCTTATATTTTGACATCATATCAAGTAACTGTAATACCGCTTTTTTGCTTTTAAAGTTTCGACCGATATCTAGCATCATACCCCGATACTCAAAACGAGGAGCATCTTCAACTGAAAGTGTGTTAATAATTTGCGGTTTACTAACTGTTATTGACGATAATATCGATTCTACAGCATAAAAAATCCCACTTTCATCAAATGCCACGATAGTTGCCCCTTGTGGGGTTATATCTAGCTTATAACTGCCATTTACACCTTTTTCAAATGCAGTTTTATCAATGGATGCATTGACTTTAAACCCTTGCTTTGTCACAGCAATATTTAATTGTTTGAAATGCTTTTCTAATACTAATTGGCTTGGTTTTGCTAAGCCATTAAGTATGAGATTAACACCACTTTGATTTAGGGTAATAGATTCTTTACCAATCGTTAATTTAACTGGTGTTGGTAAAATTTGGCCTTGCAATAAATCTGCTGTAATTTTTTTAATGTCACTATTTCGTTGGTAACGGCTTTCAGGGGTCATTAAAATATTATGATCGTTAGGTGATATCTTCCATTGTTCACCTAGTGGGGCCACAAATGCCGACAAATTATCAGAATCAGTATTGGTGTTGGCAATTATTTTAGGTTTAGCATCCGTTGAAGTTACATACCAGCGAGGCATGACATCACTCTCACTGATCTGCCAATATTCACCAATAATTGGGATTGTTACTACTGAGTTGGCAGGAATATTGGTAAATTTCGCTGTTGGTTCTAATTTATGTAAATCGCCAGTTACATGAGTTATTCTATACTGATCATTATTTACTGCTAAAATCATTCGAATATTGTGAAAATAGATTGCCCAATCTTTACTTGTTATTGCAGGGCCAGTGTTTTTAAGCGTTAAAGTAACTTTGTTACAAGCAGCCCAATCTGCACCTAATGCAGCACAATCTACCCCATCATTAACGGCATTATTATCGACTATTTGATAATTTAAACGCAGTTGTGAACTAAGCGTGTCAACAATTTTTTGTGATGCGTTAACCGATTGCATAGCTCCTAGAGTTAATAATGATGCGATCGAAGTAGCAAGCATAGCTGATTTAAACTTTTTCATAACGATTACCTATTTTTGTTTAGCGTTAAATACAGTGAATGGAATAGTGACAATAAATTTAATATCACGTTCATCTTGGAAAATGTTGCCATAACCACCTTCCCAGCTGTTGATATGATTCTCATGATTATTATATTTGGTATAGTGTAATTGGAATGAAGTATCTTTAGCCCAACTATCTTGGACGGTATACCCCAAATCAAAATTATAAGCTGATTCAATTAAACGATTCTTCTGTTTTTTGACTGTTGAATTTGGTTTGGCATTCCAACCATAAGCGTAAGATGCACCGGTTCTCCAACCAGTCAAATAATGATTTAGATGACCTAAATCATATGTCACCTCAAAAAATGCGGCTTTTTCGCCATTGGCATTAAAATCAGAACGCGAATTCCACCAAATATCTAACCGACCATTAGATGAGGCATAATCTGGCGTCATACGTTGTAAAAAGAACCCTTGTTCACCTTCTGCTTTTACCGACACCCCTTCAAGTCGTAAACCAACTGGACCAACTTGGTAACCTAAAGTAGCTGCTTGTAACCATGCTAAGCCATCATAAACATTAGCACCTTTATGAGATTGGTCTTTAGCGCCATAAAACTGATAACTCATTGTTAATGGATTATTTAACACATCAGTTTTATAAGAAGCTTTAGTAAAAAATTGATTCATATAATTCTGAGCTTGGCCAAAGGCACTTTCAAGTACAAGATCATTCTTAAAATCATATTTCATACCTGCTGAGTGTAAAAAATCGATTTTTTTACCCTTTCCCCAGCGCCGGAACTCATAAACACGTTTATACCAAGGTGCTTTGTACTTATCCGCCCACATATAGGACATAGATAAAGCACCCGCATCGTCAAAATCAATAACGCTACCAAGTTCTACTCCACGATAGGTACCGGGTAATAAACTCCAGTGTGGAGCTAGTAAAGTTTGCCCAGACGGTTGAATATAACCAGTTTTGATCCAAAACAATTCATCAATCTTAAAGTTAAGTTGCGCTTTATAAAAACTTAAGCCACTGACATCTTTTTTCCAATCTTCCTCCCAACGAGTATTCGCACCACTAAAACCAATTTCATTTGGATGCCCTTTACCGCCATTACTGACTTCCCAAGCACCATAACCGCCCAACTCAATAGCGAGTCGATCAGCGATATAACCTGATCTAAAATCTAAATTAGTATTAAATGACGAATGTCTGAGGTTTTTTTCATATTTATGTTCAACAAGATTTTTTCTTTCGCGATCACGATTCCAGAAAAATACATTACCAGTTAATGACGCATCATCAATAAAATTATTAGTATATTCGGCTTGTGCAGGACATATACAGGTTAATACGGTAATAGATAATAAAAGCTTAGTAAAAAGATTAAAACGATAAGGTAAAATCGGTAAATTATTATGATTCATAGTTGCTTCCCTAAAATTATACTGTGTAACTGACCACAAAATTCCCTAATATTTAATTGGTTTTTATAAGTCAAACTGAATGTATTACTGCTTTGAATTGCTATCTAGACAACATTTATGAAACATACTTAAGGTGGAAATAGGATAAATATGCATTTTTATAATGCATAAACATATTTTAGTTCGCAAATTAATTAATCTAAATCCGTGATCTAAATCACCAAAAAAATTAATTTTTAACTTTTAAAAGTAAAATTACCCTCACTTTTTTTACACAAAAAATTAATTATTCTTCAACCAAAAAATTTAAAAGGAACCAACTTATAAAATATATATATCTGAATAAAAACAATAATAAACAAATAATAAAAAAGAGAAATGTATAACATTTCTCTTGATAATTGATTTAGATAAAAATGAAAACAGTTGTTTTAATTTTCGGTATCCAATTCTTCAAAACTTTTCACTAATTCATCAATTGCTTTCATCTGTTTTAAGAAAGGTTCAAGTTTTGCTAATGGTAATGCGGAAGGACCATCGCATTTTGCACTACTCGGATCTGGGTGAGACTCTAAAAATAGTCCTGCAATACCAACAGCCATTCCCGAACGAGCAAGCTCAGTAACTTGACCACGACGACCACCAGATGCTGCGCCCATTGGGTCACGACATTGTAGAGCATGGGTAACATCGAAAATTACTGGCGAGCCATTGCTGGCTTTTTTCATGACATTAAAACCGAGCATATCAACAACTAGATTATCATAACCAAAACAACTACCACGATCACAGAGAATCACTTGGTCATTACCTGCTTCTTCAAATTTTTCGACAATATTACCCATTTGGCCAGGGCTAACAAATTGGGGTTTTTTAACATTAATTACAGCACCTGTTTTAGCCATTGCAACAACCAAATCAGTTTGTCTTGCTAAAAAAGCCGGTAATTGAATAACATCAACAACATCAGCCACAGGTTGACACTGTTCTTCAGTATGAACGTCAGTAATAATTTTAACCCCTAACTGCTGTTTTAATTCTTGGAATATTTTCATTCCTTCTTCTAATCCAGGTCCTCGATAAGAGTGAATGGATGAACGATTCGCTTTATCAAAAGAAGCCTTAAAAATGTAAGGAATATTTAATTTATCGGTTACCGTTACGTAGTGCTCACATATTCTCATCGCTAAATCGCGAGACTCGAGCACATTCATACCGCCAAATAACACGAAGGGTAAATCATTTGCTACCGTAATATTACCGACTTTTACTCTTTTTTGTTTAATCATAAATTTATTCCTAGTTAAGGTTTAAACCAACGACCAAGGGTGACTCTGTCATTGCCACTATAGTCGGTGATGGTTTCAACTAATTGAAATCCGTGTTGTTTAAAAATAGTTTGTACCGCTAAACCCTGCTTCCAACCATGTTCGATAAGCAACCAACCATATTGATTTAAATGCTTGGTTGCCCCTTGAATAATGACTTTAATATCAGCAAGGCCATCATCCTCAGAAACTAAGGCGCTTCTAGGTTCATAGCGAACATCGCCTTGAGATAAGTGAATATCAGTTGGCTCGATATAGGGTGGATTACTAGTGATCATTGAGAATTTACGATTTTTAATTGGTTTATACCAATCACCCTGTAAAAAATAAACATTGTTTACGCCTATTTGATTGGCATTTTTTTGGGCTAAAATCAAAGCATCTTTATTTTTCTCAATTGCAGTAAATAAACAATCTGGTCGCTCAGTTGCCATAGCAATAGCAATAGCACCAGTTCCTGTTCCCAAATCTAAAACTTCACAAGGGACTTTCGGCAAATATTCTAAACCTAGTTCAACAACTTTTTCTGTATCAGGTCTTGGAATTAAGGTCGAATTTGAAACATTAAATTTCAATGACCAAAACTCCTTTTCTCCAGTGATATAGGCAATGGGCTCCCCTTCTTGACGTCTTTTTAAATAGCCATCTAAAGCAATTAGTTCATCATCAGTTAATAATGTTTCACTAAAAGCCATCAAAAAGGTACGTGTTTTATGTGTGACGAAACTTAATAAAATTTCAGCATCACGTTTTGGACTTTCGCTGTCGGTTAAAGTTTGTGATGCAGATTTAAGCCATTGTAAATAGGTCATTCATCCTGTTCCGATAAAGCTGCAAGTTGATCTGCTTGATATTCTTGTACAATTGGTTCAATCAACATATCCAATTTACCTTCCATGACCTCATCTAGACGATAAATAGTAAGATTAATACGATGATCGGTAACTCGGCCTTGAGGATAGTTATAAGTTCGAATACGGTCTGAACGATCACCTGAACCGAGTAAATTACGTCTGGTTGACGCTTCTTCTTGTTGTCGTTTACGCATTTCAGCATCTTGAATACGGGCAGCTAATACCGACATCGCCTTAGCTTTATTTTTGTGCTGTGAACGTTCATCCTGACATTCAACTACAATTCCAGTTGGAATATGGGTAATACGAATTGCTGAATCGGTAGTATTAACATGCTGACCACCAGCACCCGATGATCGATAAGTATCAATTTTCAAATCTGCAGGATTGATTTCTGGCATTTCAGCCTCTGGAATTTCTGGTAAAACAGCAACAGTACATGCCGAAGTGTGAATTCGTCCTTGTGATTCAGTCTCTGGTACACGTTGAACTCGGTGCCCACCAGATTCGAATTTTAACTGTCCATATACACCATCACCACTTACTAACATGATAACTTCTTTATATCCGCCATGTTCTCCATCATTTGAACTCATGATTTCGACACGCCAATTGCGAGATTCAGCATATCTAGTATACATTCTCGCTAAATCACCAGCAAAAATAGCCGCTTCATCACCACCAGTACCAGCCCGCACTTCAACAAAACAGTTATAATCATCATTTGGATCTTTAGGTAACAATAGAACTTGTAATTGTTTTTCTTGCTGCTCTACTTGGCTTAATGCTTCGTTTAATTCTTCTTGAGCCATTTCACTCATTTCCGGATCAGAAAGCATCATTTTGGCAGTTTCAATATCTTCTTGTGTTTGCTTCCAATTAGCAAAGCATTTAACCACATCGGTTAACTGTGCATATTCTTTTGAAAGGGTACGAAATCGGTTTTGATCGGCTATAACCGCTGCATCAGATAGTAATGCTTGAACCTCTTCATAACGCTCTTGTAGCGTTTCCAACTTACTGATAATTGAAGGTTTCATAACTCTGTATTTTTGCTAATGATTAAATGAATTAGCTCGGCATTATATACTTAATTGCCTGTAAAATACAGTTCCTACTTATTTATGACGAAGCTAAATTAATCAATGAATAACAACATATTGGTATTAAATAATTAATTGTCTCTTTAAATAATGATTACATGTATCAGCAATTTTCTATTTGTTAGTTTCAAAATTTTTTAATATTTTTAGATATTCAAGAATAAATCAACCAAAACCATATTAATTAAAGCTTTCATTTGTTAGTGAAAAATGATTTTTAAAGTGATAAATCTTGCTAAACGGACTAATCATTTCATAATTTAATTTTGTGATCTATTCACCATAGCATGATTGCTTAAAGTTAAATAGCTATTGGGATTTATCATAATTATAAAGTCATTAAGAAAAATAACTCTATCTATACCCTTTTTTATTTGAACAAAATAGTAATATTTCAAAGGCGAATATTATTAAAACCAATTGCCAAAACAGAATCTACAATCATGATTAAACTGACTGCTAATGAAATAGCTGCCCCCTTTTTCTTAGCCGATAGAAATAAATGACATTTACTACTAAGATAAGCATTAAGTTATTGGTATAAAATCAAAATACTTTTATTGATTAATCTAAATTAATATCTTAAAAATCAGATTAATAAGTGAATTCTGAAATGTTTTTTATTACTGATTGAAAGTTATTATATCAAGTGTATAGTTATATTATATCCGGTGGAGATTACTGTGATAAAAAATTTTAAAAGGATGCGAAAATGAACCAAACTATATGGAAACTAGACAATACTATCAAACACTATGATTGGGGGAGTATCGATGGCATAACCAATTTATTTGCTATTCCCAATCCGACGTCGGAACCTATGGCTGAAATTTGGATGGGCATGCATCCACTTGGTTGCTCTTTAGCAATTGATGAAAAGCTAGGTAAAATAAGGCTTGATAAGTTAATAAAAGACAATCCACAGCAAATTTTAGGTAATAAAACCTTTCAGCATTTTGGTTCACTCCCCTTTTTATTCAAAATTCTTTCAGCAAACAAAGCATTATCTATTCAAGTTCACCCAACATTGGAAAATGCCAAAATTGGCTTTGCAAAAGAGAACCAACTAGATATTGCTAGTGATGCACCCAATCGAAATTATAAAGATCCCAATCATAAGCCTGAACTTATTTATGCATTAACTCCATTCAAAGCTATGCGTTCATTCCGTGCTATTGATGAAATTATCATGTTGTTTGAAAAAATTGCCTTATCCGATTTAACTATCCCAATATCACAATTAAAAAACAACCGTCATCCTGACCAATTAAAACATTTTTTTGAATACTTATTAACTCTTCCAACTCAAACAAAGACCGCGTTAATTAAACAGCTTTTGATGAAAATCAGTACTTTTAATGACGAACCCTATTTAACCATTAAGACTCTAGCTAAAGATTATCCTGATGATATTGGTTTATTCATGCCATTATTATTAAATGTAATTGAACTGAAACCAGGACAAGCTATGTTTCTATCAGCCAAAACACCGCATGCCTACCTATCTGGTACCGGCCTAGAGATTATGGCTAATTCCGACAATGTATTAAGAGCTGGCCTCACCCATAAATATATTGATAGTTTAGAACTAATTAATAATACTAATTTTGAAAGTATGGCGTTAAATCAATTATTAACTAAACCAGTTATCAAAGATAATAAAATTGATTTTCCCGTACCGGTTAATGATTTTAAATTTGAGATCATAAAAAGTGACCAAAATTTGCGTAGTGAAAAAGTAGATAGTGCTCAAATTGTGTTATGTCTTGATGGAAAAATCTCCTTATCAACTGAATCACAATCATTAACTTTACACAAAGGTGAATCGGCTTTAATCGCTTACCAAACTGATGTATATCATTATCAAGGTTTAGGCGTATTAGCTAAAGCATTTGATTAGCTTTTGGATAAAAATAAAAATTAAGTTTTTTTAATAGGTTAAATATGGTTGTTTTACATATTTACACTAATATATTAATATGTAGTAATATAATAATTAAAAATAAGCATCATGGATTCTAATAATAAAATTCCACGCCATTTGTTTATTCAGCAAGATTTATTAAAAAAAATCAAGTCAGGTGAATATGCTGAAGGGCAATTAATTCCTAAAGAATCTGAATTAACAGATATTTATCAAGTCAGTCGGCCAACTGTTCGCCAAGCTATTCAGTTTTTGGTCAACGATGGATACCTTGAACGTCGCAAACGTCGAGGAACAATAGTTAAGCAACAAAAAATTAATCAAGAATTTACCCATATTATCGAAAGTTATGATTCTGAAATGAATCGCAAGGGACTTCACCCTAAAACAAAAGTTTTAACCTTTAAATTGGATAAAGCGACCGTTGATATTGCTAAACATTTAGACATCAATGAATTTGATGCTGTGTATAAATTAGTGCGTCTACGTTATGCCGAAAACAAGCCAATAGTACTTGTGACAACTTATTTGCCAGTAAAAGCATTGCCTAATTTTTTAGATAATGACTTTAAACAAGAAAAACTGTATTCAGTTTTAGAAAAAATGAATTTTCCAATTCTCCAAATACGTCGAAAATTAGACGTATTAAAAGCCGATGAAACAACTAGTGATTTATTAGATATTGAAGAAGGAGATCCTATTTTCTATTTCCATTCTATTGGATATAGCCACGATCGAACTCCAATCGAATATTCAATATCTAAATATCGTGGTGATATTAATTCATTTATCTTTGAGTTAAATCATTCCAGCTAATATAATAAATATACCCACTAATAAGTGGGTATATTAATCAACAAAAATATTAAAGTTTAAATTTTGATTGTTTGCGCTTGTGTTGTTTGTAAATCTTTTTTTATCTCTTCAATAATTGCAATACCGGCACTTGTTCCGATTCGTTCCGCCCCCGCTGCAATCATCTTTTTAAATGTATCGGCATTACGAATACCGCCAGCAGCTTTCACTTTTACAACATCGCCTACATGTTGCTTCATTAATTTAACATCTTCAAGTGTCGCACCGGAAGGACCAAATCCTGTTGATGTTTTTATAAAGTCTGGTTTAACTTTAACTGCAATTTGGCAAAGTGCTATTTTTTCTTCATCGGTTAAATAACAATTTTCAAAAATGACTTTTGATGTAACATTATATTGACGACAAATCTTAACGATTTCTGACATTTCCCGTTCAATATAATTCAAATTTCCCGCCTTTAATTCAGAAATATTAATTACGTAATCAATTTCAGTTGCCCCAATTTCAATTGCATTTTTCGTTTCGAAGCATTTTGATTCTATCGTTGTTTGGCCTAAAGGAAATGCTATCGCTGCACCAATATCTACATCAGTATCTTTTAGTAGTTCAGCACACAATTTTGACTGAACTTGATTGATTGCAACCATTTTAAAATGGTAGTCACTAGCCTCCTGACATAGCTTTTTCATCATGGCCGTTGTTGCATCTGGTTTTAAATTAGTGTGATCAATAAGTCGACTTAAATCTCGTAAAGAATAATTTTTCATGTTTTTTACCTCAATTTTATATGTAATAACATATTTTAAATAAAATTTATTTGCCGTCAATTAAAATAGAGCAAATATGTGATAAACATCTCATTTCATTAAAAATAACTCTTAATATGTTTGTTTTAAAAAATAAATATGTAAATATATATTTAAATATTATTTTAAGAGGGACTTGCAAATGAAAATAGTAGTTACTTCTCACGGCGAATTATGCGAAGGGATCTTATCAAGTTATCAAATGATTGTGGGTGATATATCTCAATTTATCTCTGTCAAACTTGACGATAAGGGAATTAGCGACTTTTCTTCAAGATTAACAACCGTGTTAGATGAACAAACTATGAAAAATGAAGTTGTCATTGTTTTAAGTGACATCATGGGGGGTACACCTTATAACGAAACTTTCCGTTATATGCTGGCTAATCCAAATAAAGTTTATCTTATGGCTGGATTAAATTTATCAATGTTAATTCAAGCAGCAACAATAATTAATGAGCCCAATATAGATGAAGCAATTAATTCAATTCTGGAAGCAGGTCAAGCCTCAATATCCATTGCACCAATAACCGAAAATAGTAGTGAAGATTTAGATTTTTAATTAGTGAGACGATAGGAGTGAATAAATATGGCAATTACATTAACCAGAGTCGATGATCGTGTTATTCATGGTCAAATCATGACGCGTTGGACAAAAGTCAGACCTGTCGATGGCATCCTTGTAGTGGGTGACAATATCGCTTCAGATGAGTTACGCAAACGAGTATTAAAAGCGGCTGCGGGAACGTTAAAAATTGGTATTTACACAGTAGAACAAGGTGTAGAGAAAATAAAACAAGGTACAGAGTCAAATAAAAACTTTTTTTTAATTAGTGATTCACCACAAACATTTGAAAAATTGTTAAAAGCTGGTGCTAAATTACCATCAACTTTAAATATTGGCTGTATGAATACTCGAGCAGGAGCAAAAGTATTAGGACGAACTGTTGCCATTGATGAGAATGATTATAAAGCATTTGATTACATTGAAAGTCAAGGAATTAAAATTGAATTTCAATTGTTGCCAGATGATGAAGCTAAAAATTGGAACGTAATGAAAAAGAAATATGACACTTTATAACTTTCATATTTAGAGGGAAAAATTATGGAAACAACTCTTTTTATTCCCGCTTTATTAACAGGGATATTTTGTTACTTAGGCGCGATTGAATCACCATGGCTTTTTGGTATGTCAGGTGGTTTTTATATAGTTGGTAGGCCACTAGTTGCTGGGTTATTAGTTGGTTTAGCCTTTGGTGATGTACAAGCCGGTGTATTATGTGGTTTAGCGGTACAAGCTGTTTTTATTGCAAATTTATCAACTGGAGGGGCAACAAATAGTGAAATAACCTATGCAGCTTATGGTGGAATTGGTTTAGCGCTTGCCACAACTAAAGATCCTGCTGTCGCGGTAACTCTTTCGGTTTTATTGGGCCAGACTTTCGGTTTGATATTTTACAATACTCGAATGGCATTATACTCGTTCTGGAATAATAAAGCACAACATGCAGCTGAAACTAACAATACCCGAGGTATCGTTCTTAATCATCTATTTTATCCTCAAGTTACAACATTCTTATTGCGTGCCGTTCCAGTCTTTTTAGCGATCTATTTTGGCTCTGGTTTAGTTGAATGGTTATTAGCTAATGTTCCTGAAGTTATTACCAAGATTATCTCAGTGCTAGGTGGTGTACTCCCTGCATTAGGTATCGCTATGCTTATGAATATCGTGATTAAATCGAAAATTCAGCTGATCTTTTTCTTCGCTGGTTTCGTATTATTAGCTTTTGCAGGGTTAAGTATGATAGCACTAGTATTCATCTCCGCTTTAGTTGCTTACTTATACTTTATTGCAAGCAATAAATCGGCAACAACACCAATTAAAGAAACAAATTCACCAAATTCAGATGTTTTTGAAGATGATGATTTGTTCTAAAAAGGAGAACTAAAATGGATAAATTAATTGAGGAACAACGTTTAACAAAACGAGAATTACGCCAAATTTGGTATCGTTGGGGCTTTACTCATTTATCATCAATGAGCTATGAGAAATTACAAGCACATGCTTGGGCTTTTTCCTATATCCCTTTTGCCGAAAAATATTATAAGAATGATCCTGAAGCAAAACGCCGTTTATTAGTTAGACATTCTATGTTTTATAATACTGAACCACAAACCGGTCAAATTATTAACGGTATTGTTGCGTCAATGGAAGAAGAGATTGCTTTAGGCAAAAATGTTCCAGAAGAACTACCTGTAAATATTAAAGCGACACTAATGGGCCCTTTAGCTGGAATTGGAGATTCATTGATTCAAGGTATTATTGTGCCAATTTTGTTATCAATTGCTATGGGAATGGCAGCAGGAGGTAATGCTATAGGCCCTATTTTCTATATTTTATCTTATGGTATTTTAGGCCCTTTAATTTCCTATCTTAGCTTCCATTACGGTTATAAATTAGGCGTTAATGCAATTGATAATATTATTGGTGATAACGTCAAACGGATCACCGACGCATTTAACATACTTGGAATTATGGTGGTTGGTGGTTTAGCTGCCGGTAATATTGTACTTAATTCAGTATTGGAAATTCCGATGGGAGAAAGCATGCGATCATTACAAAGTGTACTTGATGGCATCTTTCCAAAAATACTGCCATTATCCATGGTGTTATTAGCATGGTGGTTAGTATCAGCAAAACAGATGTCAGCAACCAAAGTTATTTTAATTTTAACCGCAATTACCACTGTAGGTGTAGTCCTCGGTGTATTTTAAAATAATTAATTAACAACATTTGTTTTATTGAACAATTTAATAATCCCCATAATATTTTGTAATACTATGGGGATTTATTTAATTGGATTATTAATTTTAAATAACTAATTAATATTTTAGATAAAGTTTTCAAATAAATTGATCGATGAAAAAATATAGCCATCAAAATCAATAGATGTTTTATCAGATAAATTCATTAAAATATTTTTTTCGTTTTCAATATGTTGCCACATGGCTTTATAAGCCCCAACACTGTCACGACGACATAGTGCTGCTAAGATTTGTTGATGATCAGCATACCATTTTAGTCGATAGCCTTTAGTATTAGTATGTTCAGTAAGTTGCTGCCAATTAAATGAGTTCTGTTTGTGTTCCCATAAATTCTTAATTGAATTCACTAACATCTGATTTTGGGTTGCTTCGGCGATATTGAGATGAAAATTGAAATCATTATTGTTATTGAATTCATTATTCATAGTCGCATGCAATTCTTTCTCTAATATTTTCTTTAAGCTTTCTATATTGGCAATGGTTATCATCTGAGAAGCAAAAGAAGCAATATTAGTCTCAATCAGTTGGCTAGCTTGTAGTAGTTCAAAAGGACCGAGTACTCGAGAATAATTTGAATCAGGTTTATTAATAACATAAATACCTGAACTTTGCTTTATCGATACAAAACCTTTTACTTCCAATGCGATTAACGCTTCACGAACAATAGTACGACTTACGCCATAGGCATCGGCAATAGTTCTTTCTGGTGGTAATTTAGAACCTAATGGATATTCATCCATTCTAATTTTATCCAATAATAGTTCTGCTATTTCTTGA
Organism: Gilliamella sp. W8145; assembly: GCF_016101145.1. NCBI lineage: Bacteria > Pseudomonadati > Pseudomonadota > Gammaproteobacteria > Orbales > Orbaceae > Gilliamella > Gilliamella sp. W8145. The sequence continues at coordinate 1,024,170 of NZ_JACFRC010000001.1, forward strand.
TACTGTTTTTTAGAATATTGATTCGATATATTGTCCGTTAACATTCACCTGTTCCTACAAAAATACAAACATTAAAATCGAATATTCTAATGTTTGTATTAATTCCTATGATTATACTTCGATCATTTGCAAAATTTGATCTAAAACTTTACCAGCATTCATTGTACCATAAGCAACTGGATCAATAATGTCAATTGGTATGCCATATTTTTCTGTTTGTTTTCTGCTCTCATCTAAGGCGAATCTCATTTGTGGTCCTAATAATACCGCGATAATTTTATCACTATCACTATTAAGATGTTGATATAAAAGTTGCTCACTTATTGCTATAAAATCAAAATCTAACGATCGTTCTAGTGCTTCTTTTCTTATTTTGTTGACTAATAATGAGGTTGACATACCACCGGCACAGGCAAAAATAACTTGTTTCATCTTTTACTCCTTATTTATCTTCATCATCTAGATTTATAGTTAGTTGTCTTGTTTTAGATAAATCTTTGAACCATAACGCTGATTTCTTCAACCTTCTGTTTCTATTTTGTTCAAGATCAATTTCGATTAGTCCATAACGATTTTTGAATGCATTCATTGGTGAAACATTGTCTGTAAATGCCCACAGCATATAACCACCACAATTAGCTCCATCATTGATAGCTTTTAACGTCCAATAAAGATGCTTCGAAATAAAATCAATTCGATAATCATCTTGAATCATGCCTTGATCATCTTTAAATCGTTGCTCATCTTCAATACCCATGCCATTTTCACAAATAAACCATGATTTATTGTTATATTGTTGTTTAACTCGCATTGCGAAATCATAAACAATTTTAGGATAAATTTCCCAACCTCTAGATTTATTCATTTTTCTTCCAGGTAATGTAAAGGATTCGTAATAAAACGCGGGATGAAATGGCGCATCTTTGTGCCATTGTTTTGTAGGTGCTTTAACACGATGAGGAAAATATAAATTAATAGCAACTTCATCAACTGGAAATTTTTTAATTATTTCAAGTTCTTGATTGGTATAATCCCACTGAACTTTATGTTTAGCCAATAAATCAATAAGCTCTTGAGGATATTCACCATTAAAAGCCGGATCAAGAAAAACTCGATTATAAAAAAGATCATACATTTTTGCAGCTTGTTGATCTTCTTTAGAGGAAGAACGAGGATAAGTCACCTCTGGATTTAAAATAGTGCCAATGCTTCCTTGATAATTTTTGTGACGAAATAGCTGAACAACTTTGGCCGTAGCTAAATTTTTATGGTGATTCCACTGCATCCATTTATTGGTATTTTGTTCATAAGGCCAACGTTCAGCATCAAGATACACTCGTGTTTGAATGACAATTGGTTCATTAAAGACAAACCACCGTTTAACGGTATTATGATAACGTTCAAAAACTTTTTCAGCAAATTTAACAAATAGTTCAACTACATGTTTCGAATTCCAACCACCATATTTATTGAATAGTTCGGCAGGAACTTCGTAATGTTCTAGACAGAGCATTGGAACTATACCGTTTTCGACTATTTTTGTTAGAAAATCGTCATAATATTTAGCATAATCTTCATCAATAATTGCATTTTCGTAGTCAGTTAAAAAACGCGACCAGTTAATTGATGTTCGATAGTGTGTAATTCCTACCTTTTTCATTAGATCTACTTCTTCCTGATAGCGATTAATTAAATCAGTAGCAATTGCAGGACCATAACCTTCATGCCATACATCACGATCGTTTTTATACCAAATATCTAAATATGAGTCTTGATTCTCTTTCTTACCACACCAACCTTCAGTTTGCCATGCCGATGTTGAAGCGCCTAAAATAAAGTTTTTAGGGATATCCATTGTTAATTTACTCATTATTGACTCCTTGAATGTTGATTCTATTTAGGATTGAATTTCAGAACGTTTAGCCGCTATTCTTAGGAAAGGTAAATAAATGAAAATAGCAACAATAATACAGAAGATCTGTGTAACAACAGCACCTAAGGATCCTGCTGTTGATAAGTAAGCACTAATTATTGGAGGCGTAGTCCACGGCACCATAACCACGGCTTTACCAGCAAAACCAATACTTGTTGCGATATAACCTATTGTGCCAGTAATTAACGGTGTAATAATAAATGGAATAGCTAAAATTGGGTTTAACATTATTGGTAAACCAAAAATTACAGGTTCATTGATATTGAAAATACCTGGACCCAATGATAATTTTGCTATTTCTCTCATTTCTTTGCGTTTTATTGCAACAAAAATAGCAATCAACAATCCAATCGTACAACCTGAACCACCTATACTCATGTAAACATCCCAAAACGGCATAGTAATAATATTGGTTGGCTCAATACCTTGTTCGAAATCACTCATATTAACCATGATTGCACCAAGTAGTAAGGGTTCGCGAATTGGTTTTATCATTTGATTACCATGAATCCCTATAACCCAAAATATTTGTGCGACAAACATTAATAACAATAATCCCGGCAGGCTTTGCATGACAGACTCAAGCGGCTGTTGCACTACCATATAGATAGCATCATACAAATACATTCCAGTTAATTTGTAAAATATAAAACCAAAAGCCGCTACCGCTGAAGTAGTAATTATTGCTGGAATAAGTGCTGAAAATGAAGCGGAGACATTTGATGGAACACTATCTGGCATTTTTACTCTTAGCTTATCTACTTTTAATAATTTAGAGTATATTTCTACCGATATAATAGCGATAAACATACCTAGAAAAAGGCTTTTAGTATCAGTAAATTGCCGTGCTAATACATTAGTTACTTGAAATTTTTGGCCTTCAACTACAACGTCTGTAAATGTTGGTTGTACGGAAATAAAACATATAATAGCCAACAATCCAGGAAATAAGGTTTTATTACCATTTATGCGTCCTAATTCAATAGCGATTAAAAACACAGCGCCAATGGTTAGAAAATTCAATGTCGCATAATTTAAATTACTAGCAATGGGCTTTAATACTGCTAAAAAAGATAAACAATCAAAATAAGCTAATCCATTTTGTTTATCAAAAACAATATTTGACATTAGCACCGCAAAAGCGCCAACGATTATCACTGGCATTAAAGTAATAAATGCCGCTTTAATTGCCATTATATATCTTAAACTATTAAATTTATTGGCAAATTTACCTAGTTTATCAATAACTTCATTTACTCTAGACATATTTACAATCTCCAATTAGGGGGAAAGGTGAGATTCTTTGACAATCAAAAAATAATACTTATAAGGGAGGTAATCTGTGATCCTACTCACAACATTCAAAATTGGAATTCCATTAATATCTAAAAATGTGATAAATGTCATTTATTGGCATGCCAAAATGCAAAAAAACAAATTACAAAACCGTGACAAAAGATGTTTAGCACAAGAAAATTATGGAAATTTGGTATGACAATATATTCAATCTATTGGATTTGATAGCGTAATAAACGAATAATCGTTAATATAAGGTTGTTTTTTAATATTTATTTTAATAATTAGTCAGTTATTTTTAATTAAAAACCCCTTTCCTCAAAATTTTCTATTAAGATTAAATGAGTTTTAAATCAATCATAAACAATAATTTCATGAATAATTAAAAGATTAAGTTAGCGCTTTAGCAAGATGATTATTGAAATTGAAAGTTATTACGGTTATACACTTATTTCGTGTAAACTTAGAAATATTGGAAATCTTGATTAGAAAAATAAAATGCCGTTAGCAAACTAACGGCATTATTTCAATGATAACAATAAAATAAATAGTTTTTATTTTTTAACTGCTTTCGCATTCGGCAAATCAGTTACCGATCCTTCATAAATCTCAGACGCTAAACCTATTGATTCATGTAACGTTGGGTGAGCATGAATAGTTAATGCAATATCTTCAGCATCGCAACCCATTTCAACGGCCAATGTAATTTCCCCAAGTAATTCGCCACCATTTGCCCCTACGACAGCACCACCAAGAAGACGATTGTCAGCTTTATTAAAGATTAATTTAGTCATCCCTTCTGAACAATCAGAAGCAATCGCACGACCTGATGCAGCCCATGGGAATATAGCAACCTCATAATCTAAACCTTTTGCTTTAGCTTCTTTTTCAGTTAAGCCAACCCAAGCAACTTCAGGTTCAGTATAAGCAATTGATGGTATAGTTTTTGGATCAAAATAATGTTTTTTACCAGCAATAACTTCTGCTGCCACATGACCTTCATGAACACCTTTATGCGCAAGCATCGGTTGACCAACAATATCGCCAATAGCATAAATATGAGGCATATTCGTTCTCATCTGTTTATCTACTTCGATAAAACCACGATCAGTCACATTTACACCTGCTTTTTCAGCATTGATTAGTTTACCATTTGGAGTACGGCCTATTGCAACTAATACCGCATCATAAGTATGAGTTTCAATGGTTCCATCTTTTTTCTCCATGGTGACATAAATTGCATCATGTTTAGCTTCAACAGTACTTACTTTAGTTTCTAATCTCAAAGTAAATTTCTTTTGAATTTGTTTAGTAAAGATTTTTACCACATCTTTATCAGCAGCTGGAATAACCTGATCAAGCATTTCAACCACATCTACTTCTGAGCCTAATGCATGATAAACCGTCCCCATTTCTAAACCGATAATACCACCACCCATTAAAAGTAGTTTTTTAGGAATAGTAGTTAATGCTAATGCATCTGTCGAATCCCAAATACGAGGATCTTCATGTGGAATAAATGGTAAAGTTATTGGTCTTGAACCCGCGGCAATGATGGCATTATCAAAAGTAATTTTAGTTATACCTTTGGATGAAGTAACATCCATAGTATGACTGCCAGTGAATTGTGCTTCACCTTGAATAACATTGACTTTACGCATTTTAGCCATACCAGCAAGCCCATTAGTTAGTTGGTTTATAACTTTTTCTTTCCAACCACGAACTTTATCTAATTCAAGTTTAGGCGTACCAAAATGAATACCATGTTCAGTCAATGATTTTGCTTCATCCATTACTTTGGCAACATGGAGTAATGCTTTAGATGGTATACAACCAACATTTAAACAAACACCACCTAAAGTTGAATAACGTTCTACTAAGGTAACATCTAATCCAAGATCGGCAGCTCGGAAGGCAGCGGAATAACCCGCTGGACCAGCTCCTAAGACAACAACTTGTGTTTTAACTTCTTGACTCATAATTAATTTCCCCCACTACATCACTAATCGACGTAAGTCGGATAAAACATTAACAATATGGCTTAAGAAGCGTGCACCATCAGCCCCATCAATTACTCGGTGATCGAATGATAATGATAAAGGTAACATTAGGCGTGGTGTAAATTCTTTACCATTCCAAACTGGTTTCATACTTGAACGAGATACACCTAAAATACCTACTTCAGGTGCATTTACAATTGGTGTAAATGAAGTCGTTCCGATACCACCTAGACTAGAAATGGTGAAACAACCACCTTGCATATCACTACCGGTAAGTTTGCCATCGCGAGCTTTTTTGGAAATTTCTGCAAGTTCACGAGAAAGTTCAATAATGCCTTTTTTATTCACATCTTTAAATACCGGCACAACTAAACCATTAGGAGTATCAACGGCTACACCGATATTAATGTATTTTTTGATGATAAGAGTTTGTGCATCTTCAGACAATGAACTATTAAAACGAGGATAAGCTGTTAAAGCGCTGGCTACTGCTTTCATAATAAACACTAGTGGCGTAATTTTCAGATCCAGTTTTTTCTTTTCAGCTTCGGCATTTTGTTGTTTACGGAAAGCTTCTAATTCAGTGATATCTGTTTCATCAAACTCAGTAACATGTGGAATCATTACCCAATTACGATGTAAGTTTGCACCAGATACTTTTTGAATTTTAGTTAATGGTAATGATTCAACTTCACCAAATTTACTAAAATCAACTTTAGGCCACGGTAATAAACCAGGTAATGCACCACCGGTACCACCATTTTCTATCTGTTTTACAGCATTTTTTACGTAAGCTTGAATATCTTCACGTAAAATGCGATGTTTAGGGCCAGTAGGTTGTACCTTAGCAAGGTTAACACCAAACTCACGAGCTAAACGACGAACAGAAGGAGTTGCATGTGCATAAGCATCATTCTCTACAAATTCATTGGTATTTGCTGATGCGGCTGGCGCAGCAGAATTATTGTTAGTATTCGCAACTGGAGTTGCAATAGCTGGTTTTTCTGCTGCCACAGGTGCAACATCAGTTTTTACTGGTGCACTGCTAGCAACTGTCTCAAATTCCATAATTTTTGAGCCAGTTTTAACTTTATCACCAATTTTTACTGAAATGCTTTTCACAACACCAGCAATAGTAGCAGGCACTTCCATTGAGGCTTTATCGCCTTCTACTGTTATAAGTGAATCATCAACGGAAACTGAATCACCAACTTTAACTAAAATTTCAGTGACCTCAACTTCATCACCACCAATATCAGGTACGTTAACATCAACCACTTGGCTTGCACTTGGGGCTGATGGTGCAGCAACTGATGCGGTCGTTTCTTGTTTATCTGCTGCAGCCTCTGTTCCGCTGTCATCAAATTCCATAATACTTACACCAGTGGTAACTTTATCGCCGATTTTAACAATGATTGATTTTACAATTCCTGCTTGTGGAGCAGGAATTTCCATTGAGGCTTTATCGCCCTCAACCGTTAATAACGATTGATCAGCTTCAACTTTGTCGCCAACTTTAACTAAAATCTCTGTTACTTCAACTTCATCACTTCCGATATCGGGTAATTTTATTTCAATAGTCATTATTTTTTACCTCTTATGCATTACGTGGATTGAGCTTATCAGCATTGATGTCGAACTTTTTAATCGCGTCTTCAACAACACTTGTTTGAATATCACCACGTTTAGCTAGTTCTCCCAATGCTGCAATCACAACATAAGATGCATCGACTTCAAAATGATGACGTAAATTTTCTCGACTGTCACTGCGACCGAATCCATCAGTACCTAATACTCTGTAGCTTTCTGCCGGTACAAATCCACGAATTTGTTCTGCATAAATTTTCATATAATCAGTTGAAACAACTGCTGGATTATTATTCATTATTTGAGCAACATAAGGAACTTTCTCTGGTTCACTCGGATGTAACATATTGTAACGTTCACAATCTTGACCATCTCTAGCTAATTCGGTGAACGAAGTTACACTATACACTTCTGAGCTAATACCGTAATTTTTAGCTAGAATATCTGCCGCTTCACGAACATGGCGTAATATTGAACCAGAGCCTAATAATTGAACAGTAGGTTTACCTTGTTGTCCTTCAACAGTATCTAATTTATAAATACCACGACGGATACCCTCTTCAGCCCCTTCTGGCATTGCAGGTTGAGCATAGTTTTCATTAAGTGTAGTAATATAATAGTAAACATTTTCTTGTTCACCATACATGCGACGTAAACCATCTTGCATAATAACAGCAACTTCATATGCATAAGCTGGATCATAAGATACACAGTTAGGGATAGTTAACGCTTGAATATGACTATGACCATCTTGATGTTGTAATCCTTCACCATTTAATGTAGTACGACCAGAAGTACCACCGATCATAAAGCCGCGAGCTTGTTGATCGCCTGCCGCCCACATTAAATCACCAATACGTTGGAAACCAAACATAGAGTAATAAATGTAGAAAGGAATCATTGGTAAATCATTAGTACTATAAGAAGTTGCAGCTGCTAACCACGATGCTGTTGCACCACATTCATTAATACCTTCTTGCAAGATTTGGCCTTTTTCATCTTCACGATAGTAAGCAACTTGTTCTTTATCTTGCGGAGTATATTGTTGACCATGTGGATTATAAATCCCTATCTGACGGAATAAGCCTTCCATCCCAAAGGTACGAGCTTCGTCAGCAAGAATCGGCACTAAACGAGGCGCTAATTCTTTATCTTTTAACATAATGTTAAGTGCACGTACAAAGGCAATTGTGGTTGAAATTTCTTTCGATTGCGCTTCAAGTAATGGTGCAAATTCAGTTAAAGAAGGAATTGATACAGTTCCCGAGAATTTAGTCAATCTTGACGGCACATAACCGTGTAAGGCTTGACGGCGTTCATGAATATATTTGTATTCAGGAGTATGTTCTTCAAATTTAATGTAAGGTAATTTTTCAAGTGCATCATCTGTAACTGGGATATTGAAGAAATCACGAACATGACGAACACCGTCCATATTCATTTTTTTCACTTGGTGCGCAATATTCTTAGCTTCTGCTGCTGCACCCATACCATAACCTTTAATAGTATGTGCTAAAATCACTGTTGGACGATCTTTGGTTTCTTTTGCTCTAGCAAATGCAGCAAACATTTTTTCTGGATCTTGACCACCACGATTAAGTCTGAAAATTTCTTCATCAGACATATCTTTTACTAATTCTGCAGTTTCTGGGTATTTACCAAAGAAATGCTCACGAACATAAGCACCATCTTTAGATTTAAAGGTTTGGTAATCACCATCAAGCGTTTCATTCATTAAGCGAATTAATTTTCCTGATTTATCTTTTTGTAATAATTTATCCCAGCGATCACCCCAAAGCACTTTAATTACATTCCAACCAGCTCCAGCAAATACGCCTTCTAATTCATTAACAATTTTGCCATTACCGGTAACTGGCCCATCTAAGCGTTGTAAATTACAATTAATTACAAATACTAAGTTATCCAATTTTTCACGTGTAGCAATTGTGATTGCACCTTTTGATTCTGGCTCATCCATCTCGCCATCACCTAAAAATGCATAAACTGTTTGTTCAGTAGTATCTTTCAATCCACGATGATTCAGATATTTTAAAAAGCGAGCTTGGTAAATAGCGCTAATTGGACCTAATCCCATTGAAACAGTTGGGAATTGCCAAAACTCAGGCATTAATTTTGGATGAGGATAAGATGATAATCCTTTTCCATGTACTTCTTGACGGAAATTATCTAATTGTTCCTCGGTTAGTCGTCCTTCAATAAATGCGCGAGAATAAACACCCGGAGAGATATGACCTTGGAAATAAATTAAGTCACCACCATCTTTTTCATTACGAGCACGGAAAAAATGGTTAAAACAGACTTCATAAAATGTCGTTGCAGATTGGAATGATGCCATGTGACCACCCAGTTCTAAATCTTTTTTAGAAGCGCGAAGAACCATCATCATTGCATTCCAGCGAACAATAGAACGAATACGTCTTTCAATTTCCCAATCACCTGGATAGGCAGGTTGTTCATCGACAGGAATAGTATTAATATAGTTACTAGTTGATGAACCAAATAGTAAAGGAACTCCGCCATCTCTGGCTTTATTTACAATTTGTTCAATAATATATTGCGCTCGTTCTACGCCTTCTTCACGAATAATTGACTCTAAACTTTTAAGCCAATCTTGCGTTTCTACTGGATCAATATCATTCACTTGCATGTCCGACATATAAAAACCTCTTTTTTGTTTTAAAAAATGCAGTTTTTGCTATCCTTAGCTATAACAGACGTCATAACTAACTCTATAAGCTCCAACTTTGCATTACGGATGCTTTATTGCTATAAGTCTGCCATCTTCCTAAAAAAAGTAAAGTAAACTGACGGTTATAAAAGAATGTTAATTCCTATTAAATTAATCAACTATTTCAATTATTAATTTGATAAAAATGATAATTATTTGATAAAAATCAAATTTAATTTGTGGGTATAGTAAGAATCTTGTGTTATGAGTTATACATTGAATGAGTGATGGTTGTCAAGTTATAGCAAAATCTGCTATATAGATGTAAATTTATTGATAAATTACAACTTAACCAGTGTTGGATATGCCAAATAAAGACGTTGTTATTAAACAATTAGGTATGTTGCCTTATCTAAAAACTTATCAAGCTATGCACGATTTTACTAAACTGCGTGATGCGCAAACCTTAGATGAAATCTGGCTTGTTGAGCATTTACCGGTTTTCACTCAAGGTAAAGTAGGTAAACCTGAACATTTACTGACCACTACTGACATTCAAGTGGTGCAAACTGATCGTGGCGGTCAAATTACCTATCATGGCCCTGGCCAACAAATTATGTATATTTTGTTTGATTTAAAAAGACGTAAAATAGGTATACGAGATGTGGTTAGTTATTTAGAAAATAGTGTTATTCAAACTTTACAGCACTATGACATTACCGCTTATTCAAAATCGGATGCACCTGGCGTCTATATCAATCAACAAAAAATCTGCTCACTAGGATTACATATTAAGCATGGTTGTACATTACATGGTTTAGCACTTAATATTGATATGGATTTAACACCGTTTAATTATATTAATCCGTGTGGCTATGCAGGTTTAAAAATGACTCACATGAAGCATTATATTGCACAAATTGATCGTCAAGAGATTAACCAGTTATTAACTGATAATTTTATTAATCAGTTACCAAACAACTAAGATATTAAATATGCAAAATACTGAAAATCAAATCCGCAGTTCCAAATATCGTGACGCTGATAAAACGCGTCTCATTCCAACCATTACAGTTGAGGATATCGCTCCATTAAAAAAACCTGATTGGATGAGAATTAAATTATCTGCTCATAACGATAATATTGCCCATATTAAAAACACTATGCGTAAGCATGGATTACATTCTGTGTGTGAAGAAGCATCTTGCCCAAATTTGGCTGAATGCTTTAATCACGGTACAGCAACTTTTATGATATTAGGCGATATTTGTACTCGCCGTTGTCCTTTCTGTGATGTTGCACATGGCCGTCCATTACCACCTGATCGTGAAGAACCGAGCAAACTAGCCTTAACTATTCAAGAGATGAAATTACGTTATGTAGTCATCACATCTGTTGACCGAGACGATTTAAAAGATGGAGGAGCTAGCCATTTTGCAGCTTGTACTCAAGAAATTCGCGCATTAAGCCCGAATATCAAAGTTGAAACATTAACACCTGATTTCCGAGGTTGTATTGATGAAGCAGTAGAGGTTTTAAGCGAAAATCCACCAGATGTGTTTAACCATAATTTAGAAAACATTCCTCGCTTATACAAAAAAATTCGCCCCGGTGCTAATTATGAGGGATCATTAAAATTACTTGCTTCTTTTAAAGAAAAACATCCAAAAATTCCGACTAAATCAGGTTTAATGGTTGGATTAGGTGAAACAAATGAAGAACTCATTCAAGTATTAAAAGATTTACGCAGTAATGGCGTAACTATGTTAACTTTAGGTCAGTATCTACAACCAAGTAAATATCATTTACCAGTTGAACGTTATGTATCACCTCAAGAATTTGAAGAATTAAAACGGACTGCTTTAGCAATGGGATTCACCCACGCTGCTTGTGGGCCGTTTGTCCGTTCTTCTTATCATGCCGATTTACAAGCAATGGGAAAAGAGGTGAAATAAATATCACCTCCTATTAATTTAGTATTTAATTATCGACAACAATAAAACGGCGATTTTCAGTAACAATTTGTAAGAAGATTGGTAAGCTAATTTTTTCGTCTTTCAATTGCTTACCATTTAAATCATAAATTTTAGACCGTCCATATGCATCAATTACCACTGTTTTATAATCATAAAGCGCAGCAATTTGATTTTCACTGCCTGCTAAAATCCATTCCCGAGTAGACTCATTAAATAAATTTCGCCCCTGACTGTACTGCTGCGCTGGGGTGGTAACTTTAAATGCATCTTGCATTAATGTTCTTAAGATATCGGTTTGTGAGGTAATAGTACTAATTTGTTTTATTTCCCTTCCTGGCCATGAAATAATCAATGGTACTTTTAATACCTCACGATTAAAGCTATTTTCAGTATTACGTTGTACTAATTTTTTGGCTTCATCTATTTTTAGATCATTTGAACCAGTAATGATTATTATCGTGTTCTCATATGCATTAGATAATTTTAAATAAGCAATCAAAGATTCTAAATATTGATCGAGTTTTTTAGCTTCTGCTTCTAATTCAACCATTGGTATTTTTTTATTTTTAGTCGCAAAAGAATATTGAATGACAGAAAATAAAGGCGCATGATTCTCAAGTTTATTTTGTTCGTCATGCCATGCCATCCAATAGTCAGTAGTAAGTTTATTAGTTTGTTTTTTACCATTAGGAATTGAGAAATTAGACAATAACGCATAACGGTAAAGTGGTTCAGAAAAACCGTCAGCAGAGAATAAACCGATGTTATAATGCTGTTTTGTTACTGTATCGAATAAAACCGATGTCTTATGACCGGCAAGGATACTATTATAGTAATTAGGATCTAATCCATAAAATAGTGAGAAATTATTTAAATAAGCCTGACTACTAGTAGCATAATGATTAGTAAAATTAGTATTCTGATTAGCAAATTCCTTAAGCCAAGGCATATTGTTCGCCAATAATTGATTATTCCAACCATCAATGTTGATTATTAAAACATTTTTCTTATTTTGTTGTTCATCAAAGCTAATTCGAGCGAGTGGATATTCAATAGCAATTGCAAATGGATTACCTTCCTGAATAGTTCTATTTCGGTAATCATTTTCGGCAATAAATCCATAACGTTCCAGAAAATGACGAGCAGTTAATGGATAAGAGAGCGGTAAACTTGAACGTTGCATAGTAATTGGGCGATAAAAATTAGCATCGGCCCAAATATGAATTAAATGCGATGAAACAAAACAAAGAATAAAACCAATAACTACAGGTCTAGCATAACGTTTCCGTTTACTTAAGCTACGTAGCTTTTTCCAACTCCATATGGCAAATAATATCTCAATTAAAAGAATAAAAGGAATAAGAATAAAAGCACTATTTAAAAAAGACGTTTTGTCCGAAGTGAATAATTGCCATATAGATAGATTAAGGTGCATTCTGAAATGAGAAAATACTTCAATATCAATCAGAAGTAAACTAATACCTATTGTGGCGATTACAGTAGCAATAATTCGTTGCCAACGCGAAGAGTGAATAAAAAAGCTTAATGGAAACAACAAAATCAGATAGGCTATAAAGGTGAGAAAACTAAAATGTCCTATAGCACTAATGATTGCATAAAAACGCCCCATAAAAGTTCGAGGCCAGTCAGCAATTAACAAATATTGACTACCAAGTACAATAACAACAAAAATATTAAATAGGGTAAACCAATGCCCCCAACTGACTATCTGCGAGGTTTGATCGTCTTTGATATGATTATTTTTGAGTTTGAGCATATTTAATTGTTGTTAGTGGTAGTAATCAAGAAAAACTAAACTAAATTTACCCAACAGTTTAACTGATTTTTAAAAATCTTTCTGTAATTTTTTTATTTGTTAGCACAAAGAGATTGGTTATTTGTTGGCGTTATAATCGATACTTGTTATAATTTAATTTAATAATATAGCTAATAGAAAAGACAATACTTTGGCAATCAAACAACTCAACTCTCAAGAAGTCCAACCTGATATAAATTACATTTTAAATAATAACGATATTAAAACAGATTTATTCAGTGATGGATTAACAAATGTACTATCATGGCAACCTCGCGTTGCCGCAGCCGTGTCACTATTGTGTAAAAATAATAATACACATTATCGCTCGCGTTTTATGCTACTAAAAGCTTCTGAAAGCGAACTTTTTTTTGATCTCCTTAAACAATCGGTTAAAGCAAGTTTAACTTCTACAACACTAGGTTATAGTTATTATTTTAGTGAAAATAAAATCACATTAACGCAAGCGAAAAGTAAACAAGATAATTTTGCTGTTCAAGATAATTGTTTAACAGCAACAGTAGTTGATATTGAAAAACTTTTTGGTTGTGTACGCCAACCAGAAAACAGTCCAATTAAATTACAAGCGGGATTAGTTCACCAAGCTAATGGTGGTGTTTTAATTTTAGGCTTACGTTCTCTGCTTGCTCAACCAATTGTTTGGACTAAATTAAAACAAATGGTTATGTCGCAAACCTTTGAATGGTTTTCAGCAGATGATTCGCACCCATTACCATTATCGATTCCTGCCATGCCGTTAGATCTACGTATCATCTTAGTTGGTGATAGATTATCTTTAGCAGAATTACAGGAATTTGAACCTGAATTTTATTCATCATCTATTTATGCTGAATTTGAAAGTGAATTAAAAATAACTGAATCTGCCCAAATCAATGATTGGATGAATTATTTACAATTTATTAGTCGCAAACTAGCATTATCAACAATTGAAAAAACAGCTTTTGCTAAAATTTACAAGCATGCAACAAGATATACCGGTGATCAATATTACCTACCGCTCAGCATTGAGTGGATTCAATCACTATTACTAAATTCATCTTATTTTGTACAAAATGAGAATATTGATGAATTAGCAGTCAGCAAAGCTTTAGAACAGAAAGCATGGCGAGAAAATTATTTAACCGAGCGATTCCATGATGAGTTCTTTACCAATCAAATCATGATTGATACTAAGTCGCAAGTGGTTGGCCAGATTAATGGATTATCGGTTATCGAGTACCCGGGCTATCCTAAAGCCATTGGCGAACCAACACGTTTAAGCTGTTTAGTTCATTTTGGTGACGGTGAATTGATTGATATTGAACGTAAAACCGATCTTGCAGGTAATATTCATTCTAAAGGAATGATGATTATGCAAGCATTTGTTATGTCGGAGTTTGCAATTAATCATCAACTGCCATTTTCTACATCTTTGGTGTTTGAACAATCATATAGTGAGATTGATGGCGATAGCGCCTCGCTTGCAGGTCTTTGCGCCCTTATTAGTGCACTGTCTAATCAACCTATCGATCAACAATTAGCTGTCACAGGTTCAGTTGATCAATTTGGTCATGTTCAATCAATTGGTGGCGTAAATGAAAAAATCGAAGGCTTTTTTGCTGTTTGTCAGCATCAAGGTTTAACTGGTCAACAGGGTGTAATCATTCCTGCTAGCAATCAACGTCATTTGAGTCTAAGTGATGAAGTTATTGATGCCATTAATAATAATAAATTTTCAATTTGGGCTGTCGAACATGTCGCAGATGCACTCTATTTATTAACCGGTATTCCTTTTAAAGATGAAAACAAAATTAGTCTTTATAAATTGATTCATGCGCGTATGCAATCAATGTTAGTTCAAGAGAGAAAACACGATGGTTGGCTTGGTCGCTGGAAAAAAATTGCAAAAAGTAACAATACACAATAAACTGAGACCAAAATTCCATTGATGGAATCAAAAAGATAATAAAGTAAAACTTTACAGCTTATAATAGTTATTTGTTTTATATTAAATAATGCTTTTATAAGCAATCAGGTAATGACAACAAAATAAAAGGTTTTTTTATGACATTTGAACGTAAATCTTCGTATGATAAAGCAGATTTGATTAAATCAGGCAATAGTGAATTATTTGGTCATGATGGACCGCCATTACCTTCTGATTTAATGCTAATGATGGATCGTGTCATCGAAATGAACGAAGACGGTGGTAGTTTTGGTAAAGGCTATGTTGAAGCTGAATTAGATATTAACCCTGATTTATGGTTTTTTAAATGTCATTTCAAAAATGATCCCGTAATGCCTGGTTGTCTTGGCCTTGATGCATTATGGCAATTAGTTGGATTTTATCTAGGCTGGATCGGTGGTAAAGGTAAAGGGCGAGCACTTGGTGTTGGTGAATTAAAATTAAAAGGCCAAATATTACCTCATAATAAAAAAGTTACTTATAAAATTAATTTTAAACGCGTTATTAACCGTAAATTAATTATGGGTATCGGTGATGGCGAAGTTTATGTTGATGGTAAATTAATTTACGAAGCAACTGATCTTAAAGTTGGATTATTCAAAGATACTTCTGAATTTTAATTTCTGAAAATAGAACTCCTTGTTTAGTGTCAGTGATTGACTGAATATTAGCAGGGAGTATTTTTTTATTTGCTATTCTAAAGCTGGCCTATAATGTATTTTCTTCGCAAATTTTTACTCTCAATTGCATTATTCTTAACTGTAATTAGCCAAGTTCACGCTGATTTCAATGGTAAAGTGATTAAAGTTATTGATGGTGATACTGTAGATATACTCACCCCGAAAAAACAAAAAATTCGCGTTCGTTTGCTTGATATTGATGCACCAGAAAGCCAACAAGCATATGGTAAGGCTTCAAGAAAATACTTAGCCTCATTAATTGCCGGAAAAAATGTTTTTGTTCAAGAAAGTAATAAAGATATCTATCAACGTACATTAGGAACCATATACCTAGAACAAATCAATATTAACGCCAAAATGGTAGCAAATGGTTTTGCGTGGGCTTATCGCTATAAAGGCATCGTCAATAATAACAATATGCTGAAACTTGAGTCAAAAGCCAAACAAAATAAAAAAGGGTTATGGAAAGATAAACGTCCGATAGCGCCATGGGAATTTCGTTATCGTAATAAATAATTTTAAATTTTTTTGCTAATAGCTTCCAATAGTTGCAATGTTTCTTCTAATTGCTAATAACCTTCTTCTTGACTCTCAACTAACTTCGTCGAAATACATTGTTTAACTGATTCTAAATTTAGCTTATTCAAAGCCATTTGTCGGTAATTAACTTTATCATCAGATACTATACACTTTATCAAAATAAGTTTTACAATTTTCAATTAATTCATCCATACAGAGCGAAGAGAAACGAAACAAAGTCAAAAATAGGACTTATTTTTTTAGAATTTTTATTTCTAAATTAATAATTTTATAAAAATAAAATTTTATTTATGTTCTAGGGATAATATGAGAATAAAGAATGGAATAAGGCAAGTTCTATAGTAGAAGAGAATCTTACCAGTAAAAATATTACTGGTAAGATTAAACAATCAGTTAGATGATTGTAACATCTGCAGCAGCTGGACCACGAGCACTATCTTGGATAGAAAATTCTACTTGTTGACCTTCGCCTAGAGTTTTAAAACCATCACCAGAAATTGCAGAGAAGTGAACAAACACATCTTTACTTCCGTCTGAAGGAGAAATAAAACCGAAACCTTTACTTTCATTGAACCATTTAACTTGACCAGTTTTTTTAGACATAATAATCTTCCTATAAATAAATTAATCTCTACCATAAAAGGCAATACTTAAAAACATAAAACCTAGACTACTTATTAACAAAGAGAAGACAAGACTGAAGAAAACTAATACAAACGTGATTAAAGTAAACTACAAACTGCATAAATCTAAATGTTACAAAATAAATCTGCATGTAATATGCTGGTGACTATTAACTCATAAAAAGATGATCAATACAAGCAATGTTTTTATTAATTTGCAAATATTCTTAACATGATTAGTAACCAATTGTTATTAATCATGTTAATTTTTTTATTTTTCTGCTAATTCTTTAGATTTTTTAATAGCAGCATCTACAGCCTCAATTATGGCAGATCTAAACCCTTTTGCCTCTAGCATTTGTACACCTTCAATTGTCGTACCGGCGGGTGAACAAACCATATCCTTTAACTCACCAGGATGCTTACCTGTTTCAAGTAGCAATTTTGCCGAGCCCAATACCGCCTGCGCGGCAAATTTATACGCTTGTTTTCTAGATAAACCACCTTTTACCGCTCCATCGGCAAGCGCTTCAATAAACATAAATACGAAAGCTGGTGAGGAACCACTCGCTCCCACTACGGCATCAATTAAATACTCAGGTACGACTTCTGTTTCACCGATACAATTTAATAATTTCTGCACAACAGCTAATTCTTCATCTGTAACTTCGGTATTAGGTGTTATTGAACACATTGCGGCATTGACTAATGCTGGAGTATTTGGCATTACTCTCACTATTTTTTGCTCATAACCAACACATTTCGCTATAGTTTTAATTGTTACACCAGCGGCAATGGAGATAACAATAGTATTCTTTTTTAATTCTTTTTGAATATCACTTAATACATCAGCAATAATGTTGGGTTTGACGGCTACAAACACAATATCCGATTCTCGTGCCACATCCCTTGCCGAAGTCAAGTTATTAATTGAATAAGACTGATTTAATGCTTGGCCTTTTTCAAGGTGAGGATCATAAACATAAATTTGCGTGCCAGGTACAATATTACTTACCAAAATACCCTGTAAAATAGCATTCCCCATATTACCTATACCGATAAAACCTATACGCTGTTCCATTTATTTACACCTCTATCAAAAAAGTCAGTTGGATAATTATAGTACATTTTTCAATAAATACTCAAAGTTTGCTATTTAGTTTTACCCGATAAATGTTTTTGAGAAAATGATCTAATATTTAATGCTAGCTCCGATAAAAAGTTATGATCAAAATTGGTTGGATACTTACCCTCTTTTCGCTTTAATAAATATACTATTTGTTCCGATGTTAATCTAAAGTTTTCACTTAATAACTCTATCGTATTGATTTTTTGATTATTATATACGTTCTCATATTGAGAATATTGGCTATCTTTTACCATTTTAGCTTTTGCCTGATGAATATGATATAAACGCCAGTCTTGATAACAACTCATATCAAACTTTTTCGATAAAATATATCCCCAGTCAGTCTTTTTTACATCAGGAAAACGGTTTAAAACGCTATCTATTGGAAGCCCACAACTAATAATAAATTGGTTATTCATTTTTTTAATTTGTTTGACTTGTAATTTTAGTTTATGTTTTAGTAAATGGGTCACTATATACGCTGACTGATTATACATCCGACAAAATAGACCACTATCCTTGATAAAGTATATTGCTAAAGATTGTTCTGTTAATTTAATTTTATCTTCAATATTCATTACTCATTATTTTCACTGTATATTTTTTAAGTAGATGACATGACGAACCTTACCGTGCTATGCACAATAAGGTTCGTTATGTATTTGTTGCTAAATTCAACGCTTGGTGTGCTACGCACTACAAGCTTACTAATTGCTATACTAATATGCATTCACACATGCAACTCTGACATTTGTATAAGTAGCAGGATAGGTATGAACAATACCACTACCGCCACCTAAATCACTTGGATCGACATAATATGGATTTCCATCAACATATACATCACTACTCCAATAGCCATGCCAATAAAGCCAATCACTATCTATATATTCACCTTCATCAGTATAAGTCATTCCCCATTCGTTAAAAATGCCACCAACCCATTGTGATTGAGTATTTTTATAACTAATGCGTCGTTGATATTCAAAATGATTAAAGTTAGGTATCCCTTCATGCCAGTCTGCACTATTACCATTGCTATAATCTCGAACACTAGGCAATCGATAGGCACCTAACCGCTGACAATAAATTTTAGCAGTCTCAAAGGTTGTATTGACATCCCCTTTTTCTCTTGGTCCTTCAGAATTAGCGATATACCAACGAGATAGATTAAAACTATACAATAGCTGCTTTTTTGCATTATCGGCATAAATTTTAAATAATGATGGTGAAAATATTTTAGATGCTGATTTATGATTAGGGCCAAGTAATTTAATATTTAGTACATTATTACTTTTAGGTGTTAATAATAAAGAAACGCCATTTCCTGATATCGGCGAAATGGTTGTACCATTAACTAATATCACTTGTTGAGAAGTTACTCCCTCAAGTAATAGTTCAAAATCCAAACCATGTGAACCTGTAGTCGGAAAATTGCTATCAGGAATTCCAATATTTTGTCGTTTGAAACCTTTATTTGCATCCCATTGTTCAGGAGGACCTAAAAAAACTCCTGTACCATTTAAAATACTTGGTTTTGCATAACATGCTTTTGGTGAATTTGTAGAAATATAATAACTATGGCTACCTCCAATAAAAGTACCTTGTTTAGGAATACCAAAACTAGTAACCAAAATTCCATCATCTACGGTAATTGTTAATTTATAAGGAGATTTACAAGCATCTAAATCACTATTTGGGTTTGATTTGACAAACTCAGTTATATCCTCACCTAATGAGTTCTGCCATTTCACATTTAAATTGCCAGTAATAATATTCAATTCATCTCCATCATTATCCGCCCAAAAATTATTGGTGAATATTACATTAGACAACCCCACTGATGGGTATTTATCATGGGGCAAATAAGTATTAATATCGCTGAATATTGGAGAAACTTTATCTATAAATATAGGATTTGATGGTGTTGATCTATCTTCTGCAGAATTTATTACCTTATTCTCTGGTAATGTTATTGATATTAATGGCAAGACAGAATCCGTAGCGGTATCCCCTCCATCAAAACTAATATAAGGGCTACTACCATGTACCACATTAACAGTGTGAGAAGTCAAAGCAAATACAGCATCTATAGTTAATGAACTAAAAGATAATACAATAAATAACACAATTAAAAATTTTCGCTTATTAATAGTTCTTTTTTGAAATGTAAAACAAAATGTATAAATTTTGTTGCTTAATAAGCTAGATAATAAAAAACAGATGCTAGAATTAAATATAGAAAATAAACAATTATTAAATTTTGGAACTATCTTTTTTTGTAAAAATTGCAGGAATTCGATTAGAATTCTATAAAAAGAACAAGAAACTAAATTCGATGATGGATCATTAATGGCTGGCTGGCTGGCTGGCTGGCTGGCTGGCTGGCTGGCTGGCTGGCTGGCTGGCTGGCTGGCTGGCTGGCTGGCTGGCCTCTAAACAACTGTATTTTAACATATTTTCAGTCCTTTGTCATAATGTTAATTTTACGACTTGATCAAATTTTCATAATATAATCAAGTCTTAAATTATAATTAAATTTGCAAAATCTGGCAAACTCAATTTGTTAATTTTTTTTTAAGATTCTTAAAGTTATTATTTTTCTTCACTCATCACTTTCATTCCACTTTTTTGACCAGTCTGCATTAACGACAATATTTGCTTTATTTTTCCTTCACTAATTAAATTACTCACTGCTGGTGTATTGATAAGTACTTCAAATATCGCTTTACGAGTATCATTATATGAGATTAGTTTTTGACAGATAATTGCTTGTAAACTACTAGACAATTGTGTTCGAATTAACTCACGTGATCCGTATTCAAATACATCAATTATTCGATTAATCGTTTGAATTGCTGAATTAGTATGTAGAGTAGCAAAAACTAAATGCCCAGTTTCGGCAGCAGTTAATGCGGCTTGAATCGTGGTTTTATTACGTAATTCACCTAACATAATAATATCCGGATCTTGTCTTAATAAGCTATCAATAGCTTCACCAAAATGTGAAATTTCTCTTTGCTGGATTAGAGACTTTTCATTTTGATAAATAAACTCAATAGGATCTTCTAATGTAATAATATGTTTAGCTGCAACTTGATTAATATATTGAATTAAAGACGCTAATGTTGTTGATTTCCCACTACCAGTTGCACCAGTAACTAAAATAATTCCTGATTCTACATTTACCAGTTTTTTCAATATTTCTGGTGCCTCAATTTCACATAAAGTTGGGATTTGTTGGTTAATAATTCTAAATGCAGCTGAAATTCCTCGTTGTTGATAGAAAATGTTTACCCTAAATCTTCCCACATTCTCAAGATAATAAGCAAAATCAATCTGCTGATGTTGTTGTAAAGTTACTTTTTGCTCATCATCAAGTAGATTTAATAACTCAATTTTTAGCTTAATTGGTGATAATTTATCACTTGAGATAAATTTCAATTTTCCATTAATGCGAATGCACGGAGCTTCACCACTAGAAAGATGCAAATCAGAGGCTTTTTGCGTTACACTAAAGGTCAACATTGAATTTAACATTATTTTTAATTAACCATTCTTTTATTGGGAATTCACATGAACACAGTACATGACAATTTAATAACAATTAAAAACAAAATTAACAAAATTGCTTTAGATTGCGATAGAGATCCCAAGTCAATCGAACTTATTGCAGTTAGTAAAACCAAACCTGTAGAATTAATCTCACAAGCGATAAATGCTGGTCAATTATCATTTGGGGAAAATTATGTTCAAGAAGGTGTTGAGAAGATTGCACACTTTAAACAATGTATGCCTGATATCCCTATTGTCTGGCATTTTATCGGCCCATTACAATCGAACAAGACTAAATTAGTGGCTGAAAATTTTGATTGGATGCATACCATTGATCGTTTCAAAATTGCTCAACGTCTTGATTCACAGCGCCCAACAAATATGGATAAATTAAATGTCCTGATTCAGGTAAATATCAGCAATGAACAGACCAAATCTGGCGTTGCAATAGATGAAGTAGCTGATTTGATAAAACAGATTATTACACTACCTAATTTAAGACTACGTGGTTTAATGGCTATCCCTGAAATTGAAAATGATTTTGCGAAACAATTTGCTGTGTTTAAACAAATGAGTCAGCTTTTGGACTCTTTAAAAACTGATTATCCATTTTTAGATACATTATCTATGGGGATGTCTGGTGATATGCACGCTGCTATTGAGGCTGGAAGTACAATGGTTCGTATTGGCAGTGCAATTTTTGGTGCTAGACAATATGTATGATATATTGCTGAGCAAGTTATATTTTAGGAGTAATCAATGATATCGTTAATCTTCTTAGGAAGAGCTGTTTTAACTATTTGCTTATACGTCGTTATTCTACGGTTGTGGATGCAACAGGCAAGAGTCAACTTTTATAACCCATTTACCCAATTTATTGTGCGTATTACCCAACCGGTAATTGGTCCATTACGTAGATTAATGCCATCTATCAGACGTATTGATACAGCAACTTGGCTCATTTTTTATCTGTTTGCATTACTTAAAGTTATATTTATTTATCGTTTCGAGGGCATAGATGCACCGATTTGGAGCCCTTATTATCTTTTATTTGCTTTAGCTGCCATGGTGCATGCTTTTGGTCATTTATTATTTTGGTTATTATTCTTTAGAGCTATCTTAAGTTGGGTTAGTCGTGGTCAATCAGTCGCAGATGAATTACTTGCTCAATTGACAGAACCATTAGTTGCGCCAATTCGCCGGATTATTCCACCAATTGGCATGATTGATCTTTCATTTATGGTTGTTGTGTTTATATTGATGTTTTTGAATTTATTAGCAATCGATTTTCTCGGTAATTTGTGGCTAGCATTCTAAAAAATAAAAGAGAGCCTATGCTCTCTTTTAAATAATATGATCTTCCCAAAAAATAACATCCTTTTCATAAACAATTCTATTTTTAACTGATATTTTTAACTTATGCATTAATTTTTTATTACCGACAATCAGCGGATGCCATTCTGGTAATACTCCTGTTTCGGAAAAATAACGGTAAGTACAAGTTTCTGGTAACCATTCAATAGTCAGTAAATTTTCCCGTGTTAATTTTATACAATCAGGCTCATAATCAAAACGGGTATGATAATGCTTACATTGACAAGTATTTGAATCAAG
Organism: Gilliamella sp. W8145; assembly: GCF_016101145.1. Classification (NCBI taxonomy): domain Bacteria; kingdom Pseudomonadati; phylum Pseudomonadota; class Gammaproteobacteria; order Orbales; family Orbaceae; genus Gilliamella; species Gilliamella sp. W8145. Next base: position 1,047,574 of record NZ_JACFRC010000001.1, read on the forward strand.
CAAATTACAGGCAACATTAGTATATAGGATTTCGTCAGTATCTTCGTCCATTAATTTATTTAGACAGCACTGGCCACATCCATCACAAAGTTGTTCCCATTCATCATCACTCATCTGATCTAAGGTTTTATGTTCCCAAAAAGGTTCAATCATACTTTAAAATCATCTTCATTTAACATTTGTAAAAAAAATCCATCCTCTTTGATCTTTTCTTCAATTTCATTTGCTGTTCCAACAACAAAACGCCTTTTACCATCAAGCAATACTTTCATAACAAAGACAGGCGCACCAAAAATTGACATTATCTTTTCTGGTATATGTGAAAAATCATTTTCACGTTCCATATATAAATAACAGTTTTCTTTTTTGCTACTTCTATAGATATAACACCACATCATAAAATTACATCTTACCTCTCAATTATTTCAGGCTATTTTGTAAATAAGCACCAGCACCAAATAATCCCGGATCTTTATGCGTTATGACATAAACAGGAATTTTTTTAACTAAAAAAGACATACGACCTTTGTGTTCAAATGCTTCTCTAAATGGCGATGATTTAAAAAATTCGATGAATCGGGGAACAATGCCACCCGCAATATACACACCGCCTTGGGTATTAAGAGTTAAAGCCAAATTGCCACCAAATCGTCCCATAAAAGTACAGAAATAATTTAAAGTTGCTAAGCAGAGCGGACAACTATTAGACAATGCTTTATTAACGATTATATCTGGAGTGATATTTTCAATCGGTTGATTATTGATTTGTAACAAAGCTTGATAAATATTAACAATACCATTACCAGATAGAAATCTTTCTGAAGACACCCGACCAAATTTGTTACGTAACTGTTGTAAAATTCGATCTTCTTCTTCATTAATCATTGGTAATTCAGTGTGCCCACCTTCACCGGATAAACTAAGCCAATGTTCGTTTAATTTGATTAAATGTGAAACGCCTAAGCCCGTTCCTGCACCATAGATTGCTATTGGATAATTAAGATTAGCTTCACCACCACCAACTTTTACTACATCATTTGATGATAATCGAGGGATGGAATACGACACTGCAGTAAAATCATTGATAACTTCAAGCTTAGTTAAACTCAATTCTCTAATCAGTTCAGAGCGAGAAAATGACAAATTATTATTCGTCATTTCAATTAAATCACCTTCATTAATTGGACATGCTATAGCAATACAAGCCATCTCAATAGTTACAGATTGTGATGCTAAATAAGTCTTAATAAGATTGAGCAATACATCATCTTTTGAAATGAGGATTTTAGTTATCGCTGATAATTCATTACTATCTAAATTATAAAGTGCAAATCGGGCATTGGTTCCACCAATATCAGTAACTAGTGCATATTTACTCATGTGATTCCCTTTTAAAAATAAAATCTTTCTAGATAACCATTAATTTAATCAATTCAATTAATGCTATAACATAATGAGTAATATTATGGACTATTTAGATTGATTTAACTAGATTGCTTTAACTGAATTCACTAATGGAATTATTGCCGCTAATAAAATATTAGCGGCTAATATTTGAAATTTGGAGGAAATAACCAACTATAACCACTTTTTAACTTTAAAGTAAATGTAAGGGGCAACACCTGCTAGCAACATCAATAATAAGGATAAAGGATAGCCATATTCCCACTTCAATTCAGGCATGTTTTCAAAGTTCATTCCATAAGCCGATGCAACCACAGTTGGGGGTAGGAATACAACCGAAACAACTGAGAAAATTTTAATTATTCGGCTTTGCTCAATATTGATAAAACTGGTAGCCGCTTGCATCAAAAAGTTTACTTTTTGGAACAAAGATTCATTATGAGGTACCAATGATTCAATATCTCGTATTACCTCTCGTGCTTGCTCTAACTGATCTGTAGGCATCTTTGCTCGGCGCACTAAATAGTTAACCGCACGTTGACTATCCATCAAACAAAGCCGTACTTTCCACGCAGTATCTTCTAGTTCTGCTAAAGATGTAATAGCCTCATCATAATGTTCTTGAGCTGAGCGATCCATAATAATTAAGCTTAACTCTTCAAGCTCACTATAAATATTTTCAATCTGATCAGCTAATTGCTCAACTTTAACTTCAAATAAATCCAATAACACTTCGTATGGATTACCATCATTCATGCCTTGATAACGTGAACGCATTCGGTACAGACGGAAAGCTGGTAAATCACGTTCACGTAATGTAAACAAGCGACCATTGTGTACCGTAAATGCAACTGTTGAGTTACCGGCTCGGTCTTCCGCATCTTCATAAAAGAAGAACGAGTGAACATGTAGTCCTTCATTATCTTCGAAAAAACGGGCTGATGCCTCAATATCATCAAGTTCAATACTTGTCGCTAGATTTTGGCCTAAATTAGTCAAAATCACTTCACGATCAGCTTCTTCTGGTTCAATTAAGTCAATCCAGATCGCATTTTTAATATCGCCTTCATTAATTTTTACTAATTGTTTGTTTTTTAATCCAAACGCATTAATCATAAGGCCTCCAAGAGAAAAAATATTTAAGATATAACATCTACAAATGGCAGGCATTATACTCGTTATAGTAAAAAATTCCTATGATAAAGCGAATCTTTCTGTATTTTAAAATTTTGGATACTTAATTCCAAATTTAAATTAAATTCGGTGATGTTAATTAAGTCTCATGATACAATAATACATATCAGATATTTATGTAATTGTTAGGAGTGTATAATGGCAAACCGAGGTATTAATAAAGTCATTTTAGTAGGTAATTTAGGTCAGGATCCAGAAATTCGTTACATGCCAAACGGTAACGCTGTCGCAAATTTTAGTGTTGCCACATCAGAATCTTGGAAAGATAAACAAACTGGTGAAAACAGAGATCGTACCGAATGGCATCGCGTTGTTGTATTTGGTAAATTAGCTGAAATTGCTGGCGAATATGTCAAAAAAGGTACTCAAGTTTACTTAGAAGGACAATTACAAACACGTAAATGGCAAGACCAAGCGGGTAATGATCGTTATACTACTGAAGTAGTGATAAATGCTGTAGGTGGCACATTACAGATTTTAGGCTCTCGATCTGGTGATAGTTTTAATGATGGCTCACAAAACTGGGGACAAAGTGCTAATAATACTTCGTCTGCTCCTAGTACACCACGTTCTTCAACAGCAAATGAACCAGCAGCTAGTCAACCAACTATGCCTGAACCACCAATGGACTTCGATGACGATATTCCATTTTAATGGTTATTTATTCAATTCTATATTACCTAGGCGTATAAATTACGCCTTTGTTCAATGCATATTCATACATGCTTTTATCAAATAATAACAATTTATTGTATTTAACTTTTCTTAAAACCTGTATTAGAACGGTAAAGATCAGGTGTAACTCCTGCGATATTTTTAAACATAGTAATAAAAGCGGATACTGAACTATAACCAACAGAAAATGCGATATCTTGAATCGATTTATCTTGTTCTAAAAGCGAGATACTATACAAAAATCGTAACCGTTGACGCCACATTCTAAATGACATACCTAATTTTTGTTGGCAACGTCTTGCAAGGGTTCGTTCGGTTGTAAATACTGTTTGAGCCCACTGTTCTAGAGTCTTATTATTAGCTGGGTCTAATTCCAACTCTTTTAAAATAGGAGCTAAATATTTATCGTTCGAACTTGGCAAATAGAATGTGAGGTTAGATTCTATTAAGAGCTGATCGATTAACGCTTGTCCTAAACGAAGATCCTGTTCACTTTCTGGCTCCAGAATATTTCGCTCAAAGAATGAATCAATAATAGCATGGCTGATTTTATTTAAACCAAACAAACAAGTGTAATCAGGCATAATTTGGCAATTAGTTATATTAATTGTACGAAACCATGTTAATTCTTTGTTGTAACATGCGTGTTCGGTATATGGCGGAATCCATAATGCAAATCCTGAAGGAGCCAAATATCTTTGCCCTTGAACTTTCAAGACAAAAATACCTGACTTAACACATATAATTTGCCCCCAATTATGCTGATGAGAAGAATATTCAGTCTCTGCATTAAATGCTTCATCATGAAGAAACATAAATCTTTTAGATTCCTTATCATTCAAATTAGTTTAAAAAATTAAATTCATGGTAATTAAATAATATAAATATTGTCTTATAATAGCTCTTTTTGTCTGATTCTAGTGATATTTATAAATTAAGACAAGTTAAACTACATCGAATAACTTTTACTATTGTTTACATAAGAAATATATGGCTTATTTATACCCATTGATGGCAGTATTTATTTGGGCTGGCAATCAAGTTGTCAATAAATTATCTGTCGGCGCAATTGAACCTGAGGTTATCTCTTTCTACCGTTGGTTTTTAGCACTTATTCTATTAACCCCATTTTTTCTAAGAGGAATTATTAAGAACTTACCGCAAATCTTTCCTCAAGCTCTTAAATTAATGGTGCTTAGTTTATTAGGTATGGCTTTATATCAATGCCTTGCTTATTATGCAGCGGCAACAATTAGTGTGTTAACGATGGGGATCATTATGTCTATTATTCCTTTGTTAACTATCCTATTAAGCATATTCATTTTAAAAACACCACCAACTCAAGGGGTGCTAATTGGCAGTATTTTATCTTTTATTGGATTAATCTGGCTGATTAGTGGTGGTGAGCCAACTAGGCTTCTCGAACTTGGGATTGGTCAAGGTGAAATTTTAATGTTAATGGCTGCCCTGTCTTATGCGCTTTATGGAGTATTAACCAAAAAATGGACAATGAAAATCACAAATTGGCACTCAGTCTATGTTCAAATTTTGTTTGGTACATTAATGTTATTGCCAGGCTTTTTAATGAGTAACAATTTAACTGTAAATTCTGACAATGTTTGGCTTGTTATTTATGCAGGTATACCGGCTTCAATTATTGCACCATTTGTTTGGATTATAGCTATAAAAAAATTAGGTGCAAATAAAACCGCCCTTTTCTTAAATTTAACACCGGTTATCACTGCAATAATTTCAATACTATTTTTGCATGAAACACTGTGTAGTTACCATTTAATTGGTGGCGGTATGTCATTTATCGGCGTTATATTAGCACAAAACTTAAAAGCACCATTGTTTAAAATCAAGACTTCAAATAAAGATTCATAACTAAACAGTACTGCACTAATATTTATTTAGTTTTCACCTAAGTTAATGTATCTTTTTTATAAATTTCATCTATACTTAATTAAAACTTTTATTACGATTTAGATTGATGTTATGTTGGAACTTATACAAACAGTCGGTTTTGGTTTAATTCTGTTTATTCCATTAACAAACCCGTTAACTACCGTTGTACTGCTATTAGGTCTATCTGGAGATATGACCAATGAGGAACGTAATTACCAGTCGAAAATGACTTGTATTTATGTTTTCATCATCATGATTGTTTCATTTTATTGTGGACAATTGGTCATGAGCACATTCGGTATATCTATCCCTGGTTTACGAATCGCTGGTGGTATGATTGTTGGCATTATCGGTTTTAGAATGCTTTTTCCTCAACAACCCTCGCATAAAACATTAGAAGCAGATGCAAAAAAGAAAGAAGTTTCCAATAATATCGCTTTTGTTCCACTTGCAATGCCAAGTACTGCTGGACCGGGAACAATTGCTATGATAATCAGTATGGCTTCCACTGTAAAAAGTGGTGGATATAATGTATCGACTTGGGTTGTTTATACTTCATCAATACTTGTCCCTTTATTATTATGTATTATTTTATGGTTCTGTATGCGTAGTGCTGGTAGCATAATGCGCTTTATGGGTAAAAGTGGTATAGAAGCCACATCAAGAATAATGGGCTTTTTACTGGTCTGTGTTGGTACACAATTTATTATAAATGGCGTTAAAGAATTAATATTAAACTTCCCAAATATTTGAAAAAGGCTATTTTTTTATTACAATTTTTTTATCTTATTGATTAACTATAGATTTGGGATATTTTTTATCATTTCTACTCGCATCAAATAATCATATAGAGGTAAAAGTTGTTTAAAACCTTTAGCAAGTTTATTCGGTAAATCACCATTTAGAACATCTTCAATATGATTATTGGTTACCATTACAGCAATGTTCTTTCGATTGTACCATGTCGATAATTTTTCATCTTGATCTTTGATTAATGGTCTTTTATACATTTCCCCTACTAATTCAAATGGTTTTTTAACACAATTAATTACCGCCAAAAATTTAGAGGGGTCATTTAGTATTTCTTCTCTAAAGATATCCATAGTAGGTTTTGAAGCACAATAATAACCTAAACCATATCTATAGCTATCTGGACCAATTTCAAAAAAATAGGCTGGAGCTTCTTTCCAATCACGATTAGGGCGTTTAAACGTCAACCATAAACGACTACGGTATAATGACTTATCTTTAGAGAATCGCGTATCACGATGAATTCGTGAAATTGTTTTACCTATAGCTGGACGCGTTTCAAACCATTCATCAATTTTAAGCATGGTTGGTGTTAGTTGCTCAACCAATAATCGAAAAGGTTTGATCAAATCATTGTCATAAATTGATCTATGCTCTTCAAACCAAACTCTACTATTGTTAATCCAAGCATCTTGTAAAAAATTTAACCCTTCTTGAGTAAAGCCAGTAAAATTTGCCATATTTTATTCCTGATATAATGCTCTAACTTTATCTAAGTCCTCTTGGGTATCAACCCCAATAGCCGGAGCTTGTTTGGCCACCGCTACATGTATTTTCTCACCATACCAAAGAACTCTTAATTGTTCTAACATTTCTATCTGTTCTAAAGCAGAAGGTGCCCATTGAATATATTGACGAATAAAACCCGCACGATATGCATAAATACCAATGTGACGTAGGTAAAAGTCACCAATCGAATCAAGTTTATTTTGTTCACTCAATTGAGCAAAACGATCACGCTCCCACGGAATAGTCGCCCGAGAAAAATAGAGTGCATAACCATCTTTATCCATAACCACTTTTACAGCACCTGGGTTAAATGCTTCTTCAACGGAAGCAATCGGCACAGCTAAAGTTGCCATTCCTGTCTTGTATTTCACTAAATTATCAGCAACTTGATCAATAATAATCGGTGGAATTAATGGTTCATCACCTTGAACATTTACAATAACTTCATCGTCAGCCAGTTGAAAAGTATTAATGACTTCAGCTAAACGTTCAGTTCCTGAGTTATGCTTATCACTCGTTAAAACGACCTCACCACCATAGCTTTGCACTACATCAAAAACTTGTTGGTTATCAGTGGCAATGATAACTCGACTAGCCGATGACTTTTGCGCTTGTTCCATTACTCGAATTATCATCGGTTTGCCATGGATATCAGCAAGGGGTTTTCCCGGTAAACGGCTTGAAGCATATCTAGCAGGAATAATTACTGTAAAACTCATAAAATTACCTCAAAACTTTAATTATTCTTTATTACAATTAGATTGATTTAGTGAATTTGCTTCGCTTGCTAATAATACCGGTATCCCTTCTTTTATTGAGTAAACTAACCTATCATTTTGGCAAACTAATTGTTGATGTTGCTTATCGTATTCTAATTGTCCATGACATTTAGGACAAGCAATAGCACTTAATAACAGTTGTTTCATTTTTTTTCTCTTTGTAATTTTCTTTCTACAAATAGTGAATAAATCTTTTCAATAGCCTGATTGGGTATCGTAGCATCAATTGGTAAATACCACCAATTAGGTAATGCAAATTGTCGACATTTCACTGCATCTTTTTCGGTCATTAAAAGTGTTTGATTATTTCCAGCTATTTTCTCTAACAATGGCAGGCTAAAATTTTGATGATCAGCAAAAGATTCTGTATGTAACAAATCTGCATTCATTTTTATTAACATATCAAAGAATCGCTTTGGATTACTAATACCAGCAATGGCACAAATATGATGTAATGCCGATAATTGGCTTTTTTCATTGGTTAGTAGATTTACCGCGTAACTAGGGGTTAATTGCATAGTATAAGTTTTATCTGGATACTGATTTGATATATCGCCCGAGCTGTCACCATTTATCATAATTAAATCTACTGATTTCAACCGATTTGTTCGCTCTCTCATAGGGCCTGCAGGGATCCACCAACCGTTTCCGAATAGTCGTTTACCATCAACGACTACGATCTCAATATCACGAGCTAATGCATAATGCTGTAAACCATCATCAGTTAAAACAACATCCAATTGATATGATTTTAATAATTCTTTAACTGCCTCGACTCGCTTAGGTGCGACCGCAATTGGTATTTGAGTTCTTTGATAAATTAAAATTGGTTCGTCACCAGCTTGAGCAGTGGTAGTATGTTCATCTAAAATTAATGGATAATGGTCGGATTTTCCACCATAACCACGAGAGACTAATCCAACTTTCAGGCCTTTAGCCTTTAAGGCTTCAATTAAACTGATTGCCAGAGGCGTTTTACCATTACCTCCTGCTGATAAATTACCAATGACAATAATGGGAATTGGAGATTGCCATGCTTTGAATATACCAAACTTGTATAATTGACGACGAATAAAGCTAATACATCCATACAATAATGAAAATGGCAACAACAACCAAAATGATTTATTTTTACCATACCATAGTTTCTCAATCATAACTTTATTATGCTCTCTAATTCCAATAATTTTATTTTTATATAGTGGATAAATACATAATTTATAAACCATACTAACAATAATTCTATTTTACTCATAAAATGATAAACTACCAAACCAATCATGATACCATCTTGGATTGATATCTTGTCGCATAGTTTTTTGTTGCCATGATGATGTATAAAAAAATAGACTTATTTGCCCCTCCTTACCTGTAACATAATAATTAATATTTAGCGCTTTATAACGATTAGTTATCTTATTGGAAGGTAATCTCCATGGGTTATAACGTGATGTTGAAGTTAGTGAATTAAAAGGATTAACATAATTTAAGAATGAATAACTTGATGAAGTAGTACTACCGTGATGAGGAGTTTGTAGAATGGTTGAGTGTAAATTGCGTTTATATTTAACCACTAAATCATATTCTTGTTTACGTTCTAGATCACCCGTCAACAACACTGAAAATTGACCATCAGTAATTTGTATTACACATGAATCGCCGTTATTAGGATCACTCACTAATTTGGTCGGCCATAACACATTAAAGCGTAAATGTTGCCAATGAAATTTATGATCAGCTAAACAGTTATAATCATTACTCAAACTTGAAGATGAACTCATTAACCACGCATCAGGATAACGTTGTCGTAAATAGCTTAAACCACCAATATGATCATTATGGCTATGGCTAATAATAATTCCTTCAACATTCAGATTATGCCATTGTAAAAAAGGGATGATTACTTGCTCAGCCGCTGAACTATTTTCCCATTTTGCACCAGTATCATACAAAATGGCTGATTTACCATTGTGAATCACAATGGCCAATCCATGTCCAACATCCAACATATCCATTCGCCATAGATAATCGGGTTGTTTATAAATTGGCGAAAATAATATTGTTATAACAATAATAATAGAAAAGCTGAAACTTCGCCAAAATTCTATCCTAATAATGATAATACTTAACCATCCAATACTACTAAACAAATAAAAATCCGCTGGTATATTTAGCCATAAAATATTTAAATATTCTAAGCAATAAAAAAGCCATTCTAGCGAAGTTTGCGCAACAAACCATAACCATAAAGCAAGATAAAAACAGTCCATCAGACTAAATAATAATGCCAATAAAATCGCGGGAAAGGTGATTAACGAAACAATAGGAATTGCAATTAAGTTAGTTAACAACGCAACAACACTTATACCATGAAAAATAAATAATTGGATAGGAAGCAATAATAATGTTAAACCAAATTGTAAATGTAATAATCTAATAAAATACCATCGTTTTTTATTTTTTAACGTGCTAGCTAATGGCAACCATTCAAATAAAAAAATCAAGCTAACCACAGCATAACAGGACATCCAAAAACTTTCAGATAGTATCATTAGCGGATCCAAAATTAATAATAACGCTATAATACGGTTAATTTTCTGCCACGCGCTGATGTGATTATTTTTATAACGCAAATATATCCAAATTGATAATGCTAAAATAGCTCGTAATGCTGGAGGATTAAAACCAGTTAACCATGTATAACATAACGTTGTTAACCAACCAATTAATATGGGTAATAATAAATGGCTATAGCGTTGTGGGAAAAAAAACAGTAATCCTTTTAGCAAAAAACAACTAATATAGAATACTAACAGAATATGCATTCCTGAAATTGCCATTAAATGAGCTACACCGGTTTGCATCATAGTTAAACGATTATGATCAGAAATCTGTGAACGGTCACCAAATCCTAATGCTAATAAAATGCCTCGATAACTAAACAGATTAATATAAGCTAAACATTTATCAGCAATACTTTGTCGAATATTAAACTTTTTTTCGAGCAAAACTGATTTAATAACTTTAGCTTTTAACAAAGTATGATTTGCAATGGCAAAACGTTGTTTATCAAATGAGCCTTCATTTAAATAACTTTGCGTCACTTTAGTTTTTATTGTTAATTGCCAAATTTGACCAGCTTTAATTAAATCTGATTGTTGCCAATAAATAATAATAGGTATTGGTGATGATAAAATCTGATCTGAAATTTTTAAAATGGAAAATTTTGCATAATACGGATTGTTTTTTTTGGGGGAATAAATTTGAGTATTAATAGTTTCAACTTTTGCTGTGACGACTAATGTCTGGTCAATATATGGTTCAATTAGGCTTAAATATTGTTTTGCATTTGCTGTAGACCAGAGAAAACTTAATATAAAAACAGCAATCACACAAAGATAGTAATGGCGTCGTATTGACCATACTAAAATAATAACAATGAATACCCCAGCCAAAACAAGCCAACTTGTTTCTAAAGGCAATGATGGCAAAAACATTAATGGCACACACCCAAAGGTGAATACAATTGCCATTAAATCTATTGAACCGTAATGCCGCATCAATTTCTACATATTAATATTGTTCAAATATTTAATCTAATATGTTAGAACTTTCTTTGGATTATTTTACCTTTAATTTTAGAGCTACATTCCAATTTAAAAATTACTATTTCTGTTTCTATTGAGAATCATTCATCTAATTAATTAATAAAAAAGCCTTTGATTTTACTCAAAGGCTTTTTTATTAAATGGATTGAAATTATGCTTTAGCTGCATTATTTACTCGTTCACGTAACTCTTTCCCAGGTTTAAAGTGAGGGATATATTTGTGTTTAACCTCAACATTTCCTCCTGTTCTAGGATTTCTAGCTTTACGTGGTGCACGGTAGTTAAGACTAAAACTACCAAAACCGCGTATTTCAACACGATCATTACTTTCCATCGCTAAAGCAATTTGTTCAATAATGTCTCTAACTGCATCATCAACAAGTTGCACAGGAAGGTGTGCCCGCCAGTTGACTATTCTTTCTGCTAAATCGGATCTGTTCATGGTCACTCCTAATTTATTTTGTGTGGTATATATTTTATTCATTTTATACCACAAAAGAAAAAGAGGGCAAGCCCTCTTTACTCTTTGAATAAATATTTTTTACTCAGTTTTTGATGCTGCTTTAAATGCTTCAGCCATTGCGTTAGTAAATGATGCATCTTCTTGAGTTGCAGTATTATTTACAGCTGCTAATGCTTCTTTTTCATCAGCTTCATCTTTAGCACGTACAGATAGTGAAATTGCACGAGTTTTACGATCGATATTTACGATTTTCGCTTCTACTTCATCACCAACATTTAATGCAGTAGTTGCATCTTCAATACGTTCACGAGCAATATCTTGTGCTTTTAAGTAACCTTCGATACCGTCAGCGATTTCAACTGTTGCACCCTTAGCATCAACTGCAGTAACTTTACCTTTAACAATTGCGCCTTTTTTGAAGTTAGATGCAAAGCTGCTGAATGGGTCGTCTTCAAGTTGTTTGATACCTAATGAGATACGTTCACGGTCAGCATCAACTTGTAGAACAACAGCTTCAATATCGTCACCTTTCTTATAAGCTTTAACAGCTTCTTCACCTGGCATATTCCAAGAAATATCAGAAAGATGTACTAGACCATCAATACCACCATCTAAGCCGATGAAGATACCGAAATCAGTGATTGATTTGATCTTACCGCTAACTTTATCACCTTTATTGTGTGATTCAGCAAATTGTAACCATGGATTTGGTTTACATTGTTTAAGACCAAGAGAAATACGACGACGTTCTTCATCAATTTCAAGAACTACAACTTCAACTTCATCACCTAAGCTAACTACTTTAGATGGATGAATATTTTTGTTAGTCCAATCCATTTCAGAAACGTGTACTAAACCTTCAACACCTGTTTCGATTTCAACGAAACAACCGTAATCAGTTAAGTTAGTTACTTTACCAGTTACTTTAGTGCCTTCTGGGTAACGTTTAGCAATTGAAACCCAAGGATCTTCGCCTAATTGTTTTAAGCCAAGAGAAACACGTGAACGGTCTTTATCGAATTTAAGAACTTTAACAAGTAATTCTTGACCAACTTCAACCACTTCACTTGGGTGTTTAACACGTTTCCAAGCCATATCAGTGATATGTAGTAAACCATCAACCCCACCAAGATCAACGAATGCACCGTAATCAGTAAGATTTTTGATAATACCTTTAACTTCAGAACCTTCTTGTAGATTTTCAAGAAGTTGTTCTCTTTCTGCGCTATTTTCAGATTCAATTACTGCACGACGTGAAACAACTACGTTGTTGCGTTTTTGATCTAATTTAATAACTTTTAATTCGATCTCTCTATTTTCAATATGAGAAGTATCGCGTAATGGACGAACATCAACAAGCGAACCTGGTAGGAACGCACGAACGCCATTAAGATCAACCGTAAAGCCACCTTTAACTTTACCATTGATAACACCTAAAACTGTTGCAGCATCTTCAACTGCTTTTTCTAATGTTAGCCACGCTTCATGACGTTTAGCTTTTTCACGAGATAAGATTGTTTCACCAAAGCCATCTTCAATAGAATCAAGAACAACGTCTACAACGTCGCCAACTTGAACTTCTAATTCACCTTGGGCATTTTTAAACTGCTCTACTGGAATTGCTGATTCAGATTTTAAACCAGCATCAACTAAAACAACATCTTTGTCGATTGCAACGACAGTACCACGGATCATATTACCAGAACGAGTGTCTAGTTGATTTAAAGACTCTTCAAAGAGTTGAGCAAAAGATTCAGTCATATTTTATATACTTAAATTAATATTAACGTCCACATTACATCCTGTCTTGTGGGGTTGTTTATGTTACTCCACTTACATCCTTATAATGGAGCTTCGTTTACACAATAAGTTTACATACAATATAAACTTATAGCGCAAGTTTTTCTTTTATATACATAATAGCTTGATTAAAAACATCTTCGATAGAGAGAGATGTGGTATCAATTATTAATGCATCAACTGCAGGCTTTAAGGGCGCAACCGCTCGATTTCGATCTCGCTCATCACGCGCGGTTATCTCCTGCAAAATTTCGGGGAATTTAGCATGAATTTGCTTATCTTGCAACTGTTTCATTCTTCTTTCTGCTCTTGATTGAGCGCTAGCATCAAGAAATATTTTTACAGGGGCATCGCTGAACACGACTGTGCCCATATCACGACCATCGGCAATTAATCCAGGCAATTGTCGAAAATCACGTTGACGCTGTAATAAGGCTGTTCTTACTTCATTTATTGCAGCTACTTTTGAAGCTGCTCCACCAGTTTGTTCGGTACGAATCTCTTTTGAAACATCAACCCCAGCCAACAATACTTTGACATCACCATGACTGCTATCAAATGTTAACGGTAAATTCAATGCAAGCTTAGTTAGCTGATTAATATCATCTAAAGCAATATTTTGTTTTAACGCCGCTAGCGCTAACACACGATAAATAGCACCTGAATCCAAAAGATGCCAGTTGAAGTGATTTGCTAACGCTTGACATAATGTACCCTTACCTACACCACTAGGACCATCAACAGCAATAACAGGAATATTTTTTGTCATGTTATATTTCGCTTAATCGTTTAAATTGTTCAAAATAATCAGGAAATGTTTTCATTGTACACTTCGGATCTAAAATAGTTACTGGCGTATCAGAGAGTGCAACTAATGAGAAGCACATAGCCATACGATGGTCATTATAAGTTTTGATTTCTGCATGATTGAGTTTTGCAGGAGGAGTTATAGTAATATAATCCTCTCCTTCTTCAACAATAGCACCAACTTTACGTAATTCGTTGGCCATAGCCGATAAGCGATCGGTCTCTTTTACTCGCCAATTGTAAATATTTCGAATTGTCGTTGTTCCATCAGCAAAGAGTGCAGTGGTTGCAATTGTCATCGCAGCATCAGGAATATGATTCATATCCATATCGACACCATTTAATTCACCGTGAGTACACTCAATATAATCATCAGCCCAAGTTATTTTGGCACCCATTTTTTCAAGCACATGGGCAAATTGAGTATCTCCTTGTAAACTTTTTTTACCAACTCCAGTAACACGAACAGTGCCACCTTTAATTGCTGCTGCCGCTAAGAAATAGGATGCTGAAGAGGCATCACCTTCTACCAAATAACTACCAGGCGATTGATAAGTTTGATTAGCTTTAATGACAAATGTCTGATATTGATTATTGATAACCGATACACCAAACATTGCCATCATTTCTATTGTAATATCAATATATGGTTTAGAAACTAGATCGCCAATAATAGTAATTTCAGTATCATTGCTAGCTAAAGGGGCGGCCATCAATAGTGCAGTCAAAAATTGACTTGATACTGAGCCATTTACAGCAATCTTACCTCCAGTAAAACCACCATGGATATGAAGTGGCGGATAACCTTCATTTTCAAGATAATCAATTTTAGCGCCACCTTGACGTAATGCATCCACCAAATGACCAATTGGACGCTCTTTCATACGAGGTTCACCCGTTAATACAATATTATTATCGGCTAAACAAAGTGCTGCAGCTAAAGGACGCATAGCTGTCCCGGCATTTCCTAAAAATAGTTCTAATGGGTGAGCAGAATGTAATTTACCACCTACCCCTTCTATATCACAAATTGTTCGGTCATCTGACAGATGATATTTGATGTTCAACGCTTTTAAAGCCTCAAGCATATAGCGAACATCATCACTATCAAGTAAATTAGTTAATCTTGTTTTACCTTGACTAAGTGCAGATAATAATAGGGCACGATTTGATACACTTTTAGAACCAGGTAAATTAATGGTACCACTAAATTTTTTTATCGGTTGTAATGTTAAAGATAACATAATGACTCTCTTTAGTAATTTTAATATTCTTTAAAAATTTTCTAAGGTGGTTTTTAATAGATCGATTGCTTTATGATCTTTCGCACTATTTTGCCATAACTTATCAAATAAGTGGCGATAACGTTTAATTGCATCTTCTGAAGATGTTATTGAGGCAATCCCTGTGGTTATATTAGGTAGTTCACCTAATCGAAAAGGACTCATTGCCAATGCTAACGCATCTTCATTTTGATAAAATATTTGAAAAGCGATGGATGGGATAGCTTGTTCCGTAATCGCAATTGTTGGTGCATAAGCTTGATTTTCTATCAATTTGATCAAATGATAAATTTCTTTACGAGCTAACAACATTCTTTCAGATTTCTTGCCTGGAGAAATAGTTAAATTGCCAACCAAACCGATGTGCAAAAATCGCTCAACATTACGCAAACTGATTAGATTAATCACTTTTGGTACAGATTGATAAAACTGTGTCTTACGCTCATTTAAAATCGATAATGATGTTGCATATCTTTGCGCTGCAATGGATTCACTCGACTCATTTAACATCATACCTAAATGAGCAAGATAATCGGAAGAAGTTAATAGAAAAGAAAAAGGATCAAAATGGGAATAAATGTGCGTAGATTGTTCTTCTAATTGACGCATGCGTTCAAAAAAACCATCACCACTGGAATAATATTCAGTGTCAATGCCAAGCAAACTAGCAAATGAAGTATCTAATAATGAGGCTAAACGTTCAAGTGTTTCTATTTTGACAATTTCGCCTTTTTCTAAACGGTAAACTGCAGCTCTAGAGATTTTAAGACTTTCTGCAACATCTTCAGCTCTGAGAGACGCAGCGATACGGTAAGCCCGCAATCGCTGTCCGATAGCACAATAATCAATCGATCCAGTAATCATAATATACTCAAACTATTGGGATTTTGGCAGTGTACCATATGGTAGGTACAATGCCAATTTAATGTAATGATATTTCAGACTAAATACATGCTTGAGTCTTTTATTTTAATAATTCATTTTGTAATGATGATGCATTTTTAAATTCAGTATAGTCAGTGATAGCTTCCGGTTGCTTTTCTTCTTTTTCCGTTTTTCCTATCACTTGTGATGCTATTACTAAACCTTTTTGTTCAATAACGGTATTTTTATAAAAATCAATTAAATCTTGTTTAGTGATTTTCTTAAGTAGTTCTATTTTTTTATCACGAGAATCGAATTGAAAACGAGATAAACGATAATCTGAAATTAAACGTTCAAACTCTTCATCTAAGGATTGCGGAGGCATTGTCTGTTCATCAATGATACTTCTTTTATACTCTTCAATATCCTCATCAGTTAACGCATCTAATTTATTTAACATTGCTGGGTAAAAGGCTTGATAACGTTGTAATAGATAAGCAGGATCCCACTGATTAGTTTGCACAGCAAAACCCAGCCCTACTGATTCACCGATGAAAAATGGAAAAATACCTACAAGATATCCCAATTGTTCATTGCTCCGTAATTGATCAAAAAACCATGGTGACATAATATTAGCTAATGTATAGCCAACTACTTGGCTTTTAGTTGGATCATAATTAGTTGGGAAATAAGTCATTAACAATGCGCTATCGGTACTTTTCGCTTGTTGGGTGATTCTCGCTGTAAACGAAGTTTTAATTGCTATATCATCCAAAGGCGTAAATTCAACATTGCGTTTTAATGTCTTTTGCACTGCATGATAAAGATCCAGAGAATCTTCATTTGAAATATTACCTAAACTAATCATGTAAGGTATCGATTGAGACATCAAGTTATCACGATAAGCTTCAACATCACTAATAGTGATAGTATTTGTAATTTGTCGTCTTTCGTCTCGTTCAAAATAGTGCGGCAATTTAGATAATGCAAGAACTGGCTCGGACGCTAATCGAATACTTTCGAAATGATCTGCCCCATCAAGTCGTTGCAGATACCATGATTTAGCTAATGCTAAACTTTGTTCATCAATAGTCACTTGACGATAACTATTAAGAATAGCCAATACCATTTCTGGTAAATGTTGATTAAAACCAGCAGCTGTTATCATTAAACCATTATCAGTACCAGTAGATAATGACATTCCGGCATTACCAGCTTGAAATTGTAATTGAGTTAAATCACGACTAACTATGTAATCAAGTAACTCAAAAGCAATTGACGTTTTTGCATCTTTAAAAGCCTGATTATTACGTAAAGAAACAGCAATCACAGCCTTAGGATCATTACTAAAATGACGACTAACAAAATGAATATGATTACCACGTTTACTAAATGTAGCTGGTTGAATCTGATCTTCATTTTGTGCAATTATACTAAAATTATCAGGAATATAAGGATTTAATTCAGGCAGACTAAACGAAAAATCTTTAGCTAAATTAGTCCACGTTGCTTTTAATTCATCTGTAATATTATCGACCTTATAAGGCGCATTAAGAAAATATGCAGTTTTATCGGTGGTTTGATTTGGAGCAATCAACCAAACTCTAGCATTATCGGGAGTAAAACTTTTGATTCGAGTGATGATAGCTTCTTTATTCAAATGTTCAGCAACATAATCCGCATCTAATACATTTTTAACTGGATAAAGCAGCATTTGATCAGATAACCATTCAACATAAGACATATCGCGGTTAACATCTTTATACTTAAACGACAAAGCAAAAACTTTTTTTATCTCATCGTAATAAGCTTCTGAAACGCCCTGTTTTTCAATTAATTGTAAATAATTGAATATAGCTGCAATCACCTTGTCTTTTTGTGCCAAACCTTCATCAGTTAAAATAACATTAATATTAAATGTCCCACTATTACCATAATATTTACTATCACAAGTTGTTTGAATAGCTTCAATCAAGCCTTGTTTTTGTAACTGATCAGCTAAGGTATTTTTACTATTATTACTAATTAAATAGATAAGATATTCATTGGTTTTATCTGCAAATTTATCGATGTCATTTTCGATTGGAAATTTTAGAGACAACATTTTTCTAGGTTGAGCTGGTATCATGGTAATTTCTTTACCAGTAAACTCCTGAGTTATCGCTGGTTTAGTAATTGGTGGAACAACAATATTTTTATTAGGAATTTGACCGTAAGTAGATTCAGCCAAAGTTTCTAATTTTTCAATGGATTGATTACTATAAATAACCCCAACCATAATATTAGCTGAATAATATTTATCATGAAAATTAACCAATTCATCTTGCAATTTACTATTATCTTTATCACTTAATGTTTCTAAATTGCCTCCAGAAAATTGTGCTGCTGGATGATTAGGATTAATCGTTTCAGAATCAACTTGCTGAATGCGGAAACCATCACTCGATCGGTACATCGTCATTTCAGAACTAACGGCATTACGTTCTTTATCAGCAAATTTAGGATCAAAAATTGGCTCAGCAATCGCATCAGCTAAATAATCTAATGCAGTATTAATCACACCGTTTTCAACTTCAAAGAAAAATGCAGTCCGATTACCACTGGTAGTAGCATTATAGTTACCGGCATGTCGTGACAAAAACTCAGTAAAGCTTGACGGTTGAGGATACTTTTTCGAACCCATTAGCACCATATGTTCTGTGTAATGAGCTAATCCTTGTTGAAGTACTGGATCATATAGTGAACCAACAGGCAATGCTATTGATCCGAGTGATTTGGTTGCTTTCGGATCTGAAACTAATAAAACTCGCATTTTATTATTAAGTTCAATCACTTCATATTGACGATCATCTCGTTCGCTTTGGTGAACTTTATTTGATAATACAGAATGTTCATGCTTATTCTCAATAGCAAATGAACTATTAAATGTAAAAACGGTTAATGCAGTAATAAATAGTGTTTTAGTTTTCATGTTATTCATAGAATTCTCGCCTAATTTAAAAGACAGTATAATCGAAATATAAATATAAATGAAAAAGAAAAATTTATTATTTGGAATTCAAAATTACAGTCAAAATTCAAGAATATAAAGGTATATAGAAGGTATGATTAATTACAGCTTTATTAATAGAAGAGAGCAATATAGTGATAATCGTTTTGCATAAAAATAGCAATTATCTAAAAGATATGGTTAAACTAACATTATCGTATTAAAAATACAACAAATTAATAAATAAAAAAGGGCTAAAAATAGCCCTTCCTCATTATCAGATCATTAATAGTGTTCTCATTGTTAATCTTAATTACCGAGTAACTAATTAATGCTCACGTGTTTTTCTAAATTCAACATCTGGATAACGTTCTTGTGTCAGATTTAGATTAACCATACTCGGCGCAATATAAGATAGATTATCACCACCATCTAGTGCCAAATTTTGCTCACATTTTCGTTTAAAATCTTCAAGTTTCTTAGCATCACTACATTCAACCCAACGAGCCGTTGTTACATTTACTGGCTCATAAATCGCTTCTACGTTATATTCAGATTTTAAACGCGCAACAACTACGTCAAATTGCAACACTCCTACCGCTCCAACAATTAAATCATTGTTAGCAATTGGACGGAATACTTGTACTGCACCTTCTTCCGAAAGCTGAACTAAACCTTTTAATAATTGTTTCTGTTTAAGAGGATCTTTTAAACGAATACGACGAAATAGCTCAGGGGCAAAGTTAGGAATACCGGTAAATTTAAGATCTTCACCTTGAGTGAAAGTATCACCAATCTGTATAGTGCCATGATTATGTAAACCAATAATATCACCAGCATAAGCTTGTTCAACATGATCTCGATCACCAGCCATAAAGGTTAATGCATCAGATATATTCACATCTTTTGCGATACGAACATGACGCAACTTCATACCTTTCTCGTATTTACCCGATACAATACGCATAAAAGCAACTCGGTCACGATGTTTAGGATCCATATTGGCTTGGATCTTAAATACAAAACCAGTAAATTTTTCTTCAGTAGCTGCAACCTCTCGTTTATCGGTCTGGCGAGGTTGAGGCGTCGGAGCCCAAGCAGTCAACCCATCAAGCATATGATCAACACCAAAATTTCCTAATGCAGTACCAAAAAATACTGGAGTTAAATCACCAGATAGAAAAGCTTCCAGATCAAACTCATTTGATGCACCTTGTACTAATTCAAGCTCATCACGAAGTTGCTGTGCTAAATCATCGCCAATTGTGGTATCGAGTTCTGGATTATCTAATCCTTTGATAATACGAACTTCTTGAATAGTATGGCCTTTACCTGTTTGATAAAGATAGGTCTCATCTTTCGCTAAATGATAGACACCTTTGAATAATTTACCACAACCAATTGGCCAGGTAATAGGTGCACACATGATATTAAGTTCATTTTCAACTTCATCAAGTAACTCCATCGGGTCACGTATATCACGATCAAGTTTATTCATAAAAGTCAAAATTGGCGTATTACGTAAACGCGTTACTTCCATCAATTTACGTGTTCTATCTTCGACACCTTTTGCAGCATCAATAACCATTAAACAACTATCAACAGCAGTTAACGTTCGATAAGTATCTTCAGAGAAGTCCTCATGCCCAGGAGTATCAAGTAAGTTAACTAAACAATCATTATAAGGAAATTGCATGACCGATGTGGTGATGGAAATACCACGTTGTTTTTCCATTTCCATCCAATCTGATTTAGCGTGTTGAGCATTAGCACCACGCCCCTTAACTGTACCCGCAGTTTGAATCGCTTGTCCAAACAACAATACTTTTTCGGTGATAGTCGTTTTACCCGCATCCGGGTGAGAGATAATAGCAAAAGTACGACGAGCATTAACTTCGTCTAAATAAGCTTGTTCTGTCATAAAATTAATCAATTTAGCTAAGCAAAAATAATGGCGTATTCTAACAGGTCTACATCTATATTGCCATTGAAGAAGACTATTTTGCTATTTGCCTTATTTATATATCTGTGAATAATAGCGGCATTTAATACTGATGG
Source organism: Gilliamella sp. W8145 (assembly GCF_016101145.1). Lineage (NCBI taxonomy): Bacteria > Pseudomonadati > Pseudomonadota > Gammaproteobacteria > Orbales > Orbaceae > Gilliamella > Gilliamella sp. W8145. The sequence goes on from NZ_JACFRC010000001.1 coordinate 1,068,945, forward strand.
TGATATAATCACTATTTGATAATAGTGTTTAATATTAGAAATATCTGAAAATAACCATTAATATGAATATTCGTGACCTAAAATTGTTTTTACATTTGTGTGAGACATGCCATTTTGGCATGAGCGCTGATGCAATGCATGTAAGTCCTTCCACGCTTTCAAGGCAAATCCAACGCCTTGAGGAACAATTTGGGCATCAATTATTTGTACGCGACAACCGACAAGTTCAAATTACTCATGAAGGCGAAAAAGTAAAACGTTTTGCTCTACAAGTTGTAAATCTACATCAACAATTAAAGCAAGAGTTAGATCAATCAGATCAACAATTGGTTGGCGAATTAACCCTATTTTGCTCAGTAACGGCGGCCTATAGTCATTTACCTGATATATTAGATCGCTTCCGCATTCATTATCCACTAGTTGAAATTAAGCTATCTACTGGTGATGCTGCTGATGCAGTTGAAAAAATTCAATCTAATCAGGCTGATCTCGCTATTGCAGGCAAACCTAAACAATTACCGGCTGGTGTTGAATTTATAAAATTAGGCGAGATCGAAATGGTCTTATTAATTCCTAAACTTAATAGCTCATTTAGTGATAAATTACATCAAAAAACGCCAGATTGGCATAATATTCCTTTCATTTTGCCAGAACATGGCCCCAGCCGACAAAGAATTGATTTATGGTTCAAACAACAAAAAATTACCAGTCCTAGAATTTATGCAACAGTTGCAGGACATGAAGCAATTGTATCTATGGTTGCTTTAGGATGCGGTGTAGCATTATTGCCAAAAGTGGTAATGGAAAACAGTCCAGAAAGAGTTCGCGAACGAATTACTGAATGGTCAACCAATTTAATGGAACCATTTGATGTGGGTATATGCGTCCAAAAAAGGCGATTATCTGAAAAAATTATTTCAGCCTTTTGGGCTCTTGGTAGCAAAAATTTACCATCTAACGGATAAATTATATAATTATCATCCATGATATGGAAAACTAAGTTAATTAAAAAATGGGAAGTTAGTGTAATGACTTTGATAATCAAAAATATAAAAACTTTAACATCATTACTATTTTTACCAATACTTGCAATTCCAAATATTGGCTATACTGATCAAAATAATCCCTACAATCCAAAACCACAATGGATTACTATTCACAGTTCAAACTACTATGATGGAGATAGCGACGATTTAGTTACAGCCGGCATTGGTTTTACACCTTTATCATCAATGATACAAAAATTCAAATTTGCTGATCCTGATAATCCAACAACTCGTGAGCTCCGTCAAGCTAAATTAAATCGCTTTATTGATACAAAAACCGGTGAAGGTCAATTATTTGGATTTAGACAGCAAAACTTGTCACCATTGTTCGATGGAAAAATAGCCGGCACCGAAATTTTAGCGACAATTAAAGAAGGAAATGTCGGTGTTCTATTACAAATTCCCGTTGATTTTGATAAGAAAAAACCATGTATTGTTGCCATTCCAGCTAGCAATTATGACGGTTTATATAACGCCAAAGATATACAAATTCGCGGGCTTTGGGGATTAAAACACAATTGTGCAGTAGTTTATAATGATAAAGGATTGGGCAATGGTATTTATGATATTAGTAGTCAACAAGGCTTTACTATAGAAGGAAAAATTGCAAAAGATAATCTATTATTTAATCCTAAGATCAAAAATAGAGAAAATTTTATAAAAAATTACCCCAATAGATATGCTGTTAAACAGTTACACTCAAAACAGAACCCTGAACATAATTGGGGCAAATATGTTTTACAGTCAATTGAATTTGCACTTTATGAAATTAATGATAGATTTTCAGCCACAAATACTCGAAACTTTACCAGCTATAATACATTGATATTGATCTATGGTGCCGAAGATGGTGCTAGTGCAGCCTTGAATGCGGGTGAATTAGATAAGATCGGAACCATTAATGGTATTGTTGCGGTTAATCCACAAATACAACCCAATCCAGAGATTGCCTCACTTACTATACAAGAAGGAACTAGTGTAAGAAGTTTCAAATATAATTCAATCCCTGATTATGCTACTACAGCTGCGCTTTACATTCCTTGTGCCATCCCAGCAATTGAGCCTAATAAGGCAGACAATTATGTTCCTTATGCGTCAAAATATTTTTATTCGCAAAATCGCTGTGATGCACTAAAAAAGGCTAACTTATTAACTAAAGGTACGCCTAAAGAAGCTCTAGAAAAGTTATATAGTTATGGTTGGCGTCCAGAGATGGAAATTCAGTTACCCTATTTTTATAATAAAGAATCAATTGCTTTTCCGTATCAATATATTAGTTCATATGGTCGCTTTGATGTTACAGAAAACATGTGTGATTATTCTGTTGCCAGTACGCAACAAGATCCTCTTTATAATTTTGGTGAAGTAATGCCATTAAAAGAAGTAAAATTCTCTGAAATCTGGTCACTATCTAATGGTCATTTACCTGTTTGGGCCAATAAAGATGTTACCGCAATCGATCTTGTCGCAAATAAGGATATCGATTCACCAAGAAGAGAGTGGTTCTCAAGCTCTGAAATTAAAAATCAGATAGATTATGGTACTAAAGGGGCTATTTGTTTACGAGAGAAAATAACCGAGAAACGAGTTAATGATGGACTAAAACAAGTACAAGCAACCGGAAATTTAAATAAAATTAAAACATTTATTGTACATGGCCAAAATAATGTCAAACAGTTAATAAATCATACATCTCGCCCGTATGTTGCTTTAAATAGCGGAGTAGAAGGAAAAGAATCGCAACTACGTTATATCGAAGTTGAAAATGCTAGTTATCTCGACGGAAAATCACCATTTGATAACACACTATTAGCTATTGACTATTACGGTGAAGATGCCATCGAATGGTTATGGGCCAATCTAACTAACAATACTACATTACCTGAAAGTCAGGTAATTCGTACTAAGCCAAGAGGTGGCAGCATTAGCCAAGCTCCGCAAGCAACACTTGAAAACTTGGTACCAATAGCCCAAAAACCGGATAGCAGTAACTTGATTATGATTGAAGATAGAAAAATCAGTTTACCTAAATAAAACTATTCAATTCTTTAATGGTTATCGAATGAATTTATGTAGTTAAATTATTCGATAACTATTATCTTATAAGCTTATACCGATTTTATACCTGAACATATTTTCGGATATAAATCAAAAAAATGTGATTCTAATGCGCTATAGTTTTGTTTAATATCAATAATGGTTTCTTGCAATAAATAAAGTTTTGGTCTTCGCTGAGCCATACCTTTTAATACTTTCGCAATAAAATCTATTGATGCGTAATTTTCTAACCATGATTCTTGCCACATCGCATTCATAAAATGTTGATAATCTGTAGGATAATTAGTGATATAAGGTTGGATATACCTTTTAGTCATAATATTAAATGATGATAAAGTTTGACTTGAACCAAAATCACGCCAATACTTTGATAAAAAATGATCCCAAACAATATCAAGCGTTATTGGAGCAACACGTTGATGACTATTTCGAAATAACAATTTTGCTTGTTTAACAGTAGGAAAACTATCAGTAAAGCTATCAATTTTTCGGTGCAACATAATACCATCAGCTATCTCAGTTGGAAATTGCTGATAAGGATCACCTTTTACAAAATCAGCAACAGTATTGCCAATTAGCGAGCTATTGGCAATTGTTGCTAAATGTAAATGCGCGAGAATATTCACAACGTTCTACCAACAATCAATCACGATGTTTAAATTCTCCTTCCGCAAATCCCTCTCGCCAATAACTGGTGATTTGAATAGCATTAGGTTCTAAATTGGGATATTTATCTTTGATTGAATGACGTAATTGTTGTGCCAATGATCTTTCCATTCCCCCCCAAAACAATATATTATCTTGATCACTAAAATTGATGTTCATCACCGCGTCAACTAATTGATTAGGAGCATTTAAATCCTTAACAAACCATTGAACTTTTACATTTTTGTTGATTGGTAGGTCAACAATATCCGTTTTGTGATTAACTTCAATAAAAGCTAATGCTGTTTGAGAACTAGGCAAATTTTCAAGCGTATAACAGATACTCGGCACTGCAGAAATATCGCCCATCAAAACTAAAAATTGATTATCAAATTCTAATTTACCAGCAGTACCTACAATACCAACTTGATCACCTATTTTGGCCTTTTGAGCCCAAACCGTCGCTAATCCTTGAGAATGAATAGCAAAATCAATTATTAGTTGATTAGTGGATTCATCATAACCACGAATACTGTAACTACGTGCTAACTGGCGAATTCGATCACTGACCATGATTTTATTATTTTCATCTAATTGCGGAAAAGTAATTTCACCAGTCAAAGGATCTGCAAAGAGTAATTTTAAATGAGGACAAATCCAACGCGGATTGACCATCAATGGTTTATCACAGCTAAAATGCAAACGTAAAAAACTACGGGATAACTGTTCAACTTTGATAACTGTTAATAGCGCATTAATAATTGCTTTTCTTGGTTTCTCTTGCATGTGATGATCCTTATATTGCTGATATAACAGAAACATCATACAACAAAAAATAGATTAGATTAGGATATTTTTTAAATAAGAAAATAATCAAAATAATTAATATCGTTTATTGTCAGAATTAAGGAAGTAAAGTTAAAGATTAAATATGATTAATAGATTAGATAATACAGATCATTAAACTAATTTTCGTTAATCTAAACAGAATTCAAAAACCAGAATCACTAAATAAGAATAATACTGCTAAAACTCAAAATTATTATATCGGCCTTCAGTGAGATAAATATCATATAGAACTTAATATTCTCAAAAAATATCTAATACTATTAATTTTGACTATGGAAGTGTAAGTTAATTTATAGTTAATTAACGATATCGTTATTAAGCTATTACATAAAAACCCCTTTCCTCAAAATTTTTTGATCTGCTTTTGTCGTTGTTCTCGATCAAAAAACGTCCACGCAACAAAACGGCTTATTTTTTGACCTTGAGCCATAGGGATAATTTTGTATTCAGTTACAGATGATTTTTTTAACTGTTTTTTTATGTTTGTCAGTGATTCTTTTTTCGAAACCAACGAAGTAAACCATAGGCATTGTGTTTTATAGTTAACACTTTCGGCAATTATTTTGGTTATAAATGCACTTTCTCCTCCTTTGCACCAAAGTTCAGCATGTTGTCCACCAAAATTAAGCACAACTTGATCTTTTTCTGAACTTAATTTACCCAATTTTTGTAGTTTTGTATGAGCACTCGCTTGAGCCTGTTGCTTTGAATTATGAAAAGGAGGATTGCATAAAGTTGCTAGGTAAAATTCTTTCGGTTTAATGATATTTGCCAAAATAGCCTCTCTGTTGGGTTGTAAACGACATTGTAGGCTATTTTTTAATAGTTCATTAGATTTTTTTATTAACGACGCAACCTTGATTGATGTTGGATTGATATCACTACCAACAAATGACCAACCATACTCAGCACAGCCAATAATCGGATAAATGGCATTTGCACCAACCCCAATATCTAAAATGCTAATTCTCTTACCCATAGGGATCTTATTCTGATTATCTTGCGCTAATAAATCAGCCAAATAGTGGATATAATCTGCTCGCCCTGGAATTGGAGGGCATAGGTAATCGTCTGGAATATCCCAATAAGAGAGTTGATAATAGTGTAATAAAAGTGCTTTATTTAGCATCTTCACGGCAACAGGATTAGAAAAATCAATCGTTACCCGACCATATTGGTTAGGTTTAACAAAGTTAGATAATGCTGGTAAAGTTTTAATAAGTAAATCAAATGGGTAGCCATTAATATGCTTATTACGATGATGTAAAACATCTTTGTTAATTGTTGGCGATGTTGTCTGCATGAATAATCCAATATGAAAAAATTGCCGATTATTATAGTCTTTTTACACAAATATGCGAAAATAGCCAAAGCTTTTAGATAGTAAAAACCCCTTTCCTCAAATTTTTTATTACTGTTAAACTAAAATTTATTTAAGTGTAACTAATTCGAAAATTAACTGTGGATTTGTTATAATCTGCCACTTTTAATTCACATAATAACGCAATGAAACGTCTATCCAAATTATCAATAATACCATTTATTAGTTTAATGCTAATCTCTTTTCAACTGCATGCAAGCGAGTTTAATGGGCAGGAGTTATCGTTATTTTGGGCTATCCCATTTGTTGGAATTTTGCTTTCTATCGCATTATGCCCATTATTTCTAGCACGGCTGTGGCATCATCATTATGGCAAAATTGTTCTGGTTTGGTCGTTACTATTTCTAGGCTCTGCGTTATTTTCTTTTGGTTTATTTACCACAATTCAATTAACAGCTCATGCCATTATTGAAGAGTATATCCCCTTTATATTATTACTTTTGGCATTGTTCACTGTTTCTGGTGGTATTCTTATCAAAAGTGATAAAATAAGCACGCCAAAATCAAATGTTCTTTTATTAGCCATTGGAGTGGTATTAGCTTCAATTATGGGAACAACTGGCGCAGCTATGTTAATGATTCGGCCAATACTGCGAGCTAATCGGCAACGACACCATTCAGTCCACACAGTAATTTTCTTTATCTTTTTAGTCGCCAATATTGGTGGTGGTTTGACGCCGTTAGGTGATCCACCATTATTTATTGGTTTTTTAAAAGGAGTGGATTTTTTCTGGACTGTTAAACAAATGTTATTGCCAGTTATTTTGACATCAGGTTTATTACTCATCATTTATTATGTTATCGATAGATATTATTATTGTAAGCAATATGGCAATATTACTCTTTCCCATAGTTCAGAAGCAGTTAAATTATACGGTCTAAAAAATATCGGCTTGCTAATGGCGATAATTGCTAGTGTGCTTTTATCTGGCATTTGGCATCCAGCGATAAACTTCACGCTATTAGGATCGCAAATTGAATTAGAAAATCTAGTTCGTGATGGCCTTTTTATTGCTATAACGATTCTTTCAATACTGATCACGCCAAAGCAAGTACGAGCTGGCAATGAATTTAATTGGGATCCAATCAAAGAAGTTGCCAAATTGTTTATTGGTATCTTTATTACTATAGTGCCCGTTCTGGCAATTTTGCGTGCCGGCAATGACGGTGCTTTGAGTTCTGTAGTATCATTGGTCACCAGTGAACAAGCCACACCAATAAACAGTATGTATTTTTGGTTATCGGGATCATTGTCAGGATTTTTAGATAATGCACCAACTTATCTGGTGTTTTTTAATTTAGCTTCGGGTAATGCAACTACATTAATGACCACTTATGCAGACACACTATTGGCAATTTCAATGGGTTCTGTATTTATGGGCGCATTAAGTTACATTGGTAATGCACCTAACTTTATGGTTAAAAGTATTGCCACACAACATAAAATTAATATGCCAAGCTTTTTTGGCTATATGAAATGGTCAATAGGGATTTTAATTCCAATATTTATTATTGATAATTTGGTATTTTTTGTATTGTGTTAGCTAAAATAAGATGAATATAAAATTCTTTAATTGAGGCTGTAATTAAGCAATACTGTATCGGTAAACTTTTTCAGAAGTGAAGTGATGTACTAAATGAAAATTCCTGATAGCCAACCAACGGTTGAATCATTATGGTTAACTATTTGGCGTATCCTATAACTTTGGCCGCATTTTCTCCCAGTGGTAAAATGTTCCATTGTTCGTTATGAATAATTAAGATAAATTTCAATTGCAACATCAATGAATTTGTGTAGGTAACTATGATAGGCTAACATTCAACCGCTCTTTCTGTTGGCTTCCCTTAAGTGTTGCACAAGTGATATTTTTCTCTTTTATTATCTTTGCTATCATCGCTCTATAAACTATAACTAAAAAAATGAGCACCTCCATAATAAGTCAAACTAACTGGAGTAGTTTTTTAGTTCACGGTTAATTATTTTTTTGAATTTTGAAAGAAACAGATATACCTGAAATTTTTGATGATAATTAAAAATGCTCTGCTATTTTGTATAAAAAACACCCTCACCAAGTCAGAAAAATAATTAATATCACCATATATATTTTTTATTTTTACTATAAATCAATTTATAGCAAACAATAAATATCATAACTAACGTTATCGAAACAAATAAAAATTTTAGAATTTTTATTCTATAAAAAAACTTCAACTGCTTGGTATTCAATCGCGTTCTGATGAACTTTTAAACGGAAAAATTTTAAAAATGTGAAGCTTCGCACATTTTTAATAAAAAGTCATGCATAGCTATAATTTATAGCCAAAATATTATGTTAGCTGTCCAAATATTAAAGGTGAGATTTCGATTTACTTTTTAGAATGTGGTTGTAAGTTTTAAAAAGAAGTGAGGTTCAGAATGATTGAAATGTTACTTGATAAAGATTTTTTCTCGTCTAGCGATCAAAATATCACCATTGAGCCTCGAACACCTCAACCCGTCTATCCTGAACATACCCATAATTTCAATGAGATCGTTATTGTAACTAGTGGATACGGTAAACACATATTGAATGGGCGACTTTTTGATTTGTATCCAGGCATGATGTTTTATATTAAGGCTTCCGACTGTCATTTGTACGAGAGCGTTCATGATTTGCATTTGACCAATATTTTGTTTAGAGATCCTAAAAATTTTCATTTTATCAATGGAATAAATCAATTAATTCCAAATCCTGATCCAATTCAATCGCATTACTTTTTTGATAAAAAATCTTATGAAAATATTCAATCGATTATTAAGCAATTAACGCCAAATCAATCAAATGCTATTCAGGAGAGTTTATTTTTACAATTACTTTTGATTTTTAATAATAATCTTTATGTTAATCAGGGTTCTGGTTCCTATGATAATCGCGTTAAACAACTTCTACGTTGGTTACAAATCAATTTTAAGGAGCAAATTAATTGGGCACAATTAACTGAGCAATTTTCATTATCATTACGCTCTTTTCATCGACATATAAAGAATGAAATTGGTATCACACCACAAAAATATCTAATAAAACTACGGTTGGCTAATGCTTACACACAGTTAATTTACAGCAATAAATCCATCACAACTATTGCACAAGAATGTGGTTTTAATGATAGTGCTTATTTTTCAACCTGTTTTAAACAAGAATTTACGTTTTCGCCACAAACATTACGTAATAATCCAGATAAACGTTATCATTAATCAATCAGGAACAGTCTATGGAAAAATGTTTACGTTTATATAAACAAGACTATTTTATTTCGGAGATAAATACTGTTACTGTCGAAAGACGTGATCATCAACAACCCTTTCCTTTGCATAACCACGATTTTAATGAAATTGTGATTGTCTGTTCTGGTAATGGGCTACATCATTGGAATGAATATGTTTATCCGATTACCAGTGGTGATATTTTATATATTAATCCGAAAGATGTGCATGGCTATGAATCTGTTAATGACCTTAGATTGGATAATATTTTATATTTGAGAGAATCACTATTTTTATCATCCACTATTGAGTCTTATTTACCTAAAGTGACTGCTAGACATAATGAACGGTCTTGGCGTATTCAACCTTCATCCCTTAAACTTTTATCACCACTTATTGAACAGTTAGATGTTGAGTCTAAGAAAAACAATTTAGCCTCCGTTCATTTATCTGAGGCTCTTTTTTTGCAGTTGGTTATTTTGTTAGACCGGATTAAACAAGTTCCTACGGTAGCTCTACCTACTGCTACTCATCAATTGGATTTATTGTTCACTGCTCTTCATAACAGTATTGCAACCCCATTTAATATTGATGTTTTTTGCAAAGACAATCATATCGCAAGCCGTTCACTTAGTCGCTTATTTAAAAGTCAAACAGGGATGACTATTACTGGCTACTTACAAAAAAGACGTCTATGTGATGCAATGTCTTTACTTAGAACTACTGATTATTCGATTAGTATGATTGCGGCAGAATGTGGTTATGATGATAGTAACTATTTTTCATCTGTGTTTAAAAAGCTGACCAATCAGACTCCTTCCGAATATCGAGCCCTATTTAACGATAAGAAGTGATAATTGAGTGTGTAGAAATGATTATATATTTAGTTTCCTCTCTTTGATGTGTATTAAAGAGAGGAATATTTTATAATAAATAAAAAACTTCAGTTAATGATTCACTAATCGGGCTATTATCAGAATTGCTTGGCATGATATCTTTCATAAATGCCCACCATTTTTGACAAGCAGCTGTTTTAGCTACAGCGTCCCAACGTTCCTCAGATTCAATTTCGATATAGGCAAAAAGTAGATTTCTTTTGCTGTCTAAAAAGATTGAGTAATTGTGAGCTCCATGTGATTTAAGTTCTTTCACTAAGTCAGGAAATATTTCATCATGCCGCTTCTTATACTCTGCATGTTTATCAGGATGAACCTGCATAATACTCGCTTTTCTTATCATAATAATTCCTTTTTACTTGAAATAGGTTAACTTTATGTTTAACCTATTTCACTTTCATTGTGTCATTTTTATTGGTAAATAGAATGATATAATTGCTCAATTTCTCTAACGTTAGTATCGCGAGGATTACCTCCGGTACAAACATCATCAAAAGCAGCTTGGGCTAGCGCAGGAATATCATTTAATTTTACACCGATCTCTTTTAATGTTGCAGGAATACCGACATCAATGTTAAGTTGTTTAACTGCATTAACAGCAGCTTTTCTCACTTGTTCGATTGTCATGTTTTCCGTCAAAGCGACTCCCATTGCTTTGGCGATATCGCGATATTTCTCACCAGTAAATTCAGCATTGTAAGCCATTATATGAGGTAAAAGGACGGCATTAGCCACACCATGAGGCGTACCATAAAAAGCTCCTAATGGATGTGCCATTCCATGAACTAATCCTAAGCCCACATTTGAAAAACCCATTCCAGCAATATATTGTCCTAATGCCATGTCTTCACTACCTTTAGCGATCCCGCTTACCGAGTCACGTAATGAGCGAGAAATAACTTCAATCGCTTTCAAGTGGAACATGTCTGATAATTCCCACGCCCCTTTAGTTATATAACCTTCAATCGCGTGAGTTAAGGCATCAACACCAGTTGCTGCTTTTAAACTAGCAGGCATACTTGTCATCATATCTGAATCAATAATTGCAACAGCCGGAATATCGTGTGGATCAACACAGACAAATTTGCGTTTATTTTCTTCATCTGTGATTACGTAATTAATGGTCACTTCAGCAGCTGTACCTGCTGTCGTAGGAATTGCGATCGTAGGTACTGCTGGTTTTTTAGTTGGCGCAACGCCTTCAAGACTACGAACATCCGCAAATTCTGGATTATTGATGATAATACCGATAGCTTTTGCGGTATCTTGGGGGGGACCCCCCACCAATCGCAATCAAATAATCTGCACCAGATTGTTTGAAAACTTCAACTCCTTTTTGAACAATACTAATGGTTGGATTTGGCATAACTTCATCAAATACTTGATAAGAAAAACCATTGTTATCTAGTAATTGTGTTACTTTAGTTGCTACTTTGAATTTGATTAGATCTTTATCCGTAACTACTAACGCTTTTTTAAAACCACGTTTTTTAACTTCATCTACGATTTGACTGATTGAGCCTGCACCAAAATAAGATGTTTCATTTAAAATCATTCTATAAGCCATAATGTTTTCCTTTTAATTAACTAGTCATTCCTAAACCAACAATATTGGCAGCAACAATGATTACTAAACAACCAATACAAAGAATACGTACTGGTTTTTTACCGGTACCAAACCACTCTTTTAGTGCTAAACCAACAATCCCACCACAAAGTACATAGAAACTCATATGTAACATCCAACTCATAAAGCCATATTCTGTTGGAATATTTGCATGCCCCCAAGCATAGAAGAAGAATTGGAGATACCACATTGCACCACCTAAGATAGCAAAAAGAATATTGCTAATTAATAAGGCTTTGGCAACAGAGATATCCTTTTTGAAGGATAAGTCTTTTTTAACGCAGAGTCGACTTATACAGAAACCGAGATTAATAATTGCCCCCCCACCCATGATAATGACATAACTTGGAAGTGCCACGTATAAATGATCCACACCAAGCTCAGCCGCTTTTTCATGCATAGGTACTGCTGCGCTCATAGCAAATGACATACCAGCCGAGAAAATACCACACATGATGGCAAGAAGAAGACCTTTCTTTAAGTTAAAATCTTCAACTTGTACACCTAACGTTTTTTCTTTCAATAAGCCAGCGTAAGTTACTATAGCAACCCCAATAACAGCAACGACTACGCCTAATAATGTCATTTTACCGCCTGTCGAGGCCAATAATTCACCAAATTTACCTTGTAATATTGGAGTCATGAGAGTGCCGACGATTAAGGTTATCCCAATAGCAATACCTATTCCCATCGACATACCTAAATAACGCATTGTTAAGCCATAACCAATGTTACCGACTCCCCACATTGCGCCGAATAAGAAGACCGGAATTAATATGTCTGAACCAAACGAACCATAATAAGCCCAAAAGTCTGGTAATAAAAAATAACTTATTGACCATGGTAATATAATCCAAGAAAATACCCCTGCGATTGACCACATGGTTTCCCATGACCAGTTTTTTACTTTTTTAAGTGGTGCGTAAAAACAAGCAGCAGAAGCAGCACCAACAAAGTGCCAGAATATGCCTAAAATAATTGAACTACCCATATCCTTATCCTTATATTTTTATTAGCAATTTTTACTGTTTATAGCATCTTCCATTGGAGTGACACCAAAACGCTCAGCTAACAATCTGAACTCTTCCGAGGTGATAGTTTGACGTTTTCCTCCCATTGATAACACTTTGACTAAAACTTCTGCCGATTTTTCAGCTGTATCAATTAAGCCAAAAGCTTCATCTAAGGTTGGACCTGTTCCAAATACACCGTGAAAAGCCCATAAAACTAAACTATGTTTTGCCATCTGTTTTGCAGTGGCATAACCAATCTCGTCTTTACCCGGAACCATCCAAGGCACCACACCTACACCATCCGGAAATACAACTAAACATTCAGTGCTCATTTCCCACAGCCATCTGGTTATTACCGCAGTATCAAGCTCTAGGACATATGTTAAAGCAATTAAATTAGTTGCATGACAGTGCATGATGACTCTATCTTTTCCTTGGCTTTGCTCAATTCTTACAATATGAGATTGAAGATGAGCAGCTAGCTCAGAAGTCGGTAAACCACCATTTATCAATCCCCACATAATGTAATAACCTTTGCCCTGTTCATCGATTTTAACAATAGCTAACGTATCAGCAGGATCTAATATGACATTGCGGAAATACTTACCGGAACCAGTGACAATAAAGTACTGGTTAGCAAGTTTAGTGACATCTTGCGTCAAAGATACATGACGTGGTTTTTCATAAAAATCATTTTGAAAAGAGATGACATCACTTTCAAGTAATCTTAAACTGACATTACCACCATTACGCTCATCCCAACCTTTAAGCCACATATCGTAAGTGGCTTTGATCATTCCTTTTACAAACCAAGAAGAAAGAATCTGTTGCATTTTATGTTCCTTAAGATCGTTTAGTTAAGACAGTTGTTTCATATTGACGAACCTCATCTAGCCATTGACCACCAACTGGAACTTCATTTAATAAACAGTACTGATCCCAAACTGCTTGCCAAGGTAATGATTTTTGTTCTTCTAGTAATGCGAGTCGTGAGGTAAAATCACGATCATGTTCATATTTTTTTAATCTTTCTGTTGGTTCTAATAATGCTTTCAATAAGCATTTTTTCATATTACGAGTACCAATTACCCATGCTGCAATACGGTTAATAGAAGCGTCAAAGAAATCTAGACCAATATGCACACGGTCAAATAGTTTGTTTCGGATGATTTCACTTGCAATATTTTGCGTTTCATCATCGAAAAGTACCACGTGATCACTATCCCAACGTACAGGGCGGCTAACATGAAGTAATAGATGTTCAACAAATGGCATAATGGCAGAAATTTTGTCGGAAATCACTTCCGTTGGATGGAAATGCCCAGCGTCTAAACATAATGCAGTTTTACGTGATGTCGCATAAGCTAAATAAAATTCATTTGAACCAGCGGTATAAGATTCGAGACCAATACCAAACAATTTACTTTCAACCGCATCAATATGATATTTTGGGTCAATTCTTTCACGAATAATTTCATCCAATGATTCAACTAAATGTTGTCTAGGACTAAATTTGTCGACAGTAATATCTTTCATACCATCAGGTAGCCAGATATTCATAACAGAAGGTGTGCCTAATTCTTTACCAAAATATTCTGATACTTTACGACATGCTTTGCCGTGTTCTATCCAAAATTGACGAATTTCTGGATTAACATGGGTTAGTGTGCCTTCATTACTTAAAGGATGTGAAAAATAAGTTGGATTAAAATCTAAACCAATTTGATGTTTTTTAGCCCATTTGACCCAATTGGCAAAGTGTTCCGGTTTAACTTCATTACGATCGACTTTTTGATCTGATTCTAAATAAGAAGCATGTAGATTTAGTCGTTTAGGGCCTGGTATAAGGCTAAAGGCTTTATCTAAATCTGCTCTTAATTCATCAGCTGTACGAGCCTTACCTGGATAATTACCAGTTGCTTGAATACCACCAGTTAATTCACCTTCTTGCTTTTCAAAACCACCAACATCATCTCCTTGCCAGCAATGAACTGAAATCGGTAATTTTGCCATTGCTACTAATGCAGCATCTGTATCTACCCCAATTTCAGCAAATCTTGCTTTAGCGATCTGATAAGCATTTTCAATTGTGCTCATGTAATACTCCTTAATTAATATAAAAATTTTCAATACAATTTGGTTGATAAAATTTGGTGTCAAAATTCTGTGAAATTAACTGTCTTAATGCATCAATATCCGCAATTTCACCTAATGAAATTAACTGATAGCCAACATTTCCTAATGCCGAAGATTCAATAGGTCCAGCGGTGACATTAACATTGCATAAGTCAGCACATAACTGGTTTAAAAAAGCATTTTGACAACCTCCACCGACAATGTGTAATGTCTTAATGGGATTACCACTCAGTGTCGATAATTCGTGTAATACATCTCGATATAAATAAGCTAGGCTGTCAAAAATACATCTGACTAATTGAGCGAGGTTTTTAGGCGTTTGACCACTGTTTTCTAAACAAACCTGTTTAATGGTTTCTGTCATGGAGTCCGGATTTAAAAACCGTGGATCATTGGGATTTATAAGAAACGTAAAAGGTTGTTCTTGTTTTGCCGATGCGATTAATTCAATAATATCTTTAACGTTATTTTCAGCACAAACCCGTTGAAATAACCATAATCCCATGATGTTTTTTAATACTCGATAATTACCATCTACACCACCTTCATTGGTTATATTGGCTTTTAATGCTTGTTTGCTTATCAGTGGTTGTTTTGATTCTAATCCCATTAATGACCAAGTACCCGAACATAAATAAGCACTATGTAAATTGATGATTGGTGCAGCAATAACCGCACTAGCAGTATCATGACTTGCGACTGCAATTACAGGGATATGATCACCCTTGGCACTTTTCCAATATCCAACTTGATTTCCAGGCTTACTGATATCACCAAACCATTTACGTGGTATACCAAGATAATCAAGTAAATCTTTATCCCAATCTTGAGTCGTCACATTGACAAGTTGTGTGGTGGTTGCATTGGTATATTCTCGATTTAATACACCGGTTAATCGGTAAATCAGATAATCAGGAATCATGACAAAATCAGTTACTCGTGATAACCATTCTGGTGATTCAAGCATCATTGCCCTAAGTTGATAAAGTGTGTTAAAGGTTAAAAACTGAATTCCCGTTTTTTGATAAATATTTTCTAGACCAATGTCATCTTGTACTTTTGACATAATGTTGTCAGTACGATGATCTCGATAAGAGTAAGTAGGGCCGACAATTTGACCTTGTTTATCAAGCAACACATAATCAACCCCCCATGTATCAATACCGATACTATCGAGTTTGATATCTTGTTGGATAATTTTGTTTAATCCGGTTATGATTTCTTGTTCTAAGTACGTCAAATCCCAACAAAAATTTTTACCATCACTTTTATATCCATTACTAAATCGATGTATCTCAGTTAGCGTTAATTTTCCTGTTTGAGATCGATAACTCGACAACATGACTCTGCCACTTGATGCGCCTAGATCGATTGCAGCAATATATCTATTTGCCATTATAACTACCCTCACTTTTACTAATGAAGACAGTCTAGTGAACTATTTTGATTTACACTTTTAATCGATGGCCATTGTTGAATAAGTTTGGCAAAATTTTTAAAATGCTTGTGATCTGTACCACAAAATAAGAACAAAGGTGGTGTTTTTATACTTTCATAATAAATATTGATATAATGGTTCATTTAGTAAATAAATTGAGAGCTATTTATGTTAAATCAATTAAAAGCAATAATTCAGTATCTTTTACCTAAACAGTTATTAACAGTTATATTTGGTTGGTTAGCCAACAAACGTTTAGGAAAAGTCACAACATGGATGATTATTGGTTTTTGTAAGCTATACAAAATTGATCTAAGTGAAGCGAAGTTAACTGATGCTAAAGATTATCCAACATTTAACGATTTTTTTGCTCGTGAACTCAATGAAGATGCGAGACCTATTGATCCTGCGGCAAGTTCAATTGTCATGCCAGCAGATGGTGTAATTAGTCAATTCGGTAATATTCAAGATAATTTATTATTACAAGCTAAAGGCCATTTTTACTCATTAGAATCTTTACTTGCTTGTCATCCGGATATGATAAAGTTTTTTAAAAATGGCTCTTTTGCTACCACTTATTTATCACCTAAAAACTATCATCGTTTTCATATGCCTTGTGATGGTATATTACGTGAAATGATTTATGTACCAGGCTCTCTGTTTTCAGTTAACAAAGCAACAACTGAAACCATTCCAAATATTTTTGCCCGAAATGAACGAGTAATTTGTTTATTTGAAACCGAATTTGGACCAATGGCTCAAATTATGGTAGGCGCGACTATCGTTGGTAGTATTGAATTAAATTGGGCTGGTATAATTACACCACCTCGTGATGGAGTGATGAAACGTTGGACTTATGCTGGTGAAGTTAAATTAGCAAAAGGCCAAGATATGGGATGCTTTAAATTAGGCTCAACCGTTATCACCTTATTTGCCTCCAACGCTGTTGAATTTGATAGCCATCTAAAACATGGTGATATTACCCGAGTAGGTCAAAAACTAGCAGAAAGGATCTAATCTATGTTGATGCGTGGTTTTTTGTGTTGGATATTACTTGCTATTTCATGCTTTGCTGTAGCTGAAGAATCAATACCTGTTATTGATAATGAAGATCAACTTGCAGAAGTGATCACTAAACTTGATGAAAAAAATGAAGATCTTCGTCAGAATATGGAGTACCAAAAATCACATTTAACTAGCATCATTAATGAACAAAATAATATTAATACCCAAATTTCACATGTTCAAAATACCCTTGCCACGCTTGCTGAACAAGGCGAATGGTTAAGTTTTTCAACTGCCCTAGGTGAAACTTTGCGCCAACAACTATTGCGATTACCAGAAAAACCTAAGTCACAACCACTTGATGCAGAAATCGCTGAAGCGAAAGTACAACAGCTTAATTATTCAAATACCTTAAACGGATTAGATAATTATCCGACATTAAGCATTCCTTTAAATAATCTTAAATCAGCCAGTCAATATCGACGATTGTTACGCGAGCAAAGTGAACTACTTAAAACATTAATCTCAGGAACCGATACCACGATTCTTGAATTAACTAAATTAAAAATTTCCAATAATCAATTAACCAATGCTATCGATGAAGTTAATGATGCTGCTCATCGTTACTTCTTTTGGGTTGCTGATGTTAACCCTATTTCACTTAGTTTTCCTTTAGACTTAGCCAAAGATGTGGTGTATATCACCGTTTCAATCGATACGTTATCACAACTCTACAATGCTTGTTTAGAAGTGCTTAGTGCACCAAAACCACTATTCTTTTTAGTATTATCGATAATGTTTGTATATGTGCATTTTAAAATGCGAGGCAAATACAACACATTCTTAAATAAATCAGCTACTCGAGTCGGCAAAGTCACTCAAGATAATTATTCTTTAACTTTAAAAGTCATTATTTTTTCATTGATAATGGCATTACCTGTACCTATCTTGTGGGCAGCATTGGGTTATGCGCTACAAATTAATTGGGATTACCCTGTCGCAGTTGCTTTAGGTTATGGTGTCAATGCCGCAGCGCCTATTTTGTGGGTATTCATCATTACGGCACACTTTGCATCTCCAAATGGATTATTTATTACTCACTTTGGTTGGGCAAAACAAAATGTTCGTCACGCAATGAAATACTATCAACTATCTGTTTGGGTCGTGATTCCATTAGTTGTCGTTGTGATGAGTTTTGATCAGTTTAGTAATCGCCAATTTGCTGCAACTATCGGTCGTATAGCATTTATTATCCTCTGTTTTGCTTTAGTGTTTATGACTAACTCAATTCATCGAGCTGGCGTTCCTCTTTATATTGATAAGAAAGGTTCGGGTGATAACGTATTAAGTCATATTTTGTGGTTTATGCTATTAAGTGCACCATGGCTAGCTATTATTGCTGCTTGTTTAGGTTATTTATCGACGGCAGAAGTTTTATTAGGCAGATTAGAAGCCTCAGTCATAATCTGGTTTGGCTTGTTAGTTATCTATTTTATGATTCGCCGTTGGATGTGGATACAAAAACGTCGTATTGAATTCGAACGGACTAAACAACGCCGATTAGAGCGTATGCAACGCGCCAAAGGCATCGAAGAAGATATAAACTCAATCAATGATAATGTCGATGAACCTATTATTGATTTAGATGCAATTAGTGCTCAATCATTACAATTAGTCAGATCAATTATTATGCTTATAGCATTAATCAGTATGATCTTACTTTGGTCGGAACTTCATTCGGCTTTTGCCTTTATGAATAATATAAAGCTTTGGGGTACAAGTACTATTATCAATGGCACTGAGATTGAACAACATATCACTCTTGGTGCGGTATGTATCGCTATTTTAGTCATGACCATTACTGTTCAATTGGTTAAAAATTTACCTGCATTACTTGAGTTAGGCATTTTACAACATTTAGATTTAGCGCCGGGTACTGGATATGCAATTACAACGGTATCGAAGTACATCATTTTAATGATAGGTTGTATGATTGCTTTTTCATTCATTGGTATAGATTGGGCTAAAATACAGTGGCTAATTGCTGCACTTGGTGTTGGTTTAGGTTTTGGTCTACAAGAGATCTTTGCTAATTTTATTTCCGGTTTAATTATTTTGTTTGAAAAACCGGTGCGGATTGGTGATACCGTTACGATTCGAGATTTAACCGGTAATATCACTAAAATTAGTACACGAGCTATTACTATAGTCGATTGGGATCGTAAAGAAATTGTCATGCCAAATAAGGCGTTTATTACTGAACAATTAGTCAATTGGTCCTTATCCGATTCAATCACTCGTATAGTATTAACCATACCAGCAACCATTGATGCAGATAGTGAACTGGTTATGAAACTTTTACAACAAGCTTGTGAAGAGTGTGAATTTGTACTTAACGATCCAGAACCACAAGTCTTTTTAGTTGATATTCAAGAAGGAATCCAACTGTTTGAATTACGCGTATTTGCGGCAGAAATGGGACATCGAATGAAATTACGAAGTGCCATACATAAACTCATTTTAGATGCTTATCGACGTCATAACTTGACCTTACCATTCCCGCCATTGCAAACGAACTTAGAAGCGCTTGGTCGTAAAAGTGGTCGCCGAAGTTACACTATTGGCACAGTTTAGCCAAAAATTGTTTCTAACCATGGCACCCCAAAAGCTCCCGGTGCCAATAGGACAAATGCCCAAATAGGAGCAGAAGCCACATTGGCAATATTGAATTTTGTTGCTGGCATATGCATGGTGCCAGCAATCAAAGGAACTACTGCTCGCAAAGGACCAAAAAATCGTCCAATAAACACCCCAAATGTCCCATAACGCTGAAAAAACTGTTCAGCACGAAACACCATTTTCGGGTATTTATTCAATGGCCATGAAGCAATTACCTGTTGATGATAATGTTTGCCTAACCAGTAAGAAATTAAATCGCCAATAATAGCTCCTAACGATGCCGCAACCAAAACTGGAACAAACGAAATCACTCCAGTTCCAATCAAAGCTCCGGCTCCTAATAAAATTGCTGTAGCAGGAACTAGTAAAGAAATGATAGCCAATGATTCACCAAATGCTAATAAAAAAATAATTGGCAGAGACCACACTTGATGAGTTTCAATAAACTGCATAATCGTATGCGTAATTTCATTTAATGACATAAAGTTGCCTCGCATAATCATTTTGGATAGGCTTTATTCTAACACAACAAATATATGATAATTCTAATGGGATTAACCATTGGTAGAATCTTACAAAATCAACTAATCTAAATATTGGGCTTTTTATTGATACTAAGCTAAGTTATTATATTTAAAATAATAGCTAGATTCAGTCATACAATTATTACGAGATAAACCATGACAGTGGGCATTAAAAACTTTAATGTAAATAAATTTAAACATGGTCAATTGCAACCATCAGAAGATGATACGGTAGCCACAGAAAAGCCAGTGGCACTAATTTATAATGGTATTTCTCATGTCGTCATGATGGCAACCCCAAAAGATCTCAATTATTTTGCTATTGGTTTTTCATTAACTGAAAAAATTATAGAATCAGTTAGTGAAATTTATAGCATTGATATTATTGAAACAGTACAAGGTATTGAAGTCCATATTGAACTATCGTCAAGACGTTTTATGCAATTAAAAGAAAAGCGTCGCAATTTAGCCGGTCGTACTGGTTGTGGTATTTGTGGCACAGAACAAATAGAGCAAGTCTGTCAATTTACTCAGCCTCTATTATCAAACGATAAAATCCGTTTATCTGATTTTCATCATGCCCTTGATTATCTAACGCAAGTTCAAACTGTTGGGGGACAAACCGGTTGTACGCATGCGGCTGTATGGTTGGATTTAACTGGTAATTTTATTGCTGGATTTGAAGATATCGGCAGACATGTTGCATTAGATAAATTGTTAGGTTATCGAGCAAAAATACAACAAGAAACTAAGCAAAACATACAAGGAATAATTCTTGTTTCAAGCCGAGCTAGTTATGAAATGGTACAAAAAACAGCTCGTAGTGGTGTAGAAATTCTATTTGCCGTATCAGCAGCAACGACAATGGCAATTGAACTAGCCAAACAAAGTAATTTAACTTTAGTTGGTTTTTTTAGAAACACCCAAGGAGTAATTTATACCGATAGTGAACGAATCACTGAGAAATAGGCTATCAATAATAAATTCAGACTAAACAATTATTTTACATAACCAATAAAATAATTAACCATTCAATTTATTGATTTTTAATATAAAAATAAATTTAATTCAATATATATTATTTCATATCTTTCTTTATTTATCGAAGATCATCATAATATACGCCGAAAATAAGAACAACTTTGTTTTTATTATATATTATTTTTTAAATGATTGTTCTAATTTTAATCAATTGTCAGTTATTGATATTATAAATAATTTCACATAACTGATTAATAATCATAATGATTTTTTTGAATTCAAAATTAAATCATTAGTAAAAAAGTTTCTTAAATAATGATTTTTAATCGTGTTATCAATTAAGCGTATACTAAAATTTGAAAGGATAAAGTCATGCATCAAACAGCAGATATACAACAAGCAGTAAACTATATTCAACAACAAACAGATAAAAAACCTACAATTGGAATTATACTTGGATCTGGTTTAGGCCCTTTTGCCGATACTCTTGAAGATGCAGTACATATTCCTTATGACAATATCCCTCATTTTGCCAAATCTGCTGCTGTCGGTCATGCTAATGAATTAGTTATTGGTAACTGTGGCGATAAAACCGTTGTTGCCATGAAAGGGCGTTTTCATTACTACGAAGGTTTTTCATTGGATCAAGTTACCTTCCCTGTTCGGGTAATGAAAATGCTTGGCGTAGAAAAACTTATCATTACTAATGCCTGTGGTGCGGTTAATACCAGCTTTAAACCGGGTGATTTAATGATAATTACAGATCACATTAACTTAACCGCTAATAACCCATTAATGGGGCCGAATAATCCTGAATTAGGTGTACGTTTTCTTGATGTAAGCGAAGTATACAATAAACAATTACGCACAACTGTTAGCGAAGTAGCTAAAGAACTTAATATCACATTACAACAAGGTGTTTATGCATGGTGGACTGGCCCGACTTATGAAACTCCAGCAGAAATTAGAATGATCAGAGTATTAGGTGCTGATGCTGTTGGTATGTCAACCGTGCCAGAAGCAATCATTGCTCATCATTCAGGTATTAAAACCATCGGAATCTCATGTTTAACCAATATGGCTTGTGGCATTTTAGATCAACCTTTAGGTCATGAAGAAGTTATTGAAACCGCTGAACGAGTTAAATCAACTTTCTTACAATTGATTACTAAAACAATTGCTCGTTTTTAGTTTTTAATAGGTAATTCTAAAAAGTAATTTTTTATAATTTTATACTAGCAGTTCACTTTATTTTGGATATAAATAATGAACATAAAACATAGATTACAAGTCATGATGTTTTTCCAATATTTTATTTGGGGAAGCTGGTTAACGACCTTTGGTATTTATTTGATCAACACGTTAAATTTTTCTGGTTATGACGTTGGTTTGGTTTACAGTACTAAAGGCTTTGCTGCATTAATTATGCCTTTTATTATTGGTATTATTGCGGATAAATTTATTCCACCTAAATACTTATTTATGCTTTGTCATACTATTTGTGCTATTGCGTTATTTTATGCAGCCTCAGTAACAACACCAAATCAACTGAATTGGGTGATGCTGGTTAATGCAATGGCTTTTATGCCAACTATAGCATTATCTAATTCATTAAGTTATCACTGTTTAGATAAAAGTAATTTAGACACTGTTACGGTTTTCCCAAAAATCCGTGTTTTTGGAACGGTAGGTTTTATTATCGCAATGTGGACCATCAGTTTACTAAAATTCGATATAAGCAATGCTCAACTCTATATTGCTTGTGCGGCTTCCATTATTTTAGTTATCTATAGTGCGACATTACCCAATATTGAAATCACCAAAAACCAACAACAATCATGGATTTCACGTTTAGGTTTAGATGCATTTGTGTTATTTAAAAAACCAGTAATGTTGATATTTTTTCTGTTTTCGATGTTATTAGGTGCTATATTACAAATCACTAATACCTTTGGTGGTGCATTTTTAAAAGATTTTGGTAAAATTGCCGAATTTCAAGACAGCATAATTGTTCAACATCCAGCGATATTATTATCTGTTTCGCAAATGGCAGAAGTTGCTTTTATTTTGACTATCCCATATTTTCTTAACAAATTTGGCATAAAGAAAGTCATCATGATCAGCTTAATTGCCTGGACACTTAGATTTGGCTTCTTTGCCTATGGTGATCCAACACCATTTGGTTTTGTATTATTGATGCTATCAATGATTGTATATGGTTGTGCATTTGACTTCTTTAATATCTCAGGCTCCATCTTTATTGAAAAAGAAGTTAATGCTAATATACGCGCTAGTGCCCAAGGATTATTTATGACCATGGTTAATGGTATCGGTGCGATTATAGGTTCATTTATTAGTGGTATTGTGGTTGATATCAATACACATGATGGATTAAAAGATTGGCACTCAATATGGTTAAGTTTTGCTGCTTACGCATTAGTTTTAGGTATAGTATTTTATTTTACCTTTAATTATAATCAACATAAAACCGAATCTGCGAAGTAATAACTTATCAATATAAATAAGGGATAACTCATCCCTTATTTATCCTCTGTTTTTTTGAGTATTCCCATACCGTAAAAATAGTGACATAAAGCCACAGGATATTTCTTGTTGGTTATAATTTTTATGTGCCAATAATTGACGACACATATAGTTTTAAAAGTAATGAGATTTAGCTATGAAAGAAAAATTTTTAGGTGGTTTATTAGTTTTTTTAGGCGCTTGTAGCTTCGGCGTTCTCTCTTCTATTGTAAAGACCGCTTATAAATCAGGTTATACACTAGGCCAAGTGACTGGAGTTCAATGTTTCTTTGGTATGCTGATACTATGGGGGATCCATTTTATAGTAAAAGCCACCAATAAAAATAAAGTAACGAATAAACACAAAAAAAGCTCAACTAAAAAATGGCATATGTGTGCCGTTGGTATATTTCCAGGCTTAGTTGGGATTTGTTATTATCAATGCGTGCAATTGGTTCCTGCATCTATTGCTATTATTTTGCTTATGCAATATTTATGGATAAGTGTCATTATTGATTTTGTTATTTTTAAAAATAAACCAACGCCTATTCAGTTAGTAACAATCATTACAATTATCATTGGTAGTTGTTTAGCCGCAGGTATATTCAATCAAACCATTAAGTTGAATTTAACTGGATGTTTATTTGGTTTTTTAGCAGCATTAATGTATTCGCTCTTTATTACCACTAGTAGCAATATTGGTAACGAATTACCAAAATTAGAAAAAAGTGCACTCATGATAACCGGAGCTTGTATTGTCACCTTTATTATTTTTCCACCACTATTTTTCTTTGAATTCAGTATTGATGATAAAATTTACCAATTAGGTTTTTTACTGGCATTATTAGGAACTGTCTTACCACCTTTTTTATTCTCGGTAGGTATTCCAAAAATTGGCATTTCATTAAGTGCTATTCTATCAGCAGCAGAACTTCCCGTTGCAGTAACATGCTCTTATTTCTATTTGAGAGAATCGGTATATTTCAACCAATGGATTGGAGTGATCATTATTTTGTTGGCCATTGCCTTACCTAATTTAAAACACCTAAAAAAATAATAATCCTACAATGTATTAAGTGTAGTAATAGAATTACTGCACTTAATTGTCTGAATCATAATTATTCTTGTATATGGCTTTTAAGCCATTGCACAAAAACATCTATTTTAGGATTATATCTTTCATGTGATCGGCAAATATAATAACGCTGTGCACATGGTGCTTCCATATCTAAAAAAGGGGCAATCAGCTTCCCAGATTCTAGATATTTCTTGAGAGTCTGTTTTCTACCTATAGCAATACCAGCATTATTGATTGCTGCAGCAACAACATGGTCTGAACGATCGAATAGCAAATTTTGCATCTTAATAAAATCAAAAGATAACGAAAAGTAATTTGCCCATGTTTGCCATTCATCAAAACTAAAATCTAACATATCGCCTGTGTTATAATGTAATAAAGTACATTTTTTTAAATTTTCGATATTATTATATAGATTAAATTGCTTAGCATAATCAGGGGTACATACTGGAATAAGTGTTTCACTAATTAAATGTTCACAATCTAATTCATCATAATGCAAAGAATCATAATAGATTGCTAAATCAACTGGATATTGGTTAAAATTAATTGGGGTATTGCCTGATATCATATTCAAAATGATATAGGGGTAAGATTCCGTAAATTGCGATAACTTTGGAATCAAACATTCTTGAATAAAAGATGGACAAGAATAGATAGTAATAGCACCGGTAACATCTTTATTTTTAATATCAACAATTTCTTGATTTAAAATACTTAATGACTTCTTAACCACTGCAAATAAATTTTTACCATCATTGGTCAAAGTTATCCTTCGATGAAATCGGTTAAATAATTTAAAATTCAGTTCTTCTTCCAGTTTGTTGATTTGATGACTTACAGCACTTGGACTAATACAGAGCTCTTCTGCGGCGGAAGCAAAAGATAAATGGCGAGCAGCAGACTCAAATGTATGTAACTTTGATAACTGATAACGGTTAATAAAACGGCTACTATTTGACACTTTATCTTCACTATTCATTTACAGTGATCCCAAAGAACACCATACAAGATCATCTTACTAATCTAATCTATTACCATTCAGAAAGCCACTGTTTTTTATCAGTTTTACGTAAAGATAATGTTGCAACAATTTAGCTCATGCAAAGTTAATAATAGATCATTTGTCAAATACTGGACAAAAAACATAAAAAATACTAGTATCTATTAGCATAAAAAAGTATAGTGTTATCAAAAATAGCAAAGAAAAGTAATCTATATTTTTTATAAGTTTTAGCATCTATAAAATAAAGTCTTTACCGTGGTTGATATATTTTGTTATTTAGTACATTTAGTAAAATGACACAAATGAAGTAATGTTATCTGTAGGTATTGAAAAGTTTATTGATCGTCTCAATATTATTATTGATATTCTCAATTAAGAATGATTAGCGTTGCTTTGACAAGAATAAGAATAAGTTGTTTTTCAAAAGATATTTTTAATAGCGTAATAACATAAAAATTAAGTCCGATATGATAACTTAATAAAGTCTATCCTTTTTTAGTAAACATTTTCCAGAAGATTTGATACTTCTAAAATGGACTTATATCAACCAGTGATTGGAATTCGAGGTATCAATATATCTCAAATCTAAATCACCATCCTAAGACATGCAGTTTATTATTATAGATTAATAACTAAATAAACAAGCATATTAAGATTTATTTAATTTATCTTAAACCAATCAAGTATAGCTATATAATTATTACTATATCTCCGTTAGATATAGTAAATATTAACTAAAGATTTTTATTAATAAATATTTATATAACATTACAGGAGGCACAGCAAAATAGTAGGTTTAAAACAAGCTATCAAATAGCATGTTAGTCTTATTTATATCGTAACAAGATGATTTTTTATTAAATCATTAGTTTTAATAGTCAGTTGTAAATAGCAGTATAGTAAAAGTATTAGTTGTTTTATATGTGTAAGCATAAAGTTAAACAGATATGCCTTGACAATAATGAGTATTAACGCTGTTTAGTTGTCAAATTTATTGTTCTATTTTTACCCTGAATTAAAAGGAAGTTACAGAATGAAGACATATAAAAAACCATTATTTACCTTGGTGCATAGCAATGATGCTATACCTGAGCATAAAACCTTAGCGTATCTTGACCCAACATTAAATGATTATACAGATCATATTGATGAAGTTATTGGTTTACGTATTAAGGAATTGAAACTTCACCATTCTGAATATAGGGAATATCATGATGATAAACAAAATAATAACAAGTCAGGTTTTTCTTTTATTTTTCAAGAAATATTTGAATCAGAACATCATAAAAAGCAAATTGGCATGTTAAAAGACGAGATATTAATTGCCAAAGAATCAAATAGAGTAAAGAAATTGCTAAATGAACGTTTAAAGGAATTTGCGAAGTTTTACCCTGAAATACAATTTAACTTGAACAATGTTCAATCGCTACCAACTAGATTTAAAGATTACCTTTTCGCTCCACCTTTAGTCTTAACTGAGGATAATACTATTATGCTTTGGGATGACTAAAAAAACTTAACAATAATTAATAAGGCAAAATCTACAGTATTGACATACTGTAGATTTTTTATTTTAACCTTCTAAATAATCTTAACTGTTAAATGCACTTTCACCATGACTGTTAATATCAAGTCCTTCACGTTCATGCTCTTCAGAAACTCGCAAACCAACACTAAGATCAGCAATTTTATACGCAATATAAGCTATTATTGCCGTCCAAATGACACAAGTGATGACACTCATTAATTGTATACCTACTTGACTTGTCATAGTGATACCATCGGCATAACCTGTTCCACCTAATGACTCAGAAGCAAAAACCCCAGTTAGTAGACAACCAACAATACCACATACGCCATGTACACCAAATACATCACAGGTATCATCAACTTTTAAAATCCTTTTTAAAGATGAAACACCCCAAACACCGGCAACCCCACAAATAAGACCAATTAACATTGCACCACCAACACCAACAAATCCTGCTGCTGGAGTGATACCCACTAATCCAGCAATCACGCCTGATGCTGCCCCCAAACATGATGGTTTACCACGTAATATCCATTCGGCGAATGACCACGCTAAAACAGCAGCAGCAGTTGCGGCAACGGTATTAATAAAAGCTAAACCAGCAATTTCATCAGCATGTGTTGACGATCCGGCATTGAAACCAAACCAACCGATATATAAGATAGCTGCACCTAAATAAACATAAGGTAAGTTAAACGGTTTTAATGGTTCTCGATTGTAACCAATACGATTTTTAAGCATATAAGCACCGAGTAAACCAGCAACAGCTGCATTGATATGTACCACAGTACCACCAGCAAAATCTAATGCGCCTTCATCACCAAGAATTCCACCACCCCAGACCATATGAGCCATCGGAATATATGAGAAAGTGAACCATAACACCATAAAGATAAGAACTGCCGAAAAACGAATTCTTTCTGCAAAGGCACCCAAGATTAAACAGCAAGTGATGCAAGCAAAAGAACCTTGAAATGCAATCCAGATCATTTCATAGATCGAACCAGAAATATCAGTAATACCAACATTAACCAATAAAAAATGGTCAAAGTTACCAAAAAACCAGTTACCTTCACCAAAGGCTAAAGAGTAGCCATAAGCTATCCATAACACCGCAATCAACGAAAATGTTACTAATACTTGTGACAGCATGGATAAAACGTTTTTAGATCTTAATAAGCCACCGTAAAAAAGTGCAATACCCGGCACTGACATAAATAAAACTAATGCAGTACATATCATCATAAAACCATTGTCAGCCTTATCTGCAATTGCGACTTCATCGGCAAACACTGGACTTGCTAAAGCAAATCCGCAACAGAGAATAAATTTTTTCAACATAATGATATCCTTATTGATAATTACAGTGCTGATTCATCAGTTTCACCGGTACGAATACGAACAACATGTTCTAGTGGAGTAACAAAAATTTTCCCATCCCCTATTTTTCCAGTATAAGCCGCTTTAGTAATGGTACTAATTACCTCATCAAGCAAATCATCACTAATTGCGAGCTCAATTTTAACTTTAGGTAGAAAGTTGACATTATATTCTGCCCCACGGTACAGCTCGGCATGACCTTTTTGTCGCCCAAATCCCTTAACCTCCGTTACGGTTAAACCAGTAATTCCAATATTGGATAGTGATTCTCTGACCTCTTCTAATTTGAAAGGTTTTATAACTACGGTGACAAATTTCATCCATTACTCCTTATTACTATTAATGTTATTTAAGTTAATGCAAGGAGCATGCCAAAATTAGTATAGAATGATTAACCATTGAAATATTTGCTATTTTTAAAATTGGTCGGTAATTATTGTTAAGTAAAAAATTTTGAGGAAAGGGGTTTTTAAAGATAAAAATAAGCTTTCTATCGCACCAATTTGGTGCTTATGCCTATTTTTGGTGCCGATAGATATTAATAATCAGAATGTTACCATTAGTTTGCGATATTCGTCATAAGCAAAATGATCAGTCATACCACTAATATAGTCTTGAATTAACCGGCAACGATAATAAAATTCCCAACATTTAAAGTTACAATGCCCTTTGTCCAATGATGCAATAGCTTGTTGATAAGCAACACAATGTTTTGCCGATAATTTATGATACAACCTTGTTTCGATAGGATAGTTTTTATGATTACTTGTTTTGGCTAAGTTAATAAAATCATCTGTTGACATATTTAGCAGTGGACTATAAATATCCAACAAACCCGTTATTATTCTATAACCTTGTAATTCAATATTTTCAACCATTTCATGATTAAATATATGTTCAAATCCAACTGTTTTGAATATATTCAGTAATTTATACTCAGCTTCATGATCTTCAAGTAAAGCGTGATTAAATGAACCATGATAGATTGTTTCAATATTTTCAATGAATCGTTCTGCCGCATGAGGTACCAATTTAGCAATAGTATTTACCCGTAAATACATAAAGAATTGGTCAATGCCTATCGCTTCAAATTCATTTTTTTTCAAATTGTCATAAGGTTTATTAACAACTTCATCAAATAAATCACCTTTTTTAACTGGGCCCCATGCATCTTTTAAATAGCGATAAAGCTGTTGCACAGTTAAAATTTTCTTTTCTACTGCATCTTCCAGATCGGCAATACAATAAGAAATATCATCCGCCGCTTCCATAATATAAGTAAGTGGATAGCGATGAAATGGTTGGATATCCAGTTGCTGTGATAATTCATTAACAAAAGATTCTTCAGACAAATAGTATCCAGGTTTTTTCATCAAATAACTGAATTCATCTGGAATATCATTAGACCAATAAGCAGGTTTGGAATATTTTAGAATTGAAGCAATTTGTGAATAGGTCAAGTTAAGTCGAAGAATTGTATGCACCAATCGAATTGCTTGAGCATTACCTTCAAAGTTTGCAAGATCTTGGCGAATTTTTAATTTTAATGATTTGAGTGATTGTGCATCGGTCTCATTAATATTAAGTATTGGATAGCTTGAATCATTATTAATTCCCAAACGCGTAGTAAACCACTGATTGATCGCTGCTTCACCAAAATGGCCGAATGGTGGATTACCAATATCATGCATTAAACAAGCCATTTCAACTAAGCTTTCTATAGACATGACGGATTTATCTAGGCCAAACGTCTTTAATTTTCCAGAGAGACTAAGGCGATTGACAATCTCCTTGACGATATAACGACCAACTTGTTGTACTTCCATTGAATGAGTAAGCCGGGTTCGCACAACAGAATTACGCTCTAAAGGAAATACTTGCGTTTTCTGCTGTAAACGCCGTATCGCTGCTGAATTAAGAATGCGACCACGATCACTTTCAAAAAAACGCAAGACAGAATATTCATCAGATGCTTGTCGTTGTTTACTGGCATATCGTTGATAATTAATTTTTTTATTAAAATCGATCATATCGCAACCTGAGGTTCAATCAGCTATAATTTCTGTTTTGCCCACTCGATTGGTGAACCATATTCTGCTGGTAACATAGAATCAAGTTGATTTAAGGCTTCAATCAATTTTTGGCGATGTTGATGGCTTAAATTGATATGCCCAACTTTACGCCCAACTCTTACTTCTTTTTCATACCAATGCAAATGAACTAAATCTACGGTTAACCAATTAATGTTGAATTCGGTACCAATTAAATTCACCATCACTGATGGACAAAAAACATCTGGTTTAGGTAACGGTAAATCTAAGATAGCCCGTAAATGTAATTCAAACTGGCTAATAGAAGCACCGTTTTGCGTCCAATGGCCACTATTATGTACCCTTGGGGCCAATTCGTTAATTAATAAGCTATCACCAATGACAAAACATTCCATTGCCATAACACCAACATAATTAAGTTTATGCATAATCTTTGCTAGCATCTGCTCAGCGCTTGTCTGTAATGTCTCATTTTCACATGGAATAGCAACACTCATTTTTAATATGCCATCTTGATGCAAATTATTAGTCAAAGGATAAAAAACTGTTTCCCCTTTGGCATTTCTAGCCCCAACCAACGACACCTCTTTTTCAAAAGGAATCGCTTGTTCAACAATAGCATTTTCATAAACGTCATTTGGCACAGTGATGTCATCACCTACTGAAAGTCGCCATTGCCCACGACCATCATAACCACCGGTTCGACGCTTAACAATTAGTAAATCACCTAATTTTTCAAAAAAACTCGGCCAATCATACTGATTTTTAACAGCAAACCATTTAGCTGTTGGTAATTTCAGTTCATCAAGTAGCTGTTTTTGAGTTAAACGGTCCGCAATAATAGGAAATACATCTCGATTAACAAACTGAGGATGACTAGCTAAAATTTGCGTAAATTGCGTTTCAGGCCAACGTTCAATTTCAGCAGTAATAACAGAATTTTGATAAGGAATTGATGCCGGTTCAACATCTAGTCCTACAGGATAAACATGAATACCTAATGGTTCACCTGCCTGTCGAAGCATACGCCCTAACTGGCCATTTCCTAATACACAAACAGATCGAATTGTCATATTATATCGCTACTCTCGGATCAGGATTATTTAAAACTTCATCAGTTTGACTCAATCGCCAATTAGATAAACGTTGATAAATTTCTTGGTTATGTAATGCCAGAATTTGCGCAGCTAATAAGGCTGCATTTGCAGCTCCAGCTTTACCAATAGCTAAAGTTCCAACAGGAATGCCTTTTGGCATTTGCACGATTGAATAAAGACTATCCACACCACTTAATGCTGCACTTTGAACCGGCACGCCTAAAACAGGAACTAAGGTTTTTGCTGCTAACATCCCCGGTAGATGAGCTGCACCGCCTGCACCAGCGATGATAACATCAAAGCCTTTTGTTTTAGCATTTTCAGCAAATTCGAATAATTTATCTGGAGTACGATGGGCAGAAATAATTTCAACATGATAAGTAATGGCTAAAGTATCTAAAATATCAGCAGCATGCTGCATAGTAGCCCAATCACTTTTCGACCCCATTACAATGGCAATTTTTGGTTGAGTATGCATAGATGATTATAAGGAGATGTAAATATTAAGTGTCGAAAGTATACACTAAAATTTGCTAAATGGGATAGCAAGAACTATGACTTCTTATCAATAAGTTAAACTCAATATTCGGACAATTTAAGCTAATGCATAAATAAAACAGTTAATCTCATAATACAACGTTATTAAATCCGCCAATATATGGCGGATAATCATATAAATTTATGAATTAACGGCAGCAACGATTTTAATTTCAATCAAATACTCTTTTTTCATTAATCCTGCCTGAACAGTACAACGAACTGGAGCTTTCCCTTTCACTACCCATTCATCCCAAGCTTTGTTCATGGCTGGAAAATCACTTTTATTTACCAAAAAAAGGGTTGCATCTAAAATGCGACTTTTATCACTATTCGCTCTTGCTAAAATTTTATCTATTTCAGCTAAGGCACTTTGGGTTTGCGTATAAGCATCATCACGCAAATCTGTTGGTACGCTTGTATAATAGATCACATTATTATGGATCACCGCTTCCGACCATCTATCTTCGGGGTCTATACGAGTAATTGTCATTATATTTTCCTTAAAAACTTTTTATTAAGATACTTTGATGAAATCAGCTCGTAATTTTTTGATCTCATCACGTAAAACACCTGCTTTTTCAAATTCTAGATTTTGGGCGGCTTCATACATCATAGCTTCAAGCTCTTTAACTCTTGCTTGAACTTCTTTGACCGAAACATAATTATACTGTCCACCTGGTTCAAAAGCTTGTACTTTAGCCGTAGCTTTTTTCGTGCTCAAACCAGCATCTAAAACATCTTTAATTTCTTTACGTACTGATTTTGGTGTAATACCATGAGCTTCATTAAAATCTTCTTGTTTTTTACGACGGCGCGCTGTTTCGTCGATCGTTTTCTGCATAGCCGGAGTAATTTTATCGGCGTATAAAATCGCTTTACCATTCACATTTCGAGCTGCACGACCAACCGTTTGGATTAATGAACTTTCTGAACGCAAAAAGCCTTCTCGGTCAGCATCTAAAATTGCAATTAATGATACTTCGGGAATATCCAATCCTTCACGTAATAAGTTGATACCTACTAACACATCAACCTTACCAAGACGAAGATCGCGTATAATTTCCATTCGTTCAACGGTATTAATATCCGAATGCAAATATTTAACATTAACATTATGTTCAGATAAATAATCAGTTAAGTTTTCAGCCATACGTTTAGTCAAAGTGGTGACTAATACTCGCTCATCTTGATTTATTCTCACTTTAATTTCAGATAATAGATCATCAACTTGAGTAGCTACCGGCCTAACCTCAATAATTGGATCTAATAAGCCTGTAGGTCTAACAACCTGCTCGATAATTTCACCACCCGATTTTTCAATTTCATATTTAGCTGGTGTTGCTGAAACATAAATTGTTTGTGGCATTATGTTTTCAAATTCAGAAAATTTTAGTGGTCGATTATCTAATGCTGATGGTAAACGAAAACCGTATTCAACTAAATTAAGTTTCCGTGATCTATCACCATTATACATCGCCCCTAATTGCGGAATTGCCACATGAGATTCATCAATAAATAATAATCCGTCAGCCGGCAAATAATCAAATAATGTTGCTGGCGGATCTCCTGCTTTACGTTGAGCTAAATATCGGGAATAATTTTCGATTCCTGAACAGTAACCAAGTTCAGTCATCATCTCTATATCAAATAGAGTCCGCTGAGTTAATCGTTGTTCTTCTAAAAGTCGATTATTATCCAACAAAACTTTTTGGCGTTCTTGAAGCTCTTGCTTAATTTCAGCAATCGCATTGTCCATAATATTTCTTGGGGTGACATAGTGCGTTTTGGGATAAATTGTAATACGAGGTACCTCATTAATCGCATTACCAGTTAATGGATCAAACATAACTATCCGTTCAACTTCATCATCAAAAAGCTCAACACGTACAGCTAGTTCATCAGAATCAGCAGGAAATATATCAATAACATCACCTCGTACCCGAAACGTACCACGACTAAAACCAATTTCATTACGGGTATATTGTAATTCCGCTAAACGCGTTAAGATTGAACGCTGATCAGTGATGGTACCTCTTGCCAAATGTAAAATCATGGACATATAAGTTTCAGGCGCACCTAATCCATATATAGCAGACACTGAAGCCACAATCACTACATCACGGCGTTCTAATAACGATTTAGTAGCCGATAAACGCATTTGCTCAATATGCTCGTTAATTGAGGCATCTTTCTCAATAAATGTGTCTGTAGAAGGCACATATGATTCTGGTTGATAATAATCATAGTAAGACACAAAATATTCCACTGCATTATCTGGAAAGAATGCTTTCATTTCACCATATAACTGTGCCGCCAAAGTTTTATTAGGTGCTAAAATAATAGTTGGGCGATTATGCTTGGCAATGACATTGGCCATAGTAAATGTTTTACCTGAGCCTGTAACACCTAATAATGTTTGATGTGCAATCCCATCATCAAGATTTTGATTTATCCGATCAATTGCCGCAGGCTGATCACCAGCAGGTTTAAAATCAGAACATAATTTAAATTTTCTCATTACTCGCAACCTAAAATTTTACCTATTAATAAAAATTATCCCCAAAAACACTTGACCTTTAGAAATGTTATATTTTTTGCTCAGTTAAGCTAAAAGAATGTAAAGACGTCTTAACAAACAACCCTTGATTTATTATAACCAATTGATATATATAAATATTTAAAATCATGCTTAAGTTGTAATCAAATCAAATAAAAACCTGATGAACATTGAGGTTAACACACTTTTCAATAAACTACTCACAGACTTATCCACAGGCATAGGGGATAACTTGCTAAGTATAGTCAATATAAACTTTTTTCCGGATTTTGACTAAATTTCGCACAGTTTTAAAAATTTTTTTTATTGGTTGTTTCTATTTTTAAAACTTAGTTTAATAGTTTTTGCCTAAGAAATTATTTCATACTTTCTATTTTATATTGATAGCCAACAGGCTCATTAGGCACAAAAGTTAATCGATGAGTGATGCATTTTGGCGCATCTTCTGTATGATGGGAAACAAACAATAATTGTGTATTACCTCTATCAATTAAATTATCAATCCAACTTTTGACCAGTTCACGATTCAAATAATCAAGTCCCTGTAATGGTTCATCTAAAATAAGTAGCGTTGGGTGTTTAACTAAAGCCCTAGCAATTAGGACTAAACGTTGCAAACCCCATGAAAGTGATTGAAATGGTTTCTCTGCTAACTCCGTTAAATCCAATAATTGCAACCACTGTTTAACTAATTTTAATTGTTTATCACTGGGGGCTTGATATAAGCCAATTGAATCAAAATAACCCGATGCCAATACATTTTCTACACTTAAACTAATTCGGTAATCAAGATGAAAACTACTACTTACATAGCCAATATGACGCTTGATATCCCATATAGTTTCACCTGAGCCTCGCCTACGTCCAAATAGTGTTAAATCATTACTATAGCCCTGTGGATGATCGCCAGTTATTAAACTGAGTAATGTGGATTTACCTGCTCCATTTGGGCCAATAATTTGCCAATTTTCATTAGCTCTAACTTGCCAACTTAATCCATTAATAATTGCTTTACCATCATATTGAACAAAACCATTATTTAAAATAATCCGATCTAAATCGTTAGGTAATGGCACAGAAATTTCATCTGGATCTGGTAAAGTAAAATTAGATAAATGTTCTAAATTAGCAAGTTGTTTGACAGCTACATCATCTAATATGGTGTCTTTTGTGCCATATTTCAATAGCTGACAATTAGCCAGTAATCCAATATATTTAACAAATAGCGGAATTTCATTAAAACGATTTAATACCATTACAATAGTAATATTTTGTTTTGATAGTTGGCTAAGTATTTCAGCTAAATTAGCTCGAGAAGCAACATCTAAACCATCAAATGGCTCATCTAAAATTAATAGTTCAGGTTTACTCATTAATGTGCGACAAATTAAGGTTTTACGTGTTTCTCCAGTGGAAAGATATTTAAAACGACGATTTAAAAGATGTGCTATACCAAATTGTAATGCTAAATTTTCACAAAGCGTTTGATCTTGATTATATTCTTGAATAATCTCAGACGTAGTTAATCCAGTATCATCTTCTTTATCACTTAGCATGTCAGTATTATTTCGTTTCCATTCATCATCGATTATTTTTTGTAAGTGCTCAAAGGAGATGTGCGCGATTGATTTAAAACGATTAATTACTTTCCCAGATAATATTGTTTGATCACCAGCTAAAGCTTTGGCTAATATTGATTTACCCGATCCATTTCGGCCGACAAAAGCAACAATATCGCCAGCATTAATCATCAAAGATTCGATAGTAAAAACGCGGAAATCACTAATTTTATATATTGTATTTTCAATTTGTAACATAAATACCTCAAATGACTAAACTAATGTGGCAATGATAATATGCTGAGGATCGATAGATATGGTTGTTTGCTGACCTTCAATTAACTTTACACGATTAACCTCGCTGGTTAATTTGCTTGCGTAAAGTATCATTCCTGATGGTAATGAAAATGAAATTTCAGATAACGGACCATCAGTGACTATTTTTTCTACTTGAACCGTTAATTGATTTTCATTTAAATCATTCAATTCAATCAAAGGTGCTTTGATAAGTAATAGCACAGTTTTATTAATATCTATTTTTAGGCGTTCAACACTTTGCTGAGTAATATAAGCTTTTAGTTCTGTTTGATTATCATTTAATTTAACCTTTACAAATCCAGCAATATTATTGGTTTCAATACTTATAACACTGCCATAAATTTGATTACGAGCACTGGTTTGCAATGATAATTTAGCAGTAATTTTTAAAATATCATCCAACGGAATATTGTCATTATTTAAAATATTAAATGCATTATACTGTAGCTGAGTTAATAGATCATAAAGCTGTATAAATCTAACTGCGTAAGCACTAAGCTTGGTACCTCCACCATTTTTTCCTCCCGTAACAGTAATCAAAAAGGGTTTTGGCGCCAAACTATTGATTTCATTAACCGCATCCCATGCTGTTTTATAACTTATACCGATTTGTTTGGCGGCTTGACTTAATGAACCAGTTTGCTCTATCGCTTTTAGTAAGGCTATTCGCCGTGGGTCAGTAAATAGTTGCTGATTTAAATTTAAAGTTAATAAAATTTCTGGTGACAACATTACTTCGTGCCTTATTAGATTAAATGAACCATTATTCATGATAATGTTGTTCTATTGTAGACGTTTTTTTATTTTTCACCAAAAATTGTCCTCATATCGTTTTATGATCAATAAAATTTCGCTAACGAGTAAAGATTAATTGTACATTATAGGTAAAGTTTGATAGTATCGTTATGTATTATATTATATAACGAGTATAAAAAATAACATGGAAAGAATCATTGCATTACTACTATCATTAACAACTTTGCTTGTTAGCTTATCAGCAACAGCCAGTCAAAAAATTACAGTATTTGCCGCAGCATCATTGACTAATACAATGCAAGATATCGCAACTAGTTATAAAAAAGAGCATAAAGATACCGAAATCGTATTTTCATTTGCTTCTTCTTCAGTATTAGCTAAACAAATTGAACAAGGTGCTCCTGCAGATATTTTTATGTCAGCAGATCAAAAATGGATGAATTATCTTATTGAACATAAAATTACAACAGAAAAACAAAATTTGTTAAAAAACGGCTTAGTTTTAATAGCGCCAAAACAATCTAAATTAGACAAAGTAGATATCAATGCAGAGACTAACTGGCAAACAATTTTACCCAAAGGCGAAAGATTAGCTATCGGTGATCCTGACCATGTCCCTGCGGGACTTTATGCTAAAGAGTCTTTAACTAATTTAGGCGTATTTGATAAATTGTTACCACAAATGGCTCCAGCAAGTAATGTTCGTGATACGTTAATGTTAGTTGAACGCAATGAAGCTACATTAGGGATTGTGTATAGCACTGATGCAAAAGTAAGTGATAAAGTGAAGATCGTTGGTAATTTTCCTGCCGATACATTTAAAGCTATTGAATATCCAATAACATTATTGAAACCTGAAGCAAAAGAGTTTTATCAATATTTAAATTCACAAACAGCACAAAATATTTTCCAAAAATATGGTTTTTTAACTAAATAGTATTTTGAAAAGATGATATTAACTGAATTTGAATGGCAAACATTGCTGCTAAGCTTAAAAATAGCTGGAGCAGCAATAATCTTTAGCCTACCATTAGGGATCTTAACTGCTTGGATTTTAGCAAGATGTCAATTCATAGGTAAATCATTGTTTGATAGTATTGTTCATCTTCCATTAGTTTTACCGCCTGTTGTTTTAGGCTATCTACTACTTTTGACGATGGGACGTCATGGTATTATTGGTGAATGGCTAAATAACTATTTCCATCTCAGTTTCAGTTTTAATTGGCAAGGTGCTGCCTTAGCCTCTGCTGTGGTGGCATTCCCTCTTATGGTCAGATCGATTCGATTAGCGATTGAATCAATTGATTCAAGATTAGAAAAAGTCGCAAGAACCCTTGGCGCTAAACCATTTCGTGTTTTTATGACCATTACTTTACCATTAGCATTTCCGGGCATTTTAATGGGAACCGTACTTGGTTTCGCGCGTTGTCTAGGTGAATTTGGCGCAACAATTACCTTCGTTTCAAATATTCAAGGTGAAACTCGTACAATTCCTTTGGCTATGTATACCTTATTACAGATCCCTGATGGCGAGTCCGGTGCATTACGGCTTTGCATTGTTTCGATAGTATTATCATTAATTGCCTTATTTTTATCAGAAATGCTTAATCGTTGGCATAAAAAGAAGTTAACAGGATAGTTCGTCATGTTAAATATAAATGTGAGCAAAAAACTCGCCTCGTATGCTTTCCAGTTTAAACATGAAATTCACTGTCATGGCGTGACGGCAATTTTAGGTGTCTCCGGTTCAGGGAAATCAACACTGATTAACCTTATTAATGGTTTGATTAAACCAGATATCGGTTATATTAAACTAAATCAAACTACTTTGGTTGATACTGAAAAAGGAATTTTTACAACCCCAGAAAAAAGACAAATTGGTACTGTTTTTCAAGATGCATTGCTTTTTCCCCATTATAAAGTTTTAAAAAACTTAACTTATGGTGCAAAATCATTGAATACAGAAAGATTTGACGAAATAGTTTCGGTACTCAACATTGGTTCACTTCTTAATCGTTATCCAGCAATGTTATCGGGTGGTGAGAAACAACGTGTTGCCATTGGTCGAGCGCTATTAGCTGAACCAAAATTATTACTAATGGATGAACCACTCTCAGCTTTAGATATGCCTCGTAAAAAAGAGCTATTAAGTTATATTGATAAACTAGTAAATGATCTAAATATCCCTATTGTTTATGTAACGCACAATATCAATGAAGTTAAACGCATTGCACAACACGTAGCGGTTTTAGAGCAAGGGAAATTACAAACCTATGGTGATACTGAACAAATTCTACAAAGTGATTATTTGAAAGAGTGGTTATAAAGTTCTAAAGTAGCGCTATTTTTTTCTTGTTTTATATACGAAATGCCATCATGCCAAGCTCCTAACACAATTCTAGTTGCTGGCTCGTCATTAATATAAAGATGATGTGTAGCAGGTTTATGAGTATGTCCATGGACCATAATACTAGCGTTATTGGCAATCATCATATCAATGACAGCTTTTGGATTTACATCCATAATAATTTCAGATTTGATTTGATTATGCTGGCTGCTCTCTTTGCGTAATTTGGTGGCAATTTTTAAACGTATCTTTAATGGTAGTAATAGAAATAATTTTTGTAGCCATTTTTTATGCATGATTTTGCGGAATTTTTGATATTGAGGATCATCAATGCAAAGCAAATCACCATGCAGAAATACAATATTTTTATTCTGATTAACTAAACAATTAATATCGCTTAATAAATTCATATCACAGCGTTTAGCGTAATGCTTACCAATCAAAAAATCACGGTTCCCATGTACAAAGAATTTTTTAATATGGCGTAAGGTGAGTTCTTTTAAAGCATCAGCAATTTGATTATGTAATATTGACTGTACATCATCACCTACCCAATAATCGAATAAATCACCAAGTATATAAAGCTCACATTGATTAGGTAATTGCTTAAGAAAAGACAAAAAACCTGCTGTTATATCAAAATGATCTACAGCAGGCTGATTGTCTGCAAGATGAATATCTGCAATAAAAAAACGAACCGGATTATTCAACCGTTACACTCTTAATTATGACATCTTCTACAGGAACATCAGAATGCATGCCACTACGGCCAGTTTTAACCGCTTTAATCTTATCAACCACATCCATACCATCGACAACTTCAGCAAAAACACAATAACCATAGCCATTGATATCCGATGAGCGATAATTTAAATAATCATTATCAACGACATTGATAAAAAATTGTGCTGTAGCAGAATGAGGATCACTAGTACGAGCCATGGCTAATGTACCACGATTATTTTTTAAACCATTATCAGCTTCATTCTTAATTGGAGCTTTAGTTTTTTTCTGTTTCATACCTGGTTCAAAACCACCACCTTGAATCATAAAATTATTAATGACACGATGGAAAATGGTGTTGTTATAAAAACCTTCTTGGCAATATTCAACAAAATTTTTTACCGTTTCTGGAGCTTTGTCTTCAAAAGTATTAATCTTAATATCGCCTAATGAAGTATGAAATATAATCATAAAATGTTCCTTAATTTCATTTTATTACGTAAAAATTGTTAAAAAGGTGAGCAATATCTTTTTAATATGCTTACTCACTAAATCTTTCACATGCTTCTAATGTATTACTCATTAACATTGCTACCGTCATCGGCCCAACACCGCCAGGTACTGGAGTGATCCAGCCGGCTCGCTGGCTAGCAACATCAAATTCCACATCACCAACTAATTTCCCATCAGGTAAACGATTAATACCAACATCAATCACAATAGCACCCGGTTTTATCCATTCGCCTTTGACATAATTAGGTATACCGACACCAGCCACAACAATATCAGCATTACCAACATGCTTTGCTACATCCACTGTTCGACTATGGGTAATTGTGGTTGTGCATCCTAAAAGTAATAATTCTAATGCCATAGGACGACCAACAATACTCGATGCACCAACAACTGTCGCATTTAAACCCGATAAATTAATACCGGTTGATTCTAACATCTTAACAACACCATATGGTGTACATGGTCGTAGTATTGGATCACGTTGTAATAAATGGCCAATATTATAAGGATGAAAACCATCGACATCTTTACGAGGATCGATACGCTCTAGCACTTTAGTTTTATCAATATTATCCGGTAAAGGCAATTGAACTAAGATACCATGAACATCGGATCGTTGGTTCAATTCATCAATTAATGCTAATAATTCATCAGTGGTTGACGATGGAAAATCATAAGCAAAAGAAGCAAAACCAACATCATCACAAGCTTTTTGTTTATTTTTAACATAAATTTTCGAGGCAGGATCCGAACCAACTTGTATAACAGCCAAGCCGGGAACAGATAAACCTTGTTCAGTACGTTTTTTTACTTTTTGAGCAATTTCATTGCGTATTTGCAATGCTAACGCTTTGCCATCAATTATATTTGCAGTCATAAGCCGATTACTTCTTTTACCTGATGATTGTAGATAAGATATTCTCGCAAAAGTTTTGATTATTGTCTATTCACTTGTCGGCCGATTGACTAAGTTCTGTTAAAATCTGTTGATATTGTTGGTCAACATCCGTAATAACTGAGCAAATATGAGCATCAAAGGCTTTAAGTTTTGGTTTTTGAGCCTTCCATTCATTTTTCGAAATATCTTTAATAGCGGAGATGTTTTTAAATAAATTAAACTCTAAAATACTGCCGCCGATAACATTATAAAAAATACGTTCACCAATATCGTGCCCATCTTTTTTTAATTTATTAAAATTTTGATAATAAAATTTTGTGCTGCCATTCTCGCTAATAAGGGAACCATGTAATAGTTTCACTAATCTTTTATATAATTTATTTAACTCGCTATGCAGTTCACGATCATCACTCAACTTTTTGGTGATTGCCTGATCAAAAGCAACTTTTACTTCAGACAATAAGCTTAATGATTGCTGCTCTAATTGAGGTAATTGTGAGCGTAAACCTTTTTGAAACTGATCAAGTTTTTTTCGCAATGATGGATTTGGTGATATTATTTTTTTATTCAATATTATCTGACCATCATTCATAATAGATAAATCATTAGATTTATTATATATATGGATATTGTCTTTATTTATTACAATGTCGTAACTTGGTTTTACAGGGCACTCTTTTTGTGCTGCAAACGAGGTTATCGATAAAGTTAATGACAAAATAAATATCATTTTTTTTAGCATACTGACATCCATTTAATGGTTGAAATTAAAATTATAACGAGTAATATCAAATTAGCACTATTTTTGAGGCTTAAAAAACCCCTTTCCTCACATTTTTTTGTAATAACAGGTAAAATATTCGATAAAGTATCTAAATGATTAAAACGTATACCTTGCTAACTTTGCAAGTTTAATATCAATAGGTATAATCTATTATATAAACTAGATTTAACTACTTTTTTTTATTTAAAACTGAAGTATAGTTAATACAACAATTAAATTTAACTATTAGAGGTGAACTATGTATGCTGTAATTTTCGGACGTCAAGGATGTCCATATTGTGTACGAGCTAAAGAGTTAGCAGAAAAACTATCACAAGAACGAGATGACTTTTCATATCGTTATGTTGATATCAATGCTGAAGGTATTACCAAAGAAGATCTTTCAAAAAGTGTTGGTAAACCAGTTGAAACCGTACCCCAAATTTTTATTGATGAAAAACCAATTGGTGGTTGTACTGACTTTGAAGCATATGCCAAAGCGAATCTGGGATTATTTCAAGAATAAGTATTAGGTTTAATTTTACAGCAGATAACGCATTTCGATGGCTTATCTGCTCTTATCGACCTGGTAATTTTTGCCATGTTACTTCATTACGCAAATAAGTTGGTTCAACCTCTTCAACTTTAACTACATCCTTTCTTAACCATTTTTGCTGGGCGATAACCACCAAATCTTGTGCTTCAGGTAACAACACTTCACTTGGTTTAATCATTGCTAACATATTAGGATAAGTTTGCCAACCTGTACCAGCCGAATAATCATTATTATCAATATTTTGGATTTTAGTTACAACATCTTCAGGTTTAATTACACATTCAGGAATGATCGTTTGCCATTGTTGATCTTGATAATGGTATTGTCCTAAATAGACTTCCCCCATTCTAGCATCTATTGCTGGAATAACTTTAGTTGCACATTTAGTTCTATAAGCACCTTGTGCTAAAGTTTGCAATGTCGATACAGCTATCATTGGTACATCAATGCCGAGGGCTAAGCCTTGAGCTACTCCAATCCCTATTCGCACTCCAGTAAAGCTACCCGGACCTTGAGCAAAAGCAATTGCATCTAGTTGTGAAAGACTACACCCAGCTTGATGCAAAATATTATCAACCATAGGCAAGATTTTCTTGGTGTGATCTCGCTCTGAAATAATGAAATCATGAGTGATTTCATTTTGATAAAATAATGCGACTGAACAAGCTTCTGTTGAAGTATCAATGGCTAAAATAGTACTCATTTGTTTTCCAAATTATCGATTATCGATTCACTGTTAGATAATAAAAAATTGATGACCTTATTTATATCTCGCGTTCTTGGCGAAGGTGGTAAGCTATTAATAAATGTTGCGCCATATGGTCGCATGACTAATCGATTATCGCAAATAATAATTGCTCCACGATCATTGTGATGGCGAATTAATCGCCCTACTCCTTGTTTTAAGGTAATAACAGCTTCAGGTAATTGGACCTCATTAAATGCATCACCACCTTGCATTTGGCAATCTTCCATTCGAGCTTTAATTAAAGGTTCATCAGGTGAAGTAAAAGGTAATTTATCAATAATAACACAAGAAAGAATGTCACCTCTAACATCTATTCCTTCCC
Organism: Gilliamella sp. W8145; assembly: GCF_016101145.1. NCBI lineage: Bacteria > Pseudomonadati > Pseudomonadota > Gammaproteobacteria > Orbales > Orbaceae > Gilliamella > Gilliamella sp. W8145. Next base: position 1,113,736 of record NZ_JACFRC010000001.1, read on the forward strand.
AAAAACTGCTAGTTGCAATTAATAGAGCGTTACCACTATGAATAAACTGTTCCAATAATTTTACTTTACTGGTATCACCTTGAACTAAAACAGGTAGTTTGGTTAATTCTCGAAATTGTGTCGCTAAGGCATTCATCATAGCATATGAAGTACAGAGGAAAAAACAGCGACCTTTGTTAGCTTCAATAACGGGTAATAAAATATCAACCAGTTTTTCAGCATTACCTTGTTCATTTGGTGATGGAATATAACGCGGCACACACATTATTGTCTGGTTGTTATAGTCGAAAGGACTTTCTAAAATCAATGAGTCAGAATTGGTTAACCCCAAACGTTTGGTGAAATAATCTAATTGATTATCAACGGATAAGGTTGCTGATGTAAAGATCCAGCTCCCTTTGCGCTCGATTAATAACTCTGCAAATTTTTCAGCTACCGACAATGGTGTTAATGCGAATAAAAAAGAACTATATGAGCTTTCATACCAATAACTAAAACCAGATACATGTGTTTCTGTTAGACGCTTTAGCAATAGTTGATACTGGTTAACGCGATCAAAACAATTATCTAAGGTAGTAGAGCGCCCTATTGCTAATAAAAGAACTTCTTTGCAAAAATCAAGAGCATCAAATAAATAAGATAATTCTTGTTTAATTTTAGCTTGATTAAATAAATAACGTAGATTGCCTTTATTATTTTGCTGATTTATTAATAATCGTAAATCTTGGGTACATTTTTGTAGTTTATCAGCACATTGCTGTAACTGAGACATATCTTTGACTTCGGTTCGATAAGCTAAATTTATCTCTTTGGCTAAATCAAAAAGTTGTCGGCTGGTTAACTGTTCCCCAAAATAATGGCATGCTAAGTCTGGAAGTTGATGAGCTTCATCGAATATCATCACATCAGCTTTAGGAATCAATTCACCAAACCCTGTATCTTTTACCACTACATCCGCTAAAAACAGATGATGATTGACCACAACAATATCAGCATTTAACGCTCGCTTACGAGCTTTAACCACATAACAATCATTATAGTGCTCGCATTCACTTCCTAAACAATTATCATTAGTACTAGTTAAAATTGGCCAAATTGGATTATCTTCGGTTACCGTTGTACATTTACTAATATCACCGTCTTTGGTTTTAATTGACCAATTTTTGATACGGACAAGGTCTGTACGTAAATTCTTATCTAAATCACCGGCAGCTGCATATTGATGATACATACGTTCTAAACAGAGATAGTTGGCTCGACCTTTAAGAAGTGAAATTTTACCGGTATAGTCCAAAGCTTTTTTGATAATCGGCAAATCTTTACTATACAACTGTTCTTGCAAATTTTTTGAGCCAGTTGAAATAATGACTTTCTTTTCACTTCGTAATGCAGGAACTAAATAAGCAAAGGTCTTACCTGTACCGGTTCCCGCTTCAACTACCAGTGATTGTTGCGCTTGTATTGCTTTAGTGACTTTATTTGCCATCTGTCTTTGTGGCGATCTTGCAACAAAACCATCAATAGCTGTCGCAAGTAAACCATTTTCTGCAAAATCATCAATCACTTAAAATACACCTAATCAAAAGATAAGCCCTATTTATATATTCTAGAAAATTTGTTAAAGAAATAATTAACGTTAGTAAAATATAACGTCCTCTTAAAATAGACATGAAACAATAGTCATGAAATTGGATAATTAACCATCAAGACAACGAGGTATACTATACCAATAACCAAGGCAAAAATATATACATGAACTTTAACTATAAATAAAAAGCTTAATTAGAAATAGATTGAAATTTTTCTAATCTATTAACTAAATAAGCTTGAAAGAAACAAAATTATTAACCTAATATTATTTTTTAAATTTAGTTTTCAAATAAATAATATAATGTTTTATTCCTGCTAGATATTTCTTTTGCCTAAACATTAATTTTGCATAAGCACGGATTGAAGAAGTCTTTTTAGGACAATACAATGGTAAATTATCATTTCGCCATGGTGATTTTTCTAAATAAGAATCAAATAATTTCGAACGATACGGTTGGTGCCAAGGCTTATTTTTAGTAATGTAATGGATAAATATTGTTCCGTTAGGAACATTTGCATCGTCATTTCCATTAATTGATAATGCCAATAAATTATTAAATTTTCTTGGTAATATTAGCCTTTTTTGACCAACACAAATATTTAAAACATCTTGATCGGGATATTGATATTTTTCGCCGCTATTTAATAATCTTAATGTTTTATCTGTAATTTCTTCTTCACACCAAAGTGAAATGTTAATTAACATAACCCCAGAGTTAAAATAAGTGCCCGGAACCACGTTATATTTAGCACATTGAGTTTGTTGCATATATGGAACATCTGCAATAGCCGCGACGATAATTTCTTTTAAATCAATGTGATCAATATCTGCCAAACTGTTAATACATAATGTATCACTATCAACATAGAGTAATTTATCAGTAGTATTTTTTAGTATTATTGGCGCTATTAAGCGAACACAGGCTGAAAGTGGAAATTGTTCGGTATTTTGTTTATCTATTTTAAATTCATCATTAATCACATATTCAGTTATTGCTATGTTATCAAATTTAATTCCGCTAAATTTACGTCTATTTTCATCGGAAAGATTGTGCGTAAATAAATGAAAATGGATCTGCTGTAAAGGATTACTCTCAACAATAGAAAAAATATTTACTCCAGCAGGCAAAGCATAATTATCATCAAAACATAATAAAATATCTAATATAGATTGGTTATTATCAAAATCACATGACAAAAACTCATTTCTTTTATTAATGAATTTATCGACTTGAATCACAAGTTCATCCTTATCGTTTTTTAGACGCTTTATGCTTGAGATAAAGCAAATAATATTTACAAGCCGAAAAATATTTTTTTTGGCTAGCTAACAGTTTTGCATAACGCCTTGTAGTTGATGGCGCATTCTCATTAGCTAATAATAATTTTTGATTAGCCCATGGCGAAGTAGCAATATAACGTTGATAAATAGACGTTAAATATAATTGATACCATGGTTTATTACCTGTCACATAATGAATAATAACCGTATCATCACTTAAAACGCTATCTTCTTTTCCACCAACAGTCAGTGATGTGAGTTGATTAAATATTTTCGGTAGAAACTGAGTTTTACCTTGCATTAATATATTCAGAACATCCTGATCGGCAAATTTGTAAACTTTACCACTATTAATCATTGCAAAAGCTTTTTCGGTAAGATTATTATCTACCCACATATCAGTATTGATATAAATCATACCCGCATTAAAATATTCGCCATATGGAATATCACAGGCTGAACATTGTTTTTCTTGAGTTTTCTTTACATCAGGCACTACAGCGGCATATTTATCGGATAAGTCGGTATTGATCAAATGATTCAGATTGTTAGTACAAAGAATATCACAATCTAAATATAACACTCTGGATGTTATTTTATTTAGTATTTGAGGTACGACAAAACGTAAACACGTTGACGCAGAAACATGTAACACTAAAGTATCTGGATTTATAGAAAACTCATCGCTAACTTCGTAACAGATTATTGTGGTGTTTTTTTCACTTAATTGATGAAATTTTTGTATTTTCTCATCAGATACGTTGTTGGCAAATAAATGAAAAACCAAATTTTTATCGGAATTATTAATCATAACTGATGACATAGCAATACCTGCTGGCATTGCATAATTATCATCAAAACAAAAAGCAATATGAACTGTTTCTTGTGATTCAATTGTATGACTAAATAAAGTAGTGACCTTACTAATAAAAAGATTTTCTGCTAACATCAAGGCTTAATGTCCAAAATTAGAAATTTATTTATTGTAACATAATCAATTTTTATGAAAAAATTAAATATGAATATAACATAGCTATTTTGTAATAACAAAATAGCTATGTTATATTTAAAAGCAACGTATCAATGAGTATTTGAAATGAATAATAGTATTATTAATGTTGTATATTGTACAGATGCGAATTATTTAGAACATGTTGGTGTATCTATTACTTCAATCATACTTAATAATAAAAATCATAATATTCATTTTCATATTTTTTTATATGATGTTTCGGAAGAAGATAAAAACAAGCTCAAGGAAATTAGTCCTTTCATTAATCTTTATTCTATCCCGACAGATGAGTTAGATAAATATTCTGAAATTCAGAATGATAAGATAAAGCATATAAATCGCTCAATGTATATTCGCTTATCTGTACCAAGATTATTACCTGATTATGTTGATAAGTTTATTTATTTAGATGCAGATATACTATGCTTTAGTGATATATCTTCTATTTTGAATATCGATATTGATTCGGTAGTTTGCGCTGTGACGGCCGACTCTTTAGACGTAAATAATATGTTGCAAAATAGAAACCGTTTAGGTTTAGCATCTGAAAAATATTTTAACTCTGGTTTTTTATATATAAATACTCAAAATTGGAAAAAATTTGATACCGAAGATAAAGCTAACCAAATATTATTATCTCCGCAAAATTATAATCTTATATACCCAGATCAAGATGCATTAAACATTGTTTTGCAAAAACAAATTAGTTTTATTAATGTAAAGTGGAATTATTTATTTACTTGGATGAATGATCAAGAAAAAGAATCTTTTTTCCATAATAAAAAATCATTACCATGTTTTGTGCATTTCACTGGCGCAAGAAAGATATGGTATCAAGAACATACAGGTCTTGCCCAAAATATTTATTGTTTTTATAAACATTTTACCCCATGGGCTAACTATAATTTAAAAAGTTATAAATCTAAAATGAGAGTAAATGATTATCGAATTTATTCTATCTCTTTTTTCAAACAGAAAAAATTTAAAGAAAGCGCAAAATATTTCTTACATTATATTAAATTAAAACTATTCAAAAAGTAATTAATTTACTTTTCTTAGTAAATATAAATAATAAAATTTTATAGCCGACATATAATGTTTTTCTTTAAAACAATACTTTGCATAATTACGTAACCAAGATTTTTTTAATGCTAATGGACGTTCTAAATCTTTCCAAGGAGATAATTGATAATATTTCTTAAATAATAGAGAATCAAACGTTTGATACCATGGTTTATACCCTGTCACATAATGTAACAAAACGGTATATTTCGCAATTTTTTTCTCTTCACTACAAGGTATGGTGATATGAATTTTTGTATTATATTTAATAGGTAAAAGAATAGTTTTGTTTTCTAATAAAATATTAAGAACATCTTGATCAGCAAAACGATAAATATTCCCATCATTTACTTTTTTAATACATTTATTTGTTATATCATTTTCCATCCACTTTTGAGTATTAATTAATAACACACCAGAATTAAAATATTTCTCTGCGTCAATAGAATATAAAGTTTTTATTTCATTTTGCATTGGTTTATCATCTGGAATAACGCCTGCAACATAATTTGATATATCCGTATTATATAATTCTGAAATTGATTTCAAACAAAGAATATCACTATCAAGATATAAAAATTTTTTTACTTGAGAATGTAATAAAGCAGGTAGAATAAAACGAACACAAGAAACAGCGGATAAATAACCTAATACTAAGGTATCAGGATTAATATCAAAATTAGCATTTAAATAGTATATTTTTATACTGACATTATATTGAACAAGTTCTTTTAGCTTAGCTATATTAGCAATAGAGACGTTATCAACAAGAAGATGAAAACAAAAATGTAAACTATCATTATTTTCAATTACTGAAGTTATAGTTACCCCTGCAGGCATTGCATATTTATCATCAAATGCAAGTGCAATATGAACTATCTCATTATCTTCAATATCTGTTAGTGCAAATCTTTCAATTTTACTTATATATTGTTCTGAATTAAACATTGATTATTTCACTTTATAAATTTTTTTCTATTCTAAATAAATACATTAAATGTGTAAATTCATTTGATTAATTAAAAACTTTGAATTTACCAGATTTTTATTTATATTAAAATTTTTACCTATATTTTGTTAACAATCGAATATATAATTAGCCACATCTTTTGTTAGAAAAATAAGAATTAGAATTAATTAAATGTATAACGTTAATAATTTTATTGATCAGATTGAACCGATAAGTAATAATTATAGTCAGCAGCTTCCTACTCTTCACATTGCTTTAGGATTTGATAATAATTATGCAATGCCTGCAGGCGTAACAATATCATCAGTTATCAAAAACACTCCGAATTACAATCTTCATTTTCACTTATTTGTTGATAATGTTTCACCTATAAACATTGATAAGTTTAAAATATTTAACTCTTTTAATGTGTCAATTACATTATATTACTTAAATGATCATTTTATAATAAATCCTAAAACATTGGTTTTGCATATTTCAACTGTATCAACTTGTATTCGTTTTATTATGCCCAAACTTCTAGTCTCAGTGACTGACAAATTAATTTACCTTGATAGTGATGTAATTTGCTTAAAATCATTAGCTAGATTAGCTGAATTCAATATTGACGATTATATAGCAGGTGTTGTTAGTGATACTAAAGATATGCAACAAGCTATTAGTAAAATGTATAATATTGATTCGACAAAATACTTTAATGCTGGAGTTTTATTGATAAACACCAAGAAATGGTGTGAAGAAAAGATTTCTGAAAAAGCATTAACATTAATTAATGATGGCAATATTTATAAATTTGCAGATCAGGATGTTTTAAATATTCTATTGGAAAATAAAACGCTATTATTGCCTATAAAATTTAATACTAAAATAAAAATTTCAATCGACGCACATCAAGAAAAAGAAATCAGACCTTATACTGTTATTTTACACTATATTTCACAAAACAAGCCTTGGTTTAAAGTCTATCTTTCTAAAATTTTTGAGTATTATTTAGCTTTATCTCCTTGGAAAGATGAACAATTGCCTTTAAGTGGTAATAGTTCATCTGTAAGAAATTATGCTAAATATTTATTTAAACAGAAGTACTATTATAAATCTATTTATTACTATATTATTTATTTAAAATATAAATTATTTCTCAAAAAGTAATTATCTAATTAAAATTTTATGATAAATAACACAGTTTGTCTTTCTATAATTATACCTTGTTATAATGTTGAAAACTACATTATAGATTGTCTAGATTCTGTAACAAAATATAACTCTAATTTAATTGAGATCATATGTATTGATGATGGTTCAACAGATAATACACTACACATACTTGAACAATATTATTCTAAATTCAAAAACATTAAAATAATCAACCAACAAAATCAAGGAGTTAGTCAAGCTAGAAATAAAGGTATTGAGTATTCCAATGGTAATTACATTTTATTCATCGATTCAGATGATATTATAAATTCCGACTTACTCAAAAAATTCTTAGACAGTTTAAGTATTATGCCTCAATTAGATTGTTTTTATTTTGATTATACATCTTTTAAAGAGACAGAAATAATCTCTTGTGCAACTAATTTGGAGCCAATAAAAACAAAAAGTTTCACTACAGGAATAGAGTTATTAAATTATTTACTAGAAAAAAGAAATTATTCTGGCGTTGTATGGCGATTAATTTTCAACCGAAAATTGTTATCAGAAAAGTTCATTGAGAAAAATCACGAAGACCACAATATTTCGCTTTCTATTATCTCAAAAGCGAAATTAACTTATTATTTCATTGATAAAAATTGTTACTTTCATCGAGTCCGTTCTTCCTCATTATCAGAACAATGTATTGATGATTTAAATTTAAAAACTTTAATAAAAGTTTTAAATCAGTGCATAACAAAAATTAATAAACTACCATTATCCGATAAAGCAAAATGCAATTACATTTTTGCCATGAATATAACCTATTTAGAATCACTATTAAGATCAGATAAAATATTTACAACAAAAATAAAGGATAATATTATAAAGGAACTCGGCTTCCTCAAATTAATGATACGTATCATTAATAATAAGAAATCGAATGCTATAAGAAATATTTTTTATATACTAAAATTTACAAAAAAGAATCCTTGTTCATTTTCAGCCAAAAAAGCGCTGATAAAATGTGCTATAACTAAAAAATATCCTGATTTAAATATCAAAAAAGATTACAAATCCTATTCATCTTTAAATAAATTTTAAAAATATATTAGGCATATTTATTACACAATCAATAAATTATTATTATTCATTAAAATTACTTTTATATAATTTTGTATATGCGCCATCTTTTTTCAATAACTCGATATGCGTACCTTGTTCAATAATACTTCCTTCATTCATTACTAATATCTGATCAGCATTTTCAATAGTAGATAATCTGTGAGCGATAACAATAGATGTTCTTCCCTTTTGTAATATATCTAATGCTTTCTGTATTGCTTTTTCTGACTCAGTATCTAATGCAGATGTGGCTTCATCTAAAATCAGAATAGGGTTATCTCTCAATAAAGCTCTTGCAATAGCTATACGTTGGCGTTGACCACCTGATAATAAAACGCCATTTTCACCCACAATTGTATCAAAACCTTTATCAAATTGTTTTATAAAATCATAAGCATTTGCTTTTTTAGCTGCTTCTTCTATTTGCTCCAGAGAAAACTCACCAATTTTTCCATATGCTATATTATTTGCGATAGTGTCATTAAATAAATGCACATGTTGTGATACTAATCCTATTTGATTCCTTAAACAGTACAATGTGTAATTACTCAGATTAATTCCATCAATAGTTATTTCTCCATTAGAGATATCATAGAAACGAGTTAATAGATTCGCAATTGTAGTTTTCCCTGATCCTGACTTCCCAACTAAAGCCACTGTTTTACCGGCAGACACAGAAAAACTAATATTGTTTAACGCTAAATCCTGTCTAGTTGCATATTTGAATGAAACATTTTTAAAAATAATATTTCCTTTAACTTTATCAATATTGACATTACCATTATCTTGTTCAACTGGTTGTTCTAATATAGAAAACAATGTTTGGCAGGCAGCCATCCCCTTTTGGAATCCTGCATTTACACTTGTTAGGCTTTTAATCGGCTGCATTAATGCAACTAATGATGAAAAAACGACAGTAAACTCGCCTGGAGTGATATTTAAATCAGGATTACTTGCTGTAAGTAATACAAAAGCTATAGCAAAGGAAATAACAACTTGAACAATAGGTGTTGATAATGCTGAAATAGAAACCAATCGCATGTTATCACGACGAAACTTATTACTTACCTTTTCAAAGTTTCTATTTTCTTCCTCTTGTGCTCCGAATATAATAATTTCCCTATGACCTTTTAACATTTGCTCAACAGACATTGTCACATTGCCCATTGAATTTTGCATATTTTTTGCCAATCTCCTAAATCTAATTGAGATAAAAGTAATAAGACTTATCACTATAGGTGTAATAATGATTAAAGAGAGAGATAATTGCCAGCTATTATAAAACATTGTATAAAATAGACCGCAAATAAATGCTGTTTCACGTATTATAGTTATTAAAGCATCTGATGAAGATGCTGCGACTTGGTCTGTATCATAAGTAATACGTGACAACAACCGTCCTGTTGAATTTTGATCATAATAACTAACTGGAGCATCAACAAAATGACTAAATAATCTCTGACGAATTTTCATCACAATCTTTCCAGAGATTAATGACAAAAATACAGAATAACCATAGTTTGCAATTCCACGCAATAATACTAATCCAAAAATGTAAAAAGGAGCCATTAGTAAAAAATCTTGATCATTCATAGAAAAACCACGATCCAATAAAGGCCGTAATAATGCTATCAATGAAGTATCAGCAAATGCACTTGCTATAAGCAAAATAACAGATAAAAATAAAAAGAATTTATTTTCCATAATGAATGGAAACAACTTTAAAAAAGTCTTCCATGTAGAAAAATCTTTATCTATATCATTGATATTGTATTGGCTATTTTGTTGATTCATATTATTCATTATTTACTTTGTTTATTTTGAGTATTAAATTGCATTTCATACATTTGTGCATAAATTCCATTTAAATTGATCAATGACTGATGATCGCCATCTTCGATTACTTTTCCATCATCAATAACTAGAATACGATCCGCTTTTTCAATGGTAGACAAACGATGAGCAATAATAATAGAAGTTCTATCCTTCTGTAATATTTCTATTGCCTCTTGTACTAATCTTTCTGATTCGTTATCTAATGCAGAAGTTGCTTCATCAAAAATTAATATAGGATTATCACGTAATAAAACACGCGCTATTGCAATTCTTTGTCTTTGTCCACCAGATAATAAAATCCCATTATCACCTATTTGAGTATTGATACCATGTTCCAACTTATTAATAAATTCAATAGCATTTGCTTGCTTAGCGGCTCTTATAATGTCCTCTTCACTATGGTATCCTTGTTCACCATATGCAATATTTTCTGCAATTGAACCATTAAATAAATGAACATTTTGCGACACGTAACCAATTTGCTTACGCAAAGATTTCAATGTGTATTCTTTAATATTTATAGAATCTAATAAAATTTCGCCTTCTGATACATCATAAAAACGTGGTAATAAGCTAGCAATTGTTGATTTACCAGCACCTGATCGTCCAACAAGAGCTATCATTTGACCAGCTTCTATTTTTAAACAAAAATCATTAAGCACTGGAGCATTTCTTGTCGGATAAGTATACGTGACATTCTTAAATTCAATGTTTCCTTTTACTCTATCAGCAAGTATAGTTCCATTATCATCTTCTAGTGGAGAATCTAAAAGTGCAAACAGTGATTCACAAGCAATAGTACCTTTTTGAAGCTCAACATGTAAGCTTGTTAACTCACGCAATGGACGCATTACGGCAACCATTGCAGAAAAAACAACAGTAAATGAACCTGGCGTAATATCTAAATTTTGACTTGCAACTAAATAAAGTATAAAACCTAAGCCAGCCGTTGCAATTAGCTGAATTATAGGAGTTGATAATCTAGAAACTATTTCTATTTTCAACATACTTCGCCGAAAATTATCTGTTATACGATCAAAATTACGTTTTTCATATTCCTTTGCATTAAAAATTAAAACTTCTTTATGCCCTTTTAACATTTCGTCACTTGCTATAGTAATTTGTCCCATTCCTGCTTGCATTGATGCTATTGTCTCTCTAAATTTTCTGGCAATAAACTGGGCAGCAAAAATAATTAATGGAACCAAAATAATCAATACTGAAGCTAATTTCCAACTACCATATAACATAACAAGACATAAGCCCACAGCATAAGTTATTTCGCGAATAAGTATGATTAAAGCGTCAGATGAGGCCTTGGATAGCATCTGAGTATTAAAAGTAATAACTGAAACCAAATCTCCTATAGATTGCTTATCATGAAAACTAATAGGACTTTTCACCAAATGATTAAAAATCATTTGTCTAAACTTCGTTACAACTTTTCCTGATAACCAAGAAAGACAATATGTTGAAATATAATTCGATAATCCTCTAAGTAAAATTAATCCAATGATAGCAATTGCAATTATTATCAAAAGGGAATAATTTTTATCCATTAAACCATGGTCAAGTAGAGGTTTAGTAAGTGATATTAATGTTGCATCAGTAGCTGCATTCAATAACAGCCCAAACACAGCAACAATTAATGCTCTTTTATATGGTTTTATAAATGGCCAAAGTTTTTTCAACGAAGTAATTGAGTTTAATTTTTGAGGCATAATAGAATATTAAAATAGTAACTTAGATATAATTATACACTATATAAGACTTTCTCGTTAATTTAATTATATTTTGTGTTAAGATTAAGTAATAATTCATCATAAAATCTTAATATATATTAACTGGTATATTTATTTTTTTATTTTAATTTTAATACCTAAAAAACATAAAATATAAAATTTATCAGCATCCCAAAGTCCAATCAAGCGTTGTCTTTTGTTCAAAAATAATTGATTTATCTTTCCTATTTTGTAATAGTTTTTATCAGCTATTGAATATAAGAATTTATTATTAGGAAAATAAGACGTTAAATCAAATAATTTAACAATCTGAGTAGCTTTATTTAAAGCTAATATTCTATCCTTTTTAGGTAAACGGCGCATCGACTCTAACAATTTATCCTGTAATAAATCAACTAAAACTGGTTTAAACTTATCAATTAACTGCCATCTAAAAACAAATTGCAGTAAATAATCAAAACACAATAAGGAATCTAATTCATGAGAAATCATACCATTTTTCCGATTTCCTTTCTCATAACTCATAATAGAACCATCTCTTATAAGATAGTTATAAAATTTGTCATTGATAAAACAGACTTCATCACATAACAATCCATAAGACCAGAAAAAAGGGTTATCTTCATACCAAAGACCTGCAGGAAAAAGAATGTTGTATTGCCTGATGATTGAAAGTTTATAAACTTTATTCCATGCACATACATCCATCTTGGTCATTACATCATTAGATAATTTAATAAAACCTTTATATTTATGTTCAAAATAGCGTTTGTCTTGGGTTCTACTAAGATTACTTTCAACTATAAGATTAGTCGAAAAATAGACTAGATCGACTTCAGGTTTATTAAACTGCTTAATCGCTTTCTCATATGTATTTAATTCAATAAAATCATCTGAATCAACAAAAGTAATATATTCCCCCGTAGCTTGTTCAATTCCTATGTTTCGTGCAGAAGATAAACCACCATTTATTTTGCTAATTATTCTGATTCGATTATCAATTTTTTGATACATTTCTAATATTTTTAGAGAGTCATCTGTTGAACCATCATTAACGCAAATAATTTCAATATTCTTAATAGTTTGATTAATTATACTATCTAAACATTTTATTAAATATTTTTCTGTATTATATACAGGAACTATTATTGATAAAATTGGTAAAATATTCATAGGAATTATATTAAAATCTTTTATATAAAATATTTTTTACTTCATGAAATATAAATTACATAAATACCAAAAATAAACAGTTAATGATTTAAACTATATTAATAAATATAAAAAATAAATTTATTAAGCTATTTATAGATATTTTTTATTTTAAGTAAATGCTCTAAAGCTTCTTCAATATCACAGATCATTTTAGTTTCAGGATTAACATAAATACAATAGTTAATATAAGCAATGTAAAATAACTCTTCTAAAGATAATTGCCTTTTTCTGCGAGGGAGAGGAATTTTATCAAATGTTAACCCCCATCCAGCATAAAAAGGTACACCATAAACATTAACAGGTTTACCACACATTAATGCTTCAAATCCTATAAGATCATTATGTACATACACTTCATCTATTTGATTAATTAAATCAAATGGGTTAATGTTATCTTCTACAAATTTAACTGATAAATTATCAGATAAAGACCTCAAAATAGTTTTATAACGTTTACGCTGACTCTCATTACAATTATGGGAAAATTTAATAACTATATTGCTATTTGGATTATTACAAATAGCTTCATTTAACATATCGTCAAAATTATAATTTATGTCATAGTGTTTTTTATAAATTTCCCAATCAGATTGAACAACAAGTACATTTTTCTTGTCCTTTTCCTTATAAAGGAGATAATCTCTATTATAATTATTATATTTGGATATTTTATTACTAATAATTTTATTTATAACATTTTTAGTTCTTAATAATTCTTTATTATTTACTTGCTCTGTATTTAATAAAGTTTCGAGATCCGTAGTTACATTACCATCATTAAAATAACCTTGTGAATCTATTATAAACGAAATACAAGAACAAAATTTTGGCATTGCACCTCCATATGGAGGCATTACATTACTAATAAAACCTGTAAATATATAATAAAATGGCTTTTGTTCTTCCTCTGCTAATTTCATTATTTCAAAAACATTTTGATGTTCAAAAGAAAACAATGAATTAGACTCATCTAAATGAGGTGTCAAATTAGCTATAATAGATAAATTTTCAAAATAATATTTAAAATCATTTAGATTAATTTGATTATATAAAGTTAAATTTTTTCTATTTGATGAAAATTTTTCTTTTTTCTGTTTTGAAATATTTGAAGCAATAATTTTTTGTAACTTTGTTAGTTCATCATATAGATAATTAAATTTATTAGTCGTATCTACAGCAAGTTTTTTAAATTTACTCTTGAATGTTCTTTTTTTGAATTTTATTCCTAATAAACAGAAAGTAATACGTCCTGATGAACGATAAAAACCGAAAAGGCTCTGTTTTCTAGTTATAAAATTGATTTCATCTATTTTATAATATTTTCGTTTCTCTAATGCACGAAAAAAACGATTTGAAGGAAATAGAGTCGTTAATGAGAACTTATTCACAATATCTGTTGCTTTTTCTAATACTTTTTTTATATTTTTTTTCGATGTATGATCAAGCTCATCTCTAAAAACCTTTTCAAAATTTTTTTCCAAAGTTAAAACTACCTTAAATAATAAATTCCATTTAAAAATAAAAGTTAATAACTCTTCGAAACAAAATAACCTATCTAATTCATGGGATAATTTATTCTCTTTATTTTTCTGAACTTGTAGAGTTAAATTCATAATTGAATTTTTTCGACTTAAATAGTTGTGTAACCTTTCTGGCACAAAATAAACATAATCACTAACTAGCGCATATGACCAGAAAAAAGGATTATCCTCATAAAGTTTTCCTTCTGGAAATCTTATACTATAGTCCTTAATAATCGAAAGTTTATAGATTTTATTCCAAGCACAAACATCCATAAAATTAATAACATAACTAGTTAATTTAACTAGTCCACTAAATTTGTGTTGAAAATAATCATGATTGTAACGTTCACAATCATTTTCTTCCATGACTAGATTTGTTGAAAAATGTACGAGATCAACTGTATCATTAATAAATCTTGATAAAGCCAATTCGTAAGCATTACTTTCAACATAATCATCTGAGTCAAGAAAAGTAATATAATAACCGCTAGCATGTTCAATGCCTACATTTCTTGCTGATGACAACCCACCGTTAGCTTTATTGAATATTTTTATTCTAGAGTCTTTTTTAGCGTATTCATTTAAAATTATATGTGAATTATCGCCAGAACCATCATTTATACAGAGAATTTCAATATCCTTAAAAGTTTGATTAACTAAACTATCTAGACATTTTCTTAAATATTTCTCTGTATTATAAACAGGCACCACAATAGTTAATTTAGGTTTCACAATTAAATATTCCTATTTAAATAATAATAAAAGCATATTTTTTTTGATTAAATGAAAACGAAAATAATATTTTATTTGGAATTGTTTCTTGTTTTAATTTAACAAATACAACTTTCTTATTTAACTTAAATTTAACTTTAAATGCTTTTTTGACTTCTGTTTGAATAGCTATATCTTCTACGTCATCTTTCCAAGAAGCATAAAATTCATGTACACAATAGTTATCATAACCTTCAATATTTTCACAAAAAAAATGAGATGGGAAAATTATTTCTTTGGAGGATAATTTCAATGTATCAAATTTATTGTAAGGTTCAGATACCAAATTTTTATTTTTTAGAAGGGTTGTTATTCTTTCGACATTTGTTGTAAGGTCTGGCACTCCATTTTTAATAAATTTGTCATTTTCATAAGTATCGAGGATTTCTTTAATAAATGGATTATTTTTAACCGCTCCTAAAGTAGCTGTCGAAATAGGATGTATTATTTCTCTCCAGTTTTCATAGCAAGAAAAAAAATCCAAATCAAGGAAAGAATCAAATGATTTAGATATAGTTACATCTGTATCTATATAAATGCCACCTTCTGTTAATAAAGCATAAATTCTAAAAAAATCGGAAACAAATGCAAATTTTCTAGCTTCATATGCCTCACTAACATATTGATTATTAATTAATTTAATATGATTATCATTCCATTCTACAAACTTATAATCTGGAAGTTTTTCTTTCCAATCTTCTATGTTTTTTAATACTTTTTTAGGCTTGGGATTGTTACCAAACCAACAATAATGAATTATTTTAGGGATCATAATTAATTTAAACTCTTTGTTATTTTTTTAGAAAAATTAATAAAACAAATTCCCAATGAAAAAGAAAATATTTTTCTCATGTAAGATTTCGGTAGGTCTGAACTTTGAAGCAAATTTAATAATGCTTCTTTTGTAACAGCTCCCCCCCAATCCAAATGTCTTCTTATCATGTAAAATATAGCATTATAGTTATTTATATTTAACTTATTCTGGAACATATATTGTAATATTGAATAAATTACTATAGCTCTATCTACATTATTTCGCCGTTGTATATCTGATGATGGATTGTTACATTGAGAATTTTCGTTAATTTTATTATAAATATAATAAGTACTTTTCGTATAAAGTATTTTTCTAGAATTAATCAAATATATTGAATTAAAATAAAAATCTTCTGCAAATCCAAAATAATTGTCATATTCAAGAAATTGATGACTAAGATTTTTTATTTTACTTAAATTATACAATTTAGCATAAGGAGCTGGAAAAGCATCATCACTTAACATATAAATTATTTTTTTCCTATTTATTAGTGATACAAGATCTTTTTCAAAAAAGAAACTTTTAACTACACCTTCATGCTTTTGATAATAAATATCGCAAAATACACAGTCTATATCGTCATTATATAAACTTACTAAAACTTCAAAATAATCAGTAGGTATAATATCATCAGAATCAACAAATGTAATTAATTTACCAGATGCTTTTTTAATACCCAGATTTCTGGCTTTATTAGATCCGCCATTGGGTTGATAAAAATATTTTAATCTTAAATCAGTTTTAAATTGTTCACAAATTGAACAAGTAGAGTCCGAACTTCCATCATCAATAATTATCAGCTCAAATTCTTTAAATGATTGAGAAAGTATGTTTCTGATACACATATCAGCATACTTCTCAGAATTATACATGGGCAAAACCACTGAAAGTAATGTCATACCTATTCCTAGTTAGATTAAATTACAAACTAATTAAACACCACAAAAAAATTTAAATCAGAAGGATAAGATATAAAAGAAAATGTTTTATAGATAGTAATTTTATTACAATATGATATATATAAATTACACAACATTATTTTACCATAAACAAGAAATAATTGAAAAATGAAATTTGTCCCAAATTTTTTATTTTAACAAAAATCTATCACCTATCCCATAATCCCGAAGTTTATTTGCAATTGCGGTGTGGGATACCCCTAATCTTTTGGCAAGTTTTCTTGAGCTTGGATATTTGACATAGAGACTTTTTAGGACTTCTTTTTCATAGTTTTTCGTCATTTCATCTAGCGTTTTATTGTCAATATCCCTAATCAATGAGATCTGAGTTGAAGTTATTGCTGGTAAAACAATGTCTTTTACCGTCAATTGTGAAGATGTTAACTGAGCCAATGCTGAATAAAGTACATTTTTAAGCTGTCTTACATTACCTGGCCATGAGTATTGAGCTAAATAAGGAATAACATCTTGATTAACTGTTGGCGGTGTAATTCCCTGCTTATTAGCAAATTCATCAATAAAAATTTGTGTGAGCGGTGCAATATCTTCCTGACGTTCTTGTAGTGAAGGTAAATCTAAGGACAACACATTCAAGCGATAATAAAGATCTTTCCTAAACTTTCCTTGTTCCACCAATTCAGCTAAATCAACTTTAGTGGCACAGATGATTCTAACATCTACATAAACTTCGTTATCATCGCCGACTCGTCTAAAAAAGCCATCGTTAATAAAACGCAATAATTTGGTTTGCATTTGGAATGACATTTCATCGATGCCATCAAGTAATACAGAACCACCATTAGCCTGTTCAAAAAAACCTTTTTTACTTTCAAGTGCTCCCGGATAAGCCCCTGCGGCATGGCCATAAAGCTCACTTTCAACAACATCATCAGGCATAGCAGCACAATTAAGACCTAAAAAGGTTTGATCTCCCCTAGGGCTATATTGATGACATGCACTAGCCAACAAATCTTTACCTGTGCCAGTTTCACCGGTAATCAATAGAGGCTCCCTTTGCATTGAAAAGGCTTTAGCTTGAGCAATTAATTTTTGCATCGGTTGGCTTTTATCAGCAAAAATATCAAAAGCATGACGTCCAACAACATTAATTTTTGCTAACCGTTTTTTTAGATATTCAACTGGTTGCAAAACAAAGGTAATAAGGGATGATTCATTAATTTTCTGCAATAAAAAATACAGCGAGTTTAATACAATAATCGTATCGTCATGTTCGGATAAATCAAATGTTGCATCCAAACTAAATGCATTTCGATAATCAAATGGCTGATCTAAACTTAATAAATTACTAGAAAATAACGCTTTTGCTGCATCATTATAAGCAACTAAATGTGTATTATTGTCGATTTTAATGATGGCTGCTTGCATTATAATGCTCCCACTTTTCATTCAACTTCATTAAATTTTGATGACGATTCTGCCAATCATGACTCTTTATCAAATCGGCATAATTTACTTTGGTATTAGTTAATAGTAGTTTTGCTTTATCGGTTAATAATGGCTGTTTTTCATTTAAACGAGTTAATGTATCTAAAATAGCTAATGTGCCATTTCGATTATTACAAGCCAATAATAAATCACAACCAGCATTAAGCGCTGCTTTAGCTCGTTCAGCGTGATCCCCCAAAACAGAAGCTCCTTCCATCGATAAATCATCAGAAAATATAACACCATCAAAATGTAACTTTTCACGTAACACTGTTTTTAGCCAAAACACTGACCCGCTAGCTGGTTTATCATTAAATTCAGGATAAATAACATGAGCAGGCATAATTGCATCGAGTTTCTTTTCAGCGATTAATTTGGCAAAAATCTGCATATCATTTTCAATGAGTTCTTTCGAACGATAATCGATTGGTGTTTCTTTATGAGAATCAGCAATAACATGGCCATGGCCAGGAAAATGTTTACCAGTTGTTTTCATGCCTGCCGAATGCATACCATCAATCATTGACGATGCAATTTGATAAGCAATATAACTATCATGATGAAATGATCGACTTCCAATGGCTAAACAATCATGACCTAAATCAAGTACAGGTGCATAACTTAGATCAATGTCGTAGGCAATCAATTCCATCGCTAGTAACCAACCCGCGTCAAATGCTAATGATTTCGCTTTTTCTAAATCATTAAGCAAAGCAAAAGATTGCGCAGGAGGAATTAGAGTAAAGCCTTGCTTGAAACGTTGAACTCGACCACCTTCATGATCAACAGAAATTAATAAACGTTCTGATGTTGCTGAACGAATTTGCTTTATCAAATCAGTCAATTGCTCAGGAGACTGATAATTACGACTAAATAAAATAATCCCTGCTACCATTGGATTTTTTAAAAGCGATATATCATCATTGGATAATGATGTACTCGGCACATCGATCAATAAAGGCCCCATTATTCAGCAGCTCCTTGAGCATGATTAACAGAATTTTGGGATTGGATATCCTTTGTTGTCACACGTTGTAAAATTTCACCCGTTTGGGTTGAAAGTAATTCCATAGAAAGGTTGGCATCTTCATTTTCGGCTGGTAATTTATAAAGTGTGGTAAAAAGCACATACCCAGCATTTATTGACTTTGCCAAACCGATCATTTTACTGCGAGAAACAAGTTTATCATCAACAGAAATACCTAACGCTTGTTTAGCTTGACTGATCGATTGTCTATCAGCCACAGAGAAAATACTTTGCTTATTCAGTATATTATGTAACGTTGTATCAATCTGATTTGTTGCTAAATAATCACCACTACGATTTTGGATATCACTAATTAACAACACTTTATTACCTTCAATTGCTGATGAAGATTGCAATATTTTATTAACAACTGGAGATAATATATCATTCCAATCAGTTGTTTTAACTATCTGTGGAGGAGTATCTACCACTCCGGTGTTATCGGGGATTTCTACTGGCGGATTGACTTCAGTTTTTTGATTATAACCGAGAAGTTGACATCCAGCTAAACTAAAAGCAAGCATGCCCATTCCAATGATACGTTTAAACTGTTTCATATAAGCTAACCTATTAATCGCCCTAAATTTTTACCACCTAATAAATGCATGTGAATATGAAAAACTTCTTGTCCTGCATCTTTATTACAATTCATTATTAAACGATAACCACTTTCATCAATACCTTCTTGCTTGGCAATTTTAGCCGCAACAACCATCATATGACCAAGCAGAGCTTCATCAGACTCCGCAATATGATTTACGGTTGGAATCAATTTATTGGGAATAATTAAAATATGTGTAGGGGCTTGAGGAGAAATATCCCGAAAAGCAGTGACCTGATCATCTTGAAAAACAATATCAGCAGGAATTTCACGGCGAATTATTTTACTAAAAATGGTTTCTTCAGCCATATAAGCACTCCTTTAAAAATAGCTATTAACATTAAACTTTTATTTTATAAAGAATAACATATTTTGATAACAAAGATGTATAGATATCGTTACATTTTTACACCTAATTCACTTGTTCAAGTAAAAACTTTGTCGAAAAGTTTTTTTTATTCTATTTATAATCGATTTTTAGTTATGATTAACGGATTATTTTTATTATTTATTCATTTGTTAAAGTAATTATTTTGATATATAATGCCCCGTCGATTTCAACCGCTTAATTTTCATGTTCCTTGCTTTCAATGGGTTGCGGTTGCCCCGACAGAAAGCTGATTAATCCGTAGGGAGCGATAATGCGTCATTACGAAATTGTATTTATGGTTCACCCAGATCAAAGTGAACAAGTACCTGGTATGATCGAACGTTATACTGGTACGTTAACCACTGATGGTGGCAAAATCCATCGTTTAGAAGATTGGGGTCGTCGTCAATTAGCATATCCTATCGAAAAATTGCATAAAGCACATTATGTGTTAATGAATGTTGAAGCTACTCAAGAAGCAGTAAATGAACTTGAAGATAACTTCCGTTTCAATGATGCAGTAATTCGCAGTTTAATTATGCGTACCAAACATTCTGTAACTGAAACATCACCAATGCTAAAAGCTAAAGATGAACGTCGTAGTTCTGAAGAAGATTTTAGCGATGCAAACATGGACGATGATTCGGAAGAATAATCGTTTAGTTTTATCGGGATTGATTACTAAAACCCCGATTAAAAAAATGAGTCCAAGTGGGATATCACACTGTCAGTTTTATTTAGAACATGTTTCTGAACAAATCGAAGCAGGACTCTCAAGACAAGCATGGTGCATAATGCCCGTTATTGTCAGTGGACAACAAGAGTTAAGTTACAGTATTAAAAAAGGCAGCAAAGTTTTGGTAAGTGGCTTTATTAGTACACATACTAAACGAGATAAAACCAGTCAAATAGTTTTACATGCTGACCAAATTAAACTATTAGGAGAATAGCCAAATGGCACGTTACTTCCGTCGTCGCAAATTCTGCCGTTTTACAGCAGAAGGCGTTAAAGAAATTGATTATAAAGATGTTTCTTTATTAAAAAGCTATATCACAGAAAGTGGTAAAATCGTACCAAGCCGTATTACTGGTACTAGCGCAAAATATCAACGTCAACTAGCTCGCGCTATCAAACGCGCTCGTTACTTGGCATTATTACCATATACTGACAATCATCAGTAATTAGCAACAGAGGGAACATATAATGCAAATTATTCTACTCGATAAAGTTGCTAATTTAGGCAGCTTAGGTGATCAAGTTAATGTTAAAGCGGGTTACGCTCGTAACTTTTTGATTCCACAAGGTAAAGCAGTACCAGCAACTAAAAAGAATATTGAATTCTTCGAAGCTCGTCGTGCTGAATTAGAAGCAAAATTAGCTGAAACATTAAAAGCAGCTGAACAACGCGTTGCTGAAATCAATGCTTTAGGTAAAGTAACTATTACTTCTAAAGCAGGTGATGAAGGTCGTTTATTTGGTTCAATTGGTACTCGTGATATCGCTGATGCAGTTAAAGCTCGTGGTATTCAAGTATCAAAAAGCGAAGTTCGTTTACCAAATGGTGTATTGCGTACTACTGGTGAACACGAAGTGTTATTCCAAGTACACAGCGAAGCTTTTGCAAAAGTTATTGTTGATATTATTCCTGAATAATCATCAAATAACAGTGACAAAAAACCCGTTTAATTAAACGGGTTTTTTTTATACTATTTATCTATTAGATAAATAGAGTCAAAATTGAATATTCTATATTTCGTTATTAAGTAATATTCACTCGATTATTTAACGATAATCGACGTTCCTCTACCGCGTAAATCAGAAACAGGTTGAGGTTTATTATTAATAATCCTAATCGCTTGAATATCACCATTAAAATCTTGTTTTTCAAATTGGTATCCCATTTTCTCAAGTTGATTTTTGAAATCAATTGGTACTTCAGTCTGAAAAGGCTCGATAAAAATCACATTACTTGGTAATAATTGATGGTGGTAACGTGGCGCATCCATAGCCGATTTTAATGTCATGTTATTATCAAAAACATTTGTCACAACTTGAAAAATAGAAGAGAATATTCTCGAACCGCCAGGGGTACCAATAACCATAACCACTTCATTATCTTTAACTAAAATACTAGGTGACATAGATGATAGTGGACGTTTATTTGGCTCTATCGCATTAGCATCTTTACCTATAACACCAAATTGATTGGCAATACCAGGCTTACTACTAAAATCATCCATTTCGTTGTTTAAAACAATACCGGTTCCTTCTACAACAACAGCAGATCCAAACCAACCATTTAAAGTATATGTATTAGAAACAGCATTTCCCCATTTGTCTACAACTGAAAAATGAGTAGTTTGTAATTTTTCATGATTATTATCTAGACCAGGTTTTACTTGCTCAGTAATTGAAACGGCATTAGCATTAATAGATTTAGCCCGATTAGCTAAATAACTATCATCAATTAATTTAGCAACTGGTACATTAACAAAATCAGGATCACCCATGTATTCAGCGCGGTCAGCAAAAACACGTTTTTCGATCTCTGCTAATAAGTGGACATACTGAGCAGAGTTTACTTTAACATCTTTGAAATCATCAGCTAATTTTTGTTTCATTAATAATAATTGAATCAACCCAACGCCACCTGAACTTGGCGGTGGTGCCGTTACTACTTGCATATCATGCCAATTGGCTAGGATCGGATCTCGCCATTTAGCTTGATAGTTAGCTAAATCATTTTGTGTGATTAAACCACCATTTTTTGCCATTTCTTGCACAATTAATTGGGCTGTTTTACCTCGGTAAAATTCATCAGCACCGTCCTTTGCGATACGCGTTAAAACAGCACCTAATTCAGGTTGCTTGAAAATTTTTCCTTCCTGCATAGCACCAAAGTACTGTTTAAAATGTCCATTGGTCGGTGCCAGATCCTGTACTTCCTGATAACGTGTAATCAGCTGTTTATCAACCATAAAACCTTGGTTTGCAAACCGAATAGCTGGTGCTATCACTTCTTGCCAACTAAGTTTGCCAAATCGCTGATGAACCGCCCACATTCCTGCTACAGTTCCTGGAACACCTGATGCTTTATGCGAATATAAGCTTAAATCAGCTACTACATTTTTCTGTTTATCAAGAAACATATCTTTAGAGGCTTGATTAGGTGCTGTCTCTCGATAATCGATAAAATAAGGTTTTCCTTCCATCCAAATGGTCATAAATCCGCCACCACCGATATTGCCCGCTTCTGGGTAGGTTACAGCTAAAGCAAATGCAGTAGCGACACCGGCATCAACTGCATTACCACCCTTTTTTAAGATTTCTTCTGCGGCGATGGCGCCATAATAATCGGGAGAAGCCACAGCACCAGCTTCAAACTTATGTTTTACATTTTCTATGGCCGCTACATATTGACTTATTGATAGAAGAAAGATAATGCAACAATACTTTCTTAACTTGTGTTTGATACAGTACATTTCACATCTCCTTATTAAAAAAATAATTATTCCCTTCTATTCTAATATTGATAAAAAAATTCAGATTTTTATTCATTATTTGATCAAAAGGAATTTTAAATATAGCATAGAAAATGGCTGTATCGATCAGAGATTAACCATGAAAAAAACTAATATTAGTTTAGCGATGATTATAATTGAGTATATTACAAAGCAAAAAGCACGAAATTGAATTAATTTCATGCTTTAATCTATGAAGTAATAAATTAAGCTATTGATTGTCTGATTTAGCTTGTTCTTCTTTATAAAGCTTGTTGTCGTACATTTTGACAAAAGGTAGGTAAATTACTAACGCTAAAATTGCTGAAAGTATCGCAACAAACATAGCTCGATAGTCCCCACCAGTACCAATAAACGCCCCTAATCCCATTGGTGATGGCCATGGTATTAATGCAATAATTGGATTCATAAACCCACTACTAATCGCAAAATAACCTAAAGTACCACATGCCATTGGTGCTAATAAAAACGGTAAGGCAAGATATGGGTTATATACTATCGGCATACCGAAAATAATTGGCTCATTGATATTAAAAATTGCCGGGACAGCTGAAGCTCGCCCCAAAATTTTTAATTGACTCGATTTAGCACAAAAAGCAATAAAGAAAGTCATAAGTAACGTTGAACCTGAACCACCTAAAATTACCAATGAATTATTGAACTCACCAGCAAATGGAATATGTGCGCCGCCAACGTTTTCATTCATATTACTAAACATTATAGGCGTAATAAATGCCCCAATTATACTAGCACCGTGAATACCAACAACCCAAAGAGCATGGATTAAAAATAGAATCACCATTATACCAAGCCAACTTTTAGTTAAATTGGTTACAAAGGTAAATGGAACACCGATAATATCAAATATATCCGTACCAAAATACACCAAAATTCCGTTTAGAATAAGAATTGTGAATGCAATAACAAAAGTTGGAATTAATGCAGTGAATGATCGGGATACGCCTAATGGAACGGTTTCCGGCATTTTAACCACCCAATTACGACGTACACAAAGGAAATACAACTGTGTTGCAATAATCGCCATAACAATGGCAATAAAGATACCAGATGTACCTAAGCGATAAACAAACGGTTTTAAACGTAACCCATTAAAAACTAATTCACTTTGATCATTAAGTAAAACCATTGCACCACTTTGCATCACTAATTCTGGTAGAGTCATAACAAAAGCAAATACCGATAACATAGCACCATTAAGTGCATTTACTTTTAAACCAGTTTCTTCTTCTTCAATTTTAGTTAATTCATAACCAACGACAATATTAAAATAGAGTGCTATTATCCCCATTGTTGCTGTATTTGCTATCATATAAAGATCACTTACTTTGAAAATAGTATTTTCAAATACTGTTTCTAAGCCAGTAAATGTCATCGGCAAAGTATTAAACACCAAAAACATCGATCCAACTATACAAAAAGGTACTGACGCCATTCCAGCTGCCATTACTGCTCGAACAATCTTAAACTGCGATATTTTTGCCATCGGAGTCATTAGATACTTTTGTAACAACACAAATCCGGTATTCATTTTGTTTTCCTCATTCAATTGATGATTTCTTGATAAGCTTGGATTCTTTTAAAATGTTTATCCTCATTACGCTCAATTTTTTTTAGTTTTATCAGTATAAAAATAGTAAAAACTAAACTTGCAGCCAAAATGCCTAATATAATGTTTACTGCCTCCGATGAATTTTTTAGAAATGGAAAGAAAAAGTGAAACAATGGGGTATAAATCAAAACCATTAACACAATGGTGGATATTAATAATGTTCGATACAATAAACTGGCATAAGGTAAATGATTTTTATGATTACGATAAAGCTTAATTTGCTCAAAACTGGTTAATGTAGCCATCACGATAAGCAACAGTGGTAGTGCTATAGCAATTGATAAGCTACCCAACAGAAAGACAGCCCAATACAGGTTAATAAATAGAAAGAAGGCTGTCGCATAACGAACCGCTAAAAAGCGATTAAAATAAAGATTAGTCAAACTGACTTTTTTATGCATTTTAAGTTGGCTTTCTAGTGGAGTATTCATCGCTAACCTCTTTATTGATTTGATAACTGATAGTTTTTTTGATAGAGATAACACATCTCAATGGCAACTTCGCGTAACGTCATTGTTGTCATTAGATGATCTTGAGCATGCACCATGATAATTTCCATCTCAATTTTACAACCATTAGCATAAGATTGTAGAAGATCGGTTTGCGATTTATGTGCTTCTAATATTTCCTCATTGGCCTCTTCTAAGAGCTGATTTGCTGTATCAAATTCTGCGTTTCTCATTGCTTTGAAAGCAGCATGAATTTTGGTTTTGGCATTACCACTATGTAAAATAATATTAAATGCGGTAATTTGAATATCCTCTGAGCTCATTTGGTCATTCATTCTTACGCTCCTTTTTCAATAAGTTGGATAAAAAGTGATTTAAACTGGTTAAAATTTGCAATTTTTAACATGGCTTGTTGCATGACCGAATCATCGATTAAATTGACAATTGCTTTAGTCATCATTGCTAAATGAGAATTTTGATAAATTGACGGTGAAATCATAAAAACAAACTTTACATCTGGGTAGTTTTCATCCCAACAAAGTCCTTCTGGAATAATGGCAGTCGCTATTTTAGCTATTTTACCTACTGGAATGGCTGGATGAGGAACCACAATGGTTGGACTAAAAAGTATCTCACCAATAACCATCCGTTTTTCCATTTGCTTTTGCATTTCTCGTTTAAAGCTTTTTGCCTCATTAATAGATAAGAGATCAAGCAAATGATCCAATACAGCTTGTTTAGATGGTTTGTTTGAGCACAAATAAAAATAATCTGCGGCAATATCATCAAAGATTTGGCTAATATAATGTGAATGATTTTGCTGTTTATCATCAAATGTTGTCACAAATGAATTTTTTGGCAATGAATTAGGTTTTTGTCTATGGGAAAGATAACGACGAATCGCTTGAACGTCTTCTTCACAAAAAAATACTGAAACATGAAATACCGGTACTTTAAATATTTTTGACGATAAATCGACCGAAGAAATAATAAAATCGATGTCATTTAACATTTCGGGATCAATTTCATAATAACCTCGCGTTGCCACAATTTTCACTCTTTCATCAAATTCATTTTCCACTCGATTTTTAAGTAATTGAGCACTACCGAGACCGGTTGCACAGATAATTAACACTTTGGCTTTCTGTTCATTTTTTAGTTTTTCAAGTGATGCTAAAAAGTGCAGTGCTAAATATCCCCATTCATCATCATTCACTTCATATTGTTGTAAATTGGGTAATTGATTGAAATAACGCTTAACTAACCCAAAAACCTCACAGTATTGGTGTTTAATTTCATCTATTAATGGATTATCTAATTTAATATTCTGTTGTAAACGTACTAACATTGGTTTTAAATGTTGGATTAATCCATTTTTTAATTGTTCATCATGCAAAAAAGGATAGCCTGTTTCTTGTTGGATCTTTAATAGCAAATTTGTTAGTGACGAACCTAAATCATCATCCAGATCATCTTGAATTAAATTAGATTTACTCATCAAATGTAAAGTAAGGTACATCTGTTCTTCTTTAGGAAAATGAAAACCAATAATCGATTCAATGCGAGCGATAATTCGCTCGGCAACTTTATATTCAAGTGATAAATTTGTTGAAACAGGCAAATCAAGATTTTGAATCGAAAGTCCCGATTGTAAACGCTTAATACTTAATGATAAATGCAAGACAATATTTTGTATCATCACATCTGATAATTTAATATTTGCCTCACGACATTCATCTAAAATAATAATAGTTAATGAATCAAAACTAATGGTTTCACAAGCTTGATTAAAATAGGACAAATGGTGTAGAAAATTAATTGAATCCTCATGAAAAAAATAGCTCATTATAAAATGACGTTTAGCTTTTTCTTCACCATCAACAAAAACTAGTGAATGATTTTTTTTAATCGTTAGTTCATAAGGAAGTAATTGAGATTTAATTTCGGTAATATCTTTATTTAATTGAGATGAGCTGATAAATAGTTGTTCTGATAATGCTTCAACATCAATTTTTTGACTCTCTAATAACAATAAATTCAAAATATAATGTTTTCGTTCACTCGCTTCTCGACATTGAAATTGTTCAACATTTTTATCTAATAAATGGTGTTCAATTAAAAATAAATTAAATGCATTTCGATCTTCAATTTGTAATTGAAAACCGTAACCTTGTTTACTTATTATATTACCGCCATTACTTTCAACTATAGTTTTTAAATCTTTAAGGTAGGTACGTACGGTACGATCAGATAACGATAATTGCGTAGCTAGTTCTTGACTACTTTTATATTCATTTTTAGAACGAACAAGTAAACTAATTAGTTCTCGTTGTTTTTGTCTTATCATTATCTACTACACCTTAACTATTAATGAAATTTATCCAAAGGGTTAAGTTACTAAAATGGCAATGTGAAACTTAAGCCATTTATGATGCGATCATTCATAAAAAAATCGCATCATATTAAGATCGGTAGAACAAAGATTTTCTTGAATATTAGTTAATATTATCCTCAACTAATTTAGCTAATTGTTCAATACCAGATGGTATTGGGATATATGCCTGAAAAGGAATACTCACCACTGGTTTTCCTACTTCATCACCTAATGCTTTTAATTTATCAAACATCATCATGGTTTGAGGGCTAATTAAGAACAGTGAAAAATCACTATTTTTAATCTTATTACTACCTTCAGTTGCCGATACCGCATCAAGTTCAATAGCTTTATTTTGGTTAGCAAAAAATTCAGTAACTTTTTTAGCCATTAGTGATGATGACATACCTGCTGCACAAATAATTAACGCTTTTTTCATAATTTCTCCTAATGAATCTAAATTGTTATAAAATTTCACCATTCGACTCAATGACTTTTTTATACCAAGCAAAAGAATCTTTACGACTACGTTTTAAGGTACCATTGCCTTTATTATCTTTATCTACATAGATAAAACCGTAACGTTTTTCCATTTCACCAGTACCAGCAGAAACGAGATCAATACAACCCCATGGTGTATACCCCATCAAGTCAACGCCATCTTCAATAATGGCTAACTTCATTTGTTTTATATGTTCACGTAGATATTCAATTCGATAATTATCATGAACGCTACCATCAGACTCAACTTTGTCATAAGCACCAAAACCATTTTCCACAATGAATAGCGGTAATTGATAGGTGTCAGTTAGCCAATTTAAGGTATAACGTAAGCCTTCTGGATCAATTTGCCAACCCCAATCTGATTTTTTAACATATTGATTACC
The DNA here is from genome assembly GCF_016101145.1 of Gilliamella sp. W8145. Classification (NCBI taxonomy): domain Bacteria; kingdom Pseudomonadati; phylum Pseudomonadota; class Gammaproteobacteria; order Orbales; family Orbaceae; genus Gilliamella; species Gilliamella sp. W8145. The sequence continues at coordinate 1,143,077 of NZ_JACFRC010000001.1, forward strand.
AACTAAATCAGTTTTTTCATTATAATCATAATGATCATTGCCTTGATTGTGCCTAACAACATTGGACATGTAATAACTAAAGCCAATATAGTCTACGGTTCCTTTCGTTAACTCTTCTAAATCTTGCGAAGTAATATCTAACTTGATATTTTTACGTTGCCAATATTTTTTAATGTAATTTGGGTATTTGCCATGCACATGAACATCAGTAAAGAAGTATTTACGTTCCATAACTTTTTGTGCCATTAGGATGTCGCTTGGTTTGCAAGTTTCAGGATAGATTGGCACTAGTGCAATCATGCATCCAATTTGAAAATCAGGGTTAATCGCATGACCAATTTGAACTGCTTTTGCACTGGCAACTAATTCATAATGAGCGGCTTGATACATGATCTCTTCACGATTATCACCTTCTTTATAATAGATACCAGAATTAGTGAAAGGAGCAAAATCTTCGTCAAAATTAGCTTGGTTATTAATTTCATTAAAGGTCATCCAATATTTGACTTTATTTTTATAACGATCAAAACAGACTTCGGCAAAGCGAACAAAGAAATCGATTAATTTACGATTACGAAAACCACCATATTCGGTTACTAAATAATAAGGTAATTCGAAATGCGAAAGAGTGACCACAGGTTCAATGTTATATTTTAAACATTCATCGAACAAATCATCGTAAAACTTTAAACCTTCTTCATTTGGTTCAAGTTCATCGCCTTTTGGAAAAATTCGCGTCCAAGCAATTGAAGTTCGAAAACACTTAAACCCCATTTCAGCAAATAACTTGATATCATCTTTATAATGATGATAAAAATCGATAGCTTCGTGATTAGGATAATACTCACCAGGAATAATACCTTCAGTGATTTTGCGATAGCTTTTCGGCGATCCAACTGTCATCACATCAGCAACACTCATACCTTTGCCGCCAACTTGCCAAGCACCTTCCAATTGGTGAGCAGCAACAGCACCGCCCCATAGAAAATCTTTTGGTAAACCTTTATTATTCATAATCAATTACCTATGTTTATTGATGATTCAAATTTAGTATAAGAGGAAAAATAAATAATTACTAACCAACTTTTTCCGTATTGATAAGGAAAATTGTAAATAGAATAAGGAAAATTTATCTTAAATTTGGATAACGAAGAGAATCTGGAAGAAAACAGGGAGTTGTAAATTTAAGAGAATAAAAATTTGGCAGCTAATTTTTGACTAAATAGCTGCCATTTAAACAATAATACTAAGGAGTTAACCATTTTTTTGTTCAAATAATCGCATTGATAACAAACCATGCGCCATAGTTGCACCTGCTCTTACCGATGCGGAAATGGAAATTAATTCAGCCAACTCTTCTAAACTAGCTCCTGCTCGTTTTGCACCTTTGACATGAACATCAATGCAATAAGCACATTGCGTTGTTAGTGCGATAGCTAAAGCTATTAACTCTCGAGTTTTTATTGGAATATTTCCATCATTTCGCTTAATCGTTTGCTGATCAAAATCAATAAATGCTTGTGTTTCATTTGGAGCTGATTTCAATAAACATGCTAAATATTTAAAATCTTCTCTCGATTGATAATCACTCATATTGTTTTCTTTTTTGAGTTTGTAATTTATTTATTAAACTTAACAACCAACAGGCAGGACAACCTCGTAACAGCAAAATGGCACCCACAACCAAAAACAATTTAAGCAAAAGCGGAAGTTGAAATAAAAATACAGCAAATATCAACGAAATTGCAGCTATACCTCTTATTAAATGTAAAATGATTGAGTTACGACAATACATAGAGTTCTCCTACATGTTATTTAAAAACTTGAAAGTTTTCGTGAATTAATTTTTTCTTTTATTAGCATTCTAGCTCGGTGCAATCGACTTTTTACCGCCTCAACATTAATACCTAGTTGGTCAGCGACTTCTGGGAATGAATATTCCCTAATATCTCTTAAAATTAGAACTTCTCGATAGATTATTGGCAAAACAAGAATTGCATTGATCAAATCAATTTTGAGATCGATATCTGTATATGCTGTTTTGAGGCTATCGAAATCAAAACCTGAATCAATATTCTCCGAATTCCTAATTCTGAATAATCGATAACATTCACGTTCGACAATTCGAAATAACCAACTACTGAAGGTAGCCACCGTTTTCAACATGCCTATTTTTCGATATAACTGCCATAGTGCAATTTGCACCGCATCATCAATATCTTCCGAGCTTGAACAGGTTCGTCTTGCAAATCTTTTTATATCTGGTTGACAAATGACTAGCAAATTTTCCAGTGCTTGCTTATCGCCCTTACAAGCTAATTCGATGAGTTGTTGTTTATTTTTACTCATTAGTTTTTAATCTCTAGCTAATAAAATCGTAATGAAATATTAAGTTTAAATGAGTTTAATATAATTTCATTGATAAAATGACCATACTTATATAGAGGTTAAAAAATATAAAAAAGGTTCAAATTTTTTTATTAATTTTGTTGAAATGAGGATTTAAGAATAGGAATAATTAAATAAGCTAATACGAATTTAGCTGCTTTGCGATAATTAACAATAGGTTTATCAATTTCACTAACAGCATTGTTAATGTTTTAGATAATCATTTGATAAAATCATCAAACCCTTTGGCATATTTGCTAGGAACAAATTCAATTAATTCATATTGAGCAATTTGGTGAATATAAAATGGATCTTGTTGTATGATAGACATGGCTTGTTCATGACTCTCAGCACGACAAATAATAACACCACCAGTGCGAGGAATTTTGCGACCTGAAGCGATAAAATGCCCAGATTGATAATAACACTCTAGATAATCGATATGTGCTTGTAAATATTTTTCAACTTGACTAATAGGTTTGAGATAAGAAAGAGAAAAAATGAACATCATAACTCCTTAATTTAAATATGAATAAGCCAACTATCCATGTCAGCTTAGCATTTATTCTTATTTATTATTTATTATTTATTATTTATTATTTATTATTTATAGCATTATTAAATAATAAAACAAGCTATCTATAATGTTTTAAGTTTTATTTAGCTACCCATTTGCCATGCTCATCCTTATGATAGACCTTTTCAACCGCTGACCAAGCAACACGAAAAGCAACTTGTTCAGCATCACTTTTATCGCGTCGTTTTTTCGGATCTTGATACTCTTTAATGGCACTATTAAAAGCTTCTTTAAAAATATCTTGAGCATGGGTAGGTAAAACATGTCGGACTGATTCAGGTAAATCATCTCTTGTTTGATATGGCATATCACATTCCCCCCTCGAATTAATCACAGATTATTGATAACTTTGATTGGTAACTGCGAACATCACTGCAAAATAGTTAAGTTAGATTGAATCTAATCTGATTTTACTGAAAAAAAATTTTTCGAAATATATTGTTATTAATATAAACCTTAATTTGATACAAAAGAGCCTAAATAGGTTTACTTATTGATTAAAAAATAACTAATTGAGTTAATATCGATTATTTAATAAACTATTACATACAAAAATCTTAACTAGTTGATGTTATTATTTATATTAAATGGAAGAACTAAATGACAACAAAAATATTCACTTTAATTTTAGCTAGTTTATTAATAATTAGTTGCGATGATAAAACAAAACAACAACCAGCTGACCAACAACCAGTAGAATCTACCAATATATCAGCGATAGAACAAGCTCCTACTCCTACTTCAGAATCAGAATCAGAACCTTCTCAATCAATAGAACAAACAATGGATGAAAATACGCGTCAAGCATATGCTCAATCCGAGAAAATGAACCTTTGGCTATCCGTATTTAATTATGATTATGGTTATTTTGGACGAAAGTTAAATAAAAACGTAAAAAATACTTCTACTTTAATTAATTTAGATCAAAAGGCAAAAAAAGTTCTTCAAAATTGTGGCGAAAAAAATAATGCCTGTACATTGAAAGCAATCAAAAAGGATCCTTTAAAAAATTTTTCTCTTGTTTTGAATTTATCTCTACCTTCTGAAAAATTACTACATAACTACAAACTATTAATTGATGAATTAGAAAAAAGTGAACCACGATTACTCGAATTAGATATAGAAGGTAAAAAATTTGCTGAAAATTATGTCAAATTAGCATTAGCTTTGCATGAACTACAAAAATACGCTCTTAATGGTGAATATCAATCAGATAATTACCAAAAAGCACCGAAACTTTTTAATCAACTAGCTAATTCATATAATGAGTTTATGCAAACACAAAACTCAGCTAAACTTATTTATAATAAATTATACAATGAAATACATGATATTCAAAAATTGGATTTCAAAAAAAGAGGATTAACTCTTCAATATGATTGTATGGAAATAATGGATATAACAAAAGAAATTGTCGGATTAATTAATAATACGTTTGATGAAAAAAACAATTTCAAAAATTTAGATACACAAGCTATTGAACTGAAAATTCAACAAATTGTAGATATTTCTGATAATTTAAAAAAATATAAAGGTAATGACTCTGTAATAAAAACACAAGGCTTAAATCGCATTTACTATGATGGATTTGTTGATTATTTACCGAAAATGATTACGCAAATCAAGCTTGTTTTAAATAAGTTAGATGATAAAGATGTTAACCAAGAAATTAAATCATTAAATACAACTGAAAACTCTTTAATTCAACTATACAATAATTCAACCAACTAGTTAATAAATATGCAGCATTAATCTATGCTGCATATTTATTCTGCTTATTTAAGTATAAAGTTCACTAATTCACATCAACCACAAAGCGTCCTTTAATTTCACCAGAGATCATCTTATGTGCTATCTCAGAACATTGATCTAATGTAATAATTTTAGCTATGTGAGTATACAGTTTCTCGTCCATGTTTTCTGCTATTAATTGCCAAGCTGCAACCCGTTTATCATAACTTGCCATCACACTATCCACTCCCGATAGTGTTACGCCGCGTAAAATAAATGGTGCCACGGTTGCAGGTAAGTCCATACCTTGCGCCAAACCACAACATGCGACTATGCCACCATATTGAGTTTGAGCACAAATATTAGCTAATGTGTTTGAACCAACGACATCTATTACAGCTGACCATAACTCTTTTTGTAACGGTTTATTCGGCTTTTTCAATGATTGACTATCAATAATATCAACCGCACCTAGTTTTGATAAATACTCTTTATCAGAAGTTTTACTTGTTGATCCTGTAACGTTAAAACCCAATTTAGACAATAATGCAATGGCCACAGAACCAACACCACCTGTTGCACCAGTAACTAAAACTTTGCCATCTTCTGGTTTAACGCCATAATCAATAATGCGTTTTACACAAAGTGCAGCGGTATAACCGGCTGTGCCCATAGCCATTGACTGATAAGTAGTAAGGTTATTAGGTAGAGGGATTAACCAATCTGATTTTAGATAGGCATATTGTGCTAAACATCCCCAATGAGTTTCTCCACATCCCCAGCCATTTAAAATAACTAAGTCACCTGCTTGATAACGGCCACTATGGCACTCAATGACGGTACCCACACCATCAATACCCGGTACCATTGGCCATTGCCGAACTATAGGACTTTTATTCGTCAAGGCTAAAGCATCTTTATAATTGATGCTTGAATAATGAATTTGGACTAAAGTATCTCCCTGCTGCTGCAATAACTGCTGTTTAGTAATAGTCTTTAAGGAATTCGAAAATCCAGTAACCTCATCTTTTCCTAACATAATTGCATTGAATGACATGATAATTCCTTAATACATTTAATATGTAAATCATGATAAATATTCATCAGAGTAAATGCAATCATTGAGCTACTGATTCTGTTTTCAATTCATAAAAAAGCCTGATATCTATCAGGCTTAATAGTCATTATAAATTGGCTAACGGATAAATTGATTCTATTTTGCTTTATTACGCTGTACTTTCTCTGAAACAGCACCAATAAATACCACATCACTTGATGAATTAAGTGCTGTTTCAACTGAATCTTGAATTACGCCAATTGCAATACCAATACCAATGACTTTTGCTGAAATTTCATTAGGTATGCCAAACATACTACAAGCAACAGGAATCAACAGTAATGAACCACCAGCAATTCCCGATGCTCCACAAGCACAAACACTCGTTACAATACAAAGCAATACGGCAGAAAGAACATCAACTTCTATATGTAATGAATTAACAGTTGCTAAGGTTAAAATAGTAATAGTGATAGCTGCACCTGACATATTAATGGCTGCCCCTAACGGTACCGCGACGGAATAGGTATCTTCATCCATTTTTAGTTTTCGACAAATTTCCATATTAACCGGTATATTTGCTGCCGAACTTCGAGTAAAAAAGGCTGGAATAGCACTCTCTTTTAATGAAGTTAATACTAATGGATACGGATTCTTACGCATGACCATATACGCCAGTAATGGATTAATGATCAATGCTACAATTAACATACTAGACACCAATACAAGAATTAAATGGGCATATTTAAGTAATTCACCAAAGCCTGTTTCAGCAAGAGTTGAAGCGACTAAACCAAATACACCTAATGGCGCAAAACGAATAATAATTCTAACGATAAATGAAATAGCTACAGAAAGATCATTCATCATTGTTTTCGTGGTTTCACTTGAATGTCTTAATGCAATCCCAATACCAACACCCCAAATAATAAGACCGATATAGTTAGCGTTAACCAGAGCATTAATTGGATTGTCGATCATCTTGTTAAATAAAGTTTTTAGTACTTCAATAACGCTACCAGGCGGTGTCAATTTAGTTTGATTAGCGGTATCACCTAAAGAGATATCAGAAGGAAAGATAAAACTAGCAACAGTTGCTAATAAAGCCGCTAACATCATCCCTGCAAAATAAAGAGCCAATAGTTCTCCCATATTGGCCCGTTTACCATGTTGGTGATTAGATATTGAAGCAATAACTAAAATAAGTACCAAGATTGGGGCTACTGATTTCAAAGCATTAATAAAAAGTGATCCAATAAAGGACATATCTAATGCGACATCTTTTGAAATTGCCGCTAATGCAATACCTAAGATTAACCCCAAAATAATTTGTGGTATTAATCCTACTTTGAAATAAAAACGAACCAATTTATTGGTTGAATGTGTCATAGTGCTTCCCTATGTATAAAATACAAAACGGCAACCTTATCATAAATTAAAACTAAAACTATAAAAAAATTATCATGATAACTATTTTTTATATTACTTTGTTCAATTATTAAGTTTAATTATTATCCTGAATCTATATAAGGATTAGAGAGAGTCACCAATAACTATTATTATTCAATAAAAAATTTTGAGGAAAGGGGTTTTTTAGAATGATAAAACGAGAATAGCAATAGGTAACTAATTCAAATTAGAGATGAATACTAGATATTATATCGTTTAATTTATCAGTTAAGATCCCAAACAATAAGATTAGAGAGATTTATATTAAAACCAGCAGGAAATTTAAATTACATATTAATCGCCGATATAACTGATTCGAAAAGACAATACTAATAATCTTAATATAAAAAACAATATGTTTTACCAACTGCAAGAATCTAATAAAACATATTGTTATTATTAATTTATAAATTATTTTTAATACTAAATAATTTCAGCAATAGGATCATCAGCATTAACATACGTACCTTCGGTATGAGAATGTTTCAAAATACCTTCACGATGAGCTATTACTTGAATTTCCATTTTCATTGCCTCGATAATTGCAATCATATCACCTTGTTCAACCTTTTGATTATCCTCAACCAACCATTTAAACAAATTACCAGACACTGGAGCTGGAACAATTAAATCAAGATTTGTGTTAGTGGTTACAACTGATTGGGCTTCGCTATTGGTCTGGCTAATAGATAATCCAGAAAATAGTTTCGCAGGTAAACCAAGCTTACAACGTTTACCATCAATTTCAATAAAGGTATGGGTCAATATATCTTCTTGCTGCGGAAGTTGTCTTTTGGCTGGTTCAAGTTCTGCATTAAAGTCCGTTTCAATCCAACGAGTATGCACATTAAACTGCTGGCAAAAATCAGGATGGTCTATCACTTTTTGATCAAATGGTAGCACACTAGCAACTCCCTTAATGGTAAACTCGGCTAATGCACGACGAGCTCTTGCCAAAGCCTGTTGGCGATTATTACCAACAATAATAAGTTTAGCCATGAGTGAATCAAATGTAGCAGGAATTACTGATCCTGCATGAACGCCACTATCTAAGCGAACACCTGGGCCTGTCGGTATATCAAAATGAGTTATCGTTCCGGCCACCGGTAAAAAACCATTAGCAGCATCTTCTGCATTTATGCGAAATTCAATAGCATGCCCTTGTGGTTGAGGCATTTGTTTAATACTAACGGGTAATCCTTGCGCTATTCGTAACTGTTCTATCACGAGGTCAATTCCTGTTGTTTCTTCCGTCACAGGATGTTCAACTTGTAATCGAGTATTTACTTCTAAAAAAGACAGTTTACCATCCTGACTCAGTAAAAATTCAACGGTACCAACGCCAATATAATTTGCTTTAGCACAGATATCGATTGATGCTTTAACTATTTGTTTTTCTATTTTTTCATCTAAAAAAGGTGCTGGTGATTCTTCTATCAACTTTTGATTACGACGCTGTAAAGAACAATCACGAGTACCAACGACAACAACATTACCATGAGTATCAGCGATAACCTGTGCTTCAATATGTCGAGGATGATGTAAAAATTGTTCTAAGAAACATTCACCACGTCCAAATGCTACCGTTGCTTCACGCACAGCTGAATCATAGAGTTCTTCTACTTCATCCATTTGCCAAGCAACTTTAAGTCCTCGGCCTCCACCGCCAAATGCTGCTTTAATTGCAATTGGTAATCCATGTTTATGTGCAAATTCAACAACTTCTTTGGCATTTTGTACAGGTTTATCCGTACCGGTAACTAGTGGTGCCCCTACTTCGATAGCAAGTTGTCGCGCTTTTACTTTATCGCCCAAAACAGCTATTGTTTCAGGGTTAGGACCAATCCAAATTAAACCAGCATCTTGTACCGCTTTGGCGAATTCAACTCGCTCAGACAAAAAGCCATAACCGGGATGAACCATTGTGGCTCCAGATTTTTGCGCAATCGCAATAATCTTATCAATATTTAGATAGGTATCACTCGGTGTATTACCTGATAATCCATAAGCCTCATCAGCCATTTGCACATGCAGTGCATCCATATCAACATCGGCATAAATCGCTATCGATGCAAAATTCATATCTCGACAAGCACGAATAATCCGAACGGCAATTTCACCACGATTAGCAATCAATACTTTGTGTGCAACTTGTTTATTAATTTCAGACATGATTAACATGGCTCCCTTCAAATTCTTTAAAAACTCCAATCGGATTAAATTTTATTTTGGCATTAACTGGAATTTGACCAGCCAAATCCAAATGATAATTACATACTGCTGCAATAACCGGATAACCGCCTGTTAGAGGATGATCATTTAAAAATAGTACGGGTTGACCATTAGCAGGAATTTGTATTGCCCCCATACAAGTGCCTTCACTTGGTAATTCTTGCTGTTTTTCGCGCTCTAAAGGAATTTCCCCCAAAAGACGTAAACCAATACGATTTGATGCAGGGGTCACTTGCCACAATTGTGAAGTTAATTGTTGTATAGCTTGTTGTGTAAACCAATCGGTACGAGGGCCAAACATTATATCCAATTCGACAACATCATCTTTACACGGATAAGAGATAACGGGAGTTTCATTTAATGAAAGCGCATTAAAAGTCTGACTATTCTTAATCGCCAATGTTTGACCAACTTTTAGCGGATTAGGGCCGACTTGCGCCAATGTATCAAAAGAACAACTCGCTAAAATTGGTTGAATTTGCAAACCACCACGCACAGCAACATAACTACGTACACCATACTGTACGTTACCTAAATGAACAATATCCCCTTCTTCTAATTGGATCGGTTGATACATATGAGCAAAATAGCTTTCACCGCTAATTGTAGTAACTTTAATCTCACATGACGCCCCTGTCACAGCAATTAACATAGCGCTATTAATACGAGCTTTAAAACCACCTTGAGTTATTTCTAAAACAGCCTCATTCGTCGGATTACCTAGTATACGATTGGCACTATGCAAAGCTGCTTTATCCATTGCACCTGATTCTGAAATACCTAATTCAGCTTGTCCTATGCGGCCATTATCTTGTAATAAAGTTTGAATTCCAGTGGCTAATATCTCAATATCTTGCGATTGCACTTGTTGTTCAACCGGTAGGGTTACTTTTTTCGATTGTGGTAAGCTATATTTAGTAGCAGTCTTACTTGCATCAATAAAATTTACTCGTGTACCTGGTTTAAAGAGTGCTGGCTCGTCACGATAAATATCCCAGACTTTAACGTTGGTAACACCAATCAGTTGCCAACCGCCGGGGCTTGCTTGTGGATAAACACTACTAAATTCTCCAGCTAAGGCTACAGAGCCAGCAGGAATACGAACCCGGGGAGATTGACGGCGAGGAACGTTAAGCTGAATATCTTTTGTTACCATATAAGCAAAACCAGGTGCAAATCCGCAAAAAGCAACCTGATATTCATTACTTGTATGTCTAGAAATAACATCAGCAACGCTAATACCTAAATATTCTGCTACAAAGCCTAAATCCTCACCATTATAACTAACTGGAATGGTAACTAATTCACCAGCTCTTAATTGCCCTGAAGATACATCTAATTGAGCGATATATTGGGCAAGTTTATTTCCATCCATAATAATGGAATTATATCGAACTAACACTGTCCGAGCTGCTGGTATTATTTCATTTATATTCCATACATCTTTTTTATATTGTAATGCATCAGTTAATGCCATCACTTGTTCTAGAGTCTCTAACTCGATAAGCAGAGCATCAATATTAACTGGTAAAAAACGCATTATGCACCTCTAAACACCGCAAAAAAGATTGATTATAAGTAAATCTTTATTTGATAATTACGGCAAATAATTGAATTATATTGTTACAATATCTACTGCATATTACTCATTAATAACATCAGTAAATGAAGCAATTTTAACACCATTATTTTGTAATTGTTGGCTAACTCTTTGCGCCATCGCTAAAGCGCCCATACTATCACCGTGAACACAAATTGATCCAGCATCAATCTCAACAAACTCGCCTTCAATTGATATCAAACCACCTTCATTAACAAGTTGTAACATACGATTGGCAACAATATCTGGATCATGTAAGACGGCACCAACCTCCTTACGAGAAACTAAGGTACCATCGGTATGATAAGCTCTATCAGCAAATGCCTCAGCAACAACATTCAAGCCACTTTCTTTAGCCCAGCTGATTAATGGTGATCCCGCCAAAGCGACTAAAACAAGATGAGGATTAATCAGTCGAATAGCATCAATCGTTGCCATTGCTTGGCGCTTATCATGCGCTATCGTGTTATATAAAGCACCATGCGGTTTAACATAACTAACTTCAGCATCAATAGATTTTGCTAATCCAGTTAATGCGCCTATCTGATAAATAACATCAGCAATTAATTCTTCAGAGCCAATATCCATATTTCGTCGGCCAAAACCAACTAAATCAGGATATCCAACATGAGCACCAATACTTACATTATTTAACTTGGCAGCTTTTAATGTTTTTAAAATTCCTTCTGGCGAACCGGCATGAAAGCCACAGGCAATATTGGCACTGCTAACAACTTTCAGCATTGCCTCATCATTACCCATTTGCCATTGACCAAAACTTTCGCCAAGATCACTGTTTAAATCAATAATCTTATTAGTAATCATGATGCCCTTCATTTTAAATAATTAAAAATAGTGAAAACAGACATTGCTCCCATATACCACGTGATAGCACAAACCAAAAGTCCTGACCACAATAGCCATCTAGGATAATGATAACCAGACATTAAATCCGCCCGTTTCCATCCGATGTAAACAAAGATAGTTAAACCAAGTGGTAATACTAAACCATTAAACCCACCAGCAAAAACCAGCAATGATACAGGCGCGGCACCCATAATTAAATAAATCGCCAATGAGGTTGCAATAAAAACAATAGTAGCAAATTGGCGTTGTTTTTCACTGATATTACGTTTAAAAGGTGTAATAAAAGTCATTGAGGTATAAGCGGCACCTATAATACTCGTGATGGCAGCTGCCCACAGTATCAAACCAAAAATACGCAAACCTAATTCGCCTAAAGCCGCTTGGAATGCTTGTGACGCAGGATTTGCGGCATAACTCGAAATATCGATTGTTACGCCACTGGCTACTACACCTAAAATGGCTAAAAACAAAATATAACGCATTAAACCAACAACCATGATCCCTTTTGTTGCTGCACCAGATACATAGTCTATATGTTCTACGCCAACCATACCTTTATCAAGTAAGCGATGAGCACCAGCATAGGAGATATAACCACCAACAGTACCACCAACAATGGTTGTAATTGAAGCAAAATCAATATTTGATGGTATAACTGTCTCTTTTAAAGCCTCTCCAACAGGAGGATGAGAAGCAAAGACCACAAACAGTGTCAAAATGATCATCAATAAACCTAAACCAATCATTAGGCGATCAATAAAATTACTCGCTTTACGTGATGAAAATATATAAACCGCCATTAGAGCACTAATTGCCCCACCCCACTTAGGATCAAGGCCAACTAATGCATTTAATCCTAGACCAGCTCCAGCTATGTTGCCTATATTAAAAACTAAACCACCAAATATAATTAGTATTGCTAATATATAACCACTAAAAGGTATAGTACTATTAGCGATATCGGATGAGTTCATTTTTGTTAATGCAACTACTCGCCAAATATTTTGCTGAACCACAAAATCTATAATGATAGAGGCCAAAATACCAAAACCAAAAGCAGTGCCAAGTGTCACGGTAAAAGTAGCTGTTTGAGTAATAAAACCGGGACCAATTGCCGAAGTTGCCATCAAAAAGATTGCACTAATCAGCGATGCTCGCCTATTTTTTATAAAAGCAACGGTACTGCTGCTATGATTTTCCATACGCATGTTCCTCTTTACTAAACTTCTCTGTAATTATGATTAATCTGATATTAATGCATGCAATTACTATGCCAATATTTCTAACATATTTCAAAAAACAATAGCAAATATAATTACTATTTTTTTAACAAAAAACTAATTAAAAAAAATTATCATGATTAATGATGTGCAAAGAATAAACCTATAGCGATATCTAATATCATTTAATAATCATGATATAACTTAATGAAGTTAGCAAAAAATTAAATAATAATTACTAATATTTTAAAAATAAATATTATATTTTTTTCAAAAATAATTATTTTTATAATAATTGGTAAATCAAATAACCATTGCACTATAACTGATCCATTCACTCAGCTTGTTTCCTATCCATCAATAATTCTTCTTTTTTTATTTAATACACTTTTTAAATAAATAGTTTTTATTGAAGTAATAATCACTTTACTAACTAAATAATAATTTATTTAAGATTAAAAAATTGAGGAAAGGTTTTTTGAAGATAAACATAAAGGTAAATAGCTAGTAAAACTACCATAAAACAAGTTATTTGTTGGCTAATGAGATAACATTTCCGCTTTACTTAATAGTGAGATTAATAAATAATCATTCGAAAAGACAACCGTTAATATTTTCAGTTAATTTTAATATTAGAGGTGTGCATTATGAAAAGCACAAAATTAAATAACGGCATTGAAATGCCTATTTTAGGCTTTGGTGTTTATCAAATTGATGAAAAACAGTGTGAGCGAGCGGTATTAGATGCAATTGATGTTGGTTATCGCCTAATTGATACCGCTACAGCTTATCAAAATGAACGCCAAGTCGGAAATGCGATTAAAGTGAGTGGAATTAACCGAAAAGATCTTTTTATTACTTCCAAACTTTGGTTAAATCGTGCTAGCTATGAAGGTGCTAAAATTCAATTTGAACAATCGCTAAATTTACTACAATCAGATTACATTGATCTCTATTTAATCCACCAACCTTTTGGTGATATACATGGCGCTTGGCGAGCAATGGAAGAGTTTTATCAACAAGGAAAAATTAAAGCCATTGGTGTAAGTAATTTTCATTCAGACCGTGTTGCTGACTTGATAGCTTTTAATAAAATTAAGCCAGCCATCAATCAAATCGAAATTAATCCATTTAATCAACAATTGCAGACAGTACCTTGGATGCAAAGTAGAACTATTCAGCCAGAAGCGTGGGCGCCATTCGCTGAGGGAAAAAACGATATTTTTAATCACCCTGTATTAACTGTTATTGCCAATAAACATAATAAATCAGTTGGCCAAATTATTTTACGCTGGTTAATACAAAGACAAATTGTTTGCTTAGCAAAATCAACTAGAAAAGAACGAATGGCTGAAAATTTTAATGTTTTTGATTTTGAACTTTCAAATCAAGATCTCATCAATATTACCGCAATTGATACTGCAACTAGTGCATTCTTCTCACATCGTGATCCAGCAATTGTCGAGTGGCTAACTAAACGTAACCGTAATATTTAATTTTCAATTAAAAGAAAGTTTGAAAAAGAACTAAAAATAATTAAATAAGCCGATATTTACTAAGTAATATCGGCTTAGCTAAGTTAACGAAATTTTATTTAACAATTACCAATTAGCACGGATACCTATAGAAGCACTAATTGGAGCTTTAACTCTGGCATCGCCACCATGAGTCCACGTGTGCCCTATTTCACTATATGCATTAATTTGATTATTAACTTCATAACTACCGCCAATGGCTAATTCAGAACTAAATGATTTAACCCCATTACTAAATTCAGTAGCCGCATTTTTACTAGCAAAAGTGACATGATCAGCACCACTTGGTGAATAGAAAAGGTTTACCCGTGCATAAGGGCGCCATAATTCATTATCAGCTTTATAGTCACCTTCAAATCTAGCCCCAATACGGAATAGCCAAGCATTATTATCACTATGTTTTACTTTAGTTTTACCATTGATATGGCTATCTTTTAAATCTAACCATTGGTGAATTACTTGCGCTTGAGGTTCGATTTTCCAATTACTATCAAATAAATCAAATGGTTTACCTGTTTCCATGGAGGCATTCAAACTATTTGCTTTTTGTTTGCTATTTTTATTACTATTTGGATTTACATCAACTCGGTGACGAGCAGCTTGTAAAACCATATCGAAATACCCGCCATCGTTTTGCATATAGGTACCATAAGCAGCCATAAAGTATGAATTAATACCATTACTACCTACACGCCCATATCTACCACTAGCAAAGCCATCAACACTTAAATTACCATGTAGATAACCGAAATATCCCCCTATACGCCAATCATTATTTTGCCAAATATCACTGCCCAATTGGAAACCTGAGTAGTTGCCTTTACTGTGTGCATTTGCTGTACCATTCTGTTTTACATTAATACGTTTAGTGATAATTCTTCCCCACCCTATTGATGAATCCAACAATGGCGCATTACCAATACGTTGATGTAAGTTACTTTGCATAAGGTTATCTGCTAAACGAAGTTGTTCAGCTATTGCACCAAACATTGATACTTCTTTACGATAAGTTTTTATTCTGGCTGGTTTTTCTGGTTCAGGATCTATTGACCCAGTAGGCTCATTTGGGTCGATTGGTTTAATTGGAGTTGTAGGATCTACTGGATGTGTCGGCTCATTAGGATCTGTAGGGTCATTTGGATTATTAGGTAAGTAAGAACGCAAATACCAGTTATTATTTTGATTATTAAGATCACCTTTATGTAAATAATATTCATATGCGCCTACATCTAGATGCCCTTGTTGCATTTTAAAAGCATCATTACTACTTGATCCATCTACATGGACTAATTCAATACCATTAGTATTACTAGTATCAGCACCTAAACCATCAATATTATTAATCTCGATAAAGGTATTCCCCGAAACATTACCTTGTACAAATAATCGATCGGTTGGACTATCACTATCTTGCACTACCGTGTCAAAGATTAACTTACCATCATCTCCAATATAATCACCTGCAATCATTAAACGATCACCTGCAAATTGATTATCGAGGGTAATCACACCACTATTATAAACACTACCACTAATATTAGATTGGTGCAGACCAGATTTAAGATCTACCATAGCACCTGAATTAATGGTTAATTTATCAGTATTTAAATCACCTGTAAGTGTTAGTCTAGCAATACCACTAAGATTAATATTTTCCCAGCCAATAATAGCCACATCACCTATTGAACCATTAGAAGTCGATGAACCAATGAGATGAGTATTAAGATAAAGGCTATCAACATCTGACGATCCGTCTACGCGAAGTAATTTATTGCCTCCATCAACGACAGTCAATCGCGATATATCTGCACCCTCATTGATAAATAAGGTATCATTGCCAGTACCCAATCTAATTTGACCACTAACTTTAGAACCATTATTGAGGGAAATAATTGAATCAGTTGTTTCATTTTTAATCGCAATACTACTGGCAGACGATACATCTGCGCCCTCATTTAAATTGATATAAGTTTTAAGACCTTCTTTACCAGAAGTATTAATGCCTATTCCAGTGATATTATTTTGGCCAAATACCTTTCCTGATATATCAAGTTCAGTCATACCTGTACCATTATTGGTCACCATAATACCATTATCAAAACCATTAATGATGCCATTGGACTGTTTAACAAATAAATCTGTTGCGGTATCACCATTAACGGCTAATATGGCTGAACCTTGATTAGCACTAATATTACCTTCAGCTATAATATTCGTTAACCCTCGTCCTCTATTGGTAAGATTAACGCCATTCATCTCGCCCTGAATATTACTATCCGCTTCTTGTTTAAAGGATAGACTACTAGTTTTGGCATCATTAGCCACAATGATAGCATCTAAAGTTTGACTAATAATTTGGCCAGCAACTTTAATATTCGTTGAACCTTGTCCATTGTTGGTAAGATTGACACTATTGAGCTTACCATTAATCTCACTACCTTTATTTTGACTAAAAAGTAAGTTGTAAGTAGCAGACTCAGCAACAGCAAAAATGGCGTCACTATTATTACCAATCACTTTACCTGCAATACTAATTACCGTTGAGCTTTGGCCATTATTGACTGCATATATTCCATAGCGATTTCCATTAATTTCACCTGCTGATTGGATAACATTGAGACTTTTAGAATTAGTACCATTTTTTACTGCTATACCATCACGTTGTTTACCAATGACGTTATCTGAAGTAGTAATATTGGACAATCCTTGGCCATTATTTTCTATATTTATACCATCTTGATTACCAGTAATATTACCTTTTAATTGATTGATTTTTAAATCCGTAGCACTATTATTGTTAAACACACGGATTGCATCATTTTCAGCACCAGTTACATTGCCTGAAGTAGTGATAGCTGAGGTACTTTTGCCATTATTAGTAATATACATGCCGTATGACTCCCCTTGCATATTACCATCTAATTGTGACACCGTGATATCTTGGCTATTTTGATCATTGATTAATGTAATGGCATTATATTGACTACCAATAATGTCACCTGATGAGGTTACTGTTGTTTTACCACTACCTTTATTAGAAATATTAATACCATTAGTATTACCTTTAATTAGGCCTGATGTCTGCATCACATTGACATCTTGGCTATGACTGTCATTATTAATTAAGATCCCTTCATTCTCTTCACCAATGACATCCCCAAAAGTATTCACATATGTAGATCCATTACCATTATTATTAAAATTAATACCACTTTTTTTGCCATAGATACGGCCTGATGATTGTTTTGCTGTTAAATTTTGACTGTTTGTTTGAGTTAGAGCATAAATACCATTACCTTGATGGCCTAATACTTGCCCTGCAGTTGAAATCGTTGTTGACCCAGTCCCTTTATGTTCAATATTAATACCATCTTGATTACCATTGATATTACCTAACGATTGGATAATTGTAAGATCTTTGGTATTGGTCTCATTAACAGCAACAATACCATAATTAGTCTCACCGGTTATATCTCCAGAGCTACCAATAACAGAAGATCCATTACCTTCATTGTGAATATTAATACCATTAGATTGACCAGAAATCGTGCCTGCTGATTGATTAACCGTCATGTCGTGGGTATTAGCCTGATTAACGGCATAAAGGCCATCATTTTGTTGCCCAATCACTTCGCCATTAGTGGTAATTAAAGTTGAACCTGTACCTTGATTAGTCAAATTCATTCCATTAAGTGCACCTTTTATACTACCACTGGTTTGATTAACGTTTAAATCAGTTGTGTTGGCTCTACCCGTAGCTAATATACCGTCTTTTTGTTGTCCTTCGATCGCTCCATGACTTGAAATCGAAGTTATACCATTACCATTATTAACTATATTTATGCCATATTCTTTACCCGTAATTTCACCTTTTAACTGATTAAAAGTTAATTTATTAGTATTGGCCTGATTAGTGATATTTACACCATCGTTTTCATTACCAGTAACTGTGCCTGAAGTTGTGACAATAGTTGATCCATTGCCATTATTAACAGCATTAATACCGTTTAATTTACCATTAATAACGCCTGAATTTTGAGTCACCGATAAATCATGAGTGTTACTGCTATTATTGGTATAGATGCCATCATTTTGTTGACCAATAATATTAGCTGAAACCGTAATTGTGGTAGAACCATTGCCCAGATTATTAGCTTTGATACCATTAAGTCCACCAGTAATAGAACCGCCATTTTGTGAAATCAGTAAATCACCTGCATTTTGTTCATTAACGGCATTAATACCTTCATTTTCATCACCAACCACCTCTCCATTGGAAGTAATATTAGTTCTACCTTTACCTCTGTTATCAGCATTAATACCATTTTTTTTCCCATGAACATTACCTGCTGATTGGATTATTTTTAAACCTTGAGTATCACCATCGTTTATAGCCAAAATACCATCAAGCTCATCACCAATAACCGAGTCCGCAGTTGAAATTATTGTTATACCATGTCCATTATTTACGGCGTTAATTCCATTGGCTTGCCCATGAACATTGGCGCCAACAAGTTCGGTAATGTTTAGATCTTGAGTCGAGGTGCTATTTATAGTTCTTATTCCATCACCCTGTTTACCCGTGACATCACTTGAAATCGTAATACCACTTGAACCATTACCGTTATGGTTAAGATTAATACCATTTTTACCACCAATAATATCTCCAGTAGATTGATGTAAAGTTATGTCACTAACATTATTATCACTAGTATAATTATAACCATCATCCTCAGATTCAATATGTTTGGACAGTAATATTTCTACTGGATCGTTAAAGTTAGTAACACCAAAAAGTGAGTTAACATAATTATTTATTTTTTTATTAGTTAATTGATTATTAGATAAATTTTTATTAACAATCTCATTTTTAACGTTTCGGGTGCAATTTTTGTTGAGTAATGAACTATCACATTGAGCATAACTCATCGGCGTCATGACTAATGTTAAACTGATAGCTGATGCTAAATTAAGTAAAAACAATCGACCTTTAGATTGTGCTTTTTCTGATGTAACGACGTACGCCTGACGCTGTGCATTCCAAACTAACTTAAATACTTTATTCATTATTTCCTCTCCAAAATAAATCTATATTGGTAAAACAACATTTTTATTTGAAAAATCTAATAGAGAATTTTTAAGTAGTGCTATTAAGTGCATGACCATTTGCTTTTTACAGCTAAGAAATCTATACAATTGTGGAGCGTGGCAAAAATTTCGAACAAATAAAAAAGACTTTATTTATCAAATGATAAGACTAAATTAGTAAATAATTTAAAATAGAAAAAGAAAAGCTATGTTATAGGTAATTTGATTTTCATAAAAGAAAACTGACTGGAACAACGCTCATTTTTACCACATAGTAGGTAAATTGGCAATTAAAAGAATAAAATATATTAATGTGTGTAAAAAAGAAAATGAATTTTATACCGATGATTTTTTTAGCATTTCCTAAATTATTCAATCTATTATACACAACCAACTTTTAACTATATGGATCTGATAATTTAAACTTAATTATTTAATAAGTAGGCAAAATTTTAGTCGATTGCAGTAACTTAAATACTAAAACAACAACATTACTCAAAAACTAAAATAGAAAATCAAGCAAAAAAGAACCATCACATCCAGTAAACTAAATCGAGATTGATTACTCTTTATATTTAAAACTATCGTCTTTGATGGTTATTTTAATAATCTAGAAGGTCATTTAGATAAATTGTTGTAAACAATTTATTAAGATATAATTTAGCAGATTTGTCGATGTAATAATAAAAATTAAAGGATTTAAACATGTCTAGCCAGGTCATACCTTATATTGATAGAGCAGTACAACTATTAAATAAAATCGGAATTATTATTAAGCCGCAAGCTGATGCACCAATTTTAAAGTTATTGGATAATGTTGCTGAGATTGATAAAAATCGAGTTATTGCAATAGCACGAACCTTACAACAACAAAGTGCTTTTAACCAAGTGGTTCGCGAACAAATAGATGGTGTTGAAGTTTCACAACGTTATACCAATATTGTTAATCATTTTGATAGTATCCGAACGGATATGGAAAAAATGCTAGGTTGGCTTGATGATGGTCGATTAGATTTTTTTGAAAGAATAAAAATAGGTTGGATGAAACTTCAACGAGGCTCTATTCCCGACCGATTCAATCTAATAAAAAAGACCTATTTACAGGTATCGCAAGAAACCGGTAATCAAATTGAGCGTGAGCATATTATTCTAAATGCCTATCAAGATTTTCGATTTGGATTAAAACAATCTCAGATCACTGCCGAAGAATTAGTTCAAATAGCAACCGCACGTCTTGAAGAATGTAAAGATAAATTATCTTTAGCCATTGCGGATGTGGATAATTTTAAAGAAGATGATCATGTGGCAAAAGCGCGTTTAGAGCTTATCCGAGATGAAGCATTACGTAATGTCCAACAAGAAGATAGCCGTTATCAAATAATATTGGATTTAGCCAATAATTTAACCGTTTCTTATAATTCAGCAGAGGCAGTCTTTGCCCGTATACAACAAACAACCTCAGTGAAAGAACGAGTTTATCAACAAAGTGTTAGTTTTTTTTCCACCAATGAAATTGTTTTTACTGCATTAAGTGCATCAATCACTTCTTTAACTGGTTTAAGCGAAAGCACTAAAACTTTAGAAGCGATGAAAGATGGCATGAATAAAGGTATTGAAAGCATTGCTTCTGCGGGTAATAAGCAATTAGAAGAAAGCTTACGTGCTGGGTATAGTTCAACCATTAAAGCGGATTCGTTACGAGCTTTGGTCGACGCAATTGTCAATTATCAAGAATCAAGCCAGCAATTAATAGCCGAATTACGTAATGAATCAATTGATAATGCGAAAGAAATAGATCGAATTGTCGAAGATGGTAAACAACGCTTTAATAATATTATTTTAAAGGTTAATAATTGATGTCAAATATTAAGCTTAGTGACCAACTAGGTGCAATGGCAATCATTGACGAACTTTATCAAAAGCAACAATTATTACTTGAGCACCTTGATCATAACGCTTTGCGTACAAACTTAGCAGAAAATATAAAAAATTATTATCAAGCTAAGGGGCAAATTGTTAATGACGAAATCATTGAGAAGGGAATTAATCTTTGGTTTAACCAAAGATTACAATTTATTGCACCTAAACGTAGTTGGTTAATTCGTTTTATTGCTTTTTGTTACATAAAAAGAAATATACTTTATCCTTTTATCGGTGTGATCTTAGTTATTTTATTGTTGCTCAACTTCAGCATATTAAAAAATACTCTAAAAATTAATGATAATATCGATACGACTTATAGTCATATTTTATCCCAAAAAAATACCTTAAATGATCTTAACAATAAATTTTTGCAAATTGATAAACTTCCTGTTTACTTTGCACAAGTTCCCGTAAAAAAATTAAAAGACTCAATTACTCATTTACTCAATCAAGAGATTAATCTTCCTGTTACTGAATCAACGGAGATTTCATCGCCAACGTTTGAGATGAATCAGAAAACACTTAATGATCTGAAAGAACTTGATAACTCAATCTCCTCTACTTTACCTAAGATCACCAAACAAATAACAGAATTAAGTGAATTACTTGAAAAGGATAAAAAATTGGCCAACTTAATTCAAAGTAAAGAGTTTATAGAGGCAACTAAAAAATATCCTATTTTACAAATTTCAGTTGATAAAATTCTTGATAATCTCAATCAAGGACAACAAGATATTGATGTTGAACCAATAGAAACACTTTTTCATTCCGTTGGACGTGCTGAAGCTCTTGAAAATAAAATTCTATCTGATACTAAACAACTACAAACATTAAACGTACCTAACTCTGATATGAGTGAAGTTATTACTTTACAAAATGCCTTAACTGCTGATTTAAAAAATTTGAATTTTGAGCATGTCGAACATTATCAAGAAATGATGGCTTACTATATAAAACTAGCTCAAACCAATTTAACGTTAACTATTGTTGATCATCCAGATTATAAATCGGGAGTGGAGCGTACTCATGACAATACTAATGGTAAATCGTGGTACTTGATTGTCAGACCGATGACAACCAATAACCATTCAGATTCATTATGGGTACAAAGTATTGAAACTGGAGAATCAAAATTGGTAAATACATTTGGCCAACAAGTCACTTTAGAACAATATAACAGTGTTAAAAGCGATAAAATGCAAGATGGGCATATTGATAACAATAAACTTTGTACCAAACCGAAAGGACGTTTAATCTTCAATTGTCCAAAATCAGTGAAATCTGGAAGGATTTTAGAGTGGTAAACCATGCAGACCAAAATAATTGAAAATAAAATTTATGAACAAGCACAGGGTATTAAAGCCACTTTAGATACGGCTTATAAAGAAAGACAAGATACCCTTGATAAAATTTTGAATTTGAAGAATGAACAGGCTAGTATTTATCAAAAAATTGCTACCATATATTTAAAAGAATCACCGGAAAATAGTGATTCTCAAGTCCAGAATATTATTAAGCAATTGCAGGGACTATATAGTGACTTAACTAGCAAGCTTAGTAAATTAGAAAAACAAACTGGTCAATATCAACAGCAATTAACAAATACTCTTGCAAAGTTAGATGAACTTACTACCCAAAAGGTGCTACAACTGGAAAGCGATCCTGATTACGTTTCATCGTTTAATCGTTTTACTATCGAACAAGAAAATTTAGAAAAAATAACCAAAGATTATGAAGTATGCCAAAAAGAATTCTCAAAAAAATTAGCCGAGTACAGTAAAAATAACTATTACAATTATTTAATCAAAAGAAACTATGGCGAAGATAATTATAAAGGTCGTTGGATTTTTAGAAATCTGGATGAATCGCTAGCTGAATTTGTTCATTTTAATGAAAATTATAAAAACCAAAAAATACTCGAATCTTTAATGAAAGAATCGCAATTTAAATACGATAATCAGAAAAAATTATACGATTTGGCCTTAAAACAAAAAAATAACAAAGAACAACTGGTTGAAAACAGTTTGAAGCTACCGCAATTAAAAACTGAATTAGCTAAAATTGAACAGGATTTAGATAAAGCTGAATGCCAGAAGCAAGAGGCTTATAATACATTAAATGACACACAATCAGGACAAAGCGTTCAGTTTAAAAATTTATCTTCAAAGCTAGCTAAGTTACTAGAAAATCAGTCAATTAAAAAACTTGAGCAGCTAACCTTACAAACTAAATCCAAAGAAGATGATATATTACTTAAAAAAATTCCTGAATTAGATAAACAGATAAAAAAACTTGAACAACGTATTCCACATTTTCAACAATCAATTGGAAACCTTGAAGATATTTTTATTCGCTTTAATCAAACATTGAATTTATTTAGGCAAAATAATATACCTAGTTCTTTTTATGAATATAAAATTTCTTCAAACACACTTAATAACCTACTAAATAACTTAATAGAATATGGTGATTCTCCTGAAAAAATCGTTATGGAGCTTTTAGCTAGACGCGTACTAAGAAATAATACAACTTCCTCAAGTACAAATAGTGGCTGGTCGATATTAAGTAGCTCAAGTTCATCATCTTCTAGGCGCTCAAGTCGCTCATCAAGCTGGTCATCTAATAGTAGTCGAACTTCATCAAGTTCTTCAAGTTCCTCATCCAGTAGGAATAGTTATTCATCGAGCTCTTCATCTGGTGGCGGTGGATATCGTACTACGGATAGTTTTTAGATAGCCAAAATAGTTTTATTGAAGTAAGTTTTTTAGTATTTACTAAATTATTCGATTAAGTAGGTGCATTGAATGCAACCTACTTTTAACCCATCAAACCAGGTAATGTAAATTTAATTACTTAATAAGTTAGGCGAAATTTTATTCGCTTGAAATAAGGTAAATTCTAAATCAACAAGATCATAAATACAAAATGGATCTAATTTCATAATACTTTTAACTTCTTCAAGTGAATCACTCATTGCTACAATAATCGCACCTGTTTTATTCTCTAAAGGACCTGACGCGATAAATTTATTGTTGGCAAAATACTCATCTAAAAATTTATTATGTTCTTCAAATTTAGCTAACAGTTCTTCCAAAGGTTTTTTAAATTTAAAAGTTACAATTATCATTATACACTCCTTATATATTTTAAATTATTTGCATAAATCTTTAGCTAAATTTTTCAGAGCTAAAAACTTTTACTTATTCTGACTTGTTTTTTATCACACGAAATAAAGTTAAAAATAGTTAATTATGCAATCAAAAATCAATCCAGATTTACTAATACATTTATTTTTTAGCTTTAAGATTAATCAATAGTCTATTAACAATAAATGGATGAAGAACAGACACTGGAACCATATATACCTTGCCGATAACATTATGATTTTTGACTGATGTAATTACATATAATTTATTTTGTTTATCATTATCATCAACTAAGCGAAGATGTAAACAAACATCTAGATGATGATCTCTAATGATTAAAGTTAATTTATCTTTTTCTAACTCCATTACGTTAAAAAAATGCACTGTATCGCCAACATTAGGTATATTTTTACTTAACTGTTCAAAACCTTTTATTGTTCTAATTCCTACCATTCTGCCTAATAAATCTCTCATCTTAAATAATATTTTAAGCCATTTCGGTTGAGATTGAGTCATTATTCTATAAGAATCATAGGCGGAAATATCGCTAGGAATAAAGACAGTTTGATAACTTAAATAATCAATATCCTCCGCAATTAAAGTTACCTGATGGTTTAATAAACTATTTAATTTATTAATAATTTTTGTTTTTCTAATATTCATCACTAACTCAATTGTGTTGTAACTTACTTATTAATTAGATTAAAAGCATAAAAAATACATTTTTAACTAATAATTTAATTGGCAAGTAAATAAAATTATTGGTTAATTTTGCAGTATGATTATACATTTATCAATCAATAATATATAAATAGTCACTACTTGAAGTTTTATTTAATTTTAGGTATTTTTCTACCAAACACCCGTTGAGGATCCGCCATCTACTATCATTGTCGTTCCTGTCACAAATTCACTTTGCGTTAAATAAACAGCTGCATCAACGATATTTTGCGGATTGCCAATTTTTCCCATGGGAGACATTTTAGCTAAATTTTCTCTATCTTGTGCATTATGAATTGCATTAAGGGGGGTATCAATTACACCTGGAGCAATGGCATTCACTTGTATATTTGATGAAGATAATTCTAAAGCTAATGCTTGCGTATAATGTCGCTTTAACTCAAGATACAGAGACAGACTTAGAAGCCATTTATGACTATATAGCAGAGTATGACTGCCCTGAAAATGGCAGTATCCCTAAAGAGTTACTAGATTTAGGCAATCGTGACTATTGTCAAACCTTGTTTAACTCCTACCGACTCATCTACAAAATCATCGACCAACAGATCGTTATTTTTTTAATTACCGATGGCAGACGTGATATGCAAGCCTTATTAACGCAGCATTTACTAAGGTAGAGTATATTACAAGCTAGGGGCTATAAGGCTAATAATTAGCCGTCATTGCTATACCATCAATGGCTTTTTATTCTATGGAATTATGTTATATTGATAACATTAACAAACTCATTCTTACACAGTGTACCTCATAATGGATATAAAACTCGGTAAAAACGATAAACGTTATATAGAAGGCACGGATGATGTCTATAATATCATGAAGAGTGTGCTATTACGTGACAACAAAATAGACCAGGAAAAAGAACATTTCTGGATTGTTGGTATGAATCTAGCGGGTTACATTCTATATATTGAACTCATTGCCTTAGGGTCTTATAAATCGGTAGATGTTGAGCCAATGAATGTATTTCGTGTAGCAGTCATGAAAAATGCTTCACGAGTGATTGCTGTACATAATCATCCATCAGGAAGATTGTCACCCTCCGTAACTGATAAAGATATCACAGATCGATTAATCCAAGTGGGACGAATCTTAAATATAGAATTTGTAGACCATTTGATAATATCCCCTTTGTCTTATACTAGTTTTAGGTCGATTGGTTTAATGGATGAGTTGGAAAAAAGCCTTAAATATGTACCAACTTATCAGGTGGTTGAGCAGATTAGGAAAGAAGAGAAACAGATTGCTAAGGAAAAATTAGATTTAGAGAAAAATAAGACTAAAGCTGAAAAAGAAAGACGAGAAAAATTAGAATTAGTAACGGTTAAAGCATTATTAGATAAAAATGTTTCTATAGAGGATATTGCTAAAATTATGGAAATTACACCAAAAGCTGTTAATAAGGTTATTAATAAAATAAACAGTAATTAATAGAAAAAATATGGTAGATTCTAATAATTTATTATTCCCATTAGAAACAATTGCAAGCCAACATAAAATTAATTTTTTCTATTTTTTTATGATAACTATTTAATATAAAAGCTAAATTGTCGGTATCTATGAATATATATATTGGAGAATCTATAAAATATCGATCTGAGTATGATTGTTTCCTAGCTATTTATGAGATTTTAAATGAATCACATAACTGGTTTTATATTTTTGCTAATTTTCACGCATCCGATCGACAAATTGATTTAGCTGTATTTACGGAAAATACAACACTGATTATAGAAGTTAAAAATTATGTTTCATCAGTGTATGGTCAAATTAATGGACAATGGTCAGTACATGGGGCATATGGTGAAAAAACAATAAGAAATGGATATAATCAGGCATTAGATGCTAAGAATGCTTTACGCGACAACATTCAAAAAATATCTCAGGTAGAAGGCTATCCAAATGCTGTTGTCACAATTATGCCTCATATACCTAATGGCTCATCCCTCACAAAAGGAGACTTTAAAGTCGCAGTGGGTGGAATTGACGTTCTCAAAAAACAATTAACCCAACCATCAGGAGCAGTTTTAACTCCTTTATTATGTGAAGCATTAGCCAATAGTTTAAATCTTTATCCTGTATCAAGTATTGATTCAGTATTTGCAGAAGATACTTTACATGCAGAAAAATCTTATTATACATATATTAAAGCTTTTCAAGATTTTTATACCCCATACATAAGAAAATTTATTCACGGTCACTACACTTATGAATCCAATAATATTGATTTTTTCCATATTAACTCAATGATTTCTAGAGGAGAAACTAGTTTAGTCATTATGGGACCTTCTGGTTGTGGAAAGACATTTCTATCTCTATCTTGTGCAACCTTATGTTGCGATTCTGACTGTATTCCAATTTTTGTTAGAGCGAAAGAATTTAATAATCAATTTCAAAAACTTCTTAATAAAGAAACGTTTTTATTAAATAATTGTACTGTAATCGACCTTATTAACACAGGAAAAATACTTGGAAAGCGTCTCATTTTGTTTATGGATGGATACAATGAGTGTCCAGATTATTTAAAATTGGGATTAACACGGAGTCTTAAAGCATTTTCATTACGTTATGATGTAATGATTGTTATTAGTTCTCAGACAGAACTTACTCGATCTGATCTGTTACAAACAAAAACATTATTTGTAGAACGACCTTCTAATGAGTTTAAAATTGCGGTTTCAGGAATAAAAGAAATTAAGGATCATGATACTAAAAATCTCCATGGTCTTTTACAGATAGTGGATACGTGCCTTGAAGCTTCTCTTATTGGTAAGATTAGTAAATTCTTACCTATAGGAGCTAGTAGATTCGTTCTTTTTAATACATATGTAAGAAATTTATTAAAAAGTAACGCCGTTGATGGAATTCGTACTCTTAGTTATTTTGCAGATACATTAATACGGAGAGCCTGCTTTAGCATGTCTATTCGTGAGTTTGATCGTGTTTGTGACTCTAATAACTTAGACGCAAAGACTCGTCAACAAATATTATTATCTGGTTTATTGCAAGCAAGGAGTGATAGAGTTAGTTTTTCCCATGAATTATTTTTTGCTGCTTTTGCTGCAGAGGCTGTGATTAGGATTGCTAATGATGATTATTCTACTTTCATTACAGCATTATCTTCGCCACGACTCTCTTTCTCAAAAGTTCTAATATTGGGAGCTATTGAGAATGACCGCCTATTACGTAAAATTCTTAATGATTGCAAAGATCAAGATTTAGTTACTGCATGTGCTAATGGAGAATGTGGTGTAGTTGCTCAATCTATCATTAATTGTAAAATTGATGAAATGTTGAAAAGTATGGTACTAGAAGCACAGCAAATTAAATTCAAAATTAGTGAAAAAAGCTGGAATGAAATAATTATTGATAAATTTTCTTTGAATAGTGATCTGGAAAATTTTAGCTATTATCTTATTCCTATCAGTAAAGGACTTATGAATGGACTATATTTTGATTATGTTATGGCTGCTTGTTTAAATACTGATAAAGCAATGAAAGTCTCTGCAATGAAGTTAAAATCTGAGGCAAATAAAAAAAATATTTCTCTAAAACACAATCTTTTCTCTACTTTATATGTCATGCACAAGGATACTGCGGTATCAAAAATAGTAAGTTTTATTGGTAGTTATAATTATTTTTTAAAAAATGAAAAATGCTTAGAATTTTATTCAAGACTGAAAAAAGCATGGTTAGACGCAAAAACCTCAGGAGAAATTTATTTTCTTATTGAAATTACTCGTATGGCTTCAGCTGAAGAGGTTGCAATTCCCTTTATAGTTGAATTAGTGAAAAATATTTCTTCATATCCTTATCATTTGCAATTAGCTTTAATCGACTTTTGTCAATATTTCTCAGAATTAGAAACTCCCTACCGTATCCAAATTATTGATGCATTGACAGCTGTCATAAACAAATTAGGGTTTATGATAGATGGTCTCATACTTGATACTTTGAAAGTATTAGGAGCCTTAAAGAAAGATGAAGATGATTATGAATTAATCATAAATAATGAAATTGAAAATACTTTAATATTAGATGATGGCAAGTCTAATCAACTTGCATGGCAATTATTTTCTCGACAATTTGATCATCCATTTGACTATTTATACTGGGAAAAAATACAAGAATTAGATGAATCGAAAAAAAAACTTCTTCTCAATAAAGCATGTCTAGGGGCTAGTTCTTCTGATAATTTTTTCTTAGGAATACTACTTAGACAGTTATCTGAATTCAATGATCTAAAAATAGCTCCTACAATTGCAAAATGGACAGTATTACCTGACAAAAAAAGTATTATCCCCCAAGAATCTATAAAAACTTTTATTATCGCTCACGAGGCTATTGGATATCTCAAATATCCTTTGCCTCAGAATAGAGGTAAACCAAAAACTGCTGAAGATTTCACTTTACTTGCATGTGGTGAACTTTACTATTGGTATAATAGAAAAGATATTGAAAAACCACAGTTCTCTCATCATACTTTAAATGCTCGTACAACAATTTTAGAATACTCTAAAACTGCAAGTGCTTCAGCTCTTATGATAACCACTCTGGATGGACAATTAACAAAATCTCTTGTGAATAAATATCCAGATATGGTTCTTTCAGTTTGTAGAGAAGTACTTAGAAGCCAAAATGAACAATTATATTATTTTCCATATATGTTTAAAATAAATCCAAACGGTATTATTGAGTTTGCTATACATGTTTTAGGAAAGATCGGTAATATCAATGATTTGTTATCATTAAGAGAGCTATGTGATCATGAATCGTATGGTTATGCTGCCCTCAATGCCATTAGATGTATAGAGGAAAGAATTGATTTTTAAATAGATTATTTCTAAGTAATATTTATAGTTACCTGTTTTGCTATATTTTAGCAATTATTACAACATAATAATATTATTAGCACTAGCTACAATTAAGGATTGAGTAATGAAAAATAGGACTTCACTATTGAGATTACAAAGTAAATCGGCAAAAGCCTTTTTTTTAAAACAAGAAAGTTATTGTAGTATTGATTTACCATCTTACTTTTCATTTAAAGATTTGTTAGAAAAATTATCTGCAGAAATTGAAAATAAATCTTTGACTAGTATAGCTAATACAAAAAGAATGAAAGAGTTAGATGATATAAACTATACGCTGTATACAAATAAAGATGGAAAACTCTCATGGAGACCTTTACAAATTATTCATCCCTTGGTATACGTTTCTTTGGTACATAAAATAACGGAACAAAAAAATTGGAAGAAAATAAAAAATCGGTTTAAGGATTTTCAAAAAAATCCTAAAATTCGTTGTTTGAGTATACCTGTTAAATCTCTAAATAAACAATCAAATAAAGCCCAACAAATCTTACAATGGTGGGAAGAAGTTGAACAAGAATCAATTACTTTATCTCTTGAATATAATTTTGTTTTTGATACAGATATTGCAGATTGTTATGGTTCAATTTATACACACTCAATCGCTTGGGCTCTTGAAACTAAAGATATTGCAAAACAACATATTAATGATAAAAATTTACTTGGTAATATTATTGATAAAAGTATCCAGTCTGCTCAATACCAACAAACAAATGGTATCCCACAGGGATCCATACTAATGGATTTTATAGCAGAAATGGTCTTAGGATATGTTGATGAATTATTGACCCAAAAACTTGAAGAGAATAGTATTGAGAATTATCAAATACTGAGATATCGAGATGATTATCGAATTTTTGTTAATAATATTAATGATGGTGAAATTATCTTAAAACTTTTATCAGAAATATTAGTGCCTTTTGGATTAAAGCTTAATTCAAGTAAAACAAAAAGTAACAGTGATGTTATTACAGCCTCTATTAAAAAAGATAAATTAGCCTGGCTACAACTACCTGATCCAGAATCAAACACTTCTAATTTACAAAAATATATTTTAGTTATTCGACATCATTCATTAAACTATCCGAATTCAGGTAGTTTAATCGCAGCTCTTAGCAATTTCCAAAAACGCCTAAAACTAGAAAGTAAAAAAAATATTAAGCAATATTCAAATCAAATCATTAGTATTGTTACAGATATTGCCTATCATAATCCTAAATGTATTTCTATTTGTTGTGCCATCATTAGCCAATTCTTACTTGAATTAAATAGAAATGTATATAATGAATTAGCTACAAAAGTTTATAATAAACTAAAAACAGCGCCTAACTCTGGATTTGCTCAAATATGGTTACAGCGTATGCTAAAAAATGCTATTCCTACAATAAATTTTTCTGAAAGATTATGTCTATTAGTTGCCGGAGATAACCAAATAAAAATATGGAATCACTCATGGATAGATAGTACTAAAATCAAAGAAATTTTGAAAAATAATTCATTTTTTAATAATAATATTTTTGATAATTTAGATGAAATAATTAATAGTGATGAGTTCGATATATTTATATATCCAAATTCCTAATTTCATTTTTATGCTTGGTACAAAAAATTAATACTATTTTTTTAAATTAGGCTTGTTGAGGATGGTGAGTGCTTATTGTTGGATGATGATATGGACTTGTTGCGTTCTACTGACTTTAGTGCCAAAAACAACCTTGATGGAGATTGCACTGTTATTAAATACCCTTTGCCATATTTTTAAGGATTGACAGCTTTGTACGGCTTCTGCACTCCTTAAGCCAAGGGTTCCGGCGATGTCTAAGGTAGCAGCAAGAGCAGAGGCTTGTCTTGGTGCCTGTTTGTGTAGATTGTGATATTGAATGTCTATTATTGCCTCTTTGGTGACTTAGCGACTAGCACCACTTAACCCTCAAAGCTTTATTGGTGAAACGTTCTAATTTAGCCAGTTTGTCCAAAGGCTGCCATTTCATTATGCAACGTTCGTTTACTAATTATTTTGTTTTAATCTGATCAATATATTGCATTTGGATATTGTGGATTTTAAGGTAGTGATTAAACCGGTCAATAATGAGTTTACGTCATATTCAGTTTTATAAGAGCTTTTAAACTTGTTTAGGTGCTTTTTATAATTGTTCTTTCAGATTTTTATGTTTGCTTTAAGTAGTTTTCATTTAAATAGCCCCATCCATTGTGGTTGATTAATGTGTTTTTTTTGGTGGTGCACGCTGAGCTGATAAACACTTATAGGTGGTTATCTTTTTGATACCTATGCACCAGAGCAAAACAATATTGAGGTTTCGAGGCTTGGTCATATACTCAATATAGCAGCCTATCGTAATAAGGGTAAAAAACCGCCAGTTTATGTGACCTGCTCTAGTTACTGGTCAATGTTTTTCTGCTTATATATTAGTACAACAACAATCGGCTGCATTCATTATTAGGGTATTTGACGCCGATGGATTTTAATAAACAGTTACCCATTAATTTTAACGTATGAAAAAGTATAGACATACCATTGCATACTTTAAGTTGGTTTTAATAGTCCGAATTAGGCGGAAATAGCTGATTAATTCTATTATTTTAAGAAAATATGGGATTTACTAGAAGTCTTCATAAGATTTGGAGCGGGAAACGAGGTTCGAACTCGCGACCTCAACCTTGGCAAGGTTGCGCTCTACCAACTGAGCTATTCCCGCATATTGATTGCTTCGAAAGAAGTGGTGAGCATTATACAAAAATATTAGTCTATGGCAACCTTTTTTAACCGTTATTTTTTATTCTTCCAGCTAAGTGTTTCAAAAACACCAAAAATAAAAAGTCTAAGTGCTCTAAATTTATCCTGCTGCTTTTCTTGGTTGGTCATTGTTGATTGTAATAACCAAGCTTGTAAGCCATGAGTTATAACAAATGCAGCCAATCCAACGTAAGCAACAATATTGGCTGGCTTTGGAAATGGATGAACTAAGTTAAATAATAAAAATAACCATATAAATGAATAGATTGATTTGCCCAAAAGTATAAACATTATTTTTCTTCTCGTATAAATAAATAACTATGAACTTGGCCGGCGGTTTTTTCCCGATGTAAATACCAATTTGATGGGATATAACTAGTTAGATCATGATTTGTTTCAGACTCAATGTAAATATAAGCTGATGAAGTAAGCCAATGATTATTTTCAAGGAGTTGTACTGTCTTTTCAATCAATGATTGATGAAAAGGCGGATCGATAAAAACAACATCAAATTGTTTTTGCGCAGGTTTATCTAACCATTGAAAAGTATCGGTTGCATAAATATCAATATTATCACTTGCAATGAGTTGTTTATTTTTTTTCAACTGATTAGCTGTTTGCTTGTCTTTCTCTAATAATGTGACTGATTGAGCTCCACGTGATGCAGCTTCAAAACCTAATGATCCACTACCAGAAAAACAATCTAAACAATTGCTATTTTGTATAATTGGCATTAACCAATTATACAAAGTTTCTTTTACTCTATCTGTGGTTGGACGCAGGCCTTGTTTATCAAGAACTGATAATTTTCTACCGCGCCATTTACCACCAATAATTCTTATTGAACCATTCATATAATAACCTTACTTAGAATAGTTCTTGAGTATTGCCTTGTGAATCCGTCACACTAGTACCAACTTCTTGTGATCCATATGTAGTTGGCTCTGTTCCTTTAATAAAGTATTCTGACATTGTTCTTGCACCAGAACCTGGTAACATACCTGTTCGTTGATCAATTGTCACTGAAATCACATTATCTGGTTTTACATCTTGTTTTTCTGGCACATCTTTAAGAGCAACTTTCATATAATCAACCCAGACTGGGTTAGCTGTAACTGCACCAGCTTCGGCACGGAAAGTCCGCCCTAAAGCACGACGGTGATCATCAAAGCCCATCCAAACCGATGTGACAATATTGCCACCAAATCCAGAAAACCAAACATCTTTCGATTGGTTAGTGGTACCAGTTTTACCACCAACATCTTTTCGACCTAAGGCTTTTACACGCCATGCTGTACCTTGCCAATCCGAACCACCAAAAACAATGGTACGTAATCCATCTTTCATAATATAAGCAATACCGCTATCAACCGTGTGTGGCGCATATTTAGGTGTTACATCAACGGTTTTGTTATCATTATTAATATCAGGTAGGATTAGATTATCTTCTGACTTAAGATTTGCCTCTTCTGGCTCTTCATTACCTATTTCATTCGATTCATTTTCAACGTTATCTAGCGATACAGAAACTGAATCAAATTTAACAACCTCATCGTTACAATTATGACAAGCAATTAATGGTTGGTGTTGATAAATCACACCACTGTCATTGTCGTGTTCAATTTTTTCAATTAAATATGGCGTAATTAAATAGCCACCGTTCACGATTACTGAATATGCCCTAGCAACTTGTAAAGGTGTAAATGATGCAGAACCTAAGGCCAACGATTCATTATGAGAAATATTTTCTTTCGGGAATCCGAAACGTTCTAAATAGGTTGCCGCATAGTCAATACCTATAGCACGTAAAGCCCTTACCATCATCACGTTTTTAGACATTCCTAAACCGATTCGCATTCTTAAAGGCCCTGCATAGGTAGGAGGAGAATTTTTTGGACGCCATGTAACACTACCAGTAGTCCGCACAATAGGTGCATCATTAAGTAGCGTTGCCATGGTTAAGCCCTGTTCTAAAGTTGCTGTATAAATAAATGGTTTTATATTAGAACCTAACTGACGTAATGCTTGTGTTGCACGATTAAATTTACTTAAATTGAAATCATAACCACCAACAATTGCCTTAATAGCCCCATTATCCGAATCAAGAGAAACCAATGCGGCATTAACAGCTGGTATTTGCGCTAAAGCCCAATTATCACCAGATTTTTTTACCCAAATTAGTTGACCTGCTTTTAACGTATCATTAACTTTTCTTGGCAAAGCACCTTGTTGATTATCATTAATAAATTTTCTTGCCCATTTCATATCTTGGTAAGCAATAGTAATATTACTTTTGTCAGATAATACAGCTTTTGCTTCCTTATCATTCGATTCTAATACCACTGCTGGGCACATACCGCTATAGCAAATATATTTGTGTAAGGCTTCTTGGATTTGCTCTTCGTTTAATGCTGGCTCATTATTTTCCCATAAGACTTTTTCGGGGCCTCGATAGCCATGTCGCATATCATAATCAATAATATGTTTTTGAACTGCTTCAGTTGCTGCAACTTGATCAGTTTTAGAGATGGTTGTATAAACTTTATAACCGTCAGTATAGGCATTTTCACCAAATTTATCGTACATAAATTGTCTTGCCATTTCAGCAACATATGGTGCAGAAAATTCAATATTTGGCGTATGGTAACTTGCGTTTAAAGGTTTCTTAATTGCTTCATCATATTCAGCTTGAGTAATATAAGATTGGTCTAACATTCGTCCCAAGACCCAGTTACGTCTAATTAACGCCTTATCTGGATGAGAAATCGGATTAAACGCTGAAGGAGCATTTGGTAAGCCAGCAAGTAACGCGGCTTCATCTACGGTTAACTGATCAGGTGTTTTACCAAAAAAGGTAAATGATGCGGCAGCAATACCATATGCTCGCGATCCAAAATTGATCATATTAAGATATAACGCCATTATCTCGTCTTTAGATAATTCTTGCTCCATACGAATAGCAATAATCATCTCTTTTACTTTACGAGATATGCTTTTTTCCGGTGTTAAGAAAAAGTTTTTAGCAACTTGTTGAGTAATAGTACTACCACCTTGTGAAAAGCCTTTTTGTTTTAATCCTACATACATTGCTCGCACAATACCAATTGGGTCAATGCCAAAATGTTCATGAAAACGAGCATCTTCGGTAGCGATAACAGCATTTACGACAATTGGTGGAATTTCATCATATTTTAATGGTATTCGTCGACGTTCACCAAAGACAGCAATCAATTCACCATCTTTACTTAGCACTTGCATAGGTGTTTGTAATCTAACATCTTTTAATGTTGCAACATCCGGTAAATCTTTTGAATAATAGCTATAACCAGCTATACCTATAATTAAGCCACAAAGAAATAAACCTATAAAAAGTTTAAGACAAAATTTTAATATTTTTAGTATTATCACAAATCATTCCTATCCAATTGATTTTTAATCAAAGAAAGATAATAAAACTGTTGTTATATTTATTAATATCATTTTTAACCGACGAGTATACTACTTACTCGATAAGACTCAAAATAAAAAGCAATAATTATCTATATTGCAAATAATACTTGAATCAAATTTTTTAACCATTAATTCTTTTAATTTAAATAAGAAATTTAGATTAAAGTTAATTGCTATTTTTATATATCGTTACTAATACATTGATTAATAAATTACTACAACCAATACGTTATAAAACAACAGCCAAATAGCTAATAAATTGACGATGTTAACCGTATTATTAGTAAATTATTCAATAATTTTGCGTATTATCTCACAATATTTTTATATTTTTAAATAAAACAGATAAAACAATTAAATAATTGTGCTTTACATCAATTTAAGAATATTAATATGTGGAGCACAAATCTTACTCCATCTTTTTTACAATTATTAGGTTCTAGTTGTTTTTATTTAATTTTAATTATCATCAGTTTTATTCAGTTAGCCGATACATCCTTGAATTGTTATATCTATATTTTAATTTTAGTTTTAATCGTTGAATGGTGGCGTAGTGTCAATTATTTCAGAACTATTAAAGGTGAATTGGCATTATTTGAATATATACACCAAATTTATTGGCATAAACAACGTTGGCATTTAATGCGAAAACCACTGCTTTTACGTTATATGGTAATTTTAAATTTAAAATCATGTCGTGATGGCAAAAGAAGAGTATTATTTTTAATGATCGATAATCTTGCACCTAATGATTGGCGCACACTACACTATCATTTAAAACAAATTGATTTATCGTAATAAAAATGAATTTAATTGAAAATTATTCAGATCAATTTATTAATGTGATTTTTTAATCCAATATTCAAATGGTATAGATTCAATCTGAGCATTAACTAATTGATGATCCATATGCCGACAAAAGCTAGGAATATCACGAGTTGTAGCCAAATCATCAGCTATAACATGTAAGATTTGACCAACAGCTAATTCTCTAATCGCTTTACGAACCAGCATAATGGGTTCTGGGCAACGCAAGCCCAGAGTATTAAGATCTTTATCAACAATCATATTTATGGTTAATATAACTATTCAAATTAAAGTAAAAGATTAGCTAAATAGTGAGGTACAGCATCATCAGCATTAGAGCCAATGACTTCAAGTTCAGGAAGTAATGACTTAAGTTCAGGACTTGCATCTTTCATGATACAACCCTTCCCTGCTATTTTTAACATTTCATAGTCATTCATTCCATCACCAAAGGCAATACTATCTTTAAGCTGATAACCTAAACTTTCAACCACTAATTTTAATGCACTACCTTTAGTTACATTTTCCGCCATCACTTCAAGACAGTTTGCTGTAGAAAAAGCTATACTAACTTTTTTGCCGAATTGTTGTTCAATTTTGTGTTTTAGTTCAACCAAATAATGGTTATGTGCAACATCAGAAGTGGTAAAATAAATTTTGGCAATATCATCAGCGACAAAATTACGCGGATCGAAAAATTGATATTTAAATTGCGTGTCAGTAAAAAAACTAAGCGAATATGCATCTGGTTTATTAATTAACCAATCATCACCACGATAAACATGCGTATAAATATATGAACTATCTTGACAAATTTGTGCTAACTCACAGGCTATATTAGGCTCAAAGCTACGACTAAAAACTAAATTACCTCGACTATCATGAACTCTAGCACCATTTGAGGTTATCATAAAAGCGTCGATTTCCATATTTTCACGCATTTGACCAACATCGATATGATGTCGACCAGTAGCAAAGGCAAAGTGAATCCCCATTTGACGTAAAGCTTGAAGAATTTTTTTAGTAAATGGCGATAAGCTATGCTCAGTATTTAGCAAAGTGCCATCTAAATCAGAAGCGACAAAATGAAACATGATATTCTCAACTTTTATAATAAATTGTAATTCTAGTGACTATATTTTGCATTGAGTTAATAGGCTCAAAACAAAGTAACAAAATAAGATTGAGTATGATACAACTCCATGGCTATTTACTCAACTAATTGCGGAGTAATAAAGATAACTAATTCTCGTTTTTGTTGTTTTTTTGTTTTATTTTTAAAAGCATTACCGATAATGGGTACATTGCTAATGCCTGGAACACTATTTTTACTAACATTATTAATTTGTTGGAAAATTCCACCTAATACAACAGTTTCGCCACTTTTAATTTTGACTTGCGTTCTAATTTCCTGTGTTTCAATAGCTAACGCTTCGCCCCCATCACGTCGCTTTATTGAACGACCAGCCGTATTTTGCGTAATATATAAATCTAATATCATTTGATCGTTAGCAATAATTTTTGGGGTAACCTCTAAACCTAATACAGCTTGTTTAAATTCAATAGATGTAGCTCCATTACCACCATTTGAAACTTCATAAGGAATTTCTGTACCTTGCTTTATTGAAGCCATATTTTGATTTGCCGTTAACAAATTCGGACTTGCTATAATTTCTAACTGGTTTTCTGATTCTAATGCCGAAAGTTCAAGATTTAACAAACTACCGGAAAGTTTTGCTAAATTGAAACCGACAGAAGATGCTGCATTGGTGACACCAAAGTCAACATCAAACTTACTTAATACTTGTGATGAGTGCCCAGTATATCCCCACTTTATACCTAACTCATCCATACTTTGCTTATTCATTGTGACAATATGAGCCGAAATATGCACTTGAGGAATTGGCTGATCCAAACTTTTAGCTAATTTTTTGATATTGGAAAATTGTGTAGACATATCGGTAATAATGATTGAGTTAGTTCTTTTATCGATAATCGCTTTTCCTCGTTCAGATAATAATCCTTGTGATTGAATAGTTTCAACTAGATTATTAAGGTCGGCATGATTAACTGGAATAGTCAGCAAATTTAATGGCTTATTTAATTGCAACTCTTTTTGTTCTAGTAATTTTTTTTGAAGCAACACCTCTGGATCA
This sequence comes from Gilliamella sp. W8145, assembly GCF_016101145.1. NCBI lineage: Bacteria > Pseudomonadati > Pseudomonadota > Gammaproteobacteria > Orbales > Orbaceae > Gilliamella > Gilliamella sp. W8145. Next base: position 1,182,670 of record NZ_JACFRC010000001.1, read on the forward strand.
ACAGCTTTTGATATAAATAAGATATTATCGTCAATTTCAGCGCGTAAATTTGCAGAATTTAAAACAACTGTTAATGCTTTTTGCCATTTAACATTTTGCAGTTTAATGGTTTGTTTGGTTGACAAATCATCGACCATAACTAAGTTCATCTGTTTATTGTCAGCAAGTGCTTGCAAAATTATAGCAATGTCTGTTTGATAAAAATTTATAGAAATTAGATCGTCCGATTCAGCGCTTGATAAAGTTTTAGGATTTGCCCAACATGACATAGAAAAAAGCATAACTAAAATAACAATATTTAAATATTTTTTTGCTAAACTTTTTAATATTTGGCTAATTTTAAACATTAATTATATCCTTAAACTATAATAGTCACTTATTTTGTCAAAGGCATTGTCCATAACACAGTATGATTACAATAGTTAGGTAAACTTGCTTGCCATAAAAGTTTATCGTCTAATACAGCACTTACAGTCCATGGAAACAAAATATGCGGTACGGTATTATCAGTAATTGCTAACCAATTATTTTCAGAAAAAAGCCATAATTGTTGGTAATGGTTCTCTATGCGTTGGATATAACCTTTATATTGCCAAACTTGGATCTGTTTATTAAGGAGATCTGTCTGCTCCTGACAACTAAAATTAATAGTTTGTAAAAAAGGATCCCTTGTTAAATGAATATCTGCATTAACATTAAAACAATAAATCATTAATAAAAAATAACTGATAATAAGATAATAATTCATTTAATATCCCTTTTAATCAATATGTTAAATTTAATTTGCAAATAAGTATCTTGCTTATCAATAGTAAAATTCTGAAAATTTAAATAATAAAAATTGTCATTTAACTCACTAATAAATTGCATAAAATTAATAAACTGCCCTCGTAGCTCAATATGCCAATAACTTGACAATTCATTTTTCTCATATTTAAAGGAAGTTAAGTGCAATTGATTACGTTTGATTGCTTTAGCAAACTCAAGTTCTGTTAGTAAAGTTAACGAACTTTTTTTAGCAGATTGATAACGTTCAATTTTTGATTGAAGTAATTTAATTGCCGTTTTCTTTTCTTCATATATCGTAATTTGCATCTCTGTTTGTTGTTTTAGTTCTTGAATAAAAAACTGATAACAAATGAAAAACACAATTGAAGGTAGCAAAAAGCTGATTAAGTATTGTTGCCAAATAGGTCTATAAAAAAAATCATTATTCATTTAATTCAATATCCAGTTGAAACAACAAACTATCTCCACTATTTTCGATATTTTTTACCAAGCTACTATTTACCTCATGACTGAATAAAAGTTGCTGATTAAAATTAATAATATCGACATAATTAATACTTTGACCGATAATTTTTATATGCTGTGCTTCATATTCATACAATCTTAACCAAATTGTCTCTGGCAGCATTTCTGCAAACATTTGTAGCGATTGTTGAATCTGTTTTTGACTAGGTGAAGGACTAGGAATAAAACTTGCTAATTGAGCAGACAATTGCTGTTCTAGCACTTGTTGTGTTGATAGCTGTTTCGAATATTGAGTAAATGTAGTTTGGCCATCAAGTAAAAGATAAAAGAAGAAACAACTCAGTAAACCAATGAAGCTAACCATGAAAAGTAGTAATTGAAACTGATGCTGCCTTGCTTTTTGCTGGCGCCACGGTAAAAAATTAAATCTTATATTTTCCAACTTACTATTAATAGAAAGCAAAGTTAAACCATGCTTTTTGGATAAATCTATCCAATAATTGGCTGCATCACTATCACAAATAGCAATCATAATAGTTTTTTGAGGGCCTGCTAATGACACAAAATCGAAAAACATATTGTTTGCCGGTAATTGAAATAGTTTATTGATTATTGCTTTTATATATAAAGTTAATTCTGCTGAATTTAATTTCACCTCAGGATAAGCCGTTTTCTGAAACTGAACGTAACTTTGGCTTAAATTCAGTGCTATTGCGGTTAATTTTGGCTGCTGTTTTTTTAAAATTTGTATCAGTTGCTCAATATCAGTCGAGTTTTGATAAGGAATATCAGCTAAATTTTCATTATTAGAATGTCCGTTAAGGGCTTTAACAGTTACCACTTGATAGCGTAATATTTCTGGTTCGATTGTAATAACAGCACATTTTTTATTAAAAACCATCATATGTATCTTAAATAATGTTGATTGGTGATATCAAAAATCATAATCATAATTAGCTGGATATAAGCCAACAATATGCATATTTGCGAAGTATCATCCAAAAAATGTCTAAAATTAAACCGAACAGGGTCAATTTTAAGAAAATTTAAAAAAAAAGGTTGACTGAAATAAGACGTGCCTTATAATGCACATCCACACGGTAAGGGTGATTAGCTCAGTTGGGAGAGCACCTCCCTTACAAGGAGGGGGTCACTGGTTCGAACCCGGTATCACCCACCAATTCTTACCGTGATGTTTTAGAAATAAAACACTTGGGGTGATTAGCTCAGTTGGGAGAGCACCTCCCTTACAAGGAGGGGGTCACTGGTTCGAACCCGGTATCACCCACCACTTTTACTATCTTAATGGGTTGTTAGCTCAGTCGGTAGAGCAGCGGACTTTTAATCCGTTTGTCGAGCGTTCGAATCGCTCACGACCCACCATTTTTTTTCTTTTTCACTTACTCCATTACGAATAAATTATTTAGCGATAAGAACGGCTAGCGTTCGACTAATTCGTCTGGAACGAATTTGAACAACACTTGTGTTGGCCCTGAAAGGGTGAGGCACACGATGTGCCGAATAATCTAGTTCACGACCCACCACTTTTTTTCTCTTTCACCTATTCCATTACAGAGATAAATTACTTAGCGATGAGAACGCTAGCGTTCGACAAATTCGTCTGGAACGAATTTGAACAACACAAAGTGTTGGCCCTGAAAGGGTGAGGCACACGATGTGCCGAATAATCTAGCTCACGACCCAACATTTTACTAACCAAAAGAAAACTATTGATACTTTTGTAAACTTGCTTATAAAATAGCTAAATTACATAACGACAATAGATTTATCTATAACGAATAAATTCGCTACAGTCTTTTTACAGTAATAAAATTACTGGGTATATAATGAAAAAATTAATTCTAATCCTATCATTAGGTTTGTTCACTTATGGTTCGGCTTTTGCTGATGAACAACCTGAATTAAATTTTGAAAGTGAATATCAAAAAGCTACAGAACAAAATGATCCTGAGGCTCAATATCATGTTGGAATAATGTATTTTAATGGTTATACAGTTAAAAAACGGATATTTAAAGGTATTGAACAAGGGGCAATTGATGAACCCGAACAAAAAACTGAACCAGATTATAGCAAAGCAAAAGAATGGTTTGAAAAAGCAGCTAAACAAGGGCATATTGGCGCTCAACATAGTTTAGCTATGTTGTATTATAACGGACAAGGTACTAAGCAAAATTATCTAAAGGGTATTGAATGGGATACTAAAGCAGCACAAAAAGGAGATCCTGTAGCACAATATACTTTAGCAACTATGTATTATAAAGGCACCGGTGTTAAACAGAATTATTTTAAAGCGAAACAATGGTTTGCTAAAGCCGCAGAACAAAACTATTTAGACTCTAAAGACCATTTATCAGTAGTTTCCAAAAAAGTTCAAGCAATTATCAAGAAAAATAATCAAGCAAAAAAACAAAAAACTAGCAGTGTTGATTGTGGATGTAGTTAATGTTGAAAAAATTATCATATTTTTTAATTTATTGCTTATTTATAGTTAAAAACTCCACTGAAAATAATAATTGTGCTATTGCCTTAACATAATTCAATAGCACAAAATAGACGACTTAAAGCGTTAAACCATAACCTAATGGATATAATGCCTGCATATCGTTTGCTAAATCAGAAGATTGTTTTATAACACTATCCATTGAGTCTGGTAATGCAAATGGTAATTTAGCGCTGAATGGTTTACTATCTAATAAACGTTTAAATAACACATCATCATTTACACCAAAATTTGCAACCACTGCATTTGCTATTTGTTTTACTGGAGTTAAAACTGCCGGTCTATCTAAATAAACAGTGACAACAACGGGATGTTTATTACTTGCTTCATTAATAAATTTTATATCTTTATCATCAGCAGTATATTCTAATGAACCTTCATGATATCTTGCACCAAAGAAGTAATTTTTATGTTTTTGTTCATAAGGCGCATTAACTCTAGCAACAACCACATCAGCTTGATCCAATTTATCAACAATAGTAATTTTACCTTTTAAGGAGTTTTTAGCATCCTCAGTAAAACCATATAAATAGACTTTACTACTGGATTTCAATGGCAGAATCTTATCTTTATTTTCTAATAAAACCAATGAATCAAATTGCGCTTTATCAGCAACTTTTTGGAAATCTTGATTACCAACAAAACGGCTTGCTTCAGTAGGATCAACATAAGGATTTTCAAATTGTCCTAAAGCAAATTTTTGCGTCAAGATTGCTAAAACTGCACTATCAATAGTTTTTTCATCCAGTTTATTGTTTTTTACAGCTGACACAATAACAGAGCTATCACTCACTCCACCAAATTGTTGAATACCGGCTTGAATAGCTTTAATAAAACGTTGCTCAACAGTGAGATCTTCTACTCCCCATGGCATTCCTTCCGCTTTAGGCGCTATATCAGGTGGGTTACCGTTGATACAAACTTCATTACAATCTTTTGTAATATTCCAATCACTAATAATCACCCCTTTAAATTGATAAGTATCTCTTAATAGATCTTTCAATAAATAGCGATTAAAACCTCCGCCGACAGGTTCAATTTTATGATCATTTAATTGGGCATTTTTTAAAATAGAATAAGTCGGCATAATTGCAGCTACATTGACCTCAAATGCGCCAGTGAATGGTATGATATGTTGTTCTAAACTGTTTTTATGAGTATAGAGTGCATATTTACCATAAGAGTTATGACTATCTAACCCCTCTTCTGCAGCACCATAACCAACCCAATGTTTAACGACGGCAGCCACACTTTGTGAATTTAAGCCAAGTTTGCCATTTTGCATACCTGAAATATAACCTCGCACCATACTTTTACTTAGCATTGGATCTTCGCCAAATGTACCTTCAAAACGAGACCAACGTGGTTCGGTTCCCAAATCTGCCATGGGAGATAAAGCCTGAGTTACCCCTAGTGAACGATACTCTTGTCGAATAATGTTTCCGTACTCATTTATAATAGACTCGTTACCAATCGCAGCCATACCTAATGTTCCTGGCCATTGGCTAAATCCAGCGTTACTCGTTACTTTATTGCCATAATAGAAAGTGTTTCGCGGATCAACACTAATGGTCAGAGGAATAGCCAGACGAGAGGACTCTGCAATTTGTTGTAATTGATTATTTTGCTCAGCAAAATCTTTTGGATTCACTTCTAAACGAGTAATTAAACTATTTACCTTATCATCAAGCACTAACTGTTTAATTTCTTCTAAATTATACTTATCTCCATGACCAAGCTCATCGCCTAAACTTTTGGCATTACCATGCATCATCAGCCCTGCTTTTTCTTCTAACGACAATTTGCTAAGTAGATCTTTAGCACGAACTTCAGGCGACAAACGCCAATCTTCAAAAGGAGACAATTTGCCATCTTTATCAAAGTCTTTAAATTCGAGATTATCAATTACAATTTTCTTTAATTGATGACTTTTAATCTCAACCTGCTCAATAGCAACTGCTTGACCAACAGCCAAAGCCGCACTAACCAATAATGCTAATTTCACTAGTTTATTTGTCATAAGAACCCCTTGTCTATTTACTCAGTATCCAATTAATTTTGCATACCCGCTAAAACTGATATTCCCTAGTTGTTAATATATTTGGCTTTCTTAAAGCAAAAAAACCTAAACACCTCATTGAGTAAGATGTTTAGGTTTTGCCCGAATAGTTATGTCAACTAAACAGTAACAATCCAAATTTATAAATTAGCATAATATTAAAAACTTACTTTTGTTATAAACAAAAAATATTATAATTGTGATAAATATCAAGTTATTATTAGATAATTTCAGCATATTCTAGTTATACATGTAATGGTAATAATTTTTAATGCCAATTAGTTTATTAAAGATCCATATATAAATGTATTTAGTAACAATAAATATTAAATTTTAGGGACAAATAAGGTGAAACAGTGACCAGATTAATAGTAATGATTAGCTTATTTTTATTTGCAATAAATACCAGCTTTGCAGTTGAAAATATTGAGGCTTTTTTTGATGAGCAATATAAAAAAGCAACGCAGCAAAATGATGCTGAAGCTCAATTCTATTTAGGCCGCATGTATCTAAAGGGTGAAGGAGTTAAACAAGATTTTACCAAGGCAAAGGAATGGTTTGAAAAAGCAACAGAACAACATCATATGAGTGCACAAGCAGTTTTGGGTTCAATGTACTTTTTTGGTTATGGAATTGATAAAAATAAACAAAAAGGTAAAGAACTGATTGAAGAATCAGCATTAAGTGGAGATCCCATCGGTCAATTTTACTTTGGTGTTCTATATGAAGAAGCCGAACCCCAAAAGACATACAAAGGAATTGAAAAAAATATAGATGATAGTGGTTTTTATCAAGACTTTGTCAAAGCTAGAGAATGGTATGAAAAAGCCGCACAACAAGGAAATATGCAAGCAACTTATAATTTAGGCGTTCTTTATGCAAATGGTCGTGGTGTTGAAAAAGATGAATTTAAAGCAAGAAAATATTATGAAATAGCTGCAAAAGGTGGTGATCGTCATGCAAAGCATAATTTGGCTATAATGTACTACAATGGTTATGCTGGACTAACCAAAGATTTGGCTAAAGGTGTAAAATTGGATATCGAAGCTGCCAAACAAGGATCACCATTAGCACAATACAATTTAGGCTTATTTTTCTATGAAGGTACTTATTTTAAGCAAGACTATACCAAAGCCAGAAAATCATTTGAGTTTGCAGCCGCTCAAAACGAAGCAGGCTCCCAATACATGTTAGCAATTATCTATGAACAAGGGCTGGGAGTTGATAAAGATCCAGAACGAGCCAAACATTATTATTATCTAGCTTGCCAAAATGGTTATGAAGATAGTTGTACTCAAGCTAATGCTAATTAATTTTCAAGTTGAATGTTGTGGGGAAATTAACAACATTCAACTGCCATAAATAACATAAAAAATAAGTCGGTAAGCAATATAGAACATTACGACGCCTACAATTGAGTCCAATATAACCCACATTCTTTTTTGTTTAAATAATGGTATAAGTAACCTAGCACCGTAACCAATACCAAAAAACCAAATAAAAGAAACACAAACAGCACCAATTAAAAATGCCCATTTTTGCTCAGTTGATAAAGTGCCAGCTATACCACCAACAATTACAATTGTATCTAAATAAACATGGGGATTAAGTAAAGTAACAGCCAAAGTAGACAATATAACCTTAGTTAATGCATTCTTTTGTTGCTGAGTAGAATCAATTTGCATAGTGCTGTTACCTTGTATTGCACTCTTGCAGGCATTAAATCCATACCAAATCAAAAATAAAGCGCCTAAAATGGCAAGCACGTCGGTTATGATAGGATTACGACTAATAAATGCTCCGACTCCCCAAATACCGATAGCCATCAAAGTAAAATCACAGATAAAACAAATACCAGCGACAAAAAAGATATGATTTTTTAATAACCCCTGTTTAAGTACAAACAAATTTTGTGCACCAATAGCTATAATCAAACTTGCCGAAATCATCGAGCCACGTAATATTTCTGTCAGCATTGAACTTAACATCGTAAATAAGAAGCATTATACAAAAAGGTTATGAGTATAACTATTAAAACAACAATGATTATGCATCCTTTATAAAAAAACAGTGATACAATTATTAATTATTAAAAATCTATAAGTTAACTAATCAAAATATGATTAATTAAAAAAGTACACAAGAAAGTTTTATTATCTTTGAGTTTATTATCTTATTTAGCACAAATACAATTATCAGCTTATTTGTAGATTGGTAAAAACGGTAGTATTTTCTATTAAGCTTATAGCAAACATTGTTAGATAAATTGCAAGGTAACTATCAATAAAGAAACTGATTAACTATTTTGCTATCTTCCTGTTATTCGTTACAGTAAAACTTATGATTACTTGAGGAAGAGGTTAAAAAAACCCTTTCCTCAAATTTTTTGGCTTAAAAATGCTTTTAAAACATTTTATCCGTTATAAATTCAGACAACTAACAGCTTGATTAAACATTAACACAGCAACAATAAAGCATTAAATAGAAGATGAATATCCATAATTATCATTTAGCTGTCATCAATACTCTTGCTCATCAATAAAAAATTACCATTAACCCCAAAAAATAGCAAAAAGTAAATTGCCGTGCTAAATAGATATAACAGACAATTTTTTCAGATTTTATAAAAAATTTTGCATCTAAAATGATTAAACAAAATCTTGATTATTTATTTGCTTCTAACCAACCGATTTGGCCTTGATTTTTACTTAAAATAAGAATAATCACTCCTATAATTAACCAAATACCACCAATAATTTTTGCATAATTATCAATATGTAACAACACAGGTAACAATACGACAATGCCAATAATAGGGATTAAAATATCAAATAAATTAGCTCGCCAACCATTCGAACGTTTTTTAAATTTAAAATAACCTATTACTGATACATGTAACATTATAAATGCACATAAAGCACCAACATCGACAAATGAAACTAACATTGGTAATCCCTTAGCATGATTGGCAGCAATAAATACCAACAATAGATTAAACAATGCAGAAAATAAAATTGCTCTCGAAGGCACACCACTTTTCTTACCAATCTTAGCAAAAAAAGCAGGTAATCTTTTATCTCGCCCCATACTAAATAATAGACGACTTGCCGCAGCTTGACCGACCATAGCGGCAAACGATGCCCCGACAGCTTTCATTAAACTAAGAGACCATCCTAACCATAAATTAATTTCATTATTAACTATATTATAATAAGCTTTGCCTTGTAGCTCAGGATGGTTACGTAAATATTCGCTATCATAAGGATTAAGTAAAGCTCCAATATAAATTTGTATTACAAATAAACAACCAGCAAGAATTAAACAGCTAATAATAGCTTTACTTACTAAGTTTCGCTTACCACTGTGTTCTTCTGAAAAAGTTGCTATAGCATCGAACCCTAAATAAGAAAGCACAGCAATAGAGACCGCATTAAAAAGGCTACTCCAATTAAATAACTCACCACCAATAAACGGAGTAAGCCAATCTTGTTTAGTTCCATGCGTGGTAATAATCCAAATACCAACTAAAAGCACAGCAAACAGGACTGCAATCTCAACGACTAAGATAACTAATGTGATTCTAGCCGATTTTTTAACACCAATTAAATTAAGCATGGTAGTGATAACTACTGCAAAACAGGTCCATATCCAAACAGGAACTTCTGGAATTAAGGCATTTAATGAAATACCACTAAACAAATAGGCAACAGCAGGAATAAACAGATAGTCTAGTAGAAGTAACCAACCTACAAGAAATCCAGCATTAGGATGAATACCAATAGAACAATAAGCATATACAGCGCCTGCATGGGGCAAAGCATTTGACATTCTTGCATAAGAAAATGCCGTAAACGCCATCACAAAAGTCGCAACAATATAAACTAGTGCAATGGCACCATCGCTTATAACATCTAAAACTCCAAATAGCCCTACTGGAGCTGCGGGGCCAATAAAAAGCAATCCCAAAATAACTAAATCTCGAAACCGCATATTTTTACTTAATTGTTGCATAATCACTCTCGTTGTTTTCTTCCTGATAAAGGATGAAATCTTAAAGGATTAATGCAATTCAGACTAATATCAGCTGGTTATTTATTTATAACTATCAGTTATAAAAAAGTTATTAAACATGATCCCTTATTTCATAAGTGTAGGACATTTTGGCTGTCTTACCTAACATAATTGAAGCACTACAATATTTTTCAGATGCAAGTTTAATCGCCTTTTCAACAGCCTCGTTATCGATATTATTACCAGTAATTACAATATGAAAATTAATTGAGGTATACACTTTTGGCGAAGAGGTGGCTTGAGTTTTATCAATGTCGATCCAAAGATCTCGAACATCCTTTTTATTATTTTTCAAAATAGCAATAATGTCGTAAGCCATACAACCTGCAGCACCATGTAACAAAAGCTCCATAGGTCTCGCACCACGGTTTCGACCACCATGTTCAATACCGCCATCCATTACTAAGGAGTGCCCACTTGCGGTTTCAGCTAAAAAACCAAACTCATCAATCCATTTCAAACGATCTTTCATTATTTTCCCCTTTCATCAAAAATTAACTAAACATATTTATTCATATTAATTGCTAAATAACATAAGTCTTTTTAAACGATATGTCATCTTTTGAATTATTTTTTCTGATATAAGTCATCAATAATTAACTAGCTACTAGTATTTTTAGCTAGCCTCAGTACAATATTGCCATAGTACATAACCAATACTATTTTAAATAGACTTGCCAAAAAACTTATTATAACTATTAAATAATCAAATAATTAGTTTTATGAAAGCACAACTTAAGGATAGAGTATGATTGTTGAATTTATTATCTTGCTTTGTATAGGCGCATTGGCTGGGTTACTTGCGGGTATGTTCGGTATTGGTGGTGGAGCATTAATTGTGCCAGCATTACTTATGCTACTCGATTATTTTGGTCATGGTGGGCAATGGATAAACCATATCGCAGTGGCCTCATCTTTAGCAACGATCATTGGTACTAGCTTATCATCAAGTTGGGTTCAGAATAAAAATAATAATATTGTCTGGTCGATCTTAAAAAAGATGGTATTAGGTTGCATTATTGGCACTATTGGCGGATCCTACATGACACCTTATATTCCCGGTATTTGGCTCAAATGGATTTTTATTGTTTTCCTCATTTATACTGGCAGTAAATTTATTCTAAAAACTGGAAAAGTTGCGAAAAAACAAAATAGCCAAGCGACATTATTACCTAACACAATCTATATCTTCATCGGCGGATTAATTGGTGTATTCGCCGCATTAGTTGGTGTAGGTGGTGGTGTGTTAGTGGTACCTTTTTTAAAGAAATGCGGCGTGGATATGCGAAAAGCGATCGGTACTTCTGCGGCATTTACCTTACCTGTAGCCTTAGGTGGTACTATTGGTTATATCATTGCTGGATGGAATATCAAAGAACTGCCAGAATACAGTTTGGGTTTCGTCTATTTACCCGCAGTATTATCAATTATGTTAGCTAGCATACCCATGGCAAAAGTCGGAGTTCAAATTGCTCAAAAATTATCAATAAATAAACTAATTAGATATTTTGGTATCTTCTTATTATTAATTTCAGTCAAACTAATCGTTTCTTAATTTATACTTAAAATCCCTGTTCTCAAAAATATTAACCGCTCTTATTTAGAGCGGTTAATATGACTTCTCTATTTATCCTAAACAAGAATAATTTTACGTGACTCTATTTTAGTTATTCAATCTCGATTCAATAAACAACAACTAAGATGAAGTACACAGAGCATAAAAACTGTAGGGTTCGTAAAAGTCAATAGCTGGATTGTACATATAAACATCCCCTCCATACGGGTAAACAATAAACTGCTCACTTCCTGATTGATCTCTAGTCCAATACAAATAATAGTGACCTGTACCCGCACCAATGTAGTTGGTTAGGTATCCCCATTCAGTAAAAAATCCAGCATTTATTCGACGCTGGTAGTAATTACCAGTAGATGAAGGTATGGCTCCGATAGCACCCTGACAGTTATCACCACTCCATGGCCCTGAACAAACCGCATTAGTTAAATCCTTAACTTGAGGTACACTGTAACCAATACTGTTACACCATGATAATGCTAAACTATAATTAGAACTTTTATTACCTCGATTGATAAACCATTGCTTTAATTGAAAACCATATTTAATAATTGCATTACCTAAACTATCTCTACCAACCAACTCGAATGTCTGAGGTAATGAAGGTCTATATATAATACCAGGAGAATCTGATTGCCATTGGGCTTCGTTAGCAACAGGACCAGTGAGTGTAACACGAACAGTGGTACCGAAGGAGTTCGGCGTCATGGTAGCGGTTATTCCATCGTGAGTAACCGGATCCCATCTCAATGGCCCTACACCACCAATATCTAAATCAAAATATAGATTATTAGCACCAGTCGTTGGGAAATTCAAACCATAAGATAATGGATCCCTAGACTGCACAATAAAACCTTTATTCGGATCCCACATTGAAGCCGGACCACGAAAGTCTATACCACTAATCTCAGTATCTGAACCATATCTCAATGTAGGTTTCGCAAAACAGACCTTTGGACGATCTTTAGGATTAATATAATAAGTCGCACTACCACCACTAAAATCACTACTATTAGGTACACCATACTGGGTAGATAATGTACCACCATCACTACTCAATACCACTTTATAAGGTGCATTACAAATATCTAATGCGGTATTACGCAGTACTTTTTTATTATTTTTATCAGTAATAGTGAGCGTTAAATTACCAGTCACTGCAATACCATTACTGCCTTGACCATCGCCATCATCATCCCACCAATAATTATAGGGCGCTCCAATAAGCGTATTTAATGCGATTGAGTCCACATTGGTTGGTACTAACATATTGACATTAATTAATGTCTCATTCATTTCGGGCAATACAATTGGGTTGGTTGCTGAATTATTATTTGGCGAATAAGTCCTACCATCAGATAAGCTGATACCAAGTAAATTACTCATATCAGTAACGCGAGTTTGACCATCATCGAAAGTTAAATAAGGTGCATTACCATGAATAAAATTCGTTGTACTCGTCGTCAAAGCATGGCTACTAAATGGAAGTGATAAAAAAAATAGTACTGGAACTAAATAGAGTGGACTTGATAAAAATAAACTTAAAAATAAGGTTGGTTTTACAGGTTTGGTGTTTGGTGTTTGGTGTTAAAATTATAATGCATCGCGACAACCCTGTCAAGTAACTTAATGTTTAATTTGAACTTTCCTTGCTCAAATAGCGAAATAATAATCTATCTAATCACTTTTTGTGAGTAAACGAGAAAAGTATAATTACTAGGAAAAACTATGCAACAATTTTTTTCTAAAAAATGTTAACTTTTGTAAATATACTTAATTAGTGTTTCAATGAAATTACTATTGGTACATGATATTTCATGTAATTTTAGATTTTAAAGATCCTAGTATCTAAAAACACCGTTCCTCAAAATTTAATCACCCTAAATCGAAATAGAAATATGCCAGTTCTATTGAATTTTAAGCAGCCATTATTTATTGGTTGCTCGGACTCTGAGGCTCCATACCATTAAGGATAGGTGCACACTCCATCGTGACTATAATCTAAACTAAAACGATTAATATAACCACTACTAGCGAGAACGACAAAATTATCATTACCGGTACGATCATCTATCCATATGATAATTTTATTTATCTTAAACTCGAATAATTCTATTTGATTCTATTTTTACTATATTACTTATCAAACCTAGAATTGATAACTAAGGTAATAAGCAAATACCATAAACACTGTAAGATGAATAACCAGCCCAAAACACATGCCCACCATCAGAGCTAACATCTAACCGTTCGTTACCCCCAAGTTCACTCGTCCAATAGTAATCACTATGACCAAAATTAGCGTCCGTGTAATAATACATGAATCCCCATTCAGAAAAAAATCCTGCCCCTATTGTGCGTTGGTAATGATTACCGGAGGAAGGAGGCATCCCACCTTCCATATCCTTACAACGAGAGTGACTCCATATACCCTCACAAACTGAATTAGTTAAATCTTTTACTGTAGGAATACGATAACCTATATTACTACACCATGAAGAAGTACTTTCATAAATGTATTTGTTAACGCCTCGATTGATAAACCATTGCTTTAATTGAAAACCATATTTAATAATTGCATTACCTAAACTATCTCTACCAACCAACTCGAATGTCTGAGGTAATGAAGGTCTATATATAATACCAGGAGAATCTGATTGCCATTGGGCTTCGTTAGCAACAGGACCAGTGAGTGTAACACGAACAGTGGTACCGGAGGAGTTCGGCGTCATGGTCGCGGTTATTCCATCGTGAGTAACCGGATCCCATCTCAATGGCCCTACACCACCAATATCTAAATCAAAATATAGATTATTAGCACCAGTTGTTGGGAAATTCAAACCATAAGATGATGGATCCCTAGACTGCACAATAAAACCTCTACTTGGATCCCACATTGAAGCCGGACCGCGAAAGTCTATGTCACTAATCTCAGTATTTGAACCATATGTTAATATTGGCCTAGCAAAACAGGTCTTTGGACGATCTTTAGGATTAATGTAATAAGTCGCACGACTAGCATTAAAATTAGTACTATTAGGCACACCATATTGGGTAGATAATGTACCATCATCACTACTCAATACGACTTTATAAGGTGCATTACAAATATCTAAAACGGTATTACGCGGTACTTTTTGATTATTTTTATCAGTAATGGTGAGGGTTAAATTACCTGTTACTGCAATACCATTACCACCTTGACCATCGCCATCATCATCCCCCCAATAATTATAGGGCGCTCCAATAAGTGTATTTAATGCGATTGAGTCCGCATTGGTTGGTACTAACATATTAACATTAATTAATGTCTCATTTATATCCGGCAATACAATCGGATTGGTCGCTGAATTATTATTTGGCGAATAAGTTCTACCGTCAGATAAGCTGATACCAAGTAAATTACTCATATCAGTAACGTGAGTTTGGCCATCATCGAAAGTTAAATAAGGTGCATTACCATGAATAAAATTCGTTGTACTCGTCGTCAAAGCGTGGCAACTAAATGGAAGTGATAAAAAAAATAGTACTGAAACTAAATAGAGTGGACTTGATAAAAATAAACTTGAAAATAAGGTTAGTTTTACAGGTTTGGTGTTTGGTGTTTGGTGTTAAAATTATAATCCATTGCGACAATCCTGTCAATTAAATTAATGTTTAATTTGAACTTTCCTTGCTCAAACAGCTAAATAATAATCTATCTAATCACTTTTTGTAGTGAACGGAAAGAGTATAATTACTGGGAAAAACTATGCAACAATTTTTTTCTAAAAAATGTTAACTTTTGTAAATATACTCAATTAGTATATTAATGAAATTACTATTGGTACATGATATTGTGGTGATTTTAGATTTTAAAGATCTTTGTATCTAAAAACACCGTTCCTCAAAATTTAATCTCGCCTAAATCAAAATAGAAATATGCCAGTTCTATTGAATTTTAAGCAGCCATTATTTATTGGTTGCTCGGACTCTGAGGCTCCATATCATTAAGGATAGGTACACACTCCATCGTGACCATAATCCAAACTAAAACGATTGATATAACCACTACTAGAGGATACGACAAAATTATCATTACCGATAGGATCACTTGTCCAATAGGCATGGCCAATGCTTGAATTAGAACTATTCTGCTTACCTTGAGCATTACTATCATGATAGTCTGAGTCAAAGTTAGCTCCCGTGTAGTTATTCATGTAGCCCCACTCCGAAAACAATCCCCCTCCAATTCTACGTTGGTAATTATTGTTAAGTGATGATGGTTTAACACCCACAGCACCTTGACAATGAGAACCAGAACCTTTGCCATTACAAGATGCGTTAGTTAAATCCTGAACCTTTACGATACGATAACCGATACTATTACACCATGACAATGTATTTGAATAGTTTTGATAAACAGTTCCACGATTAACGAACCATTTTTTTATTTGAAAGCCATACTTAACCACTACATTACCTTTACTATCTTTACCAGCTAATTCAAATGTCTGTGGTAATGTTGGTTTAGTAATACGAGCTGGTGAATCTAACCCCCATTGAGACTCATTCGCAAAAGGACCTGTCAATTTAACACGAACACGAGTACCAGATGAATTAGGTGTTATGGTAGCAGTAATACCACCTCGAGAAATAGGACTCGCCCATGATAAAGAGTTTTTACCTGCTAATTCTAAATAAAAATACAAATTGTTAGCTCCAGTTGTAGGGAAATTTAAACCGTAAAATGAAGGATCCGTAGACTGCGGAATAAAACCTTTATTCGGATCCCACATTGAAGCTGGACCACCAAAGTCTGTACCCTTAATCTCCTTATCTGATCCAAATTTTAATTCAGGACGAACAAAGCATAATTTTGGCAGCGCCTTAGGATTAATGTAATAAGTCGCACGACTAGCATTAAAATTAGTACTATTAGGTACACCATACTGGGTAGATAATGTACCACCATCACTACTTAATACGACCTTATAAGGTGCATTACAGATATCTAATGCGGTATTACGCAGTACTTTTTTATTATTTTTATCAGTAATGGTAAGGGTTAAATTACCTGTAACTGCAATACCATTACTACCTTGACCATCGCCATCATCATCCCACCAATAATTATAGGGCGCTCCAATAAGCGTATTTAATGCGATTGAGTCCACATTGGTTGGTACTAACATATTAACATTAATTAATGTCTCATTCATTTCGGGCAATACAATTGGGTTGGTTGCTGAATTATTATTTGGCGAATAAGTTCTACCATCAGATAAACTGATACCAAGTAAATTACTCATATCAGTAACGCGACTTTGACCATCATCAAAGGTTAAAAAAGGTGCATTACCATGAATAAAATTCGTTGTACTCGTCGTCAAAGCATGGCTACTAAATGGAAGTGATAAAAAAAATAGTACTGGAACTAAATAGAGTGGACTTGATAAAAATAAACTTAAAAATAAGGTTGGTTTTACAGGTTTGGTGTTTGGTGTTTGGTGTTAAAATTATAATGCATTGCGACAATCCTGTCAAGTAACTTAATGTTTAATTTGAACTTTCCTTGCTCAAACAGCTAAATGATAATCTATCTAATCACTTTTTGTGAGTAAACGAGAAAAGTATAATTACTAGGAAAAACTATGCAACAATTTTTTTTCCTAAAAATTGTTAAGTTTTGTAAAAAACAATTGTTTCGCTGCAAAATAAATCGATATTAATTCTAAGCTATTAAGATAATCTTAAACCATTTTATCGTTCTAAGTTTGATTATTAAAAGAGTTTAAGTTTTAGCTAGATTATTTTATTTTCGTAGAATTATTATTAATACAGCTAAACAAAAATAATCATTATATGATTAATTATTTTTTTATTAAGTTCTAATAAAGCATTCTTTGATATTTTCCATCCTAAATGCTATTGATTATCAGCAAACGTAAAAACATAAACCTCAGAACATTATTTTTTTAGCAATAAAATATTGTGGGAATCGGTAGTATTTTTGCAAGCATCTAGAATAGTTATTTACTTTGATTTAACTAATTTTCAGGTTATAAAAACCCCTCTCCTCAATTTTTGAGTGGAGTTCACTAGAATTAATAAAAAAGGTCGCAAATTGCGACCTACAGTTTTATGATTTAACATTATTCTATCTGGCTTGTTTAACCGCTAATCCTAATTGCCATACCGCCATCGCATAATGTGTACTATGATTATAACGAGTAATGACATAAAAATTAGGTAAACCATACCAAAATTGATAACTATCACCCATATCTAAACGTAACAAACTGACTTCTTTATGGCCTTCTAAGGAGCTTTTCGGTTTTAGTCCTGATTTAGCCAAATGCTCAATTGAATATTTGGTACTAAAACCTGTATCAAGAGAAAGCGCTTGCCCATCAGCAACTACAGCAACTTTTCTATTACGTTGCCAACCATGTGATTTGAAATAATTAGCCACACTACCAATCGCATCAACAGGATCCCATAAATCAATATGACCATCATGATTAAAGTCAACCGCATGATTTCTAAATGCTGATGGCATAAACTGACCATATCCCATAGCACCTGCAAATGATCCATTTAAATCAAAAGGATCCACTCCTTCATCACGACACATAATTAAAAAATCTTCCAATTCTTTAGCAAAATATTGTGATCTTCTAGGATAGTGGAATGCTAGCGTTGATAATGCATCGATTATTTTTGTTTTGCCCATTACTCGGCCCCAACCTGTCTCAACGCCAATAATACCGACGATGATTTCAGGTGGTACACCATATTCTTTATATGCTCGTTGTAAATCTTTATCATATTTATTCCAAAAATCAACACCTTTAGGCAAATTATTTGGTGTAATGAATTTATTTTTATAGCGAATCCAAGCGCCATTCGGTACATTTGAAGAGCCTGATTTAGGTGCTTGTTTATCCATTAAACCAATTACCCAATCAAGTTTGTTTGTCTGTTCTAAAACTGTACGAAGTTGTTGACGATTAAAACCATGTTTTTTTACCATCATGGCAATAAACTTTTCTTTATCAACAGATAAAGGTGCACTATCAGGTTTCGGCTGTTCATGCTGTTTCTCTAAATAAACACCACCTTTTACATCTGAATGTCCTCGATGTTTCTGCATTGGAGTTTTAGAAGAACCGCCACTAGAACAAGCAGCAAGCCATAAAATCATCATGAGACAAATAACGATACGTTGCATAAATCATCCATATTTAATTAATTAAAATAACGGCGACATATTAAATTATTTCTTGTTATTTAACAATATTTTGACATTCTTTGCCTTCTGAAATTTGGGCAATATTATTTAATGTTGTATCGGAAATATTTAACAATGCTTCTTGGGTTAAAAATGCTTGATGACCAGTGAATAACACGTTATGACATGATGATAAACGACGGAATACATCATCTAAAATAACATCGTTGGATTTATCTTCGAAAAACAGATCACGTTCGTTTTCATACACATCCATCCCTAATGCACCAATTTTAGTTTGTTTTAACGCTTCAATGGCTGCTGTTGCATCTAATAAACCACCACGGCTGGTATTAATAATCATCACACCTTTTTTCATTTTGTCAAATGCCTCTTTATTGAGCAAATGATAATTTTCTGGTGACATCGGACAATGTAAAGTAATCACGTCTGATTTAGCATACAGTTCATCTAACTGAACATACTGTGCACCTAACTCAACAACGATATCATTAGGATAAGGATCATAAGCTAAAATATTCATGCCAAATCCTTTTAGAATACGAATAACAGCTTGACCTATTTTACCTGTGCCAATAACCCCAGCGGTACGATTATGCATATTAAAACCTGTCAATCCTTCTAAAGAAAAGTTGGCATCACGTGTACGTTGATAAGCTTTATGTGTTCTACGGTTTAATGTCATCATTAATGCAACAGCATGTTCAGCCACAGCCTCTGGCGAATAAGCAGGAACACGCACTACAGTAATACCTAATTTTTTAGCTTCAGCTAGATCGACATTATCAAAACCAGCGCAGCGCAAAGCTAAAATTTTGATTCCATAATGAGCTAATTTTTGTAATACTCGTTTATCCACTTCATCATTTACAAAAACACATACAGCATCATATCCTTCAGCAGTAACCACCGTTTTATGACTTAATTTATGTTCATAATATTCAATTTCAAATCCGAAATGTTTATTTGCAATTTCTAGATGTTCTCTGTCGTAATGTTTACTGCTAAAAACAGCAACTTTCACAGTTTTTTTCATAACGGCTACTCCCTTTTAAGGTAACTTTATATATAATTTTTTATTTTAAATGATGATTGAAAAACATTGTCACATGCTAATTTTGACAACATTGAATACTGAAATTTGATTTAATTGGTTTTTTAGCCTTAAAAAAACTGGGCATCAACAAATCTATATTATAGTAAAACGTTTTATGATGGCTTTAGCAATTACTTTTTATATTATTATGCTATGATAGCACCTCACTAAAAACTCACCAATAATATTAAATAATGAATAATCCGCAAGATTCTATTTTCAAAACTATTTTTAATACAAAAATGCTAATCTGCATTTTCACTGGTTTTGCATCCGGATTGCCCTTTTATTTATTAATTCAACTATTACCTGCATGGCTGGCTAGCGAAGATATCAACATAAAAACCATTGGCATTTTCTCTTTAACCCAGATGCCATATATTTTCAAATTTATCTGGGCGCCATTTATGGATAATATTTCTCTATTCAAACTTGGGCGACGTCGAGGTT
This sequence comes from Gilliamella sp. W8145, assembly GCF_016101145.1. NCBI lineage: Bacteria > Pseudomonadati > Pseudomonadota > Gammaproteobacteria > Orbales > Orbaceae > Gilliamella > Gilliamella sp. W8145. The sequence goes on from NZ_JACFRC010000001.1 coordinate 1,202,929, forward strand.
GGATGTTTATTTCACAACTAGTTTTACTCTTTTCGATTGCGATTTTAGGTATTTTCTCTCCAACGTTAGATATTTGGTTAATCGCTAATATCTGTTTTATTATCGCACTCTTTTCAGCAACCCAAGACATTGCTTTAGACGCTTTTCGACGTGAATTATTACTCGATAAAGAACTTGGATTAGGTAACAGTATCCATACCAATGCTTATCGCATTGCCGGATTGGTACCAGGATCACTATCATTAATACTATCAAATTATTTACCTTGGAACAGTGTTTTTCTCATTACTGCATTATTTATGTTACCAGCAATTATTATGACATTACTGGTCAAAGAACCAATCAATCAAATTCCCAAGACTCATAGTTTAGATGAAATTATTATTAAACCTTTTAGTGAATTTATTACACGCCAAGGTGTTAAAAGTGCCGTATTGATTTTAGCTTTTATCTTTTTATATAAATTAGGGGACAGCATGGCAACGTCCTTAGCTACCCCATTTTATCTAAAAATGGGCTTTAGCCGTTTTGATGTGGGTTGGATTGCTAAAAATGCATCATTATGGCCAAGTGTTTTTGGTGCTCTAATTGGCGGTATATTAATGATAAAAATAGGAATTAATCGCGCTTTATGGTGTTTTGGTTTTGTCCAAGTTATCTCTATTTTAGGTTTTGCTTGGTTATCGATCGAAGGGCCTTTTGATGAGATCAATACACATCAAAAAATTTTATTAGCATTAGTCATTGGATTTGAAGCATTAGGTGTAGGCCTTGGCTCAGCAGCATTTGTTGCTTTTATCGCTAAGACCACAAATCCATTATATACTGCAACACAGTTTGCGTTATTTACCAGTATTGCCTCTATTCCTCGAACACTTATTAATTCGACAACAGGAATTATGGTCGATTATTTAGGCTGGACAAGCTTTTTCGGTTTATGTACGATGCTAGCCATACCTGGTATGGTGTTATTATTAAAAGTTGCGCCATGGAATTTAAAATCTTAGGAGACACTATGGATAAACTATCTCTAGCTTTCGAGTTTAGACACGCTTGTAAACGGTTTGATGAATCAAAAAAAATTAATCATGAAGATCTTGAAGCAATTTTAGAGGCTGGTCGTTTATCACCTTCATCATTTGGGATGGAGCCTTGGCATTTTGTCGTTGTCGATAATGCAGATATTAAAACTGAATTACGTGCTATTTGTTATAACCAAGAGCAAGTTACTAGTTGCTCACACTATGTGATTGTACTTTATCGGAAAGCCAGTAACTTTACTTCACAAAGTCATTATTTACGTCAAGCTGTAGCGAGAACGTTACCTGATCAAAATGATCAAACCGCAATTGATATTGCTTGCCAAGATTTTATTAATTTTACTAAATTTGGTTTAGCAAATGGTTTAACTGTAAATCATTGGTCAGAAATGCAAGATTATCTAGCTGCAGCAAATATGATGACAGCAGCGGCTTATCGAGGTATAGATTCTTGTGCTATTGGTGGATTTGAACATGATAAAGTCATACAGATTTTAGAAAAACATATTCCACAGTTTAGTGGTGAAACTTTTGGAGTTGGACTCTGTTTAGCATTTGGTTATCGAGTTAATGAGCAACAACCACATATCCGCTGGTCACTTCAAGATGTAACCACCTATTTATCATAATCAATAACAAATCTCCTTATGTCGCCAACCGGCGGCATGAAGGCCAATGTCTAAAAAATCAATTAATCAATATATACAATATTTCAACATTAACGATAGCGATGGCAAAATAAATTCAATACCAAATAAAATATTACCAATTTACAGATCACTAATATCTTTTGCGTGGAATTTAGAATTTTTTACCTACTTTATTTTAGCTAACAGAGCTTCCACTGTTTATTGTGAGGATGTGATCATAGTATTTGCTTTTAAATGAAACTAGTTTAATCTCATTATTTAATAACAATAATCTTTAAGATCTAATTGAAAACTTAAAAAAATTAATATAAACAACACAAAACGTTTAAAAGTAAAACTTAATTAAAAAATAAAAATATAAAGAAATAAAAAATTTAACAGTGACTCAAACTATCACCGCCACCTATCGCTATGATAACCAATTTTTTTGCACGATAAAGCTTGATAATGTTAGACTTATCAACTATAAATTGCGCTAACCGTATTTAAATTAGCCAGAATATTAGAATAAAGAAGGATATAACATGAAGACCAAACATGCCCGTTTATTGATACTAGGGTCAGGACCTGCTGGCTACACAGCGGCTGTTTATGCTGCACGAGCAAACTTATCACCAGTATTAATTACTGGTACGCAACAAGGTGGGCAGCTTACTACAACCACCGAAATAGAAAACTGGCCGGCTGGCGATCCGGAACTTACTGGGCCAGAATTAATGATAAAAATGCAACAACAAGCAGAACGATTTAATACAGAAATCATTTTAGATCATATTGATCGTGTTGACTTTAGCCAAAAACCATTCAAACTTTTTGGCAGTGATACTGAATATAGTTGTGATGCATTAATCATAGCAACAGGCGCATCAGCACAATATCTTGGTTTACCATCGGAGGAAGCATTTAAAAGTAAAGGAGTGTCAGCTTGTGCTACTTGTGACGGTTTCTTCTATCGTAACCAAAAAGTTGCTGTTGTCGGTGGAGGCAATACTGCTGTTGAAGAAACTCTCTATTTAGCCAATATCGCTAGTGAAGTTCATTTGATCCATCGTCGTGATGGTTTTAGGGCTGAAAAAATATTAATGGACCGCTTATATGAAAAAGTACAAGAAGGTAAAGTTATATTGCATACCCATCAAATTATTGATGAAATTCTAGGTGATAATATGGGCGTAACAGGTGTTAGAATTCGTAGTAGCCAAGATCCCAATATTAGCGAAGAAATTAATGTAATGGGCGTTTTTATTGCTATAGGTCACAAACCTAATACCGCTATTTTTGACGGCCAACTTGAACTAAATAATGGTTATATAAAAGTGCAATCAGGCACTCAAGGTAATGCAACTCAAACTAGCATTGAGGGTATTTTTGCTGCCGGTGATGTTATGGATCATATTTATCGACAAGCAATTACATCGGCTGGAACGGGATGTATGGCAGCGTTAGATGCTGAACATTATTTAGATAATTTAAAATAGAATCAGCTAAATAAAATGTCTTTAGATAAACAACGCCAAACTTATTTACTTAACTGGTTAAAACAACACACCAAAATACACAAGTCAGATTTACGGGCTTCGGTTTTAACTGGATTTATGTTAAGTATTTTAATGATTGCTCAAGCAGCTTTTTTGGCGATTATTTTACAAAGATTAATTATTGAACAACAGTCTTTTTTGACGGTTATTCCTTACTTTTTATCTTTAATTTTCATTTTACTGGCTCGAGGATCGTTAATTTATTTTCGTGAAAAGATTAACTTTGCTTTAGGTCAAAAGATCCGTAAACAAATTAGAAAAAAATTAATCGATCAGTTTGAATTATTTGGTCCTGCTTATTTAAATCAAAGTACTACCGGAGCATGGAGTACGTTAGTTATTGAACAAGTCGATAATTTACATGATTTTTTTGCTCGTTATTTACCGCAAATGCGTTTAGCCAGCATGGTACCAATATTAATTTGTATTGCTATCTTCCCTTTCAACTGGGCTGCGGCCGTTATTTTACTTTGCACAGCCCCCCTGATCCCTATTTTTATGATTTTAGTGGGAATGGGAGCAGCTGACATTAATCGACGCCATTTTAAAGCGTTAGCTTATTTAAGTGGCCATTTCTTAGATCGATTAAAAGGACTTAACACCATTCGTTTATTCAATCAAGGAGAACAACAAACGGAAGAAATCGCTCAAGCATCTGAAGATTTCCGTGTTAAAACCATGCAAGTGTTAAAAATGGCCTTTTTATCCTCTGCTGTGTTAGAGTTTTTTACCTCAATTTCAATTGCTATAGTGGCAGTCTATTTTGGTTTTTCATATTTAGGCGAATTTGATTTTGGTGCCTATAATGGAACTGTTACTTTATTTGCTGGTTTTTTTGCATTAATTTTAGCACCTGAGTATTTTCAACCCTTACGAGATCTCGGAGTCTATTATCATGCTAAAGCCGAAGCTATTGCTGCTGCTGATAATATCGAAACTTTTTTAAATAAAAATTTACCGCAACAAGTTGATAACGCTCAGCCAAAAACTAACTTGAACCAATTGCAAGCAAACAATTATCTAGATATTGGAGTTTTAAAAACAATTGAAGCCAAAGATCTGATCGTACTATCCAATGAAGCTTTACCGATTGTTGGGCCACTTAGCTTTTCATTACATGCGCCCTTTAAACTAGCCTTAATTGGCACTAGTGGTGAAGGAAAAAGCTCGCTCATGCAAGTATTACTTGGATTTTTGCCTTATCAAGGTTCACTCAAAATTAATGGTATTGAATTTAATCATTTAGATTTAAAGAGTTGGCAACAACAAATAAGTTGGATTGGCCAAAATCCTTATCTCATTAACGGTTCAATTCGTGAAAATATTCTACTTGGTAAACCCACAGCAACCACTAGTGAGCTTGATGAAGTGATAGCCAAAGCACAATTATCTGATGTTATCGCTAAACTGCCTGAAGGAGTTGAGACACAGGTCGGTGAAGATGCGGTACGATTATCAGTAGGACAAGCCCAACGTGTAGCACTTGCCAGAGCAATGCTAAAACCTTGCCAATTACTAATCCTAGATGAACCAAACGCAAGTTTAGATAAACAGACAGTAGAATTGTTAGCACCATATGATATTGCCACTAACAGTATTACCATAACTCATCAACATGATGATATGCATGATTTTGAGCTAGTTTGGAAACTTTCAAAAGGACAAATTAACGCTATTAAGGAGAGTTCATGCTAACGCTATTACGCCCTTATATTGCTCTTTATAAGCACTACTTTTGGCAAATCGTTATTGGGCTTAGTTTATCTATTCTTACGCTATTTGCCAGTGTCTTTTTGCTCTCATTATCGGGATGGTTTTTAGCCTCTACAGCCGTTGTTGGTGTTGCCGGTTTATATACTTTTAATTACATGTTACCTGCAGCTGGTGTACGAGCAGCAGCAATTACCCGAACAGCATCACGCTATGTTGAGCGCTTAGTTGATCACAACACTACTTTTAAAATTTTAGCTTATTTAAGAACGTTAGCATTTAGAAAGATTTTACCACTCAGTGCTAACCAATTAGCTCAATATCAAAAAGCTGATTTACTTAACCGCTTTATTGTCGATATTGATGCACTTGATCATCTCTACTTAAAACTATTTTCACCAATTGTTACAGCATTAGTCATGATTTTGTTGCTGTTTGTCGGGCTAAGTTATATCAATTTACCCATTGCCTTAATCATTACTATCGTGTTAACAATTACCTTACTTGCTATACCTGTCATTTTTTATCATGCAGGCAAACAGTTAGGAGAAACATTAGCTAAACAACAAAGTGAATATAGGGCGTTATTAATTAATTATTTACAAGGTCAAGCTGAACTAACGTTATTTAATGCGCAACATCGTTATCGTACAAAACTAGATAAACTTGAATCAGACTGGCTTTTTCATCAACAACGCCAATCAACATTAATGGCACTATCAAGTGCGCTCGTCGTATTGATTGCTGGTTTTTTAACTTTATTGGTACTGTGGTTGATCACTCAATACACATTATCACCTTTAGTTGCCTTATTTGTTTTTGTTTGCTTGGCTAGTAGTGAAATTCTAGCGCCCATACCAGGAGCATTTATCTTTTTAAGACAGGTATTAACATCCGCAACACGCACAACAACTTTATTTAACCAAACACCTGATATCAAATTTATTGAACAAGGCAAAACTATCGATTTATCTATTGCTAAACTACAATTCGATGACATTAGTTTTAGTTATCCCAATCAACCTTTTGCTATTTTAAGTCACTTTTCATTAACCATAAATTCCGGTCAACATGTTGGTTTAATAGGTAAAACTGGCTGCGGCAAATCAACACTGCTTAATTTAGTTACTCGCACATGGGAAGCAAATTCTGGAAAAATTTTGATCAATGATATTCCAGTTGATCAACTTGATGAAGCTACACTCCGCCAAACCATTGCGGTTGTACCTCAGGTTATTACTATTTTTAGTGATACACTTAAACAGAATTTGCTAATTGGTAAACGACAGGCATCTGACCAACAGTTGATCGATGTATTACATCAAGTTGAACTATCAAAATTGTTAGCAACTGATCAAGGTTTGAATTTACCATTAGGACAAGGTGGGCGCGCTCTATCTGGCGGCGAAATTCGCCGTATCGGCATTGCTCGAGCATTATTACATAACTCACCACTAATCCTAATGGATGAACCAACTGAAAGCCTTGACCAACAAACCGAACAACAGATCATCGAGCTGATTAAACAAATCTGTAAAAATAAAACATTACTAATGGTCACCCATAGATTAACCGATAATCCATTGTTTGATCGAGTGGTTGAATTGTAAGTTTTAGATTTAGATAACCGATTCAGGACATATTAATTAATAGAGTAAAATTTATCTTCAAAATGACTCTCAATTAACTAACTGTGATTATTAAATACACCCCATACCATCTTTGGATGATATGGGGTGGTTTATTCCTATATAATCTATATTATTTTTTACTAAAGTGTATTTATTATGGCAATTAGCTAATCAATATATAATTAACACTAAGGCGTAACACAGACGGCCAAAGTTTTTGTAGTAATATCTCTACGATGAACATCTGCATCATCTGAATATACCACAAACCCAGTTCTTGAACGTTGTAAATCAATTGTCCAATAAAAAGTATTAGAAAAATTAGCGCCAACATAGTAATCCATAAATCCCCACTCCGAGAAAAAACCAGCATTGATTGTGCGTTGATAACGATTATTCGGTGATGATGGCGTTGCACCGACAGCGCCTACACAACGATCGTCAGATAAAGTGCCTTGACAAGAAGCATTGGTTAAATCTTTAACTTGTGCAAGACGATAACCAATATTTTTGCACCAGTACAACGCTTGAGAATAAGTACTATTAATACGACGCTGGACAAACCACTGTCGTAGCACAAAACCATATTTTACTACTTCTTTACCATTGCTATCTTTACCAACTAATTCAAAAGTTTGTGGTAAATCAGGTTGAGTTATCGGATCAGGAGAACTTGTGTTCCATTGAGAAGCGGAAGCTACAGGGCCGGTTAATGTAACACGAACACTAGTATTGTTTGAATTAGGTCTCATAGTTGCCGTAATGCCACTTCGCGTAACGGGTGTCCATGTCAAAGGCTCATTATAACCGCCAATGTCTAAATCAAAATATAGATGATCAGCACCAGTTGTAGGGAAATTTAGATGATAAGATGATGGTGTCGCTGACTGGGTTAAAAAACCTTTATAGGTATTCCACATCCATTCTGGACCTCGATAGTCTACAATATCACCATTAACCCAATCCTTTGCTCCACCATATTTTAAGTTAGGTTTTGCAAAACAAACGGATGGTGATGCTTTAGGATTAATATAATAGTTGACACTACCAGTACTAAAACTACTTCGATTAGGAAAACCATAACGTGTTGTTAAATAACCAGCAGAACTACTCAATGATAGTTTATACGGAGAATTACAAATTGATGGTATTTCATTACGAGGCACAGATTTATTATTTTTATCAACAATGGTTAAAGTTAAATCGCCAGTAGCTGAAATATTATTACTTCCTTGACCATCACCATCATCATCGCCCCAATAGTTATAAGGTGCCCCAATAAGTGTATTCATTGCAATTTTATTAATATTGGTCGGAACTAACATACCTATATCAGCAAAACTATCACCAACACGGGGTAATTCAATTGGCGTTATCAATGAATCATTTGTTTCAGGTGTAATTTTTCTACCATCAGATAAGGTTATTGCCAATAGATTATTTGTATCAGTAATACGAGTATGACCTTTATCAAAAGTTAAATATGGTGCACTACCATGAATAACGTTAGTTGTATATACTGATAATGCATAACTACATGGTGAAAAGGATAAAACTAAAACAACTGCTATAACTAAAAAAAACGGTAAGAATAAAATAAATCTTATAAATTGAGGAAAAATTAAAATATTGAGAAATATAAAACTCTGATTGCAATAATGAAATAATTTTAAATTATAGGTTGGGCAGATTTGGTGTTTGGTGTTTGGTGTTTGGTGTTGTAAATTATAATGCATAGCGACAATCCTGTCAAGTAATCTTATGTTTTATTTGGTTTTTTTAATTCTTTTCGACTAAATACTCGTCGAGTATTGTACTTAAAATCTGCTAAAAGTATAGTAACTGAAAATAACCAATGCAACTGCTTTTTAAAAGTTAAATTGTTAACTTTTGTAAATATTATTATTGAAATAAGCGTTTAAATAACATTTACCCTCTTTAAAAACCTCGCTCCTCAACTTTTTTGGATTAAAATAGCTCTCATTTAAATTTTCTGTGACTTTTTTAAAATAGAGACTTATTTCAGAGAAACGCTATTTTCAAGGCGATTAAAAAAAAATATGCTATACTAATGCTTTATTTAAAATTGTAGAGAGATTATTTTGCAACAATCATTACAAGATTTTATTATTGATAAAATTGATGACCTTAAAGGCAAAGATATTGTTACCCTTGATGTTCGTGGTAAATCAAGTATTACCGATTATATGATTATCTGTACAGGCACATCTAACCGTCATGTTGCATCAATAGCAGGACACTTACTTGATGAAGCAAAAAAACAAGGCCATCTTGTATTAGGAAGTGAAGGCCAAAATGATGCTGATTGGGTGGTAGTTGATATGGATTCTGTCATTGTACATATCATGCAAGAACAGAGCCGACAACTTTACGAACTCGAGAAACTTTGGAGTTAGTGACGTGAAAATACAGCTTATTGCTGTTGGCAATAAAATGCCCAATTGGGTAACCACTGCTTTTAATGATTACCAATCCCGTTTCCCCAAAGATATGCCTTTAGAACTTATCGAAATAGCAGCAGGAAAACGGACTAAAAATGCCGATATTGTGCGAATTTTAGATAAAGAAGGTGAATTAATGCTAGCTGCATGTGGCAAAGGTAATCGCATTGTCACATTGGATATTCCAGGCAAACCTTATACGACCCATGATTTAGCAAAACAACTTGAACGTTGGAAAACCGATGGTCGTGATGTCAGTTTGTTAATTGGCGGTCCTGAAGGTTTGTCGCCAGCCTGTAAAGCGGCTGCTGACCAAAGTTGGTCATTATCGCCTTTAACATTGCCTCATCCATTAGTACGAGTCATTGTTTCTGAAAGCCTTTATCGTGCATGGAGTTTAACGGCTAATCATCCTTATCATCGTGAATAGGTCGAATTATAAAATGAGCACTATTATTTTAGATTTGCAAATTGCTAGTGAGCATCATGAGAATCTCCCAACAGAACAACAAATTATGCAATGGTTAGAAGTGATCTTACTGCAGTTTATGGATAATGCCGAAATTACTATACGTATTGTCGACGAAGAAGAGAGCCAACATCTTAATTACACTTATCGTAATAAAGATAAACCGACAAATGTCTTATCATTCCCATTTGAATCACCAATTGAAATTGATGTGCCGTTACTCGGTGATTTAGTGATTTGTAAACAAGTGGTTGAAATCGAAGCTAGCGAACAGCATAAATCATTAACATCGCATTGGGCACATATGATTGTCCATGGATGTTTGCATTTATTAGGATATGATCATCTTCTTGACGAAGAAGCTGAAGAAATGGAAAATATCGAAATCGACATCATGGCACAATTAGGTTTTGATAATCCTTATCAACTAATTGATTAAATAAATATGACTAATAATCTGTTTAGATATTAGAACAATAACAATAAATCCAACTATATTTGGTATTACAAAAGGAAGAGAGCAAAATGAGTGATGATAATCACCGGAGACCCAAAAAAGGGTTTACATTATGGTTAAGTCAATTATTCAATTCAGAACCAAAAGATAAAGAAGAACTGATCGAAGTTATTCGTGAGGCTGAAGAAAACCAACTCATTGATCCTGATACCCTTGATATGATCGAAGGTGTAATGGATATAGCCGATCAACGCGTTCGTGATATCATGATACCCCGCTCTCAAATTGTAACAATCAAAGATAATTTCACCCTTGATGAATGTTTAGATATTATTTCTGAACATGGCCATTCACGTTATCCAGTAATTAGTGAAGATCGAGACCATATCGAAGGGGTTCTATTAGCCAAAGATTTACTCATTTATATTCGACAAGGTGTAAACGATTTTGATTTGAAAAAGATCCTAAGACCAACTGTTGTCGTTCCTGAAAGTAAACGAGTTGACCATATGTTAAAAGAATTCCGCATGCAACGCTATCATATGGCGATGGCGATTGACGAGTTTGGTGGTGTTTCAGGTTTAGTCACTATCGAGGATATTTTGGAACTTATTGTTGGGGATATCGAGGATGAATACGATGAAGTTGAAGATCGTGATATTCGCCGTTTATCACCATCAGTTTATTCTGTCCGAGCCCTTACTTCAGTAGAAGATTTTAATGAAATTTTTGCTACCACGTTTAGTGATGATGAAATGGATACTATTGGCGGACTCGTCATGCAACATTTTGGCCGTTTACCAATCCGTGGCGAAACGATTACTATTGATGGTTATCAATTTAAAGTAACCATTGCTGACCGAAGACGTATTATTCAATTGCATGTCACAATCCCTGAAAATGCCGCTATACCTAATTTAGAGCAATCAGAAAATGCTTAAGCAGATTTTATTGAGCTTTATCTTTGGTGCAATTGCTGTATTCAGCTATGCGCCCTTTCATATCTGGCCGCTTGCTTTTGTAGCATTTGCTGGCCTTTTATGGTTAATCGCAGATAAACCGAAAAAGAAAGCAATGCTTATTGGTTTTAGCTGGGGAATTGGCTATTTTCTATCTGGTGCTCATTGGGTTTATATAAGCATTAAACAATATGGTGAAGTACCAACTCCGGTAGCGGTAATTATTTTAGGACTTCTAATCGCATACTTAGCATTTTATCCTATGTTATTTGCATTATTGTTAAGAGTATGTAACAGCTTCGCACCAAAATTCTCAATAAAACAATTGGTTTTTCTAGCCCCTATATTATGGCAGCTTACTGAATTTTTACGTGGTTATGTTTTAACTGGTTTTGCTTGGTTAGAATTAGGATATAGTCAACTAGACAGTCCATTAAGAGGCTACTTCCCAATAGTTGGAATAAATGGTGTCACATTAATATTGACTATCTGCTGTGGTTTGGTCATCTATTGTTTAAATATGGCATTAAGCCACTCGACTAAAAAGCACCCAATTGGTGCAATATTCGCACTATTAACGCTCTTTATTGCACCAATATCATTCAATTTAATTAATTGGACAACAATTGACCACAGCCGTGCTGCTGATTTTAGCTTAATTCAAGGTAATATTTCACAATCTCTTCGCTGGACCAGAGAGCAACTAAATAATACTCTGCAAACTTATGGTTCATTAACCGAACAAAATCTTGCTAAAGATAAAATTATTATTTGGTCTGAAGCAAGTATCACAGATTACGAAATTAATCAGCAACCGTTCCTCCAATTTTTAGACAACGAAGCAAGAGCAAATAATAGTGAAATAGCTGTTGGTATTATTGATTACCGTTTAGAAAATTACGGTTATCAAGAAAATCCTGATATTTATAACACATTGCTAGTGTTAGGTGGAAAAACACCATATCAATACCCTAACACCAATCGTTATCAGAAACATCATTTAGTGCCGTTCGGTGAATTTACTCCTTTTGAATCATTACTTGATCCTATTGCGCAAATGCTTGATATCCCAATGTCATCCATGCAAGCGGGGGCTGAAAAACAACCACCACTTGAGATAAAAGGCTTTAAATTTACTACAGCAATATGCTATGAAGTTATTTTATCCGACTTAATATTGAAAAACTTTACGGCAGACACAGATTTTTTACTAACTGTATCTAATGATGCTTGGTTTGGTAACAGTATTGGCCCCAAACAACATTTACAAATGGCGCAAGCAAGAGCCTTAGAATTTGGCAGACCAATGATTCGTAGTACCAATACAGGCATTACAGCAATTATTGATCATCACGGTCAAATTGTTAAACAATTACCACAATTTCAAACTCAGGTTTTAAATTACAAATTATCCCCTACCGTTGGTTTAACCCCTTATGCAAGGTTTGGAAACCTTTCCTATTACCTAATTATTTCAATACTATTTATTCTGATTTTTGTAAAAAACCGTCGCTAAGCAATATTTTGGCATAAATATTGCTTCTATATTATTGAAATTCAGAAAATTGGCTACGTTAAGAATTGATAAAGATCATAGAATTTCTTGACTGTAGCTTGTCCTTTTAAACGATAAATAAACAGTAAAAAGTACTTTTATGCTAAAAAATAAGTTATAATATACGCCCTTTGTAAAAATATTAAATTTATTTAATATGATACAAATTAAACAGTAGGAGATGAGTATGTACAAAAAGACAAAACTAACCAAATTAGTGTTATCATTAGCAATGCTAGGCCTAATGAGTGGTGCCGCAGTTGCAGAAGAACTAAGTGGTACATTGGCTAAGATCAAAGAAAGCGGTGTAATTGTTGTTGGTCATCGAGAGTCTTCTATCCCATTTTCCTACTATGGTGAAAAACAAGAAGTTATCGGTTATTCTCAAGATTACTCTAACTTAATTGTAGATGCAGTCAAAAAAGAACTAAACTTACCGGATCTTAAAGTTAAATATTTACCTGTTACCTCTAAGACTCGAATTCAATTACTAAATAACTATACCTATGATTTTGAGTGTGGTTCTACAACAAACAATCTTGAACGTCAAAAGACTGTAGATTTTTCTGACAGTATTTTTATTGTAGGTACCCGATTCCTTGTTAAAGCAGATAGTAATATCAATAGTATTGAAGACTTAAAAGGAAAAAATGTGGTGACTACCGCTGGTACTACATCTGAAGTCCGTTTAAATCAAATCAACAATAAAGAAAAATTGGGTATTCGTATTATTACACCAAAAGATCATGGTGATGCATTTAATGCTCTCGAAACTGGTCGAGCTGTAGCATTTTTAATGGATGATGCACTTTTAGCGGGCGAACGTTCACGTGCAATTAATCCTGCAGAATGGAAAATTGTCGGTGAGCCATTATCTTATGAATCTTATGGTTGTATGTTAAGAAAAGGTGATACCCAATTTAAACAATTAATGGATAAAACCATTGCTGATGCCCAAAAATCAGGAAAAGCATTAGAATCTTATAACAAATGGTTCACTCAACCTGTTCCACCAAAAGGAGCGAATATGGCTCTAGAAATTTCACCAAAAATGGTTGAGCTTTTTGCAAATCCAAATGATAAAGCATTAGATTAATACTTTTCTTATCTTTCTAATCCTATGTACTAAATGGTCGTTACATTTAGTACATAATCTAATTTAGTGAAATAAATATATTATGAGTTTCAATTGGACACTATTTCTTGAATCCACTCCGTATGGTGATGGAATTTACTTAAACTGGCTTTTGGACGGTATTATTGTAACCGTTTCATTAGCGGTTACTGCTTGGATCATTGCATTCATACTAGGATCACTAGTGGGAATCTGTAGAACATTAGAAAATAAATTTCTAAATCGTTTTGCAGCCGGTTATATCCAACTATTCCGTAATATCCCATTACTAGTACAAATGTTTTTATGGTACATGTTATTTCCAGAAATTCTATCTGGAAGTTTAAAAACATGGTTTATATCTGGCTTATCACCGGATGTTAGTGCATTTATTACGGCAGCAATTGCTTTAGGTTTGTTTACTTCTGCGCGTATTGCGGAACAAGTTAGAACCGGTATTCAAACTTTACCTAAAGGTCAACGTTATGCCGCTATTGCACTTGGTTTAACAAATCGACAAGCATATATGTATGTTTTACTACCTAACGCTTATCGTCGTATTATTCCACCACTTACGTCTGAAATGACCAATATCATTAAAAATTCATCAGTTGCATCCACCATTGGATTGATAGATTTGATTGGTCAAATAGATCGCATTAACGATGCAACCAACAGCATTGTTGAAATATTATGTGGAGTAACAATTGCATTTATGTTGATAAACTATGCCGTACTTACCATTATGCGTTTTGTTGAAAAACAAACCCGCTTACCTAATATGAGTCATGGAGGATAATATGCAACTACTAAATTGGATTGCAGATATACCTTCATTGGTATTAGACAATTATCATTTACTATTAAGTGGATTGTGGTTAACCGCTAAAATTACATTTACTGCCGTTGTATTTGGTATTGTTTGGGGGACAGTATTAGCTTTAATGCGTTTATCAAATAATAAAATACTAAATATTTTTGCTAAATGTTATGTCAATTTATTCCGTTCCATTCCATTACTGTTAGTTTTGTTATGGTTCTATTTAGCATTACCACAAGTTATTAAACATATATTTAATTTACCGCCTTATGCTGATGTTAGGATTGTTTCAGCAATGATTGCATTTGCTTTATTTGAAGCAGCTTACTATTCTGAAATCATACGTGCAGGAATTAATGCGGTTGCTAGAGGTCAATATCATGCAGCTTACGCATTAGGTATGACCAAAAGTCAGGCAATGCGTTTGATAATATTACCACAAGCATTTAGATCAATGGTGCCATTGTTGTTAACACAAGGTATTATCTTGTTCCAGGATACCTCTTTGGTTTATGTGATGAGCTTAATTGATTTATTTGGTGCCAGTGTGACCCAAATCGGTACGGTTCAGGGTGGCACAGTTAAATATTCAATGATTATTTTTGCAGCAATAAGTTACTTTATAATTTGTTATACTGCTTCTCGTTTAGTTAATTATTTCAAGAAAGGGATAAGTCGATGATCTCCTTACAAAATGTATCAAAATGGTACGGAAAATTTCAAGTATTAAAAAACTGTACTACAAGAGTAGGTAAAGGTGAAGTTGTTGTTGTTTGTGGGCCTTCTGGTTCAGGTAAATCAACACTAATCAAAACCGTAAATGCTCTAGAACCTATTCAACAAGGTAAAATTATTATTGATGGTACTGAGATTACAAATCCATCGACTAATTTAGCAAAACTGCGTTCAAAAGTGGGAATGGTATTTCAGCACTTCGAGCTTTTCCCTCATTTAACAATTTTGAAAAATTTGACACTTGCTCAAATTAAGGTATTAGGCCGATCAAACGAAGAAGCGCGTGAAAAAGCGCTAACGCTATTAGATCGTGTTGGCTTATTAGCTCATGCGGATAAATTCCCAGCTCAACTATCTGGCGGTCAACAACAACGTGTTGCAATCGCTCGAGCACTATGTATGGATCCTGTCGTTATGCTATTTGATGAACCAACCTCGGCTCTTGATCCAGAAATGGTTAATGAAGTACTAGATGTTATGGTTGAATTAGCTTATGAAGGCATGACAATGATGGTTGTTACCCATGAGATGGGCTTTGCACGTAAAGTTGCACACCGAGTAATCTTTATGGATGCAGGTGAAATCATTGAAGATACCTCAAAAGAACAATTCTTTACCAATCCACGATCAGATCGAGCTAAAGACTTTTTAGCTAAGATCATCCACTAATAAATAAAAAGAGCACCAACTATAATACAATAAGTTGGTGCTTTATCTTTATCAGCAATAATTTAAGTGTCGATACTATTGTAAAACATTTTTTATCTGTTCCACTAAGCCACTTTCTCGATGTATTTGACTTTTCACTACACGATCTAAAATTTTAGCATCAGCATAAATTGAAACTGTTTTTTTAGCCCTTGTTATTGCTGTATAGAGCAATGATCGATTAAGTAATGGTGAAAATTCTGTTGGTAGAATAATATTGACATGATCAAATTCAGAACCTTGAGATTTATGGATTGTCATTGCATAGGCTGTTTCATGCTCGGGTAATCGATAGGGAGAAAAGCCTTTAATAGAACCATCAGAAAAAGGGAAATAAACCCGTAGTTTTGAGTGATCATGTTCAGCCCTAAGTGTAATACCAATATCACCATTATATAAACCTAATGCGGTACTATTACGTAAGATCATAATTGGTCGGCCAATATACCATTGATCACGATTATTTAATTTAATCAATTTATGTTTGGTCAATAATAACTCAATTTGTTTATTTAACCCTCCTACCCCAAACTTACCTTCACGTAAAGCACACAGTAAACGACACTCAGCAAATTTGCCTAAAATACTGGCAATATCATTATTTTGATGATGTTTAATAGCATTTAGATAATTTTTATAATGTGCAACACAATCATCTAAAACAGCTTGGTAAGTTTGACTTGAAGATAATTCATAATAACAAGCATCTGGTAAAGATTTATTGGCTAGCAGTTTTTTAACCGCTTGCAATTGACCTTCTTTCACCGCATTAGCCAACAAGCCTATTCCTGAATACTCATTAAAACGATAACTTTTTTTCAATAAGCAAATACTATCGGTGATCATGCTTGCAGGTTGGTCTGCGATTGGAATAGCATAGCCAGTTAATCGACTTAGTTCATCCGCCCTAGATTGACTATATCCATTTAAAATAAAGTCACATAAGTCACCAAATACCGCACCTGCTTCCACAGAAGATAGCTGATCTTTATCACCCAACAAGATTAAGCGAGCACAATCAGGCAGAGCTTCAATGATTCTTGCCATCATATTCAGATCAACCATTGAAGCTTCATCAACCACAAGAACATCAATATGTAATTGATTGTGTTTATTATAATTAAATGAGCGATTATCAGTTTTTGCACCCAATAAACGGTGCAGAGTCACTGCTTCGGTTTTAATATTTAATGATTCAAAAGATAACTGTTCAATTGCTCGACTAAGAGATTCTGTTAACCTTGATGCAGCTTTCCCTGTTGGTGCTGCAGCCACGATTCGCGTGGTAGGATCATTTAACACTATTCCGGCCAAAATTTTAGCTACTGTTGTTGTTTTACCTGTACCTGGGCCACCTGAAATAATGGCTACTTTACGAGTTAGTGCCACCGCAACCGCAATTTTTTGCCAATCAACAGTTGTATTATCATCAACAAATAGTTGGTCAAGAATATTTTTTAAGTCGATCGGTTTACTTGATGCAATATTCAATTGTGGTTGATTAAAATACTGAGCAACATGACGTTCATCTAGCCACATACGTTGAAAATAAAGTTTATTTTCAATAAAAATAAGTGGTGCAAGTTGTTCTCCATCACTTACTACTTGTTTATTTGAAGCTACAATGAGTACATTAACCCAATCTTCAACGGTTGGAGTATTGAGCTCCTGCCAAAGTTGCGGATCAATAACTTGTTGATTCAGGCGAGTAATATCAAGACAAACATGACCTGACCTGACTTCTTGACTTAACGATATAATTAAAAAGGCAAAACGTTTGCTAATAATTTCATCGTTGCCATCAACTTTATTGACCAAAAATTGGGCCAAATGAAGATCAAGTAAACTGATCTGACTGTTTTGCTTAAATTGCTCGAACCAATTAGTTAACATAGGTTATACTTTATTTTATGAGGTTTATAAACCATATATATCTTCTTCTTTATCATTTGGATAAGTGAGTTTAAAACCTAAATTAAGATCTTTAGTTTCATTTGGATTTAAAGTAAATCGCCAAGTTAATAATCCAGTTTGTTTATCATATTGAGCACCATCATATTTGGTATCAGCAAGTATTACGGTTTTATTTAAAATTACCGGTAGCTGATCATTAACTTCTATATCAATTGGCAATGTTTTATTATTTTTGACATCAATAGTATAAGCATACTTTTGTGAAATATCATCACCAGATAGTAATGGAGTTGAGGTTTCTTTAACATTACGATTGCGGGCGATTAAAATGTTTTTATCACGTCCTAATGAAAAATCCAATGTCTCTTTAGCACTTTGGGTTGAGATAGTTGTCTCACCAACAAAATCTCCATTAAAGAAGATATTGGCTTTTCCTGAGAATAGATTCAGTTTATCCCAGTCTCTTATCTGTGCTAGTAAATAAACACTACTATCTAATTTAGGCGTTGAAATATAATGATAACTAGCTTCAACTTCTTTTGTCTGCAATGTAAGAATATTATTTTCACTATTGGTTTTGATAGTATGAGGTAATTTAACATCAAAATGGGTATTGATACCTAAAGTATTAACTTTGGTATTTTGGCCAGGCTCTACCAATCTTGATTTTGATTCTCGTTCGTAATATTCTTCTTTCTCGGACTTGGAAAAAAATAGACCACTTTTTTCACTATAAACATCAATATACCATGGATTAATTTCTGGGGCAGATATACCTTTACTTGGATTAGAGGTTGATAAACTAAAATCGACATTTTGCCAATCTAAACCACTGTTTTGATAAATTGCTGCTTTATAGGTCAATTGTAAAGGCGAATTAATATCGGCAACTCGGACATCATAAATCGGTTCCCAACCAGCTTCAGAGGTAACATATGAAAGTGTAATAGGTAATGTAATATCTTTATTGGAAATGACTTTGACAACAACCGCATTATGTAATTTGTCAGCTTCTTGCATTTCATCTATTTGGGTTTGGCATTGTTTAATTTGTTCATCTAACAAATCAATTTCTTTTTGTAATCGACTTTGTTCATTTAATGTCAAAATTAGATTAGCTTTCACAAAATCAAGTGCATTTTTCATGGCAACTAAATCAGCAGATCCACTTTTAACTAAACTATCTAAGCGATTACCTTGCAAAAGTGAAACTTGTTCATTCACCACTTTTAATTGAATTTCTACAATATCATGCTTTTCTTGTAGTTGTTGCAGTTTATCAATAACTTTTTGAATATCCTGATCATTATTAATACTTCCAGCATATTTATTATTTAATGATGTCGACAATATTTTGACATCATTATTACCAAAACCAACATTGATTGAATCAGGCTTAACATTATTAGCGATACCTGTTAATATGATTTCACTTTCACCTTTAGTTAATAAAACAGTTGACTGACCTTGTAATTCGGCACCTTGTAAAAACAAAGTTACTTTATTTAATGTAACATTATTATTTGCCAAAGCACTCCCTGAAATTAATACAATCGCCAATGCAATTTTATGAATTTTCATATTAGCATTTCCCTATATCACCATGATTTTATTTATTAATCTACTAAATTAATGTAATTAAAAATATAATTATCTACAGTTTTTTTATGATAAAAATATTCATTATTTTATATTTAATCAGCATAAGATTTAAATTACAAATCAAAAATATTTATTTTTTGTTTAGTATATTGAACATTTATAAAAAATAATGTAAATTTTGTAACAAATAAAAAACGAAAAGGAGGCGGTATGGATGGTTTCAATTATTTAAAAGCAGCCATAAAACGCAAAAACTTATCATTACAGACTGTTGCTGATGCTTGTCAAATGACTAAAGGTTATTTGAGCCAATTGATTAATGATAAAATTAAAAATCCAAGCGCACAGAAATTACAATCACTGCATCATTATTTACAAATAGACTTAGCCAGCAAAAATAAAAAAGTTGGAGTGATTTTTGGAAAATTTTATCCATTGCATACTGGTCATATTTATTTGATTCAACGTGCAATTAGCCAAGTTGATGAACTTTATATTATTCTTTGTTCCGACACCATCCGGGATATGGCGTTATTTGAAGAAAGTGCTATGTCACGCCAACCAACGATCAATGATAGGATTCGTTGGTTGCTACAAACATTCAAATATCAAAAAAATATCCATATTGAACTTTTAGAAGAAGATGGTATTCCGGCTTATCCAAATGGTTGGAATGAATGGAGTGATAGAGTCAAAAAATTATTTAAAGAAAAAGGCATTAATCCTAGTTGCGTCTATTCAAGTGAACCACAAGATGTAGCCATGTATAAAGATTTATTCGATTTAGACACAGTACTTATCGATCCTACTCGGCAATTTATGCAAGTCAGTGGTACTCAAATTCGTCAAGCCCCATTAAAAAATTGGCAATATATACCAACAGAAGTGAGACCATTTTTTGTGAGAACGGTGGCTATTCTTGGTGGTGAATCAAGCGGTAAATCGACATTAGTAAATAAATTAGCCAATATGTTTAATACCACTAGTGCTTGGGAATATGGCCGTGATTATGTATTTTCTCATCTTGGTGGCGATGAACGTGCATTGCAATATGCTGACTATGATAAAATTGCATTAGGGCATGCTCAATATATTGATTTTGCTATCAAACATGCTAATAAAGTGTCATTTATTGATACTGATTTTATTACCACTCAAGCATTTTGTAAAAAGTATGAAGGTAAAGAACATCCTTTTTTACAAGCTATGATCAATAATTATCGATTCGATTTAGTTATCTTATTAGGTAATAACACACCGTGGGTTGCTGATGGATTAAGAAGTTTAGGCAGTCCAAAACAACGAAAAGATTTTCAACAATTACTGATCTCATTGTTAGAAAAAAATCATATCAAATACATCCAAATTGATTCACCAGATTATGAAGAGCGTTATTTGCGAAGTATCGAACTAGTCAATCAACTTATTAATGATGAAGAGTAATAATTATGAATAAATTAAGCCATTTTGCCATAGCTATTGGCCGCAATAAATTTTATCCATTGTTTTGTATTATCTGTGTCACCGGAGCATATATATATACGGATCCAATTAATGATTTCAATTTACGCTATGCAGTATCATATGCTGGTGCATTTTTAGGCTTGTTATGTGTGATCTTATTAGCAAAACGAAAAAATTTAGGTAATGTGCTTGGTATGCTAGCGGTAATTGCTGAATGTTGTGCAAATTTCCTTGGCGGTAATATTGGGGCGGGTTTGCCAACGTTTTACTATTTTGGCTCACATATTTATGGCATATTAACTTGGCAAAAAAATCTAGATAATAATAAAAGCGTTAAAGTTCGTACTTTAAATGAAAATGCCTTTTTATATGCGTTAATATTCCTCATTGCGGCTGCTTTTTTCAATATTTATTTAACTAATGAAATCGGCGCAATAAATACCTCCTACCAACTTATTACTAACTGCTTTATATTCGGTCTGGGCGTAGTTGCTCAACTTTTATTAATGATGAGATATGCTTTCAATTGGTATTTATGGGTCTTATTAAATGTATTAGTTATTAGTTTAAATATTTATACTAACAATATTGTTATCGCAACCCAGTATTTAATTTATCTGTTTAATGCAATATACGGTATTTGTGAGTGGAAACTTTCCGAACAAAATGAAAAAGAGAAGAAAAATTAATTTTTAATAAATGAAAGAGAATAGTTAAATTGAAAAAGAAGCAAATAATCAAATTATTTGCTTCTTTTTCATTATTCTATATCGCCATCTACAAGCGGTACGAATTTCACTTCACCGATATTCTTGGTAATAAAATTATCACCATCGCGTTCAATTAATTGTAACGTTTGCTGATTTTTACCTACAGGTAATACTAACCGCCCTTTATCAGCTAGTTGTGTCAGCAGACTCGAAGGCACTTCCGTTGCCGCTGCAGTTACAATTATACCATCAAATGGCCCTCGTTCTGGCCAACCTTGCCAACCATTGCCATGACGAGTTGAAATATTATGGATATCTAGTAATTTTAATCTTCGTTTGGTATTCCATTGTAAACTTTTAATTCTTTCTACTGAACAAACATGATTTACTAACTTGGCTAAAACTGCCGTTTGATATCCTGAACCAGTACCGATTTCAAGTACCTTTGCATTAGGCGTTAAGTTTAATAACTCCGTCATTTTAGCAACAATATAAGGTTGAGAAATAGTTTGACCACTACCAATAGGTAACGAGCAATCATCATAAGCTTGATGTGAAAGCGCTTCATCAACGAACTTTTCACGTGGTATTGAAGCTATAGCTTCTAAAACACGATCATCTTTTATGCCTTGCTGGCGTAATAAGTCAATCAACCGCTGCCTTTTTAAACTTTGCATTTTAGTTACTCATTTTCAATAATCAATTCACGTAATACACTTGTTGCATAACAACCTGAAGGTAAATAAAAACTGATGTCTAAGTTATTTTCATCTCGCCATTGCCACTCTAGTTGCTCAGGGCGCAACAATATTGAGCGTCGCATCGTTTCAACGCGTTCCTTTCTAAATAACTCAGTAAAACAAGACCAATTTTCCAAACAACTTTGTTCAAATGTTAAAGCAATAGATTCAGTACCTAATCCTGAATCGCCCACCAAAGGAGCGGTAATATTAATCTCACCATTTTGTAAACGTTGCTGTAAAAGTGATAATTCCTCAGTTTTAGACAAAAACCAACTATTACTTTTTGATAATTGTAATATATCCCCATCAATAACTGTTTGCTGAATCTGGCGTTGAATCCTTTGACTGACTATATCATTAAAAATAGCACTTCGTGCCGCAGAAAGATAAAAGCTTCTTTTTTTACGGTCTTTAACTGAAATTTTACCATTGGCCCACTTTATTGCTTGATTAATATTATTTTGCTCACGTCCAAATCGTTGTTCCCCAAAATAATTAGGAACACCATGCTGTTTAATTAAGTCTAATTTTGATTCGACTTCTTGTTTATCAGTCAAATTTCTTAAAGCAATTTTAAATCGGTTACCTTTTAAAGCCCCTATTTTCAATTTTTTATTATGCCGAGTAACCTGCAATATTTGACAGCCATTTAAATCAAATTGTGAAAAATCAGGGGTATCTTGGCCAGGCATATGCAAACTAAACCATTGTTGGGTAACAGCTTGGCGATCTTTAAGGCCTGCATAACTGACATTTTTGGCTGAAATGCCAACATATTTAGCTAACTGTTCAGCCACAAAGACCGTATTACAATCTTTCTTTTCGAGATACACTAAAACATGTTCACCTTCACCAGTTAAATCAAAACCTAGTTCTTCGATAACAATAAAATCTTCATATTGTTGCTTATATAAACCATGGCTTGTTGGTTTACCATAAAAATAATTGAGTTCTGCTAACACGTAATCGCCTATTGTCTAATTTGTTTTTATTTCTTTGCTAATAACACTACGGCTTCACAAGCAATACCTTCTTTACGGCCAGTAAAACCTAATTGTTCAGTAGTCGTTGCTTTGACACTAATCTGATCAAAATGTACTTGCAAATCTTCAGCAATATTAACCCGCATTTGATCTACATGAGGTCTCATTTTAGGTTCTTGTGCAATAATGGTCGTATCTAAATTAATTAATTTATAACCTTTAGATTGGATAATACCATACACTTCTTTCAATAATAATCGGCTATCTATACCTTTGTATTTAGGATCTGTATCTGGAAACAATTTACCAATGTCTCCTAAAGCCAATGCACCAATCAAAGCATCAGTAATAGCATGTAATACCACATCACCATCAGAATGAGCAACAAGACCAAACTGATAAGGGATTTTCACTCCAGCTAATGTAATTGGTCCTTCACCACCAAATTTATGGACATCAAACCCATGACCGATTCGCATAATCTACCTATATTAATTTTGATTAGTTAAATAAAATGATGCTAAGTTTAAATCTTCTGGTCGAGTAATTTTTATATTATCTCGACGACATTCCACCAATAATGGATGACCACCACAATACTCTATAGCCGATGCTTCATCAGTAATTGCAATGTTATTTTTTAATGCTTCACTTAAACACATTTTAAGTTCACCAGCATTAAATAATTGCGGCGTAGCAGCTCCCCATAAATAAGTTCGATCGATAGAGTGATCAATAACAGTTTGATTATCTCTATAAGCTTGTTTAATCGTATCACTTAGTGGTGTTGCTAATATTCCACCCTTATTTTCTTGTAATACTCGATTTATTAATTTTGTAATATCTTCATGAGTCACACATGGCCTTGCGGCATCATGAACTAAGGCCCATTGGTGATCATTAACTAAATTCAAACCAGCTAATACAGAATCAGCTCGAGTTTCACCGCCATAAGCCACTTTAACATTGTCTTGCAAAGCGAGTTCAAGTGTATTAAAAAACTTATCTTCAGGACTGATGACCACCACTACACAGGAAATATTGGGATGAGTTAACAATTTTTGTATAGTATGTTCCAATATTGTCATTGGACCAATTTTTAGATATTGTTTAGGTAATTGGCTTTTCATGCGACAACCCACTCCTGCCGCAGGAACGATTGCGATAATATCACTATTATTTGTCACGTAATACCTTATTATTTTGCTTTAGAATCAATAATTATTCGATAAAAATACTCATTGGCTTTAACCATACCTAAATGGCTGCGCGCTCTTTCTTCAATCGCTTCATAGCCTTTCTGCAAATCGTCAACTTCCGCAAACATCTGTTCGTTACGTGCTTTCAACATATCATTCTCTCGATGCAGATTCTGTAATATTTGCACATTTTCTTGATAATCATAAATGTTATTCTTCCCATACCACAATGAGTACTGTAAATAACCCAGCACTAGTAGTAATAAAAATGGAATTTTCCACCTAATCATGAGTTTAATTTATCTCTTAACTTAAATACATTTAACAGGTTTTGGTAAGCCTGCTAGTTTAGTTGCTTGTTTAGCTGGACCATCAGGAAATAACTTATATAAATAGCGACTATTGCCCTTTTCTGGACCAAATTTTTTTTCCATTGCTTTAACCAATGCTCGAATTGCCGGTGAAGTTTTATATTCTAAGTAAAAATCACGAACAAATAAAATCACTTCCCAGTGAGCATCAGTTAACTCTATAGATTCTAAAGTAGCTAATTCAGGTACTAAATCAACAGTCCAATCCTGCCAATTTTTTAAATACCCTTTATCATCAGTGTCTATTTGATTTAACATTTTTCAAAACATAACTTAATATTTGCTGCGTATTATACTCGATTAATAAGATTGCAACACTAGTTTTGGCGAGTAAACAATCTAGTTTTGCTGAATTTCGCCCGAATTTGGCGAAAATTAAAGCAGTCGATAAAAAATATTAAATTTACTATTTACAAACAAGTCCGTCTCCTTTAATATTCACAGCCATTGCGGAAGTGTGGCTGAGCGGTTGAAAGCACCGGTCTTGAAAACCGGCGAGGGGCGACCCTCCCAGAGTTCGAATCTCTGCGCTTCCGCCATTTATTTTTATGGCAGAATCCACTGAAATGTAATAGAATCCACTAGAATCTTGGTAGTCATGAGGTTACGTGGATTTTTTTATTTCCACTTTTTCATTAATCTTATGCTCATCCAGAGTAAATCATTTCAATCCACGCTTAGAACTTGTACCAAAACGTCCACCTAAAAATAAATACTGGACTGTTTTGTATTTTTTATTAAATGCGCCTATCTCGTTCTACATAATTCAACACATAAAAAAAATGTTGGGGGATTATTCATGGCAAGGCTAATTGAAAAACTGACAGCTTTATCTGTGAAAAAAATAAATACAGCTGATTGTTATAGTGATGAAGGTGGACTTTGGCTTTGCGTTAGTCATGCGGGAGCCAAATCTTGGATTTTTCGTGTTAATTTAAAAAAGAGCGCATTGAATCAGACTTGGCGCTACACATACTGTTTCTTTGTCAGAAGTAAGAGAAGAAGCGCGCAACTGTCGAAAGTTGTTAAGAGAAAAAACAGTTGAAGAGAATAAAGTAATAACTGAAACGCTACTTATTGTTCCTGATGGATTTATCGTACCACAAACGGCAGAAAACCTATTATCCAACGTGCGCTGCCAGCAGTTATTAAAAGCAATTTGGCAGCGCACATCGCTGTCATATTCACAATTCAAACAAATCTATCTCAATCCGATTGAATGTTATGCTGAATTAGTTCAATAATTTCCAGCCTCCGAAAGTCATCATCATGCCTATTTGGGGGGATTTTAGAGCATGGACTCGAAATTGTGGCATATGCGTGAAAATATCGCTAATCATATCTTTTACCTATTGGTGTTTCATCTGAAGAACGAAGTGCCTCAGAGGATATTTGGACAGCGGGTATTGCTTATGCTGCTTTAATTCATGATATTGGCAAGCTCGCGGTTGATATTCATGTTGAATACCAAGATGGCTCAATTTGGCATCCGATGGTTATATTTATTTGGACGTAAAGTGATTGATCGACAAACAAGCCATCACATATTTAAAGTTTTTAACATAACAGCACTATCATTAAGACAAAAAATATAGATTATATAAACTCTAATATATCACCAGTAGACATTTTTTTTGAATTTAATATTTTTTCTGCAATTTTACCTGTACAATGACATGTATAAAAATTAGTCGTATTTGTTTTTTTTAAAATTCTAAGCACGAATGGTAATTTTAATACAGAAAGCCCATTAAAATGTAATCCACCAACTATTGCATAAACTCTTTTATCCCCAGTTATTCTGATAGCTTTATTTATATGTTTCTTCAAACCAGCATGATTGCATCCGGTAATAATGACTAATCCCTTTTCTGAACAATAAACTAAACTAGAATCATCATTAATATAGTCTAACCTTATTTTATTATCAGTTTTAATAATTCCTGTGGGTAATTTGCATCCACCAACATCACCAAGAAATACCATTTTTTTTGTTAACCAAATAGCTTCTGTTGTTAACTTTATATCAAATTTTGTTTTCAATTTTTCCAAGGATAACCTGCCATCCGATCGAATTTTTAGTGGATTGATGGCATATCTTTTTTCTAATGCATCAGGATGTGCTATTAGCGTTATTTTTTCTAATGCATCCTGATTTATATTTACATGTTTTATTCCACCAGAATGATCATAATGACCGTGTGATAAAACTATATAAGTTATGTTATTTAGAGTTAAATTTTCACTCCATTCAGATCCACAATCCATTAGAATTTTTGTATTATCATCTTCAATATAAAAACTAACACCTTTATTGGGGCTTAATTTGAAGCCTCTAATATCATTAATTAATAATTTTATTTTCATATACTACTCAAAACATGATTTTCCCCAAAAAACTAACAAGCATGGTAAATTGAGATTTCCATAGAAAGAAGTAGCAGCTCCATACCCATTTAATACATTATCCAATGAACAAAGAGGGAAAACTCCAATATGAGATATATAATTATCAAAAATTTTATTTGATGTCACTAAATATCTTATTGCTCTACATGTTGCTGCATTTCCTGTTGCACATGTAGGCTTATTATTTTTAATAACCAGAAAATTCTCCCCACCGACTTCCATAAAAACGTCTTGGTTTGATTTTCTGAAAGCAGGATTGGATGTTATTTTGCTTTTTATATCTCTTTTAAATCTATCGGCCATATTTTTTTCACTAACATAGAATGATTTTATATCTACTTTAGAATCTTTTTTTATTTTTCTTATTAATTTATTCACATATCTAGGCATAACGTAAGGCGATACAGCTTGTTTTCTATAG
Organism: Gilliamella sp. W8145; assembly: GCF_016101145.1. Lineage (NCBI taxonomy): Bacteria > Pseudomonadati > Pseudomonadota > Gammaproteobacteria > Orbales > Orbaceae > Gilliamella > Gilliamella sp. W8145. The sequence goes on from NZ_JACFRC010000001.1 coordinate 1,230,593, forward strand.
TGATTAGAGCCATCAATTTCTTCTCCGTCACTTTTTCCATGTAAAAATCATGTATTTCCATTTCTAATATAAGAACAGTGATATTTTTTTAGTCAGAAATGATGATAAACACAGTTCAGCTTGCCCAGCACCAATGATTACACTGTCGTAAGTCATGAATTTTATCCTCTAATAGATATATGTTGGGTGAGCATGTATCAATTCAAAGGTTATTTAATTGAATAAACTAGCTATATTAGATCTCTCATTCTTTTTTTTAAATGAGAATAATTGTCAAGGAATAAATAACTATTTGAAATATAAAGAGTTAAATAAATCAATAATTTTATTTTATAAAATGAAGTCAGCTTATTTGTTCAAGACAATATTAGTCACCCATTTATATAATGTCGTTAACTTTTCACAATCTAATAACCAAACAAGAGATGGAGTAACATAATAAAAAATAATATGGAAGTGGCTATGTCTGTGAATTTTTTACTCGGTTGTGAGGGTAATTATATTACGGGTCAAACTCTAGTTATTGATGGTGGAATGTCTGCTTAATGAAACAGTATTTTGTGATGCTGTTCATAGAAGCAATGATTAAAATAAAAGATGTAAATGGAGTGTACGATGGAAAACAACACCGATGACCGACAATTCAATGGTTTAACACGATATAAAAAATTGATTATTTTATCTGTTATTTTCCTTGTTTCAGGGATAGGATATTTCATTTTTTGGTACATGTTTTCTCGGTTTACAGAATCTACAGATAATGCGTATGTTATGGGAAATCAAATTCCAATTCATACTCAAATAAGCGGAGGAATCTCCTCCATTTACGTTGATGATAATGACTTTGTAAGAAAAAAAGATGTTATCGCTCAATTAGAATCAATTGATGCTGAAAATAATTTTAGTTATGCAAAAAATGAATTAGCCAAGGTAATAAGAGAAATTCAACAGATCAAACTGACAACTGAAAAATTGTCAGCAAGTATTCAATTAAAGCAAGCGACATTAGATAAATTAGAAAAAGATTTAGCTCGGAGAGAAGGCCTTTGGTCTCGTAATGCTATTTCAAAAGAAGAAATAGAGCATGCTAGGCAAGATGTATTAATTGCGTTAAATGACTTAAAAATTTCCAAGCAAGAGTTAGAAATTAATAATGCCCTATTAATGCAGAATTCATTATTAGAACAACCACGTATTCAGCAAGCTATTTCTAAACTAAAGGAAGCTTGGCTTAACTTAAAACGAGTAACAATTGTTTCCCCTGTCACTGGATATGTTTCGAGGCGCCAAGTCCAAGTTGGAACACAGGTTAATAGAGGAGAACGATTATTAGTTATTGTTCCTTTGGATCAAGTTTGGGTAGAAGCTAACTTTAAAGAAGTTCAATTAAAACACATTCGAATAGGACAAAAAGTTAAGTTAACTAGTGATTTTTATGGAGATGATATTAAATTCGACGGGGTGATTACAGGAATTGCTATGGGAACGGGAAGTGCATTTTCGTTATTACCAGCACAAAATGCAACAGGAAATTGGATTAAAGTAGTTCAGCGTTTACCTGTTCGTATTGAATTGAATAAAGAGCAAATTAAGGAATATCCATTACGGGTAGGGTTATCTATGTATGTAACAGTGGATACCAGTGATGTAAGTGGAAAATTACTTACTGATATTTCACCTCAAGAAATTAAATATCAAACAGATGTACTTGCTTACGACTTAGATGAATTCGAGCAACTAGTACGAGAAATTATGCAAAATAACTTAATTTTAGAGAGTAATATTCAGTGAATCATAAAATGTCACCATTATATCTATCAGGTGCAAAATTAATTGGGCTTATTGTTGCATTGGCAACAGTGGCCTTCTTACAAATTTTAGATTTAACAATTGCCAATGTAGCTCTCTCTACTATTGCTGGAAACCTAGGAACATCAAGTAGTCAAGCAACATGGGTAATTACATCATTTGCCGTATCCAATGCCATTTCAATTCCTTTATCTGGATGGCTAGCTAAGTACTTTGGGGAAGTTAAATTATTTTTGTTTTCAATTTTGTTGTTTGTATTTGCTTCTTGGTTATGTGGTGTGTCCAACAGCCTTGAAATGTTAATTATTTCACGAGTACTACAAGGTGCGGTTTCTGGACCAATTATTCCTCTTTCTCAAAGCTTATTATTAGCTAACTCTCCAGATTCCAAAAAAAATATGTCTTTAGCAATATGGTCGATGACTATTATTATTGCTCCCGTCTGCGGACCTATTTTGGGTGGATGGATAAGTGACAATTTATTTTGGGGCTGGATTTTTTTACTAAATGTGCCAATTGGTCTAATAGCATGGATAAGTATTCGAATATTATTAAAAGGACGAGAAACAGAAATAAGTAAATCTCGAATAGATACTATCGGGCTTGCTTTATTAATATTTGGTGTTGGTAGTTTACAGCTTATTTTAGATAGAGGAAAAGAACTGGATTGGTTTAATTCATCTGAAATTATTATTTTATCTGTGATAGCGTTAGTAACACTTTCTTTTTTTGTTCTTTGGGAAATGACATCGAATCATCCTATTGTTGATCTATCTTTATTTAGATCAAGAAATTTTACAGTAGGGACGATTTGCATAAGTTTGGCATTTTTGCTACATATAGGAACATTAGTTATGCAACCACAGCTATTACAACGAGTTTTTGGTTATACTGCAACGTGGGCTGGATTAGCATTGTCTCCCATCGGTTTAGTTCCTATCGTTCTTGCTCCAATTGTCGGCCGTTTGGTTCCCTATTTAGATATGAGGAAGCTTGTGACTTTTGGTTTCATTGTTTTTGCTTTGTGCTTTTTTTGGAGAGCTTACTCGTTTGAGCCTAATATGGATTTTTCGAGTTCTGCATGGCCCCAATTCTTTCAAGGATTTGCGATAGCTTGCTTTGTTATGCCTTTGAATATAATAATTTTAACTGATATACCTTCTCACAAGTTAGCGGCAGCAGGAAGTTTATTTAATTTTTTTAGAACATTATCTACTTCCATTGGTACTTCTTTAACAAATTCATTATGGGAACATCGTGAAGCAATTCATCACAACCAACTAACTGATCTAATGAATCAAAATATACAAACGCTAGAATACACATATCAGCAGTTTCAGTTGCAAGGTTTTTCTGAAACTCAAGCTTCGGCAAAACTAGCACAAAATATTACTAATCAGGGGCTGGTAATCGCAACCAACGAAATTTTTTGGCTATATGGAATTATTTTTATACTATTAATCATAGTTGTTTGGTTTGCAAAATCAACCATTACATCAAAGAATGAAATAGAAAAATAGTTGGTTAGATAAGTACGTAAGTCATAACAAGATTATGATATTTTGAAAAATAAAAATGAACTTCAAAAACTTTATTGATCGGATTACCTACATGTAATGTACATGTTTTTTTTCTTTGTTTATACCTATGCAAAAAATATTTTCATATGAAAGTGTAATACCAGTTGAGCTAAACGCCTTATATAAACTCTCTTGGGCTGAAAATACTAAAGTAATGTAATGTGTTATGTCCATTATCATGTCACTGGGAGTAGGCATTTTAAGATCGTTTGACTTAAATCAATTGCTTTTTGAGTGGACATTATTTTTTCTATATCAACGCCTATGCTTTCAACCTCATTTGAGTGTTTTATTGTAACCACAGTTACAAAATTATTAGATTGAGATATTGAACCAGCTATGTTTTTAGGCCATAAAACGGCTCCGTTGGAACTTTTTAGTCTCCAGTAATATTCTCCATCACGCAATAAGTTTTCTAATGCCGTAGCTGAACACATTCTACTAGCTAAGAACTCTATTTTTCTTCTTACTGGAAATTATTGAACATCTTTTTTTAATTTTAATGGTAAATCATCAAAATTATTAATATTAAAATTATCTACTGAAAATGGCAAAAAGATTGCGAAATATTTTGAGATCCTATAATAAAATTTTTGGTGATAGGTTTAAAATAGCCAAAAATACGTTTGTATTGTTCTTGATTAACTTTATATATGATATGTGTTATCCTTTAGTAAGTTTTAGTTAATCGAATTACGTATATATAGTCTTTACATATGGTTTATGTTACTGTTTTTGATGACAAGGATGTTTATTTAGCAAGGATAAAATATCATGTTAGACAATGATTTGTTAGTTAAAGTGCACCGACAAAATTTATCTACATTGCTTTTTATAAACAATATCACGACGGATTGGCATCGTCACCCTTCTCTTCAATTGACAATATCATTGCACAATATGTCTTTTGAGCTAGAAACACCAGATGAAAAAAAAGATGTGTTTGGTTTTATTATTCAATCAAATGTTCCTCATAAACTGAGCGCACCAGATGTCTGTTGTATTAATTTGCTTATTGACCCAGAAAATCCCTATTATCACTTATTATCGCATTTTACTGAAATTAATCCTGTTTATTTTCTAACTAAAGAAGAAGCATTAAAAATTGCCAGTTATTTTATGAAATCTGTTACGATTAGCCAACCATTTGATCTTTATCACGTCTATAAGTTATTACGTGAGTCAGATGCTAATTGTTCATGTGATCAAGATAACCGCATTAATAAAGCAGTCTCTATTATTTCATCATTACCCATAAAGCAAATTTCATCGAGGGAAATCGCCGAAAAAATACACCTTTCTGAAAGTCGCTTTCTTCATCTTTTTCGTTCTGAGTTGGGTATTAATTTCAGGGGTTATCTATTGTGGAAAAGATTACAGGATGTAATTGATACACTCGACACCCCTACAACACTGACAAAATTAGCCAATGATATGGGATTTTCTGATTCGGCTCATTTTAGCAGAACATGTTTATCTAGTTTGGGGCTGAGACCATCACAACTGAAACGAGCTTTAATAATTGATAATAAAGACACTATATGCGGAAAACATTACTGTTTGTACAGCGTATTTCAGGCATTACATACCTAAAATACACTGTATTATCGTTTATATACTACTAACTGAATATAAGATTCTTCATTTCAGAAATATTGACCAAAGATTGCATTTGATTAATCGCAATACCATTGAGCTGTATCAAGCGTTCGCAAGCACTTATACCTTGATGAATTAAGACTGAGTTAATACTTTCCAAATTAGATAAAATGACTAATTGCTCTTTTGAATCATTATGTAAACAATTAACAATGCATCCGAATATGGAAAAAATACACTTGATAAATATTGAAGATAGTATGTTACATTTTCATATTGAGTACAAAACTAGAGGAACACCTATTCCTCATACACATCGTTATTATGATAAAAAATTAAATTTAATCAATATACGTTTAACCGAGAATATAACTATATAAAAAATATATATTTGCAAGTATTCTATCTGGAATTTTTTGGTAAAGAAATAACTGATTTCAGGATAAGTCATTTTTATTGTAGTGTTAGTTATCTTTCTTCCCTGTAGTATCACTCCATCATTTATTTGTAAAAATAATTGAGGAGTGTATACCATCATATTAATATTTTGGGATTAATAAAGCACTCTCGTTTGGGTGACTATGGATAAAGGGGTTAGCTATGCTTAAGGCTCATTCTAACTAAAAAACAATTACCTAAATAGACATACTACTACAAAAGTATAACATCCTATTTAGGCATTAAAGTTCATGATGCACTAGAAATAACAAAATAAATATACATTTAATAGTACTGTAACAGTCTTTGATTAAAGGTTAATATTTAAATCTTCTTGCAACTGTTTTGCTTTCGCAACTGCTGTTGACTTTAATTTTGATGAAGCTATTGTATGTAGACCTTCCCATTTAGCATCTTTGTTTGTTATGTAACCACGCAATGCAGCTTCTTTCAAATAAGCAGCATACTGTAACGATATATCTAAAATACGATTTGTCCAGACTGGTATTTTTTCCCCTCGACTAACAAGATTACCAACAAAACGAACACATTCAATTAAAATAGGCCAAAGTAGCGGTAAAAATTTAATTTCTTTTTCTAATGACCTAATAAGTTTTGCAGGACTTACAATGGGATTTTTTAAAAATAGTAAAATTGCTCTACGAACAGTTCCTTCATCAATACGACCCGTTAAAACATAATTTTCAGCAAAATAGGCACCCTCGCCATCTTGAGCAAGAAGCCCAATAACAACCATTAATAAAGTATTCGATAATGCGGGTATTTCTGTACTAGATAATGGTTCATATTTATTACTTAGCCAATTTAGAAATAATGAAACATTTGATAATGCTGGTATTTTTGTACTAGACAATGGGCCATCTTCATTTTTTAACCAATTTCGATATTTGCTGACCAGTAAGGCTTTTTTATCATTATCCCAATGCAAATAAACACTTTTCTGGCTATCCGTTGTAAATTTAGGGTGTTCTATGGGGGCTGGATATGCTTGACATTGCCCTTCTTCTAAATCATAAAACCAATTTGTTTTTATTATATGAAAAACTCGGTCATTAATATCTGGTAGTTTCAATGTAAAAATGAAAGCGGAATTAGATTTGCTTTGCTCAAATAAATCAATTGAGATAATAGCGCCATCATCAAGTACCGGAATGTTTTTTTCTTTTTTAGGCCAAATTTTATCAAAATCAGTTACATTAACTTCATTAGATTTTTTTGATTTAACAGACTTAATGTCTGGTAATTGAGTTATAATATATTTTGCTACATTGATTACCCGTGAACTGCCTGTTTTTTCAGCTAAAGTTCTCAAACCTAAAAGATCCAGTTGATTTGGCGACGCAAGTCCATTGGTAACTGCAAACTGAACTTCGGGTAAAAATTCTGCTATAGCATTTACAATTTCATCAGTTCCCACTAGTAATCTCGGCGCTTTTAAAGAGGCTAAAATTAATTCGTCTAAAATTGGCCATACAACTGATAAAAGCCCTTGCTGAGCAATATTTGACAGCGTTGCAACTAAGCTAACTAATTTAGAAGGAGTGCTATTTATCCAGTCTAGTAAGAAAACATCAGCAATTCCTGGTATAAGCAAACCTCTTTCCCATGCCTCATTCACGGCTAAGGCTATATCAGCTATAGCACGGGGTGATGCTGAACGCTGTGCAGCGAGAATATTCATTGCAACACCAGCAGTAAACGGTATTTGCCGTTTTGCAATTTGCCTAAAAATGAGGCCTTTGGCATGCTCCATTTCATTGAATGAGGAAACACTCAGTCGTATAGCCGCATCACCCCAGAGCGGAAACACAGAAAATGCACTAGTAGTCAAATCACGTAAAGAATCAAACCGTTTAGGAAAGTATTGTAATGATGGAGTGGTTGGAATTTTTATATCCCCAAAATATTCCTCATTATAATCTAATAAAACTTCTTTTACAGGGCAATCAAGATAAGCTAAAACTATGTCACCAGCGTTAACAGGCATTTTTTTACCTGATTGTAAAATGACATCAACCTTTAACGTTTTTAATAAGTTTAAATTTTTACTACTTTGTGTTTTGGTATCCAAACGAGTTAAAGCTAAAAATATATCTGCTTCAAGTGCATGAATATTATTTTTCTGATATTTTTCTAGCCGTTTACAAAGATCATCAACTGTAATTGAAAGATCACTCTTACTGGGAGTTGATAAAATACAAGGTAATTGATCTAAATTTTTACAAACTACATAATTACGAGCATGCAATACTTCATGTACCATATCTTTCTGATCAGCGCCCCAATAGCCTTCAGGTTCGATTCCTTTCACCCAACAAGCAATTAAATAAAATAGCACATCAAAAGATATTGTTTTCAATCCAGCCAAACTTGTTTTAGCCGATTGAGGATCGGTATAAGCGATCTTATTTGCAACAGCTAAAAATCTTTCAGCAACAGTATCACAAACAAACTCTCTTCGATTAACCAGTTCACTGGCAAGCTCTGTTAGTGCTTGAGGTGTAACTTCTCCCCAATCAAATTGAGGACATATCCATAAAGATGGTGTTTTTTGCCAAAGATGTTTAATGTCCTGTGTATGACTTTCTTCAATTTGTGCATAATTGAGTTGCCAATGGTTAGCCAATTGACGAGCTAACTTTGCAATAGATTTATCTTTATCGTCACACCATATCGCCAGCCATGGTGTGAGTTGCGCTACATCATTAGGGGCTACTCTTGTCATTGCTGTTTTTAAAACTAACTGTTTTGTTGATTTAACCTTTGCTGAAAATGAGGCTATCATTACCTCATTAAAAAGTTCATCATCAACATTCTCAATCAATATAGGCGCAATTTTTGCAATTACACTTGATTCACCTTTGGCAAGTAAAGGAATCAAAATTGCTGCTCTTTCATGTAACGTTGTAGTACTTATCCCCAACTCATCTATAGCACTAACCCAAACCTTTCTATCCCCAGGTCGAATAGCATTATCTAACGCAAAAAAGATAAACTCTATTGCATCGTGTTTTGAGAGCCAACCTTGTTTAACACCTTCGATAAATACAGAAAAGAATGGTCCGGTTGCAGGTACATTGACGGCAATCCCTATTTTAATATGCTCAGAAAACCTGCGTTTTATTTGTTCTTGTGTTGGTAACTCTTGTGTCGATACTGCTCTAGAATAGTCTTCAGCAGGTAATCCCATGGACAAAGCAGCATAAACGGCCCAATCTTTCATATATTCGTAGCTTTCAGGAATAGCTAAATTTAACTGATCAACAAGTTGAACTGCAATATCACCAAATACACTTGAAGAGTGTTCAAATACTCTTCTTCTGGATACGCAAGCTTTGCTGATAAAGTTAGTCGCATACTTTTCACCCTTATCCTTAATAATAGGCAGTAATAATGGCCTATCAGCAAAATAAGCAAACTCTAGAGCACGGGTGATAGAAACTCCAATCCTAATAGCATACAATGTAATATGTTTGAGATTGCATTCAATATATCCTTCATTGGTGTAAGTACTGTTCGCTTCTCTTTTAATAAGACGCTCCCAGTCTCCATTTTTTAGACCATTCAGCGCAATTTTTTGTTGTTCTTTTGTTCCTAGTGGTTGCTGTAATATGGTATCTATAGTTACTTTTTCCCATCCCAAAGAGTTAAAAATAGCGACGGCTTCTTCAAGCTTAGAGTTCATAAATACCTTCCTTGATTTGTACAGCTAAAACGTGCTTACAGGGGCCTTTTTTCTGTTGATTTTTAAGATACCAACTACATGTACATTGAGGATTGCAATTCAATTGATTTGTTGGAATAGACACTCGATAACTATCATCTGTAGAATTGACTATCCATGTCATCTCATCAATTTTTTCGATCCGATCAACTAATTTATGCGCACCAATAAGCCGTGGGTTATCTTTTAAAACTCGCTTCGGATCTTCTGGTAACTCGCGATGAAAATAAGAACCTTCATATGCATCAAACCCAAGTTTTCCACAAACGGCAAGATAAGCAAGTGCCCGCTCAATGCGATAATCCTCTAATGCTGAAGCATTTGACAATTGTTCTTTATTAATAAGCGCATCAAACTGTAAAAGATCATTCACTATTTTTGAATCTTTTTGTTCTGCTGATGAAACTAAAGAGGTTAACAATGCTCCTTCACCAGAATATCCTTGCCATGCTTCAGCTGTTAAGCTGAGTGTTAAACGAGCGCCCAAAAGGCTTACTTCAATCATGCATGGCCCCTGCTCGTTATTTTGCAAACAGTAAAAGGTTAAACTTATAATATTAGTTATTAGACGTTTAAGTGCATTGAGACGATGCAAGCCAGATATATAAACACTATGCGTATCGCTTCTAGACATTAATTTAATACCTGAACGCGATAATACAAGCCAACCAGATTGATTTTTACTCGTTACATTAGGTAGAGTACTCACAAACATTTGTGCTTGAGGTCCTTTTATTGTAAAAACTGGCTTCATGTTTTTATGGATTTCAGCGATATTGCCTAAAGCTCTTATCCACCGATTAGGCATTTGAACAGGCCGTTGTAAAATGATTTTATCTAACCCTTTGAGATGATTGCCTTTATCCTCTATATACCGTGTTACTAACCCTTGATCACCTATATTTAAATGAAGTCTGTCTTTACTATTAACCTTAGCAAGAGCTTGTCTTAAACCAATACCAATATCAACATTAGTAGTACCTCGATAAATCTCTCCATCAAGGCCTTCTCTTAATAAATCTAAACGTGCATATACCCCATTACAGGCAGAAAAACACTCTGCTCTTACACGATCACCTTGCGCTGAAAGTACCGGATCTTTTTGAAACTCAGGCTTATACTGGAAATAGTTCGTAGAAGTAATGTCTGCTAATACAAGCAATCCTCTTGCAATAATTTGAGGGTAAAGAGCAAAACCAGAAAAAAATACCGGATGATTAACAATACCTGTTGGCGTCAATGCAGGAGAAAGCGCTAAAGCTAGTGCTCCATCAGTAAAATTTGATTGCTGAAAAAAAGCTCGCACGTTTTTTCCTAAATAAAAAAATTAAAACAAATACTACATATTATATCTGTTACGATTATATTGTTTATTAATAATTAGTTTATCAAAAAACACCAAAAAAGTGAGTTTTTTTAAAGGGAAACATTGCTTTTAGCATTTATTTATTAGAAGATTATTTATGTTCGGTTTTTTATGAAAAATATCTGTTTTTTACTCTTATCTGTCCATTTTGTTGGCAATATTGAGCGCCAAACATTTCTACAATAACCAAATTGAAATGCAATAAACGGCGATCTTTACTGAAATGCATATTTAGATAATTTGTTGCATATAAAAATATAGGAATATGACACATGAAAGAACTATTAAAACAAATCACTATATTATCTTTGTTGTTTGCTGCTCCATTATTTGCCACCCCAAATACTGAAAATATATCCATATTTAAAAAACAGAAAGAAGTTTTAAATGATGGAATAGAATATTTAACTTACTCAGCAGATATTGATGATGGTCGCTTTGTATTTATTATTAATAATTATTCTGATAAAAACGATTATTCCAGAGAAGCGGTCGCAAGATATATCATCGGTAACAATATTTATCGTGTAGTTTCGGTTGAGTTTTGTGTTGATGAATCAGATCTATGTGGTGAGTTATTTACATTGTTAACTACGGTAGAAAAATTTGCTGATACTTTTTATCGAGGTGAAGAGCCTACAGATTACATTTGGAAGATCACTTACGTTAAAAACGATAAATTAGTCACTATTGAAGAATTTGCTACAATACCTAAAGTAGGTGATTTGAATGATTTTGTTGGTAAAATTCCTTCAGATGAAGAGGAAGATATGGACTCTTCTATAAAGTATAATGAACAAGATATTAATTATAAACCATACATTCTAGACTGGAGTTATGGACCTAAAGTCAAACCATAATATAGAAAGCTAATTTCATTTTAAACTGTTCAAATATAAACCAACAAGGATGAACTTTCTAACTGTCTTATTTTAATGATACCTTTTTAAATAGTATAAAAAATGCAAACAATTGTTTGCATTTTATTAGTTTAAAGTTGATAGCTACCATTTATAGCTAAGCGTTCCAACCACACTGCGTTCCGCACCGTAATAACACCAATAACTACAACCTGATATATATTTTTTGTCGGTTAAGTTAGTTGCATTAACTTGTACTGACCATGATTTATTAAACTGATATTTAACCATTGCATCCCATAAGGTATAACTAGGTACACTTTCATTTGGATAATAGACTTCATCAACAGTTTTACCAATATAACGAAGCCCTGATCCAACAGTTAACCCATCAAACTCACCATCAAATTTATAATTTACCCAAGCTGAAGCAGCATGCTTTGGAATTAATGAACTACGTGTTGTCAATGAAGCTGTTTGATCTGTTTTAGCATGAGTGTAAGTATAAGCAAAATCCATATCTATACTTTTAGTAATATCAGCCTTTATTTGTAACTCTACACCTTTACTGCGTGTTTCTAATGTTTGTGATGCTTGCCCTGTCCCATTAGAAACAAATGAATTCTGAGATTTAATATCAAAATAGGCCAGAGTGAATGTACCATTAAACCAATCAGGCTCATACTTCCCCCCTACTTCCCACTGTTTTGCTTCATAAGGTCGATACATTGTTTTGTTGACACTATCATAACCATACACTGGCAAAAATGATTCTGAATAATTTATATAAGGTGCGATATTACTATCAAAAATATACATTAAACCTGCATTGTAGGCATTGTGGTTATAATCACGATTAAAATCAGAACCACTCCAGTATCCATCATTTTTTATTTTGCTATGACGCATACCTTGATTGAAAATCAGTTTATTATCAAAAGTCAGTTGATTTTGTACATATGCACCTAATTCTTGTGCTTTTAATTTAAAAGGCGAATAACTACCTGTAATATTTGAATGGGTTAATCTTGGTTTAAAACGATTCACTGTACTAGCGCTGCCACTAAAATTATTTCCACTCATATAGGTATTTAAATAATCAATTCCAATTAATAATGTGTCTCGCCAATTTCCATATTCAAAATCTTTAGAAAGGCGATTATCAATTGTATGAGTATTGTTAATACCTATTTGAGAATATGCAAAACGTGAATAATTTTTTCCATCAACTGTTGGTGTGAAATCCATACCATAAACACCTGATAAATCTAAATCTTGATGAGCATATTTATAGTTTTGTGTAAAAACAAATCCATTATTAAATTGATGTCTAAATTCATAACCGACTGTTTCTGATTTACGATTAAAATTATCAAAATCTTTATCACCATAATAAGTATCCCTTGCTACTTTCCCATATTTAGAATGAAATAGCGTGCCATAAGCAGGGAAAAATCCATTTTCAGGAATGCCAAAATCACGTTGAAAACTTGATAATAAAGTTAAAGAAGTTAGTTCATTTATGTCCCATGTTAAACTCGGCGCAAAATAATAATGCTTTAATCCAGTTTTAGTTTGTTGTCCATTTTCATCTCGATAGGCACCCACTACTCGATATCGTATATCATCAGTTAATATGCCACTATAATCTCCATTTATTCCTACTTGTGCATGTGTTCCATAAAACACATTAACTTCACCAGCCGGAGTATTTTTGGGGCGTTTGGTTATCATATTGACAGTACCGCCAGGTTTAGATGAACCATATAGTTGAGAACTTGCGCCCTTTAATATTTCTATTTTTTCCAGTCCGAAAATTTCAGGTGTTGAACCAAAATAACTATAAGTAAATTGAGGCATACCGTCTAAAGTAAAAGAAGCATCTAACCCTCTAATTTTCAACCAATTTGTTCGGCCATCATGACCATATGAACTATTCAATACGCCAGAAGTATAAGATAGTGCTTCGTCAACTTTTTTATAGTCTTTATCTTTAATCTGCTTTTCATCAATAGAATCTGTTGATTGCGTATCATAAAATTTGACCGTGCCTGTTTTAGCCATTGAACCAACAACTTCCATTGTATCGGTTGTTTCAGCATATGCGATGATAGGTAAAACAGATAATATAGAACAAGCTAAAATGCGATTTTTAGGTTTAAAATGAGTTGAATAACTCATAGTTTTCTCCTTTTTGGTGATGAACTGAGTTCATATAGTTGATCATTGAACTCCTCAATAATGCCATCAGTATGCTCAAAATATTGTTATCATGACTAATAGCAAAAATAGTATGACCATATGGTTTAAAAGTTTGCAAAAAAGCCGACATTATCAAGAACGCCTTATTAGATAGATAAAGCAAGACCCACCAATCAGTGATGCCATAACTCCTGTCGGAATTTCATAAGGAAACATAATATTACGACCTAACCAATCAGCAGCGATCATTAATATGCTTCCAATTAGCGATGACATGAGTAATTGGTTACGGATGAAATGAAAACCAATAATCCGAGTCATTAATGGCGCAAGTAGACCAATGAAACTAAGTGGTCCAATTTGTAATGTGGCTAAAGTAATTAAAATGGTCGAAACGACAATTAATAAAAAACGGACAATATTGCTATTCATTCCTAATGCATTACTCATATTTTCTGGCAATTCCAACAAGCTTATTGACCGTGAAAATATTAATAATATAAATAAAATGAATAATGCTACTAAAAATATCACCACACTACTTAGTAGCCCACTACTGTATGTTGATCCCGATAACCATATTAATAAATATTGAATACGCGGATCGCCAGTAACTAAAAATAATTGAATCAGAGCCGTTAAAAAAGCGGCAAAAGCTATTCCCGTTAAAACCACTTTTTCAGGTTGGAATTTATTTTTAATATTAATTGCAATAATAAATAAAAAGGTCAGTAGAGCACCCAATAATCCCGGCAACCAAAGTGGCATGATGTCAGACCCCATCGTCATAACTGTGACAATAATAGCAATAGCTGCACCTGAGCTAATACCTAACAAATCAGGGCTAGCCAGAGAATTATGGGTCATGCATTGCAGTAAAACGCCACACGTGCTTAACATGATTCCAGCCGAAATGGCGGTGATAATTCTTGGTAATTTAATGTTTATAAGAGAATGATTCCAACCAGTCGATATAAAACCGTATTGTGTATTACTGATTGTTAAACTAAACCATAATAATATTAAGATTATTAATATCGCTAATATCCAGTGTCCCCTTGTTTTTATAGGCGTTAATAAATCACATCGAGTTAAAGAGTTATTACTTGATATACTAATTGTTGTAGGTAACGCTTTGAAAATTAAATAAAGTAATAAAGGTGTTCCAATAAATGCACTGACTGTGCCGACAGGCAAATAAAAAGAACAATAGAACTGGATAATAACTAAAAGACAATCTGTTAATAATAAAATTAATCCTGCTGTTGTATATGAAAAGAGAAGCTTGTGCCAGGCTTTAGTTAACTGCAATTGATTAATCATGGTAGCTGCGGCTAGGCCGATAAATCCAATCATCCCGACTAAACTTAGTGTTGTAGCACATAAATAAGCGACAAACAAAATACAGACAACACGGAGCACCACTACCGGTACACCTAAACTTTTTGCTTGAGTTTCACCTAATTGCATAACTTCAAATGCGCGCAATAATAAAATCAGGATGGAAAATGCAATCAAAGAGACAATAACTATCTGTTTGACATCATGCCAACTATCTTGAATTAATGAGCCAGCTTGCCAAGCAAAAATATTTTTAGCCGCTTCTGGATGGAATATAACTAATGCTGTGGCTAATGCTCCCAAATATAAATTTAATATCAAACCTGACAGTAGCATCCTGATTGGTAAAAATTGATTACGATAAGACATCATAAACACAAGCAGTAAACTGGCAAGTCCACCAAAGAATGCAATCATTGCACTACTTAACCAAAGTAATAATGATGGTATAAAAAGATGAGTGCCCAGTAGGGCAATATAAGCACCGCTACTTACAGCTAACGTTGAATCAGAGGCTAAGGGATTATAAGTAACTTGCTGTAGAATGATGGTACTAATACCTAATGCCCCTCCAACCAATAAAGCCATAGTAAAGCGAGGTAACCAGTTATCGACAAGAATTATACGTTTTAATACACTTACTTGAATTAAATCAACTTGCAAAAAAGGCTGATGTAACTCATGCACAATAATCCAAACGATTGCTATCAGTGCAAGTAAAAAAAGAGATAAATTAATTAAGATGATTTTCTTCAATGCCGACATACAATCACCATGTATTCACTGTTTGCTTAGTTAAAGCGTTAGTTAATGAATAACTAAACCGTTGCATTGAAGGTAACGCTCCAAATCCCCACACGGAGGGTAAAATATAATAATTTCCCTGCTGACTAAATGGCAACTTTTGCCATAATGAATTCTTTTCTAATTGCTGATTAACATTAGCGGGATAAGGTTTAACAATAATAAGACTCGTATTTTTAGGTAATGTCGTTAAGTCAATTAAACTAATTTGACTAAATCCCCATGCATTTGTCGAATGTTGCCATGCATTATCTAAATTCAATTTGGTTAATACCACACCGTATAAACTATTGGCGCCATAGATACGTAATTGATGAGAATCAATAAATTGCACAACTGCATAGGACTGTTTTGGTATTTTCTTTAATCGTTGGATATTATCGGTAAACTGTTTTTCGGTCTGGCTTATCAATATCTGAGCTTGTGTGGTTTTGTTGACTAGTTGCGCTAATTTTTCTGTTGTTTGCACGATGTGCGACCAACTTGTACCTTCATTTGTGTAAAAATCAATTGCAGCTAAATTTATGGGAATAATATTTTTAGGGATCAGATTTTGTGTCCAAGTTGAATTTATCAATAGAGTCGGTTTTAAATTAGCAATCACTTCTAAATTAGGTTGTGATCGTAACCCTAAATCAACAATATTATCATTTAAGACTGGTTCACTTACCCACGTGGCATACTCTTTTGTATCACCTACTCCCACTAACGGTGCTTGTAAAGCTAATAATGTTTCTGCAATAGTCCAATCCGTAGTGATAATTCTAGTTGGGTTATCAAATTGTGCATAATCCTGATTACTATCAGGTAAATGCGTTATCCATAAAATAGAGCTTACAATCACAAGGCTAATTAGGGTTATTTTGAACTTCATGCTAAAGCAACCTTATGACTTCGAGTAGGATGATCAATGATCTCAAAATGAACACCATAAATTTTCTGTAAAATCGATGGTGTAATCATCTGTTTTGTCGGTAAATCAAAAATTAAGTGACCTTGTTTAAAAGCTAATAGCTGGTCACAAAACTCACTGGCCAAATTAATATCATGAAGAACAATAATAGTGGTTATTCGATGCTTTTGGGCCAGCTGTCGAAGTAATTTCATTACTTCAATTTGATAATTAATATCTAACGCTGAAAGAGGTTCATCAAGTAAAAGATATTGACTTTGCTGAGCTAAACACATGGATAACCAAACTCGTTGACGTTCTCCTCCTGACAGTGAGCTTAAGTAGCGTTCTTTAAGATGTGCAGTATTTGTTTGTATTAATGCTTGATCAACAATTTTATAATCTTTTTCCGTATAGCGATCAAGTACACCATGCCATGCAAATCGCCCTAATTTAACCAGTTCTTTAACCGGCAGATTAATGTCAGTAGGCAAATATTGTGGTAAATAACTCAGTATTCTCGCGAGCTGTTTATGTGAATAGTGAGTCAGTTCTTTTTCATCTAATGTGATAACACCAGATGTTGCGGCAATTTGCTTTGCTAATAATTTAATAAATGTCGATTTGCCAGAACCGTTATGACCAACAATACCATAGACAAGCCCTGGTTGAAATTGAGTCGTTACATGATTAACAACAAGGGTATCTTGAATTTGGTATTCAATATCTTGAGCAATAAGCATACTAATTTAATTATCCATCCAATTACGCTTTAAAGTTATCCTATCTACCTATTCTGATACTATTTTCCCATTGTTCGACTTGCATAAAATGCATTTAAAAATGCCAATACTATTGAGCCGATTACAACTGGAAAATAACCAAATTTTTGTGCAAGATAATAACTTAGTGATATTACGATAAATCCACATATAAAACTTGGCGCTGATTGAGCATTACAAGCAGTAGAACGTGCCTGTGAACTATCTGAGTTGTCCATTATGATGGCAGTAATCGCAATAGACATTAAAGGTAAACTAAAGAAGTAAAGAAAACAGGCTAAATAGACATTAAAAATATTAACATAACCTAACGAGATCGGGATGAATGCAAGTAAACCAAAAGCATGAAAAAGTAATGAATATGTTAAACTTTGTTTCCTAGATAATCGCTTGAGGATTTTTGCAACTAATATAACAGCCACTAAGCTAACAATGGATCCAAATACTTTTAATAAAATAGCAATATCTGATAATGCCCAACCATCATCGACAAGTATTGGTGATAATAGATTATAAGCCGGTAAGAAACTAAACGGCATAAGTATCAAAATAATTAACCAATTAATTCTACCTTTCCAGATGATAATCAGATCTTTCCAATATTTAGGATCCATATTTTCATATATTGGTTTATTTTGACAGTAACGGTACTCTTCAAAAAAGAAAAGTTGAATTAATGTAAATCCAATTAAAATAGCAATTAATAATAAACAACCCATCCAACCAATATAGGCATAAAGTAGTAAAATTACTCCGCCACCTAAAATATTACCTATCATAGAACCACTGGTTTTGATACTTGAAATTAGATAACGTTGCTGAACTAAAAAAATATTACAGGCTAATCCTGATATGGCTAATTCTTGAGTTGCAGTCATGGTCGAAAAAATAAAAATGATGGGTAAAATGATATAAAACTGTTTTATAGGATCTAACAAAGCTATAAAGATTAAGCATACTAACATTAGCGTTAAAGAGATAAATAACCAATTGCGATAATGAGATATTCGTCTTTTTAAATATTTATCAATAACAGGTGCCCATAAAATTTTTAAACCAATTGGTAACATCATTAAAGGAATAAGACTTAATTGGTCTAACTCCATGCCATCTTTTCTTAGGATTAAAGCTAAGGCGATAGTCAAAAAGCCAATACCAACATATTCTGTAATATAAAGACTTACAAATAATAACCATACATTTTTAGGTAATTTAATTGTTGCTTTGTCATTCATTTACTAATTTTCCTTTTGCAGTACCTATTTTGTGGTCATAATATTTTCATTAATACCATTCTTTAGTAGTAAAAAATAAAACAAATTTAGACCTTTCGTACATATAATATTTAACTGATTTATCAATAGGTTATTTGTGCAGAAATACCTACTTGTCATGGTTGCTGATAAGTACTATATCGAGAAGATAAGGACATAAGGCTTACTATGTCAATTCACTACGTTGGACCCCTTCACCAGTAACAGTAATTGTCTCCAATTTATCTTTTTCATTATCTTCCTTGATATCTTTAATTTTATTTTCAGCTAGAACAATAGAGCTATAACAGCTTATAAGGCACAAGCTAAATAAATTAAATTTTGCAGTTATTTTTTTCATCCGAATCGCACAGTTGATAATGATTTTCATTTGCAATCATATAGATTGGAAAATAAGCTGTCAAATTACTGTTTAAAAAAAATCAATATTATTAAATTAACTTGATTTTATTCAGAAGGAATAACTAAAATTTATAATCAAGTTAAATGATATATAAATAAAAAACCCTAGTTAAACTAGGGTTTGATATGTAGACAGATGAATTAATCTAAATGATTAACTATTTTTTCTTAGCTTTACTTTGATACTCAGCATAATACTCTTGAGCAAGTTTCCGCATTGATAAACCAATCGCTGCATATTGATATTCATTTAAGTTGGCTAATGAAGCTCGAGCCGAAGGATGTTGTACAGCAAATCCTTTACCTGGCAATAAAACAACGCCAGCTTCATCGGCAATTCTAAATAACATTTCAGATGGATTTTTATTTTTTAAGATCCATTTAGCAAATTTGTCATCATAAAGCTCACGACAAATATGTTCTAGATCAATTAAGGTATAGTAATCAACACTATTTTCATCAGTATGATGCGTAAGTCCTAAATGTTGATATAACGAAGCCGCTCGACGACGGATCAATGATTTTAATGCTGCTTTATAACTTTGATCGGTATCCATCATTTCACACAATGCAAATAACACCATTTGTACTTGTTGTGGAGTTGAAAGCCCAGCGGTATGATTTAGTGCAACTGCACGACTATCGGCCACTAAACGATCAATAAATTTTAAATTTTCAGGATCAGTTACAATAGAACTATAGCGTTTATCTAAAATTTGTCTCGTTTTGCTAGGCAATGCCTTAATTTTTTTATCGAATATATTATCACGTGCTGTAGCAATAACACCTAAACGCCAACCAGTTGCACCAAAGTATTTAGAAAATGAATAAACTAAAATCGTATTTTTTGGACAAATAGCAAACAAAGATTGGAAATTATCGGCAAATGTGCCATAAACATCATCAGTTAAAATAATTAAATCAGGACGTTTTTTCACAATATCAGCAATGATCTGCAAGCTTTTATCATCAATTTTTACTGATGGGGGATTAGATGGATTAACTAAGTAAAAAGCTTTAATAGTAGGATCTTCTAATTTACGTAATTCAGCTTCTGGATATTGCCAATTCGCATCAGGATCAGAATTAACTAATACCTCTACTAATTGATAATCATTAAGCTCTGGAATTTCTAAATATGGTGTAAAAATAGGTGCGCCAATCGCAATTTTGTCGCCTTTTTCGATTAAGTTATTTTCTTTCATAGAATTGAAAATATAAGCCATTGCTGCAGTACCACCTTCAACGGCAAACAGATCAAGATCATCACGACCAAGATATTGTGCTCCCATTTGTGTAAGCACATATGCTTTAACTACCTCTTCGCTAAAGCGTAACATTCTATCTGGTACAGGATAATTACAACCTAAAATACCTTCCACCATCTCTTGTAAAAATGCATTTTCATCTAGGCCGAGCTGATCGCGAATATAAGAAAATGCTTTACCTAAAAATGACACGCCAGGTGTTTGATAATTTTGACGAACAAAATGTTCAAAACGACCAGTTAAACCAGCCTTAATTGGCATACCACCAACACCTTCATTCATATATGAAAATGACATTTCGGATTCTTGTAGGGCAAAAACACCAAGTTGAAAAAATGCTTGTCGTGGCCATGTTGCCAAAAAATTAGGATTACCACGCCCTGCATTTAACATCACACGGTCAGTATGGCTTTGTGCTAGTTTAATTAAGTTATCTTTCAATTCAAAAGGACTTAAATTCGCATATTTTGCATATTCATTATTACTTTTCATAACCATGTATCCTTAATTTGAGATGTCAATTAAACAAAAGCAACAACTAATGGTCCCAATAATGTTAGGAAAACATTAGCTAAAGCATAGGTAATAGCAAAAGAATTGGTAGGCGTTGAGTTACCAGCTTTATTAAGTACTTCACCAAAAGCAGGATTCGCACTACGAGAGCCAGCTAAAGCTCCAGCAAATACCGCTGAATTTTTATAACCTAGTACATACTTGCCAAAATAAATGCCAAGTAACATCGGCAATAAAGTCACTACAACACCAATTAAGAATAATGAAAGACCTTGATCTTTAATCGTATTAATGGCTTGTAAACCTGAGCTAAGACCAACCACTGCTACAAAGCCAGCTAAGCCAAAATCTTTAAGTAGTTGCACAGCTCCGGTTGGAATATTTCCAACAGTTTGATGCAAGGAGCGATACCAACCAAACAATAATCCTGATAATAATGCACCACCACCTGCACCTAAAGTGATTGGAATATCACTGACTCTAATCACAATAAGACCAATTATAAGTCCAACAACAAGACCTAAACCATGGAATATCCAATCAGTTTTTTCACTTTTGGTAATCGGCGCACCAATTCTATCTACTACACGTCTTAAGTCACCATCAGTACCATAAATAGTAATGACATCACCTAACTTAAATACCATATCATTATTTAATGGCAATGGTTGTCCATCACGATGAACAGCAATTAAATAAATACCATGCTTTAACTTCATCACTTCGTCAGATGAAAGCACTTGCGTTAAATTTTGACCGACATATCGAGTATTACGCATTTCAACATCTTGAGTATTCATCACCACATCCATACCTTGTGCTGAATTCACTTCTTCACCCAATAAATCAGCTGCAGCAATCATGGCATCCCGATGACCAACAACTAAAATAATATCTTTGGCTTTTAATAAGGTTTCAGGTGCAGCTTCAATAATACGATTGCCACGTTTGATTCGTTCAATACTAATACCATTAATAACCTTTTCTAAACTTTCAACGGTTTGATTAACCTTATTAGTAATTCGGTATAAGCGACCAGTTACATCAGACAAAGCAAAATTCTGGCCATTACCTAATAAAAGCGAACCATGTAATTGTTCTGCTTCGGCCTGAATTGCATCATCATTAATTTCACGCCCCATAATTTTCGGCAAAATATTTACACAGACAATAATAGCGCCAAGTGAACCGAAGATATAAGTCACAGCATAACCAATGGTCACATTACCTTGTAATCTGCTTAACTCTTCTGGACTTAAACCTAGCTGAGTCAACGCGTCAGATGCTGTACCCATAATAGCTGATTGTGTTAATCCTCCTGCAGCTAAACCAGCAGCAAGGCCTTTATCTAAATTGAATAATTTGGCTAAAACTACTACCGTTACAAAACCAGCAACAGCAATAAATAACGCTAAAAAGATTTCACGCAGAGTTTTAACTCCTAATGAACGGAAAAATTGTGGTCCACTTTCGAACCCGACAGCATAAATAAATAGGGCGAAAAGCACAGCTTTAACGCCAGCATCGACAGTAACACCAAATACACTTAATGCCACTGCCACCAATAATGAACCAGCAACGCCACCTAATTGAAATTTACCGATTCGAATTCCACCAATCAAATACCCTAAACTTAAAGAAAGAAATAAAAGTATTTCGGGTGAATGCTTAAGTCCATCTAAAATCCAATTTGAAAGCCATTGAAACATAATAATTGTCCTCAAGTGCTAAGATTTATGAAATAGAAAAAGATAGAAAAGAAAAGATTGGAACTTGAATAATATTCATACTAATTTATGAATATGGATATATTTTAAACTTCAATACCAAGAATAGATAGTTAATTTTAACGATTAATATTATTGTCAGTAATGAATTAAGGCGTGATAATTGATTACTGCCAAAATTGATCAAGTTGCAAAGGAATAACTTGTATATTGCCAACTATTGGATATAAAGAAGCCAAAGACAACCGATATTCATCGGCAAAGCTTTGACTATAAACGAACCAGCGTGTGTGTTTAATTTCAACGATCTCATCATTACAAAAAGGGAATGGTAACTCAAACGAAGATGGTGAAAGATAAAACCCCTGCCCTTGAGCTTTCATAATTGCTTCTTTTAATGTCCATAATTGAAAGAAATCAAAATGTGGATTATTAAGTGCAATTTGATACTCATTTTCAGTCATAACATTCTGATAATCAATAATGTTAATTGGCGTAATATATTCAATATCAATGCCAACTTCGCCATTAGTACTATATACACAAGCAACCCAATTATGAGCATGTGAAATATTGAAATGTCCTTGCATTGAATGAATAAATGGTTTTCGATAAGGACCGTAATCAATGACGGGTAAACAGGATTGTTGAAATTGTTCATGACGCTGCAAAGAATAAAGCAACAGCAGTTTGCCAACTAAATTGCGACATTTATCTCGATCAAATCTAAATTTCTCGATATCTAACTGTGCAGAGTGGCTAAGTATTTTTTTTTGATCTTTTAAAACAGACCACGACAGATTATTGATATTCGCTAAATAAATAAAGTTCATTATCTTTACCTAAAAAGCATCCCCTTAAAATAAGATTTTTTAAGGGGATAATTAACATTAAGGTTATAAAATCTGAGCTAAGATCTCTTGTTCATGAGATAAAATTGTGTAGTGACCACAATCTAACTTAACCAATTTTAATTGAGAATTATCTTCTAAATAAGTATCAATATTATTTAATACATATTTTTCAGCTATATCTCCACCTTGTTCAATCTGTGTAGCTTTAAACAACACTACTTGAGTCTGTTTCAATTGAGCAGATAATGGCTGTACAACGAGCTTGTTATCAATTTTTGCAAAATTCTCAATTTCACCGCGTACATGTGCAGGTATATTTAATCGATCCATAGCACGAGTAATGTTAACTGGATGCTTATATTGATCTAAATCCCGCTCTTTTAATAGCCAAGAATCCAATAGATAAACTTCAATATTTTCGATTCCTTGCTGTTCAAGTAGTACTGCGATTTGTAACGCAATGTTGCCACCTAAAGACCAACCAAATAATTTTATTGGCAGATCTTTTGTTGCAACTTTACTGATATGATCCAGATAATATTGCGCTAATACATTGAGATCCTCGATAGGTTTGTCATGATATAAATTGTAAGAATCTACACCAAAACAGCTGTATTTTGAGGATAACTTATTCGCTAATGATTGATAAACATCACAACCGCTTAATCCTGGGTGGATCATGAAAATTTGTGGTTTTTCATGATTAGTTCTTAATTCCACAATAGGATTAAACTGCTGTTGAGTCGTTGAGATTTTTTTCGCTAACTCCCGAATTGTATTAACGCTTAAAATATCAACTAAACGCATTTTAACTTTAAACGCATCATTAATTCGGTTATTAAGCATCATAGCTAAGATACTATTACCACCTAATCGGAAGAAACTATCTTGCATACTAATTTCTTCAGCAGGAATTTTAAGGATATTAGCAACGACTTCACATAATGTTCTTTCAGCATCATTTTCTGGCGCGACATACTCAACCTTATCGGTAAGCTCTGGTTTTGGTAGCGCTCGACGATTTAACTTACCATTTGAGGTAATTGGTAATTCAGTTAAATATATAAATGCTGACGGAATCATATATCCTGGTAAAGTTTCACTTAAATGAGCTTGTAATAATTGGCTATCAATCTCCTCATTAGCAAGATAATAAGCAACCAAATACTTGCTGCCCGAAGCCTGTTCATAAGCGATAACGATACTATGTTTGATTCCATTAAATTGGGTTAATCGAGCTTCAATTTCACCAAGTTCTATTCTGAATCCACGAATTTTAACTTGGAAGTCATTACGACCTAAATACTCAATATTACCATCAGCTAAAGAACGAACAAGATCGCCAGTTTTATAAATTCTACCATTGTAATCTTGCTCTTTTTCTACTTCCGTTTGGAACGGATTAGCAATAAAACGTTCATTCGATAATGGAATGTTATTTAGATAACCTCTAGCAACATTATCACCACCGACATACAACTCACCTATTCCGCCAATAGGTACTGGTTGTAATAATTCATTAAGAACATAAGCTGAAGTATTAGCAACAGGTTTACCAATTAATACTTGTGAAATATTCGGATTATTACAATCATAATAAAGTACATCAATGGTTGCTTCTGTTGGTCCATAAAGATTGTGTATCTCACAGTTTGGCATCAACACTTGACATTTTTTCACTTCATAAAGGTTAAGTGCTTCACCACTACAGAACAGATATTTTAATCCCTGAACTTTTGGAACCAAATTAGGTTGTGCTTCTAATGTTTCCACAAATGCAACTAACATAGATGGCACAAAATGTAATACGGTGATTTGTTCAGCTTCAATCAACTCTGCAAGATAGACATTATCTTTATAAAGTTCTGAATGAGCAAAGACAATACAAGCACCATACCAATTCGCCCAAAATAACTCCCACACCGAGACATCAAAGGTATAATTCGTTTTTTGTAAAATATGATCCTTTTCAGTAATCGGATATTCGTTATTCATCCAAATAATACGGTTAACCGCGCCTTGATGTTCTAACATTACACCTTTTGGCATACCGGTCGTACCACTGGTATAAATCACATAAGCTAAGTTTTTAGGCTGAGCTAATGGTGTTGGGTTAGTTGTTGGATATTTACTTAAGCAATCTATAGTTTGTGAGGATTGCAAGTTCAATGCAACTTGATCCTTAGCAACTAACGAATTGATTTTTTCATAACTTAAGTTAGTAGTTAATACAACCTTAGCTTTTGTATCTTCGATCATATAACTGAGACGATCTTCTGGCATATTAGGATCCATTGGTACATAAGCTCCTCCTGCCTTCAAGATAGCTAAGATACTTACTAACATGTATTTACAACGTTCAAGACAGATTGCCACCAAATCATCAGGCTGAATATCAAAGTTTTCACGCAGATAATGTGCTAGCTGATTAGCTTGTTCATTAAGCTCTCGATAGGTCAAGCGATCATTTTCATAAACTAAAGCTAGATTATTTGGTGTTTTTAATACTTGTCTTTCAAACAATTGATGCATTGTCACATCTGTTGGATAATCGCAACGCGTCTTATTCCAATCAAAGATCACTTTTTGATAAGTTGAGTTATCAATTAAACGTAAATCTGACAGAACTTGTTGCTGTTGATACATCTTTGTAAATTGCTGCAAGATTGATTCATAAATAGTGATATAGTGTTCAATAGTCTGCGGCTTATAGAGTTTAGTCGCATAGTTGAATAAGCCAGTTATCGCTGGTTTAGAATCATCAAGCATCACGGTCATATCAAACTTAGCAGCTTGATAACTTGCATTGTCATTATTATAACGCTGCAATAAATTACCCTCTTTCCCATCTTCACCAAATGACTGTACGCCAAACATTACTTGGAAAATAGGATGTCGCGAAGTATCTTTTTCAATAGATAACGCATCCACTAAGCGCTCAAATGGTAGATCTTGATATTGTTGAGCTTGTGTAATTAATTCACTAGTCTGCAAAATGAACATTTTTAGACTGTCGCTTGGTTCAATACATTTTCTTAATGCTAATGTATTAACAAAGAAGCCAATGGTATTTTCTGTACCCTGATAATTTCTTCCTGCAATTGGTGAACCAATGACAATATCTTTTTGATTACTAAATGAACTAAGTAGTAAATAGAAACCACTGAGTAGTACAGAATAAACACTAACATTGAGTTCTTTTGCCAATGAACGTATTTGTTGGCTGACATCATAATCAAGCTCAAACATAACATTTTGACCTGTATAATCAATTTGTTGTGGACGAACATAGTCAGTCGGCAAATTAAGCGGTTCAAAATCAGCTAGTTGATCTTGCCAGAACTGCAATTGCTGATTCAAAATATCACCTTGCAAATACTGCCGCTGCCATAAAGCAAAGTCTTTATATTGCACGTCGACAGGTGGTAAGTTAAGTGTTACCGTTTGATTACTATCACCTAAAGATAAAACCTCATAGTATTGATATAACTGTCTGAACTCATTAATGAACAGATCAATTGACCAACCATCAAAT
The DNA here is from genome assembly GCF_016101145.1 of Gilliamella sp. W8145. NCBI lineage: Bacteria > Pseudomonadati > Pseudomonadota > Gammaproteobacteria > Orbales > Orbaceae > Gilliamella > Gilliamella sp. W8145. The sequence goes on from NZ_JACFRC010000001.1 coordinate 1,257,584, forward strand.
GCAATATGGTGGATCACAATACTCATATAATTCTCTTGAGCTAATTGATAGCGACAAATCGAAATCGGTAACTCATGAGATAACATTATTACTTTGTATATATGATTATGAATCGCTTTATCTAATTCAGCTTGGCTATCACAATAATGATTTTCGATTACCAACGGTTGCTGTTGCAAACTTATCACTTGTTGGTAGGCAACACCATCTGCTGTATTTTTAATTAATGAACGCAATACTTCATGACGCTGAACAATTTCGTGTAAAGCTTGCTCAACAAACGAGATTTTAGTCTCTGGCAGAAGTTTAAATACTAGTGGTATATTGTATGCGTTGCTACCGCCTTCATAACAATCGATGAACCATAAGCGTTCCTGCGCAAAGGATAATCTCTGTTCTTGTTCATTAGCCACCTTTTGTATGGTAATTGATTGACGTTTTTGATGATTACTGTCAATAAATTTCGCAATTTCCTTAATGGTACGATATGTAAAAATATCACCTACACGCACATCACGTTCAAAAGTTTTGGCTATTCTACTTGACAGCTTAATAGCTAAAATACTGTTACCACCTAATCTGAAGAAGTCATCGACCACACTAATTGAGTCAATATCCATATCTAATAATTCAGCTATATCAGCAACTAACTGTTGTTCAGTCACTGTACTAGGAGCAACATAACTTTCTTGCATAACAAAGTTAGGTTTTGGCAATGCTTTACGATCAATTTTACCATTCACATTAACAGGCATAATCGTTAGGTGTACAAAGGCCGCAGGAACCATATATTCAGGTAATGTTTTTTCTAAATAGCTGGTTAATTCAGTCTGATCTATAGCTGTATCAGATACATAATAAGCAGCAAGATATTTATTACCTTGGTTATTAGTCAGTGCCACAACAAGTACCTGCTTAATTTGAGGATGACTGATTAATCGCGTTTCAATCTCACCTAATTCAATTCTGAAACCACGAATTTTAACCTGAAAATCATTACGACCAATATATTCAATATGACCGTTTGGCAAATAACGAACCAGATCGCCCGTTTTATAGATTCGAGCATTATAATTTTGCGCTTTTTCCTCACTGGTTTGGAATGGATTTGCAATAAATGTCTGATTTGTTAATTCAGGGTTATTTAGATAACCACGACCAACACCAGCACCACCGATATATAATTCACCAATGACACCAGGAGGCACTGGACGCAAATATTCATCAAGAACATATAAAGTCACGTTTTTAATGGCTGTTCCCAAATCTGTATTTAAGTCATCTTTATTATAACGATGAGCCATAGCCCAAACAGTCGTTTCACTTGGCCCATAAACATTAATTAACTTGATACCCTGCTGGCAGTAAAGATTAACTAATTTAGCATTAACAGCTTCACCACCCACTGTCAATACAGGAACAGAAAGTAGTTCATCTTGATCAAGTAAAGCTGGTGGGATAAAGGCAAAATCAATATGTTGATCTTGGGTATATTTTGATAATGCTATAAAGTCTAAACGTTTATCTTCTGACAGAATGTGCAACTGATGACCATTAAGTAAGGCGTTATATATTTCGAAAGCATGCGCATCAAAAATATAATTTGAATACCACAGAACATTTTTTTGTTCTTGTTCATGATGACATGGTTGTAGATCTAAAATGTCTTGCTGAACTGTTGCTAAATTAGCTATTCCATGGTGTTCGATCATTACCCCTTTTGGTAGTCCGGTGGTACCACTCGTATAAATCACATACGCCAAATGATGGGCTTGTGTTGATGTAACCAGATTGTGCTTATCAAACTGTGAAAGTTTGTTAGCCATTGATGGATCATCAACAGCAATAACTTCTGGTTGCAATTCAGTTTTTAATTGAATTAATTCTTTAGCATAATGAGCGTGAGTTAACACTCCTTTCGCTTTAGTATCATTAAGAATTAACTCTACTCGTTCTGCCGGCGTACTTGGACTAATCGGCACATAAGCAGCGCCTGCTTTCAGCACAGCTAAAATACTTACTATCATATATTGCGATTTATCTAAATATAACGCAATCAAATCATCAGGTTGAATTGATAATTGAGATCGTAAATAATTTGCCAGTTGATTCGCTTGTTCATTCAAACTTTGATAGGTTAATGTTATCCCTTCATAAACAACTGCAATAGAGTCAGGTGTTTTCTGAACTTGCTCTTCAAACAATCGGCTCGCCAGTTTATGATTTTCAAATGGAACGATATTTTTTTGTTGGTTAACGATTAATTGGTCATACTCTTGCTCAGTTAATAAGTTAAGCTTAGATGCCTCTATAGCTGGATTTTTAGCTAAATGTGTTAAGGTTAATTCTATTCCTTTCAATACACGTTTTATAGCTGTGTCATTAAAGAGTTCTCCAGCATATTTGATTTTAATCGATAACTTACCTGCACTCTCGAAGACCACAATTCCGAGAGGATAATCAAGTTTTTCATGACCACCTTGAAACACAATTTTTAATTCATCTTGTTCGCTTTCTGATAATGGATAATTTTCAAATACGAATAATGAGTTAAATAAACGTGTCCCAGATGTTTGTAATTCAATCAGATTAATATTACTGTTATTATTCACATTATTAATATGTGATTGTAACATTTTGATGGTTTCAATAACGCTACCATCAGTATGCTCTAAAATTACAGGTAATGTATTAATATAAAGTCCGATAGAGTTTTCTATACCGTCAATCGGTAAATTACGACCTGATAATGTCATACCAACAACGGTAGTGTTGCTATTACCAAAAATGCTTAATTGTTGATGCCAGCAATATTGAACCAAAGCATTTAATGTAAACTCATTGTTTTTACATAAAGATTTTAATTCTTCACATTGTTGGGAACCAATCTCTATCGAAATTTCTTGTGGATCTTCAACATATTTATGGTCAGATAAATTAATATGCCCTAAATCCGCTTTAAGTAAGCTCTCTAGATTTTCAGGTTCAAGTTCAACATTAAGGTATTGTTTCCAGAATGATGCCGTCTCATTGGTTTTACTTTGTAAGTAAGATTGTGCAGCTAAATAGCTACTATCTTCTTGGATAATAACCTCTTTTTGATGTAATAAAGATAGATAATTTTGATGTACATCATTAAGTAAGATAGGTAAACTCCAACCGTCTAAAATAGCATGATGATTATTAAATAAACATCGATAATACTCATCAGAACATTTAACTAAAGTCACTCTAAATAGTTGGCCTTTCATTAAATCATAACCGATTTGTTCATCTTGTTTAATCAATTGATTGATACTGACTTGTTGTTGCTCTTGAGTTTGATTGCTAAGATCAACAAATTGCCACGCAAAATCAGATTGTTTATCAATAATCTGTACCAGCTCTTCCACCCATGAGAAACGTAATCGTAATGATGGAAATTTTTGCTGTGTAAGATGCCATGCTTGTTTAAGCAAATTGATATCTAGTGAATTGTGATAATCCCAAATCATCTGAATTCGATAAGCATTATCCGAATCTCCCTGCGAAACAGCATGATAGATAAACCCTTGCTGTAAACTATTTGCAGGATAAATTGCCTCTATTTCTTTATCGCTTTGTAATGAATTAAGCAGTGTTGGAGAGATCACGTTATTAATATCAGATTGTGTCAAATAGCTTCGTTCAATCAGTACTAGTTGATCAATGAGCTCATTAAGCTGCTGAGTAAATGCCGTAACTAAAGCTTCACCATGTACATTATTGACGTATCCTGTAATAGCAAATTGTAATTGATCATCCAAAATACCGCCATTAACGGATAAAAAGTCAGTCATGCGATTATTTGGAGACATTTCTAAACCACTATCTTCATCGCTAAATCGCCATTTATTAGCTTTTTCAGTACTATCAAATTGGCCTAAATAGTTAAAACTAATCGCTGGTAAAGCTTGTTTAATATACCCCACCAAATAACCGTAACCTACACCATGGTTAGGTATTTGTCTTAAGGTATCTTTAATCATGGCAACATTATTAATAACATTCTGGTTATTTACCATTAGTTTAACTGGATACATACTGGTAAACCAACCAACCGTGTTATTAATATCAATTTCACTGTAGAGATCTTCTCGTCCATGACCTTCTAATAAAATATAGTGATCATTACCACTGAATACCAATTTTAACGCTTGCGCAAGCGCTGTTAATAAAATATCGTTAATTTCTGTGCCATATACCTTATTAACTTGGCTAAGTAAACGAGATGTTTGCGTCTTAGATAGCTGCATTTTAGCTTGATATAGCGTATCAACACGATGTTGATCAAGGTGATTATGATACTGATTAATATCAGCCAATATAGTTTGCCAATAAGCAGATTCTTGCTCATTGGCAATTAGCGTTGAATACTGCTGTTGTTTATTGACCCATTGACGATAACTACTACCTTTTTCACCAAGAATATCTTTAACATTGATATTGGCATCAACGGATGATTGTTGGCTTAAATATTGATAAATAGCTTCTAGGTCATCTTTAATGATACGCCAACTTACTACATCAATATTTAAATGATGTGCAGCGACATGAATACGAGCAGAATTATCATCAAAACCAGTTAAATAACCAAAATGACATAACGCCCCTTGATTAAAGGTAAAATGGCTTTGCCAATCAGTCAATAATTGTTGAATCTTATCTTGTGACCAACCAGATATATTCTGAGTAGAAAATGGTAACATATCAGGCAATAATTGATATATTGCGGCAGAATCATGATAATTAACCCGTAACATATCATGATATTCAAGCAATTTTTGGACACTTAGTTTGAGTAAATCAACATTTAGCATTGGAACTTTAAGCAAAAATGCTTGATTCCAATGGTGATAGTCTTGGAATCGTCCAACTTCAACTTCTTTAAAGAACCACTGTTGAATAGGTGAAAGTTTAAGAGTTCCAGTTAAAATTCCTTGTTCGGTTTCCACATTGGCTTTTGATTCATGGCGATTATTAATCACATGGTTACTTAAAGCTTCTACCGTTCTTAAATTAAAAATATCTTTAATGGATAGATAATAATTAAGAGCCTGTTTAATTCGGTTGGTAAGCTGGATACTGCTAATACTGTCCGCACCGAGTTTAAAGAAGTCATCATGAATACTGATTTCATTGGCTTGTAAACCAAGTATATTGGCAAAGGTTTGACAAAAAATAGCTTCAGTTTCATTTGTTGGACCAACGTAGTTTTGCTCATCAAGAAGCTGTGGTGTTGGTAACGCTTTACGATCCAATTTACCATTCATGTTCATTGGCATAGCGTCAAGATAAACAAACGCAGCTGGGATCATATATTCAGGAAGAGACTTCTGTAAATAATCAATTAGTTCATCTTGAGTCAATGGTTGTTTAGCCACATAATAAGCTGCAATATATTTAGCGCCAGCACTATTTTTCAAAGCTAACACAGCAGCTTGTTGAATATCAGGATGACTAATTAAACAAGCTTCGATTTCTGCAAGTTCAATTCTGAATCCACGAATTTTAACTTGGAAATCATTACGACCAATATAATCAACATTGCCGTCAGCTAAATAACGAACTAAATCACCTGTTTTATAGATTCGCGCATTATAATTTTGTGCCTTTTCAACAATAGTCTGGAATGGGTTTTGAATAAATACTTTATCTGTTAGTTCTGGTTTATGTAAATAACCACGACCAACACCTTCCCCTCCAATATAAAGCTCACCAATTGCCCCTTCAGGTACAGGACGAAGTTGTTCATCTAAAATATACAATGAAGTATTTGTCAATGCTTTACCGATTGGAACACTGTAAATAAATGGTTCTTGAGCTAAATTAGTTAAATAAGTAACAGCAAATACAGTGGTTTCAGTTGGACCATAACCATTAACCACTTTTACATGCGGATAAAGTTGATGGCATTTATTAATATGATGTGCCGATAAGGCTTCACCACCGACAAGTATGTAATTTAATAATTTTAAATTAGCAACTTCATTATCGATTAACGCATTGAAAAAGGTAGTTGTACAGAAGAAATTAGTAATTTTTTTATCGGCAATTAACTCATTAAACTGTTCTAAATCTAAAAATGTCTCTTTCTCAATAATAACTAACGGTACACCATTAAGTAAAGGTGTGTAAAAATCATAAACCGAACCGTCAAATTGGTAACCTGAGATACTTAGTAAACGATCGTCAGAATTGATTTTGACATAATTAGCATTAACAATATAGTTATTAAGATTTCTATGCTCTATGAGTGTTCCTTTTGGATTTCCCGTTGTTCCACTCGTATAGATAACATAAGCTAAATCATGCGGTTTCACTTTAATCAAAAGATTATCTTTCGCATAATGTTGTAGATTGTCAACAAAATCAGCTTGATCAACAGCTACTATGGATAAATTAGGGGCTAAACCAGTTAATTTATTACAATGATTTTCGGTTGTAAGAACTGCTTTAACTTGCGCATCTTGCATTATGAATTCGTTACGAGTATCTGGTGCATTAGGATCCAATGGAACATAGGCTCCACCGGCCTTCAAAATAGCTAAGAAGCAGATCAAGATATATTGTGAACGATCGAGATAAAGACCAATCAAATCGTTAGGTTTTATATCAAAATGCTCTTTAAGGTAACGCGCTAGCTGATTGGATTGCTCATTAATTTGTTGATAAGATAGCTCATTATTCTGGAAAATGACTGCAATATTATCAGGTATTTGCTGAGCTTTTTCTTCAAACAATTCTGCAATAGACTTATCCCTTGCATAAGGTTGAAACGGTTTATTTTTATCAAAGACCAATCTATCGAAAGTAGCCGCATCAACTAACCGCATTTCAGTTAACGGTTGTTCTAACTCACACATTTGAGCAAACTGTTCTAAAATCGTTTGATAAATAGTGATGTAGTGCTCAATTGTTTCTTGGCGGTAGAGTTTGCAAGCATAATTAAATAGACCATTAATAGCTGATTTAGAGTCATCAAGCATTACTGTCATATCAAACTTAGCAGATTGATAATTAACAACTTCACTTTGATATAAACTTAATAGCTCTTCAATTTTACCATTATGTATCGCTGACCCAAATGATTGTACACCAAACATTACTTGAAATATTGGGTGCCGTGAAGAATCTTTTTCAATAGCTAATGCATCAACTAATCGTTCAAATGGCAAATCTTGATATTGTTGAGCTTGGGTGACTAACTCACTGGTTTGTAAAATGAATGATTTTAAACTGTCTTTCGGATCAATACATTTACGTAGTGCGATAGTATTAACAAAAAAGCCTATAGTATTTTCAATACCTGAATAATTTCTACCCGCAATTGGAGAACCAACAACCACATCTTTTTGATTGCTAAAAGTACCTAATAATAGATAGAAACCACTTAATAATATTGAATAGACACTTACATTAAGTTCATTAGCTAATGAACGGATTTGTTGACTTATTTGTTCGTTAAGTTCAAAAGGAATATCATGGCCAGTGTAATCAATCTCCCTTGGACGTGGATAATCAGTAGGCAGATTAAGTTGTTCAAAATCTTCTAACTGTCCTTTCCAGAAATTTAATTGATTATTTAAAAAATCACCTTTTAAAAGATCACGTTGCCATAAAGCGAAATCTTTATATTGAACTTCGACTGCCGGTAAGCGTAATGTTTCAGCGTATTGGTTATCTCCTTGAGATAAAGCCGTAACATAATGATAAAGATTAACTAACTCGTCTAAAAAGACATCTGTTGACCAACCATCAAATGCAATATGATGAATGACAATGCTTAAATAACTTTCACCAGCAAATTGATAACAGCAAACATAAATCGGTAATTCTTCGGATAAATTAAATATTCTATGCAGATCCTCATAAATTGTCGCTTCAAGTTCTGCTTTGTTTGAACAGTTTTGTTTATTAATCTTCCATGGGAATTTTTGTAAATCAATAACTTGCTGATAGCCAATACCTTGTGCATTCGTTTTAATTAAAGAACGTAAAACTTCGTGTCGTTCGATAATTGCGTATATTGCTTTTTCAAGTAGATTAATATCTGTCGTGCTTGTTAGTTTAAATGCCAATGGAACATTGTAAGCATTACTACCACCTTCATAAGAATCGATAAACCATAGACGTTCTTGCGCAAAAGACAATAATTGTTGCTCAATATGTTCAACAGGTATGACATTAATTATCTGTCTTTTTTCTTGGTTCTTATCAATGAATTGAGCTATTTTTTGTGTGGTACGTAAAGTAAAAATATCAGCCACTCGAATAGAACGATCAAATTCTCGAGTCAACTTACTTGATAATTTGATAGCTAAAATACTATTACCACCTAAACGGAAGAAATCATCTGTGACACTGATAGCACTCTCTTCAAATCCTAATAAACTGGCGATTGCCTCTACAATTAAATGCTCAGTGGTTGAGCTAGGTGCAACATAGCTAGTTTGGGTCATTAAGGTTGGTTTTGGTAATGCTCTTTGATCAGTTTTACCATTAATCGTCATAGGCATAGCGAGTAAATGAACAAATGCTGAAGGAACCATATATTCAGGTAACACATTGTTTAAATACGCTACTAATTCTTCTGTATCAAGTTCATTATCAGCGACATAATATGCTGCTAAATATTTATAACCACCTTGATTATTTAGTGCTAATACCGTGGCTTGTTTGATCTGTGGATGCATCATTAAATGCGTTTCGATCTCACCAAGCTCAATACGGAAACCACGTATTTTTACTTGGAAGTCATTACGACCGATATATTCAATATTACCATCAGGCAACAAACGGACTAAATCACCTGTTTTATAAATACGATCATTATAGTTTTGTTTTCGTTCATCTTCAGTTTGAAATGGATTTTTAATGAATACTTTATTAGTCATCTCAACATTGTTCAGATAACCACGACCGACTCCTGCACCGCCAATATAAAGCTCACCAATACAGCCAACAGGTAATGGGCGACGTTGTGGATTTAAAACATATAAAGAGGTATTTGGTAAGGCTACACCAATAGGAACATTGTTAACGAATGATGTTTGACATTGATTAGTTAGATAAGTTGTAGCAAGACAAGTCGTTTCTGTTGGGCCATAAGCATTCAATAAGTTAACATTTGGGTATAACTTAAGGCATTTATTTACGTGAACAGCTGATAAAGCTTCTCCTGCTGCTAGAATATAGCGTAATTTTGCTATATTAGGTAACTGAGCATCAACTAACGTGTTGAAAAATGTTGATATAGCTAGGATATTGGTAATATCATATTGCTCAATTAACTGATTAAATTTATCTAAATCTAAAAGATTTTCTTTAGCGGTAATAACTACTCCAGCACCATTGAGTAAAGCCATGAATATTTCATAAATTGATGCATCAAAATGATATCCTGCAATACATAATATGCGATCTGACTCATCAACTTCGACGTAATTAGCATCAACGACTAAACGATTAACACAGTGTTGCTCAATTAATGTTCCCTTTGGATTTCCCGTTGTTCCGCTAGTATAAATAACATAAGCTAAATCATTAGGTTTAGTGTCGATAACAGTATTGTCTGTTGAATAATTTTGTAAGGTTGCTATAAAAGATGAATCATCAACCGAAACACTTTCAACAGTTGGCATTAACTCATTCAGTTTATCAACATAATGAGATTGTGTAATAACTGCACGAATGTTGGCATCCTCTAAAATATATTTATTACGTTCAGGAGGTGCAGTTGGATCGATCGGAACATAGGCGGCTCCAGATTTAAGTACTGCTATAATAGCAACAATAATTTGTTCAGTACGATCTAAATAAAGGCCCACTAAATCATTTGGTTTGATAGAAAAGTGATCTTGAAGGTAATGAGCAAATTGATTGGCTTTGTTGTTTAATTCAGAGTAGGACATCTCAATTTGTTCAAAAAGCACAGCGGTATTGTTTGGTGTTTTTTGACATTGCTCTTCAAATAATTGAGCAATTATTTTATCTCTTTTATAAGGTTGTTGAGTTTGATTTATATCATGAATTAAAACTTTTAATTCATCTTCATCCAGTACCTCAATATCATTTACTAAAATATCGGCTTGATCATTACTTAAATAGTTAAGTAATTTTATAAACAATCTCTGATAGAACATCACAAGTTGTTCAACCAGTTGTTTATCAAATTGCTGTTCACTAAATTTAACGCGATAGTTAATTTGGTTGTTATGTTCTTCTTGCTCAAACACCAATTTATTAGATAAATCTATTTGAAATTCATGATTAACAGCTTCATCAATCATCCCATTCAGATTCATTTTATGATCTCGAACAAAGGTTTGCACAAACGCCACATCTAGAATATTAGCATTCTCAGCAAATTGCATAATATCGTAAACTGGTAAGTATCTAGCGCCAGTTTGTTTAACCTTTTTATAATGAAGCAAAATATTTTGTATAACAGATTCTAAAGTTGAATTTTCTTCAAAATGGTAAACAACCGGTAACGTATTAATATGAGCGCCGTAGATTAATTCTTTACCTTCATTAAAAGCAATTGGATAAACAAGAGGAATTGCGCTTTGAGACGTCATTTTATTTAATAACAACGCCGCTACTAATTGACCGAATAAATAAGGTGTTATCTTATATTTACGTCGTATTGCTTTAACTTGATTATAAATGTTTTCATCATAGCTAAAAGTAAATTCACTAATATAAGGTTTAAATTGATTTAATGGCTTTGGTTTTTCGGTTGCTAACTTTAAGAAAGTAAAGTCGATATTTTTTACATCTTGTAACTCTTCTTTCCAGAAATCTTCCATCTGCTGTTTTTGCGTTGTTAAAATTTCATGATACGAATCATTAAGTTTTTCATGCAATTGAGCTTGTACTTCATATGACGGTAGCTCATAAGGTATATCGTTATAATATTGACTTAGTTTATCCCAAAACTCTTGTGTACTTACTCCATCAACTAAAATATGATGAAATACTAAAATAATTCGATATTGTTGATGGTCAACTCGAATAACATGAAGTCTCGCAGAAATATCCTTTTCTAAATCAAAGGGTTCCGAAACTATTTTACTGATATCTTCGTTAGTTAAGGGCTGATCGTGATAAACTAATAATGTTTTTAATTTATCTTCTGTGATTGACTCTCTTTTTTGCCAGAAAATACCATCTTCCTGATTTACAATGAAACTCCTGAAAACAAAATGTTCATTAACCACATTCTTAAAACTTTCAAAAAGTTTTTTTCGATTGAGTTCTCCAGAGATTATATTATCACATACAATGTTGTAATCACTTCTTGATGGGTTTGCTAACCATTCATAATAAAAAATTGATTGATAGGGAGTAAGTCTTATTTTCTTCATCTTTCTTGCCTATAAAAATAGTATTTGTTTTATAAAATTACAATCATTTCGTACTACTCCTTTTTTGGGCTACTACACAAGTTTTCGATTCCTTTATGAAAACCTAATAACTAACGTTGATAAATTAGAAATATTTTTTAATTTATATACTATATATATTATCTGTTTGTGTAAACGGTTTCAATTAAACCGTGTTAATATTTTGATTTTAATTATGTTTTTTACATCAATTTTATAAAAGTCAATTTTTTTAGCGAGTTGTTAAAATGGATTTTCTTTGGCAAAAAGAAATATTTCACAAAAAAACAAATATTTAATATAATTTAAAAACATTAACAAAACTTTACATTTTTATGCTAAAGTTTTTATTAGATGGAAAACAGTGAGTTTGCTGTATTTTTAATCAACTAATGAAAGTGATAACGGCTTTATTCATCAGTTAGAAAACGCCAAACAAAACTCTTTTATGTATATTGAGTATCATAGTGATGGGTTAATTATGTTTTTCTCTTCAATATAAGCAATAATATTATTTATAAGCTATATTGGGGACAAATTAATTAAATCAGCTTGATTTTTAGGTTTATGATCTACCAAAAAGTCCAATAATAGTAATGATTAGACTAGAGGATGAGAATACAACCTTTCTTGCGAGCGGCTTATATCAATAATAAAGATTATAATACAACATTAAACATGGTCATTACGAAGCGTTCAACAATTCAATTTTTTATTTCATATTTTGTAAAACTATTTCAAAAAACAATTTCATTATTTCCCTTTTATTCTGTTACATCCCATTTATCTTACCATTTTGTTATTATCTATCATGTTCTAATTCACAGTTAATCACATTATATTGTCAAAAACAGTGAATAGAAAAATATAATATCGATAATGAATTAAATATAAAAAGGCCCAAATAATGTTTGAAAAAGTGATAATGAGATTTGGGGGTTAAAAAACCCCTCTCCTCAATTTTTTTTAACTTATTAACAGATAAAAAATAGCGCTATACAGCGCTATTTTTATTGATTAGTCTTCTAACTATTTTTTTCTCGTTCAATAGCTCGATAACCAATATCATGACGATAGTAACAACCATGCCAATAGATATTTTTAAGTTGTTCATAGGCATATTGTTGAGCATCAGATACCGTGTTACCTAGTGCAGTAACACAAAGAACTCGCCCACCATTAGTATATACTTGTCCATTTTCTAAGCTGGTTCCAGCATGAAAGACTTTGCAATCTTGATTTATTTCAGCAGGTAAGCCTAAAATGACATCTTTAGTATTGTAATCACCAGGGTATCCACCTGCAGCAAGAACTACCCCTAAAGCAGGTCTTGGATCCCATTGTGATTTAACTGTGTTCAATTTACCCTCTACAGCAGCTAAACAGAGTTCAACCAAATCAGATTGCATTCGCATCATTATTGGTTGGGTTTCAGGATCACCAAATCGACAGTTAAATTCAATAACTTTTGGATTACCTTGTTTATCAATCATTAAACCGGCATAAAGAAAGCCAACATACACATTACCTTCCTGTGCCATGCCATTAACTGTTGGATAGATGACTTGTTCCATCACTTTAGTAAATACATCATCAGTTACCACTGGCGCTGGTGAATAAGCTCCCATTCCACCAGTATTAAGACCTGTATCACCATCGCCCACTCGTTTATGGTCTTGGCTAGTTGCCATTGGTTCAACATGTTCACCATCGACCATAACAATAAAACTGGCTTCCTCACCATCAAGAAACTCTTCAATGACAACTCGATGACCTGCATCACCAAAGGCATTACCCGCTAACATATCATGTACAGCATCTTCGGCTTCTTTTAGCGTCATAGCGACAATCACACCTTTACCAGCAGCTAAACCATCGGCTTTTATCACAATTGGCGCACCTTTTTGGCGAATATATGCAATAGCAGGCTCAATTTCGGTAAAATTCTGGTATTCAGCCGTTGGGATATTGTGACGAGCTAAGAAGTCTTTAGTAAAAGCTTTTGATCCCTCTAACTGTGCAGCCGCTTTAGATGGGCCAAAAATTTTCAATCCAGCTTTTTGAAAACTGTCAACAATGCCGATAACTAATGGCGCTTCTGGTCCGACTATGGTTAAGTCTATTTGTTGCTCCTGTGCAAAATTTAATAGTCCGGCAATGTCGGTTGCTTTTATATTGATGTTTTCTAAATTTGTTTCAAGTGCGGTACCTGCATTACCCGGCGCAACAAATACTTTGGTCACTAATGGTGATTGTGCTGCTTTCCATGCTAAGGCATGTTCACGTCCACCATTACCGATAACTAAAACTTTCATACAAGGTCCTTTCAATACTTTTAAAGATTAATGCCTAAAATGACGCATATTGGTAAAAATCATCGCAATATTATGCTCGTTTGCGGCTTGAATCACTTCATCATCACGAATCGATCCACCCGGTTGAATAACGCAAGTAACGCCCACCGCAGCGGCTGCATCTACGCCATCTCTAAATGGAAAGAAAGCATCAGAAGCAACTACCGAACCAGCAACTTCTAGGTTTTCATCTTTTGCTTTGATGCCGGCAATTTTCGCTGAATAAACACGGCTCATTTGCCCTGCACCAATACCAATTGTCATATTATCTTTGGCATAAACAATGGCGTTAGATTTAACAAATTTTGCTACCTTCCAACAAAATAGCGCATCGGATAGTTCTTTTTCAGTTGGTTGGCGTTTGGTAACAACTTTTAACTGATCTTTAGTAACCATACCTAAATCTTTTTCTTGTACAAGAATCCCACCATTAACACGTTTAAAATCTAAATTAGTTGTAGAATTACTCGATAAACTACCACATTCAAGTACACGAACATTCTTTTTAGTTTGTGTAATAGCTAAAGCATCTTGATCAATTGAAGGCGCAATAATAACTTCAACAAATTGTTTATCGACAATAGTTTGGGCGGTCTTAGCATCTAAAGGGCGATTAAAAGCAATAATGCCACCAAATGCAGAGGTTGGGTCAGTTTTAAAAGCATTTAAATATGCAGTTAAAATGTTATCACTCACTGCAACACCACATGGGTTGGCGTGTTTAACAATTACGCAAGCTGGTTCATCAAAGGATTTTACACATTCCAATGCAGCATCAGTATCGGCAATATTATTATAGGATAATTCTTTACCTTGTAGCTGTTTAGCGGTTGCAATAGAGGCTTGCTCAAGCTGTTCTTCAACATAAAACGCAGCTTGTTGATGAGCATTTTCACCATATCGCATATCTTGTTTTTTAATAAACTGCAGATTTAAAGTTCGAGGAAACTCTCCAGCAGGCTTATCAGTGTCACCATAATATGGTGGGACAAGTTTACCAAAATAGTTAGCAATCATGCCGTCATATTGAGCTGTATGTTCAAAAGCTTTTATTGCTAGACTAAAACGATATTTAAAGGAAAGGCAATTTTGTTGATTATCCAACATATCAATGATTGTGTTATAATCCTGACAATCAACCACAATCGCAACATCTTTATTATTTTTGGCGGCAGAACGTACCATGGTTGGCCCACCAATATCGATATTTTCTATCGCATCTTCTAAACTACAATTTGGATCAGCAACAGTTTTTGCAAAAGGGTATAAGTTCACAACAACCATATCAATTGGATCGATCTGATGTTGTTGCATGACGTCATCATCAACACCTCGACGGCCTAAAATACCACCATGTATTTTAGGATGTAAGGTTTTAACTCGACCATCCATCATTTCAGGAAAACCAGTATAATTAGATACTTCTGTAACAGGAATATGGTTGTCAATTAATAGTTTGGCGGTACCACCAGTGGAAAGGAGTTCTACATTACGCTCTGATAAGGCTTTGGCAAATTCAATAATTCCTGTTTTATCAGAAACACTAAGTAGAGCACGACGGATAGGACGAAACTGCTGCATGAAAAAGCTCCGAAATTAAAATTCTAAATCCAAGTCAGTGAGAGGCTATTATATATAAAACCAGAGTAGATGTTTAGCATTAACTTTTGAAAAATAAATCGGAACAGGAGTTGATAAATTAGAAAGTAATCATCAGGCAAAATCTTGCCTGATTTTTATACAAAAGAATTTGGATTAATCGTCACTATAGCCTAAACTTCGAAGTGCTCGCTCATCATCAGCCCAGCCGGCTTTAACTTTTACCCACAATTCTAAATGAACTTTATTATCAAAAAATAATTGCATATCTTTACGTGCTTCTATACCAATTTTTTTGATTTTTTCACCTTTATTACCAATGACCATTTTCTTTTGACCATCACGTTCAACTAAAATTAAACCATTGATACGGTACATGCCAGTACGTTCATCGACTTTAAATTGTTCTATTTCAACCGTGACAGAATAAGGTAGTTCATCACCTAAAAAGCGCATTAGTTTTTCACGGATGATTTCTGATGCCATAAACCGTTGTGAACGATCAGTAATATAATCTTCAGGGAAATGATGTTCACCAACAGGTAAATGTTTTTTAACAATGTCTTTGATGATATCAACACCTTCGCCTTTTTCAGCACTAATAGGCACAACATCCAAAAAGTTGATTTTTTGGCTGATTTCTTGAATATGAGGCAACAGTTGGGTTTTATCCGTAACATTGTCAATTTTATTGATCACCAGCAATACGGGGGCCTTACAATCTTTAAGTTTGCCAGCAACCATTTCATCATCATCAGTCCAGTGCGTGCCTTCAACAACAAAGATAACCAATTCAACATCGCCAATTGAACTGCTAGCAGCACGATTCATTAAACGGTTAATCGCTCTTTTTTCTTCAATATGAAGACCGGGGGTATCAATATAGATAATTTGATCATCACCTTGAGTATCAATACCTACAATACGGTGGCGTGTAGTTTGTGCCTTGCGTGAAGTGATTGATACTTTTTGGCCAAGTAGTTGATTTAATAAAGTTGATTTGCCGACATTTGGTCTCCCGACGATGGCAACAAATCCACAATGTTGTTTTGATTCTGTCATTTTATACCTAATTGGTTTAGAGCTTCTTGAGCAGCGGCTTGTTCAGCCTTACGGCGGCTTAAACCTCGTCCTAAATATTGATGATCATCATTGTCAATTTTGCATTGAATGAGAAACTCTTGCTCATGATTATCACCAGTAACTTCAAGAATTAAATAGCATGGTCGTTCATGTCGAATACCTTGCAAATATTCCTGTAACCGTGTTTTAGCATCTTTTTGCTTAATGCCGGGTTTAATTTCGTTTAAACGTGTTGTATACCAAGCTAAAATTAACTGACGAATATTTTCAATATTACTATCTAAATAAACAGCACCGATGATAGCTTCCACGGCATCAGAAATAATCGACTCACGGCGATAACCACCACTTTTTAATTCGCCTTGACCTAAAATAAGATAATCACCTAATTTAAACGCTTTACCCATTTCAGCAAGAGTTTGACCGCAAACTAAACTTGCTCTCATTTGGCTAAGATCACCTTCATCTTGCTTGCTAAATCGATGATAAAGCTCATCAGCAATAACAAAACTAAGGATTGAATCACCTAAAAACTCTAGCCGCTCATTGTGCATTTTATTCGCACTGCGATGAGTCAGTGCGAGTTGCAGTAAAGATGTATCATTAAAATGATAACCAATCGATTGTTGTATTTGATTCAAATTTTTCATAGTTATCACAGTTAGTGGATCCCACCGATACGGCTGAATCGAATTCCTGTAGGCCATTCATCAGGTTGTTTTTCAAAACTAATCCAAATGGCGGTTGCACGACCAACAAAGTTTTCTTCGGGAACAAAACCAAAATATCGGCTATCACCACTATTATCACGATTGTCACCCATCATAAAGTAATTACCTTGTGGTACTACCCAAGTAGCAACCGGTTGACCTTTTTGATGATAATAATAACTCGGATCTTCCTCTATTCCTGACGTGGTTAAAATATCATGCGACTTGTTACCCAAGGTTTCTTGTTGAATTTTTATATCAAACGTTCTCATGGATTGAGAATCAACAATACCTTTGTCCTTATATTGTTCCAAGGTATAAAAACTTGGGTTAGATTTATCTTTTTCGTGTACTTGTTTCCAATTACTTGGTTGTGGTTGAGTATAGTGCAAATCTAATGGTTCAGATCGTTGACCAACACAATTATTATCCGCTGTTTGACACGCAGGATAAATAACTATTTTCTTTTCATTAACCAAATAAACAATCTTATCGCCAGGTAAACCAACCACACGTTTAATTAGATCCATTTGCGGTATGTTAGGGTGTTTAAATACAGCAACATCACCTCTTTGGGGTTTTCCTGTAGCAATTAGTACTTTATTGTTAATTGGATTTTTTAAGCCATAAGAAAATTTTTCTACAGCAATAAAATCACCAATTAATAAAGTTTGCATCATTGACCCTGAAGGAATTTGAAAGGGTTCATAGATAAATGAACGAATAACAAAAACTACGAATAAAACCGGAAAAAAAGATGCTAAGCTTTCTACCCAACCTTTTGGTTTTCCAACCTCAGCAAGGATTCGCCCATCAACCTCACCATTATGGGCTTTACGCACTTCTTCTACTTTACGTTGTCTAGCTGGTTTCCATCTAAATTTTTCTAAAAACCAGAAGATTGCGGTAATAAAGGTTGCTAGTGTTAATATGATGGCAAATGTTCCAGCCATTTGTTTTCCTCTTTAACTGATTAATCTTTTCCTACATGCAAAATTGCTAAAAACGCTTCTTGAGGCAGTTCAACATTACCTACTTGCTTCATGCGTTTTTTACCCTCTTTTTGCTTCTGTAAAAGTTTCTTTTTACGACTAACGTCACCGCCATAACATTTGGCTAATACGTTTTTGCGTAATTGTTTTACTGTAGAACGTGCTATTACATGATTACCAATTGCCGCTTGAATTGCTATATCAAACTGTTGACGAGGAATAAGATCTTTCATCTTTTCCACTAATTCTCGGCCACGGTAAGGTGCATTATCTTTGTGCGTGATAAGTGCCAATGCATCAACTCGTTCACCATTAATCAATACATCAAGTCTTACCATGTCAGCAACTTGGAAACGTTTAAAACTATAATCTAAGGAAGCATAACCACGTGAAGTCGACTTAAGTTTATCAAAGAAATCCAACACAACTTCGGTCATTGGTATTTCGTAAGTTAATGCAACTTGATTGCCATGATAAACCATATTAACTTGTACACCACGTTTTTCAGCACATAATGTTATTACATTACCTAAGTAAGTTTGTGGTACTAAAATATTACATTCAGCTATCGGCTCACGCAGTTCTTGAATATTGTTTACGGCCGGTAGTTTAGCAGGGCTATCAACATAAATGATTTCATTTTGAGTGGTTAAAACCTCATAAACTACCGTTGGAGCTGTTGTAATAAGATCAAGGTTATATTCGCGCTCTAATCGTTCTTGAATGATTTCCATATGCAACAAGCCAAGGAAACCACAACGGAAACCAAATCCTAATGCACCTGAATTTTCTGGTTCATAAAAAAGTGAAGCATCGTTAAGGCTTAATTTACCTAATGCATCACGAAATGCTTCGTAATCATCTGAGCTAGTTGGAAACAAACCTGCATAGACTTGTGGTTTAACTTTCTTAAAACCTGGTAATGCTTTCTCAGCAGGTGCTCTAGCTGATGTTAAGGTATCACCGACTGGTGCACCTAAGATATCTTTAATAGCACAAACCACCCAACCTACTTCACCGCAATGTAAACAGTCTTTATCAACTTGTTTTGGTGTAAAGATACCTAAACGATCAACATTATAAGTCATTCCGGTACTCATAACTTTGATTTTCTCACCTTTGCGCAGTTCACCATTTTTAATACGAATTAGTGATACAACACCTAGGTAGTTATCAAACCATGAGTCAATAATTAGCGCTTGTAATGGTGCATTGGAATCACCTTCGGGTGCAGGAATATCATGAACAAGTTGTTCAAGTACATCAACTACTCCAACACCGGTTTTCGCTGAACATCTGACTGCATTGCTAGCATCTATACCAACAATGTCTTCAATCTCTTCTGCCACTCGTTCAGGTTCAGCCGCAGGTAAATCGATCTTATTAAGTACTGGCACGACTTCTAGATCCATATCGAGTGCCGTATAACAATTGGCAAGTGTTTGCGCTTCAACACCTTGTCCAGCATCGACTACCAATAATGCTCCTTCGCATGCAGCTAACGAGCGTGATACTTCATAAGAGAAGTCGACATGTCCAGGAGTATCAATAAAATTCAGCTGATATGTTTGGCCATCTTTAGCATGAAAATCTAAAGTAACACTTTGAGCTTTAATCGTAATCCCTCGTTCACGTTCCAAATCCATCGAGTCTAGAACTTGAGCTTCCATTTCGCGATCAGAAAGTCCACCACAAATTTGGATAATACGATCAGAAAGCGTTGATTTACCATGGTCAATATGAGCAATAATTGAAAAATTGCGGATATTTTTATTCATATCAATAAGTTATATTTTAGTTATGTACTGTTAATTATCATTAATGTTATTGGCTATAAATAACAAGTCAAATAATCACGAATTTGAAAGCAGACATTCTACACATTAATAGTGAGTAAGCATAGTGTTATCGAGAGTTTTCCGATGATTTCTCAACAATATTTTGTGCAATTTTTTCTATTGTCACTTGTGGTAAATTGCCAATAATTATAATATTTTTATTACCCATGTTAGTTGAGAAAATCGTTCGGCCACCTTGCTGTATAATCTGATTTAATTGACTGGCCTGCTCTAAAGAAACATTTACAGTAAATGAAAACACACCATCAGAAAACAGCTTAGTTGCTATATCAGAGCTATAAAAATTTACATTATAAGCAGCTATTTCTTTAAACCCTTTAGGTAACCATGCTAAATGCCAAGCATCAAGAAGATTATTTTGTTTTTCAATTGATAATAAAATTGGGTAGGTTCGATTATCAATATAATTTTTAAATTTTTTTGCATCAAAGTCTTTATCGAGATCAACCACTTTTAATTGATTAACAATATCATTATCTTCATCTAGTAAATCAATGCGTAGAGGTAAAAAATTTTCATCATCGATCCATATAACATAACTGTAACGATCTTTATCTTTAGCAATAATTTTGACTAATTGAGCGCCTCGGTTAGCCGTTCTAGCTTTTCCTAATAAAATAAAATCATAAATATTAGCTAATGAATTAAAATCATTATAAACAACGTCAGGAAAAGCTTCTGTAATGCGGGAACTTGAAATCGAAAAAGAAGGACTATCTGGTTGAAAATAACTAGTAGTATTATTATGTAAAATAATCTCTTTAGCTGGACCTTCAAGATAAAGTAGTTGAGCATTAATATTCTCTTTCTTATCAGCACCTAAATGATTATATTCAAAAGTAGTTGCATATTGATCTTTATCTTGGGCAACAAAATGAATTTGATAATCTCGTGTCTGCACCGCTTTGGTCATTTTATTGAGTAAACTCAGTGCATCATGTGTTTCTTCAGCCATAACTGATGCGGAGAAAAATATAAAAAACAGAGTAATAATAAAATTGTTACTCTGTTTCAGCTTAAGTGTTATCAAAGAATAAAGAACATTCATTTTAAGTTAACGAGCATTTAACCTTTTTTGTAATTCATAATCTTGAACCAACAACCTAATCTTATCATATTGTCTTTTTTCAAGAAGTTGCTGATCATTATGTTGTTGTATACCACCAACAGGCGCAACGTTTACCCCCATAGGGATAGTATTTAGCGTAGGCGCACCACTAGCTTCATCTGATTGACCTTGATGATATTGAACTCCAGCAATAATAGCTAATGTAACACAAGCAGCTAATCCAACTTGACTAACTTTAGCCATAATATCTTTCATTCGTATCCAGAATAGATTTTCGGCTTTTGGAATTGAAATCTTATTTTGAGATGGTTGCTCAGTTAATTGTGGATATAAATCATCATCAGCAATCGCCAAAGCAACTTGATTAGTAATATCTAATGTTAATGAACTACCGTGCAATTCTCCTCGCATTGCGTCTCTTGCAATATGATAACGATGCCAGCAGGATTGCAAACTTTCATCATGAGTAACCATTTCAACAAAGTGTTGATCAGTTAACTCACCATCCATTAATAATGAAAGTTGCTGTTTCTGTTCTATTTGCATAGTAGATACCTTAAATGTCTTGCTACTTAATTTATTTAACCAATTAAAGGTTTAATTTTTTCATCAATAGCATCACGAGCTCTAAAAATTCGTGATCTAACTGTTCCAACCGGTGTTCCCATAATCTCCGCAATTTCCTCATAACTTAGACCGTCAATTTCACGTAATGTGATAGCAGTTCTCAAATCATCAGGTAATGCTTCAATTGCATCAAATACAACTTTTTCAACTTCTTTAGAAAGAACCAAACTTTCTGGGTTATCGACAACTCTCAATGAGTCGGCACCTTCATAACTTTCAGCTTCACTAGCATCAATATCCGAAGATGGCGGTCGTCGACCTTGCGAAATTAAATAATTTTTTGCTGTATTAACCGCAATTCGGTACAACCAAGTATAAAAAATACTTTCACCCTTAAAAGAACTTAACGAACGATAAGCTTTGATAAAGGTTTCTTGCACAACATCAGGGACCTCAGAAGGTAAAACGTAACGTGATACCAAATGAGCTAGCTTATTTTGATAACGAACAACAAGTAAATTAAACGCATTTTTATCTCCGTTTAAAACGCGATCAACTAAAACTTGGTCTGTTATTTGCTCCCCCATTAAAGGCCATTCCTTATTATGTTAATAACTATTAGTTGGCCCAAAACTGTGCACTCTAACAGTTAGATTCGTAAATTTAAAAAAAGTTCCCATTATTTTAATAGAAATTTCATTTTTTGAATCAATCATTTTCATTTTTAATTATTTATATACTAAAAGATAATGATTTTATTAAATTTTTGGATAAATTTTTTTAGATAATTAATTCAATAAGAAGATTTCGCGCTCACCCGCATCATTATATGTGATCTGATAAAATTGCGGTAAATTAAAATTAACTGAGCTACTGGTAGTGAAAGTAAAACGGTCATCAGATAATACATAAAAATCATTGATATCTTTAACCATATTTTCTTTAGTACCATTACAATTACGGTATATTTCTATTTGATTATGTTCATTTAAAATATATAAGTCAAATCCTGAAATGGTATCTTCAAAGAAGAATTGAATAATACCTTCATAAGCGACGCTATCTATCTCTTTAGGTAATTCATTGCTTTCATCTAAGATATTTAACGGCCTACCTTGAACCTTATTATTCGATACCGCTCCATAAAAATCAATAGCATTTTCAAACTGATGAAATGAAACGCCAAATCGTTCAAAAAATAGATACCATGAAGCACCATCTATTCTAAGTGGTTTGACTTGAGTTAAGTTATTTTTAGTAGTAGTTAATCGTAAATCAACACAGTCATCCATCAGTTTTTTCATTTGTTTACGGATTTCATGACTAAGATGTTTACTATAACAAAAAATTTCGACTGAGTTAGGTAAATCAGCATCTTTATGCATACGATTAAGTAATGCTTTTATAGCTTCAAGTACACATAAAGAACCGCTAAAATGTAACACTCGAATCTCATTCCATGAGTTACGATAAAGTAAATCGATAGAACCAACTAAGCTTAATTCTTGCTTGCCATAATTTAAAACATTAGTACTAATTTCATCCTCAAGTTCTAAATTAATAGTTGGATCATCTTCTAAATTCAAGATAATAGCTAAATGGCGTATTTCACAAGGCCCATATAACTGTTCCTCAGTTGCGGTAGGTACATCTATCGGAAAATAATTTTTCAGATCTTCGATGAGCTTGGTTATTCTTTGATTTTCTCGTTCATCACCATCGTAATAATAAAAATTGGTTGAATCAGAAATTAAACCATTAAAGTAACACCAACCAACTAATTTGACTAAGTATTTACTATATTCTAAGTATTGATGACCAATAATAGAATTTAGTTTAGGCGTTTGATTATAAACATACCAACCGGCTCGATTAATACGATCTTCTTTGACATGAATAAAAGTTAATACCTCTTCTTGCAGATTATCCGAAATATTAAGTTTTAATGTTGAAATTTTACCCGGTAAAACTTCAAAAGAGGCATATAATTTACGAGTCAATATGGCCAAATCTTGTGGGCTAATAAGTGAATCTAAGTTATTACGACGCCCAAAATTGAGTAAATTACGATAACCTGTCATCATTGTGTGGAGCATTATTTCGTGTATTTCACGTACTTGTTCTATTTTCCATGTTTTACTGGCGTCCAATTTTACCAATAACTTATGCTTCCATCCCCATTGTTGAACTAATTCATGTAATATTTTACGACGCCATGATGATGGTTGATCATTATCTGATAATTTTTCATTTACTTTTAAATAAAAGCAATGTCTTACCAACTCAAGGCGTTGAAAATCTCTAATTTCAATTAGATAATTAGAAATCCGATCTAATAACATAGAGTATGAGTCAAGATAATGATGAACGTGAATTTCACCTTTTTGAATATACTCGCGCATTTCATAAGCAATTGGTCTATTTTCAGGATAGATTGAAGAATAAACTTCAAGTAGTAATGTTTTTAATACAGCTTTAAATGGTGAATCGATACTTTTATAGAGTTGCCATAAACTTGCACCAAAATACTCTTCTGCAGACAATCCTGTAAGTGGTCCAAAATCGATCCATTCTTCACGTTTGATTATATTAGCAACCACCAATGCTTGAACACATGTTTCATAAGTTGGGTAAGTAACATCATTAATTGTAAAATCAGCTGGAACTGCAAACCATAGCAGTCGTTTACCAGCTAAAAGATTGGCCGAACGATAGAACTCTTCAAGCAATAAAATATGTTGTGCTGAACCACAGTTTTCACCCATCAAACATTCATGATGTTGGTTGATAAATCGATCGACATCAACGACAAATAAAGTAAGTTTTACACCAATTTTTTCAGCCCACTCTTCAATCAATCGACACTTTGTTATTAAAGCTTGCTTTTTAACTGTAGATAAATTATTTTCGATACAAACCCATATATCAAGATCCGAGGTAACTGCCTGTCCTATAGAGCAAGTACTACCCATTGAATATAGTGCAGATATATCAGAATATTTTTTCTGTGTAGTGTTATTAAAATTGAAACAATGTTGTAGTTGTTCAATAATCTCGTTTGAAGGTTGATAGTATGCAATACCTGATGGCGTTTCTATATCAAGATAACCGGGAAGATCTGGATGATGAAAATGAAAAAGCACTGGTAACAATGAAAAAACTCGTTGGAATTCCAAAGGCATTCCACTTCGAGCTCGCTCATGTTTCAGAATAGCAAGATCATCAAGTTCTTTTTTTATGTTATTAATATCGTATTGCATAGTATTATTCAGGTGAAACAGATGTACTATTGACGAACAATTTCTCCAATAAGTTTATATTATAACGTAAAAAGAATGTAAATCTAAAAATAAAACGAAATAAATATCATGACCACAATAAAAAAAATATCACAAGCTTTAAAAAAAACCAAAAACCAATTTCATACTATTAATAAAGCTGCTGTTTTAATCCCAATTATAACTATCGAAAATCAATTACACCTACTCTTTCAAGTACGTTCAAAGAAACTTAAATGGCAACCCGGTGATATTTGTTTTCCTGGTGGTCGCGTTGAAGCAACTGATGATAACCCTGAATATACAGCTAAACGTGAAACCTTTGAAGAGTTAGGCATTACCATTGATAAAATAACTATTTTAGGACAATTACCGAAATTTATTGCTTCGTTAGGAATGATGATTTATCCATTTGTCGCAAAAATTGAATCTTTAGATAATTTGCTACTTAATCAAGATGAAGTTGAATCTATTTTTACGGTTCCACTTGAATGGTTTATTAACCATCAACCGAAACAAGCCACTATGTTAGTTGGTTTTAAACCTGACGACAATTTTCCATTTGAATTGGTACCTAATCGAACAGCAAATTGGCAACAAAAGTCACAACATGATGTTTATTTTTATAAATATGAAAATTTTGTTATTTGGGGATTAACTGCACAAATTATTAATAGTTTTATAAGAACCATCAAATGTAATGCCCAATTATAAATTACAGCTAAATTAAATATGATTCAGTTTTGACTTTAACATAAAATGCTTTAAGAAAAATTTTTTCAAAAAAAACCAAGTGGTACCTACACAAATATTTTGATTAATATATACTATTAATCGGTTATTTCTCATTTCTATCATTTCTACCCTGTTTTATCTAGCTGTCTGAAAGAATTAGTAAAAAAATTATTTCGAGAGCGTTATTCTTGTTTAAAAAACTCTCATGCAATACCCTCATAGAATAAGCGTTACAAATTGTTTTTTAATTTTTATAACATAAATATGAAGGACATTATTATGAAACGTTTTAATAAATCATCTATTGCATTAGCTTTACTATTATCTCTACCTGTTGCCAATACTTATGCGGCATTACCATTAACAGCTGAAGAAAGTAATAACCTCATTCCTTACAAAGAAATTTCAGTAACTGGTAGCTATTTACAAGCACAAAATGCAGCAGATGATATATCTAAAGCTGCTGATGAAGCTGGAGCAAAATATTATCATATCACTGGTATTGAACAACCAGCTACTGGAACTTCAACCGATCGTGCTATTGTTTATGCTGATATTTATTTATCAAATGCACCAATTGCTGTAAGCAAAGATGAAGCTACCCATAACGGCATTGTGCTTTATCCACGATCTAAAGCTCTTTATTATTTACCATTTGAAATAGTCAAATTCAAAAGTAGCTACAACAACACATCTGAAATAATGGATTCAGCAAGTAAAATAGCTGCTGAAAAAAATGCTTATGCATTTTATGTGTATTCAATTACTGCCGATGATGTTAAAAATAATGAGCAGGAAATCGATGTTGCTTTATATAAAAAAGATGCACCTGTCCGTGACTTTATTATCTCTAAAGCAATTGCAGGTCAAGATGCTTATGAAATCACTAGTGATGCTTTCAAAGTAATGAAACCTTATCAAACTATTGTGTTCCATGGCACATTTAATAATACTAGCGAAATTAGTGCTGCTGCACAAAAATATGCTATCGCTAATGATGCTCATTTCTATTATGTTAAAGAAGTCTCTGCCAATCGTGCCGACACAGCTCAAACAGTTTATGTAAATTTATATAAATAACGATCCACTACATAATTATCCATGTGTTAAATGCCATATTTTCACACATGGATTTTTTACGTAACTAAACTTTTAGTTTCAAGCTCGACCTAATATTGCAATTCATAAGAAAAACATTTTTATCCAAGAATTAAGCTTTTTACGATCTAAGTTTGTAGTAATAAGTATCAGCATAATTTAAACACAATAAATGTATTTTTTATTTAAATTTAAGAATTAAAAGGTAAGGTAAGATGATGTTATTGAAAGGATTTAAATTTATTCTGTTTTCTCAATTTCCATGGTTAACACGATTTATCATATTCTTTTTAATTTCACTGTTTTTAATGAACGATTTAGCTTTGGCTTTGGATGCAAAAACAGTAGCAGTTATTCATGGTTCCGCCCCCTATTTTATTAACCCAGATGCGATAGGCATAAATGGATCTCGAGAATATAATCAACAAAACTTTCACTATTTTGGAGTAAAATTACAAACTACAATAAACGCTGAATTGAATAGTTTAAATGACACAATAAAATCCATAAATTTCCCTCAGGTTGATCCTAATACCACCACACCCAATCAATTGTTAACGATGTTAAAGTCTGATTATGGTTTTGAACCTATAATAATGCCATTTTCACCGACTAATCCAATTGATAACCAGAACGTCTCTGATGATGACGGCGATGTTATAGCCAAAATAACCCCACCTGATGACGGTTTTAAAATAGATTGGTTCTATCGAGCAGCCAATATATCTTATTTATTATTGGAACCAGATAGAGATAGAACCTTTTGTGAACTAGCACGGTTGGGGTGGAATCCGTATATCAGAATTTCAGGCACCATCGCTTTAGTCTCTGAATATGGCATACCAAATTATACAATTTATTCTACGCCCAAGAGTGATTTTTTGATTTACAATGCGATCAAACCTACCGTTTGTGCCAATCGACCATCAATTGTAAACTCATTTCCTTTCGAAAATAGAGATTATACTGGCGACTGGGCCCATTTAACTTGGGGCGATAACAATCTATACATAGTTGATTCTGGTTTCGTTAATAAAGTCAGTTCTGGTGGTTTTCCAAATACAGGGTTTGATCAAGCACGATTTCTCATGTTTATAGCTGGCGTACCATTTGATTTATCGACAATAACATCATCAAATAGTTCAAAGGGAGTAAATGTAGAGATAAAAAAAATTAGTGATAATGATGTAGATAGCCACCTAGCTAACACGGCTGTTCAAGTCAAATTGCTAGGAGAAGCCACTGAAGCAAATCCTACATTTTCTATAAAATCCAACGGTGAAGATATTTATTCGTTTACTATTAAGAAATGGTTTTCCGCACCCAGCCAAGATTTTTATCCTTATAATCAACGTAGAAGTATTTGTCAGGGAAACTATATCATTCCATCTATTGAAGATTTAACCAACAGTGACCAAAGTCTTATAACGAGTGGTGGTGCTTGCCAGTCTGATAATAACTCAGATAATTGTCTAGCTATTACAACAAATCACTATTATCGTCGGGTTGGAAACAATCTTTTAGCTGAATGGGGTGATGTAACTAACGAAGAAAACTATTATCATCACACCTATCCCGGTAACCATTTCCCTAAAGGACGTTTATATTGGACTTCGGACGAAAGAGATAGTAATAACCAATATGCAGTAGGTGCAACAAAAGGCGCTATTGAATGGCAGTTAAAAGATAATGAATTATATTTTGTTTGTGTGCTGAAATAGAAAATACATTCATAAATTGCGTTATAAGAAGGTATAGCGCAATTTTTATTCTTATTATAGTTAGAATAATTCTAATTTAGCTTTTAAAAAGCAAATAATCCACTTTAGTATTTACTGTTAAAAGCAATTCATCATTTATATACTAAATAAGACAAGTAAACTTAAACCAAAAATAAATAGTGGCTAATTTTTCAAAGATGATTATCAATTGACATTAATCAATTCACTCAAAAGATTAATACATAGATAATGTTTGAAAATTAAATGGCTGGGGTACCAGGATTCGAACCTGGGCATGGCGGGATCAAAACCCGCTGCCTTACCGCTTGGCTATACCCCAATATGAATCGAGATTAGATATCTAGTAAATCTACTAATTCCGCATATTTTTATAGAATTGATTATAGTGGCAAAGTTCCAATATAAAAAATAGACTAAAAAGTCAGATATAAAAATATGAGCAGATTGGAATGGCTGGGGTACCAGGATTCGAACCTGGGCGTGGCGGGATCAAAACCCGCTGCCTTACCGCTTGGCTATACCCCAATAAAGGATAGACATTAAGATTAAAATGGTGCGGGTGGAGAGACTTGAACTCACACACCTTGCGGCGCCAGAACCTAAATCTGGTGCGTCTACCAATTTCGCCACACCCGCACTGTATACTTTCGGTAAAAATACAAACTAACCTTAATGGTGGCTACGACGGGATTCGAACCTGTGACCCCATCATTATGAGTGATGTGCTCTAACCAGCTGAGCTACGTAGCCATTTCATTCGCAACGTCATAACCAACACTGCGAGGCGCATTATGCTTGTGTTACGGCAAATCGTCAACCCTTTTTTTTAGATATTTTAAAAAAAAGTGACGATTGATTAAGATGCAATCAAATACCGTTTAATAACACTTCAATTCGCCTTTTTTGTAACTCATTATGAATTAACTTTCCAGTATAACCTTCGGCAATAATATTTTGAACATCGACAGCTAGAGCTAATTTATATGCTTGTTCAAGGTATTGAGCTTGAGGAAATAATTCCGTTTTAGCATAAGATTGGCTAGCAATTATCAATTGATTAAGATGGGCTGGATTGCGCCATACATCTATTTTATTGAACAATTCGATAATTTGTTCCGCAGTTAACTGTATCACATTAGCAACACTATTGTGAAATTGCTGCACCATAATTGCTAATTTCGTATATTGATTGGGGGCTTTAATTTGTAAACAAAGCTTTTCTAGCTCAGTTTTGGATGCAAACTCACTACACAAGACTGCAAAGCGCACAGTCAAATCATCTGTCAATAAAGTCGATTTTTTTAATGCATCAGTAATAGCGCTGGAAAGTTTGAGAGATGGAAATAATAACGCTAAAGCACCACATTGTTCCAATACTTGAAAATAAACTTGAGGATCCTCAGTCGCTAGCGCCTTTTCAGTCTCTTTCCATACTCTTTCTGCTGTAAGGGTATTTATTTCACCTGCAGAGACCATCTCTTTCATTAAATTACTCGTTTCAGCAACGATTCTAAAACCTAAATGGTGATAACGGGCAGCAAAACGAGCCACACGTAAAATTCGTAGCGGATCTTCTCTGAACGCAGGAGAAACATGGCGTAATAATTTAAGCTTAATATCATTAACACCATGATAAGGATCGACAATATTGCCTTCTTGATCCATGGCAATCGCATTTATAGTAAGATCTCGTCGAATAAGATCTTGCTCTAAAGTAATATCTTTACTAAAGTCACATATAAAGCCTGTATAGCCTTTACCTGATTTCCGCTCTGTTCGAGCCAAAGCGTACTCTTCTTTAGTTTTAGGGTGTAAAAAAACAGGAAAATCTTTACCAACTTGTTGGTAACCTAATGCCAGAAGTTCATCTGGGGTTGCACCAACCACAACCCAATCTCGATCAACAACAGGGAGATGTAGCAATCTATCTCTAACTGAACCACCAACAAGATAGATTTTACTCATTTAACGCATCCAACGATCTTTTTTACGACGACCAGGCATAATAGCCGGCAAAATAAGACCAAGAAGCAAACCACCACCAGCAACTAAGCCACCATAAGTAAACCAAGTTACAATTAGATCACGGCGCTTATCATCAACTTGATTTAACATAGACTCAAGCTTCATATCTTGCTGTTTATTAAGTTGTTCTAACTCATTATTCTTAGCTTGTAGGCTTTCAATCGTTTGTTCAGCTTTTTGTAGTTTTTCCGCATAATCTCGGATGGCATTTTGTTGATTTTTTTCTGCATTATCAACTTTATCTTTATACTCAGCGAGTTGTGCTTCTAATGATGGCACAAGTTCTTTAAAACTAGGTTGATCTTTTAATTTATTAGACTCAATCCAAGCTGAATTACCATTAGAAAGCTGTATCCTTGTATATTTGCCATCAGCACTTTTTTCAAGTTCAATTACTTTTTGACCGGCTTTAACTGCGTTTGAATAGGCATATTGTGAACCTGGGCCACGACGTAGATAAATATCAACATTTTCAGTAACATATTTATCAACAGCATTGGCACTAAAAGCTACAGCAATAAAAGAAAGTAAAGTAATAATATTCTGTTTTTTCATGATATTTTAAAATTTTACCCATAATAAAAACATAATAACACAAAATGTAGGCTTTTCGCACAACCATTTGTAATAAAAATTTGTGAAGTTTAACTCTTTATTAATAACAAAATAAAATCGAATATATCGATTCACTATATGAATCAAAAAACAACACCTCAATGATATTAATCAATTAAAAATCATAATATTAATATTAGAAAAATAATGATAAATATAGATAATCTATCTTAAATAACCTAGATATATGGAGCATTTTAACCAGTCAAACCTATGCCATTCACCCTGATAATGTAATCGATTACATTATAATAAATATCCATGTGATAATTGTACTGATAGTAACTGTACGGGATTTATCAATTAACATTAAAATAAGCTCTTTCTTAAATGGGAGAGCATCTAATTAAAGCTTGATAGCAGTCTTGTAATATAAAATTATCATGTAGCAAATTGGCAGCAAAAAGTAATTATATTTATATACTTATTATTGCTAATTTTATATAACCAACTGATTCTTTAGAGGTAAATTAGCATCACTGATATGATTACTAATGAACTACACCAGATTAAAATTTTAGAACTCAGCAAAATATCGATTTAATAATCAATAATTATGCTATGCAATCTATTATCCAACACCATTGGTTAATGAATATTTATTTACTATTACTAGAACTAAACCTAGTTACACCATGTTAATAGGAGTAATAACAAACTAAGGTGTGTAATTTTTCCATTAAATTTTACAACTTAATATTCTCAATCTGCTACATTAATATTTTTTTACTGAAACGATTCATATAAAAATGAGCTTATTGGCAAACTGAAAATTTTGTTCTATTATAACCAGTTAAGTAGATATTCAGAATATTACAGGTTGTATCAATAGCAAATATAATCGAAATATTTGAATCTTAGGTTTTCCGCCAATTTACGAGATATTTATTCTAACCAATCGATAATCTAAAAACTCTATATTGGCAATGAGTTAAAAAGTTAAAAGGATTTTTTATGGCGACAATAAAAGATGTTGCAAAGCTAGCAAAAGTTTCCGTTGCAACGGTATCACGGGTGATTAATAACGCTGACAATGTAAGTGATAAGACTCGTGAAACAGTAAAAAAAGCCATGGAAAAATTAAATTATTATCCTGATGCTAACGCCCGAGCGTTATCCCAACAAAACTCTAATACTATTGGCATCGTGGTAGCAGACCTATCCGATCCATTTTCTGGCGCAATGATTAGTACTGTTGAAAAAGTTGCAGCGAAAAACGGCCATTTTTTGCTAATTGGTAATGGATATCATAATAAACAGCAAGAATATAGAGCTATAACCAATCTTATAGAACATCGTTGTTCTTCTTTAGTTGTGCATGCAAAAATGTTACCCGATGATCAATTAATAAAATTAATGCAACAAATACCTGGTATGGTCCTAATTAATCGGATATTAAAAGGTTTTGAAAAACGCTGTATTGCGCTTGATAGTCGTTATGGATCATACCTAGCAGTTAAACATTTAATTCAGCATGGTCATACCAACATTGGATATTTATGTTCTAAACATAGCATATCTGATGCAATAGATAGATTGCAGGGTTATAAAGATGCATTAATCGAACATAATATTGATATTAATGATAACTTTATTGCCTTCGCTTCGCCTAATGAAGAAGGTGGAGAACAAGCCATGATGTCTCTTTTAGAACGAAATCGACAAATTACGGCAATTGCCTGTTACAATGATTCAATGGCAGCTGGGGCTATGTCAGTATTATATGATAATGATATAAAAATTCCGAATGATGTTTCAATTATTGGCTTTGATGATCTTTTAATTGCTCGGTATCTACATCCTAAGCTAACAACCATTCGTTATCCACTACACACAATGGCCGAACAAGCTGCTGAACTTGCATTACGATTAGCAAAAGGAGAGCCGCCTCCGACTAACTTAATTAATGTATTTACTCCAACGTTAACAAAGCGATACTCAGTTAACAATATCCGCTAATATATTAAGTTTAAAGCTAACAAATCCCTTAGAAAA
Organism: Gilliamella sp. W8145; assembly: GCF_016101145.1. NCBI lineage: Bacteria > Pseudomonadati > Pseudomonadota > Gammaproteobacteria > Orbales > Orbaceae > Gilliamella > Gilliamella sp. W8145. The sequence continues at coordinate 1,290,713 of NZ_JACFRC010000001.1, forward strand.
TGTCGAAAACCTATAATTATCGTTTTCGACATTAATATTATATTTCACCCTGACAAGATTATCTAAAACCAAACTTCGGTTTGCACACCAAAGCTAATTTGGTTTTCTTTGCCATTAAAGTCAAATTTACTAATTTCATTTTGCATTGATTCTATATAAGAAACATAAAAACGAATATCAGGTCTTGAAGTTAAAATGCTCTCACCCACTTTAAACGAATGGAAGAGTGTTGTTTTGACACCTTCTTCAGTATAATTTTTACCTTTAACTTTATTTTTTTGTTTAAAGTAACCTAACTCGACACCACTTTGATTGTAAGTATCCCAAATATAAGCAGGTCTGATTGCCGATTTGAAACTAGTAAAATCGGTATGAGCTGAACTCAAATCATACGAATAGACATCGTTACCTGTTGTAAGTGCTAAAGCGTGAGCGACTATGACTTTATCAGCTAAATAAGCCTCACCTTCAGATACTAAACGATAAGCCTTACCGCCAGTATGTGTACCAATATAATCGTTATCAGAATTAGCTGCAAATTCAGGGTTATTAGTATTAATATTAGCTAATTGAGAAGCCACTGAATTAGTTGCAGTTTGTAAGGTTAATTGATTAAATCCACCAAAGAAATTATTTTGTCTTAGAACAAAACTACCTAACCAAGCATTTTTGACACTAACACTATCTTGGATTTTCGATTTATTTGGTGCCGAGTAACGGCCATTAATCGCCAAGGTTGCATCTTGCCATAAAGGAATATCTCGATAGCGAAACTCTACTTCGTTTAAATCAACTTCTTCACGCTTAGTGACTTCTTTTATTTCAGTTTTACCGTTCTCAACAACCTCGGTTTTTTTAGTTTGTTTGACATTAACATCAGCTCTTACTAAAGCTAAATCAAGTTTACCAACGCCAACATCTAAACCTTCAATACCGATTCCGCCACCTGCAGGGGTTTTTTGCGTTTTCCAATCCAACATTTGAATTTCATTATATGGAAGTGAATGTTTACCTACCCATAAATTTGCATCAGGAAAACCAGGGATAAATCCTTTAGTCGATAAATAGATATCAGAAAACTGCATGATATTATCATCTTGGGTATTAAACAAACCAGCAGCCTTATTCGTAGCTACATTACCATCTATCATAACAATGGCATCAACCCTATGACCATCTTCATCATACACCTTTTGTTTGAATACCAAATCATACCAACCACCATACTCATTACCGAATCTACCTAGGGCTCCTTCAGCATAATTTTTTGGTTTACCATTTTTTGAAGTAGACCAACCACCACGGAAATAACCATTAAATGAAAAACCAATTTCATCTTTGATAAAATCTTTAAACTCAGAAAGGGTATAGGCATTTTTAATTGTTTTAGTTGCTGTTGACTGGTCTTTACTACCGTTTGCTTTGGCGTCATTAATTAACACAATTTGATTATCGAGTGCGGGCTGATGTTGTGTAACAACTTTAGAATCGGCATTGTTTTGAACATTTGCTACAGCAACACTCTGTTTTTTCAATGCTTTCTGTTGATTATTAATCACAACCTGTTGTTGTTGAATATTTTTATTCAATTGTGCGAGTTGTTTATTCGATTCAATAACTTGTTTTTTTAAATCTATTGACTCTTGAGATAGTGCTAATAATTTTTGCTCTAACATTGATATTCTAGCCTCTAACTCATCTTGAGTAGTAGCAAAAGAGTTCGGTATATAGCACAAGCCAAGTAAAGTAATTAAAACAATTCGTTTAGGTTTTACTTTTAATACTGCTTTAGTTAAATATTTCATTTTTTTCTACTCATTATTTAATAGAGATTAAAGAAGTCTCAGAAAATTGAGACAAAAAAAAACCTAAAGCGTAGATTAATAATCTATGCTTTAGGTTTTGCCCGTTATACTGCTACGGTAGCAATCCAACGCTTATTAAATAAGCTTATTTACTATAACCAATAAACTTGATCATTTAACAAATAAATCTCTGGAATGTGACAATTGTCACATTAATATTTTACGCCTGTCAAAGACCATTGTTTTTTATAATATTTTTAAATAAAATTTAATGTAACCGATTACAAAAGTGTTAATGAAACTCTTTTTTAGTAAACGAATATTTATGCTTAGCAAGTAAAATCATAATATTAATTAACAATTATTAAACGACGAACTATTAAAAAGACAATCTAATAATTAGATTATTGCTGAAATGATCAACAGACAAAAATAAAGATTATTTATCAGTATTTTCATCAAAAAAATGATCACAATAGAAAAATTGATAGCAAGCAGGAAGAACAATGAACAACAATATTTATTTGTGTGTATGATTTTATCTAAAAGTGATTTGTTTAGGCATGTAAAAATTCTCAGCAACTGCTAACTTAATGGCCATATTATAATAATTGAAAATAAGTATGCATTATCGTATTGGCGGTTACCAATCAAATGATAAAAGTGAATATGTACTGACTAAAAAATCATCATAATAAATAGATAGTTAACGATAAAACCAACACAATTTTGTTGTCTCGATATCGAAAAATCACAAGTATTTGTGCCTCGTTATTTAAGTTAAATCTATCCCATCAAATAACTTATCGAGTTTTTCTATAAACTGTTGCTTTGGTCGATGATAAAATATCCCTTGTTTAGGAAGTCCCCGTAAAAATAGATAATAAATACCACCAAAATGAGTTTCATATCGATAATCAGCTAAACGGCTTCGTAAAAATCGATGCAGGGCTAAACAATAAATTTGATACTGCAGCTCATAACGATGCTCACACATAACTTGATTTAAGGCTGACTCGGTATAAGCCTCTACCCCGTCACCTAACCAATTTGATTTATAATCAACAATATAATATTTACCCTGATACTCAAACACTAAATCGATAAATCCTTTTAGCATACCTTGTACAGTTTCAAAATCTAATGAAGGACATTGTTTGGATAAATCATCATACTCTTTACATAAACTATCTAATTGCTTACTGGTCACTGCACTGCGAATGGGAAAATAAAATTGTAATTCATTAATACATTGACTATTTAAAACATCGGCTAATAACGGCCCATCTTGATCTTGTCTTTTATTTAGTTTCGTTGCTAAAACGTGTTGCAACCAATCACTTAGTACTGTTAACCAATGTGGTGGTAAACTCAATTTTTTAATCGTACTAGCGCACAAATCATCGGCATTAGTTGGCGTTAAATTTTCCATAATGGAATGCAATAATGTACCAACATATGCACCTTTTGGAAAATGATGGATATCATATTGCTCTTCAATTGATAATGAATCGGCGTATTCGGGATTATTTTCACGCCAATCACTAAGCATAGTTGAATTAAGGCCAACCAAATTATTATGCTTTTGTAATTCGGTATAACTGGTTACACGCCAACTATTAGATAATTTACGTTTAAATACATTGGCGGTAAGTGAAAGATTAGCGGCTAATTCAGCATTATACTGCTGACCTAAAATAGGTAATTGTAATTCAACCAAATCAGCAAATTTAGCAATTGAACGTAAGTCACCTTTTAATAAATAATCAATCGCTGATTGACTGTTTTTTAATGATGCTAACCCAACGCTACAATGAAAGATTGAACGTGTCATAGCAACATAAAGTAAACGTAAATCTTCGGCTAAACGTTCATCTTCAATCTGTTGTTTTATTTCATCGGTTAATAGCCAAGCATAAGTTGGTTGATAGTCATTATTTTTGTCATGATAAAACTGACTATCTGAATTTCGAAATTGAGCTGCAAATGGCAACCAAACAATAGGAAACTCTAAACCTTTAGATTTATGAATAGTAATAATTTTTACTAAATTTTCATCACTTTCTAATCGTTGCTCATGATTTTCTAAATTTGCATCAGGACTGACAATTTGTCTTGATAACCAACGAACCAAAGCATGTGGACTATCAAGTTCGTCGGCCGCTTCTTGCAATAGCTCGCCTAGATGCATCAAATTAGTTAAAGTACGTTCACCATTTGGGCTGGCTAATATATTTTCAGCTAACTGACGGTTTTTCATCATCCGGCGCAACATGACTAACACACCATAATATTGCCAGATAATCTGATACTGTTTAAACTCCTCTATCAAACCTTCCCATATATCTTGATCGTCGGTTATTTGCTCAAGTTCAGTCATGGTTTGACCCAACAGTGTCGTCATTAAAGCTAAGCGTAGAGCCGATTCGTTTTCTGGCATAAGCACTGCTTGTAATAAACACAGGACCTCCTGTGCTTCTTTAGCCAGAAAGACACTACTCCGATTAGATAAATAAACGCTTTTAACTCCAACACTGGTTAACTTTTGTTGGATAATCTCAGCTTCGTATCCGGTACGGACTAAAATGGCAATATCAGCAGTTGTAATTGGTCGTTGACCATCTTTATCCTTCAATAAAATGGTCGGATCCATCAACCACGTCACAATCTGCTTAGCACAACAGTTAGCGATATGTTCTTGATAATCCGTTTTTGAGCTAACTTCATCAGGTAATAAGTATGCCGCTAAAGCATTAACCTCTTGATTATTGATAATTAAACCTTTTTGTTGATTACGTTCGGCACTTTCCATTGGTAAAAATGGAATATTTTCAAAAATAAACGGATTATCATGATGATTAAACAATGCATTAACCGCATTCACCATGGATGATGAAGAACGATGGTTGACCTGCATAGTAAAATTATTTTCACCGGTTGATGATTTTGCTTTTAGATATGTAAAAATATCTGCACCACGGAAGCTATAAATCGCTTGTTTAGGATCACCAATAAACAGTAACCCAGTCTCTTTCGGATAACGATTATAGATACGATCAAAAATTTTATACTGCACCGGATCGGTATCTTGAAATTCATCAATCAGCGCTACACAGTATTTTTTCGCAATACTCTCTGCTAATCGATTACCATTTCTAGCACGTAGAGCTCGGTTCAACTGGCTTAAGAGATCATCAAAACTCATTTCACCACGTTTGATCTTCTGAATATAAATACGCTTTTGAATGACTTTAACGATATCCATTAGAACTTCGCCACGTAAATCAATAGAACTATTACATAGCGCTTCAATACTCTCAAAAACGGCATGAGTCGGAGGATTTTTACCTTGCTTAGTTTTTTCAATTAAAATCGACTGACTAAATTTAGTTAACTCACTAGGCAGTTTAAATGAACGTATTGGCATCTGCGCCCAGGCAGTAACTTTAGCCAACCAATTAGGTAAATTACGGCTACTATAGGATTGTTTATTAACGCCTGATTGAGCAATTATTTCTGGCAGATCGGCAATTGAATCTAACCACTGTTTTTTGATCAGACTGATCTGCTGAAAATATTTTTGATAAAATTGCTGAATCTTGCCACTGATATCAATATGTTCTTCTTGCTGCTCATCAAATTCAAAATTTAAATAAGGTCTGATGTCGGATAGCAATCTTTCTGGATCCTGCCAATAGTCAAGAATCAGGTAGGCTAATGCTTTGTCGAGAGGAACAAAGTAGTGACGCCAAAAATCTTGCACAACTTGTAACTTTAGATCTTGTTCATCTGTTATCAATGTTTGTTCAAACAGTACACCTGATTCGAAAGCATGACTAGTCAATATACGTTGACAAAAACCATGAATCGTATAAATCGCCGCATCATCCATTGATTGTTGAGCTTGGGTTAATTTCTGTATTGCTTGGTTGCTATCATCAACTAAATCAATTAATTGTTGATAAATTGGATCATCATGATGACCTTGTAACAACCCTAATCGTAATTCTTGAATATTTTGCCTGATACGAGATCGCAGTTCCTGAGTAGCGGCTTTAGTAAAGGTCACCACTAAAATCTGATTAACATCAAGAGGTGTGGGATAACTGTTTTTACCAATCCCCAATAATAATCGCAAATAAATAAATGCGAGCGAATAGGTTTTACCTGTTCCTGCTGACGCTTCGATTAGCGTTCGACCAGTTAAAGGTAAATCAAATAAGTTAAGCTTTTTTATTCCACTACATGAAACCATTCTAGCTTCCCTGCCGTATTGGCGGATAAATCAACACAAGCAATAGCAGCTGTAGGAAACATTGGCGGTGATACATCTGGACATAACTCATTAACCAAATAACCAACTAGAGGTAGATGCGAAACAATAATCACATTTTCGATACCACGATCGGGCAGTGTCATTAATAAATCAGCAATATGAGAAGGGCTACCACCAGGTACCAAAAGATTATCAGTTTCGAATTGAGAAACTCGGCAGTGAGAGGATAATTCAGTGAAAGTCTGTTGGGCTCTTAAATAAGGACTGACTAACCCTAAATCAAATTTAAAATTTTGTTGATTAAGCCATAGTCCAGCTTGACAGGCTTGTTTTAAACCATAATCAGTTAAAGTACGACTTGCATCAGATGAAGCAGCAAAACCTGCCTCACCATGTCTCATAATACAAACTTTCATAAATGAATAATTAACGTAATTTCAATTGGAAAATCATACATTCAGCGCCACAGCAGAAAGTAAATTTAGCTGTTAATTTATAGCCATTTTCAACTTTATCGATGCTGCTGTTAATTTCACAAGGCTCTGTTTCAACAGCTTTTGCAGCTTGAGTTAATGTAGCTAATTTGGCATTTGCTTCTGATTCAGATGTAAAAACATGCTCATATTCTGCACTACAATCTTCATTGTCTATAATTGTACCTACATCAACGCAACAACATGCAGGTGTTTCGTTAGCTTTACATTTATTTAAAGAATCTGTCATTGTGTACCTCTACCTCTGTTTTACCGATTAATATGGCATTAGTATACTCTTAATCACAATTAAGGGCAAAATGTTAAAAACCTTTACCACAACACAAATTTTTGGCGTATATTAAAGTTTTATTGTTATTTTTCTGAATTAATCAAACCACATGATGCAACAAAATAGTCACGTTCGAAAAATGGCGATTTTAGTCGCTGCGACGTTTTTCATGGAAAATCTAGACGCTACAGTGATCACCACGGCAATTCCAGCTATGGCAAAATCATTTTTAACCAATCCTCAAGATTTATCTATTGGGATTAGCGCCTATATGCTAGCACTTACAATTGGTTTACCTGCCAGTGGCTGGATCGCTAACCGTTTCACCGCCTATCGAGTCTTTTCGATTTCGATTATTTTATTTATGTTAGCATCAATATTGTGTGCCATATCGACTAATCTGACCATGTTTACCATCGCAAGATTAATTCAAGGTTTAGGTGGATCATTAATGGTGCCTGTAGGCAGAACGGTGGTATTAAGTCGAACGGAAAAACAACATTTAGTCAGCACTATTTCTATTTTAGTTTGGCCAGGCTTAATTGCGCCATTAATGGGACCGATTATTGGTGGCTTCTTTGCTCAATATCTAACATGGCACTGGATATTTCTTCTTAATATTCCATTAGGTTTTATCGCCCTATTTTTCGCTCATCGATTATTACCCAAAGAATTACCTGAAAAACGTACATTTGACAGTGTTGGATTTATCACTTGTGGTTTAGGCCTACTACTATTTGTTTATGGGCTTGAAATGATTTCTCATTCAAATAGTAGTCTCTGGGTAGGCGTAACACTATCTTTGGTTGGTAGCCTAATATTAATCTTTGCCTACTATCATTTAGCTCATACTCAACACCCATTAATTAGTCTATATGCCTTTTCTAAACGTACATTTAGAATGACCTTTTTTGGTGGTTCATTAATACGTATTGGCTTAAATAGTGCTCCGTTTATCTTACCGCTAATGTTTCAAGTCGGTTTTGGTTGGTCACCGTTAACTGCAGGTTCACTACTGCTATCATTATTTGCCGGCAATATCCTGCTTAAAACAGTAAACACACCTTTAATTCATAAGTTTGGATTCCGCAAAATTCTGATTATCAATGGGCTGTTATTATCTTCAAGTTTTGTGTTATGTGCGCTTTTCACGCCACAAACACCTATCATCTGGATTATATTAGTGCTATTCTTTTCCGGTGGTGCTCGTTCTATTCAATTTACTACCATCACCACGCTTAGTTTTTCAGAAATTGATAAAACAGAAATACAGAGCGCTAACATTTTATCTACCATTTTCCAGCAGCTAAATAACGTACTCGGCATTGTGTTAAGTGCTTTATTTCTATTTATTGCATCTAGCTATAATGGCCATAGCCAAACGGGTTTAATGGTAGAAGATTTTAGGTTAGCACTATTAATGGTAGCAGGAATGACCTTGTTAGCAATGATTGACTTTATTACCTTGCCGAAAAATGCAGGTAACAATCTAAAAGATAAGCAATAAAAAACCCCTGTCATTTGGCAGAGGTTCTTAAGAAGCAAACCTAAAAAATATTAGAACTTAGGTGCGCTAGGACGGCCACGTTTTTTCGCAAAACCTTTGTCATTAGATTCTGTTTTACTACTTTTACGTCCACGTTTAGCTTCAGATGGCTTACCTGCTACCAAGCTCATTTTCATTGGTTGATTAAGTACTCTAACCCGTTCAAAATGCTTAAGAATATCTTTCGGCATGCCTTTTGGTAACTCAACGGTTGAATAAGTTTCATAAAGTTTGATATTACCAATATAGCGACTACTAATATCGGCTTCATTAGCAATTGCACCAACAATATGACGCACTTCAACACCGTTTTCTTTACCAATTTCGATACGATACATATCCATTTCACCCACATCTCGGCGTTCACGACGTTTTGGTGATTCACGATTATCGCCACGTAAGCGACGTTCACCATTTCGATTATCACGATCACGAAATTCTCTTGATGGTTTAAATACTGGATCTGGCGGTAGAATCAACGGACGATCACTCTGAGCTAATCTCAATAATGCTGTTGCAATCGTTTCAAGATCTGCACCACTATCTGCTTGGATTTGCTCTAATAACGCTTGATATTGATCTAAATCGGCACTTTCTAATTGTTGCTGAATTTTCTGAGTAAATTTCGCTAAACGACGTTTTTCGAGCAACTCTTTAGATGGTAATGCTACTTCAGGAATCGGCTTTTTAATTGTTTGTTCAATATTCTTAAGTAAACGGCGTTCACGACTATCAACAAATAAAATTGCTCGTCCAGCACGACCAGCACGACCAGTTCGCCCAATACGGTGAACATAAGATTCTGAATCAAGAGTGATATCATAGTTAATAACTAAACTGATACGCTCAACATCTAAACCTCGAGCAGCCACATCAGTTGCAATTAGGATATCTAATCGGCCATTACGTAAACGATCAAGCGTTTGCTCACGAAGTTGCTGAGTCATATCACCATTCAAAGCAGCACAACTATAACCATTTTTTTCTAATACTTCGGCGACATCTAATGTTGCTGTTTTGGTACGAACAAAAATAATTGCTGCATCAAAATCTTCAGCTTCTAAAAAGCGTACAATTGCTTCGTTTTTACGCATACCGCGTACTAACCAATAGCTTTGATCAATATCAGGTGCAGTTTGATTAGTACCTTTAATTTGTACTTCTTTCGGGTTATGCATAAAACGTTTAGTAATACGACGAATTGGTGCCGGCATTGTTGCTGAAAATAGTGCTGTTTGATGATCTTCTGGGATCGTAGCCATAATACTTTCAACATCATCAATAAAGCCCATTCTTAACATTTCGTCGGCTTCATCTAAAACTAAACCTTTAAGGTTTGAAAGATCTAATGTTTTACGATTTAAATGATCTAACAATCGACCTGGAGTACCCACTACAATTTGTGGACCTTGTTTTAATGCACGTAATTGCACGTCATAACGTTGACCACCATACAGTGGTAAAACTTTTACGCCTTTCACATATTTTGCATATTCAGCACAGGCATCAGCAACTTGAATTGCCAATTCACGAGTTGGTGCTAAAACCAATAATTGTGGTGCTTTTAAATTAGCATCAATATTCATCAAAAAAGGAATGGAAAAAGCAGCAGTTTTACCACTACCAGTTTGTGCCATACCCAACACATCGTTCCCTTGTAAAAGTAAAGGAATGCATTCTGCTTGGATTGGTGATGGTTTAGTAAAACCAAGATCATTTAATGCGTTAAGGATTTCCTCAGATAAACCAAGGTCAATAAAAGATATTTCTGTTGTCATGTAAACTCGCTTGCAAATTGGATATATAGGCTTAATTTTAAGTTAGCAACAAACCTGATAATTACTAATCAAGATAATTTATGAGGATTACAATATTGCTCATAAAATATTACATTACCTAAATAAAACACTATATAAATTTATGCCAGCTCACTAAATTGAAAATTTACAACTCACCCCAATAACTAACTGCCAATAATCACACAATCAAATATGCATAACTGTTGCTTAAATAATTACTTTATTTAATACAAAAGATAGATAGCATAAAAATAATTGAGAATATTATGGGCAAATCAGAACTACGCTATAACAATATTTTCACTTTTAAAACTGGCATGACCCTTGTTACTTTTCTTCAAGTAACTTAATTTCGTAGAGTGCCTGTTGATGTTCAACAAAGTTATAAATATTATTAGCTAAAGCATATTTAAATAATATTTTGGCACGCTCATTGTTACCTTTACCTAGGTAATATTTACCTAAATAAAAGTACGCTTCACATAGGCGTTCGGCTAATTGCCGGTCATTTTCAACACCTTGTTGAAGGTTTTGCATTAATTTAGATTCACTAATATTACCTAAATAAAATGCAATGATATCACCACCATAACTCATTTTATCGTTTAGTTTATCGTAACGATTTTGCAACTGAGCTAGGGCAGCTTGTTTATCTATTTCTTTTTCAATCAAATAAAGCCATAAAACACGAATAGGTTCGTTGACATCATATTGATAGAATTTTTGTGCATCAAGCTGTGCAGCTTGATAATGTCCTGTACGATATAAAGTAATTGCACGATTCAAATAAGCAAAAGCATAAGATGGATCTATTTCTAGTGTAGTATTAAATGCCATCATAGCATTATCGAAATCACCATCTCTTAGTGCATAAGTACCAAGAAAATTATAAACATCAGGTATTTCAGGATTAAAACTTAAAAGGTGATTAAAATCACTTTGTGCAAATGCTTTAAAACCTAATGAATCGTAAACAATTCCTCGTTCGAAAATCAGCTGCATTCGAGAAACAGTATCAAGATCTCGTCTTGATAACTGTTGACTTATTTCAGCTATTTTCAACTCATCATCATACGAAACTTGCTCAGGAACAGCAAGTAAAGGTAGAGAATTAGAACAACCTGACAAGATAATGACTGCAAAAATACAGCACAACATTCTCAGGTTGAATAATCTCATATTAAGCTCCTAGTGGATCATATTTTATTCAGCAGTTGGCGCAACTTCTGGTGTAGACTCAACTGCATCTTTCATACTTAAACGAATCCGACCTTGACGATCTATTTCTAGTACTTTAACTTTCACTTCTTGACCTACTTTTAAGTAGTCAGCAACTTTTTCCACTCGATGATCAGCGATTTGTGAAACGTGAACAAGTCCTTCTTTTCCACCAATAACTGAAACGAAAGCACCAAAATCAACAATACGTGTGACTTTACCAGTATAGATTTTACCAATTTCAACATCAGCAACTAAATTATTGATACGTGCGATTGCATCTTGTGCTTTATTACCATCAGATGCCGCAATTTTCACTGTACCATCATCTGCAATTTCAATAGTAGTACCGGTTTCTTCAGTTAATGCACGAATCGTTGCACCACCTTTACCGATGATATCACGAATTTTATCTGGATTAACATTCATCGTATAGATACGAGGAGCAAATTCAGATATCTCTTGACGAGGTTTATTAATCGCTTGTTCCATTACCCCTAAAATATGCAAACGTGCGCCTTTAGCTTGGTTTAATGCAACTTGCATAATTTCTTTAGTGATACCTTCAATTTTGATATCCATTTGTAGTGCACTTACACCTTCACGGGTACCAGCTACTTTAAAGTCCATATCACCAAGATGGTCTTCATCACCTAAAATATCAGATAATACTACAAAATTATCACCTTCTTTAACAAGGCCCATTGCAATACCTGCAACAGAAGACTTAATTGGAACACCAGCATCCATTAATGCCAATGATGCGCCACAAACTGAAGCCATTGAAGAAGAACCATTAGATTCAGTAATTTCAGAAACTACACGTACAGTATATGGAAATTCTTCTTTGCTTGGCATTACCGCAGCAACACCACGTTTTGCTAAACGACCATGACCAATTTCACGACGTTTTGGTGAACCAACCATACCTGTTTCACCAACTGAATATGGAGGGAAGTTATAATGTAAAAGGAAACGTTCGGTATATTCACCAGTTAACTCATCAATGATCTGTGCATCACGTTCAGTACCTAAAGTTGCGGTAACTAACGCTTGCGTTTCGCCACGAGTAAATAATGCGCTACCATGAGTTCTTGGTAATACATTGGTACGAATATCCAGAGCACGAATCATATCTTTTTCACGACCATCGATACGTGGTTCACCAGCAATAACACGTTGACGAACAATTTGGCTTTCTAAATCAACAATAATGTTAATAACTTCATTTTCGTCAAGTTCTTCATCTTTTTCTTTAAGTGCTGCTAACACTTCTTCTTTAATTAAATCGATTTGCGCATAACGAGCTTGTTTTTCAGTAATACGATAAGCTTCACCTAAACGATCTTTAGCTAATTCAGAAACCGCATTAAATAGCTCTTCATTTTTAGCTGGTGCAACCCAATCCCATTTTTCACAATTCGCTTTAGCAACAAATTCATTGATATTATCAATTACAACTTGTTGTTGATCATGCCCAAATACCACTGCCGCTAACATTTGGTCTTCAGTTAATAAATCAGCTTCTGATTCAACCATTAATACAGCACTTTTGGTACCAGCTACAACTAAATCTAAACGACTAGTCGCTAATTCTTTTACTGATGGATTTAACACAAATTCATCATTGATAAAGCCTACACGAGCAGCACCAATTGGGCCATGGAAAGGAACACCAGATAAACAAAGTGCTGCTGATGCACCAATCATAGCAACTAAATCAGGGCTTACTTCAGGATTCACTGATACCACTGTTGCAATGATTTGAATTTCATTGACAAAACCTTCAGGAAATAATGGACGAAGTGGACGGTCGATTAAACGGGCAATTAATGTTTCGCCTTCACTTGGGCGACCTTCACGTTTGAAAAAGCCACCAGGAATACGACCTGCAGCGTAAGTACGTTCTTGATAGTTAACGGTTAAAGGGAAAAAGTCTTGTCCTTCTTTAACTTTTTTATTAGCAACTACAGTGACAAATACCGCAGTATCGTCCATGTTAACCATAACTGCAGCAGTTGCTTGACGTGCCATAATACCCGTTTCTAAAGTAACAGTATGGCGACCATATTGGAATTTTTGATATGTCGGATTAAACAAAATAATGTCCTCTTGTAATAAATCACGTTGAAGTTTGATATTTCGACAGGAAGCAGCATGACGCTGGAACATATTGATACACACTTCAACTATGTGTGGGATACTAAACAAAAGATTATTTCACTGTCACGACTAATGACAAATCTATAAACTATAGAGCTCTCATTAGTCGCGCGAAACATGAGATACAATCTTTTATTTTATTAATTTCTATCTTCAAAGCATTTATTTAGCTTTTCGGACTCTGCATTATATCAAAGCCTTGAATTTTCACAACGAAAAAAGAGGCCTAAGCCTCTTTTCAAGTAGATAAATAATTAGCGACGTAAACCTAGTCTTTGAATTAATTGGCTATAACGTTCAAAGTCTTTACGACGTAAATAATCTAATAATTTACGACGGCTAGACACCATGCGTAATAAACCACGGCGGCTATGGTGATCTTTTTTATGCTCAGAAAAATGACCTTGTAAGTCATTAATGCGTGCAGTTAAAAGAGCAACCTGAACTTCAGTTGAACCAGTGTCGTTAGTACCACGACCATATTCAGCAACGATTTTCGCTTTAGCTTCTACAGTTAGAGACATAATAAACCTCTTAAAATAAATATAAAAAATGGAATGACCGATCTCTAATTCAGACATCCCTCGGCATCCATATAATAAATATATGAATCGTGAGCAATTATACTGGAATTTACTAAAATAGCAATTTGATTTATTAATCGTAAACGCTTATTTAAGCTTAAAACCATACTCTTCTTGAATAAGCTTTTTCAACGCTTCGATATAATTTTGTGCCGATAAACTTAGCTGTGCTTTTTGTGATGTTATCCAGCCAATTAATATTTTTTCTTCGACATCTAAAGGGATAGATAGAATGTCTGAACCATTTAAATCAGTACTGAGCACTCCGGTACTAATTGTATAGCCATTTAATCCATGCAATAAATTAAATAACGTTGCCCTATCACTGACATGAATACTTTTTTTATGATACACAGTACTTAAAATCTCTTCGGAAAAATAAAAAGAGTTATATTCGCCTTGTTCAAATGAAAGATAGGGAAAATCCTCTAAATCATCTAATGTTAAAGACTTCATTGCCGCCAAAGGATGATTGGTACTGATAAATACATGTGGATCAGCCTCAAATAGTGGATTAAAAGTTAAACGATGTTCTTTAAGCAAGCGTAAAATAATTTTTTGATTAAAATCAGTTAGATACAAAATACCTACTTCACTACGTAAATTAGCAACATCAGTTATAATATCGTAAGTGCGAGTTTCACGTAGGGTAAACTCATATTCATCCGTATGATTCTTTTTGATTAAATTAACAAAAGCGTTTACTGCAAATGCATAATGTTGGGTTGATATGCTACACAGTTGTTTGGAAGGTACTTTTTTAGCATAGTGCTGTTCTAGCAACTGAGCTTGATCTAAAACCTGTTTTGCATAACCTAAAAATTCAACTCCATCAGTCGATAATGAAACTCCTTTAGATGTCCGTACAAAAATTTCAATACCAAATTCAGCTTCCAACTCCTTCACTGCAGTTGATAAACTTGGTTGAGTAATATACAAATTTTTAGCAGCCTCATTGATTGAGCCTGAGCGGGCAATTTCTAAAATGTAACGTAACTGTTGAAGCTTCATAATATCGTTAGTAATTAAAACCAATATTAATTCAGAATATAAACTACTATAAACATTGTCTGGAATAATGTACAGCAAAAGGCAAATAGCTGTTTTTGCGCAACCTAATACCGTAGAATTGTTTTTTTAGAAGATTTTAGGCTTTAAAAACCCCGCTCCTCAAATTTTTTAGTTCGCTGAGTTTCGGACGTTTTGTTGTTTTGTGGCTAGTTTTATACGGTGATTACGTCCGAGTAAAGTGGGTTTACGCGAATCATCTTTACCAACTCCCGCGGCAACCTCGCAAGTGGTTACGATGTAATTGCCTTCGTTCGCTCTTAACGCACCGGCTGTGATTTGTTCCTGACAAAGAGCAGCCTTGTCAAACATCCCTGTTTGTCATGCTAATCTCACTCAGTTGTCAGCACATTGCTAAAGTCGCTAAATGAGAAGCACTAAACTGATTGATAAAAAACTTTTATTATTGGCCCTAGCTGATGTTATAGCTGGTTTTAGTGATTTATCGGATGGATTTTACTCTTAAAAAACCCCGCTCCTCAAATTTTTTTATTCGGTGAGTTTCGGACGTTTTGTTGTTTAATAGCTAGTTCTATACGGAGATTACGTCCGAGTAAAGAGGGTTTGCGCAAACCCTCTTTACCAACTCCCGCGGCGACTACGCAAGTGGTCACGATGTGACTGCCTTCCGCCATCGTTCGCTCTTAACGCACCGGCTGTGATTTGTTTCTGACAAACAACAGCCTTGTCAAACATCCCTGTTTGTCATGCTAATCTCACTCAGTTGTCAGCACATTGCTGATGTCGCTAAATGAGAAGCACTAAACTAATTGATAAAAATAAACTTTTATTATTGACCCTAGCTGATGTTATAACTAATTTTAGTGATTTATCGGATGGATTTTAGTCTTAAAAACCCCGCTCCTCAAAATTTTCCACTTTTACAGCCTTGAACTTTGGGCGTTTGATAAGTTGTTTCTAAACGGCTTATGCAGCCTTGAAGGGAAATTTAATTTTAAATATTTTGTTATAATATTTCTAAACGGCTTATGCAGCCTTGAAGAATATAGGGGAATATTTGCATATTGACGTTAATTTCTAAACGGCTTATGCAGCCTTGAAGAGTCCATCGTTTTGAGAATTGATTCTCCAGGTTTTCTAAACGGCTTATGCAGCCTTGAAGGTAAAAGCCGCACGTGGTGGCGGCCATCTGTTTTTCTAAACGGCTTATGCAGCCTTGAAGAATTGATTGCAGCCTGCGTAACCCGATTTTTATTTCTAAACGGCTTATGCAGCCTTGAAGTTTGCAATTCGGCTCGCCCGTCATCCTGCGTTTTTCTAAACGGCTTATGCAGCCTTGAAGTACAAAAACTGGTACCCAGCAGAACTGCAGCATTTCTAAACGGCTTATGCAGCCTTGAAGGATTTGACTTGACTATAACGGTTGTTGCAGTCTTTCTAAACGGCTTATGCAGCCTTGAAGTTTATTCTGGGCGTTGAGGGGATACAGGAAAATTTCTAAACGGCTTATGCAGCCTTGAAGTAGAACCCCAAATACTATAAACATTGTTGTGCAAAAGGCAAAGTCTATTTTACTTTGCAAAAACCCTTTTTTTTGGTGGCTTTTCAATTAATTGATTTTTAAAAATTTTATTTTTAGTTAAAAAAAAGGGTTAACACTGCATGGTATTTAGGTTTTAAAAACCCCTTTCCTCAAATTTTTTAGCTTTAAAAAGTACGCTCCTCAAAATTTGTACCGTTAATATTGTTAATTATTGGCAGCTAAGGGCATTATAATAATGCCCTTATTATTTAGTTAAAAATCAGGAACAGTTGCTGTTTTGCTGAGTCCGTAACTATTAAATGTTCCTTCAACAGCCGTTGCACATTTTTGTTGTTTCAGCCACATAATAAAATGTTGCCCAGTGCTTTTGCTAGCAAAATGAAGGTGTGGATAGTTCAAATGAAGGCTGCCCCATTTTTCAACCATTTTGTTTTTTACCTCGGCTGACCATTTACCTTGTGCGGTTAAACGTTTTTCGGCTCGTCTTAAAGCACTTTGTCCTTTAGGATTGATACGAATTAAGCGTAGGTAACCTTTAACACTTGTCGGTACAGATGCTATTGGCAAAGCTAACGTGTAATCACTAACTACGGCCTGCTGCTGTAAGGCCGTTTTAAATTGTTGTAACTGCGCTTCATCGCCAAATAACCGGATAATCCCACCTAATGTTCTGTGGACATTATAACAAGGAAAGCTAACCGCAATATTGCCTTGATGATTAACTAACACCTGATGCAGTGATTGCATAACTTGATTAATCACTTCAGTTTCAGTTATCTCCAGTTGTGGAATTGCCCGTAGTTCAAAATAGTGAGTAAGCATAATATTACTCCTTACCACTAGCACCAAATACACCACCACGAATCAGAACTGCAATAACATAATGTTGTTGTTCAAGCGTTGGTTTTTCACCTTTCAGTACCCAATTATCAAATAAGGTATAAAAATCCTGTTTTTGTTTAGGTTGTCTAAAAGCATGTCCCATAGTGGTAACTGCACCATAAGGTTCAATGGCAATCGGAAACTCGGCGTTTTCTGCATACCAGGTGTCAATAGTTCGAATGGCATTGCTGATTTTTTGCGAGTGCATTGCTGCTTGACCATTTTTTTCATACAGGACTTTGCTTTTTTCTTTACCTGTATCCAAAATCAATTCTTGTGATGGATAGACCTCTTGCCCTAATCCCATTTTTAATTTGGCTTGAATATTAAAGATAACGAACTCTTTGCCTAATAAGCCAGCTTCAATCAAAGCAGCGAGGTCATTTACCGATTTGTCATCACAATCAAATGAATTTAATTGATATTGCTTAACATCACTCACTTCAATCGTTGCTATTTTGTCATCTTTTTTACGAGTAATGCTAATACTGATTTGTTCAGCAGCCATACGATTACGCCATAACCAACGGCCATTTAATATATTAATTGCATAACGTTTCGCTAGTGCTTGTAACCCTTCTGATTTGATATAGCTTTGGGTCGTTTTGGTTAACTCTTCTTGGTAATCAATATCATTACAGACTGATGGCGAACCTAAGAAAGGTAGTACTTTACAGCTCCATTTAACCACTAAGGTATCTTTATCGGCATCAAGTGCTGCAACATCGACTGTTTGTAAATTAGGTTTTTGAATTTCAGCATCTAATTTAGCCGGATCATTTGCTAAAGCATTTTTAAGCCGATTCGAAATGGTACCGCGAACAGATTTTTCAGATAATAAAACTGGTGTTAATTTTTGGTCATCATGGCTATTTTGCTGGGCAAAAATGGCATCAGAAATATCAAAACTACGTTCAAAGGCTAATACTGATGCGGTGGTGATTTTATCTTTACTCATAATTCATTCCTTTTTTTCAATGCTAAACTTGTTTAATTAATCTTGATTAATAATATATATATCTGCGTCATTCGATTGCAGTTCGCTGCATTTATAACGCCAAAATGCTTGATATAAATTGTCTTGTAACCTTAGTGGAAATACCCACTTACCTAATCCATAAATACATTCGACAAATTGCGTTGGATGCTCATTACTACGGGCATTTTCAACCGTTCCTGCTTCAAACAGTGGTGAAATAGCTTGATAACCAAGGGGTATTGGCACTAACCAACCTCGTCCCTGCTTGACCGAGGTGGTTTGCCACTGATCTTTTTCTTGTGGATGATGATGCAACATGGCAGTTTCAACTAATGCATCAAGTGCAGTGGCATTCGGATCTTTTTGTTGTAGCTCGGCAGTGATTTCCTGTAAATCTTGCTGCGCTTCAACTAAGACAAAAGCAGGTAATAAAGCTTGAGTTAAATCATCAAGAGATTCTGAAGCTGAATATAATCCTACTGATTCAATCTCAATAACTTGACCACCAGCAATACGTTGCTGATAGAGCTTTTGTCTTATCTGGTTAATAAATTTTTCTTGATCATTAACATCATCGAGGGTTTCACGATCCTCAATTTTCACCTCAACAATTAAAGACACATCTAGATGAACCCGACCTTCTTCGATAATCGAGCGGGTATCACCATTTTTAGCTAACGGATTGCGAGTGAGTCGAAATGTATAATCCGCATAATTATTAGGTCGATAAACTTGTACATCACAATCATGACAAGCGATTAATACACCATCCAGATAGATAGGATCATCCGACTCAATTTTTCGATTTAAAGCATGAACCGCCCCTAAAAAGCCAGAGATAGCCGGAAAACCATAAGTTAATGGACTGGAGATAGCATTGGCATTATGAATTTTGACATGGTCAAATAGAAGATAGTATTTTAAAGATGCCATTAGAAGATCCCCTCCTTCCTACGTTGACTTGCTTTTACTGCCGCGTGAAATTCACGACACCATTCTCGATATTCAACATCAGAAAATTGTGTTTCAATATTTTTGAATTTCTTTTTTAAGGCTTTTTGAATCCAGGAAGCAAAATCAAGCTCTAACTCCCCTAACCAATCACCTTGCTCATACTGATGTTTAAAGTTTTCTTCATCTTCAAGTTCAGCCCGATTAGGATCAAGCCAAAGTTTTTGTGACATTGGCAACGAATAATCACGACTCCAACCTGCCGGCATGGAAGTTTGTATATTCCGAGCAAATTTAAGCAATAAAGTTAAAATAACCGCAAAGGCATCTTTTCGGTTATCCCGCTCTTCAATTACATTTTTGGGTGCAGCAACCATATCGAACAATAATCGAAAACCAAATCGACAGAAATACTGTAAGGAATGGTCAAATACATTTTTTTTATTTAAGCTGATTGACGGAAATCGAGAGCGCTCGAACTTAGGTGGCATTGAAGGTAAGAGATAATTATTACCAAATTGTGCTTGAACTAATTTACTAACATTAAGAGGTTTAGTACCACCAAGCTTTAAGATTGCTAAATCCTTAAAAGAAAAATAAGATTGATGTTCTATATCTTTTGTTTTTCTCAATTCACGTGCTTTTTTATTCTCTTCCGAATATCGACTTCGTATTTTTTCATAAACCAAATAACAAAGTGAATTTGGATATAGTGGAATAAGTAAGCGATAATTATTTTCTGAATATGATAAATATGAGTAATCACTGTTTGGCCAATAAAACTGCTTATTTAGTTCGGAAGCTTTAGGATTCTGAAAATCATCGAAAATTGCTTTTTTTAAACACTGCAAATATTGATTTGCAATCTCTTTATCATCAGATAAAGCTCGAGGAATTTCTGGATTATTATCAATAATTAGTTGTAATAAAGTGATATTATCTTTAATTATCTGATTAAGAAAAACGTATACACTCCCAACTCTAGCAGCATTATTAGTACAATCAAATGGTAGAATATTTGGGGTTGCTGACGAAATAAATTGATAATTTTCAGGTTTAACTTGTAAGTCATAATTGATATTACAATCTTTAATTGCTGAATGAATTCCCTTTCCAGAGTGAGTAACAATAGCTACTCCTTCTAATTTTTGAGTAATAAAATTTTCAATCCAATTTTCAAATTCAAATTGTTTACTTATTGCCTGAATTTTAATATTACTTTGATTAATAGCAATACTATCATTTGAAGAAATCGCTTTTTCTAAACTTAATAGTTCACTTGCATATTCTGAATTATACATAGTTGCAAGGCTATGCATCATCCCCTTTCTTATATCTTGCCAAGAAATATTATTCATTGGCCCTCCTTATGCTCATTTTTATACTATTTAGGTTATCGGTTTATTGTCGCATTAACATCTTAATTATTTAAAATTTGTAGGATTTTTACTTAATAATCAATTTAATTCAAAGCACTAATAATTTAAATCATAATGCTTAATATAAAAATAATTAACAATAGAAACTATATATTAAGAAAACAAAAAGTCAATTTTATATTAAATCGAAATGCGGTTATTAATTAATTTAATTCCTATGAAATAATCAATATTTAAAAACTAATTAAGAAATAAATAACTTTTTCTAAACTGCCTATACGGCGTTAATCCTTAACAATATTAATAATTGGAGTTTCTCAAATTTTCTAAACTACCTATTCGGTATTCAATCGCAGCAATTATATTTAATCGAAATGCTTTCTAAACGACTTATGCAGCCGTGAAGACTGGAGTAGTTATAATCACGTCAATATTCAACTTTAACAAACCACCTATACGGCAGTGCAGTTAAGTATAGAGTAATTACTCTAACATTACTAGCATGCATAACTCAGCTGATTATTTTCTATAAAAATAGTTATGTAAAAACCTTTTTTAAATATAAATTTTTCTAAAAAATAATAAATAACCTCTTCTTTTAGCTTCTATCTTTATAAAAACCAAAATAGGGATGAAAGCACCAGCGTGTTTCGCTATTTAAATTAATAGTACAAAATTCATTAGCTAGCCGATAATGATTTTTATCTGGAAAATATTCTGCTATTTGAGTAATCGCTTGCTCAACGGTGTTGATAAGCCATGGCTGTATCAATGGATTGGTAAATTGCCAATTATCATATTTAAAATTGTAATTTTGTGTATCTTCACTCTGTTGGTTTGGTTTTTGCCAAGCGATTTCGGCATAACTAAATTGGTATTCACCGTTGTCATCAAGTTGGCAGATATACTCATCTTGTGGTTGCTCTTGCAACCTGAAAGGCGAGATTAATTGTAGATGAACACAATGATGATGTGCCAAATCAGTTTGCCAATAACTAGTAACATAATTACTTTTGCGTGCATTGATTGGAAATAAATTTGCCATAACCTTATGTTCTAGTTCTGCTAGTGTTAAGCCAGCTTGTGAATCAGTCATAATACGAGGAATCGCATTAATATTAGCTAATTGTTCTGACGTTATCAGTTGTTCAGTCTTATGCGTTTTTAATAAAAATAATGGTTTTTGCTCAAACCCCGGTTTAGTAAAACAAGCGCTATTAACACCTAAATTGTTGCCGTTTTTCATCGCTTCTAAATTACTGCCTAGAATCGCCACATTGGCACTTTCGGCTGTTTTTTCCGGTCTATGGCGCCAAACTCGTCCTACTAACTGAATAATTGAACGCATTGAAGATGGCTCAACAATTGCCCAATCATAATCATGGTCACGTCCAACTTCAGTAACCGGTGTGCCGATGACGATAAAAATATGATGTTGTTTATCACTGTCTTTTATTGCTGCACGGATTTCAGGTTGTTCAAATAATTTATTAGCATCACCACGGTTTAAAATTCTATCCAGTTTCTCTTCTAATTGACTGCGCAATAGTAGCAGTTGTCTGGCATGATAAACCACCAGATGAAATTGAACATTTGCCGGTAACTCAGTTTGCTGGTAGATTTGCTTGGTGAGCGACATCACATCATCAATGTGCGCAAAGCGCATTAAACCGAGACTAATTTTTTTGTTAGTTTGCGGATCTTGTTGATGGTGCTGTAAATGAAAATGATAAGCTTGATCTAATAATTGTTGTGCCAATAAAGCATAGCCTGCATCTAAATTTTCTTTTTTATTGAATGGGTAATTTAATAATTCTAAAATTTGCCCTCGACGGCGAATTGTCCCTTGTTGCAACTTCGCTATTCTTTTTTCGATAAACTGCATATGATGATGTTTAAAATTAACCGTATCAGCTATTTGTTCGACTGACTGCTGATATTCATCAAACCATCCACAAATAATCTCCTGATTAGACCTTCCTGTATTCTGATTCCAAATTTTGCGACCGGCTTGATAAGCATCAAATAAACCAGCAATCAGATCTGGCGTTAAGGTGGCTGATGAGAGTAACACTTTACTGCCATAAAGCCCGGCTAAATAAACTAACCTTGCCAAAGCAGGTAAATCTCGCTGATCAAAATCATCCGGTTCATCTAAAATTAAATCAGCGGTAAGCAACCTTAAGGTAGGGGCAATATATTTGCCACCTCTGAGACATTCGCTAGCTTGCATTAAGTGATCAACGGTACATGTCATAATCGGCGCATAGATTAATTGACGGGCCTTACTGTTTTCGATAATGGTACCGAGCTCACCATCAGCAATACCACTCTCTGCCACATCAATATATTCATCGACTAATGATTCTGTCGATTCACTACCAAGAGTTTCTGGATTTATCTCATTTTCATTTTTAGTAATATGCGGTTGATTTTCTAACTCAAATAGGGTCTTTGTTGCTCGACCCCCAACCAAAATAGCCAAATGCTCATCAGTTAAATGCAATCTTTCTCGTAACGCTTTACCTGTTTGTAAAGTTAATACTCGTAATCCTAAAGCAATCGTAAATCGTACTCCACGCTGTGGATTTGATAATGCATACATAATTCGACCATTAGCTAAGGTTTTACCACAGCCAGTCGATGCCATATTGACACCAAAAAAGCCATTATCATCACTTAATTGTTGATAACTTTTAGCTAAATCAAAAGCATGGTTTTGCCATTGAAAGCGTTTAATGGTAGTGCGTTGCGTAAATGGTTTATGCTGATTAATTGCTGGTAATTCAGTGTTGATTTTAGGTAATAAGCGAGCAAAACGAGCGGTAAAATTAGCAACACCTAATAGATGATCATCTAATCGTTGATTGGCTTGCTGGCTTTTATTGGTATTGGCGATAAGAATATCTTCAACCTTTTGGGCTTCTTCGTCATTGATTGATATGCTGGAATAGTTATGGTCAGCAACCATAAGGCTTAATCGTGATAAATGTAATAATAATGAATCAACATTGGTTAGTTGCATTAAAGGTGGGTGATTAATTGCCTTATTTGCATAGCGACTTAATTTTTTAAGCCAAGATTGGCTTAAGGTTATATCACTTTTAAGTTGCCAAAAATCGGTACTGTCTTCAATATTACAATTTCTAACCCATTGTTCAACTGCTTTGAATGTTTTAAAAAAGCTTTTTATTGTGAGACCCGAAATATCGAAATCATCTTTTTGTTTATTTTGACAATCTTTATATCTAACTGGCATTAAAAAAGGCATGCGATGGTGTGAAACAATTAACCAGCCAATCCATTGGGCCAATAATGGCAATTGAGAGAGATCGTTTTTTTCTGTCTTTGCTAGCTCTCTATACCAATCAGGTCTTAATTGTTGATAATCAGCAAAATTGGTTAATCGAACTAAAACATCTTGATTAGTATTACAATCACGAATCATCAATAAGAATAACTGTAATGAAATCCATTCATGACGAAACGGATCACCTGCCGGTCGACTTTTACGTAATTTATCTTGAAAACCGACTGTCGCCTTACCCAAATCATGCAATAGTGCAGCAATGGTTGCGATAAGTTGGATAGATGTGGCATATTGCCAACTATTTTCACTATCATTGCGTAATATATTGCGCTTAGTACGATTAGTTGGCACTCGGCCTTGTTGATTAAATTGACTTTTATCGCCAACAATCCAGAGTAGATCGGTTAGATTTTTTCCATGCGTCCAGTAACAAGCAACGGCAGTATTTTTTCGCGCTGTTTTACGTAATAATTTATACAGTGTCTGTAAACCATCGGCAGTCATCGGCGTTTGCCAAGTTCGTTCACCACAACGTTCAGCAAACTGATCGATAATACGACGAGTCTGAGTTAATGCATTTTTCTTGCATTGGCTAACCAGTAAAATATTCATGTTTTATCTGCTATCTGCTTCAATGTATCAATAATCATATCCAGCGCACCTAATTGCGCAAACTGTGAAATACATGCCTGTCGGAACTCTTTTTCACTATCACCTTGTTTAGCTGATATAAAAGCTTGGGGTAACACAATACCATCTTTAATAATATCAGCAGCATCAAATACTAGCCCTCCTCGCCTAGTTTTGCCATGTAATATAGCCAAACCATGTGGTAAGCCTAATACCCAACAAGCTGTTGCTCCTAATCCATAAGCTAAATAATTACCATGATCTAAAAATTGATTAGCAGGATCATAATGCTTGCCTCGTGAGCCTTGCTCCCGTTTAAAATTATCATCTTGTAAAGTCAGTTGATTTGCCATGCCATAAAGGCGTTTGCTGATGCGCCCTTCAGCAGCTAACAATGCTTGACTTGTTGTAGCATCATTGAACTGTTTTTCAGCATCGTTTAACAACGTAGTTAGTTGCTTATCGTCAATTTGCCAATCAAATTTCGGCCAACATTGTTGAATGATTTTGAGTCGCTGTTGTTGAAGGGTTTTAGCAGCTTGTAGGCGGAGATTATCGTCAAACCAGAATTGACACCAACTTTGCAGATATTCGGTTGCACGATATTCACTTTGCGGTGAAAAAAATTGGCAGGCAAATTCCGATTCTGTCGAGGAAAATAGAGGCGTTCCACCACCGCCACAAAAACCAATCATGACTCCTGCACGAGAAAGCTCACGCACAGCAGCTTGAGTTAATGAAGTGCCTGTACCAAGTAAAATACAGCTAGTATTGGCTATTGGAATATTCCAATATAATGACTGCTGCCCTTGATCAGTCACATATTCAACTCGACCACCATTGACTAAAACTCGACAATGCTCCAAATAATAGATATTAGCACGCTTAGAATGTAAAATCGTTTTAAGATCAGACGAATGAATCAAATCCATGATAATAAGTAAATAAACTCAAGTTCTAGATAGCAATAAATTAACATTGTTTTATTTATAAAACGAGTCTTTTAAATAATTATCTAAGAGATTTAATAAATGATTTTACCGCCTATACGGCATGAATCTCATAGTAAGTTATTTTCTTTTTAAGTTAATACTTAAATCATATAATAAATTGTTTAATTGAGGTTTTTGCTAATTATTATTGAATAGCTTAGATGATTTTTTAAATCTGAAGGTATTTTGGGATTAACTTATCAAGTACAAGTTTTTTATTTCTATTAAAAAAATTATATTGCTCTAAAAATTGATCTATTTACTAAAAACGACTTTTATTGCTAATTACATTACGAGGCTTAGAAAAAATTTATTTGATTAATTTATCATTAATATGATTATCATTTTGAATAGAAGTATAAGTAAAGTTTCGCCATGAGAGACGGTTTCGCATGGCTCTTTGATAATTACCTGGTGTTACCCCAAAATTTCGCCGGAAAATAGCAATAAACCCACTTATATTGTCATAACCTAAATATAAAGATATTTCTGTAATTGGTTTTCCAGCTGCAAGCAATTCTAACGCTTTTAACATGCGCAGTTTCTGACGCCATTCGGTAAAATTAAATCCGGTTTCATTGGTAAATCGACGTGTTAATGAACGTCGGGAAATACCAGCCCAAACGCCCCATTCGTCAATATTTCTATCATCACTAGGATTATCAGACAAAGCTAAAGCGATTTTTAACAGACGCATATCTTTAGGCATTGGCAGTGCTAGCTCAACTTGCGGGATTGTTCTAATCTCGTCAAGTATCACGGCAATTAATCGTTTCTGTTCTGGTTGCAGTTCTGAATTATGCCATGACATGGTTCGGTTAATTGCTTCGCGCAATAAGTCAGATAATTCTAAAATGCATGGTTTGATAGGTAGTTTAATGCATGCATTTTTTTGTATATAGAGGCTCCATCCTTCGAATGGTCCATGCGTTCCAAGAAGACTATGTTGTACATTCGGGGGGATCCAGACAGCATGAGTTGCAGGCACTACCCATTGACTACTTTCTGCTTCAATTGAAATTAATCCCTGTAATGAGCCGAGTAACTGTCCTCTCGAATGACCATGACGTTGTGTCACTCTTTGTGAAGAGTGGCTGGCTGTTGATATGATCATCGGTTCGCCATCAGAAGAAGCAAACTGTGGAGAAATGAGTGGAGTATTCATTTATATGGCCCCAATGGGATATTTTGTGGCTTAAATTGGCTAGTAAAACGCTATTCTACTGGCTATCCTAAAGTCTTCTCAATTAAGTTAAAGGTAACACGTTAGCAATAAATAGATAAGTTGTAAATCAACAAAATAATCGTTTTTTAGACAAATTAATTGGTAATTTTCAAATTTATTAATTGTTTAATAGTCTGGTTTTAATAAGGAAACAGATACATGAAAGAAAAACATAAAAATTATAAAGAAATTACATCATCAACATTCAATGGAATATATACACAAGGCGCAACTAAATATAATATGGAAAGGATTTAATATGAAACAATCGCTAGACCTGACCATTTCAGAAAGAAAGTTAGTATTTGCGATGACGCTATCTAGTATATTACCATTATTAGATAGCAGTATTATTAATGTTATTTTACCCGCAATTTCGAATGACATTAATGCCTCTTATGCTTATATACAATGGGCGGTTACCATATATATGCTTGCTTGCGCAGCTGGCATATTACTATCACCTTATATGCATGAAAATTTTGGGCTCAAGAACGCATGGATCAGCTCAATTCTTGTTTTTCTTATTAGTTCTATATTAGTTGGATTTTCATATAATCTGGTTTCTTTAATCTTGTTCAGATGCCTACAAGGTTTTGGTGCAGGAATATTAATACCTATCACTCAATCGATAATAGCGACTCATTTTGCTAAGCAAAGGCTAAAGCCGGTTATGGCATTGATTGCTATTCCGTCAGTCTTTGCCCCAGCACTAGGACCAATTTTTGGCGCAATCCTATCGGAACAATTAAATTGGAGAATTGCTTTTTTTATCAACATACCTTTGGCGCTTTTAGCTTTTTTCTTTGGTAGGACAACAATACCAGAGACTAAAACATCTAAATATAATATGAATATTTATGTATTTATGACATTTTTAATTGCTTTAATCCTATTTTTCATCTCAATTAAAAATATCGCATCTGGGAATTTTTTTGATATTTCTAATATTATTATGCTGGTTTTAGGTATTGGTTTGATGATGGTTTCGCTTATTACTAATAATAAGTCAGACAGTAAACTGATTGATTTAAGTGCATTTAATAGTCCTCAATATTCAATGTCAATAATGATGGGATTTTTGACATCACTTATCTTTTTCGGTTTCATGATTTTTTTTCCTTTAATACAAGCAATAAATAATAATATATCCATTACTTATATTGGTCTGCTACTTGCCTTACAAGGTGTAGGAGCTTGGTTGGCGAGAAAATTTATTTATAAATCTTTAAGTGAGATAAATTCATTTCTAATTATTGGTATAGGTCTAATAATATCAGCAATAAGTATATTAATAATTCAAGTAGGTGGAAACGCCTCTGAAATCATCGGTTTTACTGTTCGAGGCTCCGGATTAGGTGTTGCAACGATTGCTGTTCTCTCTTCTCCATTTGAGTTTTGTGAAAAAAATCAGATTAAGGATACAAGTGCTATCACTCGTGTGATACAGCAAATTGGAGGTGCATTTGGAAGCATATTATCAGGAATATTAATCAACCTAACTCTAGATCAAATAATTTCAGTAAATTGCGCCTATCAGACAATGTTTTTTCTATCTCTTGTATTTGGCATTATTGCTGTTATAGCCTATATTTTCTCTTATCGAGTGAATACAAAAAGTTAGTATACAAAAAAACTGAACATGTGAGTTCAGTTTTTTAGCTTATTTAGCAATACCACTAAGCCACCTATACGGCGTTAAACACTGGCGCGTTAGTCGTTCAAATTGGTAATTTTTTCTAAACCACCTATACGGCGTTGAACAATTTGATCACTGATCAACTAAGGTTTGGGATTTTCTAAACCACCTATACGGCGTTGAACCCTTTTTCTTAAACATGAATTTATTTACAGTCTTTCTAAACCACCTATACGGCGTTGAACATATAACGCTGTCGTCATATTTATTGTTTGCATTTCTAAACCACCTATACGGCGTTGAACTAAAACCAATCTCAACTTCGGTACCTTCTTCTTTTCTAAACCACCTATACGGCGTTGAACCTATATTAATAGCTGGTCTTTTGTCCGATTCTTTTCTAAACCACCTATACGGCGTTGAACAATTCAATGAATACATCTTTTTGTCTAGCATTTTTCTAAACCACCTATACGGCGTTGAATTCGTTTAGGGCGTCGAGTGCCGATATTTATATTTTCTAAACCACCTATACGGCGTTGAACTAATAGGCCTACTGCTGCAACAGAAGATGATTTTTCTAAACCACCTATACGGCGTTGAACGTAATACAATTCGACGTAAAAAATTTGTCGCGTTTCTAAACCACCTATACGGCGTTGAACTCAAAACCGGCATTTAATGTAAAATCGCGATCTTTCTAAACCACCTATACGGCGTTGAACACAAATATAGATTTGCAGTGCCCGGACCACGCTTTCTAAACCACCTATACGGCGTTGAACTTGGTGGCTGGACTGATGTGAGCATTTCGGCTTTTCTAAACCACCTATACGGCGTTGAACATCGCGTTTTACCCGGTGTGATAGTTGCACCATTTCTAAACCACCTATACGGCGTTGAACGATTATCGATTCCGTTCGGCCCCCCCTGTACTTTTCTAAACCACCTATACGGCGTTGAACTAATAGATACATTAATCATCCCTCCTAGTATTTTTCTAAACCACCTATACGGCGTTGAACGACAAATAGCAGTTTTCCGTTTTTCCCAACGTTTTCTAAACCACCTATACGGCGTTGAACTTTCACCATCCCAACTATCAAATTCGCTACTTTTTCTAAACCACCTATACGGCGTTGAACTAGAAACCAATATAATATAATCATTGTTCAAATAAAGGTAAATGACAATTTTGATATAAAAAACCCTTTTTTTGCGGTTAATTTCAACTCTCTGATTTTTAATAAATTAATTTTAATGTAAAAAAAAAGGGTTTATTATTGATTTAAAATATAGACTTTGGGAAATGCAAAAACCCCGTTCCTCAAAATTTTGAGGAACGGGGTTTTTAATTGGCTAATGTATTCTTGGTTGTTAGCTTATTGATTGTACTAAAACTGATTCTAAATTTTATTAGCGATGATTAAAAGAAGTTTTCATAGATTAATTTGAAACTCATAATGGTTGAAACGGTAATTAACATTGGTCTTATTAATTTTCGTCCTTTAGCTATAACCATTTTTGCACCTAATCTTGCGCCAATAAATTGGCCAACTAACATAACTAAACCAATTGACCATACCACTTCACCGCCAGCAATAAAGAAGATTAATCCTGCTAAATTAGAGGTAAAATTGAGTACTTTGGTATGAGCGGTTGCTTTAGTTAAATTGAATCCAGCCAGAGTAATATATGCGAGTGCATAGAATGATCCTGCACCGGGCCCAAAAAAACCATCATAAAAGCCAATAATCAACGCAGGAATCAAAGCAAACTGTAAAACCGAAAGCCGACTATTACGATCACTATCTCCGATTGTTGGTGATAGTAGAAAATAAAGTCCGACGCTAATGGTTAATATTGGTAACAATAATTTTAAGAAATCCGCTTGTATATGCATGACTGATAATGTACCAAGAGCGGACCCAATGAATGCACAAGCAATCGCCCATTTTTGCTGTTTTAAATCAACCATACGCTGGCGAATAAAATAGAAACTAGCAGAAAACGAACCGCCACAACTTTGTAATTTATTAGTGGCTAACGCACTAGCTGGTGGTAATCCTACAGCAAGTAGTGCTGGTACTGTTAATAGTCCACCGCCACCAGCAATTGAATCAATAAAGCCTGCTAACGTCGCAATTAAAAAAAGTAAAACCAGTAATTCGTAACTCATGATTATTTTACTTCACTACATTGGGCCCGATAGCGAAGATAATGATCCATTAATACGATCGCGACCATTGCTTCAGCAATAGGCACTGCTCGAATACCGACACAAGGATCATGTCTACCATGGGTTGAAACTTCAACACTTTCTCCATTAATATTAATTGATTGTCCAGCAATCTCAATACTTGGAGTTGGTTTTAATGCTATGCTGCTAATGATAGTTTGTCCCGAGCTAATTCCCCCCAAAATACCACCAGCATGATTTGATAAAAATCCTTGCGGGGTTATTTCGTCACGATTTTCACTACCACGTTTATTAACCGCAGCAAAACCATCACCAATTTCAACCCCTTTTACTGCATTAATGCTCATTAATGCATGGGCAAGATCAGCATCTAATTTATCAAAGACTGGCTCTCCTAAACCGACCGGAACATTTTCTGCCACAATGCAGACTTTAGCGCCAACTGAATCGCCATCTTTTTTAAGCTGCCTTAATAGTTGATCAAGTGCTTCTAGTTTACTTTCATCTGGGCAGAAAAAAGGATTTTGATCGACCTGTTGCCAATCATTTAATTGACACTGGATATCACCCATTTGAGCTAAATAACCACGAATGGTAATACCTAACTTTTCATGTAAATATTTTTTGGCAATAGCACCTGCCGCAACACGCATGGCTGTTTCACGTGCCGATGACCGACCACCACCACGGTAATCCCGAATACCATATTTTTTTTGGTAGGTATAATCGGCATGGCTCGGTCTAAAAATATCTTTTATTTTGCTGTAATCTTGTGAACGTTGATCGGTGTTTTCAATTAATAATCCAATACTTGTACCTGTAGTCACACCTTCAAATACCCCGGATAGGATTTTTACTTGATCAGCTTCTCGACGTTGCGTAGTATAACGAGATGAACCAGGACGGCGGCGATCAAGATCGTGTTGCATATCGGATTCGCTTAAATTCATTCCGGGTGGTACGCCATCAACAATACAACCTAATGCAGTACCATGTGATTCACCAAAGGTAGTGACTTTAAATAATTTACCAATTGAATTTCCAGCCATAGTTCTTATTCCAATTTTTTATTTTATAGTTAATTTATTTAAAATAGTGCTGATAAGTCTTCAAGTCAGCCTGCGTGATTGCAAATACGCCAAATCCACCATGCTCAAAACTGATCCAATTAAAGGGTACATCTGGATATTGTTCTTGTAAAGACACCCAGCTATTACCAACTTCACAGACTAATACACCATCAGGTGTTAGATAGTCACAAGCATCGTGTAAAATTCTTTTTGCTAAGTCTAACCCATCAAATCCTGCTTCGAGTGCTAATTTTGGCTCATATAAAAACTCGTCAGGAAGATCACTCATATCTTCATCATCGACGTAAGGAGGATTAGTCACAATTAGGTCATATTTTTTATTCTCTAATTGATTAAATAGATCGGATAAAATTGGTGTAACTTGATATTGCATATCATGCAATTCAATATTAGTTTGAGCGACATCTAATGCTTCTAATGAAATATCGGTAATATCAACTTGAGCATCAGGAAATGCATAAGCACAAGCAATACCAATACACCCACTACCAGTACAGAGATCTAAAATATTTTTTGGTTCACTACTGATTATATCTTTAAACTGATTATTAATCAGTTCACCAATAGGAGAACGTGGAATTAAGACCCGTTCATCAACGTAAAAACTATGACCACAGAACCACGCTTGATTAGTTAGGTAAGGTGTTGGTAAGCGATCATTAATACGTTTGTTGATGATCTCATTTAGTTGTTGTTTTTCATCATTAGTCAGATTTGCAGCATAAAATTCTGGAGGAATAAATAGTGATAAGCCTAGCGTAGCTAAGATAAGTTGTTTAGCTTCATCGATAGGGTTATCGGTGCCATGGCCTAAAAAGATATCCGATTGACTAAGTTGCGAAGTGGTCCAGCGTATATAATCCTGAACAGTGCGTAAGTTTTCCATAGTAACTCCGAAAGATCGTGGAGAGGAAGAGATTAATCGTCACGTCAGGTCATTAAAGCTGAGGTAAATGCCAAGACCATATTAATAGATTTTATTGGCAATGCTAAAGAACCTAATGGCTCTTTCCTTCGATGACTAAATAAATATTTATGGCGGTGAGGAAGGGATTCGAACCCTTGATACGTTGCCGTATACACACTTTCCAGGCGTGCTCCTTCAACCACTCGGACACCTCACCTTAATTTAGCCCTGCTTTTTGAAAGCAGGGTGCATACTATAATTATCTGCAAACAATTAATCAAGTGTTAATTCATGCAAACGATGGTTCCAAATACAGCAAAAACAGCTAAAACAAGAACCGTTGCGATTAAAGCATATTTTAAATTGATACTCATAATACTTATTCCTTACTTTTTGTTTATCACTATTCAATTGGTTTATCTAAAGAAAGAAATCCACCTCTAATTTTACTAGCTTCAATGCTAGGATAATTTGGTATTAAATCAAGTAGGATTTCGACCGCCTCATCTAAAAATGCATCTGGTTGTTTATAATCTTTAGGCAAATCTTTTAATTTGGTAATTTGTGCTAACCCAGCACGATTTAAACGTTCATTCATTCTTTTTAAATCACGATCATCGTTAGCTTTTTGTTCTGTTTCTCGTTCATTTTTATTCAAAGAAACCAAATATTCATTATCTTTTTTATCATTAAATCGCTTAATATCCTCTTCAATATAATTAAATTCAGGATTATTAGCTATACGAGCTTGATGCTGAGATTTTAAGTTAGCTAGCAATGGTTTAATATTAGCAACAGTGAGATAATCAGCGGATGGAATTTTATCCCACGGCATAGCATTATCTAAGAAGCGTTCTCCAGTTTCATCAACATATTGACTTTTCGTCATCTCGATATCAGGTACGACACCTTTTAACTGAGTACTTCCACCGTTAATACGGTAAAATTTTTGTACCGTGTATTGCGCACCACCAAGTTCTGGCCATTTAGGATGCAATCTGGCATCTACTGGGTATGAAATATTACGAGAAGTTTGTACTGTACCTTTACCATAGGTAGTTTCACCAACAATAACAGCTCGACCATAATCTTGCATCGCTGCTGAAAAAATTTCTGATGCTGATGCACTATAACGATTAATCATGACAACAATTGGGCCAGCATATTCAATACCTTTATTTTTATCATTGTAAGTGGTGATCTTCTGTAAATTATCACGTACTTGTACAACTGGACCACTATCGATAAATAATCCTGTTAATTCAATTACTTCAGCTAATGAACCACCGCCGTTATCACGTAAATCGATAACCAAACCTTGTAATTTTGCGCTATTGGCTTCTATAATTAAAGATTCAACTTTTTTGGTTAAACCAATATAAAAACTCGGTATTTCAATCACACCGATTTTTCCACGGCTATTATCGATAGTTTTTAATTTAGCTTCACGATCTTCAAAATGAATTTTATCACGAGTGATTTCAATCACTTTCGGTTTACTGTTATTACCAACGGGTAAAATTTCTAATTTAACTACGGTATTCTTAGGTCCACGTATTTTGTCAACGATATCGTCTAAACGCCAACCGATGACATCTTCAATTGCAGAATTACTTTGTCCTACCCCAATAATTCTGTCTCCGACTGATAATAATTTACTTTTCTCGGCTGGGCCACCAGTCACAAAAGACATAATAACAGTATAATCATCTTGTTGGCTAAGCGTTGCCCCAATACCTTCAAAGGAAAGACTCATTTCTGAATCAAAATCGCGTTTTTTACGTGGCGCTAAATAACTGGTATGAGGATCAATTTCTCGCGCAAAGGCATTCATAAATACTTGGAAACAATCTTCATTATTGGATTGGACAATGGTTTTTAATACTCGTTGATAACGTTTGGTTAGAACTTCACGAATTTGGCTTTCATTTTTACCAGTTAAAGATAAATTTAACTCATCATATTTAACTCGTTTATCCCAATATTCATCAAGCTCTTTTTCAGAGGTTGGCCACGCCATATCTTCACGTTTGAAATTTATTTGGTCTTTAGTATTAAAGTCCATCGGACGCTGTAAAACCTCAAGCGCATATTGGTAACGATTATAACGTTTTTGCAAGAAAAGATTGTAAATATCGTATGCAGTTTTTAAATCGCCATCCATGAGTTCTTGCCCCAATTGTTCCTGGCGATTACGAAATTTATTTACATCATCTTGAAGAAAGATGGTCTTATTACCATCTAACAATTTGAAATAACGATCGAAAATTTTAGCAGAAAAAGCACCATCTAACGAAAAGTCACGGTAATGTGATTGCGTAAAAAAATTGGTCACGCGTTTGGCAACCACTTGATGTACTTCGTCTTGCTTTAAAACAGGAATTTGTTCTGTTGCCGACGTTTTAGCCTGAGCGGCAGTACTAATTATGCATAAAATGAGACCGAATTTAACAAAACTTTTCAGTAGCTTATTCATATAAATTCTCTATCTGTTAATAATATGCTCAGGTTTGACCATTAATTCCATTCCAGCGCCTACTTTAACTTTGATATGTTCCTTTTCAATTGTGATGATTTGTCCTTTTATTGGTTTATTACCAACATTAACTTTGACAAAATCACCTAATTTCAAAGCTCGTGGCTTTCTAGCCGGTTTTGGGGCCGCTTTACGTTTTTGTTTTGCTCGTTCTTTAGCTTGTTCTTTGCTTTCTTTCAATTGCTGTTGAGCATGTTCCTCTTGTTCTTTGGTGATAACTTCAGTTGGGTTACCATCTAAATCAACTCGATGTGTGCCTTCTTTTATACTATATAGATAACGCCACCCCATTGTGTAACCTCTTAATGCAACACGGAGTTTCGTTTTACTTAGTACTTCACTATTTTCAAGACGAGAAAGAATATCTTGAAAGATGCCAATTTTTAAAGGTTTGGCTTCCCCTTCAATTGTAAAACAATTCGGAAACTGTTGAGCTAAATAAATAATAATCTCTTTACTATTCGTTAATTGAAACTGATTTTCCATTGGTTATTCCATAGTAGCAACTAAAATTTTCTGACGTTAAAGTATATATCAGCTTATACAATAACACTAATTATCTTTTTTATGTTTATTAATAAAGGTAATGAAATCTTTAATACCATTACGCATTAGCCATGAACTGACAATTGTTCGTTCTTCAGTAGATAACTGCTCAAATGCAGTTATCCAAAGTTGTAGTGGATCAATCGGCGAAACCACATAAGTCGCACTTTCTTCTTCAAGACATAAAGCTTTTTTCACATCTATCGATAAACTACTTATATGATATTCAAGTGCTTTACCACGAACACCAGATCGTTTTCGAGAAGTCCACTTTTCAGCTCTTGCTTTACGGTTAATCCCTTGTGTTGTTGAAGGCATTCCAGCAATGCTTAACAATTCTTTGGGAGAAAACCATTCTTTCATTTTAATTACCCTACTTTTAAGAAACAAGAAAAAAGTTATAGAAATTAAAGAAACTTTGTTACAATAATAAGAAACAACTTATTAATGATGTTAAAAGTTAAATTATAAACTTACTGGTTTTGATAACATGAAAGCATAACATAGATATTTAATGTTATAAACTAAGAAGGAAGAAAAAATGGAAATAAAATCTAACGACTGGCACAAAGCAGATATAATTGCAGCATTAAAAAAGAAAGGCACAACTCTAGCAGAACTATCTCGCAAATCAGGTTTAAGTTCATCAACATTAAGCAATGCATTGGTGAGACCATGGACCAAAGGAGAAACGATTATAGCCAAAGCACTTAATTTGAAACCTTCGCAAATTTGGCCTAGTCGTTATATTAATTCCATGACAAAACAACCAATTAAACGAGTATTAAGAAAAAAACGAGACGATACCGCATAAAACAATAAATAGATATAAATATCTTATCCATTTTAAAAACAATTGGAAACATCAAGAAACATTATATGTTTCCATATATTCATTTTATCTTTTTATGTTAATAATTGCTGTTAATTGCTATTGTTGAAATCTTTGATTTCGTCATTTTCTACAACTGTAAAGCTATGTTATGATTAGCTATCTTTTGTTAAAAATCATAATTAATAGGCAATAACCCATGAAAAACCTTAGTA
This sequence comes from Gilliamella sp. W8145, assembly GCF_016101145.1. Classification (NCBI taxonomy): domain Bacteria; kingdom Pseudomonadati; phylum Pseudomonadota; class Gammaproteobacteria; order Orbales; family Orbaceae; genus Gilliamella; species Gilliamella sp. W8145. The sequence goes on from NZ_JACFRC010000001.1 coordinate 1,327,755, forward strand.
AAATCTTGATCGTTCTTTTTTCAATATTGGCATTAGCAGCATGTTCACAAAAAAATTATTATGAACAAGGTACTCCTCTTAATCACGAAAAGGTGAATAAAATAGTGGAAGGATCAACTACTGAAGCACAGCTTTTACATATATTTGGTGAACCAACAGCTAAAACAGTTATCAATAGTAATGAAACTAAATGGACTTATAAATATCTGAAAAAAAGTTCAACTAGTCACGTTTTATTAGGTGAAACCAATTACAATATTCTTGAAGGTACATTAGAAGTTATTGTTAACCAAGGTGTGGTGACTTGGTTTAACTATGATCAAAATAATAAACAGAAAAAATGGTAATTCTCATTACGTATTAAGTAAGGCACATCACATTGATGTGCTTTTTGCTTTATTTTCTCTGACTACACGGCTTATTCAGCAAACACTAATTTAATTATGCTTAAATTAATACTTTTGCACAGATTGCAGCCATAATACTTATTCTGTTCTGGACAAAAATAACGATTAGGTTATACTCTTTGCCGAAATTAACCAGACAATCGCTGCTTTGTTGTAGTCCTTTGCAAAAGGGAGACAAACAGAGGGGAGGAAAGTCCGGGCTCCATAGGGCAGAGTGCCAGGTAACGCCTGGGGGGTTTTGGCGAGAGCTAAAATTCACGACTAGTGCAACAGAGAGTATACCGCCGATGGCTTAGTAATAAGATCAGGTAAGGGTGAAAGGGTGCGGTAAGAGCGCACCGCGCAACTGGTAACAGTTGTGGCACGGTAAACTCCACTCGGAGCAAGGTCAAATAGGGATTCATTGGCGCGGCCCGCGTTGAATCCGGGTAGACTGCTTGAGCTAATGCGTGAGTATTAGCCTAGAGGAATGATTGTCCACGACAGAACCCGGCTTATCGGTTAATTTCGCTCTTTTACTTTTCTGTTGTATCTTGTTTCACTTGCTTTTTATTATTCAACCAACGTTTAAATGCTAGCCAAATTGTAAAAAGTAAACCTAATAGCAATAAAATTACCGGAATTAACATAAGCAACGACATGATTTGCTTTTCATAGGTTTTGAAAACCGGCGATAAGCCGAATAGATAACCTAATGTAACAATTAAGAAAATCCATAATGTCGCACTAATCCAGTTATAGATATGAAACTTGCGACTATGTAAACCCGATAATCCCGCCATCATCGGTAATAAAGTACGCACAAATGCAATAAATCGTCCAATAAATAAGGCTTGTAATCCGTATTTATGAAATAAAACTTCTGATTTACGATGATATTTTTCGGGCAAATGTGCCATCCAATTTTGCACAATTTTAGTATTGCCAAGCCAGCGCCCCTGCGCATAACCAAGCCATGTACCAAATGCGGCGCCCGCAATTAGAATTAAGTTTATTAGACCAAAATGAAAAACATCAAGACTAATCAATACACCGGTTAGAAACAGTAAACTGTCTCCCGGTAAAAAGGCTGCCGGTAATACACCATTTTCTAATAAAATGATAACAAAAAGCATGCCATATAATATCCATAACACATCTGGATTTGAGAGTGTTGCAAGATCCATATGAACAAATGCTTGATAGAGTGTAATGATTGTATCCATTTAGCTTAATTTCTCATTAATGTATTATTGTTAGTGGTTAATAGTACCACCTACTGTTAAATTATTCACTTTTAAAGTCGGTTGTCCAACACCAACCGGTACACTTTGCCCTGCTTTACCACAAACGCCAACACCTGAATCTAATTCTAAATCATTCCCTACCATTGAAATCTGTTGCATAGTTTCAATACCAGATCCAATGAGTGTTGCACCTTTAACCGGCGTAGTAATTTTACCTTTTTCAATTAAATAAGCTTCTGAAGTTGAAAAAACAAATTTACCCGAAGTTATATCAACTTGCCCACCAGCAAAGTTAGGGGCATATAAACCATAATCAACACTTTGAATAATATCATCAAAGCTCGATGTCCCTGCAAGCATATAGGTATTTGTCATTCTAGGCATTGGTAAGTATGCGTAACCTTCACGACGACCATTACCAGTCGAAAGACAATTCATTAATTTTGCATTAAGCTTATCAAACATATAACCTTTTAAAATGCCATTTTCAATTAATACCGTTTTTTGGCTAGGTGTACCTTCATCATCAATAGAAAGCGAACCTCGACGATTAGCGATGGTACCATCATCAACTATCGTACAAAATTCTGAGGTAACTTGTTGACCAATTTTACCGGAAAATACCGAACTATTTTTACGATTAAAGTCACCTTCTAATCCATGACCTACTGCCTCATGTAGTAATACGCCGGGCCAACCTGCGCCTAACACCACTGGCATAGTGCCTGCCGGTGCAGGCTTAGCTGAAAGCAATACTAAAGCTTGGCGCACCGCTTCGCGAGTATAACTATCAATATGGCTTTCACCTGTTTTAACGTTAGTCGTTAAAAAATAGTCATAACCAAATCTGCCACCGCCACCACTGCTACCTCGTTCACGTTTACCATCTTGTTCTACAAGAACTGATACCGATAAGCGAACTAATGGACGAACATCCGCACATAAAGTACCATCAGTAGCCGCAATTAAGATATCTTCATAACTACCAATTAAGCTTGCCGATACTTCGATTACTCTTGAATCGAGCGATCGAGCTAATTTATCCACTTGCTGTAATATGGCAATCTTTTGTTCTTGAGCAAAACTGTTTATTGGATTTATCGAAGGATAGAGCGTAATATTTTCCGCAGTTTTAAATGGTGTAACTGCTATAGGCGTTTGCTGTTTAGTAATTGAATTAGCAGCCAGTACACTTTGTTCTAAGCGAGCTAATGATAATTGATCGGTATAAGCAAAACCTGTTTTTTCACCAATAATTGCTCGCACACCTACACCTTGATCACGATGGAAAGAAGCATTTTTGATTATACTATCTTCAAGTGACCAACTTTCATAATAACCGGATAGAAAATATAAATCACCAAAATCAATTTTTCTTGAACTTAACATATCAAGTAAATTCCCTATATTTTGTTGATTTAAGTTATTTGGGTGGAGTAACCTTTCACTCACTTGAGTTACTTTCATAAATTCCTTAATTTACTGATTATAAAAATAAAAAAATTTGTTTCTGACTATCACTTATCAATAGATTTTACTTAGTTTTATGGTTAATACAATTAAACTAATTACATAAGTACAACATCATACTGTTCTTGTATATAAAGTGGTTCAACTTTTACTTCAACTCGTTTACCCACAAAGACTTCAACTTCGGCTAAAGCATGAGACTCATCATTGGTTAATGCATTAGCTACTGCGGCTGATGCATAAACTAAGAAGTACTCCGAGCGATGAGCTTTATAAACACGGACAATCTCACGCAATATTTCATTACATACTGTCTCGACAGATTTAACAATACCACGACCTTTACAAGAGGGACATTCTTCACAAAGAATATGGCCAATACTTTCACGTGTACGCTTACGTGTCATTTCAACTAACCCTAAACCAGAGAAAGTATTAACGGATGTTCGTGCTCGATCTTTAGCTAAAAAATCTTGTAATGATTGTAATACCCGCTCACGGTGAATATCTTCTTGCATATCGATAAAATCGATAATAATAATGCCACCTAAATTACGTAATCTTAATTGGCGAGCAATTGCAATCGTTGCTTCGATATTGGTATTGAAAATGGTTTCTTCTAAATTACGATGACCGACAAATGCACCAGTATTGATATCAATGGTAGTCATGGCTTCGGTTTGGTCGATAATCAAATAACCACCAGATTTTAATTTAACTTTTCTATCTAGTGCTCTTTGAATTTCATTTTCAATATCATAAAGATCGAAAATTGGAATATTGCCACGATAATGGGTTAGTTTACTAGTTACTTCAGGCATAAATTCCTGAGTAAATTCAACTAACAAGTCATAAGTTAATTTCGAGTCAACTAATATACGTTCGATTGGATCACCAACGAAATCTCGTAATACTCGTTGCGATAAAGCTAGCTCTCCATATACTAAATTTTTACTAACCGGACGAGCCATTCTTTCTTGAATTTTTGTCCATAGCCGTTTTAAAAAATTAGCATCTTGTTCAAGCTCATGGGCGTTTGCCCCTTCTGCCGCGGTTCTAACAATAAAACCGCCTTCATCAGAGACATACTGTTCAACGATTTTTTTCAGCCGTTCTCGCTCTTCTTCAGATTCTATTCGTTGCGATGTAGCAACATGAGTCGAATTTGGTCCTGGCATTAAAACTAAATACCGTGAAGGTAAAGTTATGTCAGTAGTCAACCTTGCACCTTTAGTTCCTAAAGGATCTTTAACCACTTGCACCATTAAATCTTGACCTTGGCGAACCAGTTCAGAAATATCTTTAACTTGAAATTGCTCTTGATCGCTATCGGAGACACATTCAGTATGTGGCATAATATCTGAAGCATGCAAAAAAGCAGCTTTTTCAAGCCCAATATCCACAAAAGCGGCTTGCATACCCGGTAAAATACGAATTACCTTTCCTTTGTAAATATTGCCAACAATTCCGCGACGTGACTCACGGTCAACATGGATCTCTTGTAAAATACCGTCTTCAATATAAGCAACACGAGTCTCTGAAGGTGTCACATTCATTAATAATTCAACAGACATAATGATTCCTTTTTAATTGATAGCAAAGTTCCGTCTTATTATTCGTAAGAATAGATAAATCACTATCCATAGTAGCCCATCAACACAACTAGATACTAAAATTAAAGGCGAAATCGTTATGGTGTGATAAATAGTAACCTGAAACATAAATACTAAAAAATTGTAACAAAGTGATACAGCAAAGATGACAATTGCTTGCTGCCAGAGCGCTAAATTACGAATTAATTGAAATTTAAATAGTAGCAAGTAAGCCATACAGGAAAAAATAAACGCATGAATACCGAGAATAGATCCGGAAAATAGGTCCAAGACTATGCCTAGTATAAAAGCCATGCCCATTCCAATACGATGAGGAAGTGCTATTAACCAATAAGCCATAATTAACATTAATAAATGCGGTTTAAGTATATTATAATCAGCTGACCATGGAATAATCTGCACACATAAACCAATCAACAGTGTTAACCAGATAATCAAAATACTAAATCGATTATTCCCCCTCATGTTTTACTCCTTGCTCGCCCCATAGTAATAATAAATAACGTAAACGTTTTAAATCCGCTGTAGGTGTAGCAGAAATAATTGGGGTTGAATCACTAATATCAAGTTTCACAGAGCTTACCACTGCCACTGGATAGCCTTCAGGGAAGCGACCATCAAGTCCCGAAGTAACTAAAACATCACCAACTTTGATATCAACATTGTTAGGTAAAAAATCAAGGGTTAAATCATTACTACATCCATTACCAACTGCCACCATAGAAATATCGTTTCTTAGTACTTGTACAGGGATTGCATGTTGATAATCACAGACTAATATCGCACGGCTGGTTGATTGGGCTGTTTGATAAATTTGTCCAACAATTCCTTTCTCATCTACAACTGGTTGGCCAACATAAACACCATTATTTTTCCCCTTATTGATAACAACTTGATAAACATAAGGATCGGTATCAGCCAGTAAAACTTGAGCAGCCATTTTATGTTCATCATGCCTTAACGGTGAGCCTAATAATCCTCTAAGGCGATCGTTTTCATGTTTTAAATGTTCAAGTAATAGTAGATCACTTTTCTGTTGCATTAATGTTTCTTGCAATTTGGTATTTTCATTAATTAATGCTTCTTGTGTTTTTGACATTTCATAAAGGGAGTCAAATGATGATTTTGGCGCATTTGAAACATTATAAAGTGGTGAAATTATGGTATCTAAATAATAACGAACCTCTTTAAAAGGACGATAATTAATATCTAATACGATTAGCACCAGAGCGAGTGTTAGCGCAATAAATAATTGTACACTCAGAGGCGAACGCTTAGAAAAAAGTAATTTCATTGTTCAGTATTTACCTGTTATATACTTATTAGCTAACTATTCTAATATATGACTCCGCCGACAATGTCGGCGGTTAAAATGAAATAGTTGGTTACTTATTAGTAATTATTTAATGTTATTCTTCACTAAAGAGATCACCACCATGCATATCAACCATATCAAGTGCTTTACCACCACCACGCGCTACACAAGTTAGTGGATCTTCAGCGACAACAACATGGATACCAGTTTCAGCGGATAACAATTTATCAATATTACGTAATAATGCACCACCACCAGTTAATACCATACCATGTTCAGAAATATCTGAAGCAAGTTCTGGCGGACATTGCTCAAGTGCTACTTTAACCGCGCTGACAATGCCACTTAATGGCTCTTGCAATGCTTCTAATATTTCATTTGAATTTAAGGTAAAGCTACGTGGTACACCTTCAGCTAAATTACGACCACGCACCTCAATTTCAAGTACTTCATCACCAGGATAAGCACTACCGATAAAGTGCTTAATTTTCTCAGCAGTTGCTTCACCAATTAATGCACCATAATTACGACGAACATAATTGATAATTGCTTCATCAAAGCGGTCACCACCAATACGTGCCGACGCAGAATAAACCACACCATTTAACGAAATAACGGCGACTTCAGTTGTACCACCACCGATATCAACCACCATTGAGCCAGTCGGTGCTGAAACAGGTAAATCAGCGCCAATAGCCGCAGCCATTGGTTCTTCAATTAAATAAACTTCACGTGCGCCAGCACCTAATGCTGATTCACGAATAGCCCTGCGTTCAACTTGAGTAGCACCTACAGGTACACAAACAAGTACACGCGGACTTGGTCTTAAAAAACTATGACTATGAACTTGTCGGATAAAGTACTGTAACATTTTCTCAGTTACGGAAAAGTCTGCAATTACACCATCTTTCATTGGTCTAATCGCTGCAATATTACCAGGTGTTCGTCCTAGCATCTGTTTCGCAGCATGGCCAACTGCAGCAACACTTTTAGGTGTTCCAGAGCGATCTTGACGAATGGCAACAACTGAAGGTTCGTTAAGTACAATGCCTTGCCCTTTAACATAAATAAGCGTATTGGCTGTACCTAAATCAATCGATAAATCATTTGAAAACAAGCCGCGAACTTTTTTGAACATAATAAAAACTCTTCCTAGAATTAATCTTGTTTGTATATATTTGAGTATTTAGAAGCAAACTAAGGCATCTACAGAATATATATTTCTAAATTTTATCCGATAAATAAGAGATTATTTAGCAGATAAAAACCACAGCCAGCCTCAATTATAATTAAGGGTTACTATTGTATCGCAATTCTAAAATAATACCTAGAAAATAGTATAACAAGTGTTTGTAAAGGAGATATATAATGACAAATTACGATTTACAGTGTATCCTTCCGCGTTAATGTTGAGTTACAAACTTAGTATCGTATTAAAAGGTAACTTTTAAAGTATTAAGTATACATTAAAATAATTTTTATTTATTTCAAATAAACACGGTGTAATTCATGGATATACGCAAAATTAAAAAGTTAATTGAATTAGTAGAAGAGTCAGGTATTTCTGAACTTGAAATTTCTGAAGGTGAAGAATCAGTTCGGATTAGTCGAGCTATGCCTGCCGCAAACTATTCTGCGCCAGTGCAAAATATTCAAATTCCTCAACCAACTCCAGTTGTGGTTGCCCCAACGGTTGAAGCAGAAGTCATCGCAGATACCAATACAATTAATGGTATAACAATAAAATCACCAATGGTTGGTACATTTTATCGTACCCCTAGTCCGGAATCGAAAGCATTTGTTGAAGTCGGCCAATCGGTAAATGTTGGTGATGTGCTTTGCATTGTTGAAGCGATGAAAATGATGAACCAAATTGAATCAGAAAAAGCAGGGACTATTAAAGCTATCTTAGTTGAAAATGGTCAACCAGTTGAATTCGATCAACCGCTATTCATTATTGAATAATCAGAAATTATTTATTAACTTAGACGATTAAGAGATTGAATATGCTTGATAAAATTCTTATTGCTAACCGCGGAGAGATTGCTCTTCGCATCTTACGAGCATGTAAAGAACTTGGAATTAAAACTGTCGCTGTTCACTCTTCGGCAGATAAAGATTTAAAACATGTTTTACTTGCAGACGAAACGGTTTGCATTGGTCCAGCAGCTTCTGCCAAAAGTTATCTTAATATCCCAGCCTTAATTTCTGCCGCCGAAGTAACAGGCGCAGCAGCTATTCATCCAGGATATGGTTTTTTATCTGAAAATGCAGACTTTGCGGAACAAGTCGAACGTTCTGGCTTTATATTTATTGGTCCAAAACCAGATACTATCCGCTTAATGGGCGATAAAGTATCTGCAATTGAAGCAATGAAAAAAGCTGGTGTACCTTGTGTTCCTGGTTCTGATGGTCCACTTGGTAGCAATATGGACACCAATAAACAGATTGCGAAAAAAATTGGTTATCCAGTGATTATTAAAGCATCTGGCGGTGGCGGTGGCCGCGGAATGCGTATTGTTCGAGAAGAAAAAGACCTCGAACAATCAATCAAAATGACTAAACTTGAAGCGAAAACAGCGTTTAATAATGACATGGTTTATATGGAAAAATTCCTTGAAAATCCACGTCATATTGAAATTCAAGTGCTATCTGATGGCCAAGGTCATGCCGTTTACTTAGGCGAACGTGACTGTTCAATGCAACGACGCCATCAAAAAGTCGTTGAAGAAGCACCGGCTGTTGGCATCACACCAGAAATGCGTAAATTTATCGGCGAACGTTGTGTAAATGCATGTATTGAAATTGGTTATCGTGGTGCAGGTACTTTTGAATTTTTATTTGAAAACGGTGAATTCTATTTCATTGAAATGAATACCCGTATTCAAGTAGAACATCCAGTTACTGAAATGGTGACAGGCGTTGATCTAATTCGTGAGCAGATTCTTATTGCTGCTGGGCAACCTTTATCTATCAAGCAAAGCGATATTGAAATTAAAGGTCATGCCATTGAATGTCGAATAAATGCTGAAGATCCAAAAACGTTTATGCCATCTCCAGGTAAAATCACTCGCTTCCATGCACCAGGTGGGTTTGGTATTCGTTGGGAATCTCATATTTATGCTGGTTATGCGGTACCACCTTATTATGATTCAATGATTGGTAAGTTAATCGCTTATGGAGAGACTCGAGAAGTTGCTATTGCCCGCATGAAAAATGCATTAGCAGAACTGGTTATCGATGGAATAAAAACCAATATCGAACTTCATATAGAAATTATGAATGATGAAGGCTTCATGAAAGGTGGCACAAACATTCATTATTTAGAAAAGAAATTAGGTATTTATGAGTAAAAATAAGCCCTCACTACGTTGAGGGCTTATTGCTGTATAGAAGTAAATAAAGTATAGGTAACACATATGAAGAGTTGGAAAAAAACCGCTGAGGAAATCTTAACATTAGGCCCTGTTGTACCGGTTATTGTTATTGAACGTTTAGAAGATGCTGTTCCATTAGCAAAAGCATTAATTGCTGGAGGAGTTAAAGTTCTAGAGGTTACATTAAGAACTGAATGTGCACTTGATGCCATTAAAAAAATCATCAAGGAAGTGCCTGAAGCTGTAGTTGGTGCAGGAACAGTAACCACTGTTGAACAACTTAAACAAGTAACTGAAGCTGGTGTTGAATTTATTATTACACCAGGGATTACAGATTCAATTTTAAAAGCAGCAGTTGAAGGGACAGTTCCTGTTATTCCAGGAATAGCAACAATTTCAGAATTATTAACCGCTCAAGAATATGGTTTGACTGCATTAAAATTCTTCCCAGCAGAAATCAATGGCGGTGTTGCGGCGTTAAAAGCTTTTGCTGGTCCTTGTGGTTATATGAAGTTTTGCCCAACTGGCGGTGTAAATCCGAAAAACTATCGCGATTATCTAGCTCTTGATAATGTACTATGTGTTGGTGGAACTTGGTTTATCCCTACCGATGCAATAGCTAAAGGTGATTTTGCTAAAATCACTGAAATGGCTAAAGAAGCGGTTGCCGGTGCTAAATAATACTTTTCCGCCGACATTGGTCGGCGGTTTATTTTGATTCGCTATTCTGATTTAATTAACTTCTAAGCCCTCTGCCACTTTCAATAAACTTCCACGCTAACAGATATAATATACTGACAAACAGTAATAACATTGAAAAAGTAATTATCAATGACACATCACTAACACCTAAAAAGCCATAACGAAAACCATTAATCATATAAACAATTGGATTAAGTTTAGAAACCCATTGCCAAAAAGTGGGTAACATGGTGATTGAATAAAAAACGCCCCCCAAATAAGTTAACGGAGTCAGTACAAAGGTCGGAATAATGCTAATATCATCAAATGTCTTGGCAAATACAGCATTTAATAACCCTGCTAATGAAAACAAAATTGAGGTTAGTAATAAGGTAAAAATGACAAAAGGCCATGAATAAACTTGGTATCTTACAAACAATAGCGATACAATAGTAACTAAAACGCCTGTTAATAAGCCACGCATGACGCCACCACCGACATATCCCAAAATAATAATATGAGTAGGTACTGGTGCAACTAATAGCTCCTCAATATTTCGTTGAAATTTAGCACTAAAAAATGAAGAACAAACGTTAGTATAAGAGTTTGTAATTACCGACATCATAATTAGACCGGGGACAATAAATGCCATATAGCTAAAACCACCCATGTCTCCAACTCGAGAACCAATCAAATTACCAAAAATAACAAAATAAAGTGACATAGTAATAACTGGAGGAATCAATGTTTGGATCCAAATCCTTAAAAATCGGGTAACTTCTTTACGCCAAATACTTTTTAAGGCAATCCAATATAAATTATTCATCAATAGCTCCTTTAGCTTTTGTATCGTTATGTAATAAATCTACAAATAATTCTTCTAATCGATTGGCTTTATTACGAACACTAATCACTTTAATATCTTGTTGATTGAGTTGTTCAAATAGTTGATTTAATCCATGTTGTTTATCTACTTTAACCTCTAACATTCCTGACTCAACATCCGTAAAAGTATAACCATTTAGCGCAATAGGTGTAGCGGTCGGAACATAATCAATAACAATGGTTTCAGACTGACTTTTAGCTAACAAATCACGCATTGATGAATTAGCAACTAATTCACCACGCTGAATAATACCTATGTGGCGACATAGCATTTCAGCTTCTTCCAAATAGTGAGTCGTTAATATAATGGTAATACCTTGACGATTAATTTCTCGTAGAAAATCCCACATAGAACGGCGTACTTCAATATCAACCCCTGCGGTTGGTTCATCAAGAATGAGTAATTTTGGTTCATGGATAAGTGCTCTAGCTATCATCAGCCGTCTTTTCATTCCGCCAGATAACATACAGGCTCGACTATGACGTTTATCCCACAAATCCAAAATACGTAGATATTTTTCTGCTCGTTGTAAAGCTAATTTGCGTGGCAAGCCATAGTAACCACCTTGGTTGGTAACAATTTGTAAAACTTCTTCAAATTGATTAAAGTTGAACTCCTGCGGCACCAGACCTAATTGCCTTTTTGCATTAACAACATCACTGTCTAAATCATATCCAAAGATTTTAACCTGCCCAGAGGTTTTGGTAACTAAAGAACTAATTATACCAATGGTGGTTGATTTACCTGCACCATTAGGACCGAGCAAAGCGTAAAAATCCCCTGCTTGCACGGTTAAATTAATTCCTTTTAATGCTTCTACACCATTTTTATATTTTTTCTTGAGCGCTATGAGCTCTAGTGCGGGCGTTGATGACATAAAATGAATCCTAATTCCATAATTTGTTATTTATATAATATGATATCATGTTTGACCGATCGACAATATTGTTATGATTTTAAGATTAATTCAATTTTTAATGCTAACAATATAATGATTAGATGAATATAAGATTAAGGATTACAGGTTATGATCAAAATTGGTTTGGTTTCAGTATCGGATAGAGCATCACAAGGCGTTTATCAAGATGAAGGTATTCCAGCGCTGTTATCATGGTTACAAACAGCCTTAAAAACACCATTTATTACCGAACAACGTATTATTCCTGATGAACAACTAATCATTGAAGAAACTTTATGCGAATTAGTAGATAAGTTGCAATGCCATCTAATATTAACTACTGGCGGTACTGGGCCAGCAATTAGAGATGTTACTCCAGATGCAACCTTAGCAATTGCTGACCGATTAATGCCAGGTTTTGGCGAACAAATGCGGCAAATTAGTTTGCATTTTGTTCCTACGGCAATTTTATCCAGACAAGTGGGTGTCATTAGAAAGCAATGTTTAATTTTAAACTTACCAGGCAGGCCTAAATCAATCAAAGAAACCCTTGAAGGCGTGAAAGATGAACAAGGAAATACTATTGTTACAGGTATTTTTGCAAGTGTTCCATATTGTATTGATTTATTAGATGGCCCTTATATCGAAACTCATAATCATGTTGTTCAAGCTTTTCGACCTAAAAATGCTAGCAAATCTAATCTTTAATTTTATGCAAATATCATGCATAATTATGTAAATTAATCTTTTAACAGCGCTGGTAAGATTGATAATAGCAACATTACCTTAATGGCCAATAATGACGTTATTTAAGATGATAATTAGGTAATTTTAGATAACGAGTTAATATGATTAATAAACACTACTGGCGTAATAGGTCATAAATTTAATTTAAAGGAACAGTATGAAACAAAATGATCTCACTAAAACTTTTAAAGAAATGTTATTACAAGAAAAGTTTAGTTCTCAGATAGGTATCGTACAGGCCTTACAGGAACAAGGGTTTGATAATATAAATCAGTCCAAAGTATCCAGAATGTTAACCAAATTTGGCGCAGTAAGAACTCGCAATGCAAAATCTGAAATGGTCTACTGCTTACCAGCCGAAATGAGCGTACCAACCACTAGTAGTCCACTGAAGAATTTAGTATTGGATATTGATTACAATAGTTCAATGGTCGTTATCCGTACCAGTCCTGGCGCAGCTCAACTAATTGCTAGACTTTTAGATTCAATTGGTAAATCAGAGGGAATTTTAGGCTCTATTGCTGGTGATGATACGATTTTTAGCACTCCAACTAAAGATTGTTCGGTTAAGAAACTGTATCAAACTATTATTGAATTATTTGAGCGAAGCTTATAAAAAAGAATTTATTTTAAGCCAGACCAATAATTTTTTTTAATATTTAAGCTATTGACACACTTGGTTAAATCGTTAATCCTATATAACACTGATTTTGTAACCAATATTACAAAAAAAAGAAGAGGCGCATTACTCAGGTAGATCATTTTAGGAACTGGAACCGTAAAAAGATGATTAAGGGGGTGTAATGCCGAGGTTCGATTGTTATTCCAGAAAGCAATTGAATCGGCTACAAGGGCTGAATCCCTTGGGTTGTCACCCTAACAGGTGGAGCGCTTCACGGTATGTGTTTTTTAAACGGTAGTAAGGCATGCCCGCTCTATCTCTGTTAAAAATAAGAATTTTTAATATGAGGAATCCATGGAAACATCATTTATAATTGCTAAATTTGGTGGTACTAGCGTTGCAGATTATCCAGCAATGGTCAACAGTGCCAATATTGTTCTAGCTAATCCTAATGTCAAAGTTGTCGTATTATCTGCCTCAGCAGGTATAACCAATTTATTGGTAGCATTAGCTGAGGGTCGTGATGCTAATGTCAGAGCAAAACACATCGCCAAAATTCAATCAATTCAATATAATATCTTAGAAAATCTACCTGAAAATCAAGCTCTACGCACTGAAATCGACCAAATTATTGCCAATATTGCTTCATTATCTGAAGCCGCAAGTTTAGCAACCTCACCGGCATTAACCGATGAATTAGTTAGCCATGGTGAAATAATGTCATCAAAACTGTTTGTTGAGATACTAAAACATCAACAAAAAAATGCCATTTGGTTTGATGTCCGTAAAGTAATGCGCACCGATGATAAATTTGGTAAAGCAGTACCGAAAATTGATGAAATCAAACAACTCTGTTGTGCACATTTAAAATCCCTCAATCCAGCAACTATCGTCGTTACTCAAGGATTTATTGGCAGTGAAAGTTCAGGTAAAACCACAACCTTAGGCCGAGGCGGAAGCGATTATACAGCGGCTTTACTTGGCGAAGCATTAAATGCTACCCAAATTGATATCTGGACCGATGTTGCTGGTATTTATACCACTGATCCTCGGATTACCTCTGCTGCAAAACGTATTGATGAAATATCGTTTGCCGAAGCCGCTGAAATGGCTACTTTTGGCGCTAAAGTTTTACACCCAGCAACACTAGTACCAGCGGTGCGTAGCAATATTCCGGTATTTGTTGGATCAAGCAAAGCACCACAAGACGGAGGAACTATTGTCTATAATACTCATAGTATTAAATCTTCATTACCTTCGTTCAGAGCATTAGCACTTCGTCGTCAACAGACATTATTGACTTTAACCAGTTTAAATATGCTACATGCACAAGGCTTTTTAGCTAATGTATTTACTATATTGGCTAAACACAATATCTCGGTCGATTTAGTGACAACCTCTGAAGTCAGCATTGCATTAACCATTGATACCACAGGCACAAATACCAATGGTAACAGCTTATTAACTAAAGCGTTATTTGATGAGTTATCAACGGTTTGCCATGTTGAAGTTGAAGAAGATTTAGCGTTGATTGCTATAATTGGTAATAATCTGACCTCAACTAAAGGTATAGCAAAAGAAGTTTTCGGTGCTTTAGATGATTTTATTATTCGACTATGTTGTTATGGTGCTAGTACGCATAATCTTTGCTTACTAGCAAGAAGTAATGATGCAGAAGATGTGATCAAAGTTTTACACAAAACTATTTTTGAATAATGACTTAATGGGAGCGATTATATTATCGCTCCTTGTAAATAATGATATTAATCTTCACTTAAGCAATACTAAAAATTTCTAGAATATTTGAAAAAATAATTGTAAACTACACTCAATATTTGTATGGAAGGCTATTGTAGGTAATGCTGTGACATACATTTATCGCTACACACAGTTCTTAGTATTAATCATTTTTCTTCATTCTTTGATAACAATTTTTTTAAAGCTGTAAATATTACGTTTTATTAATTAGTTATATCTTTCACAACGATTATTTTCATCTTCAATATGTTTTAAGCTATACAAAAAGTAACTTTTAACTTAATTAGACGAAGGAAACTATCATGGGTATTTTAAGCTGGATTATTCTAGGATTAATTGCTGGATGGATTGCTAAGTTTTTTATGCCATTAGGACAAGTTGGTGTGCTTAAAACCATTCTACTTGGTGTGGCAGGTGCATTAGTTGGTGGTTACATTAGTACATTCTTCGGTTGGGGTAGTGTAACTGGTTTTAACTTCCCAAGTTTATTTATTTCGGTTCTTGGCGCTATTTTATTGATTTATATTTATCGGTTAATAAAATAGAATTATTTAATAAAATGACGAGGACATTTACTCGTCATTTTATATCAGATTCAATCAAATCCTCTTCTAACAATTTTAATCTGCACTGATTAAACCATAAACAATTTTAATACAATCACTATTTGTACTGTTTTTAATCTTTAAGATTAGCAAAAGTCATTCCGCCATACTCTGATTTTTGTTATATTAACGATTAATCACAATCTGACATGAGCAGTAATTTATAATGTTAAAAATCTTTAATACACTAACTCGAGAAAAAGAGATATTTCAACCTATTACAGCTAATAAAGTTGGACTATATGTCTGTGGCGTTACCATTTATGATCTTTGCCACATTGGCCATGGTCGTACTTTTGTTGCATTTGATGTTGTTACTCGCTATTTACGTTTTTTAGGTTACGATCTGACTTATGTGCGTAATATTACCGATGTTGATGACAAAATCATTAAACGTGCGCTTGAAAAAGGCGAAACCTGTGATGAATTAACAGATCGCATGTTAAAAGAGATGTATGCCGATTTTGACGCACTGAATATAAAACGACCTGATGTAGAGCCTCGTGCAACTCGTCATATGTCGCAAATTATCGAGCTTGTAGAAGAGTTAATCAAAAAAGAGCATGCTTATATCGCTGATAATGGTGATGTTATGTTTTCTGTCGATAGTGATCCTAACTACGGCATTTTATCACGTCAAAATTTAGAACAGTTACAAGCAGGCGCTCGCGTTGATGTCGTTGATGTAAAACGCAATCCAATGGATTTTGTGCTTTGGAAAATGTCAAAACCTAACGAACCGAGTTGGGATTCTCCATGGGGTAAAGGCCGACCAGGTTGGCATATTGAATGCTCGGCTATGAATAGTCATCAGTTAGGCAATCATTTTGATATCCATGGTGGCGGATCTGACTTGATGTTCCCACATCATGAAAATGAAATCGCCCAATCAACCTGTGCCCATAATGGTCAATATGTAAATTACTGGATGCACTCAGGTATGGTGATGATTGACCAAGAAAAGATGTCTAAATCACTTAATAATTTTTTCACCATTCGTGATGTATTAGAGCATTATGATGCAGAAACTGTGCGTTACTTTTTATTATCAGGTCATTATCGTAGCCAACTTAATTATAGTGAGGAAAATTTAAAGCAAGCTAGAACTGCTTTAGAAAGACTTTATACTGCTTTACGTGATACTGATACTCATTATCCACATAACACACCCGATAGTGATTATTATCGACAATTTTGTCAGGCAATGAATGATGATTTCAATACTCCAGAAGCATATTCAACCTTGTTTGACTTAGCTCGAGAGATAAATAAAGCTAAAGCAGAAAATGATATGCAACTAGCCAATGAACTTGCTACTGAGTTACGCTATTTATCTTCTGTACTTGGTTTACTTGAACAAGATCCAGTTAAATTTTTACAAGGTAGTAATCAGGATGATAGTGAAACACAACTCATTGAAGCTTTAATTAAACAACGTAATGATGCTCGTGCTAGTAAAAATTGGGCTTTAGCTGATGAGGCACGAGATAAACTCAATCAAATGAATATTATTTTAGAAGACGGTGCTAACGGCACAACTTGGCGTAAAAAAAGTTAATGCAATAAACCTAAAATCCCCTAGATTTAATAAAAAATTACTAGGGGATAGATTAACTATTTTTTATCTATTGAGGTTAAAATTCCCCTTAATATATTCAGTTCTTGTTGTTCAATACGGGCACGAGTAAATAATCTTCGTAAACGCCCCATAATTTGTCCCGGATGATTAGGATTAATAAAACCTGTTTGTAATAAGGTTTGCTCTAAATGCTGATAAAATCGTTCAATATCTTGATCTTTAGGATATTGTATGTCATTTACATTCTGATCAACTAATTGTGATAATGAGTCTTGAGCAGACAACATCGACATCCTGATTTCGTAACAAAGAACTTGTACTGACATTGCTAAATTTAAAGAGCTATAGTCAGGATTAGCAGGTATACCGACATGGAAGTGGCATTTTTGTAATTCATCGTTAGTTAACCCAACTCGTTCCCGACCAAAAACTAAAGCCACTTGAGCATGATGAGAAGCTTCGGCAATTATTTTATCCCCGCACTCTTTTGGTGTTAAATTTGGCCATTGTAGGCTTCGTGGCCGAGCACTAGTACCAATAACTAAAGAACAATCGGCAACAGCTTCTTCTAAAGAGGAAAATATTTGTGCCTGTTTGATAATATCACTGGCTCCAGCTGCCAGAGAAATAGACTGAGAGTCTGGCTTTATTATCGGATTAACCAAACAGAGATTAGTTAATCCCATGGTTTTCATTGCACGAGCTGCAGAACCCATATTACCAGTATGGGAAGTTTCAACTAAAACAATCTTAACATTATTTAAATAGTTCACATATTCCTCATTAAATAACACAACTTATACTTCAAATTAACACAAATAAACTACAGTATATAATAAAAAATAGTTTAAAAGCAGTTTCACAAAGGTTAATCTTAACTAGAGATTCATTATTTTAGACAAAGTTCACAAAAAGTTTAATCAAATTGAAATAACCTATTGACGAATTGCAAAAAATTTGTCAATGTAATCAATAGAATAATTATATTAGCTCAATTTGTAAGTAAACATAGTGGAGGTCAATTATGACTTTAAGTATTACCAGTAAACAAATGGATATTACCCCTGCAATTCGTAGCTATCTAGAAGATAAGTTTTCGAAATTAGATAAATGGAGAGCACTGTTAATTAACCCTCACTTTATTTTATCTAAAGAACCTGATGGATTTATTGTTGATGCGACAATTGCAACCAAAGGTTCGCCACTAGTTGCTTCCGCTAAACACTCAGATATGTATGCTGCAATTAATGACTTAGTTGCTAAACTTGAAAAACAACTGAATAAAATCCAACATAAAGGCGAATCTCGCCGTGCATTTGACAGTATAAAAAATGCAGTAGTTGAAGAAGAATATTAATTAATAATTCAAAAGTAATAAAAAGGCACTTTAATAGTGCCTTTATTTTTTAGCTTGCTATAATATTGCCCATCTATTTTTTATTATATTAATGAATATGACTACCAATCCTTTATTGCCTTTACGCGACAAAATTAACCGACTCGATCAAAAATTAATTGAAATCCTTGCTGAAAGACGTCAAGTTTCAACCGAAGTTATTCAAACAAAAATAGCGGCTAACATACCTTTGCGTGATTTAGCTCGTGAACGCTCACTCATTAAGGCATTAATCGAACAAGGTAAACAATACAATCTTGATGATATTTTAATTAAGCGCCTGTATCAAATTATTATTGAAGATTCAGTGCTATTACAACAGAAACTTTTACAAGAAAAATTGAATCAAGGGGCTATTTCCTCAGCAAATATTGCCTTTTTAGGACCCAAAGGATCATATTCACATTCAGCAGCCCGCCGTTATGCGAGTACCCACTTTGATCAGTTAACTGAATCAAGCTGCAGTACGTTTAAAGATGTGTTTGAAAAGATCGAATCAAAAGTTGTTGATTATGGAATTTTGCCAATAGAGAATTCTAGTTCCGGCTCTATCAATGAAGTTTATGATTTGTTACAAAAAACCAATTTACATATTATTGGTGAACTATCATTACCGATTGATCACTGCGTTTTAGCCATTCCTAGTGCTAAACTTGAGCAAATAGATACCATTTATAGCCACCCGCAACCTTTCCAACAATGCAGTAATTTCCTAGAAAATTATCCACATTGGAAAATCGTTTATTGTGATAGCACTTCATCAGCAATGGAAACTGTTGCTAAATTAAATCAACCTAATATTGCTGCTATGGGTAACAAAGACGGGGGTGAATTATACGGTTTACAGGTTCTTGAGCACAATTTTGCTAATCAAAAAGAGAATATTACCCGTTTTATTGTTTTAGCGCGCGATCCAATCGAAGTTTCCGAACAAATTCCAGCTAAAACCACGATCTTAATGAAAACTGGCCAACAAGCAGGTGCTCTAGTTGATGCCCTATCCGTTTTACGTAATCATAATATTGTTATGACAAAACTTGAATCACGACCTATCCATGGTACACCATGGGAAGAGATGTTTTATATTGATCTACAAGGTAATGTTCATGATTATGAAATGCAAGTCGCGCTTAAAGAATTAGCTGCAATCACTTTATATACCAAAGTACTTGGCTGTTATCCTAGTGATTCAATTACCGCTATTATGTAATGACTAGCATGACAAAAAATTTTGCAAATGCTGTACTTGATTGGTATGAACAGTACGGTAGAAAATCACTACCATGGCAAATTGAAAAAAGCCCCTATCATGTTTGGTTATCCGAAGTCATGTTACAGCAGACACAGGTAGCAACGGTTATTCCATACTTTAAGCGTTTTATTGCACAATTTCCTAAAATTACTGATTTAGCTAAAGCGCCAATTGACGACATATTACATCTTTGGACGGGGCTAGGTTATTATGCTAGGGCACGCAATTTACATAAAGCAGCACAGGTTATCGCTGAAAATTTTGATGGCAAATTTCCAACTAAATTTGAGGATGTGATTGCCTTGCCGGGAGTTGGGCGTTCAACCGCTGGTGCCATTCTATCTCTATCACAAAATCAACATTACCCGATACTTGATGGCAATGTTAAGCGAGTTTTAACCCGATCTTTTGCAATAGAAGGTTGGCCAGGGAATAAAATTGTTGAGAATCAACTTTGGCAATTAAGTGAACAAGTGACACCTAAACATAACGTTGCAAAATTTAATCAAGCAATGATGGATATTGGCGCAATGGTCTGTACACGTTCGAAACCAAAATGCAATTTGTGCCCATTAAACTATTCATGCCTTGCTTATCAGAATGACAGTTGGCAACAATATCCAACCAAAAAACCTAAAAAATCTATACCTGAAAAAATGGCCTATTTTCTAATTCTTGAACATAATAAAGCTATTTGGCTAGAAAAAAGACCTCCGGCTGGGATTTGGGGGGGTTTATATTGTTTACCACAATTCTCAAGCGAGCAAGCATTAACTGACTGGCTGGAAAAGCATGGTATTGAAACCAGCAAACCTAAACAGTTAATAGCCTTTCGTCATACGTTTAGCCATTTTCACTTAGATATTATCCCAATTTACTGTGAGATAAAAAATAACACTAAGTGTTTGGAGGATTCAAATGGTTATTGGTATAAACTTAACTCGGAGAATACCAAAATTGGCTTAGCTACGCCTGTTTATAATTTATTGAATCAATTAGCTTAAACACCACTATTTAACAGTATCTAATAAACTTTTGATATATAATTAGTCATTATTTATTTTCTTATCTTTTTACTATGAGTCGCAAACAATCCCAAGGGCTATCTGCGTGGTTAGTTTTTTTAATGGCTTTTGCCATTGGCATTACAGTTGCCAGTAATTATTATGCACAACCGCTATTACACTCAATAACTGATGATTTACATATTGCAGTTAAACATGCAGGTTTAATCATTATGGCAGCTCAATTTAGTTATGCTGTTGGTTTACTATTTATCACCCCACTCGGAGATAAAATTGAACGTAAACAGCTAATACTTACATTAATGATATTATCAATCTGTGGACTAATAATTAGTGCGATATCAAAGCATTTATGGATGTTGATATTAGGTACTGCAATGACAGGCCTATTTTCGACCGTTGCCCAAGTACTCATTCCTTTTGCTGCAACGCTATCACGTCCTGAACATCGAGGTAAAATTGTCGGCACACTAATGAGCGGTATGTTACTTGGTATTCTACTAGGTAGAACATTTGCGGGTTTTGTTTCATCAATAGCCGATTGGCATTATGTTTATTGGATTGCCTCGTCAATTATGACCTTAGTCACTTTATTACTTTGGTTATCATTACCAACTTATAAAAACAACATCGACATTAACTATTTCCAACTGTTATTGTCAATTGGTTCATTGTACAAACAAGAAGCTGTTTTACGCATCAGGTCATTGTTAGCGATTATTTCCTTTGCTTTATTTTCATTATTATGGACACCTCTGGCCTTCTTATTAAGTGATGCTCCTTATCATTATTCTGACTTTATTATTGGTTTGTTCGGTTTGGCTGGTGCAGCAGGCGCATTAGGTTCCCCCATCGTAGGCAAATTATCAGATCAAGGAAAAGGCTGGTTAGCCACTTCCATTGGTTTGACATTATTACTTGCTGCTTGGCTACCGCTTTCTATTGCCAAGTATTCTCTCGTGGCCTTAATTTTTGGTGTAATCTTATTAGATTTTGCTGTGCAAGTTACCCATGTATCCAATATGAATGCTATTTATCAAATTCGTCCAGAAGCTCGTAGCCGTATGAATACTGGTTACATGGTCAGTTATTTTATCGGTGGTATGTTAGGCTCTATTGCTTCTACTTACTTGTATAGCAATTATGGTTGGATAGCAATAATTATTTCCGGAACCGTTTTAGGACTCTTAGGTATACTCTGTTGGGTCTATTATCTTAGAACCGTTCACCATCCTAAACATAAGGCTTAATTAAACTAAAAATTTTGAGGAACGGGGTTTTTAACCATTATCCTCTTTAAGTTTCAGATATTAAACACCATATATTATTTATCTGTTAATATAACTAGTTAGTATTTGAACCATTATTAAAACAGGAGTTACTTATGGCAAAAATATCTTATCTTAATACGCCATTTAAAGTAAAAAATTTATCACTCAAAAATCGCATCGTTATGCCACCAATGTGTCAATATCAAGCAAAAGATGGGTTAGCTAATGATTGGCACTTTGTTCATTACGTTTCTCGGGCGATTGGTGGTGTCGGCTTAATTATTTTAGAAATGACCAATGTAGCGCCTAATGGGCGAATTACACCTAACTGTTTGGGATTATGGAATGATAAACAACGCGATCAACTGAAAGGTATTGTCGATGCTGTTCATGCACAAAATGGTAAAATTGCTATTCAAATTGCCCATGCTGGTCGAAAAGCTTTAGGTGAGTCTGATGTAGTTTCATGTTCTGCAACTCGCTATGATGGCAATGTCGAAGCTAATCCGGAATGGCAATACCAAATGCCAAGAGAATTAACCAAAGATGAAATTATCGATATCATCGAAAAATTTAAACAATCAACGAAACGAGCAGTGGAAGCAGGTTTTGATGCCATTGAATTACATGGTGCTCATGGTTATTTGATTCATCAATTCTGTTCGCCAAAAACGAATTTAAGAACCGATGAATATGGTCAAGATAAATTATTATTCGCTGAACAAGTTATTAAAGCTGCAAAATCAGTTATGCCAAAAGATATGCCATTAATTGTGCGCTTTTCGGCTAAAGAATACGGTACTAACGGTTATGATATTGATTATGGCTGCCAAATTGCCAAACGATTAGCTCAAGCTGGTGCCGATGTTTTAGATGTTAGTGGTGGTGGAGATGGAAAACTGGATCCAGAACGCACACCTGATTTTCATGCTGGTTACCAAGTTTATCTAGCCCGAGCAATTAGACAGGTAACCGATTTACCGATTATCACTGTTGGTATGCTTGAAGATCCTTATGTTGCCGATTATGTGCTAAGCACTGGGGATGCTGATTTAGTTGGAATTGGTCGGGGTTTATTGAAAGATCCTTATTGGCCGTTACGAATTCCATCGTCACCATTTATACCAACGTCTTATCAAATATCTTTCAAATAATAGCTACTCATCCTGTGTTCACAAATACAGGATGAGTAATAAATTAAATTTGCATGGCGTATTTGATCAACTGTTTCTTTATTGGTGAAAAGTTGTCAATAGCATTCATACCAACCGTTCTAACCATCTTTTTAAAGGCATTATCGCCATTAAACATATCTTGGATCGTTCGCATAGCTGTTAGCATCACTAATGCATCTTTACGACGAGTAAACTGGAATGATTTTAAGTTTTCCACTAAACCAATATCTTTTTGCTCATCAATAAGCTTTTTAATAGTAGCCACCAACAATGCAGAATCTTGAAAACCTAAATTAACGCCTTGTCCTGCTAATGGATGAATAGTATGAGCTGCATCACCAATTAAGGCTAATCGGTGTTTAATAAATTGTTTGGCAAAACGAGCTTTTAATGGAAAGACCATTCGTGGATTAACCAACTGACATTGCCCTACTTTATCACCTGCTAATTTGAACAATTCGTGGCAAAAATCAGATTCTGTCAGCGAAGTTAAAATTTCTGCTTGTGCAGGTTTAGTTGACCATACCAAACAGCTTTTATTAGCTTGCCAAAGCGGTAAAAATGCAACAATACCATTCGGGTAAAAAATCTGTCTGGCGCATGCTTGATGAGGGTATTGTGTTTCAACAGTAGTAATCACTGCGTGGTGAAGATAATTACGCTCAAATACTGATATTTTTTCATATCTACGTAACCAAGAATGAGCACCATCAGCACCAATAATTAATTTAGCTTGTAAAGTCGTATTATCTGCTAAGGTCAAAAAGGCATAATCATCAGTATAATTATTATCTATAGCCACCTGATTGAAAATAGTAATATTATCTGTTGCTGCCGCAAGTTGATACAAATGGTAAGCGATGAGATTATTTTCTATAATATAGCCAAGATTTTCATAACCATAATCTTCAGCATAAGCCGAAAGATGAGCTAAACCATTCTTTTCCCAAACACCAATTTCACTAAAAGAATGAACTCTATTGCTAGCACAAAGATCATGCCAAATACCAATTTGAGAAAAATATCGCTGACTAGCACCATTTATTGCCGATGCTCTTATACCTATGTCATCAACATTAAAATCTTGCCATTCATCAACTTTAGTATCAATAATGGCTACCGTTAAATCGTATCTGCTTAATGCACAGGCTGTAGCCAAACCGACTAATCCACCACCAACAATGGCGACATCGAATTGCGTTTTCATATCAATATTTTGTTATTGCTTATCAAGCTTATTATCATTTTTGGTTTCAACTTCATCATCATTCATTGCTTTTTTGAAACCTTTTAATGCTGAGCCAAGATCAGAACCTAAATTGCGTAATTTTTTGGTTCCAAAAATTAACACAACTACAGCTAGAAAGACCAAAAGATGTGGGATGCTAAATGACATAATTAAAACCTCTTTTAAAGATATATCTCTATTTGGACTCTGTTACTCAGCAAATAGATTTTAAATAATGGAATTAATTATACTCTTTTTAAACTGGGATTTCATGACAAGTTAATTTTAAATAAAAAAAAGACCTGCATAAAAATTATGCAGGCCAACATGAAATATAAGGAATATAAGGAAAGAAAACAATGAAAAATCCTTACGCAGCTTATTATCCATTTTTTTTCGCCTCAGTCAACGTTTTTATTTGGATTTTAGCGAAAATAATCAAATTTACACGAATAATAAATAGCGTTAATAAAATATTAACAAAACAAACAGAAAATGACACAAATGTAATTTAAGCATATTTATTCAATACTTACTCACTAAAAAAAGCCTTTTTTAGCCCATAAATCGGAAAACGACCTCGCGGAAAAACAAAGAAACACAACAAAAAAAACAACGAAATAAATTTATTAAAAAAACAAAAAATGTTTGTTTTTATATGAAGATTCAATAAAATAACAAAATATAAAACGAACTTTAAAGAATATTCATATTTAAAAACTATAATGTTAAGAATATTCATTTAATCACTTATATAAAACTCATAAAAAATACAATATAATCATAAATCGGATGAATAAATAAAAACGAGACAAAAATAAATATGATTAAAAATAAAAATGTCAAAACTTTTAAAGACAGACTCCATACTTCAATGCAAGGTCTATCTGTATCCGCTTTTGCAAAAAAATGTGATATGTCAGAAACAGTAATTCGTGATTATTTGTCAGGAAAAACTTATCCATCATTGACCCGTTTAGAAGTGATTGCCGAGAAATGTAACGTATCATTTAACTGGTTAGCAACAGGTTATAAGCTAGAAATTTTAAATCCTAAAGATGATGATGAAGTCTATAATGAAAATATCTATCGTATTCCCGTTTATAAAAAACAGTTACCAACTAAAGAAGAAGCACAAAACCAACGTTATGTTCGCGAAACTCCTCCTGTGATGAATTATCCTGTAATTGAAGGTTGGGCATCTCATCGCGGTTTAGATATTAAAAAATTAATTCTTTACTGGGCTAAAGGTGATTTAATGGCGCCTGATATCGAAAATAATAACGGCTTAATTATTAATACCGATGTAAACGAAATTATTGATGGTGCTATTTATTTATTAGAATATGAAAATTTTACATTATTAAGAAAAATACGCTTAACTCTCGGTAATTGGATATTAATCTGTAATAATGATCAATACCCAACAATTGAAGTACCTAAAGCTCATTTTGAAAAATACAACATTGTCGGCCGAGTAGTGCAAGTTATCAAAGATGTCTTTTAAGACAATTATTAGTAATCTAAAATTTTTCAAGATATAATTTATTACATGAGGAAAGTATAAAAACCCCTTTCCTCAAAACGTTACGTTTTTCATAACACATAACATCAGTTTAATAGGTATATATTCAAGTGATTTTAATTTACTAATTTCAGATTTATGTTTGCAACTACAGCAATAAGTATTTAGCAACACAAACCTCACTTTTTATATCATTGATAAATTATCAGTGAATAACCTTTTAACTAATTAGGTCAACTATGTATCGATTTTTTGAAAAATTGGTATCACCTTACCCCAAAGATGAACCACAACCAATGGCTAAAGATTTTTTTAGCTTTATTTGGCAATCCACTCAAGGAACTCGCTGTTTCTTATTACTATTAATAATATTGAGTGCACTAGCTGGTGCATTTGAGGCATTTTTATATGCAGCACTTGGTAAAGTTGTTGATTGGCTTGCTGCTGCATCACCAAATCAATTTTGGCAACAAGAAAAAACAACTTTAATCGTATTTGCCATCATTATATTAGCTAGCACGATTATTATTGCCTTACAAACCATCATTAAGCATCAATGCTTAGCTGGAAATTTTCCAATGCGTTTACGTTGGAATTTGCACAGATTAGTACTAAATCAAAGCATGCGTTTTTTTCAAGATGAATTCGCCGGTAGAATATCAGCAAAAGTCATGCAAACTGCACTTGCTGTAAGAGATACTTGCTTTTTAGTCGCTGATATCTTTATTTATGTTCTAATTTCATTTATCACCATGGCAACAATCATAGGTCAATTAGATCTTTGGTTATTAGTTCCATTTATAGTCTGGTGTTTTTTTTATGGCATTGCTATGTATTACTTCATTCCACGATTAAGTAAAGTAGCAAGTATGCAAGCAGATGCGCGTTCAACCATGACTGGCCGTGTAACAGATGCTTACACAAATATCATGACGGTAAAACTGTTTTCTCATGCAGGTAATGAGGCAAAATATGCACAAGAATCGATGGATGAATTTATGGTTACAGTTAATAAGCAAATGCGTTTAGTCAGTAGCTTTGAAATTGTTAATCATTTATTGTCTATTTTCCTAGTACTGGGCACTACCGGCTTATCATTATGGTTATGGAGCAATGATTTCGTTGGTGTCGGTGCAATTGCAACCACAACCGCAGTAGCGCTAAGATTAAATGGATTTTCACATTGGATTATGTGGGAAATGGCTTCATTATTTGAAAACATTGGCGTAGTTAAAGATGGTATTAATACATTTTCTGCAGCGAAAACGGTTGTTGATCAACCAAATGCACCTACACTTAAAGTAACTGAAGGTAAAATTGAATTTAAACAGATAGATTTCAGTTACGATGAAAAACTAAATAATGCAATTATTGAGAATTTAAATTTAACCATCAAACCTGGGGAAAAAATTGGTTTAGTTGGCAGATCTGGAGCTGGCAAATCAACATTAATCAATTTATTGTTGCGATTTTATGATTTACAACATGGTGAGATCACCATTGATGGTCAGGATATTACTAAAGTAAATCAAGAGAGTTTACGTGCTCAAATTGGTATGGTAACCCAAGATACGTCTCTGTTACATCGTTCAGTAAGAGACAATTTACTATACGGAAATAATCATGCTACTGAACAAGAGATGATAATCGCTGCCCAAAAAGCCCATGCTGACAGTTTTATTGAAGGTTTAGTTGATGCTAATGGTAGAACTGGCTACGATGCTTTTGTTGG
Organism: Gilliamella sp. W8145; assembly: GCF_016101145.1. NCBI lineage: Bacteria > Pseudomonadati > Pseudomonadota > Gammaproteobacteria > Orbales > Orbaceae > Gilliamella > Gilliamella sp. W8145. Next base: position 1,355,543 of record NZ_JACFRC010000001.1, read on the forward strand.
TGAACGAGGAATTAAATTATCTGGCGGACAACGTCAACGGATTGCTATTGCTCGTGTTATTTTAAAAAATGCACCAATACTGTTATTAGATGAAGCTACAAGTGCACTGGATTCTGAAATTGAACAAGCCATCCAAGAAAGTTTATATACCTTAATGGAAGGTAAAACGGTTATTGCTATTGCCCATCGCTTATCAACGATCGCAGCAATGGATCGATTAATCGTGTTAGATCAAGGTAAAATCATTGAACAAGGAACACATCAAGAATTACTCAGTAAAAATGGTCTTTATGCACAACTTTGGAAACATCAAAGTGGTGGCTTCCTAGCGGATAATTTCTAACTAAAAATATAAGGGCGATTAAACATCGCCCTTATACTAATTCTATATATTAATTAATAAAGTTTTTATAAAATTCAGATTCAAATCGCATAATTGCACCATTTTTGGGCTCACCTTGACTATCAGCTCGATAGCCGGATAATAACTGAACAAAGGCAATATAACGACCATCTGATTTTTGAATAAACCCAGCTAAATTATAGCTACCTTGAATATAACCCGTTTTAGCCATAACTGCTTCTTTAAATGGAGCTTGATTAAAACTTTTACGATTTTGTAACGTTCCATCTACGCCAGCAATCGGTAATTTTTCAATAAAAGCTAATTGATTATTATGTACAGAAATATATTGCAAAATCTCCATTAATTTATTCGCACTAACCAAGTTTAGACGTGATAAACCAGAACCATCGGCAATAACTAAATTTTCTAAATCAATTCCGGCTTTTTTACGTAAAATTTGTTTTACCGCATCACCACCATTACGCCAAGTTCCAGACACATTATAATAATGCGCACCTAAGGTTCTAAAAATAGTATCAGCATATAAATTATTTGATTTTTTGAGCATGACGGTTAATAACTCTGAAAGTGGCGCTGATTGGCTTGAAGTCAGTAATGTTAACCCACCTGCTGCTTTTTGTTTTCTTTCAACAACTCGACCATTAAAAGTAATCTTTTGTTGTTTTAGTTCATTTTTTAAAATTGTTGAAAAATATTCGGTTGGATCAATTACCGCAAACTTTAATGGTGTTTTATCAGCATTCGACGCGATACAACCAGATAAATGGTAACGATTTTTATCAGCACTAACATCAAGTTCACAATATCTATCATTTAAATCTTTGCTATTGGCAGCAATTGTTCTGACATCACCTGTAACCATAACCGGTATATTAGGTGATACTGATATCGAAGCTTTGGAACCAGTTTTACCTGGAGTAATGGTTGCAACAAAGCAGTTATCATCAATTGTTGCTGCCGATGCAGGGGCATTATAACAAGCAGTTAAATTATTCCATGACCAACCTTCTGCTTTATCATGACTAGCAAAAATAGAAGTATCTAAAATAACATTACCTGAGATCTTTTCTACGCCTTTTTGACGTAAAGCGGTAATCATATTCTTTAACCTAGCACGATTAAAAGTTGGATCCCCACTCAACTTGATAATAAGATCACCACTAAGCTGTTTATTATTTAGAGAACCATTGGTATACATACCAGTAATAAACCGAAAATTATCGCCAAGTTCAAGTTGTGCAGCTAATGCCGTTATTACTTTTTGCGTACTAGCAGGTTGTTTAAATTGATCACTTTTGTATTTTGCTAAAGTTTTAGGTTTTCCCTCAACAGTTTGCACTAAAATGGATAAATCACTTCCTTTAGGTAAGGATGAGATATATGGTTCCACTGACTGTGCTGGTAATAAACATGAAAAAAAAGTAACAATGAAGAAAAAAGATACCTTTATATTAGTCATGAACGTATGCTCACATGAGTATTGAATAATGATAGTTAAGTAAAGATGATAAATATATCTTTTTTTGCTTGGCCTATCAATATATACTCAATCACTTTTAAAAATATGTTCCAAATATCAATACTCATAATATTTTTCTATTTATTTCAAAAAAATAACTTAATATAGGTAACATAGCTATGATTCAACATTCATTAGGCTTTCCCATTGAAACCGTGCTGATGTTTATCGTTTTGGCTTTAGCTGCGATTATAATTGATTTATACGCTCATCATAATGATAAGCCCATTAGCTTAACTAGTGCAGTTATGTGGTCTTTATTTTGGATTTTCGTGGCGTTAGGATTTGCGCTGTATCTGTATATACATCACGGTAGTGAAATAGCTAGCCTGTTTATTACTGGTTATGTACTTGAAAAAGCACTCTCTGTTGATAATTTATTTGTTATTATGGCACTGTTTTCTTGGTTTGCTATCCCCAACAATTATCGACATCGGTTACTTTATTGGGGAGTAATTGGTGCAATCATCTTCCGAGCTGTTTTTGTCATTATTGGTACTGGTCTATTATCCTTAGGGCCTTGGATGGAGCTGGTTTTCTCTGTCGTGGTTGCCTTAACTGGATTGATGATGCTAAAAAACCAAGGCAATGATGATGAGATAAAAGATTATTCAGAACATTTTGCTTATCGTATTGCTAAACGTATTTTTCCTTCCTACCCTAAAATAGTCGGGCACCATTTCTTATTAACGCAAAAACAACTCAACATAGAACTAGCCAAACCAGAGAATAGTGAACTGACCAGCAAAATGCCCAAAAGTGCATTATATGCAACACCACTCTTCTTATGTATCGTTGTGATTGAGTTAAGTGATGTTATGTTTGCATTTGATTCGGTCCCTGCAGTAATTGCGGTTAGCCAAGAGCCATTAATTGTATATAGTGCAATGATATTCGCTATTTTAGGCTTACGAACCATGTATTTTGTTTTAGAGGCAATGCAACAATATCTTGTTCATTTAGGTAAAGCAGTAATTTGCCTATTATTTTTTATTGCCGCAAAACTTGCTTTAAATGCAACTGAACATCTATTTGGTTATGGAATTAGTATTAGCCCAACCACCAGTCTTTATGTGGTATTAGGTATATTATTGTTAGGTATTATTGCGAGTGTTATTTGGCCTAACCAAACAAAAAAATAAGATATGAGGAGATAATCGGCAGGCAACCTGCCGACTAAGAATTAAAAGTTATACCCGTTTTAATGATCGAATATAGTAACTAATACCTAAAAGAACAAACCAAATAGGTGTTGCCATAAGTGCTTGGCAAGTATCTGTTTCAAAAGTTAATAACACAATCACAAAAGCAAAAAAAGCAAGGCAAATAAAACACATTAAAACGCCACCCGGCATCTTAAATTGTGATTCTAGATGTAATTTAGCTTTTTTACGACGATAGGCAATATAAGAAATTAAAATCATCGACCAAATAAACATAAATAATATTGCAGAAATAGTCGTTACAATGGTAAATGCTTCCATAACATTAGGTACTAAATAAATCAGTACTACCCCACCAAACAAGCAAGTACATGAAAATAGCAAGCCATTAGCAGGAACAGAACGTCTTGATAATTTACCAAATGGTTCAGGTGCATCCTGCTTTTTAGCAAGGCCAAATAACATTCGACTGGTTGAATAAATACCACTATTAGCAGAAGAGGCAGCTGAAGTAAGTACCACAAAGTTAATAACACTGGCTGCAGCAGGTAAGCCAATTAATGTAAACAACTCAACAAATGGACTTTTATTTGGTGAAATAAATTGCCAAGGCGTTACGCTCATAATGATAATCAACGCAAAGACATAGAAGAAAATAATACGGGCTGGCACGGAATTGATCGCTCGAGGTAAATTTTTATTCGGATCGAGGGTTTCAGCTGCCGTCGTTCCAACTAACTCAATCCCGACAAAAGCAAAAATTGCAATTTGGAAACCTGCAAAAAAACCCATAGTACCATGAGGGAAGAAACCACCATATTGCCAAAGATTAGAAAATGCAGCAGTAGTATTAGTTTGTTCCGAATGATAGGCGGTAACAACTAAAACAAGTCCAATAGCAATTAAAGCTAAAATAGCGACAATTTTAATCATCGAAAACCAAAACTCAGTTTCACCAAACATTTTTACCGTCAACAAATTCAAGGTTAATAGAACGATGACAGTAAGTAGCATCGGGATCCACGCTTGTAGCTCAGGAAACCAATGCTGTGCATATCCTGCGATAGCCACAACATCAGCAATTCCAGTAATAACCCAACAAAACCAATAGGTCCAACCAGTAAAAAAACCTGCCCACGGACCTAATAAATCGTTAGCAAAATCACTGAAAGATTTATAATTCAAATTGGACAATAAAATTTCGCCCATTGCTCGCATAACAAAAAATAAAACAAACCCAATAATCATGTAGACAAAAATAATAGATGGTCCAGCAAGACTAATCGTCTTTCCTGAGCCCATAAATAAACCCGTACCAATTGCACCACTAATTGCTATTAATTGAATGTGTCGGCTGGAGAGATTTCGCTTAAGATCTTGATTTGAAGACGTAGTGTTCATCTTATTGATTACCTATCGTTTTTACAATTTTCTATTTTTATGTGGAATAGATGACTATAAAGTTAATAGCCTCAAATCGCAAGCTGAATCGTTATCAAAACTTTTTATGACATTCTAATAATTATTGATAGTCTCTTATAATATAATTGTGTAGCATAACCAACTATATCATATAACTAACTACAATAAATTATTCAAAATGAAAGAAAACAACTGTAAATCTAATATTTTCATATTATCTATTTTATTAATTCTATCATTATTGACTGGGTGTCAAAGTGATTCAAATGCAAAAAGTAAGCAATTTAGAGATGGAAAACTAGCCAATGATTTCAATATCAGCCATCCGCAGTTAGCCGTTCCAGTCAATATTTCTGATTATACTATTCAAGTTGAAAAATTAAGAACAACATCACCTTCGCTGTATCAGAGAAATGAACATATTTATAAAGCTGTTGACGCTTGGATTAATCGCTCGCTAGGTTCAGCAGAATTCCATAAAGTAGGGCTAAAAAGCTATGAAATGGCAGGTAAAGATGGATATGGCAATGTTCATTTAACTGGTTATTATACTCCGGTAATCAAAGCTAGACACCAACCAACCGGTGAATTTAAATATCCAATTTATAGAATGCCAGCTAAGTCCAAAGGTCGCTTACCAAGTCGTGAACAAATCTATAATGGAGCATTAACCGGTAAAGGGCTCGAAATTGCTTACAGTAATTCATTAATGGATAACTTTATAATGGAAGTACAAGGAAGTGCCTATATTGATTTTGAAGATGGCACACCATTAGTTTTCTTCTGTTATGGTGGTAAAAATGGTCACGGTTACTCAAGTATCGGGCGTTTATTAGTTGAGCAGGGAGAAATAGCCAAGGAAGATATGTCCATTCAAGCAATTAAAAATTGGGCTAAAAATAAAAGTGAAAAACAACTTAAAACGCTATTGATTCAAAACCGATCATTTGTCTTTTTTAAACCACAATATAATGCTGAAGTAAAAGGATCTGCAGCAGTACCTTTAATTGCTAATGCTTCTGTAGCATCAGATAAATTATTAGTACCAACAGGTTCTGTCGTATTAGTGGATGTACCACTTCTTGATAATGATGGTCAGTATCGTGGTAGACGAGAAGTACGATTGATGGTGGCTCTTGATGTTGGTGGTGCAATTAAAGGCCATCATTTTGATCTTTATTTAGGCATTGGTGATAAAGCTGGTAAACAAGCTGGTTACTATAATCATTTTGGCCGAGCTTGGGTTATCAAACCTTAATTTACCAACATCGACGTCAACAAAAGAACCTGCTAGAATACGTTAAAAAGCAGAATTAAGGATAACTTATGAGATTATGTGACCGTGATATTGAAGCATATTTAGATAGTGGTAAATTAAAAATCACGCCACAACCAGAACTAAGTTGTATTAATGGTGCAACTGTTGACGTTCGACTTGGTAATCAATTTCGTACTTTTAAAGAACATACTACCCCCTATATTGATTTAAGTGGTCCAAAAGAAGAAGTTTCTGCTGTTTTAGAGCGTGTCATGAGCGAAGAGATGATACTATCTGAAGGTGATGCTTTCTATTTACATCCTGGCGAGTTAGCTTTAGCCGTAACGCTTGAATCGGTAACCATCCCTGATGATTTAGTTGGTTGGTTAGATGGGCGTTCATCGTTAGCGCGTCTAGGACTTATGGTTCACGTTACTGCCCATCGCATTGATCCAGGCTGGCATGGACAGATCGTTTTAGAATTTTACAATTCTGGAAAAATCCCAGTAGCACTAAGACCAGGCATGACCATTGGTGCACTAAGTTTTGAAACCCTTAGTGGCCCAGCCGCACGGCCATATAATCGAAGACAAGATGCTAAATATAAAGACCAACATGGCGCTGTTGCCAGTCGTATTGATAAAGATTAATAACATTCATAACCTTAATATAGGAACATTCATATGATAAAAAAAATACTGGTTATTCTATTTATCTTAATTTTGGTTATTGTTATCAGCATTGTTTCCCTTATTGTGTTTGTTGATCCAAATCATTTTCGCGGATATATATCTCAAACAGTAAAAGATAAAACCGGTTATGAATTAACTATCGAAGGTGATTTACGCTGGCATATCTGGCCTCAGGTCAGCATCTTAACTGATGCAGTTAAATTATCTGATACCGGTGCAACAAAACCGCTATTAACTGCTGACAATATGCGACTTGATGTTGAACTTCTACCTCTTTTTTCAAAAAATTTAGCGATTAAAAATGTATTTATCAAATCAGCATTAATCAATATTACTGACGAAAGTAAAGGTGATAATGCTAAAAAATATACCCAAACTCTAACTCCTTCATCGCAACCAAACACAGATATATCTGAAAATAAAAAGAATGTATCTAATTGGAAATTCAGCTTAAATAAATTTGAAATAGCCGATAGTACGGTGGCATTACAATATAATAATGATTTGATAAATTTCAGAAATATCAATTTGTTATTAGAACAAAAAAACGATAAGAATCTTTCAATCGAATTAAAAGGAAATATTGATAAAAATCAGCAAGATCTATTTTATTCGGTTAATGCCAATGTCGATTTAACTCAATTCCCAGAAAAAGCTATTATCGACCTTAAAAAGTTAGATTACAGCTATAACGGCATTGCGAGTTCAAACAAAGCACTCAAAGGAAGTGCAACTGGTGTATTTAATTATCAACAAAGCCCTAAGCAATTAAATAGCCAAAACTTAGTTTTTTCCGTTAATGACAATAATTTTACCAGTAAAATCAATACTCGTTTTGATAATAAACCATACGTCGATTTACAATTGAGTTCAGAAAAATTAGATTTAACGCCTTTTTTACAACAAAATGCAAAATCAAATAAAGACATTCCCGTACAACAAACTTCACCTGTTGTTTCTAGTGTTGCCAAAGATAATAATCAATTAAGTATTCTTAATGCATTTGATAGCAAAACAACGATAAATATCAAGGAAATTAAAGCAAATAAAATTATCATGAACAATGTTAAACTAAACGTTGATAATCAGGATGGAATAGCGACATTTAAAGATTTAAATTTTGATTTTGCTAACGGACATATAACCGCAACTGGCACTGCTAACGGCAAACAGAAAACACCGCAGATTAAACTTAATACCAAAATTAACAATATTAATTTAAATTCATTTTTTACACAAATGGATATGGCGTATGATCTAGATGGTATATTTAATGCTTCAGGGATATTAGAAACCAATAGCTTAACAACAAATAAATTATTAGAAAGTCTCAAAGGTAATGCGAATATTGTCATTACCAATGCTAAATTGAATAACATTAATATTCAAAATATTATCGAAAGTGCAGCTGCAAAATATGGCAACGGCAATGACAAATCGGGTAATCAAAAGAAATATACTGAGTTTCATAAAATCAACACCAATGCTTATTTAAATCAAGGTAATATAGAACTTAATTCGCTCAATGCCAATTCAGAAACCTTAGATATAATAAGTGGTTCAGGCAAAGTGGGAATGCTTAATCATGATTTGGATGTTAATTTAAATATCAAGTTGCTTGGTGGTTGGAATAGTAAAAGCGACACCATTGCCAAATTACAGAAAGTGACTATACCACTACGTATATATGGTCAGTTTTCTAATTTACGCTATCAGTTAGATATAGCTCAAATACTGTCCGATGTGTTTAGTGATAAATTACAACAGCGTTTAGATAAACTACGTGATAAATTAGAAAATCGCAATGGCAAGGATAAAGACAAAGACAAAGACAAAGACAAATTAAAGTCTAAAGCAGTCGATATATTAGGCGGATTACTAAAGAAATAAATTTCTCATTAACTAAATAATAAAGATAAAAAAGGTGAGTTATCTAACTCACCTTTTAATTTAACAACATCTTTTATTATAAAATGAACTTGCTCAAATCTTCATCTGCAACAAGCTTATCTAGATGATCACTAACATATTTAGCATCAATTGTGATAGTTTGACCACCCAATTCACTGGCCTCGAAAGAGACATCTTCCATTAAACGTTCAAGCACTGTATGCAAACGACGAGCACCAATATTTTCATTTTGTTCATTAACTTGCCAAGCAGATTCAGCAATTTTACGAATGCCATCCGGTGTAAAGTCAATATTAACGCCTTCAGTTGCCATTAATGCTTTATATTGGACTGTCAATGATGCATTTGGTTCAGTTAGAATTCTTTCAAAATCTTCGCTAGTTAACGCTTGTAATTCAACTCGAATTGGTAAACGTCCTTGCAACTCAGGAATTAAATCTGACGGATTAGCAGTTTGGAACGCGCCCGATGCAATAAACAAAATATGATCAGTTTTTACTGAACCATGTTTAGTTGAAACGGTACAACCTTCAACAAGTGGTAGTAAATCGCGTTGCACACCTTCACGAGAAACATCCGGTCCAGATGAATTACCTCGTTTACACACTTTATCGATCTCATCGATAAATACAATTCCATTTTGCTCAACAGCTTCAATGGCTTCGTGTTTAAGATCATCAGGATTAACCAACTTCGCAGCCTCATCTTCTATTAGCTGTTTGAAGGCATCTTTGATCTTCATTTTACGCGCTTTAGTTTTTTGACCACCTAAATTTTGGAACATCGACTGTAGTTGGTTAGTCATCTCTTCCATACCTGGAGGAGCCATAATTTCAACACCAATATTGACGCCAGCTACTTCAATTTCAATTTCTTTATCGTCAAGTGCACCTTCACGTAATTTTTTTCTAAATGCTTGTCTAGCTGTTGAATCATTATTATTTTCAACTTGCCCCCAACCATCTTTAGCTGGTGGAACAAGCACATCTAAAATACGCTCTTCAGCTAGTTCTTCAGCTCGATTACGATTTTTTTCGATAGCTTCTTGGCGAATCATTTTCACAGCAGAGTCAGTAAGATCTCGAATAATCGAGTCAACTTCTTTACCGACATAACCAACTTCAGTAAATTTGGTAGCTTCTACTTTAATAAAAGGTGCATGAGCTAATTTAGCTAATCGTCTAGCAATTTCAGTTTTACCTACCCCTGTAGGGCCGATCATAAGAATATTTTTTGGCGTAACTTCATGACGTAATGCTTCATCAAGTTGCATACGACGCCAGCGATTACGTAAAGCAATGGCAACAGAACGTTTTGCTTTATCTTGTCCAATAATATGTTGGTTTAGTTCGCTTACAATTTCGCGAGGAGTCATTTCAGACATAGTAGTATTTCTCTTAAATCAGATTAATTAGTAATTAAGCTCTTCAATAGTTTGGAAGTTATTTGTGTAAACACAAATATCACCCGCTATTGATAGAGATTTTTGCACAATATCATGTGCAGATAATGAGGTATTATCCAATAAGGCTCTTGCAGCTGCTTGAGCATAAGGTCCACCAGATCCAATCGCTATCAAATCATCTTCTGGTTGAATTACATCTCCAGTACCGGTGATAATCAACGATGCGCTTTCATCTGCAACGGCAAGTAGTGCTTCTAATTTACGAAGCATTCTATCTGTCCGCCAATCTTTAGCTAGCTCTACAGCAGCCTTAGTTAAATGACCTTGATGCATTTCTAGCTTTCTCTCAAATAATTCAAATAGCGTAAAAGCATCAGCAGTACCTCCAGCAAATCCTGCAATCACTTTGTTGTTGTACAATCGGCGAACTTTACGAGCATTACCTTTCATAATAATGCGCTCACCTAATGTAACTTGTCCATCGCCACCAATAACGACTTGACCTTCACGACGAACACTGACAATTGTTGTCATATTCTGCTCCTTCTTTTACATAAAAACTTAATTCGGAATGAATAGAGAATATATTGGGGTGATTAGTAAATTTTCAATATCAGATTATCAAGATGCGGAATATTTATTCATCAATAAATGACATAACATAAATAAATTTTAAAAATCAAATAACTATTAAATTATTTACTTTGGTTGAAATTCGATATTCATGGTTTTTACTTCATTATAAAAACTACTTGCTGGTTTTGGTATAACCGCTAATTTAGTTGCAGCAAGCGCTTCTCTACATAGATCAGCATCACCACCTTTTGAAGTGACATTAAGCAATAGTCCATCAGGTGCTATCTGAATTCGTAATTCACAAGTTTTGCCACGATAAACATTTGGTGGGTTAATAAATTTATTACTTATTGCATTTTGTACTAACGATTTATATTTATCTAGCTCACCATCGGATACACCTTTACGACTGGCAGCTCCTCCAGAACTTGGTGTTCCTGAGGTAAGCCCACCTAAAAGATCGTTGAGAGCTTTATCTTTTTTAGCTTGCTCAGCCTTCTGTTTGGCTTTTTTTTCGGCAGCAGCTTTTTCTGCTGCTGCTTTTTCAGCGGCAGCTTTCTCTGCTGCTGCTTTTTCTGCTGCGGCCTTTTCAGCGGCAGCTTTCTCTGCAGCTGCCTTTTCAGCGGCAGCTTTTTCTGCTGCGGCCTTTTCAGCGGCGGCTTTTTCTGCTGCGGCTTTTTCAGCAGCAGCTTTCTCAGCAGCGACTTTTTCTGCTGCTGCCTTTTCAGCGGCGGCTTTCTCTGCTGCTGCCTTTTCTGCAGCGGCTTTTTCAGCGGCAGCTTTCTCTGCAGCTGCCTTTTCAGCGGCGGCTTTCTCTGCAGTTGCCTTTTCTGCGGCAGCTTTTTCTGCAGCTGCTTTCTCTGCTTCCGCTTTTTCAGTGAGTTCTTTTATTTGTTTATCTAAAAGTTCTTGACTCTTTTGATCTGCTTTTTGTTGATTAGTTTTAGTCTGCAATTGTCTTTGATATTGTTCGGTCATAACCGATGGATCAATCATGATAGCATCAATCGAATTACCATTGATAGTACCATAGTTTTCACCAGTATCACTTACAAACTTATATCCCAAGGCAATAATTAATATGCCATGTAAAAGAATGGAAATGATAACCGGTAAATTTAATTTTGAGTTTAACTTACTAGACATTGCTGACATTTTTATATTTAATAATTATTAAGTTAAATTGGTTGAGTCATCAAACCAACAGATTTGACACCTGCTGATTGAAGCAAATTTAAAGCCTTTATAATCTCTTCATAAGGAACTTGTTTCGCACCACCAACTAAAAAAACAGCTTTATCATTAAGCGACATTTGCTGCTTAACTTCCGCAACAATTTGCTCTTGAGGAATATTCGATTGTCGATTCTGATCTATAATAATTGCATACACCCCTACCCCAGATACTTCGATAATTATAGGTTTATTATCAGAAGGCGAAACAGTTTTTGATTCTGTTGCTTCTGGAAGATCAACTTCAACACTTTGGCTTATTATTGGGGCTGTAGCCATAAAAATCAACACCAATACTAATAATACATCTAACAAAGGTACAATATTGATCTCTGATTTGGTTGAATAACGTGAACGTCTGCTCATAATTATTTCCTAACAGCTACTGCTTGACGTTGTAAAATTGATGAAAACTCATCAATAAAATTCAAATAACTTTGTTCCATTCGACTTACACGCAATGATAATCGGTTATAAGCTAAAACAGCAGGAATCGCGGCAAATAAACCAATAGCGGTCGCAATTAACGCTTCAGCAATACCGGGAGCAACCATTTGCAATGTTGCTTGCTTGACCTCGCCAAGTGAAATAAAAGCATGCATAATTCCCCAAACAGTACCAAATAAACCAATATATGGGCTAATTGACCCTACAGTACCTAAAAAAGGTATATGCAATTCTAAATTATCTAATTCACGATTCATCGCTAAACGCATTGAACGAGATGCGCCATCTAACGCTGCTTCTGGCATATTTGGATTAATTTGATATAAACGAGAAAACTCTTTAAATCCCGAATAGAAAATATGTTCTGTACCACAGATCTCTTCTTTATTGAATTTTGCTTTATCAAAGAGCACATTTAAGTCATCAGCCGCCCAAAAACTATTGTCAAATTGCTCAACTTGTTTTTTAGCCTTGCTTAAAACGCTACTACGTTGAAAAATAAAAGCCCAAGACATAACAGAAAACATGAGTAACAATAGCATAACGCCTTGTACTAAAAGTCCTGCCTGTAAAAATAGATCAATAATATTCACTTAAATTAACTCCAAAAATAATGACTTTGGAAGCGCACAAGGCTTCATTTTAGTCATATTGACACAAGCAATCACCACATCAGCACTGCTGATAATTTGCTTATTCTGGTTTAAAATTGTCTGTTTAAAAATAATAGACGCCTTACGAATTTGTTCAATCTTAGTGCTGATAGATAACATATCATCTAAACGTGCTGGAAAGTCGTAGCTAATATCCATCTTTTTAACAACAAAAGCAATACCTTCTTGCAGCAACTTTTGTTGACTAATATCCAGTTGCCTAAGCATTTCTGTTCTAGCTCGCTCAAAAAAAGCAAGATACCGAGCATGATAAACTACCCCACCAGCATCTGTGTCTTCATAATAGACTCTTGCATTCCAATTGAATTGTTTCATATTATTCGATTTAATTTAGCCTAAAAAATTAACCATATTATATCTGAATATGAAATTCGCTGCACTATGATATAAAAATAGTTAAATGAAAACAATTATCATTTGTGAATTATTTATATATCGTTCAGACTTATAAGTAAAAAGGTGACAATTTGCCACCTTTATATTTTTTATTTTATTATATTATTTATTGTTAGTTTCTTTTTCATTACTAGAATTTTCAACAAAAAGTCCAGTAACAACAGCTAACATACAAGCTGCAATTATTCCAATGAACCATAAAACGTAATACATAATTAATCCTTAATAAAGTGAATGTTTATTATTTTCTATATGGTTTTTATCTAAACGCCCAAACATTTTAATGTAAGACCAGATAGTGTAGAAAAGAACAATTGGTAAAAAGATTACCACAACACCAAACATAATATTAAGTGTTAATTGACTAGAAGTTGCATCCCAAATAGTCAAACTAGCGTTTGGCATAATGCTTGATGGCATAATGAATGGGAATGTTGCAATTCCATAGGTAAGTAATACACAAGCAATAGTTAGTGAAGAAGATAAAAACACTAAGCCATTTTTATTCACACTAGAAAAGAAAATAGTTAATAATGGTAATAATACGCCTAATGCTGGAACCGCCCATAAAATAGGATAATTCATGTAATTATTTAACCATGAAGAATCTGTTGATACAGTTTTAGCTAATGGATTTGATACTCCATTATGATCTATAGCACTTGTAATTTCATAGCCATGAATACCGAATGCAACCCAAACACCAGCCAATACAAAGGCAATTAGCATAACCAAACTTGCTATTTGCGTTGCTTTTCTTGCTCTTAAGTAAAGTTCACCTGAAGTTTTCATTTGCAACCAAGCACCGCCATGAGCAACGATTAACATCAAACTCACAATACCAGCTAATATTGCAAATGGATTCAATAATTCAAAGAATGAACCATCATAAAAAGCACGTTTACTAATATCAAATCTAAATGGTACACCTTCTAATAAATTGCCAAATGCGACGCCGAAAACAAGTGCTGGCACAAAACTACCGAAAAAGATTGCTATGTCCCACATATTACGCCATTTAGAATTTTCCAGTTTACTACGGTAATCAAAACCAATTGGTCTAAAGAATAGCGAACAGAGCACTAAAACCATCGCAATATAAAAACCTGAAAAAGATACCGCATAAGCCGTAGGCCATGCTGCAAAAATACCTGCACCACCGGTGATTAACCAAACTTGGTTACCATCCCAGTGTGGTGCGATTGCATTTATCATGATTCGTCGTTCAGTATCGGTTTTGCCAATAAAAGGTAATAAAATTCCTACCCCCATATCGAAGCCATCAGTGATAACGAAAGCGATTAAAACAACACTAATCAACACCCACCAGATGACGCGTACAATTTCGTAATCAATCATTGTATATACTCCCTATGCCTTATTCCGATATTGATTGTGTTTTTTCATAATGGTAGCTACCAGTACCTAATGAACTAGGCCCTAATCGTGCAAACTTAAACATCAAGAACAGTTCAGCAACCAAGAACAGAGTATAAAGTCCACAAATTAGCACCATAGTAAATAATACCTCACCTGCGGTTAGCGAGGAATTAGCGACACCTGTTGGTAGAATATCTTGAATTGCCCATGGTTGACGACCATATTCAGCAACAAACCAACCACATTCACATGCTAACCAAGGGAATGGTAAAGATAATAAAAGTAAACGATATAACCAACGTTTTTCACCAATTCGGCCTTTATAGGTTGTCCATACAGCAAGTCCGGTACCTAAAATCATTAATAAGCCCAAACCAACCATACCTCTAAATGCCCAGAACAGTGGCCATACGGTAGGAATTGAATCTTCGGTCGCAGCTTTAATATGTTGTTCTGTCGCTTCCGGAATTGTTAAATTATCACGATCAGTATAACGTTTAACTAAATAACCATAACCTAAATCAACTTTATTATCTTCAAAGGCTTTTAAGACTGTAGGATCCTGATCACCTTTCTGAATTTTTTCCAAATTCGTATAAGCGAGAATACCATTACGAATTCGAGTTTCATTATTAGTTAAGATATCTCTTAAACCAGTAACTTGGGTATCGAAGGAACGAGTAGTCATGATTCCCATTATATAAGGAATTTCAAGAGCAAATAAATTTTCTTTCTTCTCTTGTGACGGGAACGCGATAACATTAAATGATGCAGGTGCAGGTTGAGTTTCCCATTCACCTTCAATTGCCGCAAGTTTTGCTGGTTGTACAGTTGTCAACTCATGACCAGCCTCATCACCCATGATTGCGACAACAATTGACATAATAAAACCAAACACAGCTGCTACAGCGAAAGAACGTTTTGCAAAAGGCAAATCTCGTTTTTTTAGTAGATAATACGAACTAATACTTAAAACAAAGATTGCACCGGTTAAATATCCTGCTGCAACAGTATGAACAAACTTGTATTGTGCAACAGTATTAGTAATTAATTCAAAGAAACTGGCCATTTCCATACGAGAGGTAATTGGGTTAAAGTCTGAACCGATTGGAAATTGCATCCAACCATTAGCAACTAAAATCCAAAGTGCTGAGAAATTAGAACCAAAAGCCACACACCAGGTAACCATTAAATGTTTACCACGACTTAATCTATCCCAGCCAAAAAAGAATAAACCAACCATCGTTGATTCTAAGAAAAATGCCATTAATCCTTCAATCGCAAGCGGTGCACCAAATATATCACCAACATAATGCGAGTAATAAGACCAGTTAGTTCCAAATTGGAACTCCATTGTTAAACCGGTAGCAACACCAACGGCAAAATTAATACCGAATAGTTTACCCCAGAATTTAGTCATATCTTTCCAAACTTGCTTGCCACTAACCACATATACTGTTTCCATAATTGCAAGCATAAACGCCATACCTAGCGTTAATGGAACAAAAATAAAATGATACATTGCGGTGAGTGCAAACTGAAGTCTTGATAATTCTACAATATCAAACATAACGTGCTCCCTTTTATCCTTAAATACCCACAAATTTTCTGTCGTTATTTATTGTATTTTACAATATTATTGTAAAAATAAAACTTGATGAATGTCAAAAAAATGAAACTAAAGAAGTTTTTTTACCGTTTCACCGATTTCCGCCAAACTATTTACGACAATGATTCCTGCGGCTTGTAATGCTTTAGTTTTATCGGCAGCCGTCCCTTTATTTCCTGAAATGATTGCTCCCGCATGGCCCATACGTTTACCTGCAGGTGCCGAAACACCAGCAATATAAGCGATAACAGGCTTAGTGACATTTTGTTTGATATAATTAGCGGCTTCTTCTTCAGCACTACCGCCAATTTCACCTATCATAACAATAGCCTCTGTCTTAGGATCTTGCTGAAGTAATTTTAGAATGGAGATAAAATCACTACCTGGGATAGCATCACCGCCAATTCCAACACAAACTGATTGGCCTAATCCGATATCGGTAGTCTGTTTTACCGCTTCATAAGTCAAAGTCCCTGAACGAGAAACAATACCTACTTTTCCTGCCAAATGAATATGTCCAGGCATAATACCGATTTTACACTCATCAGGAACAATAATTCCAGGACAGTTAGGCCCTATCATAACAACATCATTTTCGACTAATTTTTGTTTCACGATAAGCATATCTAAAGTAGGAATACCTTCTGTAATACATACTATTAGTTTGATACCTGCATCAATTGCTTCTAAAATCGAATCTTTTCCAAATGCAGCAGGGACATAAATCACCGTTGCTGTTGCACCTGTTGCGGCAACAGCTTCTTTAACCGTATTAAACACAGGTAAGCCTAAATGCATGGTACCGCCTTTACCTGGCGTTACGCCACCAACGATTTTTGTTCCATAAGCAATTGCTTGCTCACAATGGAAAGTACCTTGACTGCCTGTGAATCCCTGACAAATCACTTTTGTTTCTTTATTAATCAAAATTGACATAATAATTATTCTCCACCCATCCTATTATTGTGCAACAGCAACAATTTGTTGGGCTGCATCGACTAAACCTTTTGCTGTGATAACATTCAATTCGCTTTTAGCCAAAATCTCTCTTGCTAGCTCAGCATTATTACCTTCAAGACGAACAACAACAGGCACGGTCAAACCTATCTCTTTAATTGCATCAATAATGCCATTAGCAATAAGATCACAACGAACAATACCACCAAAAATATTGACTAAAATGGCTTTGACATTTTTATCTGATAAAATTAATTTGAACGCTTCCGCTACGCGCTCTTTCGTTGTGCCGCCGCCTACATCTAAAAAGTTCGCTGGCTCACCACCATAAAGTTTGATCATATCCATTGTTGCCATCGCCAGGCCGGCACCATTAACCATACAACCGATATTACCTTCCAGTGAAACATAGCTAATACCTTGTTTAGCTGCAATTGATTCACGTTCATCTTCTTGGGTAGTATCTCTTAATATTGCTAATTCAGGATGTCTGAACATAGCATTATCATCTAACACAACTTTAGCATCTAAACAAATTAATTCTTGTGAATCAGTAATAACTAAAGGATTTACCTCAGCTAATGAAACATCATTATTGATAAAAAGATTAGCAAAATTGACAAATAATTTGGCAAATTGGTTGACGAGTTTACCGCTAAGACCGAGCTTGAATGCGAGTTCACGACCTTGATAACCGCATGGTCCTGTTAATGGGTCAAGCGATATCTTGTGAATTAAATGCGGAGAAGTTTCAGCAACTTTTTCAATATCAACGCCACCTTCGGTCGATGCCATCACCACAATGCGTTTGCTACTACGATCAATTACTGCACCCAAATAAAGCTCTTTAGCTATATTGGAGGCCTTCTCAATTAAAATCTGATTAACGGGTTGACCTTTAGATGTTGTTTGATAAGTGACTAAATACTGGCCTAGCCATTTTTCAGCAAAAAGCTTTATTTCATTAAAATCCTTAGTACAAATGACCCCACCAGATTTACCTCGTCCCCCAGCATGAACTTGGCATTTTGCAACCCAAACGCTGGTCGTTGTTTGCGAGGAAAGTTCAGCCAAGGTTTCTTGTATTTCATCAATAGAGTTACATACATAACCTTCGGGCACTGGCAAATTATACTGTTTAAATAGGTGTTTTGATTGATACTCATGCAAGTTCATAAATAAATCCCAAAGCTTTGATTGCCAAAAATAGTGGCTAATTTTAATTCAAGATGTAAAGATTGTGTAGTAAATAATTACTTATGTTTATAGTAATTGAGAATTATTGCTGATAACTACCGACAATGATATACTCAAAAATATATTGATATTGTAAAAACAGTAAAGGTAAAAATATGACACAAGTTGGAATCTTTTTTGGTAGTGACACAGGTAATACAGAGAATGTAGCTAAACAAATCCAACATATTTTAGGTACAGATAAAGCAGATCTTTTCGATATTGCAAAAACTACAAAAGAACATATCGAAAAATATGACTGCTTATTTTTTGGTATCCCAACTTGGTATTATGGCGAATCTCAAGCTGATTGGGACGATTTTTTCCCTAATTTGGAACAAATTGATTTTAATGGTAAAACTGTAGCAATTTTTGGCTGTGGCGATCAAGAAGATTACGCTGAATATTTTTGTGATGCGATGGGAACGATTCGCGATATTATCGAACCTAAAGGAGCAAAAATTGTTGGTCATTGGTCAACAGAAGGATACAGCTTTGAAGCATCGAAAAGTTTAGTTGATGATAATCATTTTGTTGGTTTAGCCATTGATGAAGATCGTCAACCAGAATTAACCGAAGAACGCATTAATAATTGGGTGAAACAAGTAAAAACCGAAATGAATATTTGATCTATCAAAGTGATTTATTTTATTTTCCGTACATATTTTTATAATATGTTTTATTAAACAACTCAACTGGAATGTAATATGACGAATCATGATAAAGATAATAATGCAGCACTGAAAAGTGCCGGCTTAAAGGTTACCTTACCACGATTAAAAATTTTAGAATTATTACGAGACCCTTCATGCCAACACATTACTGTAGAAGATCTTTATAAAAAACTACTTGATATGGGTGAAGAAATTGGCCTTGCAACGGTTTATCGAGTATTGAATCAATTTGACGATGCCGGAATTGTGACTCGACACAATTTTGAAGGTGGCAGAGCTGTTTTCGAACTTGCTTCACAAAAACACCACGATCATTTAATTTGTTTAGATTGTGGCGAAGTGTTTGAATTTCGAGATGAAACAATTAATCAACGTCAAAAAGAAATTGCAGAACAATATGGCGTTACCCTCACTTTTCATAGCTTATATCTTTACGGACATTGTAAAGCTGGTAACTGTAAAGCTCATCCCGAACTTCATACTAAAAAATAAGCCTATTTTATAGGCTTTTTTACTTATTGAGAATAATACATACTTTTATCTGTCAGGTTAATAATCACATGAAGCAGCTTTTAAATTTTATCCCACTTATCGTATTTTTTATATTTTTAACAATTTACGATATTTTTGTCGGCGTCCAAGCATTAATGATTGCCTCAACAATATCCTTTTTAATTATTCTTGTTATGTATAAAAAAATTGACAAAGTTGAGCTGATATCTTATCTGATGGTAATGATTTTTGGTGGCGTGACATTGTTAACTCGCGAACCTAATATTATCAAATGGAAAGTAACCATTATTAACTTTTTATTTGCTACTGCTTTATCTGTTAGTCAGTTTATTTTCAAGAAAAATCTTATACAAAAAATGTTAGGTAAAGAGATACAGCTTGATATAACAGTCTGGAATAAGTTGAATCTAATATGGATTGTATTTTTTATTGCCTGTGGAACTTTCAGTTTAATTGCAACATATTATGCAACAGATGACTTCTTCTGGATTTTTAAAGTATTTATTTTACCGGCTGTATCTTTAATAATGTCTTTGATCTCGGGTATTTATATTTACCGAAATATGAGTAAGGCCACTGACAACGGATAAAATTATATAGGTAGGAGTATTATCAACATGACACAAAATGACAACATCCCTAAGGGACAATTAGTATTACGAACCTTAGCTATGCCGGCAGACACTAATCCACATGGCCATATTTTTGGCGGATGGATCATGTCGCAAATGGACTTAGCTGGAGGTATTTTAGCTAAAGAAATTGCCAAAAGAAGAGTAGTGACAGTTAATGCAAGTAGTATTACTTTTCACAAACCGGCAATGGTTGGCGATGTAGTATGCTGTTATGCTCATTGTATAAAAACTGGCACTACCTCGATTACCATCGAGATTGAAGTTTGGATTAAAAAAGTAACCGATTCAGAAATTGCTACACAGCGTTTTCGTATCACTGATGCTACTTTTACCTATGTTTCTGTAGATAAACACAATAATCCAAAACCTTTGCCAGAAATATTTCAAAATTATGATTGTACCAAAGATCCTATTAGCAAATTAAACTTAACTTATAGTTGATAAATATGCAATTTACATCATTCCATGCATTAATAAGTACATTAATTTTTCTCGTTTACTGGTTGCTTATTGTGTCGACCACGCTACGTATTGTCTTCAAAAGAAGACCAACTACTTACGTGATTGCATGGATGTTGGTCATTTATATATTACCTATTATTGGCATTATTCTCTACTTCGCATTAGGCGAGACCCACTTAGGGCAACAGCGAGCTAAGCGTGCGCAAAAAATGCGCCCAACGATCACCAAATTTATTAAGCAATTATGCGCTTTTCCTGATATTTTTACCTCTAAAGTCAGTCAAGTTAGTAAGCCTATTTTTCAACTTTGTAAACATCAAACAGGACTTGACGGTATAAAAGGCAATCATATTGAATTATTAAGTGATACCGACACCATTTTCAATCGTCTTATTGAAGATATCAATAATGCAAACTCCAATATAGAAATGGTATTTTATATCTGGAATGAAGGCGGTAAAGCGGATGATGTTGAACAAGCACTAATACAAGCTACACAAAGAGGCGTTACCTGTCGATTAATGATTGATTCAGCAGGAAGTAGACATTTTATTAGATCGAAAGCCTGTCAAAGAATGCGTGATGCAGGTATTATCATTATAGAGGCATTACAAGTTAATCTATTAAGATTTATGTTTAGACGACTTGATTTGCGTCAACACCGTAAGGTAGCCATTATAGATAATTATATATCCTATACCGGAAGTATGAATATTGTTGACCCTAGATTCTTTAAACAAAACAAGCATGTTGGAGAATGGGTTGATATCATGATTAGAATGAATGGACCGGTTACCACCTTAATGGGGGCTATATACGCGAGTGATTGGGAACTTGAAACAGGGAAACATTTAGCTCTACCGCAAATTACGGATTTTGCTGAACCACCAGAAGAAAAGAAACATATTATGCAGCTTATTCCTTCTGGTCCTGGTTATACCGAAAACATGATCCATCAAGTGTTATTGACAGCAATTTATTCTGCTCAAGAAAAAATTATTTTTACTACACCTTATTTAGTACCTAGTGATGATATTTTACATGCAATCTGCACTGCCGCCCAACGTGGAGTTGAAGTTATTATCATTACGCCGAAAAAGAACGACTCATTAATGGTTAAATGGGCTAGTCGCGCTTTCTTTTCAGAATTATTAAATAGTGGCGTTAAGCTTTATCAATTTAATGATAATTTATTACATACAAAAAGTGTTCTAGTTGATAATCAACTTAGCCTTGTTGGAACGGTTAATTTAGATATGCGCAGTTTATGGTTAAATTTTGAAATCACTACTGTAATTGATGACGCTCAATTTGCCAAATCACTATCACAGCTACTAAAACAATATTTATCACAGTCAGAAGAAATTAATATCCAAAAATGGAATAAACGACCAATCTGGCAACGTGTGATTGAAAGATTATTCTACTTTTTTGCCCCTTTACTCTAGGTAATTTTAGATAATTAACAGGCAAAAGAGCCCTTAATAGCCTTTTTGTGATATATCAGGTAGAAATTGATTATCCGCGATACGAAAAACTTTAGATTCAATCACCCCATCTTGATTAAGAACAATTTCTCGCCACCCAGGTGCATCTTCATTAGATAACTGAAAATCATAACAATTAGGTTTAAATTGAAAACATGTAGAAGGCGTCGAAAATGCATGACAATTATGCCAAATATGATCTTGTTGTTGATGAATATGTCCCCAACCTACTCCTTTTATAATAGGATTATGCTTGATGATTTCTTCGAGTTTGTAACTATTTTTTAAAATATGCTCATCCAGCCAATCACAACCTGAGGAAATCGGATGATGATGCAAAAATACTAGTGCATTTTTATCGGCATGTGCAGTTAAGGTATTTTGTAAAAACTGCAATTCAGATTCAGGCAACATTCCATAAGCCCGCCCTACAACTTGACTATTTAATAACACAATTAACCAGTTATCGCCGAGTAATATACTTTTATTTTCAGCAAGTTGATAATTCGAAAATACCTCTTGCATATAACTATAGTTATCATGATTACCGGCTAACCAAACACACGGTGTAGCAAATTTTTGAATTTGCTCAGCAAAGCGTGCATATGATTTTTTAGCACCATCTTGGACAAAATCACCCGTTGCAACAATCAAATCAAACTTCTTATTACTGCGCTCAATTTCAGAAATAACTGATAAAAAACTGGCATTTGACTTAACACCTAGTAGTGCGCCATTATCATCAGCAAACAGATGTGTATCAGTAATATGCAGTATTTTTGCACAATGCTTATTACGTATTTGAAGCTTCAAAAGTGACTCCAAAATCTACCTCTATCATTTATTATATGAAATCATGCCAGTAATAGAATTGATATTGTGATCAACATCACAATTTTTATTTTAAATCATGATGTTATACTAAATTGTAAAATAAATTCTATTTTTAGGAAAGTAATAATTGCTTAGTTTAACAAAAAACTGCTTATTTCCACTCATTCTTTAGTGTTAGATGATTAAGTTGTAACCACTGTAGTGCAATAATTGAAGCGGCATTATTAATTACTCCTTCTTCAACCCATTTATACGCTTGTTCACGACTTACTACATGAACCTTAATATCTTCGTTTTCTTCGGCCAAACCATGTACACCTTTTGCGGTCGAAGAATCAACTTGACCAACCAAAATATGCAACTGCTCAGTTAAGCCACCAGGTGAAGCTAAATAACTAATGATCGGCTTACATTGTCCAATAACAATACCTGCCTCTTCCATCGCTTCTCGTCTTGCTACTTCTTCAGTCGACTCATTATCATGATCCATCATGCCGGCAATTAATTCTAATATCCATGGGCTAGCTTGAGTATCAATAGCTGCGATACGAATTTGTTCTATAAGGACAACTTCATCTCGTTTATCATCATAAGCTAAAAGCACCACAGCATGACCGCGTTCTAGAATTTCACGCGAAACCATTTCGCTTACAGAACCATCAAACTTACGATATTGAAAACGATATTCAAACAACGAGAAAAAACCTTTATATAAAATTCGTTTAGTTAAATTAAACACATCTTTTTTGTTAAAAATTACTGGGGTAGATTTATATTTCATATTAAGTTCTCGATTTTAAGCTAAATTTTAATAAAAAGTGCGAATAACCAATATGGGCACTTTCTATATGCTAATTATCTGTTAAAATTACACAATTGAAAAATATTATTCTATTTTATTGCTTTTAAAGAGAAAGATTGATGAAAAAAACTTTAACCTTTTTAATTGGCTTAGCATTAAGTCAAACTGTGTTTGCTGAAAACTTAGTTCAAGTTTATGAACAAGCAAAAGAAACCAATCCAGATTTACGCAGTTCATTGGCTGAAAAAGATAAAGCTTATTCAGCAATTTCAGGTTCTCGTGCAAGTTTACTCCCGCAAGTGGGTCTAAGTGCTTCTTATGGGGTAGCGCATGGGCGTCGAGACAACAGCGGTATTAAAACTAAAAGTGGTAGCTTATATCAAGTCGCCGTATCGCAAAGTATCTTTAATTTTTCTAATTGGAAAGCTTTAGATATCACGAAAAAACAAGCAACTATTGCGGATATTTCTTATCAATATCAAGGACAAACATTAATTTTAAACACTTCTGTAGCTTACTTTAATGTACTTAAATGTCTTGATGCATTAAGCTTTATCGATGCACAGAAAAAAGCAATTGGTCGTCAATTAGAGCAAACTCGCCAACAACATAAAGTTGGTTTAGTTGCCATTACAGATGTACAAAATGCACAAGCAAATTACGATTTAACGGTAGCACAACAAGTTAATGCATTAAATGACTTAAATAACGCTATTGAAGCATTGCGTCAAGTTAGTGGTCGCTTTTACTCTAAGCTAGCAAGTGTTGATACCAAAACCTTTAAAACTCAAGCGCCAACACAAATTAATACATTGCTAAAACAATCTGAAACAGCCAATCTTAACTTATTAACTATGAAGTTAAATCAAGAGATTGCTCGTGATCAAATAAAAATGGCACAATCAGGTTTTATGCCTACAGCAAGTCTTGATGCATCAACTAACTTAAATAAATCTGATAGTTATGGTAATGCAAATTATCAACGACATACCGCTGGTAAAAAATATTCTGGAGAGAATAGAGTTGGTGTAAGCGTAAGTTTACCGCTTTTCTCTGGTGGTGCGACCGTTTCACAAGTTCAACAAGCACAGCATAATTTTGTCAGTTTTAGTGAAAAACTTGAAAGTACTAATCGTAGTGTGATTAACCAAGTTCGTTCATCTTATAACAATATTTCATCATCTATTAGTGCGATTAGAGCATATCAACAAGCGGTTGTTTCTGCACAAAGTTCATTAGAAGCTACATCTTCTGGTTATCAAGTGGGTACGCGTACTATTGTTGATGTACTTAATGCCACCACACAACTTTATAGCTCAAAACGAAATCTATCTGATGCTAAATACAACTATTTAACGAGTTTATTACAGCTGAAATATTCTGTTGGTACTTTAACTGCAAATGATTTAGTTTACTTAAACAACATGTTAGGTAAAGAAGTTAGTACAATTGCAACAATAAAATAATCAACTATAAAGTTAAATTAGACATAAAAAAGCGATCATAAGATCGCTTTTTCTATTTTGGGTGATTAATTTATCTAATTTAATTCAATTAATAAGTGTATCGCAATATTTATCAAGACAGAGCATTAACCATAAACTCAATAAAAATATTAAGTTTAGGTAACCTTTGCTTATCTGCTGTATATAAAAGATGAGCTTCTCTGGGCGGAGGTAAAAAATCTTGCAAAATAGGAATCAACTTACTTTGTTTTATAGACTCATTTAGTACCGACTCAGGTAACATCGTGATACCTAATCCCTCAATAGCCGCTGTAGCCAATGCAGTGGTATTATTACTTTGAAATGCGCCAGAAATAGCGATATTAGTTAACTTACCATTGATAGTAAATGGCCAAAAATTATCTTTTTTGGTCGGAGTGACATATTGATAAATTAAGCATTGATGTTTCTTCAAATCATCAGGTATTGATGGTATGCCATTCTGAGCTAAATAGCTTGGTGAAGCAGCAAAAATCAGCTGTAAGTCACTTAGTTTACGAGCAATTAAACTTGAATCATTTAACGAGCCAATTCGAAACACCACATCAAAATCATCTTTAACTAAGTCAACATAACGATCGCTTAATTGCATATCAATATTCACTTTCGGATAACATTTCATAAAGCGACTTATTACTGGAATCAAATTAAATTGACCATAACTAATCGGGGCACTAATCCTTAACCTTCCTTTAGGCTCTTGGCTAAATTGTTGGGCTAATGATTTTGTGCTTTTGATTTCACCTAGAATAAACAAACATCGTTCATAATACTGTTTGCCAAATTCAGTTAAATGTTGCGATCTTGTCGTTCGATTAAGCAATTTCAGACCCAAATAATTTTCTAAAAAAAGAATATATTTAGCAATCATTTGTGGGGAGGTATTTAATGAAATTGACGTTGCAGCAAAAGAGCCTGTTTTTACTGTTATAACAAATGCTTCCATACATTTAACTAAATCCATATTAGTAACCCTCAGTTGTTAATAAATCAATTTTTATATTATTTATTGTCATTTTATCAATGAATATAATATAGATCTTCAATTAAATACGGAAATTTAGTGAGCATATAATCATCATTAAACAAAGTTTTGCTGATTAAATTTGCATA
Source organism: Gilliamella sp. W8145 (assembly GCF_016101145.1). Lineage (NCBI taxonomy): Bacteria > Pseudomonadati > Pseudomonadota > Gammaproteobacteria > Orbales > Orbaceae > Gilliamella > Gilliamella sp. W8145. The sequence goes on from NZ_JACFRC010000001.1 coordinate 1,381,812, forward strand.
ACTATTTTTATGTCAGCTAATTATCTAGTGATGTCAACTCATTAAAATATAGCTACCAATCTAAGTAACAAAAGGATTAAAAATGGAAAATAAAAAATATACTCTTATCACTGGCGCTAGCTCAGGAATAGGTTATGCAACAGCAATCGCATTTGCCAAAAGAAACAAAAATCTGATCGTAATTGCTCGAAGAAAAGAAAATTTAGAATCATTACAGCAACAAATTGCAGAGATAAATCCCAAAATTGAAGTTATTATAAAAGTTTACGATTTAACCAACATACAGTCTAATTATAATTTATTTGATGAATTAGATAATTATTTTATCGAAACTTGGGTTAATAATGCCGGTTTTGGTCATTATGGCAGTGTAAACGATCAAGATTTAACAAAGATTGAATCAATGCTGCATTTAAATATTGAAGCATTAACCATTCTATCAACGCTTTATGTACGTAAATATAAAGATCAAGCAAATACTCAGTTGATTAATATATCATCTCGAGGTGGCTATACTATTGTGCCAAATGCTGTTACCTATTGTGCCACGAAATTTTATGTTAATGCATTCACTGAAGGGCTTGCTCAAGAACTGATACAATCTAAGGCTCAATTAAGAGCAAAAGTACTTGCTCCGGCCGCAACACAAACGGAATTTGGCAAAAAAGCCAATAATGTTGATAAATATGATTATGATAAAAGTTTTGCTAAATATCATTCTGCTGATCAAATGGCTGAGTTTTTATTAGCCCTTTATGATAGCGATAAAATCATTGGCGAGATCAGCACAAAGGATTTCTCATTCAGTTTAAAAAATAATATATTACCTTATTCGGGTAATCCAGCAGAAAATCAGAAATAAATAATTAATAACAATTAAAATTATTTATATAAAGGATTTTGGGGTTTTAAAAAACCCCTTTCCTCAAATTTTTTGATCTTTTAGTTTCGGATGTTTTGATGTTTGGTGGCTATTTTTCACGCAGATTACATCCAAGTAAAGAGCATTTGACCGAACTCTCTTTACCAACTCACGCGGCGACCACGAAAATGGTCACAATGTAACTGCATTCCGCCTTCGTTCGCTGTTAACGCACTGACTGTGATTTGTTCCTGACTAACTACAACCCAGCCAAACACCCTGTTTGCCATACTAATCTCTCTCAGTTGTCAGCACCATTGCACCTATCCTTATTTTTTAGTCCTTAGTCATTGAGCTGTTGAGTTGAAGATATGAAAAATAGCGTTAGGACATTAAAAAATAATTGCCTAGCAAAGGCAATGCCCGTAGTAGCTCGAACTAAAGTGATACACATAACCCGTGTGCGAGAAAAACGACAAACGGGTTATTACTATTTGCATCACTCGTCCAATAAGAATTACTACCAAAGCCAGCACCTGTGTAAGTGTACATGCTCCCCCATTCCGAGAAGAACCCTGCTTCAATATGACGCTGGTATATATTATTAGGTGATGATGATTTAACACCGACAGCATCTTGACACCCCCAAGAATTTGAATCCTGACAAACCGTATTAGTTAAATCCTTAACCTTAGGCACCCTATAATCTCCAATTTTTGTACACCACGACGATGTACTCGAATAAGTGTAATAAACCTTACCACGATTGACAAACCACTGCTTTAATACAAAACCATACTTGACGACCGCTTTACCTTTTCTATCACGACCAACTAACTCGAAAGTCTGAGGCAAAGATGGCCTTTTGATACGACGTGGATTATCTGAACGCTGTTGCGAAGAGTCTGTAACGGCAGGACCAGTTAGGGTGACACGAACGCTATTTTTTGTTGATTTGGTCATCTTAGCCTTAATATCACCATTAGGAGAAACCGCCTTCCAATATAAGGCCTGATTATTACCTGCAATATCCAAATCAAAAAACAAATTATGAGCGCCAGTAGTCGGAAAGTTTAAACCATAAGACGATGGCGTAACTGACTGAGTAAGAAATCCTTTATTAGGGTTCCAAATGTTAGCAGGACCAGTGTAATATGAAGAACCATTAACCAAGTTAGGCTTGACAAAACAAATCACTGGTGTTGCCTTAGGATTAATATAATAAGTGGCATTACTGGCACTAAAACGGCTTTCATTAGGTATACCATAACGTGTTTTTAATGTACCACTAGTATTAGATAAGGTTAATTTATACGGCGACTTACAAATAGTCAGTACTTCATTACGGGCGACAGCCTGATTATATTTATCAACAATGGTTAAGCTTAAACTACCTGTCGCGGTTATATCATTAATCCCCTGACCATCACCATCATCATCACCCCAATAATTATAAGGCGTACCAATAAGTGAACTTAATGCAATAGAATTAGTATTTGTTGGCACTAACATACCAATATCCGCAAAAGTTTGACCCGCAATAGGCAATTCAATTGGTTTTGTTATACTGGAATTAGTATCCGATGGTGTATATTGTTCGCCATTAGATAAAAATATTCCAAGCAGACCGTCAGTATCAGTCACTCGTGTACGCCCTCCATCAAACGTTAAATATGGGGCTGAGCCATGTATGATATTAGCAGTTTCAGAGGTTAATGCGTGATTAGAAAAAGAGATAGGTAATAAAACAACCATAGTTAACACAAAAAAAACTTGCCTAGATAAAAAAGCTAAACCAATAAATTTTGAAAAATTTTGCCGAAGTTGCTGGAAAAATAAACTATAGTGAAGTACTAGACGATGCGAGCTTAACTTTACTAACGTTAATTTAGAGATTGGACAGGTTTGGTGTTGTAAATTATAATACATACCCGAAGCCATTATTAACCTAATGATTTATTTGAAATTTTAAATCCTTTTGCATAAAAACTCATCCATTCATATAAATATTTTATAAAAGTATAGTGATTGAAAAAAACCATGCAACCTATTTTAACCGTTTAATTGTTAACTTTTGTAAAGTTTAATGCAATATTACGTCTTAAAATCTATTTTTTGTTCGTTGAGTTTCGAACGTTTTGGTGTTTTGTGGCTATTTTTTTACGCTGATTACGTCCGAGTAAAGAAAGTTTGTGCGAATCCTCTTTATCAACGCCCGCGGCAAACACGCAAGTGATCACAATATGACTGCCTTCCGCCTTCGTTCGCTTTTAAAGCACCTGCTGTGCTTTATTCCTGATAAACCAATAATCTGGCCAAACTTTCCTGTTTGCCATGCTAACATCTCTCTGTTGTCAGCATGTTGCTAAATTAATTACACCAAACTGATTTATAAAAATAAACTTTTATTATTGGCACTAACTAATTCTATAACCACTTTAGCAATTCATTGGCGAGATTTTGACTTCAAAAAAAACCGTTCCTCAAATTTTTTATTTAAATCCTGAAATATTTTAACAATATATGATGAAAACTATAGTGACTAGTTGGTTATTGGTTCATGTATATTATCAAGATTCTGATTAACTATAGCAATTAAATGGGATTTTATTCGCTTACAAGGCAAAACTAAAATGGTTGCAAATTATTGTTTTAACAAACAATCAATTGAGTAACAGAACAAACTTATACTTGTAATATTATTTTATTTAAGCATCTTAACAAGCCTAATAGCTTGTTAAGATACAGATTAAAGAATTGATTACATATCTTTACGAGATTCGCATCCCCGGTTTAGCACCACTATCTGGTGATAATAGATAAACACCTTCATTGTCATCTTTACCACTAGCACAAAGCACCATACCCTCTGAAACACCAAAACGCATTTTACGAGGTGCCAAGTTAGCAATCATAATGGTTAAACGGCCGATTAATACTTGCGGATCTGGGTAGTATTGTTTGATTCCGGAAAAGACGTTTCGGGTTTCATCGCCAATATCTAGCGTTAATTGCAATAATTTATCTGAGCCTTCCACAAAACTGGCGTTTTTGATTAAGGCAACGCGCATATCTACTTTAGCAAAATCGTCAAAATTTATAGTTTCCGCAATTGGTTCGGCTACCTTTTCTTTTGCTGGTGTGGTTGCTGCCGCTTGCTGTTTAGTTTCTTCAATCATGGCTGTGATTTTATCCATATCAATTCGGTTGAATAACGCTTTAAAACTGTTAATTTTATGACCGGTTAAGGCTTTATCAATTGTATGCCATTGTAATTGACTATTTAAAAATGCTTCACTACGTTCAGCTAATGAAGGTACGATAGGTTTTAAATAGGTCATTAAAATACGGAATAAATGGATCCCCATTGAACAAATATCTTGTAACTGCTGATCTTGCCCTTCTTGTTTAGCAACCACCCACGGCGCTTTTTCATCAATGTAGCGGTTAGCTTCGTCAGCTAAAGCCATAATTTCACGTACCGCTTTACCTGATTCTCGTTTTTCAAAAGCATCAGCAATAACTTGCGATTTTTCCACAAATAAGGCGTAAAGTTCTGGTGCAGCAATATTATCAGATAATTTGCCGTCGAATCTTTTACTGATAAATCCAGCCGAACGCGATGCGATGTTAACCACTTTATTCACCAAATCGCTATTAACTCGTTGAACAAAATCTTCAAGATTAAGATCGATATCATCAATATGTGGCGACAATTTAGCGGCATAATAGTAACGTAAACAATCTGGATCCAAATGTTTTAGATAGGTACTTGCTTGAATAAAAGTACCACGTGATTTTGACATTTTAGCGCCATCAACGGTTACATAACCGTGTACAAAAATATTTGATGGTTTGCGATGTTCACTACCATCTAACATTGCTGGCCAAAACAAACTATGGAAATAAACAATATCTTTACCAATAAAATGATAAAGCTCTGTCGTTGAATCTTTATTCCAGAATTCATCAAAAATCGCTTTATTATTTTTATTACAATAGTTAAGGAAAGAGCCCATATAGCCAATTGGCGCATCTAACCAAACATAAAAATATTTACCTGGCGCATCAGGAATTTCAAAACCAAAATATGGTGCATCACGACTGATATCCCAAGGTTGTAAACCAGCTTCAAACCATTCTTGCATTTTATTAGCAACTTGTTCTTGTAAAGTTCCTGAACGTATCCAAGTTTGTAACATTGTGGCAAACTCAGGTAAATCAAAGAAGAAATGCTCAGATTGTTTCAAAATTGGCGTCGCACCAGAAACAACCGATTTAGGATCAATTAAATCAGTAGGATTATAAGTAGCACTACAAACCTCACAATTGTCACCATATTGGTCTGCTGCTTTACAACGAGGACATGTACCTTTTACAAAACGATCAGGTAAAAACATCTGTTTTTCAGGGTCGAACAGTTGTGAAATAACCTTCGTTTTAATATAACCATTCGCTTTTAAACGTTTATATATTTGTTCTGATATTTCACGATTTTCAGGGCTATGGGTTGAATGATAATTATCAAAACTAATGTCAAATCCGGCAAAATCACGTTGGTGTTCGACTTTTACTTCAGCGATCATCTGCTCAGGAGTAATGCCTAATTGCTGAGCTTTTAGCATAATCGGCGTTCCATGCGCATCATCGGCACAAATAAAATAGATTTCATTACCACGCATGCGCTGGTAGCGAACCCATACATCAGCTTGAATATGTTCAAGCATATGACCTAAGTGAATTGAACCGTTTGCGTATGGAAGCGCACAAGTCACCAATATTTTGCGTTGAGTTGTCATGTTAAATTATTACCTTTAATTTCATAATGGCAGAAATAGTACAACAATCGTGTGATTATCGCTAGATTTATGCCATAATTTGCCTAAATTTCTTTATAAAACCAATCAATTTTGAACTGGTTGTATTTTTATTGGAATGTAAAAAAGATAATTTTGTAATTTATTGTCCATTAAAGTTATTGATAATATCTATAACAAATTGAAGTAAAATAACTAAATATATACCAACGAGCTAGATACAAGGTTTATTAACATGGAAGCAAAAAAAATTCTTGAGAATTTTCGTCACCCTACTTTACAGAAAAATTTGATTGAACTTGGCGCTATTTCCCAATGTGAACGGGTTAATCAAGAACTAATGATTAGCTTGACCATGCCTTTTGCTTGGCAAACTGGTTTTGAAGATCTGAAAACAACAGTTACGCCATTATTACTTGAATTAGATGATGTTGAAAATGTTAATTGGAATATTAACTATAATATTGCCACATTGAAGCGAGCCAATAGTCATCATGCTATTAAGAATATCAAAAATATTATTGCGATAAGTTCCGGTAAAGGGGGAGTTGGTAAATCCTCAACTGCAGTTAATTTAGCTTTAGCGTTACAAAAACAAGGGGCTAAAGTAGGTATTTTAGATGCTGATATTTACGGCCCGTCAATCCCAACAATGCTTGGCACTGAAAAAGAACAACCATTAACGCCTGACAATAAACATATGTCAGCGATTATGGCTTATGGCCTTGCTAGTAATTCTATTGGCTATTTAGTTGATGCCGATGGTGCGATGGTTTGGCGAGGACCAATGGCAAGTAAAGCGCTTTTGCAAATTTTACAAGATACACTCTGGCCTGAACTTGATTATTTGGTTATTGATATGCCACCAGGTACTGGTGATATCCAATTAACATTGGCACAAAACATTCCTGTTACAGCAGCAGTTATTGTTACCACACCACAAGATATTGCATTAATTGATGCGCAAAAAGGCATCACGATGTTTAATAAAGTGAATATTCCAACCATTGGTATTATTGAAAATATGAGTTATCACATCTGTGAAAATTGTGGTCACCATGAAGCGATTTTTGGTGAGGATGGTGCTAAGCGATTAGCTGAAAAATACCAAACAAAATTACTTGGTCAAATGCCGCTTCATCGTTTATTACGCCAAGATCTTGATTCTGGACAACCAACGGTAGTCAGCCATCCTGATAGTGAATTTACACAACTATATTGTAATATTGCCGCACAAGTTGCTAGTCAACTGTATTGGCAAGGAGAAACAATTTTGCCAGATATATCATTTAAGGCGTTATAACGGAAATTTATATTGGTTGTTAAAGGATAACAACCAATATAAATAAATGATTTAGTTGTCTATTAACACCCTATAGTTATAGAAATTGATTTAGTTCAGCTTTTGCTTTAGCTAGTTGCTCAATAAATGCAGAATTAGTATGTAATTGTGCAACTACTGCCGCCGCCATGACTCTTGCAGCATCAACGTCACTTTGCCAATGATAACCACAAATAACTCGGCTTTCACCAACTTCGTAACCTCGTTTTAAAATTTCATTTTGCCGTTCTGGATGTATTTCAGCTAAAACTAAGGTTATAGCAAATCCCATTGTGGTATGTCCGGAAGGATATGAGCCATTAGTCGATAATGTTTTTTCGTCTTCTGGTCGACAAGTGGTTTCATTAAAGAATGAGAATGGTCTAATGCGGTTGTAATACTGTTTAGCCGATCGAGTAGCAAGATCACCAGCATCTTCTTTCATTGTGGTAATAAGTTTATAAATCTCAGGCGAGGTATCAATTGAAATATCATATCCAAAAGCGGCTGAAAACTGTTTAGTAACATTATTTTTACTCGAATCAGCATCAAGATAAGCTTGTTTACCTCGCTCAGTATTTCGCATGGATTTTCCCCAATCATACATTGCTTTATCTCTTAAAAAATCAATGCTATTAAATGCTGGTGGTGGCGGTAATAAATGTAAACTATCTGGTGCTTGTTCTTGGGTAAGATAAAAATCATTCGAATTCGTGGTTACATCTTTAACGTCAATGGCATGGACACTAAAACAAAATAAAATAGATACTACTAATAAATATAAAAAATTTTTACGCATAGATATCTCCTAAGTACTATTTTAATTAGTGATGACAACGCAACTTAATAGAACAAATAAAGAAACAACAAGTTTTATATATAATGAGATTAGCAATAATTATTATAAATACAGCACTGTTTGTTAATAAAACAGTAAACATTAGTTAGCAAAAATCTTTTTATGAAGAACAGCACATTACTATTTATTACTTAAGATTTTTGATAACCGAATAATTTATGGCGATGGATAAACATATTGTATAATATCCCGACTATGAATATCGCTATTAAGAGATAATTTTATCCTTGAACATAAAAAATACTGCTCCGAGCAAACATAAACCCGCCCAAATATAATCGGTTTTAAATGATTCTTTTAGAATGTAAACTGAAAAGGGAATAAATACAGACAAACTAATCACTTCTTGAAGTATCTTTAATTGCCCGGCACTGGCGACTTGAAAGCCAATCCGATTTGCAGGGACTTGTAGTAAATATTCAAACAGTGCAAAACCCCAACTGATAAATACGGCGACAATCCAAACTTGATTATGCAAAAACCGTAAATGACCGTACCAAGCAAAAGTCATAAAAATATTACTATAGATTAGTAGACAAACTGTGTTCAAAAGTTGATTCTTGATATTTAATCGAACGATTAATTGTAGGTGGCGATATTACATACCTTTATAGGTTTTAATGTCGCAAATTAGTTCACTGATTAAAAAAAAAATAACTAATTTAATCTGATGATTTATTTGCCATCGTTGTTTAATAGTCATTAATATTCAGCTATAATCAGCTTATTGAATCTCAATCCCTTCTATAACATTAATCATGAATAATGCTAATAAACGGTCTCGAATCTGGTCGTCGATTCTCTGCCTTGCCCTTGCTGCGTTTATATTCAATACCACAGAGTTTGTACCAGTTGGATTACTGCCGAATATTGCTGAAAGTTTTTCGATGGATGTTGCGCATGCCGGGCTGTTATTAACTATTTATGCTTGGGCCGTATCGTTATTATCTTTACCTTTAACGGTATTAACCGCAAAAATGGAACGCCGTAAACTACTTATATTTTTATTTTGTTTATTTATTGGTAGTCACATCCTGGCTGGCTTTGCTTGGAGTTTTTATAGTTTAATGGTTGCTAGAATCGGCATTGCTTGCGCCCATGCTGTATTTTGGGCAATTACCACGCCTTTAGCGGTTCGATTAGCACCCAATGGTAAAAAAGCTAAAGCGATGGGCTTTATTGTAGTTGGCACCTCAATGGCAACAGTATTAGGGATTCCTATTGGAACAATGATCGGCCAATTAGTTGGCTGGCGAGTCACATTTTTATGTATCGGGTTTATCGCATTTTGTGTAATGGCTTCATTACTTTGTTTATTACCAGCTGTTCCTAGTATGAACACAATTTCACTAAAAGCCATTCCTAAAGTACTTAAACGACCTGTATTACTAAACATTTATTTGTTAACTGCTATTATTATTACCGGCCATTTTACCGCTTATACTTATATAACCCCATTTATGCTTAATGTTGGTGGCTTTAGCGAACAAATTGTCGTGAGCTTATTATTAGCTGTCGGTTTTTCAGGCATGATAGGTAGTTTAATTTTTGCTAAATATGCTGAACCGCACCCAACCGCCATCTTAGTCATGCCGGTGATATTATTAATTATCTGTTTATTATCGCTTTATGTTTGTTCTTTTAGTCTCATAACCGCAATACTACAAGGTATGGTTTGGGGGCTTGCGATTACTATTATTGGTATGGTGATGCAGAGTAAAGTTATTGATGCTGCACCTGATGCTGCCGATATTGCGACCTCGGTTTATTCGGGTATTTATAATATCGGTATAGGTGGTGGCGCCTTTGTCGGTAGCCAAGTGCTAGTTTACTTATCCACCCATTATATTGGCTTTGTTGGCGCTATTTTTGTGATTATTGCCTTAATACTTTTTTACTTTTTATCAAGAAAAACTTGGTAGTCATGAATAAGCGCTCACATTGAGCGCTTATTGAGTTAATGCTTCTAACTGTTCCCAACGTTCAAATACCACTTCAAGCTCGGCTTCTTTATCGGCTAAAGATTGCAATATTGGGCTCGTTACTTCATGAGGTTGATTGAAAAAGTCACTATGACCAATTTGTGCTTGAAGATCCGCAATAGCTGTTTCTAATTCCTCGATTTTATTAGGTAACTGGGCGAGTTCTCGTTGTTCGTTATAGCTTAATTTAACCTTCTTTTTAGTCGCTTGCTCTGGCGTTAGGTCTGAGCTATTGGTTTTGTTGGTGTCACTTTTAGCTGATTCATTGCTCTTACTACTGGTGACTTGAGCACTCACTGGTTTAGCTTGCTGTTGTTGCTGTAATGCATCTGTATAACCACCAGCATAAATACCAATTCGTCCTTGTTCTTCAAAAAACCAACACTGAGTAACCACGTTATCGACAAATTGTCTATCATGGCTAACTAATAAAACTGTTCCTTGATAATCATTCACAAGTTCTTCTAATAGCTCTAAAGTTTCAATATCAAGGTCATTAGTTGGTTCATCAAGCACCAATAAATTACTTGGTTTTAAAAATAATTTTGCTAATAGTAAACGATTTCGTTCACCACCCGAGAGTGCTCTAACCGGTGTTCGAGCTCGTTTTGGTGGAAATAGGAAATCTTGTAAATAGCCAAGCACATGTCTTGAGCGACCATTTACCATCACCTCTTGCTTACCTTCTGCAAGGTTATCCATAACGGTTTTTTCTGGATCAAGCTCTAATCGATACTGATCAAAATAAGCCACTTCAAGTTTGGTTCCGCAATGAACACTTCCTGAGGTCGGTGCTAAACTACCTAGCATCAGTTTTAATAATGTGGTTTTACCAATACCATTGGGGCCTATTAGAGCAATTTTATCACCACGTAACACTTGTACCGTGAAGTCCTTAACTAACACTTTATCATCGATTTGATAACTGACATTATCTAGCTCAAAGACAATTTTACCTGAACGCAGCGCTTCCTCGATCTGCATTTTCGCATTGCCCATGACTTGACGACGCTGTGAATATTCTTGTCTCATCGCTTTTAATGCTCTCACTCTACCCTCATTACGAGTTCGACGAGCTTTAATACCTTGACGGATCCAGACTTCTTCTTGTGCTAACTTCTTATCAAATTCGGCATTTTGTAACTCTTCAACACGCAGCGCTTCTTCTTTACCTAGCAAATAACTGTCATAATCACCGCCCCAAGAAGCAACCTTACCACGGTCTAAATCAATAATCCGAGTCGCCATTTGCCGAATAAAGGATCGGTCATGCGATATAAAAACAATACTGCCATTAAAGCTTTTTAAAAACTCTTCCAGCCATCTAATGGTATCGATATCTAAATGGTTAGTTGGTTCATCCAATAATAATACTGATGGTTGGCAAACTAGCGCCTTTGCTAATGCCGCTTTACGCAACCAACCACCCGATAACGAAGACAATAATGCCTCACCATCTAACGATAATGAGGAAATGACATTACGAATACGATTATCCAATTGCCAACCATTTTGGTGATCAAGCTGTTCTTGCATTTTAGCTAATTTAGATAGATTACCCTCACTTGGATTAGTTTCAACCAAGTGTGACAATGCATAGTAATCTTTTAATAATTGCGCTTGTTCTTTTAAACCTTCCGCAACAAAATCAAAAACATTTCCTTGAATATCTCGAGGAGGATCTTGCTGCAATCGAGAGACAATAACGTTGTTTTCATAAACAATTTGTCCTTCATCGAGCGGTACTTCTTTATTTAGCACTTTTAACAAAGTTGATTTACCGGCACCGTTACGACCAACAAGACATACTCGCTCGTTAGTTTCTATCGACATATCAATATGATCAAGAAGTGGCGCATCACTAAATGATAAATAGGCATTGGTAAGATTAATTAATGACATATTTGTGGTTTTTATTTGGATATTAAATAATAAGGCTGTATTCTATCATAAAGTTGCGGTTGGCAACCAAAATCAATTATCAAAGATACAATTAACGGCTCTTAAAACGTGAGCATTCCAATTCTCTTCTAAAAAAATGAATACTGTTATAATTATTAATAATTGAATATATTAATAATATTTCGGTATGGAGGTAATTATGAGTCATACTTGGACATTTCAACGTGTTGGTGGATTAGATCAAGTCGTATTAAAAAATGCCGATGACATTATCAATTTACCCAATTTAGATCCTAAATTATGGGTTGCACTCAGTTGCCCAACCACAGGGCTAGATTTTGATCAAAGAACATTACAATTATTAGATTCAGATAACGATGGTCGCATTCGTATTCCCGATATTTTAGAGGCAATTAATTGGCTTAAAGATAAAATAGTTTCTTTTGATAATATTGTTCAATCATCACAAACTTTATCATTATCGCAAATTGATGATTCAAACGAACAAGGTAAAAAATTATTAATTACCGCCCATAGCATTTTAGCGAACTTAAATAAAAGCCAAGCTGATTATTTAACGCAAGATGATGTGCAACAATCACTTAAAATTAATGCCAGCAAACTCTACAATGGTGATTTAATTTTTCCTCCTTCAGCCGAATTATCGCCAGAGCTGCAAAATTTTATTCAAGCAGCAATAAAAACAACTGGTGCGGAAAAAGATATGAGTGGTCAGGATGGAATTAATCTAGAGATTGCGCAAACTTTTGTTAAAAACTTAAAAAGTTGGCAAAAATGGCAAAACGATATCAGTAATACCCAAACACCTTTTGGCGAAAACCGCTCAGAAATATGGAAATTAGTTCAAGAATTAAAGCCGAAAATTGATGACTACTTTTTGCGTGTTGAATTAGCACAATATGCACCTCAAGCACAAACGGCGTTAAATGTTGACGAGAAATATATTGTCCCATCCCAAAACGGATTACTTTCTGATGAAGCTTTATCTGAGCTACCTCTATCTAAAATAGATACCAATAACACATTAGATCTGGTTAATGGCCTTAATCCACTGTGGAAAACTAAAATCATTCGATTTAGAGATTTAATCGCTTCACACTTAGCCGATCCCAAACAACTAACTGCACAAGAATGGCAAGATATTCAGACAGGTCTTAATGCTTACACAACACTAATCAGTTCTAAACCTGAGATGCAACAATTAAGTGTAACAACTAAACCAACCGCTAGCATTGAGGATCTTACTGGCAATCAAATTGCTAATTTAGTTGATGATAATTTACTAAACGAATTTGAAAGCATGGTTGAACAGGATAACCAAACACCAATTTCAGCCTCAGATGTTTTTGTATTAGAAAAGCTAGTCTTATTTCAAAAACATCTCTATCGTTTATTGATTAACTTTGCTTCGTTTGCTGAATTCTTTTCACTTGACCATTATGCGGCATTTCAATTAGGAAAACTTTATATTGACGGTCGTTGTGCTACTCTCTGTGTTGCCGTAGATAATATAGCTAAACATTCAACTATGGCTAATTATTCTGAACTATGTTTATTATATTGTGAATGTACAAGGCATGGTAAAAAGCAGACAATTGCTGCAGCAATTACCGCTGGACAAGGTGATTTATTAATGGAAGGCCGCAATGGCGTTTTTATTGATAATGAAGGCAATGATTGGGATGCAAGTGTTGTTAAGCTGATTACTAAACCAATTAGTATCCAACAAGCTATTTGGGCACCTTATCAACGTATTGGCCGTTTAATTACTGAACAAATTAATAAATGGGCAAGCAATAAAGATGCTGACATTGAGAAAACCAGTACACAAGCGGTACAAAATCCAGAAAGCAAATTTGATATTGGTAAAAGTGTTGGTATCTTTGCAGCTATTGGTTTAGCTATTGGCGCCATTGGCACCGCTTTAGCAACTATTTTTCAAGCTATCTTCTCGCTTACATGGTGGCAATTCCCATTAGTGATTTTCGGCTTGTTCTTGATTATATCGGGACCATCTGTAATATTGGCTTGGTTAAAATTAAGAAGAAGAACACTTGGGCCATTACTTGAAGCTTCTGGTTGGGCGATAAATGGACAAGTTAAAATCAATTTACTGCTTGGTGGTCTGCTTACCAGTAAAGCCGAATTACCTGCCAATGCAAGACGTAATTTAACTGACCCTTTAAAAAAACGTAATAAAAAAGCGCGAATACTATTCTGGTCAGCAATTTTACTAGGCGTAGTAATCGTCGGTACGGCTTTTTGGTTTAAAAAAGATATTGCCAATTATTTTAAACAGCAACAACAGCTGTTAAATCAGCAACAAAATAACACTACTGAAAAACAATAACAACTGTTGAATAATGCTTAATAATTTTTCGCCGACATTACGTCGGCGAATATTTTATGATTAATGTTGATAAACAGGTAATCGTCGGCAAATCGCCAACACTTTTTGTTTAACCGCTTGAATAGCTTGTTCGTCATCAATGTTATCTAATACATCACAAATCCAATTAGCTAATTCACGAGACTCTTCTTCTTTGAAACCACGACGAGTCACTGCAGGTGTACCAATCCGCACACCAGATGTTACAAATGGACTTTGCGGATCATTTGGCACACTATTTTTATTCACGGTAATATTAGCACTACCTAAAGCAGCATCAGCCTCTTTACCGGTGATATTTTTATCAACTAAATCTATTAAGAATAAGTGATTTTTTGTTTCACCAGATACGACTTTATAACCACGTTTGATGATCACATCAACCATCACTTGGGCATTTTTCACAACTTGTTGTTGATATTCTTTATAAGCTGGCTCCATTGCCTCTTTTAAAGCAACTGCTTTTGCCGCTATCACATGCATTAATGGACCACCTTGTGCGCCAGGGAATACAGCAGAATTCAATTTTTTGTAAAGTTCTTCACTACCACCTTTGGCTAAAATAAGTCCACCACGTGGTCCGCCAAGGGTTTTATGCGTCGTTGTCGTCACAACATGAGCAAAAGGCACTGGATTTGGATAAACACCAGCCGCCACCAAACCAGCCACATGAGCCATATCAACAAATAAGAAAGCGCCTACACTATCAGCAATCTCACGCATGCGCTGCCAATCAACTACACCAGAATAAGCAGAAAAACCACCTATAATCATTTTTGGTTTTGACTCTAAAGCAATTTTCGCTAATTGCTCATAATCAATATGTCCCGTTTCGTCGACGCCATAAGCAACCACGTTATACAACTTACCTGAAAAACTGACCGGAGAACCATGCGTTAAATGCCCCCCTTGTGACAAGTTCATGCCCAGTACCGTATCACCCGGTTTTAACAATGCCATATAAACAGCAAAATTGGCTTGTGAGCCAGAATGCGGTTGAACGTTAGCATAATCAGCACCAAATAGTTCTTTAGCACGATCAATAGCTAACTGCTCAACAATATCAACATATTCACAACCGCCATAGTAGCGCCTACCAGGATAGCCTTCAGCATATTTATTGGTTAGTTGAGTACCTTGTGCCTGCATCACTCTTGGACTTGTATAGTTTTCCGATGCAATAAGTTCTAAGTGATCTTCTTGGCGTTGTTCTTCGCCTTTAATGGCATCCCATAACTCTTGATCATAATCGGCAATTGTCATTTGTTTAGTAAACATATTGGCTCCTTGTAGGCAATTACATCAACGTAACGATTTGTTACAGTATTTAATTAGCACAAAAAAACATCATGAGTTACTATCCTTACTTAATCGACCTTTAATTTCAATCTTTTTTTGAAGTTATAAATAATATTTATAGATAGTTAGAATAATAATTAAAATGCTTTACAGCACAATATCATTTAGCCTACTAAAAACCCCTTTCCTCAAAATTTTTAAAACCATTATCATTGATAAATTACCTAGTTTGATAATGCAAACAATCTATTAGAGAATAATAATTTTATTAATCATTATCTCTAGCTCAATTGCAATTGAGTATCTGGAATATCTTGGTAGAATAAGCAAAAATTTTATTTGGTATAGCATGCAACTTCATTTAGTCGTTAATACATTTGGTTCCGATTTACAACGTCGTTATGGTGAAAAAATCTATAAGCTCACTTTACACGGTGGTTTTAGCTGTCCCAATCGTGATGGTACCATCGGGCAAGGTGGGTGTACCTTTTGCAATGTAGCGTCAATCATTGATGAGTCTATACAGGTGAAATCAATTTCACAGCAGCTTATGTCGCAAGCGCAACAGATGAAAAAATCGAAACGATACCTTGCTTATTTTCAGGCTTATACTAGTACCTATGCTGAAGTTGAAATACTTAAGAATATGTATGAAGAAGCGCTGAATAGTGCTGATATTGTCGGGCTTTGCGTCGGCACTCGTCCTGATTGCGTTCCCGATGAAGCTCTTGATTTGCTGGCACATTACCAATCCAGCGGCTATGAAGTTTGGTTAGAACTCGGATTACAGACCGCACATGACAATACATTACATCATATTAATCGTGGTCATACCTTTGCGGATTATCACCAAACGGTACAAAAAGCACGACAATTAGGCATAAAAGTGTGTACTCACCTTATTATTGGTTTACCCAAAGAGAATAAACCCGACAATCTCATCACTTTAAACAAAGTATTAGACAGTGGAGTGGATGGTTTAAAAATTCATCCTTTACATATTGTTGAAGGCAGCATTATGGCCAAAGCATGGCGAGCTGGGCGGATCAATGTGTTATCTCTTGAAGATTATGTTGATATTGCCGGTGATATTATTCGACAAACACCCGCCAGTATTTTATATCATCGGATTTCAGCCAATGCCAGAAAACCAACCTTACTGGCCCCTGATTGGTGTGAAAACCATTGGCAATCAATGAATGCAGTTGATCATAATTTACGACAGTTTGGTGCACAAGGTAGTGCTATTGGTGATATTTACTCTTTCAAACAATAAAATACCATCAACATGACAAAAATTTTGAGGAAAGCCTATTTTTAGTCCTTATAATTGCGATAACAATTACATTTGTTAACTAAATTATATAAATTTCCACTTCAAAAACCCCTTTCCTCAAATTTTTTAGCCGACATATTTACTCGTTAAATATTGAACTTATAAATTCATCAGAATACGTTTTGAAAATAAAATCAGCAAAATACTATAGTCAATTTACTTTTACTATTATGGCTAACCTTAGCGTACCTACTACTAATAACATCCGTTCAAAATAAAAGCTTTAATTTTTATCGATTACTATTAGATAGCAAAGATGCTAATCAAAGCTATTTCTAGATTTGATTGCCACTTAAATTGGCTTTATTTGTAATAAAAATAATAAATTAAAATATAGCAATGTATTCGCCACAATAGGCTATTTAATCTGTTTTTTTTCGTTTCGTTGCGGTTCAAATAATAAGTTTATTTTATATTGCCACATAGAGGTATGTTTGAAATAATTATTAACATCTGAGTATTTTTGTACCTTTATTAACAACAAGTATATAATGATGTTTTATCATTTGAGATAATCTGCATGCAACTAGCTTTTTGTATTTATAAATTTTTCCCTTTTGGCGGTTTGCAACGCGATTTTTTGCAAATTGCTACTGCTTGCCAAGCTCAAGGTCATCAAATTCGTGTTTATGTATTGGATTGGCAAGGCGATAAACCAGCTGGTTTTGATATCATCATCGTTCCTAATAAAGGATTATCTAACCATAGCCGTAATCAAGCTTATTACCACTGGGTAAAGGCTCACTTACAAAGCAATCCTGTAGATTGTGTGGTAGGCTTTAACAAAATGCCTGGATTGGATGTCTATTTTGCTGGCGATACATGTTTTGCTGAAAAAGCCGCACACAAAGGCTTTTTTTATAAACTGTCGAAACGTTGTAAACATTATTTAGCTTTTGAGCAGGCGGTATTTTCCCCTAGTTCACAAACTAAGATTATGGCGTTAACCAAACAACAGATTCAAGATTTTAAAAACCACTATCATACTCAAGATGAACGATTCTTTTTATTACCACCCGGCATTGCTTTAGATCGTAAATATAACATTGATGCCCCTAACAAACGTGAACAATTTCGACAATCTAATCAAATTGGCCAAGATGATTTTATGATTGTGCAAATTGGCTCTGATTTTAAACGTAAAGGCGTTGATCGCTCTTTGAAAGCAATCGCAACCTTACCTAATGAACTAAAACAAAAAGTTATTTATTTGGTGGTTGGGCAAGATAAACCAGAGGCATATCAAAAGTTAGCAGATGAATTAGGTATTGCTAAACAGGTGAGATTCTTCTCTGGTCGCAATGATATCCCTGATTTCTTATTTTCAGCTGATTTATTACTACATCCTGCAAGGCAAGAAGCGGCCGGTATGGTTTTGATTGAAGCGTTAGCGGCAGGGGTTCCTGTGATCGTATCAGGTATTTCCGGATATGCTTATCACATTAGCCAAGCTAATGCTGGTATTGTATTATCAGAACCTTATAAGCAAAACATTTTAGATCAAGCGCTAGAACAATCAATTAGAGATAAAGAGCAATGGCTTAATTGGCATAACAATGCCATTACTTATAGTAATAATGAAGATTTATATCATTTAGCCCAACGAGCAGCAGACATTATTTTAGGATGTCATTATGAATGAGATTAAACTTAAATCACCCTTTCAACAATTATGGCAAGGTAAAGATCCATTTAATGAAGTGGAATTAATTTCAGGTAAAGTTTACCGTGCAGTCAAACAACGTAAAACCCTTAATTTTCAATTAGAAGATCAATCATATTTCATTAAAATTCATCGTGGTACAACGGTAAAAGAGATTGTAAAAAACCTTATTTCACTACGTTTACCGGTTTTAGATGCTAAACAAGAGTGGGATGCAATTCATCGTTTAGAACAAGTTGGTGTCAACACCATGGATGGGCGAGCTTTTGGACGGAAAGGATTAAATCCACTTACTCGGCATTCATTTATTATTACCAAAGACCTTAATCCGACTATTAGTTTAGAAGATTTCACAAAACCATGGCTAACCAACCCACCTAGCTATCATTTAAAACGTTCATTAACTATTTATTTAGCAAATATGACCGCTAAAATGCATGGTGCTGGCGTAAATCATCGTGATTGTTATTTATGTCATTTTTTATTGGATTTACCTTTGTTTGAAAATAATCAGCAAATAAAACTTTCTGTGATTGATCTTCATCGTGCACAAACACGTAAAAAAGTTCCAACTCGTTGGCGTGATAAAGATTTAATTGGGCTCTATTTTTCATCAACCAATATTGGACTTAACCAACGTGATATTTGGCGTTTTTTAAGAAACTATTTTAATAAACCAATTAAAACCATTTTGCGCGATGAACATAAATTAATTGATAGTGCTAAGCGAAGAGCTGAGCGCATCGCGAGAAGAACTGAAAAGTATCATCTTTAATCATAAGGAAATGACATGTTTATTGAACAAATTGATATCAAAGGGTTTAGGGGGATTAAGCAACTTTCATTAAGGCTTAATGCTAAATCTAGTGTACTTATTGGTGAAAACCAATGGGGTAAATCGAGTTTAATCAGTGCATTAAAATTGCTAACTCTTGATAATAAATTTTATCAATTTGTTAATTCAGATTTCTATTATGATAAAGATGATGGTAATCACATCTCAATAAATGTTGTTTATTGTGAATCTTATGCAACTCAATTAACCGAACAAGCTTATCAACCTTTGACAGCAGTTAGTTATCGCTCACCAGCAGATAATCTATATCGAATTACTTACCAGATTAATGCCCAAAAAAATGGTGATACTATTATCACTGAACATAATTTGTTGAATGAACATGGCGAAAGGTTAAATCTGGATAATCCAAAATTATTAATTGCTATTCTGATTAACTTAAATCCAGTCATGCCGCTTAAAAATTCAGTGAATGCTAAGGATTTACCTGTTACAAATGAACCTTTATCACAATACTTTATTGAACAACTATCTGATCAATTAAAAGCACACTCGGCACAATTAAGTCAAGATGAGCTTAATCGTGGCTTACAAGCTGCTCGTTCGTTATTAGAATACTATTTTGTTGATTCTCAACAACGATCTAACTATAAACAATTAGCACAAAAAAGTAATCCCAAAACCGAAGATTGGAATTCGCTCGAACGAATCAATAATGTATTAGATGATTTAGATAATGATTATCTTCGTACCGCACTTTTAGGTATATTTGGTTCGATTGTTAATGCTAAAGGGGATAATCCTCTCTCTCATAGTTCAGTGCCAATTTTAGTTTTAGAAGAACCAGAAAGCCAGTTACATCCAATTATTTTATCGGTTGGCTTCCGACTGTTAAAAAATTTACCTACCCAAAAAATTATTACCTCTAACTCAAGTGATTTAGTTTCTCTGTTTCCATTAGAGAGTATTTACCGATTGATCCGCCAACCAGATCAAATTGTGAGTAAGTACATTGCTCCTCATTCATTAAGTGTTGGCGATAGCCGACGTATTTTGTTCCATGTTCTTTATCGACGCCCTACTGCGCTATTTGCCCGTTGTTGGTTGCTGGTTGAAGGTGAGACTGAAGTATGGTTACTCAGAGAGCTTGCCGAACAAAGTGGCTATCATCTAAGTTCAGAGGGGATCCAATTGTTAGAATTTGCACAATGTGGTTTAAAACCATTAATTCACTATGCTAATAAAATGGGGATCCGCTGGTATGTCATTACTGATGGTGATATGGCAGGAAAAAAATATGCTGAGACGGTACAATCACAATGTGCACCCGGCGAAAATTTAAATGATTATATCACCGTATTGCCAGCCCGTGACATTGAAAATTTTCTATTTAAACATGGTTTTAGTCACGTATATAAATTAGCTGCTTATAATACCGTTGCTCATATTGATATGTCGGTACCAAAAATTATTCAAAAAGCGATCCACAAAAGTTCTAAACCAGATTTAGCGATTGCCGTTTGTGATGATGCAAAAGCTCGTGGTATTACAGCCATTCCTAGATTATTAACCGATACCTTCGCTAAGTTAGTTAAAACATCAAAATCATTGCTTTAAAAGTTGATTATATGGCTATGATAAGACAATCCGCCGATAATATCGGCGGTAGATAAAATGGAACTTAAAAGCTACTTGCTAATTCGTTTATATTTAGCTCGTTTAGGTTCAAGCGCCTCTGCCCCTAAGGTACGTTTTTTCCACTCTTCATATTCAGTAAAGTTACCTTCGAAGAACTCAACATGCCCTTCGTCTTGATAATCTAAAATATGAGTAGCAATACGGTCAAGGAACCAGCGGTCATGCGAGATGACTAATGCACAGCCCGGAAACTCTAATAACGCATTTTCAAGCGCACGCAAGGTTTCGACATCAAGATCATTAGTCGGTTCATCAAGTAATAGTACATTACCACCAACTTGTAATAATTTAGCTAAATGTACACGCCCGCGTTCACCACCAGACAGCTCACCAACACGTTTTTGCTGATCAACGCCTTTGAAATTAAAGCGTCCAACATAGGCACGACTTGGGATCTCAAAATTACCAATACGCATAATATCTTGGCCATTGGAAATTTCATCCCAAACGGTTTTTTTATCATCCATGCTGTCACGGAACTGATCAACAGAGGCAAGTTGTACTGTGTCACCTAAAGTGATCGTACCGGAGTCCGGTTGCTCTTTACCTGATAACATTCTAAATAGCGTCGATTTACCAGCACCATTAGGCCCAATAATACCCACAATGGCTCCTTTCGGAATGCTAAAAGAAAGATTATCAATTAATACGCGATCGCCATATGATTTGGTTAAATTAGCCACTTCAATGACTTTGTCACCTAAACGTTGCCCAGGCGGAATAAAGAGCTCATTAGTTTCATTACGTTTTTGATAATCATTGCTATTTAATTCTTCAAAACGAGCCAAACGTGCTTTACTTTTTGCTTGACGACCTTTTGGATTTTGGCGTACCCACTCCAATTCTTTTTCAATTGATTTACGACGAGCCGATTCGGTTGCCGCTTCTTGAGCTAATCGCTGATCTTTTTGTTCAAGCCAAGATGAGTAGTTACCTTCCCATGGAATGCCTTCACCACGGTCTAACTCTAAAATCCAACCGGCAACATTGTCTAAGAAATAACGGTCATGGGTAACTGCAACTACAGTTCCTTCATAATCATGCAAAAAGCGTTCTAACCAAGCAACAGATTCAGCATCCAAATGGTTGGTTGGTTCATCAATTAATAACATGTCAGGTTTTTCAAGTAATAATTGACAAATTGCAACACGACGTCGTTCACCACCGGATAAGTTCTCAATCTTAGCATCCCAATCTGGTAAGCGTAAGGCATCAGCTGCACGCTCTAATTGGTTATCAAGATTGTGGGCATCTTGCGATTGAATTATTGCTTCAAGCTCGGCTTGTTCTTTCGCTAATTTATCAAAATCGGCATCAGGATCGGCATAAGCGGCATAAACTTCATCTAAGCGGGCCAATGCGTTTTTAGCATCACCAACAGCCAGTTCAATTGCTTCACGTACAGTTTGTTTAGGGTCAAGCTTAGGTTCTTGAGGTAAATAACCGATTTTAATGCCTGGTTGAGGACGAGCTTCACCTTCAATCTCGGTATCTACTCCAGCCATAATTCGTAGTAATGTAGACTTACCGGCTCCATTTAAACCGAGAACACCAATTTTAGCTCCCGGAAAAAAACTTAAAGAAATATCTTTTAAAATATAGCGTTTAGGAGGAACAATCTTCCCCACGCGGTTCATGGTATAGACATATTGCGCCATAAAACATTATCCGTTTAATTAATTAAAACTAGCAAAAAGTAATGCTATGTGATTGATGGCCTATATTGTAATGATTCTAGCTGTATGGTCTAGGGTTATTTATGAATTATGTTATAAATGTAGAAAAACTATCAACTAACATATAATTCAATATTCAATTAATTTATGATTGTTTACTGAATAATCTGTATAAGCATACTAAATAATTTATAAGGAATAAAATGGAAAAACAAACTGTAGTTATTGAATATTATGTTAATACCCAGTATTGGTTAGATGCTTATTATGCAAAATATGGCGTATTAGATCATGATTTCGCGCAAAAATTGAATGATTCAACACCAGACAATATGCGACACTTTACTATGTCATTTAATAATGAAAAATTAGTCATTCTTAATAAAGATAAAAATGAAATTAATACTTTCTATTATAAGGATTTTTTTGCATTAAAAAAACTGAAAATGGCTATTTATTTTTTATCAATAATCAAGATTTTTATTTTGTTAGTCAACAATCTTTAAAATCCGACGAACTAGAAATCATTTATGATTTTTTATGTGATTATTTAGGAAAAAATTTAGAAACGCAAATAGCAGAGATAGACACCTATAAAATGGATATTAATAGAATCTATTATTGTTTTTATTATTTACTATTTAAAAAATCTATAATGGCCCCTATTTATATACTTGTAATGTTTTTACCATGCTATCTTTTAATAAAAGATTCTAGCCATGCATTATTTTTCGTTTGTATTACAATTATATATTCAATTGCAATCTACTTCAGTATCAAACCTGGTTTAAAATGTTCAGCTGAAAATTGGTGTAAAACAAGTAATAAAATTTTTATTTGTTCAAAGGTAATTTTTTATGAAGATAGATTTACAATGACAGCTAAAACCCAATTAAGTACTACAGTTATAAAATATGAGCAATTACACAAAATAAGAAAGACAAAAAAAGGTTATCTGTTTATTATAAATTGTAATAGTGGTTATCTATTTTATAACGAGGATTTTACATCCCAACAACGACAAGTTCTTGAAGATAAACTAATGCAATATAATAATTTTTATTTAAAATAACACTCGTAAACTTACCCCACTGTTCATCTGGTGGGATAAGTTATAGCGGTAATTTGTTATAAAAAAGTGAAGATTTGTTCTTCTGGTAAACGTGATTTTGGACGATGGGCATTACCATCATTTTCAGAACGATAACCTAACGTTGCAATAACTAGGCTTTTTAGCCCCTTTTGTTTTAAGTTTAAAATTTCATCCATTTTTTCACAATCAAAGCCTTCCACTGCGGTAGAATCAACACCAATAGCAGCAGCGGCAAAAAGTAATTGTCCTAATGCTAAATAAGTTTGTTTACCTTCCCAACTCTGTTGTGACTCAATTGTCTTACTATTTTTAGTGACAAAGAAACGTCTTGACTCATCCTGAGTTTGTTTTAGTTCGGATGATGGTAATCTGCCATCTTTCTCTTCTTGGTTAAGCAAATTAACTAAATGGGCATCTTCTAAAGGTGATTTAATACAAAATAAAATAGTATGAGATGAATCGGTTACTCGTGGCTGATTAAATTCAGCTATAGCAGGTAAAATTTTATTTTTAGCTGCATCATTATCAATAATATAAAAATGCCAAGGTTGTGAATTAACTGAAGATGGACTGTTTCTTAAAACTGTAAGTAATTGTTCTATTTTTTCTTTGGGAATTTTTTTACTTTTATCATAATGTTTGGTGGTATAACGTTTTTGAGAAATTTCGACAATGTTCATCTTTTGACCCCATCTTATTAATTGTGAGTAAATAATAGTTAGTATGAATTTTAAATTTGATTAATCAGATATCTTAGTCAAAATTACGATCTAAATGCTTATAGAAATATAGCACCAATCAAATTTAATTAGTAGAAACTTAGTTATCATAACTGAATATTATTATATAGAAATATTTTTTACTTAAACAATTCATCGTTGCTAAAAGATACGAGCATTTTAGTTTTTTTAAGAATATAATTTAAACAAAATAAAAGATGAAATCATTTACATTAATATAAATTAATATTATTATAATATAAGTACTTAATAAGCATATTCGTTTAAAAGCAATGCAACGGAAAATGCGCTAATTATAATTAGAAGACGTTATCATGGATAGAAAATACGTTATTTTTACGAGTAAAGCTGTAGCAATAAAATTATACACACTTGTTATTATACTATGTCTATTCTATAGCATCCCTGTTCTCGCATTAAATGAAGTAACCGCTTCTAATATAAATGGTAATTCACCCTATATTACAATAAATCAAGATAGATCTCCTTCCGATATCATCGATTTACTATGGATAGCGGTAAAAAAAGACGATAACCAAACGCAAATAGCACCATCCAATAATGAACAAGGACCAGTTGAAGACCCAAATTTAATCTATTATCGCCCTGATTTTAACTCTTCCCCTGATGAATTAATCGACTTACCTAGTTCTATTGACACATTTGATAAAATTATCACGTTGGTATCAGATTATAAAAAGGAACAAGAAGAGCTCGAAACAATTTTAACTGACAAACAATATTTTGAAGATAATGATGGTGATGATGGATTTAAAGCAACAGGGACGTTCAAAATTGAAATTAAAGATAGTGACAATAAGGCTGTTAAATTAAGTGATAAATTAGATGATTGCGTTGGCTTTTATGCTGTAACTTTAACTACCTCAGATTCAGAACTTTCAACCACTTATGGTTTACCTAATAATAAAAACTATCCTAGTGCTAGCAAAACTTACTACGTTAGATCATTAAGTGGTGGCTTGCCCCATGTTTGTTGGTTACAACCTTCATTAGAAAAAGGTTATCCTCCCTATTCCTATACACAGCAAGAATATGATGATTATTTCAATGAATGGCCACGTTATAAAGACGAAACTATAGTTTGGTCGCCAACTAAAGGGTTTAAGCCGGCCGAAAAACACTTAGAACGCCCGTGGGGAAATTTTCCAACTACCGCTGCAGATAAATTATATTTTAATGTTGTGTTATCAGGTGCAAAATGGCAGGATGTGAGTTATACAAAAAGTCGAGAAAGTCAGGCTGTTGGATTAAAATTAAGCGGTAAAAACAATATACTTAGGGTTGAGTTTAATGGTCCAACTTTTAGTGAAAAACCTGACGATGCCATTCTTGATGAATTATGGGATCTGGGGTTTTCATTAAAAGTAGGTAATAGGGTTATTTATAGTTTTGAATTAGAGTATTGGTTTTTTATCTCTACTAATACTGCCAAAGACTTTAATTATGCTTATCAATATTGTCAGTGTAAAGGGGGAATCGCTATGTATCCTATAGAAAGATATCAGGCAACCAATGCTCTTTATCACACCGAAATTGACGAAAATAATAAAAGAAATCATTATATCCGTACAACCGAAACTCTCTTAGGTGAATGGGGTAATACAATTAATGAAGTTTACCCAAGTGATGATTTAGGTAATATGATGTCAAATATGGTCTGGACATCGAGTAGAGTTTACGATGATGATTACAACAATTTAATTAGAAAAAGTCATAAAGTTAAACCAAAATTACGTATTACTGGTGACGATGACGACGATGATGATTGGGATGATGATGGCTGGGATGACGATGACGATGACGATGACGAATGCAAGGGGGAACCACGTGATTACGACCCCTACTATACACATTTTTACGCATTTGATCTCAATGATGGTAGTATTAAAAAGATACCAAAAGAAACCGAAGGCTTAAGAGTAATTTGTGTATCTGATTAATATTTGTAATTCATTTTACTTAAAAGCTTTTCAACAATATAGCTATATTACTTTCTGATTACTATTTGATTTAATCAATATTTATTATTGACATTAACGCCTTTTTTTGATAGAAATAGTACCAATATTTTATTCATAAGATAACAATTGAGAAGTTAATGATTAAATGTACTAACCTCCTACTCAGCCTCCTCCTCGCATCGGTTTGCGCGGATAGCTTGTGTGTGGAGTAAAAGTGATTTAATAATTGACTCAACAAATTTACAAGAACCCGCGCTAAAGTGCGGGTTTTTTGTTTTCTTAACTTGAAATACCGGGATAGCGCTAAAATATAAAGGAAATAACAATGAGCGATCAAATTATTATTTTTGACACAACATTACGTGATGGTGAACAGGCGTTACAAGCAAGTTTAAGTGTTAAAGAAAAACTTCAAATAGCTTTAGCATTAGAAAGAATGCAGGTAGATGTCATGGAAGTCGGTTTTCCTATCTCATCTCCAGGTGATTTTGAATCAGTACAAACTATTGCTAAAACCATTAAAAATAGTCGTGTTTGTGCATTATCTCGTTGTATTGATAAAGACATTGATGTAGCAGCTGAAGCCTTAAAAGTAGCCGATCAATTTCGTATTCATACTTTTATGGCAACATCAACGTTACATGTTAAAGACAAATTAAAAATGACATTTGATGATGTCGTTGAACAGGCAGTGCACTGTGTTAAACGTGCACGTAATTATACAGATGATGTGGAGTTTTCTTGTGAAGATGCAGGCCGTACCCCAATTGATAACTTATGTCGGATTGTTGAAGCAGCAATTCAAGCAGGGGCAACCACGATCAATATACCGGATACTGTCGGTTATACTGTCCCTTATCAATTTGGTGGCATTATTCATACCTTATTTGAACGTGTCCCGAACATTGATAAAGCGATTATCTCTGTTCATTGCCATGATGACTTGGGCATGTCGGTGGCTAACTCGATTAGCGCGATTCAAGAAGGTGCTAGGCAGATTGAAGGGGCGATGAATGGTTTAGGTGAACGAGCTGGTAATACTGCTTTAGAAGAGGTTATTATGGCGATTAAAGTCCGCCAAAATATCTTAAACGTTCACACAAATATTAATCATCAAGAGATCTATCGTACCAGTCAAATCGTCAGCCAAATTACTAATACACCAATACCCTCGAATAAGGCGGTAATTGGTAGTAATGCCTTTGCTCATTCCTCAGGAATTCATCAAGATGGTGTGCTAAAAAATCGTGAAACCTACGAAATAATGACCCCTGAATCAATTGGCTTAAATCAAATTCAACTAAATTTAACCTCACGCTCAGGCCGAGCAGCGGTAAAACATCGCTTAGCGGAATTAGGTTATCAAGATAATGATTATAATTTAGATCAAGTTTACCAAGCTTTTTTAGAACTCGCCGATAAAAAAGGCCAAGTTTTTGATTATGATTTAGAAGCATTGATTTTCATTAATCAACTAAAAGATGATGAAGAGCATTATGTATTGGATTATTTTAATGTACAATCTGGCTCTACTGTCGTTTCAACAGCTTCAGTTAGTTTGATCATCGGCGATCAAAAATATTCAGATGCAGCAACAGGTAATGGCCCTGTTGATGCTGTTTATCAAGCGATAAATCGTATTACTGGCGAACCTATTTCAATTGTGAAATACCAATTAGCATCTAAAGGACAGGGTGAAAATGCCTTGGGTCAAGTCGATATCGTTGCCGAATATAAAGGACGTAAATTCCATGGAGTTGGGCTTGCTACCGACATTGTTCATTCATCAGCATTAGCATTAATTAATGTGTTAAATAATGTTTATAGAGCAAATCAGGTTGCAGAACAAAAACAGAAATTGCAGCAAGACTAAAAAGTAAACATTGTTTCGTTACTTAATAACGAAATACTTAAAATATAATTAGATTGTTAAGGAATAGATATGTCACAAAATTACCATATTGCAGTATTACCTGGTGACGGTATAGGCCCAGAAGTGATGAAACAAGCCTATAAAGTGTTAGATGTAATTCGTCAAAAATATAACCTAGCCATTACAACTAGTGAATATGATGTAGGTGGTGCTGCAATTGATATTCACGGTTGTCCGCTACCAAAAGAGACGTTAGAAGGATGTGAAAAAGCTGATGCTATCTTATTTGGTTCAGTTGGCGGTCCAAAATGGACAAATTTACCACCAGACCAACAACCTGAACGCGGTGCTCTATTACCATTACGCAAACATTTTAAATTATTCGCCAATATGCGCCCTGCTAGTTTATATCAAGGTTTAGAAGAATTATGTCCGTTACGTGAAGATATTGCTAAGCGTGGCTTTGATATTTTATGTATGCGCGAGTTAACTGGTGGTATCTATTTCGGTTTACCAAAAGGTCGTGAAGGAACAGGTCCACAAGAGCGAGCTTTTGATACTGAAGTTTATCACCGCTTTGAAATTGAACGAATTGCCCGTATGGGATTTGAAGCAGCCAAAATCCGTCGTAAAAAAGTAACGTCAGTAGATAAAGCAAATGTTCTACAAACTTCCATTTTGTGGCGTGAAGTTGTAAGTGAAGTAGCTAAACAATACCCTGATGTCACATTAGAGCATATGTATATTGATAATGCCACTATGCAGTTAGTGAAAGATCCTGCACAATTTGATGTATTACTTTGTTCTAACTTATTTGGTGATATTCTATCAGATGAATGCGCTATGATTACTGGCTCAATGGGAATGTTACCTTCTGCTAGTTTAAATGAAGATGGCTTTGGTTTATATGAACCCGCTGGTGGTAGTGCACCAGATATTGCAGGTAAAAATATTGCTAATCCTGCTGCACAAATTTTATCATTAGCACTGTTAGTTCGTTATAGTTTAAAACGTGATGATATTGCTAAAGCCATTGAAAATGCAGTTAATAAAGCTTTAGAACAAGGTACTCGTACTATTGATCTTGCTCGTGGTGGTAGTTATGTTTCTACCGATGAAATGGGCGATACCATTTGTCGTTTAATTTAATTTTTAAAGTAAGGGTTAATATATCTTATTAACCCTTTTGCAAGAATATTAAAGGAATATAAGCAATGTCTACAAAACCAAAAACATTGTATCAAAAATTATACGATGCACATGTTGTCTATGAAGCACCTAATGAAACGCCTATTTTGTATATTGATCGCCATTTAGTCCATGAAGTTACTTCTCCACAAGCATTCGATGGCTTACGAGCAATGAATCGTAAAGTTCGTCAACCACACAAAACATTTGCTACTATGGATCACAATACTTCAACGAAAAGCAATGATTTAAGTGCTTGTAGTGAAATGGCGCGAATCCAATTAACTGAATTAGCCAAGAATGCAGAAGAATTTGGTGTATCTTTATATGGGTTACAAAGTCCATTACGCGGTATTGTGCATGTTGTTGGTCCAGAACAAGGGATGACATTACCTGGTATGACCATTGTTTGTGGTGATTCTCATACAGCAACACATGGTGCTTTTGGTGCATTAGCTTTTGGTATTGGGACATCGGAAGTTGAACATGTTTTAGCCACTCAAACGTTGAAACAAGGTCGAGCTAAAACAATGAAAATTGAAGTCAAAGGTAAAGTAGCTGATGGTATTACCGCAAAAGATATTATCTTAGCGATCATTGGTAAAACAACCAGTGCAGGTGGTACTGGTCATGTAGTTGAGTTTTGTGGAGAAGCAATAACTTCTTTATCAATGGAAGGCCGAATGACATTATGTAATATGGCAATTGAAATGGGGGCTAAAGCTGGATTAGTTGCACCAGATGAAACCACTTTTGAATATTTAAAAGGACGACAATTCTCTCCTAAAGGCGATGACTTTGAGCAAGCTGTCGCCTATTGGAAAACCTTAAAAACCGATGAAGGTGCACACTTTGATACCATTGTTACTTTGGAAGGTAAAGATATTGCGCCACAAGTAACTTGGGGAACTAATCCCGGCCAAGTAACCGCTATTGATTCTCAAGTACCAAATCCTCAAGATTTTTCTGATCCAATTGAAAAACATTCAGCAGAACGTGCATTAGCCTATATGGGGTTAACCGCTGGAACTAAAATGTCTGATATTAAGATCAACAAAGTATTTATTGGATCATGTACTAATTCCCGTATTGAAGATCTTCGCGCCGCAGCTGAAGTTGCCAAAGGTCGTAAAGTTGCCGATGGAGTTCAGGCCCTTGTCGTACCAGGTTCAGGTCCAGTACGAGAACAAGCTGAAGCGGAAGGATTAGATAAAATTTTTATCGATGCTGGATTTGAGTGGCGTTTACCAGGATGTTCAATGTGTTTAGCGATGAATGATGATAAATTAGCACCAGGTGATCGCTGTGCATCTACCAGTAATCGTAATTTTGAAGGTCGACAAGGCCGTGATGCAAGAACACATCTCGTCAGCCCTGCAATGGCAGCCGCAGCAGCCATTACTGGTCATTTTACTGATATTCGCAAACCATTTTAAGGAGGCTTATCATGGCAAAGTTTACAACACATACAGGATTAGTCGTTCCTTTAGATGCAGCGAACGTTGATACCGATGCAATTATTCCTAAACAATTTTTACAAAAAGTTACTCGTACTGGATTTGGACAACATGCATTTCATGAATGGCGATTTTTAGATGATGCCGGTAAACAACCTAATCCTGAATTTGTACTAAATAAACCACGATATACAGGCGCGAGTATTTTATTAGCTCGTGAAAACTTTGGTTGTGGCTCATCTCGAGAACATGCTCCTTGGGCATTAACTGACTATGGATTTAAAACTATTATTGGCTCGAGCTTTGCTGATATCTTTTATAATAACTCATTCAATAATCAACTATTATTAGTTAACTTGTCTGAAGAAGAAGTAGATGAGTTGTTTAAATTGGTTGAAGCCAATGATGGAATCGAATTCACTATCGACTTAATAAATGAAGTCGTGATCGCGGGTGATAAACAATATTCATTTAAAATTGATGCCTTCAAACGCCA
This sequence comes from Gilliamella sp. W8145, assembly GCF_016101145.1. NCBI lineage: Bacteria > Pseudomonadati > Pseudomonadota > Gammaproteobacteria > Orbales > Orbaceae > Gilliamella > Gilliamella sp. W8145. The sequence continues at coordinate 1,413,262 of NZ_JACFRC010000001.1, forward strand.
CTGTTTATTAAATGGTTTAGACAACATTGGCTTAACCCTGCAACATGAAGATGCTATCAGCTCTTTTGAGCATAAAATTCCTACATTCTTAAATTAATTTATTTAGGCGCGCAAGCGCCTTGTATAGGAATAATTAATGACAACCCATCATGATAAAGTAAATCAACAGTTCGGCCAGCAAGCTAACGCCTACTTAACCAGTAAAGTTCATGCTCAAGGTGCTGATCTTGAATATCTAGCCAGTTTTTTAACTAATTATCCTAATGCTGAATTTTTAGATATGGGATGTGGAGCAGGCCATGTTAGTTTTATTGCAGCAAAACAGGTTAAACACGTAACAGCTTACGATCTATCGGAGCAAATGTTAGCGGTGGTTGAACAAACTGCGAATGAACGTAACTTAAAAAATATTACCACCGTACAAGGTTATGCTGAACATCAACCATTTGACGATAACTATTTTGATATTGTCGTCAGCCGTTATTCTGCCCATCATTGGCAGGATGTGGGTAAAAGTTTGCGTGAATTACATCGGATCACCAAACCAAATGGTAAATTAATTATTATGGATGTCGTTTCTCCTGGTCAACCTATTTTAGATATTTGGTTACAAACAGTTGAAGCACTACGTGATACATCCCACGTACGCGACTATACGCCTGGCGAATGGTTGACATTTTTAAGCGAAGCTGGATTTACTATTGATAAGATTCAACGCCATCGTTTACCCTTGATTTTTGATAGTTGGATAAAACGTATGCGTACACCGAATAATTTAGTGGATGCGATAAGAACTTATCAAATAAGTGCATCTCAAGATACAAAATCTTACTTCGAATTACAATCAGATGGATCTTTTACCTCTGATATGATGACTATCGAAACACAAAAAGTGATTTAAAAATTAATAGTAAAAGAATCGAAAACAGCCAATTATTATCAAAGCTGTTTTCGTTGATTTGACGGTGGTATCGATAAAGATTCACGATATTTAGCAACCGTTCGACGGGCAATAATAATCCCTTGATTTTCTAAAATTGAAACTAGTTTACTATCACTTAAAGGTTTTTTAGCATCTTCTTCAGAAATATATTTTTTAATTAAAGCCCGAATTGCTGTCGATGATGCTTCACCACCAGATTCAGTATTAACATGGCTAGAGAAAAAGAATTTCAACTCAAATATACCATTAGGGCATTGTAAATATTTTTGCGTTGTAACGCGTGAAATTGTTGATTCATGCATATCAATCGCCATAGCAACATCTGACAAAATCATTGGTTTCATATATTCAGCACCATTTTCAAAAAATTCTTGTTGGTGCTCAACAATAAATTGACTCACTTTTAATAGTGTCTCATTACGATTTTCGACACTTTTAATAAACCAATTTGCATCTTGCAAATGTGCGCGAATGTATTGGCTATCACTTTCATTACTAATTTTTTCCATTGCCGCATATTGTTGATTAATGCGCAGTGTCGGAACGGTATCGCTGTTTAATTCAGCTATCCATTTCCCATCCATCTTTTTTACCACAAGATCAGGAATAACATAATCCGGAGGTAAGGTATTGACCGAATCACCAGGATAAGGTTGTAAATGCTGAATAAAATTAATGGCTTCTTTTAACTGTTCATCCGTCGCATTTAAGCGTTTTTTTAATGTTCGATAATCATGATTTGCTAATAAATCTAAATAGTTATCAATAATCTGTTTAACTAATACAGGCGAAGTTAAATGCTGAGTTTGAATAGACAAACATTCTTGTAAAGATCTCGCTCCAACCCCGATTGGATCAAAATGCCAAATTCGCTTTAAAACTGCCTCAACCTCATCAAGTTCAATTTGACTATTGCCTTGTTCCTCTAGAATTTCTTCAGTTGAAACGGTTAGATAACCTCTGTCATCAATAGCTTCAATAATCGAAACAGCAATTGCACGATCAATGTCACTAAATGGTGTTAAATCTAATTGCCATTTTAAGTAATCATGCAATGTTTCATGTGTTTCACCTTGATAGATTGGTAACTCATCATTACGATAATCTGAGTGAGTTCCTGAGGGAGTACCAGCTGTGTAAATATCATCTAATGAGGCATCTAATGGAATATCCTCGGGGATTTCTTGGCTATCCAATGCTTCACGAGTATCAATATTTTCGTTTAGTTCATCTTGTTCAATATTAATTTCATCATACTGATCGGCAATCTCTAATAATGGATTGTTTTCGAGTACAGTTTGAATTTCTTGACGTAATTCTAAAGTCGACAATTGCAACAATCGAATAGCTAATTGTAATTGTGGCGTCATTGACAACTGTTGCGAAACCTTCAGTTGTAAGCCTTGTTTCATCATAATCTATAATCTAAATTCATGTCCTAAATAAACACGTTTAACATAGTCATTATTTAATATACTATCTGGTGTACCTTCAGCAATTAAATGTCCCTTATTCACTATATAGGCTCGTTCACAAACATCAAGTGTTTCACGAACATTATGATCGGTAATCAGTACGCCTAAACCACGATCACGTAGGTGTTTAATAATATTTTTAATATCAATTACCGAAATGGGATCTACACCCGCAAATGGTTCATCAAGTAAAATGAATTTAGGATTTGCCGCTAATGCTCTAGCTATCTCAACTCGTCGTCGTTCTCCGCCGGATAATGATTGACCAATATTGTCTCGGATATGGGTAATATGAAACTCTTCAAGTAACTCTTCTGCGCGATTAATCTTTTCATTTTTATCAATATCATTGCGAGTTTCTAAAATAGCCATAATATTATCAATAACGGAAAGCTTTCTAAATATTGACGCTTCTTGAGGCAAATAACCTATTCCTTTTTGCGCTCTCTCATGTAATGGCAAAATACTGATATCATGATCATCAAGGTAAATTTTTCCGGCATTTAGAGTCACAATACCAACCACCATATAAAAAGTAGTTGTTTTACCAGCACCGTTAGGACCAAGTAAACCAACTATTTCACCAGAGTTTACAGTTAAACTAACATCTTCAACAACTCGTCGTTTTTTATAAACTTTAGCAAGATTTTCCGCTTTTAAAATTGCCATTTATTTATTCATCTCTTTTACTTGACTTGGAATGATAGTACTTTTCACTCGGCCTTTTTTACCTGGTTGTGCAACTATTTGCTGTTTTTTCACATCATAAGTAATAATTGAGCTACTGATATGGTTATCTTGTTGAAATAACTCTGCATTACCTTGTAATACTATATTATTTTCTTTAACATTATAGATAACCTGTTGTGAATGACCGGTCACAATTTTTTTATTTTGTGGAAGAATTTGTTTATATTTTACCGGTTTACCATATGCAGTTATTTTTTGTTTACTTGTATCTTGCATATCTGTAATCACCACTTTATCTGCCCATATCGTCAAACCATCTTGAATAATCTGAACATTACCACTAAAAGTAATAATATTTTTATCAATATCAATTTGTTGGTTATCTGCATCAACGGTAATTGGCTTATTATCAACAAACATCTTTTGATCTTTTGAGGCGGATGAAGTATCTACGTTAGTCTCATCAGCAAAACAAGTAAATGATACACATAGCATAAAAAATAATGGAAAAAATGTCTGTTTTTTTGATCTCATTTTTTATTGAGCCTCACTATTATAAAAAGTTTTTACATTTTCAAGTATATTTGCTGTTTTTTCGCGCAAATTACCAACCAATCCCACACCTGTTGAGAAAAAGCCAGTTCCCTTGATTTTTACTGGATCTTTAGAGGTGACTAGTTGCGTTGTTAAATCAACCACTGCATCATCAGTTAATACTTGCTGTAATTGAGAATCGGCTATTAAATTAGTTAATGTTACATCTTGATAAAGGTAAATTAGTTTATCTTTTGTCAAAGTCGCTCGTTTTGCTTGAATATGCCATGTTGCGGTATGATCCTGATCATAAAGTGTAACTTTAGGTAAATCAAAATCAGTATTTTCATTATTATCAAAATGCTCTACTTTACCCGATTCAATTTTATATACTATATTACCGGATAAATCATAGACATTGGTAACCATATCTTCACTTTGATAAATTGGCATTTCAGGCTGATTTGCATTTGATGGCGTACTCAACACGTCATCATCATTTTGATAACTATAATAAACACCAACTATTAAAATAAGAAGCAAGAAACAGATTAAATTTTTTTTATTCATAGTTTACGTTAATTACCTGAATAAGATTAATCAATAACGCAGGCATATCATTATGACAAATCATCTAAATATTAATTTATTTTACTTTATTTTTTATTAAATTAATATCTGACATTGCAAGAAGTTAAATGACATTCTGATAATAATTCAGATACTTTAATATTAATACCATAAATACCTCAAAATATACCAATAAATATATTTTAATGTATTTGATAATAGATTAATAATAATTATCATCTATTTGAATTTAAAGAAAATATAATGCTCTTCATTGATTGATTAATTATTTACTATAATATATCAATTAATATATAAAATTTTTAGTAATATAGATCTATTATGTTTAATTTTTAAGTCTGAAAATTAGCTATAATCATTTAATAATGATTAAAAATATCAATAGGAAATCAATATGTTATTTAGATTAAAAAACAGTCTCTATTTATTAACTGTTTTATTAATGCTGGAAGTAGCTAGTTTTTATCATTATGCTTATGCTGATTTAAATGTTAATGAGAGTAAAATTGGCACAGTTGTCGACGAGCTCAATGGAGTTAAAGTTTACTATAATGGTAATATAAATCATGTCAGTAGTCGCAATGTAGCTAAAGATGGTTATAATTTAGGTCTTAAATATCAATGTGTTGAATTTATTAAACGTTACTATTATGAACGTTTCAATCATAAAATGCCGGATAGTTATGGCCATGCAAAAGATTTTTTCGATGATTCTATTCCTGATGGCAAAATGAATACCAGACGTAATCTACTTCAGTTCCATAATGGATCAACTACCAAACCTAAAGTAGAAGATATTATTGTTTTAGGCTGGTCTCAATATGGCCATGTTGCTATTATCAGTAAAGTTAGCGACAATGAGATCGAAATTGTTCAGCAAAATCCAGGACCTAACGCAAGCAGTCGGGTGACTTTTCCGTTAATTTATAAAGATGGATTATGGAAAATAGAAGGTTATCGTGTTTTCGGTTATTTGCGTAAACGTTAAACAATTAATTAAATAATGGTTTATAAATAATAAACCTATCAATGTTAACTTTGTTTAACAATAGGCTATTATTATAAAATACCTTATTAGGTATAAAATTAATATTTGATATTAAAAGCATTTAATTGGTTTTCAGGAATTAATTCTGTAACATTTATCGCCGTTATACGGGCTGAAACTGGTCCGCCCTGTTCAAACCATTGTATTAATTTAGCAATTGATATGCTATCCCCTTGTATTAGTATTTCTACATCACCATTATCTAAATTTTTAACATAACCAACTAAACCCAGTTTGGTAGCTTGTTGATAAGTAAAGAAGCGAAAACCAACACCCTGTACACGACCACACACTCGAATTTTAACTTGTCGTATCATAATAGAAAGTCTCAATTATTATTTATAATAATTAATCTCATTATAAATATTTTTTCTTAACTTAACCTTATTATTTACCTAAGCTAATCAACAAACCAATCATTACGCTGTTGTGACACTATATTTATTGTTTGTAGAATAGTAGATAAATGTTCATGCAGCGCCAATGCCGCCATTTCCGGATCATGTTTTTTTAGTGCCATAACGATTTTTTTGTGTTGCTTTACTAAGTCTTCTGGTGGAGAAATATCTTCTAAGGTGAGATATCGAACTCTGTCCATCATTGCTTTGATATTTTCGACCGTTTCCCAAGCCATTGGACAATCGATAACATTCATTATAATTTGGTGAAATTCGTCATCTTTTTCCAAAAAAGATCGAATATCTTTTCGCTTATTGGCATCTATTTGTTCGGCAAGATTTTTATCCAATAATACCAGATCGGATTCGGTAATTTCTTGTGCTACTCGTTTAATAATTGCACACTCAACGGCTTCACGGATAAATTGCCCATCAATCACTTTTTTAATGGAGATTTTTGTTACAAATGTGCCTCGCTGTGGCAAAATTTTAACTAACCCGGCTTCGGCTAACTTGATAAATGCTTCACGAACTGGCTGACGTGATACATTGAATTGACTTGAAATCTCTTTTTCAGAAAGTAAAACTCCCGGTAACACCTGACAAGTAATAATCGCTCTTCTTAATGCACGATAAACTTGCTGATTAACCGGCTCAGAAATATTTAATTCAATAAGTTTAAACATATACCATTTTTATGTAATAAAATTAAATTACAATAAATAGTAGGTGATTTTTAAATATAAGAAAAGTTTTTTTAAAAAATACTATATATTTTAAATAACTAGAAATATGATTATAGAAGGTGTAATGACTAAAATAAGCTATTACACCTTAGTTATTATCAATTATTGTTAGTTGCATTTATAGTACTAAAAAGTTCAGTTAAATTTTTAACTGTCTGTTTAGCACCTAAATCTCGCAATGCTAGGTAAGCATTTGTTACCTTATCGACAAAAAGTTGATTATGCGGTAAGTCACTACCAAACACATGAGTTAAAGACAATAACGCTTCTACTCTATTTTCATCATCGGCACTATTTGCGACAAGCTCGTTTATTTGCATAATTGAAGGATCACTTACCTCAATAGATTTACCCGCATCATCAACCCCACTAACGTAGCGCATCCAAGCAGCAACACCTAAAGCAAGACAATCAAATGCAGTATTATTAGCTACATGATAACGAATTGAATCAAGCATTCGTTGAGGTAGCTTCAATGTTCCATCCATTGCAATTTGCCATGTACGATGTTTTAAACCGGTATTTCGATAACGATCAAGTAATGAATCAGCATAAGCAGAAAGATCAACATCTTTAACTCGCAACGTTGTTGCTTGTTCATTTAGCATTAAATGTCTAGCAGCTGTAACATAATTATTATCCTGCATACATTTATCTATATGTAAATAACCGGCTAGATAGCCTAAATATGCAAAAAAAGAATGGCTACCATTTAACATGCGTAACTTCATTTCTTCATATGGTAATACATCATTAACTAATTCTGCACCCACTTTTTGCCATTGGGGGCGCCCTGCCACAAAATTATCTTCAATAACCCATTGCCTAAATGGTTCACCAGCAATGCCCGCAGGGTCATCAATACCACCTAGTTGTTTGTTTATTTTTACCATAGTTTCAGGCGTTGCAGCTGGTACGATTCGGTCAACCATTGTAGATGGAAATGTAACATTATCATTGATCCATTGGGCTAAATCAGGATCTCGCTGTTTAGCCAATGCTAAAACAACATTACGTGTAACATGCCCATTTTCAGGCATATTATCACAAGACATCACCGTAAATGGTTTTAATCCTTGTTCTTTACGTAAACGTAATGCCTCAACAATGACGCCCGGAACAGATTTGGGTGCATAAGGATAAGAAATATCATGACTAATTAATGGATTATTAGTATCTATGGATGCTGTCGAAGGTAGATAGCAATAGCCTTTCTCAGTTATGGTTATCGATACAATCGCAATTTCAGGACGAGTCATCACTGCTAAGACTTTTTGTATTCCATCAATATCTGCATGTAATGCTTCTTTTGCAATACCAACAACGCGGGTATTCCAATTATCATAAGACATTTCACAAACACTAAACAAGCAATCTTGTTGTTTTAAATCTTGAATTTGAGCTTCACCACCAATCAAGTTAACTTCACAGTATCCCCAATCGCTATCATGCTGTGTAGCTAGTATATCCGTATAAACAGCTTGATGAGCACGATGAAAAGCGCCAAAACCGAGATGAACAATTTTGGTTTTAATTTTGCTTCTATCATAAGTTGGAACAACTACCCCCTTAGGTAGTTGTGATAAAGTTTGATTTGATAATCTCATAAAAGTCTCTAATTAATAATTAATTAAACAATAATCATTTATTTTGTAGTTTTATTTTCCTACCCATTGCTGATATTCTTTTTTAATTTTATTAGGTGCTGTTTCAGGCAATAACGCAATACCAATAACAGATAAAATACCTAATGTACCAACATATAAGGCTAATCCAGAATAATGTCCACTACACATTTGTAAAATCTTAACTGCACAAAGCCCTAAAATACCACTTCCAATTAATGAACCAACCTGCCATATCAACGCTATACCACTACAACGAATTGCTGTCGGAAATAATTCTGGGAAGAATGATGCTTGTGGTGCATAACACATAGCATGACCTATAGGTAAAACAATTATCATTGCTAACTGAATTAATATATAATTCTGTGTATTGACCATTAAGAAAAATGGAACTATAAAAATTACTTGCAGAAGAGCGCCAAGTATATAGACTCTTTTTCTTCCCCATTTATCCGATAAAGCACCCATTAACGGGATAGTAAAAATCTCGATGACTACAGCAACAATTATTGCATCTAATACATAACTTTTATTAAATTGATTTACATTTACATAGGCTAAAACAATCACTGTAAACATAGCAAATGAACATGCTTCAATTAGTTTTGCGCCAACCCCTTTAGCAACAATCCCCGGATAATTTTTCATAACATCTTTCAACGGCATTGAAGATTCAACAGCTTTAGTTTGTCTAATTTTTTCAAAAACTGGTGATTCGTCAATACGTAATCGGATAAATAATCCCAATATAACTAAAAGTAAACTTAATAAAAATGGTATTCTCCAACCAAAATCAAGCATTTGTTCTTCTGAAAGTAATGATGTTAATAAAGCAAAAAGCGCTGAAGGTAACAAAAAACCAAGTGGTGCACCTATTTGCACCCAACTAGAGAAAAATCCGCGCTTTTCAGGCGGAGAATATTCCGCTGTCATCAACACCGCACCTGCTTGTTCGCCACCAACACCAAATCCTTGCAGAACCCTAATTAAAATTAGAATTACAGGAGCCCACCAACCAATTGATGCATAAGTTGGTAATAAACCAATAACGAATGTTCCTAATCCAACAATTAAAATAGTAATGACTAACGCTTTTTTTCTTCCTACTTTATCGCCCATATGACCAAAAACAATACCGCCAATAGGTCTAGCAAAAAAACCTACTGCATAAGTAGCAAATGCTGCAAGAGTGCTAATAAAAGGATCATTACTAGGAAAGAACAGTTGACCAAAAAAGAGTACTGCTGCCGTTCCATATGCAAAAAAATCATAATATTCTGCAGCAGTTCCAATAGATGATGCAACAGCTACACGCCTTATAATATTCCGTTTTTCTTTTTCTTCCATTGTTTCTAAAGTTGACATATTAATTTCCTTCATTTTTTAATTACCAATTCCACAATGTGCCATCTTCTAGACGAGCAATTGGCAAATAAGCAGGATTGTATGGATATTTTGCTGCAAGTTTTTCATCAAAATCGATTCCTAATCCGGGTTTGTCACTTGGATGCATATAACCATCATTAAAGGTCCAATTAGGCGAGAAAACTTCTAACATCTGTTCGGAATAACCCATAAATTCTTGTACACCAAAGTTAGGTACCCACATATCAAAGTGCAGCGCCGCTGCATGACAAATTGGTGATAAATCAGATGGACCATGCGAACCAGTTCTAACTTGATAAAGAGCCGCAAAATCAGCAATCCGGCGCATATGTGTAATACCACCAGCATGAGTTATCGTGGTTCGAATATAATCAATCAGTTGTTCTTCAATTAATTGTTTACAATCCCAAATGCTATTGAATACTTCACCGACAGCAATTGGTGTTACGGTATGTTGACGAATTAAACGGAAGCACTCTTGATTTTCTGCAGGTGTCGGATCTTCCATCCAAAATAGTCGGTAGTCTTCAATACTTTTGCCAAATCGTGCTGCTTCAATTGGGGTTAAACGATGGTGCATGTCATGCAATAAATGTTCATTAAAACCAAATTTATTTCTTACTGCTTCAAATAATTTTGGTGTGAAATCAAGATATTTATCGGTTGCCCAAAATTGCTCTTCAGGATAATTACCTCGAGTAGCCGGCTCATAAGCTAAATTTTTACCTTTACTTTGGCCGTATGTGGTCTTCATTCCTGGTATTCCACACTGAACACGAATGGCTTTAAACCCCATTTCCTTATGTTTGGCATAATCATCCAACGCTTCTTCAATATCTTTACCAGTGGTATGGCAATAGACCATGACACCAGTACGTGAAGCTCCACCTAATAACTGATAAAGTGGCATATTGGCTACTTTACCTTTGATATCCCATAACGCCATATCAATTGCTGATATCGCTGACATGGTCACTGGCCCTCGACGCCAATAAGCACCTTTATAGAAATATTGAAATATATCTTCAATTTGACTAGCATCTCGGCCGATTAACTGTGGACAAAGATGATCTTTGAGATATGATGCGACAGATAATTCTCGTCCGTTGAGTGTCGCATCACCAACTCCATATACGCCTGAATCTGTAGTGATTTTTAATGTGACAAAGTTCCTTCCTGGACTACACACAAAAACCTCTGCTTTTACGATTTTCATTTGATACCTCTGAAAAATGATTAATGAGTAAACTTTAATTTTAATCATACTACCATACAAGTAGATTAGAAAAATTATGTGATATTGATCACATAAATATTAACTTTATGAGAAATAAGTAATAAAAAACCCCGCTCCTCAAATTTTTGAGGAACAGGGTTTTTAAATGTCTAGTATAGTCGTAGATAGTTTTTTTAATAAGTAATTAATTACTTTATATAGCATCGCTTTTTATAATAAAATCACCAGTCACTCGTTAAAACCTCCTTTATTTATAATTATTAAGCATTGGGTACTATTTTGATTCTTCTAATTGATAATTACGATTCTTTTACTTTTAATATCTATGATTACCTTTGCCGTGCAGGAGCCGAAGTTATGGTCATCAAAAATGATGAAAAATCTATTGATGAATTAAAGCGATTATCGTTTTCCAAAATGGTCATTTCTCCGGGGCCGGGAACACCCGATAATGCCGGAATATCATTATCGGCGATCAATTGTTTTGCTAATCACTGCCCAATACTTGGCATTTGTTTAGGTCATCAAGCGATTGCCCAATATTTTGGTTATAGCATTGTTAAAGCCCCAGTACCAATGCATGGTAAAATTGATGAAATTACACATGATGAGCAAGGCTTATTTGTCGGGATTAAAAATCCACTCTCCGCGGTTAGGTATCATTCTCTAATTGCCCACCCTAATTTGCCATTAAATGAGTCACCTTTAATAGTTACCGCTAAAAATAGGCAAGGATTGATTATGGGATTACGACATAAAACACTGCCAATTGAATCGGTACAATTTCACCCAGAGGCAATTAAGACAGAATCTGGTTTAAAAATAATTAGTAACTTTGTTAATGGTAATTAATATGAAAATTTATATCGATTTTGAAGGTGAACGTAAATATTTTTGTGATCCAATCAAAATTATAAAATCAAACGATTATAGAGCTATTAAACAACGCATTGATGAAATAGAAAGCTTCACAAATAAAGGTTATTACGCTTGTGGTTATCTTGCTTATGAAAGTGCTATGGGGTTTAGTGAAAACAATAAAACCAAAGTTATAAAAAGCTCAAATCTTGATTTACCATTACTATTATTTGGTATTTTTGATAAGTATACGAGTGAGCCGATTCCAGATTCAAATCACTTTTCACCACTATCGTTAAAGTTATCTTGTGATACTGATATTAACGAATATCAGCAAAAAATTGACTATATTCACTCGCAAATTGAATTAGGTAATACTTACCAAACCAATTATACCATTCAATTTAGTGCACCATTTAATAGTAATCCTTTAGATTATTATTACTTTCTACAAAAAAATAATCTTGCCAATTATTGTGCCTATATAGAATTTGAAAATTATCATATCTTATCTATTTCTCCTGAGCTATTTTTTAAATTAGAAGATAAAACTATTACAACGAAACCAATGAAAGGTACTACCGCCCGAGGATTGACGACACAACAAGATAAACAACAAGTAGAGTTGTTGAAATCAGAAAAAAATCTTGCAGAGAATATGATGATTGTTGATTTACTGCGTAATGATTTGAGCAGAATTTCAAAACCAGGATCGATCACCGTCCCACACTTATTTACCGCAGAAAAATACCCAACCGTATGGCAACTAACCTCGACAATTCAAGGAATATTAAAAGATAATATTAACCTATATCAACTATTGCAAGCACTGTTCCCATGTGGCTCAATCACTGGAGCACCTAAAGCAAGTACCATGCATATTATTAGTAATATTGAGAATTCAGCTCGTGGCGTGTATTGTGGCGCAATTGGTTATATTGACCCTTTTATGAAAAAGGCGATATTTAATATTCCAATACGTACCTTAACCATTAATAATCAACAGTTGAATTATGGTGTTGGTGGAGGCATTACTTGGGATTCAAGCGCCAATGATGAATATAACGAAGTCCTAGCGAAAACAGCTATTTTGCATAGAACTTTATCTATACCTGAATATATTATTGAAACCTTATTGTTAGAAAATGGAGAGTTTTTGTTACTTAATGCACATTTGGACAGATTGGACAACTCAACACAATATTTTGATTTTACATGTGATATTCAAACAATCAAACAGACATTAACGAAGCTAGCCAAAAAATATCCATTAGGAAAATATAAAGTTAGACTTCTGCAATCAAAATCAGGACAATCAGAAATAAGTATAGATTTGCTTACCACCTCAATGGTGATTAATAATATAGCTTTTGCGCCTAAAAGTGTCGATAAACATAATGTTTTTCTCTATCATAAAACAACCAATCGACAACATTTTCCTCAATTGACAGTTGGTCAAGAATATATCAATTATAATCAAAATGATGAAATTACCGAGTTTGTTAATGGTAATATCGCCCTATTAATTAATGATAAGTGGATAACGCCTGCCATTACATCAGGACTATTAGCTGGCACTATGCGACAACATTATTTAGATCAGCATAAATTAATTGAGAAAACGATAAACAAAAAAGATATTTTACAGGCCGATAAAATAGCATTTATTAATAGTGTTCGAGGTTGGGTTGAAATTGAAGAGCAGGTATTTAGTGAATTGAAAAAACAGTTATAATAATTTGAAATTAACTATCTATGACATTCCGCCATTATATCGGCGGAATGTTAAACAATAACTAATATTTGATTGAATTCGCAAATTCTAACTCTTCATCTTGCCAGCCTTGCGATAAGGCTTTTACCAGTGCGCTATAGCCATTTTTTGCCAACGGAACACTGCGTTCAATAACTTTAGTCCTAATTTGTCCTTTATTATCTGTCACTACCCAGCGCCCTTTTATCACTGCATCCCCCTTATAACTACCATGGAAACCATCAATAAAAAGCTTAATTATTAAGGTAGGTGTAGTAATAGATTTGGTTGAGACTAAATAATTAGGTAAAAGTTGAGTTAGATCCTGCGATAATCTATCTGCAAATTGTTGAGACAATGTTGAGGCCCATAAATTATTAGTTGCTGTAACATATTTTATATCTTGTGTTTGTAAAACAATGCCTGATTTATTTAAAAAACTGGCTACTTCAATAGACTCAATCCAAATAAACTTATTGGTCGAGTGAGTCGTCACTGAATCAACATTAACTAAATTACTCGTTAATTGAAAATAATTTTTTCTTTCGGTATTTGATGAACAACCCACCATTACCGCTAATAATGCTATCAATAGTGTAATTTTAAAACATCGAATCGATTTGAACATTATTTATTTCCTCTGGCTTTTGGTTCTTGATCTTTTTTGTTTGGTGAAGAGAAAATCAATGCGTTACTTTTATTATTTAACGTATGAAGTAAAGGAGTTAATTCATCCATCATTTGCTGAATTTTCTGTAAACTTTCATTCATTTGTGTATTAAGTTGTGAACCTGGTTGTATTCCTTTCATCGCTTCATTTAATGAACGCATAGCTCTTTGTAAATCTTTAGGCATATTTTGCATCTCTTTACTTGCCATAATTTGATTTATGGTATTCATTAAGCGTTGACTCGATTCTAAGGATTTATTAAATTGCTCCATAGTATTGTTAACAGGTAAACTATTAAAATTATCTAATAATTGCAGGATTTTTGCTTGTATTTGTGCAAATCCAGTTGATGTAGTTTCAATCGTATCGTACCCATATTGTTTAGCTAATTTACTATCATATTTATCTTTTAACTCTGGATAAAAATCTAAATCAATATAAAGTGCCCCCGTAAACATATTTGAAGTCTTTAATGATGCTCGCAAACCATTTTTTTGCTCATTTATAATTAAATTACCAATATCTATCTTATCTTCTACCAATTCAGCTAATCTGTCAGGTTCGATTTTAATTAGTATCGGTACTCTTTGATTAAGAATTGATCTTTCTTGCAACATTTCTGTGGTATAAAACGGTACTTTACTTACTGTACCGAGCCTTATGCCATGATATTCAACTGGTGCACCTTCGGTTAATCCCGATATTGAGTCCGTAATCATAAGTAGGAATTCTTTATATTCAGTATATTGTGAATCTTGAATCGACTTTCTATCTTCATATAATTTATATACATCATGTTGCTTAGCCGGTTGTCCTAATTTTGCCCCATCAGGTAAATCAAAGCTAATACCGCCTGACATTAGAACATCTAAAGAAGGCACATCTAAACTGGCACCACGAGAAGATAACGTTAAATTGATTCCCCCTTCTTTCCAAAACCGTACGTTTTCAGTAACTAATGCATCATAAGGTGTCGTAATAAAAATTTGATACTTCATTTTACGCGCTTCAACATCAAACTGTGACGTTTCAACATTACCTACATGATAGCCACGAAACATCACTTTAGCACCGCGTGGCACAACACCACTTTGATCGCTATCTAAATTTAAACGAATTCCCTTTATGCTTGGATCTGATAAGGGCGGTGCATCAGATAGAATAAATGGATTATTTTTAAAGCTATGAGTATCATTCCCTGAAACAAGCTCAATATAGACACCCGATAAAATAGTTCCTAGCCCTGTCACACCATCACGACCAATTTCAGGTTTAACCACCCAAAATATTGAATCATTTTTCAAAAGCGGATTCATGTCGTTATAGATTCGACCTTTGATTACGACTTGTTTGTAATCATCAGATAATGTCACTTCATCAACAATACCAACATCAACGCTGCGATTTTTTATGACTGTTTTACCAGCTACAATACCACTTGCATCTTTAGCCAATAAGGTAAAAGGAGTACCTCGATCAGCAAAATGGGCATAGATAATCCATAAACCAACAACTGCGGTAACTATGGGAATAATCCATATTGCTGAAATTGCTCTAATTTTAATTATTTTTGCTGATTTATTTGAGCTTGCCATATTATTCCTATTATTTTATTTTCTAGTTGGTACTCGATCCCAAAGCAAACGTGGATCAAATTTTTGGGATGCAATCATTGTAATGATAACGACAGTAGCAAAAAAACTTACCCCTATATCAGGATATACGCCCATCATTTGTTGATTTCTCACTAAAGAACACACTACCGAAACCACAAAGATATCGATCATTGACCATTTACCAATAAATTCAACAGCATTATATAATTTCTTCATTTTTAGACAATTACGTTTTTTCTTATTCTTAACTGCCAAAGCAAAATAACAAAGCCAGCTAAGAGAAATAATTTTTAAAATAGGGATAACTACACTAGCAGCGAAAATGATTAATGCTACCGGCACATCCCCTGCTTGCCACATATAGATAACTCCATCCATAATCGTCGAACTCGATGGTGCACCAAAGACTTCAGTAATCATGATCCCAAATAAATTAGCTGGTATATAAATAATCAGTGAAGTAACTAAAAGTGCAATCGTCCACTGTACTTTATCTCTTCCTCTAAGTTGACTTTTTTGTTTACATCTTGGACACTTAGCATACTCAGCAGGAATAATTGCATGGCAACAGCTGCACAATTTTATATTTTGATAAATTCCCGTTTTACCTACTTCTAATGGTTTTAAAGTAAAATTATTACGATGGATTTCATTCCATATTTTACCTGGTGTAAAAATAACTACTGCTTTGATATAAAAGAAAACAAATAAACAAAATGCCCAAAAGGTCCCTGTAACACCAAGGCTGCCATAACTCATTAATTTAACAAAACTAACTAAAATTCCTGTCAAAAAAATCTCAGGCATACACCAATGCTGAAATTTTTCATAAACAATCAAAAGATCTCTTTTTCGATATTTAGTCAGTTTTATTTTGGAGCAAAGTAATACAATAATAGATAAATTGAGTAATGGAAAAACAAGCACAAATAAAACAAATAATGCGGAAATATAGCTATATCTATCAAAAAAAAGTATTTTGGGTATATCTAAAACACTTACACCATTAACATTACCGACTAAATTAATATCAATAAACACAAACCCACAAGCGACGATAAGCATAATTAATGAACAAAATGCATACATTGCCGCACGAAATTTCATATTGTTCTGATTTTTAAACAATGTCGTAGTACAGCGAGGACAAGTAGCTTTATGTCCAATTGCAACATCTGTTAATCCGATAACCAAATCACAATGGGAACACAATACATAATTTTGATTATCAACAGTCATCATTTTCCTTTATTTGATTGTGTATTAATTAGTAAAGATGTTTTTGATTAGCATAACGTTTATATATAAAAAATTGCCAATATTTGTTAAACGATTATGTTCTGTGGTAATTAATTTAATAAATTAATAATGGCCAAAAAGCTTCTTGATGCCAATCATATCAAATGCTTCTTTTTTATGAAAGTATTACCTAATTAAATTAGCATAATTTGATTATTATCATTTTTCAAATGGCGATATGAAGATCGTTATTCTAAATAACTCTCAAGATAATGTTTAATTAATTGCATAACGGGATTTAGTAATAAATATTAAGAAAATTTGTGAATAATTTCACATAATTAATCAATTTAATACTGTTTATAAAAAAAACTTGATACTGTATAACAATACAGTATAATGTATCTCATATCCTTACTTATTGGAATTTAATTATATGAATGAAAACAAACAACGAGCACTTTCAGCAGCATTAAGTCAAATCGAAAAACAATTTGGTAAAGGTTCAATAATGCGTTTAGGCGACACACAAACTTTAGATGTGGACGCCGTTTCAACTGGTTCTTTAGGATTAGATATAGCATTGGGTATTGGTGGCTTACCAATGGGCAGAATTGTTGAGATCTTTGGACCTGAATCATCAGGTAAAACAACATTAACATTATCTGTTATTGCACAAGCACAGAAAGAAGGTAAAACCTGTGCATTTATCGATGCTGAGCATGCTTTAGATCCAATCTATGCTGCAAAATTAGGGGTACAAGTTGACGATTTATTAGTTTCACAACCAGACACTGGTGAACAAGCTCTTGAGATTTGTGATGCATTGGTTCGTTCTGGCGCTGTAGATGTAATTATTGTCGACTCTGTCGCAGCATTAACACCAAAAGCGGAAATTGAAGGTGAAATGGGTGATTCTCATATGGGATTACAAGCACGTTTAATGTCTCAAGCATTACGTAAGTTAACCGCTAACATCAAAAATGCAAATTGCCTTGTCGTTTTCATCAACCAAATTCGTATGAAAATTGGTGTTATGTTTGGTAATCCTGAAACAACTACTGGCGGTAACGCATTAAAATTCTATGCTTCGGTGCGTTTAGATATCCGCCGTACTGGTGCAGTAAAAGAAGGCGAAGATGTTATCGGTAGTGATACTCGGGTAAAAGTGGTTAAAAACAAAGTCGCTGCGCCATTTAGACAAGCTGAATTCCAAATTCTTTATGGATGTGGTATCTCAAAAGAAGGTGAATTGATTGATTTGGGTGTTAAACATAAATTAGTTGATAAAGCCGGCGCATGGTATAGCTATAATGGCGAGAAAGTTGGACAAGGTAAAGCTAATTCAATTAAGTTTTTACAAGAACATCCTGAAATTGCTACCGAGCTTGAAACAAAATTACGTGATTTATTATTAAATAGCCCTGCTGTTTTCTCTGCAGAGGACGAAGAATCTACAATAGAAGATGAAAATTTCGAATAATGTCACACAATCTTAATAAATTAATTTTAGCCAAAGCTGTGCAATTACTTGCACAGCGTGATCACTCTTCATATGAACTTACCAGAAAATTAACTTTATTTTTTAGTAAAAAAATAAAATGTGCAGAAGATGATTACCCAGAACAATTAACTCAATTAAAGACACAAATAGAGCATGTCATTAAACATTGTACCCAGAAACATTGGATGGATGATGAGCAATATATTGAAAAATATATATTTATGCGTGCTAATAAAGGGTATGGAAAATATAAAATTAGTTTAGAATTAAAGCAACGAGGTTTATCATCTGATATCAATAAAAAGCTTTTAAGCATAGTTGATATTAATTGGTCTGAGATAGCTTATCAACAATTGTTGAAAAAGTTTAAAGTTATCGATTCTAAAAATAATCAACAAAAACAAAAGGTAGTACATTTTTTAACCTCCAGAGGTTTTACACAAAATGATATAAAAACTGCGTATAGTTTATTGACTTAAACCATTATAGTCCCTACAATACTAAGCATTATGAATGCCCATTGCGTAAAAAGCTCTCAAGATCTTTTAATTTTATTCCTTACTAATAGTAATTAGATCAATCGCTGTATTAAGAATATTTACTTTTCAACTTAAGTTGTAACGGGTATATTACTATGTCTAAAAATTTATCGTTTAATATGGAAGCATAAATGAAAAGCACTGCAGAAATTCGTCAAAATTTTCTTGACTTTTTCCATAGCAAAGGACACGAAATTGTTGCGAGTAGTTCCCTTGTTCCACATAATGATCCAACACTTTTATTCACCAATGCGGGAATGAATCAATTTAAAGATGTTTTTCTTGGTATCGATAAACGATCTTATACCAGAGCAACAACATCACAACGTTGTGTGCGTGCTGGAGGAAAACATAATGACCTTGACAATGTAGGTTATACGGCTCGGCATCATACTTTTTTTGAAATGCTAGGAAACTTTAGTTTTGGCGATTATTTCAAACATGACGCGATTCATTTTGCATGGGAATTACTAACTAGTGAAAAATGGTTTAACCTGCCAAAAGATCGCTTAACAGTAACCGTGTATGAAACCGACGACGAAGCTTATGCAATCTGGGAAAACGAAATTGGTATTCCAAAAGAGCGTATTATTCGTATAGGTGATAATAAAGGTGCGCCATATGCATCTGACAACTTTTGGCAAATGGGCGATACTGGACCTTGTGGACCTTGTACTGAAATTTTTTATGATCATGGTGATCATATTTGGGGGGGGCCTCCAGGAAGTGCGGAAGAAGATGGTGACCGTTTTATTGAAATTTGGAACATCGTATTCATGCAATTCAATCGTCATGCTGATGGTACAATGGAACCGTTACCTAAACCTTCCGTTGATACAGGCATGGGACTTGAACGTATAGCGGCAGTGTTACAGCATGTCAATTCAAATTACGATATTGATCTGTTTAAAAAATTAATAAAAGATGCTGCACAAATCATCCAAACCAACGATTTAGAAAGTAAATCATTACGAGTTATTGCTGATCATATACGTTCTTGTGCTTTTTTAGTTTCCGATGGAGTGTTACCTTCAAACGAAGGCCGAGGTTATGTATTACGTCGAATTATACGCCGAGCAGTACGTCATGGACATATGCTAGGTGCTAAAGATATTTTCTTCTATAAGTTAGTTAAACCATTAATTGATGTAATGGGAAGCGCCGCTAATGAATTAGCAAATAACCAAAAATTAGTTGAAGAAACCCTAAGAATAGAAGAAGAACAGTTCTTAAAAACATTAGAACGGGGCTTATTTTTACTTGATCAAGAGCTAGGTAAGATTACTAATGCAATACTACCGGGAGATGTTGCATTTAAACTATATGATACTTACGGTTTCCCATTAGATCTTACTGCTGATGTGTGTCGTGAAAAAAACATCACTATTGATGAAGATGGTTTTAATCAATGTATGGAAGAACAACGAAAACGAGCTAGAGAATCAAGTTCATTTACTGTTGATTATAGTAATATGATTAAACTTGATGATAAAACTGAATTTTTAGGTTATAAACTAACCGAATCATCAGGAAAAGTCATTGCAATTTTCCAAGATGGGAATAAAGTTGATGCTATCAATGCCGGCGATACCGCAATTGTCATCTTAGACAAAACACCATTTTATGGTGAATCAGGTGGTCAAGTTGGTGATAAAGGTGTATTAAGCTCAGCTAATCTAGTGTTCGGTGTGACTGATAGCCAAAAATATGGTAAAAGTATTGGTCACATTGGTAAAGTCACCAAAGGTACATTAAAAGTTGGTGATATCGTAACCGCTGCAATAGATGTAGAAATACGAGAACGTATTCGTCGTAACCATTCGGCGACACATTTATTGCAAGCTGCTCTACAACGTATTTTAGGAAATCATGTACATCAAAAAGGATCACTAGTTAATGACAGTTACCTTCGATTTGATTTCTCGCATAATCAACCTATTACGCAAGAACAAATTGTTGAAATTGAAAATCTAGTTAATCAACAAATACGTCGTAACTTACCAGTTGACATAGAACTGATGCCAATTGATCAGGCTAAAAATAAAGGTGCTATGGCATTATTTGGTGAGAAGTACGAAGATATTGTTAGAGTATTAACCATGGGCGATTTCTCTATCGAACTTTGTGGTGGCACACATGTTGATAGAACTGGAGATATAGGCCTATTTAAAATTACTTCTGAATCAAGTATTGCCTCAGGGGTACGTCGTATTGAAGCCACTTCTGGACAAAATGCGATGGAATACATACATCATGAATCCAATTTATTAAACCAAATTGGACAATTGGTTAAAAGTGATAAATCAGCGGTGTTATCACGATTAGAGCAATTGCTCGATCAAAATAAAGCATTAGAAAAAGCAATGGAGCAACTAAAGGCCCAACAAGCTAGCCAACAAAGTGGGCAATTGCTTGATCAATGCGAAAAAATAAATAATAAAAACTTGCTAATTGCTAAACTTGATAATGTCGAAGCAAAAATGTTACGCACAATGATTGATGATTTGAAAAATCAATTAAAAACCGGCGTAATTATTTTAGCGGCTGTTAATGGAGACAAAATCAATTTAGCTGCTGGTGTAACTAATGATTTATTAAGCATTGTTAAAGCTGGCGAATTAGTATCTCAATTAGCATTAAAAGTAGGTGGTAAAGGTGGTGGGCGGCCTGATTTCGCTCAAGCAGGTGGAATGGATCTTTCAGCGTTACCAGAAGCGTTATCTTCTGTAAAAAAAGAAATCAGTAATAAATTACAAGCAAGTTAGCCAGATGTGCTCCAGTGTTTGTTTGTTAATTAAACATTAGTGTATTTCTGTAAAATTCCGTCTTTCTATCTTATTGATGGGGGGCTGACGAAGCTATATCTTAAAATTGTTTGGATATATACTTAACTGATATTAGGAGATCTAATGTTAATTTTAACTCGGAGAGTAGGTGAAACACTTATAATTGGTGACGATGTTGTTATTACCGTTTTAGGCGTGAAGGGTAATCAGGTCAGAGTCGGTATTAATGCACCTAAAGAAGTTTCTATTCATAGAGAAGAAATATACAACAGAATTCATCAATCGCAAGATAAAAGTGATGAATCAGTTCAGCCCAAAGAGTAATATTGGGCACGAAATAAACAACTAGCACGAGTTCTTAAAAAAATGTTTGACTTATTTTTTCTAGAACGTAATATGTGCGCCACACATTATGATTTTGTTGTTGAAGCAAAGTCATAATGTTTTGGTGAGATGGCCGAGAGGCTGAAGGCGCTCCCCTGCTAAGGGAGTATGCGGTCAAAAGCTGCATCGAGGGTTCGAATCCCTCTCTCACCGCCATTTAAAAATTAAAATATGCATCCGTAGCTCAGCTGGATAGAGTACCCGGCTACGAACCGGGCGGTCAGGGGTTCGAATCCCTTCGGATGCACCATTTTAAAATATTCAATACGCATCCGTAGCTCAGCTGGATAGAGTACCCGGCTACGAACCGGGCGGTCAGGGGTTCGAATCCCTTCGGATGCACCATTTTTTTACGAACTTACACGCATCCGTAGCTCAGCTGGATAGAGCACTCGGCTTCGAACCGAGCGGTCAGGGGTTCGAATCCCTTCGGGTGCGCCATTAAGCATCCAAAAGCATTTCGGTTTCTTATAATCAAAAAAATAATAATTTATATCAACTATCAGCTTAACTGATAGCAATGACTTAATTTTCATTAGATATTTCTCTTTGTATATTTTGATAAAAATAGAATACTAAAATATGAAAATTATTTTGTTATACTCATCACCTCAGTTTATGAATTAAAATGACAAGTATTAAAGAATAATGCTTTAAATATATATCCAATAAAACACTAAATATAATACACTTGATTAACTACCCTATCCTGATCCCTTAACTAACACAAAAACGGCTAATAATGCTCATTTAGAGCCTTTTACAAAGCATTTAATCTATAGCTATACTCTTAACCTTATCCGCCCCTAATCATTGCTATAAAATTCGAATAGGGCGAGATAAATAAAAAAGCTCAAAAGGCACTCTTTAAACATGCAAAAAACTCTAGATAAAACGTTTTATGGATTAAAAAGAAATAGTTTTATTATTAAATAAGATTACAACATAAATACGAATGTAAATTTGCAAAGAGAGAAAAGTAACAAATTTATTATATTTTACTTTTAGATTAAAAAAAGCCGACTTTGTCAGCTTTAATTAATAATGATTTTATCTTTTAGTTATATAATTAGGCAAATGATAATATTGCCGTACTAATCACAACTATCAATAAAACCCATAGTACAATAGCAATAATTCCGCAAACCATCCCGGCTGTAGCAAAACCTGCACCATTTTTATTATTATTTCTTATATCACTCTTAGCAATAGCACTTAACACTATAGCAACAATAGCCACAGCAATACTAAAAAGCCCCATAGGAATTAATGATACAATCCCACAAACCATTCCTGCTATAGCAAAACCACTTGTTGCCTTGTTCTGTTCTTGTTCCATTTACCTTCTACCCTGTAAAATTTTTGAAAAGTTAAAATAAATAGCAGTTAAGTATAATCTTGTCATTTTTGCAGATCAATATAAGATCCATTCAAGGCGAACTATCACCAATTATCAAATATCTCACTAAATTTCTCAAAAAACTTATAAAGGATAGTTGATGAGAAAAGAATCTAAAAAAGCATTTTGGCTTTTTTCATTGATTATTTTGACTTTTATATAGGATTTTGAGGAAAAAATTATTCAGAATAATAATCCAAACGATACAGCTTAAAATTTTAATAAGAGATAAATTAGAAAAATATAGTTCCTGCAGTAAATAAATTATTTGGAATTTGATTTAATACTGTTGAAAAATAGAATAAAAGATTACCTATAGAACAACGTTTTTAATATTACATATTTTCTAAAAAATAACTGTTAATAACTTGTATTTGTATTTGCTTTTAATAATAATAGTCACCTTAAAATATCAAGTAAGATACGCAGCAGTAACAAACACAAAAATAATAAATTTTATATGTATAGAATTTTGACATATAACGAGTAATTATTTTCTTATCCAAAAAATAAATTTATAAATATCATTTAGCATTGTTCGGACCAGCCACTTCGGTTGAATCCCGAAACAATTCTAGTATACTTAACTCACGAATTTCATATGTGTTATTAATCATACTTTTTTATTTATATGTTTTGTTAGCTGTACTAAAATAAGAAATTAAATAACATTTATAAACAATAATGGACTCTTTTTATGTTGGACCCAAATTTACTTCGAAATGAATTAGATCTCGTTGCTAGCAAATTAGCTCGCCGTGGATTTAAATTAGATGTTGAGACTATTCGACAACTTGAAGAAAAACGTAAAACACTACAGGTTGAAACAGAAAACTTACAAGCGCAGCGTAATGCTCGCTCGAAAGCAATTGGTGAAGCAAAAGCACGCGGTGAAGATATTTCAACTGTGCGCGAAGAAGTAAACAAATTAGGTGAAAAACTTAGCAGTGCAAAAACAGAACTTGATAAGCTCCTCAATCAAATTAAAGACATTTCTGCCAACATTCCCAATATTCCTAATGATGCTGTGCCAGATGGTAAAGATGAGAATGATAATGTTGAAATTTCTCGTTTTGGCACGCCAAGAACCTTCGATTTTCCTATTCAAGATCATGTTGCATTAGGTGAACGTTTTGGTGGTCTTGATTTTGCTGCTGGTGTAAAACTAACTGGCGCTCGTTTTGTGGTAATGAAATCACAAATAGCCCGTTTACATCGTGCAATTACGCAATTTATGCTAGACCTACATACTGAACAACATGGCTATGCTGAAATTTATGTACCATATCTAGTGAATCAAGCTACGCTTTTTGGAACAGGTCAATTACCTAAATTCGCGGGAGATCTATTCCATACCAAACCGCTTGATGAAGAGTCAGAAAGCAGTAATTATGCACTAATTCCCACTGCAGAAGTACCTGTTACTAATTTAGTACGTGATGAAATTCTTGATGAAAGCGTATTACCATTAAAAATGACAGCTCATACGCCTTGTTTCCGTTCTGAAGCTGGTTCATATGGTAAAGACACCCGTGGCTTAATTCGTATGCATCAATTTGATAAAGTCGAATTAGTGCAAATTGTTAAACCAGAAGAATCAATGCAAGCATTAGAAGAATTAACTGCACATGCTGAAAAAGTTTTACAATTATTAGAATTGCCATATCGTAAAATTATACTTTGTACTGGGGATATGGGCTTTGGTTCTTGCAAAACCTATGATCTAGAAGTTTGGGTACCAGCACAAAATACTTATCGTGAAATATCTTCATGCTCAAATATGTGGGATTTCCAAGCACGTCGTATGCAAGCTCGTTATCGCAATAAAGCTGATAATAAAACCTATTTAGTACATACCCTAAATGGTTCAGGTTTAGCCGTTGGACGTACACTGGTTGCTATAATGGAAAATTATCAACAAGCAGACGGAACAATTAAAGTACCATCAGTATTAGTACCATATATGAATGGCCTTGAAGTTATTGGTTAGTTTTATAATTTCAAATATTCATTGTAGCGCTATTCATTAGCGCTATTTTTTTATTAATTAAGGTAAATAAGATGATAAAAGGTGTTGCATTATCAATCCTAGCATCATGTCTTTTTGGCTTGCTGTATTACTATCCAGTATTATTGCAACCTTTATCTGTAGTAGATATTTTTTGCTGGCGATTGTTAACATCTTTTCCGGCTATTATTGTATTAATTCTGATTGAAAAGCAATGGTCATCTATATCTGCCCTTTTTATTCGAATTAAAGATAAGCCATTTCTTTTAGTTGGGTTATTATTTTCTTCTTTTCTACTAACTATTCAAATGCTTATTTTTATTTGGGCACCAATTAATGGACATGGATTATCGGCTTCACTTGGCTATTTTTTATTACCATTAAGTATGGTGGTCTTTGGGCAAATTTTCTATAAAGAAAGGCTAAGTATTTTTCAAAAAATTGCGGTATTACTCGCTAGCATAGGTGTTATATCAGAAATCTATATTACTGGCGCTTTCTCTTGGGAAACTGCCATCATCGCCTTGGGTTATCCTATTTACTTTATGACACGACGCAAATTACAGATAGAAGGTATTGCAGGAACCTTTTCGGACTTCTTTTTTATATTTATAGGCTGTCTGATTTATTTTCTTTTACATTATCCATGTAATAAGATTATAAGTGATTTATCTCATTTTCATATTTTTATTCCAATGCTCGGTATTATTACTGCCATCGCCTTTGCTATGTATTTTGTCGCTAGACGGCTGTTACCGCTTGGACTATTTGGATTACTAGGATATGTAGAGCCCGTATTACTTACTGTTGTTTCTGTATTATTTTTACATGAATCAATATCCACAGAGCATATTTTACCATATGGGCTTATTTGGTTATCAGTTTGTGTGCTAGCTCTGGAGGGAACTATTTATATACTACGAACAGTAAAACGAAAAAGATTAAAATAGTAGATAAAAAGGCTCCATAATAGATGCCTTTTTACTAGTTAATTAACTTTATTTACTAAATGTCACATACTGACCATAACTTTCAATAATTGCTTGAATTCGATCCAATGTTTCTCGTGGTGGAGCTTCTACACCTTCTAACATATATTTATCACCCAGTGTATCCCATTTATATGCACCGAGCTTATGGTATGGGAGTAATTCAACTCTTTCAATATTATCCATTCCTTGAATAAATTGACCAAGTAAATGGGCTGAATTATCATCATCCGTCCATCCTGGTACAACAACATAGCGGATCCAAGTTCGTTTATTTATTTTTTGAAGATATTTAGCAAATTCTAAAACCCGTTTATTTGGAACACCTACCAATTTTTGGTGTATATCATCATTCACTTGTTTTAAATCAAGCATCACAAGATCAGTTACTTCCATTAACTCTTCAACGGTATGATCAAGTTGTCTTGCATAACCATTAGTATCTAAACAGGTATGAATACCCTCAGCATGACAAGCTTTAAACCACTCAGTGATAAATTTTGATTGTAAGGTTGCTTCACCACCAGATGCTGTTACGCCACCACCATTAGGCATAATAAAATTTTTATAAGTGATGATCTCTTTCATCAGCTCAGCAACAGTAATTTCACGTCCTGCTTTTAAATCCCATGTGTCACGATTGTGACAATATAAGCAGCGCATTAAACATCCTTGAAAGAAAACAATGAAGCGAATACCTGGCCCATCAACTGTACCAAAAGACTCAAAAGAGTGAATACGACCTTTAATCGGTTGTTCTGTTGTCATAATAATATTTTTTTCCATAACAATTCTCTGATAATTGCTTACATTGCTCTTATTTCTTATTTTAACTCAGTTATGCTAATGCTTTCACCAATTACACCAATAAGTGAGAAACGATATTAATTCAATAACTTTTTAAGCAGAAAATTTCAATTACAAAAAAATAGCGCCCTTAAAGGACGCTATTTAATTTAAGCTTATTATTAACTAAATTACATTGATTGAGTGAAAGTACGTGTAATAACGTCTTTTTGTTGTTCTTTAGTTAATGAGTTAAAACGTACTGCATATCCAGACACACGAATAGTTAATTGTGGATATTTTTCAGGATGTTCCATCGCATCTAATAATGTTTCACGATTTAATACGTTAACATTTAAATGTTGACCACCTTCCACAGTTGCTTCGTGATGGAAATAACCATCCATTAAGCCGGCAAGATTACGTTTACGTGCATCATCATCTTTACCTAATGCATTAGGAACGATTGAGAAAGTATATGAAATACCATCTTTCGCATAAGCAAACGGTAATTTAGCAACAGAAGTTAATGAAGCTACCGCACCTTTTTGGTCACGTCCGTGCATTGGGTTAGCGCCTGGTCCAAATGGAGCACCTGCACGACGTCCGTCTGGAGTGTTACCTGTTTTCTTACCATATACAACGTTTGAAGTAATGGTTAATACAGACTGTGTAGGAATTGCATTACGATAAGTTTTAAGTTTTTGAATTTTCTTCATGAAACGTTCAACTAAATCAACAGCAATGTCATCAACTCGTGGATCATTGTTACCGAATTGTGGATATTCACCTTCGATTTCAAAATCAACTGCAAGACCATCTTCATCACGAATAGTTTTTACTTTCGCATATTTAATTGCAGATAAAGAGTCAGCTGCAACAGAAAGGCCTGCAATACCACATGCCATAGTACGAATAATATCACGGTCATGTAACGCCATTAATGAAGCTTCATAACTATATTTATCATGCATATAGTGAATAGCATTTAGCGCAGTTACATATTGTTTAGCTAACCAATTCATAAAATGATCTAAACGAGCGAATACTTTATCAAAATCTAAATATTCGTCTGTAATTGGATCTTCTTTAGGCCCAACTTGCATTTTTAATTTCTCGTCCACACCACCATTGATTGCATAAAGAAGAGTTTTTGCAAGGTTAGCACGAGCACCAAAGAATTGCATTTGTTTACCAACAATCATTGGGCTTACACAACATGCGATAGCATAATCATCGTTGTTAAAATCAGGGCGCATCAAATCATCATTTTCATATTGTAATGAAGATGTATCGATAGATACTTTTGAAGCAAATTCTTTAAATCCAGAAGGTAACTGTTCAGACCAAAGAATTGTCATATTTGGCTCTGGAGAAGGCCCCATGGTATATAAAGTGTTTAAGAAACGGAATGATGTTTTAGTCACTAATGTACGACCATCAACACCCATACCCGCGATAGATTCAGTTGCCCAGATTGGGTCACCAGAGAATAATTCATCATATTCAGGAGTACGTAAGAAACGAACCATACGTAATTTCATAACGAAATGGTCGACAATTTCTTGTGCTTCTTCTTCCGTAATTAAGCCAGCTGCAAGATCACGTTGGAAGTAAATATCGAAGAATGTTGAAGTACGACCAAGAGACATCGCCGCACCATTTTGAGATTTAACCGCCGCTAAATAACCAAAATAAGTCCATTGAACAGCTTCTTGTGCTGTAGTTGCTGGTGCTGAAATATCAAAACCGTATTTCGCTGCCATTTCTTTAATTTGACCTAGTGCGCGATGTTGTTCAGCAATTTCTTCACGACGTTGCATAGTCATTGGTAAATCAACGCCATTTTCAAAGTCAGCTTGTAATGAAGTGAATTGCGCAAATTTATCTTGCATTAAGTAATCGATACCGTAAAGAGCTACACGACGGTAGTCACCAATGATACGACCACGACCATAAGCATCAGGAAGACCGGTAATAACGCCTGATTTACGACAACGAAGAATATCTGGAGTATAAATATCAAACACACCTTGGTTGTGAGTTTTACGATATTCAGTGAAGATTTTTTTGACTAATGGATCTAAAGTTCTGTCGTAAGCTTTACAAGAGTTTTCGATCATTTTGATACCACCAAACGGGATAATCGCACGTTTTAGTGGTTTTTCAGTTTGCAAACCAACAATTTTCTCTAAATCTTTTTCAATATAACCTGCATCATGGGCAGTAATAGTTGAAATTACACTGGTATCAAAATCAACTGGTGTATGAGTGGAGTTTTCAAATTTGATGCCTTCCATAACTTTATCCCACAATTTAGTGGTAGCATCGGTAGCGCCAGCTAAGAAAGATTCATCACCCTCATAAGGTGTGTAATTTGTTTGAATGAAATCACGAACATTGACATTATTTTGCCAATCACCTTCTTTAAATCCTTTCCAAGCTTTTGCTTGTACTTCGTTTAAATTACTCATAATTATTAACCTCAGGTTTACATAAATACCTATCTACTCTTATATAAGGGTAAATATTATAAAATCAATGTGGCTTACGAAGATATAAAGCCCAATAAGGTAGCGCTACAGCTAAACCACCCAATATATTCCCAATTGTTACCGGGATTAAATTATTTAAGACAAAATGCTCAATTGTTAATGAATTAAACGTATCAGCAGATACGCCTACCGCCGTCCAAAACTCAGGTGATGCAAAGTTTTTAATAACAATGCCCATCGGAATCATAAACATGTTTGCAATGCTATGCTCAAAACCACTGGCGACAAACATAGCTACAGGTAATATCATAATTAACATTTTATCAAGTAAACTACGACCCGCATAACTCATCCAAGCCGCTAAACAAACCATTAAATTAGCGAGTAAACCTAAGCATACGGCTTCAATAAAGGTATGGTGTAATTTATGATCTGCAGTTTGTAATACATTCAATCCCCACAAACCATTGGCTACCATATATTGTCCAGAAAACCAAATAATTGTTACAAACAGTATAGCACCAATAAAGTTACCAATATAGACAAAAATCCAATTACGAATCATTTTTGTCCAACTAATTTTATGGGTCATTTTAGGTAATATAGTTAATACTGTTGAAGTGAAAAGATCAGAGCCACAACAGACAACTAACATTAATCCTAACGAGAAACAGATACCACCAACTAATTTAGCCAAACCAAAAGCAACTGTAGCTGTCCCAGTCGTAACAGTGATATAAAAGACAAAAGCTATTGATATGAATACACCAGCGATGATGGCAGATAAGATAGTACTACTAGGGTGTTTATTTACTTTATAATTGCCAATTTCTTCGGCAATTTGGGTCATTTGTGCAGGAGAAAATGAGTCCACAAGCTTATCATTACTCAAGTTGACATCCTCAAAAAAACTAGGGTTTTATGAGACGCATAGTATACTCAAAAATTGAAGTAGATCACGTTTTTTTTATTAAAAATCTTTAAAACTTAAAAAATCATTAGTTATTAACATTGTGAAATGTATATAAAATAGCCACTCTTCATATCTTTTATTCAGGTTTAAAAAAGTGGCTAATAATCATCAATTATTTGTTATCTAAGATCTTACTCACTTTCACCAAATAATTACGTGATTCTTGGGAAACATGTGAGGTCACTAATTTTCGATAAACTTGTTGGGGTGTCATTGAGTTAATAATATTAATGGCTTCATTCCTATCATTAGAAAAAGTACGTAATACACTACCAGCACCACCATTATAGGAAGTTATCATTGCATATCTTAATGAAATTGGATTATTTATACCGGCTAAATATTTATTTTTTAACAGTGATAAATAAGCGGTTCCCATATCAACATTATTACGTGGATCCAGTAAAAATTGGCGACTGGGTTCGCCTGATTTGCCTCGAGATTTAAATATATCTCGACCAGCGGTATGTTGTTGAACTTGCATTAATCCTAACGCATCAGTACGACTGACTGCATAAGGGTTAAATGCAGATTCTACTTCCATAATGGCTAAAATTAATCGTTCATCAATAAAATAACGATTTGATGCTTCCGTAACAAGTGGTAAGAATTTTCTTGCACGTTCATTAATATGATTTGGAACTAACTTGATTTCAACATAGGTAATTTTATGAGAACCAGATGAACGAGCTTTTAGATTATTGGCAAGTAAATAATCAGCAAAACTGTTCGCCCTGCCACTCCAACGAATGGGTTGTCTTTCTTGGTCAAGAACCTGATTATATAAAAATGGTTCTTCTGATAAGTTCTGACTTATTTTATCACGGCGGATGATATCAACCGGTTCTGGCATAAGTAACGTCGAAACAATAGCATCTTTTAAATGGGCAAGTGGGGTATCAGATAAAGTCTCAATTGTTATTACGCCTGAAACAAAATTGATGTGGACGCGTGTTTGCAAATTATCTTCATACTGAACATAATCTTTTGGTCCGGCAATAAGAATTTCTTTAGGCCCCCAAATTTGTTCTATATTATTTGCATACTGACTGATTAAAATATTAAATGCATTGGTATCCTTTATATAATAATCTTCATCGGTACTTTTGTTTTTTGAACCAGGACAAGCTGTTAATAAAGTTACGGAAACGAGTAACGTAATAATTTTATAATTATTTTTCATTTTAGCTCTCAATTTTCAGGTTTATACCCATCAACAACAACGTCTTCACCTTCAAACAAAAACTTAACCATTTCAGTTTCAATTTTTTTACGATGTTCTAAATTCATCATATTAAATTTATTTTCATTAATTAACATTGTTTGTTTTTTAAGCCATTCTTGCCATGCAATCTTTGAAATTTCATTATAAATACGTTTACCCAATTCACCTGGATAAAGCTGAAAATCTAATCCTTCGGATTCTTTTTTTAAATAATGGCAATAAACAATGCGACTCATATTTATTCCTATCTTATCGACAATTATTAATTAACCATTGATTATACCCGAAAATAATTATAGAAAAGAACAAAATATATAACTTTCTTTAAAATGAATATAAATTCAATAATTATGAATAAATATTAACTTTACTATCTTTTTAAATAACATAAAATATAAAAGGATTGTTGGTTAAAATAAGGATTAAATAATGCAGCCCGAAATTACACGAGATCTGTTTGATAAAGTAATTCTACCCGTTTATTCGCCCGCTAACTTTATACCTGTGAAAGGAAATGGTAGTCGAGTATGGGATCAAAATGGTGAAGAATACATCGATTTTGCTGGAGGTATAGCTGTCAATGCTCTCGGTCATTGTCATCCTCAGTTGATCAATGCTCTACAGCAACAAAGCGAACAATTATGGCATGTTAGTAATGTTTTTACCAATGAACCGGCACTACGACTTGCCCAAAAAATTATTGAAAATACTTTTGCTGAACGTGTGTTTTTTGCTAATTCAGGTGCCGAAGCAAATGAAGCAGCTTTTAAATTAGCAAGATATTATGCTGCTGAAAAGTATAGTCCATATAAGACGAAAATTATCGCATTTTATCAATCTTTTCATGGCCGTACTTTTTTTACTGTATCAGTCGGCGGGCAAGCTAAATACTCCGATGGCTTTGGGCCGAAACCTGCTGATATCATTCATGTTCCTTTTAATGATTTAGATGCTGTTAAAGCCGTAATGGATGATCATACTTGTGCTGTAGTTTTAGAACCAGTGCAAGGTGAAGGAGGATTAACTTCTGCCACACCAGAGTTTTTAAAAGGTGTACGAGCACTTTGTGATCAAAATAACGCCCTATTAGTCTTTGATGAAGTACAATGCGGTATGGGGCGAACAGGCAGTTTATATACATATCAACAATATGATGTCATTCCTGATATTTTAACTTCCGCTAAGGCTCTCGGTGGTGGCTTTCCTATTAGTGCAATGCTAACTACAAATGAGATTGCATCGGTAATGCATCCTGGTGTTCATGGTACCACTTATGGTGGAAATCCACTGGCTTGTGCCGTTGGTTGTGCTGCTTTCGATATCATTAATAACCCAGAAGTACTTGAAGGTGTTCAAAAACGTCGGGCAATGTTTATTGAACAACTTGAAACTATTAATGATAAATTCAAAGTATTTCGAGAGTATCGAGGTAAAGGCTTGCTTTTAGGTGCTGAATTACAACCTGAATTTCATAGTAAGGCACGAGATTTTTTAAATGTTGCTACCGAATATAAAGTAATGATACTTAATGCAGGGCCAAATGTACTACGTTTTACGCCATCTTTAATTATCTCGGAAGATGAAATAAAAGAAGGCATGAACCGATTTGGCAAAGCAGTCGAAAAAGTTGTCAATTCTTAAGTTTTTCTATACAGTAACGGCATTTTAAATGATTAAGTGCCGTTAATGCACTTAAAGGATATTGTTTATGCCCGACATTCGACCATTAAATTATGCTAAAACGCATTTTATCTTAAGTGCCCCTGACATTACACATTTACCAATTGATACTGGCGTTGAAATTGCATTTGCCGGACGTTCCAATGCGGGGAAATCAAGTGCACTCAATACATTAACCAATCAAAAAGCCCTAGCAAGAACCAGTAAAACTCCAGGACGAACACAACTAATCAACCTTTTCGAAGTTGAAGAAAACTGCCGCTTAGTTGATTTACCCGGTTATGGTTATGCGCAAGTTCCTGAGGCGATTAAACGTAAGTGGCAAAAATCACTAGGTGAGTATTTGCAAAAACGAGAAAGTTTAAAAGGTTTAGTTGTCTTAATGGATATTAGACACCCATTAAAGGATTTGGACCAACAAATGGTTGAATGGGCTGTATCTGTAAATATTCCTGTAATGTTATTATTAACTAAAGCCGATAAACTGGCTTCTGGTGCACAAAAAAAACAAGTTAATATGGTCAAAGAAGCCATTTTACCTTTTCAAGGTGATATTACTGTTGCTCCTTTCTCATCGCCAAAACGTGTTGGTTTAGAAGCTTTAAAGCAAAAACTAGATGAATGGTTTAGCCAACAATAATGGAACATTATGAATAACCGTGCATTTTCTTTCCAAACATTAACGCCGGAGCTGATTCTTGATAGCTTAGCCGTCATAGGTATCTACGTTGATTCAGGCCTTACGGCTTTAAATAGCTATGAAAATCGTGTATATCAATTTTCTGATGAAAATCGCACTCGTTATGTCGTTAAATATTATCGTCCTCATCGCTGGGATAAATTACAAATTATTGAAGAACATCAATTTACTCAGCAATTAGTCCAAGCCGATATTCCAGCCATTGCACCAACAACAATTAATAATAATACCGTGCATGAATATCAAGGTTATCTTTTTACTTTATTTCCAAGCGTTGGCGCACGACAATATGAAATCGATAATTTAGAGCAATTTGATTCCGTCGCAACTATGCTCGGTCGAATTCATCAAATTGGCTCAAAACAACCTTTTGAACACCGTCCAACCATAGGTTTGCAAGAATATCTTTATCAACCTCAAGAAATTTTGTTATCTAACGCAATCGTCCCGAATAAAATCCAAACAGATCTTAAAATCATCCTCCGCAATTTAATTAAAACTGTTGAACAATATTGGCATAACGATTGGCAACCAATTCGATTACATGCCGATTGTCATCCGGGAAATATTTTATGGCATGATAAAGCTATTATTGTTGATTTTGATGATGCTAGAAATGGCCCTGCAATACAAGATATCTGGATGCTACTCAATGGTGATCAACAACAGCAGAGAATTCAATTATCAAGTTTTATTGAACTTTATGAAGAATTTTTCCCATTTAATCATGATCAATTAATATTAATTGAACCGTTACGGGCGATGCGAATAGTCCATCATTTGGCATGGATTATCGAACGCTGGCAAGATCCAGCGTTTCCTCGTGCTTTCCCTTGGTTAACCGATATTGATTTTTGGCAACAACAATTAAAACAATTTAACCAACAAATTGAAGCAATTAAAGCTCCGCCATTACAGTTATTATCAATTATGTAGACAACAAATAATATTAAATAGTTTTCATATTCAGAAAAATAAATAACTCATTGAGATTTGGAGAGATAGAAACTAACTTTTCTTTTTGAATTTTGGTTAACTGTTTAATACGATATTCTACTTTCAACGCAGTTGATCTATCGCCAACACTTAGTTGATAGACAATAACAAGATCCTTGTGTCCTTTTAGATGTTTTGCCCCTTTACCCATTTGGTGTTGATGTAATCTTCGAGTAACATCAGTAGTGATACCAGTATATAAAGATTGTTTTGCGGTTCTTATGATATATAAAAACCACACAGCAGCTTTGGTTTGCATAAAAAATAGTCGCTGTTAATAATAAACAGATCATATCATTAAGTTAATTTTTATAAATAGTTAAATCTATTTTTTCTATTAAACTAACTAGGTTACTCACTTTACTAAAATTTGCTTATATTAGTTTAGTTGAAAGGCTTTAAAACTATTTAATATTCTGCTTATTTAACTTCGAAGTATGTATTAATAACTGTCAGTGATTGATTTACTTTAAGTGGGATAATGTTTAAGATAGCTTAATTTTTTATTAAGCTTAGGACTACAAAATTTGAATAACTTTGCAAAAATTATTGAAATTGAACGCGGCAATATAAAGTTTGCCTATGTGCAAAATGATGAAATCAATTATTTAGACCTTTTTGACCAATTTCTGGCTGAAGAAGGCCATCATGAATTACTCGATCCAAGTGATAGAATTGAGCGATATACTTATTTGATCAATCATGAGAAAACTAAATTCATTTTTAAAATTGATGGTGGTGTTGAACATCGTTTAGAACGCCGTATTATAGCCAAGCTCACTGGTGACTTTTATTTCAATTTAATTCATAAGCTAGCAAAAATATCATTGGACAAATGTGATATAGCTTATGAACTTTATCTAGTCGCATTTGATAAAGTGACTAAACGCCATTATATGATTTTTAATTTTATTGAAGGCCGATCATTAAAATGGGAAGAAATGGCAACCTATGGTGAACAAATAAAAAACTGCATTGAGAAATTACATAGTTATAATTTAGTTTCCAATGACATTCATGGAGGAAATTTTATTTTAACACCGGAAGGAACAATCAAAGCGATCGATTTAACTAACTCTGGTTTTATTTGGCTTACCAAAGCTAATGATGCTATTGAGTTGCGTGAACGTTTTGGTATTAAAATTAAAGTACCAGTTATGGCAATGGCAATAAAAAAATTCACTCATGGTTTTAAACGATTATCACGAAAAATTCGTGGTAAAAAAGACTAATAATAAAATTGAGAGAAAAACTAATTTCTCTCAATTTCTCGCCAAAATTATTATTATTTTAATTTTATATAAAACAAATTACTGACTAATTTTTAATACTAAAAAATATTTATATTTTCATCTTTTAAATACTAGTAAATCCTTGTATAACCAGCTAGAATTAAACAAGTTAATCAAGCTAGGATGAGATATGAGAAAGTTAATTGGTTTTACTGTTTTAGTAATGTTACTAACTGGCTGTGCTTCTCAAAAGATGCAATCAATCTATCAAGCTCAAGGAGTAGAAATTGCCCAAAATGCTGACGGTGTTGATATAATAAATAAATATAGTACTTCTCGTCCTATTACTGTTCTTCATTCTTCATTATCTGTTTGTATTGCCCAAGAACTTGATAACAGTCCTGTAGTTTTAAATAGCGACAACTATTTGGGGTCAGCATGGTGGCCATACTATAATATGCCTACGCAACAAGCCATTACCATCAATGGTGGTGATACCATCAAATTAGTTGAAGGTAATAATATTGTTGCCAATGCGGTTACCGATTATCAATCACAATCTAAGTACTTTATCAGTTATACCTTAACAACTACTCGTAATGCTAAAAATATTCATTATTTATTTAGTAACATCAAACAAGCTCAACAACATACCGGATCGATCGCTAATGATGGATTTCAAAATGTAAAAACGCTAGAAAGATCACATCCAGATTTAGTTATTGATGCACTTAATAAAGAAGTCGATAAAATTCAAGCTTGCTTATTACGCTAATCCTCACTCCTTCCTTAAAAAATTTTTGAGGAAAGGGGTTTTTTAACCAACATATATTATTTTTATATATATTTTCTTTCCTTAAATAACTATCTTTGACTATAAATTATTTATCATTACTAATACTGTGGAATAATAAAAAAAGCTAATTGAAAATATAAATCATTAAATAAAACAATAATTGTAAAATAGTTATTGATAACAATTATTAATAATATATTATTTAATTCTCATAAAATTCAATTATGCAGTAGTGCTATAATAAAAATATAAGGAATAATGATGGAAATCAATAAGTTGTTAGGAGTTATAATTGTTAGTGGTCTACTATTTGGCTGTGCTAAAGAATCTTCGAGAACAA
Organism: Gilliamella sp. W8145; assembly: GCF_016101145.1. Lineage (NCBI taxonomy): Bacteria > Pseudomonadati > Pseudomonadota > Gammaproteobacteria > Orbales > Orbaceae > Gilliamella > Gilliamella sp. W8145. The sequence goes on from NZ_JACFRC010000001.1 coordinate 1,450,906, forward strand.
TCGAATCACCAACTGTAAATAGCTATCATTCAAATTATAATGGTGTTAAAACCAATATTGCTGTAGGTAAATTTGAAAATCGTTCAAGTTATCAAAATGGTATCTTTTCTGATGGTGTAGATAAATTGGGCAATCAATCAAAGACATTGCTTATCAGTCATTTACAACAAACCAATCGTTTTAATGTTCTAGATAGAACTAACATGCAAGAATTAGCAACTGAAGCTAAATATAGAAAACAAAAGCAAAACGTGATCGGTGCAAATTACATCATTTCTGGTGATGTAACAGAGTTTGGTCGAAAAGAAGTCGGTGATCATCAACTATGGGGAATCCTTGGCAAAGGTAAAGAACAAATTGCTTATGCAAAAGTAAGTTTGAACATAATTGATATCAGAACATCTCAAGTAGCTTATTCAGTACAAGGATCCGGTGAATATAGCTTATCCAATCGTGAAGTAGTTGGATTTGGTGGTAAAGCAAGTTATGACTCTACTTTAAATGGCAAAGTATTAGATTTGGCTATTAGAGAAGCAATTAATAATTTAGTCAGAGGTTTAGATAACGGCGACTGGAAACCTAATACCAAATAAAATGAACGTTAATGATATAAGGATCTTAACAATGTTAAAAAAACAATACTTTGTATATTTATTGTTCGCAGGAATATTATTTGTATTAAATGGTTGTCAATCATCTAATACTATTTATTACTGGGGTGACTATCAAGAAGTACTTTATAACTATACTCAATCAGATAAAAGAAGCTACACTGAGCAGATTCAAGATTTAGAAAAAACTATAGAAAGAGCTAAATCAACTAATAAATCTGTACCACCAGGATTATATGCTCATTTAGGTTTGTTATATGCAACATCTGGTGATACAAATAAAGCTTTTGAACAATTTGAAAAGGAAAAAACTCTTTTCCCTGAATCAAAACACTTTATTGATTTTATTGAAAGAAAATATCAAGGGAAATAATCAATGAATAATAAATTTATTGCTCTACTCGGAACATTTCTGGGGCTATTTATGTTGGCAGGATGTACAGTAAATAAAGAAAGTTATGACTATACAGCATTCAAAGAAAGTAAACCTGCTTCAATTTTAGTTTTACTACCAGTCAATCACTCAAATGAAATCAATGCGAGTTATGGGGTTTTATCTCAAGTAACCTTACCTTTAGCTGAAGCTGGTTATTATGTTTTTCCTGTTATGTTTACTGATGAAGTATTTAAACAAAATGGCTTAACGGTAGCTAATGATATTCAAGCAGTTAGTTTATCTAAATTACAGCAGACCTTTAATCCTGATGCAGTTTTATATATTGATGTGAAAAACTATGGAACTAATTATCAACTGATCCAAAGTGATACACGTGTAACATTAGAAGCAAAACTACTCGATGCTCGAACTGGAAAGGTTATTTGGACAGGCAATGCTACGGCTTCTAGTCTTGAAAACCAACAATCAAATAATAGTTTATTAGGTATGTTAATTTCTGCTGCTATCACTCAAATAAGTGATACTGTTAGGGATCGTAGTGTAGCAATATCAAGCGTCGCAACAGCTCGTTTATTTACACCAAATCCTGTAAAAAGTAACGGGATTTTATATGGTCCTTATGCTAAACAAAAATAACTAATTTGATTATTACTTTATAAAAAAGCGGTAATATTTACCGCTCTTTCATTGATCTAATTACACATATCAATATTACCTTTTTTAATCATATTCATCTTTTGATTAGTCACCAAAGACAACACTGTTTAGCAAAAAATGGTTATATAAAAAATTAAGGAACAAGTTTTGATATACCTAAAAGGGGCAAAAATTAAGGATTGGTTGATTTCATTAGCTTAATGAATATAAGAGCATCCTAATAAATTAGTCATTACTAATTTTAGTATTTTAAAAATGGTTTAAATATAAATGTCTTTATAAATCAATAATTATATTAGTAACATACTTACATTAATTACAAAATTAGTTAGATAACTTTCTTATTCTTCTGATTTATATCTACCTAACTATACTGCTTATGTACTATAAAAACATAAAGAGGTTTAGTTATGAGCATACTTCAAGATATAAAAGAAAATAAGATATATATAGGTTCACTCCCCCTTCCTATATTTTTAGTTTGTTCCATTATAGTTATTATTGCCGCCCAACTGGACATGCTACCAAGAACATTAATTGGTGGTTTTGCCGTGATATTACCTTTAGGTTGGTTTTTGGGAACTGTCGGACAAAATATTCCATTTTTCAAAAAGTTTGGAGCCCCTGCTATTCTGTCATTAATCGTTCCTTCATTATTAGTTTACTATGGTGTATTTGACGAAAATACCCTATCGGCCACAAAAATGTTAATGAAAGAATCTAACTTTTTGCTCTTTTATATCGCCAGTTTGGTATGTGGTAGTATTCTTGGTATGCATAGAGTCATTTTAGTTCAAGGCTTTATTCGCATGATGATCCCGATGTTATTAGGAATGTGTTTAGCAGCACTAGTTGGTGTAGCTGTCGCTGTAGCTTTTGGTGATACTTGGGAACACGCCTTTTTCTATACTGTTTCACCAGTAATGGCTGGAGGAATTGGTGAAGGTGTTTTACAACTTTCTAATGCTTATAGCAATATCCTAAATCAAGATTATGATAGTTTCGTTAGTGCATTAATTCCAGCTACAGTAGTTGGTAATTTTTTTGCAATTACCTTTACAGCCATTATGAGCAGAATTGGTGAAGTTAAACCTCATTTAAGTGGTCATGGTCAATTGGTAAAAATTGAGTTTGATGGATTAGCTGAAGCATTAAAAGATGATAAAACTCCACTTGATGCTCGATCAATGAGTGGTGCAGTAATGATTTTAGCCACTTTATTCATTTTTGGAATGATTTTAGAAAAAATGATTCATTTCCCTGGTCCTGTTTTAATGATTATTGCTACTGCAGTAGTTAAATACTTCCGTTTATTACCAGAAAGTGTAGAACGTGGTAGCCAACAATGGTACAAATTTATTTCGGGCAATTTCACTTTCCCTTTAATGGCTGGATTAGGTCTACTTTATATCGATTTAGCCAGTGTAGTTAATGTATTAACTATCCCGTATTTCATTACCATTATCGCTATTGTTTTTACTGTTTCAATGACAGGATTTGTCTGTAGCTTCTTCTTAAAAATGTATCCTGTTGAAGCATCTATTATTTCATCTTGCCAAAGTGGTATGGGCGGGACTGGTGATGTCGCCATACTTTCCACAGCAAATAGAATGAACTTAATGCCTTTTGCTCAGGTCGCAACCAGATTAGGAGGAGCTTTAATGGTGATATGTACTACAGCACTAATGCGTTATTTACATATGTAAATTCATATAAAATATAGATTTAATTATTTAATTTATAAAAAGTTTTAGAAAAATTATTACGTTAATTTAATTTTACAAAATATCTAACATAGATTTAATATATTTAAAAAGGTAAATATTATGACAACAGTACAAGAAAAAGCATTAGCAATCAGTAAGCAAATGCATGGTAAATTTGAAACTCATTCTAAAGTGCCTGTTAATTCAATGGCAGATCTTAGTGTTGCTTATACACCTGGGGTTGCCGCAGTGTGTACTGAAATAGCTAAAAATCCTGAATCAGTTTACGAATATACGAGTAAACGTAATTTAGTAGCTGTTATTACAGATGGTTCTGCTGTATTAGGTTTAGGAAATATTGGACCAGAAGCAGCTATTCCAGTAATGGAAGGAAAAGCAATTTTATTCAAACAATTTGCTAATGTTGATGCAATACCACTATCAATTAATACACAAGATCCAGATGAGTTAGTTAAACATATTGCTGCATTAGCTCCTTCATTTGGTGGAATAAATCTAGAAGATATTAGTGCACCAAGATGTTTTGAAATTGAAAAAAGATTACAAGAAATATTGGATATACCTGTTTTCCATGATGATCAACATGGCACAGCAATCGTGGTATTAGCAGCACTATATAATGCCTTAAAAGTTGCTGGCAAATCGATAGAATCAGCTAAAGTTGTGATTAATGGCGGAGGAGCAGCTGGTTTAGCGATCGCCGATATGTTATTAGCTGCTGGCGTCTCCGATCTTAAAATTGTTGATAAAATTGGCATATTATCAGAAGATGATACTTCGTTACCACCTCATCATTTAGCTATGGCGAAAAGAACCAATAAAACCAAACAAAAAGGTACATTAGAAAATGCAGTTAAAGGTGCTGATGTATTCATTGGTGTATCTGCGCCGGGAGTACTGAAACCTGAATGGGTTAAAACAATGGCCGAAAAATCGATTATTTTTGCTATGGCAAACCCTACACCAGAAATATTCCCTGATGAGGCCAAAGCTGCAGGTGCTTATATTGTTGGAACTGGGCGTAGTGATTACCCAAATCAAATCAATAATGTGTTAGCGTTCCCTGGCATATTTAGAGGAGCCTTAGATGCTAGAGCAAAAAATATTACATTAGCTATGCAACTAGCCGCAGCCAAAGGATTAGCTAATATCATTACACCAGAAAAACTTTCAGTAGATTGCATATTACCTAATGCTTTCGAACCTAATGTAGCGAAAGTTGTTGCTGAAAGTGTCAAAAATGCAGCAAAATTGTAGTGATAACTTGAAAATAAATTAGATTAACTAAAAAACCTACTAATAAATTTATTAGTAGGTTTTGCCTGTTAATCAGTTAATATAATTAGACGTTTATTTTTTATATATTAAATGATAATGAGATACCTATTTAACAAATTACCATTGAAAGTTAAGCTAATAAGCTTAATTTGTTTGGTTTTTATACTCTCAGTTATTGCACAAAACATTTATATTGTTCATGTAGTCAATAACGAATATCTTATTAATTCTCGACAACGTGTAGAAAATATTGCCAGTATTATCTCAACCTCTCAGACTATCATTGATGAAATACAAAAGCCTACTTTACAAAATATCACCGCCATTCAGGCAACCACAGAGCAAGCTAGGACTCTCACTCAAACCGATTTTATTGTTATATTCAATATGCAAGGTGTTAGATACTCACATCCAGATAAAAATAAAATCGGCCAAACTATAGTAGGAGGAGATGAACAACGAGCGTTAAATGGTGAGTCTTATACTTCAATCGCAAAGGGTACGTTAGGGGATTCTGTTCGAGCATTTAAACCGATAATGAATGAAAAACATCAACAAATAGGTGCCGTTTTGGTTGGTCAGACGTTGCAGAAAATTAATCATTTAGCATCGAGAACAAGCCAACCGATTTGGTTATCCTTATTTGCCTCGTTAACTATCGCCATTATTTTAGCCTACTTGTTATCCCATAATATAAAGAAGATCCTGTATGGTCTTGAACCAATTCAAATGGCTCAGTTATTTGCAGAACGAAATGCAATTATTAGAACAGTAAAAGAAGGGATTGTCGTTATCAATCGCAACGCTTTAATAACCCAAATTAATGATGAAGCGATTAGAATTTTGCGTATAGATGATGATAAAGAAAATATTATTGGCTTACCTATTAACAATTTCATTCCTAATACTCGTTTACATGAAGTGATGATGAGTGGTAATGCTGAATATGATTGTGAACAAAATATCAATGGAGTAGTAATACTCACCAATCGAACACCTTTATTTGTTAATGATGCTTTAGTCGGAGCCATTGCCTCATTTAGAGATATGACAGAGGTTCGTAAATTGGCGGAAAATTTAACAGGAGTAAATCGATATGCTGACGCCTTACGTTCACAATCACATGAATTCAACAACAAATTACATGTTATTTATGGTTTAGCTTTCAATGATAATAAACAAGAATTAATGGACTACATTGAGCAAATTATTGGCAATCAACAGGCTGAATCTCAACTTGTTAGTCAATATATAAAAGATCCCATTATTGCCGGTTTTTTAAATAGTAAGTTTAGTCGAGCACGGGAATTAAATGTTACGTTAGAGTTCAATATTGATGGTGTTTTAGCCCCCATAACAGACACTTCTGTTATTCATAGTTTAGTCACAATACTTGGTAATTTAATTGATAATGGGTTGGATGCTGTACAGTTTTTAGATGATAAACAAATAAAAGTAAGTTTGGTCATAGATAACTCTAATTTTGAAATAGAAATTAATGACAACGGAGAAGGTATTTCAGAAAAAGATATTCAATATATTTTTCAAAAAGGCTATTCGACTAAAGGTGATAACCGTGGCTTTGGACTCTATTTAGTATTGGCTAGTATTGATGAATTAGATGGGCATATACAATTATGTGATCTTAATAATAAAAAAGGGACTTGTTTTAAGGTACTATTACCACTAAAAGAGATATATAGGAATAAATAAGCAAATGGTAGAAGTTTTAATCGTTGAAGATGATCCAATGGTGGCTCAATTAAATAAAAAATATTTACAAATGTTACCTGGTTTCAATTTGGCATCTGTTGTTAGTAATGGAGAACAAGCACTACATTTTATTCATGATAACCACATTGACCTGTTACTGCTTGATGTATTTATGCCAAAATTAAATGGTCTTGAATTATTAAAATACATTCGCATTAGTTATCCCAAAATAGATATCATAATGGTAACAGCAGCATGTAATACCAACGACATTCAGACAGCATTACGTTTAGGAGTCATTGATTACATAGTTAAACCCTTTACTTTTCAACGATTTCGTACAGCCTTAATCTCCTATCAAGAACGAGTTCGATTGTTATCATCATCAGAAATACTAAATCAAGATCAATTAGATGATCGGATTTTTACCAAACACGTTAATTCCTCAACTAGGTTACCTAAAGGTATCGATTCACAAACATTACAATCAGTACGAGAGGTGATCGCTAATTATCAACAAGATTTTTCAATGAGTGATATTGTTGAATTAATTTCACTATCTAGAATATCAGTTAAGAAATATCTTGATTACTTAGAAGAACTAGGAGAGATAGAAAGTCATTTGACTTACTTACCAATTGGTCGTCCAGTAAAGCGTTATGTTTATCAAAAATAGATAAGATACACTTTAATTTTTTGTCTTACTATGTAATAAATTAGCTATTAAAAAATAGATAAAGCTATTTATCCATAGTGATTTCATCTAAAGATAAACTAAAACTTGGTACAAATATATCTAAAAAGTAATCCATTTCAGGACTATTGCGTTCAGATAATGTTTTTTTCAGACGTTGCTCAGCTAACTTGAATTCATTATTACCAGCGCTAAGTTCTTCAATGGTTTTAAGGTATGCACACAAAGCATCTGCTTGTTTTACGATACTCTTTTCAGACTCATCATAATAATCATCATCAATTAATGATCTAAAATCGTCTTGCAACTCTTTAGGCAACATATTAATGAGTTTATTTTGAGCTATTTTTTCAATTTTTTTATATTCAGATGTGATTTGCGGATTATAATATTTAGTTGGTGTCGGTAAGTCACCCGTCAATACTTCTGATGCATCATGGTACATCGCTAATAATGCGATTCGCTCAGGATTAACATTGCCATTAAATCTTTTATTCTTAATGATTGCTAAAGCATGTGCAACAAAAGCAACTTGTAGACTATGCTCAGATACATTTTCTGTTCTCACATTACGCATTAAAGGCCAGCGATTAATTAATTTCAAACGTGATAAATGAGCAAAAAAATGGCTATTATTCATATTAATATCTCATAATTATAAAAATAAAAAACGCTTCCAATTCGGAAGCGTTAATAAAGCAATTATTCTCGTTTAAGGATTTATGCTAGAACAAGTTGTCTAGTACCTAAAGCAACAGGAACACTTTGCTCTTCAGTAAATGTCACATATTCCCAAGCATCTTGTTTCGCCAATAAAGCTTGCAATAATTGATTATTCAATGCATGACCTGATTTATAGCAAACGACTTCACCAATCATATTATGACCACTCATATATAAGTCACCAATGGTATCAAGCATCTTATGACGTACAAATTCGTCTTCAAAACGAAGACCGTCATCATTAAGAACTTTATAATCGTCAACAACAATCGCACAATCTAAACTACCACCTAAACATAAGCCTTTAGATTGTAGAGCTTCGATATCTCGCATAAAGCCAAAAGTTCTGGCACGACTAATTTGGCGAATAAAAGATTCAGAAGAAAAATCCAGCTGGTAACGTTGCGAACTACTATCAATAGCCGGATGACGAAAATCAATAGTAAAATCTAAACGGAAACCACTATATGGTCGCACTTCGGCCCATTTATCACCATTTTCAACACGAACAGTTTCTTTCACTCGTAAGAACTTTTTCAATGCATTTTGTTCAGCAATTCCAGCATCTAGTAATAAATAGATAAACGGACTTGCACTACCATCCATAATTGGAATTTCCGGAGCATTTACTTCAATAATAATATTATCGATACCAAGCCCAGCTAATGCTGAATTAATATGTTCGACAGTTGAAATCCGAACATTATCTTCATTAACCAAACAGGTACAAAGCATTGTATCTCGCACTGATTTTGCATCCACAGGGAAATCGACATACGGATTTAAATCTGTACGGCGATAAATAACACCTGTATTTTCCGGTGCAGGACGTAATGTCAAAGTAACTTTTTTACCAGTATGTAAACCGACACCAGTTGCTTGAATTGTCTTTTTTAATGTTCTTTGTTTCACTTCGCACCTACTTTTTTTTATTTGTTACTATGCTATTAGACAATAATAAATCAAATAAGTTCAATACTAATTAGCCTGCTTACGAATAAATGCAGGAATATCTAAAATTTTACGCTCCTCAATAGGAGATACATCAGGTTCGTTTACAACCTTAGATATTGATGCTTCTTCTTGTTGTAAAGGCAAATGACTAGTTTGACCAAACAATGAGCCATGATGAGCAGCTGGTTTAGTTATTTTAACTTCTGGACGTTTATCCATTCCAATACCAGTAGCAACCACAGTCACTCTAATCTCATCTGACATATCAGGATCAAAAGTTGTACCCACAACAACAGTAGCATTATCAGAAGCAAATGCTCTTACAGTGCTACCTACTGTTTCGAACTCTTCAAGACCAAGGTCAAGGCCTGCGGTAACATTAACTAATACACCACGAGCACCTGATAAATCAATATCTTCAAGTAAAGGACTTGAAATAGCCATTTCAGCAGCTTCTTCAGCTCGATTATCGCCAGTTGCACGACCAGAACCCATCATCGCATAGCCCATCTCAGACATTACAGTTCTAACGTCAGCGAAGTCAACGTTGATGTGACCAGGTTTAGTAATTAGTTCGGCGATACCTTGCACAGCCCCTTTTAACACACCATTTGCCGCAGCAAATGCATCTAATAATTTAACGCCACGACCTAAAACTTTTAATAATTTATCATTTGGAATTGTGATAAGCGAATCAACATGTTTAGCTAACTCAGCAATACCTTGCTCAGCAAAAGCCATGCGCTTTTTACCTTCAAATCCAAAAGGTTTTGTAACTACAGCAACAGTTAGAATACCTAGTTCTTTCGCAATTTCAGCAACAACTGGTGCAGCACCAGTACCTGTTCCGCCACCCATACCGGCTGCAATGAAGACCATATCGGCACCTTCAATTGCACTACGAATAACATCACGATCCTCTTCTGCTGAGTTTCTGCCAACTTCTGGATTAGCACCAGCACCAAGTCCTTTGGTAACATTATTTCCGATTTGGATAGTTTGACCAACTTTTATTCTTTTTAATGCTTGTGCATCAGTATTTGCTGCAAAAAACTCAACGCCTTCAATATGTTCAGCAATCATATGCTCAACAGCATTACCGCCGCCGCCACCGACACCAATAACTTTAATGACAGCTGCTGGCTCATCATCCGCAACCATAGGCTCAAACATAACTTATCTCCAAATTTACGATCTAAGAACATTGTACAGATAACCAGCTACAATGTCTACGAAGTTATTAAATATATTAGCTAAAATTCTTTTTTGAACCAACCGGTCAAACGTTTAGCTATCCCTTTTAATGATGATTTATTGCTGTCTTTAGCATCATCATGTAATAAACTTTGTTTACCATAATGCAATAACCCTACAGTTGTTGAACAATATGGTTTTTGTACATAATCAGTTAATCCTGAAATATTTAAAGGTTGGCCAATACGCACTTGATTTTGAAAAACTTTTTCAGCACATTCAACCATACCTTTAATTTGAGCAGCACCGCCTGTTAACACAATCCCTGCTGCCAATTGATATTTAACATTCTGTCTTTTAAGCTCGTCTTGTAATACTAATAGCTCTTTTTGGACTAGTGATAAAAGCTCTGAATAACGAGGCTCAATGACATCAGCTAATGTTTGTCGCTGTAATGAACGAGACGGACGTCCACCCACACTTGGAACATCAATAACTTCATCTTTACCTACTAGTGAACCAACAGCACATCCATAACGAATTTTAATATTTTCTGCATCCATTGGTGGTGCACCAAATGCGTAAGCAATATCACTGGTAACAACATTACCAGCATAAGGAATAACTACAGAATGACGTAATGCTCCACCAGTATAAACAGAGACATCCATTGTTCCGCCACCTATATCTATGACGCAAACACCTAACTCTTTTTCATCATCAGTTAATACAGCATAACTCGATGCTAAACCAGAGAAAATAAGCTGATCAACTTTTAATCCACAACGTTCTACTGCTTTAACTATATTTCTTGCCATATCATTATGGCAGGTGACCAAATGAACTTTCGCTTTCATTCTTACACCAGATAATCCAATTGGGTTTTTAATACCTTCTTGTAAATCAATAGAGTACTCTTGGGCAATAACATGTAAAATTCTGTGTTCATCTAAAATACGCACAGATTTAGCGGTATGAACAACATTTTCAACATCTTCTGCTGTCACTTCTTCATCTGCAATCGGCACCATTCCAATTTCATTCTGACAACGGATATGTTTACCTGACAGACTTAAATAAACAGAAGATATTTGGCAATCAGCCATTAATTCAGCTTGATCAACGGCCCGTTGGATTGATTTAACCACTGATTCAAGATCGTTCACACCACCTTTATCAACGCCTTTTGATGGACAATGTCCAACACCAATAATGTTGACAATACCATCAGGAAGAACTTCACCAACGAGGGCAAGAACTTTCGAGGTGCCAACTTCAAGTCCAACAACCAATTTTTTCTCTGTTGCTTTCATACTTCAGCCTTTGTTTATTCCTTATTGAGAGATTTTTTCTCGTTGCACTGAAATACCATTTTCATAACGTAAATCAGCAGCCGTTATTTTTTCACCATCGGGTATTCTTGACTGAATTTCTGGAAATAATTTGATAAATTGTTGATAACGTTGTTCTATTTTTTCACTACCTAATATCAATTTTATTTCCTCATTTTCAGAACATAAATCAACTTTACATTGCTTTACCATTAATTGCCATGCATTACGTTCATCCGATATTGCCGCCTGAATTGTCAAAGTAGATTTATTATTAGCCCATTTTTTAGAGATATCCTCTAATCTAAAATAAGTTTCTAACATTGACTTGGCTTTACCTTCAGGACTATAAAGTCTCGGCAATGATAAATCTTTCAAACGATCCAATGGCACACTAAAAGTACTACCATTTTTATCAAGTAAATATAAATCATTCCAGTAAAACGCAGGTTTATATTCTTCAATGTATACAATCAACCTGTCGGGCCACTGTTTACGAACACTTGCTTGTTTTACCCAAGGATATCGCATAATTTCTTGCTGAATATCATCAACATCTTGGCCAATATAAGTATTTGGTAAACCTAATCCCAGAATTGCTTGTCTAAGATCATCTTCTGTCGTATAAGTATAATCACCACTTAAGGTCAATTGTGATAATACCATCTGATCAGGATCTTCCATCCAATCTTTAATACAATTGACAGCCCATCCACAAATAACAACTATTACAAGTAAGAACAAAAAGCCTAGCATTTGTTCTGTATTGCGAAAAACAAGCAACTTTCTTCTACTCTGGTTTTGATGTTTATGCGCTGCTTGTCGGACTTTTTTCATAAAAATAAAGCCAATTAAATGGTTGCTAATTGTAAAATACGGTTAACCAAATCACTGAATGACCAGCCATATTCTTTTGCCGCCATTGGAACCAAGCTATGATCTGTCATGCCTGGAGCTGTATTTACCTCAAGCAAATATGGCTTTTCATTTTCATCAAACATAATATCGACTCGCCCCCAACCTCTACATCCTACGGCTTTATAAGCGTCTAATGCCAATTTACGAATTTCTTGCTCTTTAGCATCACTTAATCCACTTGGACAAAAATATTGGGTTTTATCTGACAAATACTTTGCATCATAATCATAAAAATTAGTAGCCGGTTTAATGTAAATTGCAGGTAAAACATCATCACCAACAATAGCTACAGTAAACTCTGGACCAGCTAAAAATGATTCGATCATTACAGTATTATCATATTTAAAGGCAATATCAACAGCTGCTTTTAATTCATCTGCTTGATTAACTCTTGACATACCGACACTTGAACCTTCATGGCTAGGTTTAACAAACAATGGTAAGCCAAGTTGTTTAATTATATTATCAACATCAATTGATTGTGATTTATCAACCATTACATAATCAGCAACAGGTAAACCAAGTGATTTCCACACTAGTTTGGTTTTTAACTTATCCATAGTTAATGCTGAGGATAAAACATCACTTCCGGTATAAGGAATATTTTGATAAGTTAAAATAGCTTGGGTAATACCATCTTCACCACCTCGTCCATGCAAAATAACAAATGCTTTTGAAAAACCATCTTGTTTTAAATTAGTTATACAATACTCTTTTGTATCAACAAGATGAGCATCAATACCATTTGCTTTTAATCCTGCTAGAACAGCTTGTCCTGATTTTAGTGATACTTCACGTTCAGCAGAGGTTCCTCCATACAATACAGCAACTTTATCAACCATTATTATAAAACCCCTTTTGAAAATAATTGGCTGCCAGCTAATTGACGGGCAATCCGACCAACACTACCAGCGCCTTGTGTTAATAACAAATCTCCACCTTGTAATATTTCTTTCATAATTTCCGGTAGAAGATCTAAATCTGAAACATAAATTGGATCCACTTTCCCTCGATTACGAATTGAACGACAAAGTGAACGACTATCAGCACCAGCAATAGGTTGTTCTCCGGCAGAATAAACATCTAACATCACTAATGCATCAACTTGAGAAAGTACTTGGGCAAAATCATCAAATAGATCCCTAGTTCGTGTATATCTGTGCGGTTGAAACAACATAACTAAACGCCGATCTGGCCAGCCATTTCTAGCCGCTTGAATTGTAGCATTAACTTCGCTAGGGTGATGTCCATAATCATCAACCATCATTATATCTTTATCATTTCCGTAAGGAAAAATACCTAATAGATCAAAACGTCGACTAGTACCGGCAAATTTAGCCAGCGCACGTACAATTGAATCATCATCAATTCCATCCTCTGTTGCCGCAATAATCGCTGCCGCAGAATTTAAAGCATTATGTTTGCCTGGAGCATTCAATTCAATGTGTAAATCATCTCTATCTGGACGGCAAACGGTATAATAGCTAACACCTCTTTCTTGGCGATAATTTTTAATTACTACATCGGCTTCTTCGCTAAATCCATAGGTGATAATTTTACGACCAACCACTGGTAATAACTCGCGATTAATCGGATCGTCATAACACATTACGGCTAAACCATAAAAAGGAAGATTGCGTAAAAAAGAGATAAAGGTTTGCTTAAGATTTTCTACACTTCCTTGATAGGTATCCATATGGTCAGGTTCGACATTAGTAACTATAGAGACCATAGGCTGTAAATGTAGAAATGAAGCATCACTTTCATCCGCTTCAGCAATAAAATAACGGCTACTACCTAGTCTAGCATGTGTTCCTGCCGCTTTTACTAATCCACCATTAACAAAAGTTGGATCAAGTTTAGCTTCTGCATATATAGAAGTAACCATTGCTGTAGTGGTTGTTTTACCATGGGTACCAGCGATAGCAATACCATATCGAAAACGCATTAACTCAGCTAACATTTCAGCTCTTTGAATCACTGGTATCCGAGCCTCTCTAGCTGCAATAACTTCTATATTATCCTGAGAAATCGCCGAAGAGATAACCACAACACTAGCACTCAGGACGTTTTCAGCAGCATGACCAATGACAATTTTAGCGCCTAATGTTTCTAAATGCTGAGTTACAGGATTTTCAGCAATATCTGAACCGCTAATTTGATATCCTTCATTAGCAAGAACTTCAGCAATACCGCCCATGCCCGCGCCACCAATACCAACAAAATGGATATGTTTGACTCGTTTCATTTCTGGAATGATTGCTCTTAATTCAGCTAATTCCTTAGTATTCACACTTAAACCCCTAACTAGTTAGTTACTTCTTGTTTAGTATTTGGTATTTAAAAATTTATTGGACAATCATTTATCAAACAAATTAAGATTAAATATTAAACACATCAACAAGACAATTACTTAAAATTATATATAAAATTCACTATTTTACCACCGAAATAAGCGTTTCGGCTACTCTTTCCGTCGAATTTATAATTGATAAACTTTTTGCTTTAATAGCCATTTCAACTAAATCTTCGCGACTCAAATGTTCAAGTAACGTAAATAGAGAATCAACATTGAAATCTGGTTGTTCAATTATCTTTGCCGCACCAATATCTGCTAAAGATTTCGCATTCCAAAATTGTTGGCGATCTTTATGCATAAATGGTACAAAAATAGCTCCAATACCAACAACTTCAATCTCACTTACAGTTAATGCTCCACTACGGCAAATTACGATATCAGCCCAATCATAAGCTTCTTTTACATCTGTTATAAATTCTGTCACACGATTATTTGTCATATCATAATGCTGATATGATTTAAGTACTTCATCTAACATACCTTTTCCTGTTTGATGCCAAACAACATACTTATCAGATAATCTTGTAATTACTTGAGGTACAACATCATTAATGACCTTAGCTCCTTGACTTCCGCCCATAATCAAAACTCTAATTAGGCCTTGTCGATCTTTAAATCTTTCGCGTGGTTCTTCAATTGTTAATAAATCACTACGAACAGGATTTCCAACAACTTCTGCATTAGGAAATGCTGTTGGAAAAGCTTGTAAAACTCTGGTCGCAATTTTAGCTAAGGATTTATTAGTTAAACCTGCTATACCATTTTGTTCATGTAATACAACTGGAATACCTAGAGATTTAGCCGCAATTCCTCCCGGTCCGGAAACATATCCTCCCATACCTAAAACGACATCAGGACGATAATTTTTTAAGATCTTTCTTGCTTGCAAAACCGCTTTTAATATTTTGTAAGGCGCCTTTAATAAGGCCATTTTACCTTTTCCTCGTAAGCCTGATATTTGAATAAAATCAATATCAATACCATTTTCTGGCACTAAATGTGCTTCCATACGATCAGCAGTGCCTAGCCATCTCACTTGCCAACCTTGCTTCATTAAATAATGAGCAACGGCAATACCTGGAAATACATGACCACCTGTTCCACCTGCCATGACTAATAATTTTTTCATTATTTTATCGACCTTATTCTTGCTTGAGTTTGTTGTTGTCTAAACTCAAAATCTATTCTCAGTAATATTGCAACCGCAATACTCATCACAATAAGGCTTGAGCCTCCATAACTAATAAACGGCAAGGTTAAACCTTTTGTCGGTAACATACCGGAGGTGACACCGACATTAACAAAAGATTGAAATCCAAACCAAATACCAATTTCACAAGCCAAATAGCCTGAAAATTGGGAACCTTCATTCAAAGCTCGATAACCGATTGCTAATGCTTTAAAAGTTAAAAAGAAGAGTAATAACAATAATGCAGCAACACCAATATATCCATACTCTTCTGAAATAATTGAGAAAATAAAATCGGTATGACATTCAGGTAAATAACGTAATTTAAAAATAGAATTACCAATGCCTTGTCCAGTAATACCACCATTACCAATTGCCATTAACGATGCAACTAGCTGATAACCAGCACCAGTTGCATCTTGCCACGGATCAAGAAAAGTCATTAAACGTGTTAAACGATAAGACTCATATAAAATAAGGCAAACTACAGCCCCAACTCCAGTTAGTAAAATCGCAATAAATTGCCATAATTGAGCGCCAGCAATAAACAAGATGCCTATTGTTACCATGAATAATACAATTACAGTACCTAAATCAGGTTGTTTGAGTAACAAAATTGACAAAACCGCCATAACAACCATAGGTTTAAAAAAGCCCCAAAAGCCACTTTGGACTTCTTCTGACTTACGGGCCAAATAACCAGCTAAAAATAAAAATAACGATAATTTAGAAAGTTCAGCTGGCTGAAAATTAAAAACACCTAATGGGATCCAACGAGACGCACCGTTAATTGAAGAGCCAATCCCTAAAACAACTATCAACATAACAATTGAAAGAATTAATAAAACTGATCCAAATTGTTGCCAACGTTGCATCGGAATATATAACGTTATACACATTAAAAAGAGCGACATTCCAATTTGAATCAACTCTCGTTGCGTATAGAAGAATGGATCACTCTCATTAAACGCCATTGATGAAGATGTCACCATAATTAAACCAAATACCATTAAACCAATTACAGTCCAAAGTAATTGGTTATCAAATGGAATATTTGGATTCACTTGTTTTTTTATCCAAAATAATGTCATTCATCACTCCTTGAACCGTACTGTTTGGCAAGTTGTGCAAATAGATTTCCACGCTCAATATAATTTTTAAATTGGTCTAAACTTGCACAAGCCGGTGAGAGTAATACAACATCATTTGCGACTATTTTTTTAGCTATACACTGCATGGCTTCGGACATAGTTAACGTAACAGTTGTGATTTCAGGAGCTAAATTTGCTAGCAAATCTCGATCTCGGCCAAAACAGAAAATTTCGATATTCCTACTTTTTAAATAAGGAATCAAAGGGGTAAAGTCTGCTGATTTACCATCGCCACCTAACAATAAAAATAGTTTTCCATTACATATAACACTTTTCAATGCCGCTTCGGTACTACCTACATTAGTGGCTTTAGAATCATTAATCCATTTGACATTATTGCTATCAAAGACTAATTCAAAACGATGTGGTAAACCTTGAAAATTAGAAATTGTTTGTAAGCTTGAATCACGTGGGATCTGTAAATTATCAGCAATAGCTAAGGCTGCTAATGCATTCAGATAATTATGACAGCCGATTAGTTTCATTGATTTAGTTGATAAAACAGGCTGATTTTTTGCAATTAAATGTTCATAATTCTCATCTAAATGATAGTCTCCACTATTTAATCCAAATGAGACACAATGGTGTTGTTTACCAGACGGTTTAGTCAATTTATCATCATAGTTAATAACACAACATTTTGCATTATGATAAATTCGTTGTTTCGCTTCAGTATATTGCATCAATCCTAGTGGATAACGATCCATATGGTCTTCAGAAATATTCAAAATCGTTGCCACAGAAGCTTGTAAACTTGATGTTGTTTCTAATTGAAAACTTGATAGTTCGAGAACATAAACATCACAGTTTTGTTGCAATAATGATAAAGCGGGTTCACCAATATTGCCACCCACACCAACTTTTATATCCGCGGCTTTTACAATATCACCAACCAAAGTTGTGACAGTCGTTTTACCATTTGCCCCGGTAATAGCAATAACTTTTTTATTTTTTTGTTGATTGACTTCACGGCAAAAAAGTTCAACATCGCCAATAATCTCAATACCGAGTTCTGCTGCTTTTTGTAATTCAGGTGTAGATAAAGCAATACCAGGACTGGCAATAATCAAGTCAGCTTCAAACAACCAATCAGTATTTAAATTACCTAAATGATACCTAACACGCTCATCTAGTTGTTCTAATCCAGAAGGAGATGTACGAGTATCAATTACTTTTGGTATAACATTTTGAGCAAGAAAATAGTCAACGCAGGATAATCCTGTAATACCTAATCCGATAATAACAACTTTTTTACCTTGATAATCAACCATGATTTAATCCTGCTCTAATATTCTTTAGCGTAATTTCAAAGTTAATAACCCAATTACCACTAACATCAGTGAAATAATCCAAAACCGAACAATAACTCTTGGTTCAGGCCAACCTTTTAATTCATAGTGATGATGAATTGGTGCCATTCGAAAAATTCGTTTCCCTCTTAATTTAAAGGATCCTACTTGTAAAATTACAGATAAGGTTTCAATAACAAAAATACCTCCCATAACTAACAATAAGAACTCTTGTCTAAGTAAAACAGAAATAATGCCAAACACACCACCTAAAGCTAATGAACCGACATCGCCCATAAAGACCATTGCCGGATAAGTGTTAAACCATAAAAAACCAAGGCCAGCACCAATAATTGCAGTACAAACAATCATTAATTCACCACTAAATTTAATATATGGAATATGTAAATAGGCAGCAAAATTAACATTACCAGTTGCCCAAGAAACAAGTGCAAAACCAGCAGCAACAAAAACTGTTGGCATAATTGCCAATCCATCGAGACCATCGGTCAAATTTACTGCATTACCAGCGCCAACTATGACGACATAAGTTAGTAAAATAAACCACAATCCTAATTGTGGCATCACATCTTTAAAGAATGGAACAACTAGAACTGTAACAGAACTATCTTTTCCATAAGCATAAAGACCAAAAGCAACAATTAATGCAATAACTGACTGCCAAAAATATTTCCATCGAGCAATTAGCCCCGCAGTATTTTTGCGTATAACTTTTAAATAATCATCTGCAAAACCAACAATACCATAACCAAGTAATACAAATAATGTTACCCAAACATAAGGATTTCGCAGATCAGCCCATAAAAATACGGAAATTGAAATGGAGGCCAATATAAGCGTTCCCCCCATTGTTGGTGTTCCTTTTTTACTTAAATGAGATTCCGGACCATCATTACGGATAACTTGACCAATCTGCAATTTTTGTAACCAATCAATGACTTTTTGCCCCATAATTAGCGAAATGGTCAATGAAGTTAATAGCGCTAAAATAGCCCTTACCGTAAGATAAGAAATAACATTAAAGAAAGTAAAATATTTAACTAAATATTCTGATATCCACACCAACATAATTTTAATCCCGACCTATTTTTGTTTGAATTTCCACGATAAGATCTTCCATTTTTGCACTACGTGATCCTTTGACTAACATAGTTAAAGTTGGATATAGACGTAGTAAGTTTAATAAATAATCTACAGCACTTTGTTTATCAATAAAATGATGACCAACACCACTAAATTGACTGATTAATTCACTTAACTGGCCGACACTAACAACACAATCAATATTTTGTTGTTTAGCTAACTCGCCGATTTGTTGATGATAAATGCTTGCATCGTTACCCAATTCAGCCATATCACCAACGACTAATACTTTATATCCGGGCTGTGTTGCTAAAACATGAATAGCAGCAGACATTGAGCCTACGTTAGCATTATAAGAATCATCCCAAATTAACTGTGTTTGATTTAACCTAACAGGATACAATCGTCCTTTTACCGATTTTGACGCAGCTAAACCTTTTTTAACCTGTGTTAACGTTGCTCCTACAGATATTGCTAAAGCAGACGAAGCTATGGCATTTGATATATTATGCTCACCAACTAATGGTAAGGTAATTCCACTATCACCAATTGGTGTATGTAATGTGAAAGTAGTCTGATCCATAATTTCAATATTACTAGCATAAAAATCAGCAGCAGAATTATGTATCGAAAAGGTCCAGACAGTTTTATTTTTGAGCATTGCTAACCATTTATCAGAACAACTTTCCAAATTAATAATTGCAATTCCGTTATCAGCTAATCCTTCAAAAATTTCACCTTTAGCTGTTGCTACACCATCAAGAGAACCAAATCCCTCAATATGCGCCAAAGCTATATTATTAATTAGTGCACTGTTTGGTTTAACTAAGCGTGTAGTATAAGCAATTTCACCTATATGATTAGCACCTAACTCAACAACCGCAAATTGATCTTGCTTCTTTAATCGTAGTAAAGTTAGTGGCACTCCTATATCATTATTAAAATTACCTTGAGTATAAAGAGTCTCACCACATTGTTGTAAAATATTGGCAGTCATTTCTTTGACGGAGGTTTTGCCCGATGAACCAGTTAACGCAACAAATTTTGCTGAACTTTGATCTCTTACAAATTCAGCTAGTTGACCTAATGCTATATAAGTATCATTGACCACTATTTGAGGAATATCATCATCGATTTTACGATTTACAATTACCGCAATAGCACCATCGTCAATAGCTTGTTTAGCAAATAAATGACCATCAAATTTTTCACCTACCAATGCAATAAATAGTGATTGATCAGTAATTTTTCGTGAATCAGTACAAATTTCATTAATAGCCAATTCTTCATCTGGAAGATGATAAGATGTACCATTGACGATTGTTGCAATTTGTTTAATAACTAAAGGAATCATGATAGATTCTCTACTCCTAAAATCTGTTTTACCGTTTCTTGATCTGAATAATGATGCTTGGTTTTACCAATAATTTGGTAATCTTCATGTCCTTTTCCGGCGATTAAGATAACATCATCAGGTTTAGCCTGAGCAAGCGTTTCTCGAATAGCTGTAACTCTATCAGTAATAACTTGTATATTTTTAATATTGCTTAAACCTTGCTCTATATCATGAATAATTTTAGTCTCATCTTCAGTACGTGGATTATCATTTGTTAATACAATTTTATCAGCAAATTGTTCCGCGACTTCGGCCATTAAAGGTCTTTTACCGGTATCTCTATCGCCACCACAACCAAAAATCACCCATAATTGGCCTTTACAATGAATACGACTTGCTTGTAATGCTTTTTGTAATGCATCTGGGGTATGTGCATAATCAATAATGACTGTTGGACTATTTTTTATATGTATCACTTCCATACGACCACAGATCGGCTTAAGATATGATGCCATATTAACAACAGCAAAAAATGGATAATCAAGAGTCAACAAGGTTGCGATTGCTAACAGTACATTTGATACATTAAATTCGCCTAATAATCGGCTGTGAATAATAGCATTACCCCAACTCGATTCCATATGAATTTTGGCCCCTTTATCATGATATTCAATCATTGATACACCAACATAGGTTTTATCTAATGTTTTTAAACGGCGCAATGATTTAGGCTGACATGACACAACCGTAACACTTGATAATTTATCTATCCAACGCCGTCCGTATTCATCATCATAATTAATAATTGATTTACCTGAACTAGCAACTTGCTTTTCGTGTTCATCACCGCTGAATAATGACCATTTTGCTTTAGCATATTTATTCATGGTTTTATGATAATCAAGATGATCACGGCTTAAATTAGTAAACACTGTTGCCGCACAATTTAGTGCTTTTACTCGATTCATCGCTAAACCATGGGACGAAATTTCCATGGCGACAACTTGAACTTGTTGCGTAACAAATTCGGCTAAAGCTGATTGAACTTCAATAGCAGATAAAGTCGTATTTACTGAAGGTTCAAGTTGATTATAAATACCATTACCTATCGTACCCAATAACGCAGCTTTTTGATTTAATAAAGTTACACATTGTGCGATAAGCTGAGTTACCGTTGTTTTACCATTAGTTCCAGTTACACCAATAACCGATAAATTTTTAGATGGTGAAAAATAAAAATCGTTTGCAATTTTTGATAATTTTTGAGAAAGCTGAAATATACTAATTTGTGGAATAACCTTCTTATTTTTTTGTTTAAGATAATCAATTTTCAAATCATTTGATTTTCTATTTGTTTCAATTAGAACTACAGCAGCACCAGATGAGATAGCTTGCGGAATAAAATCCCGACCATTAACGGTATACCCTTTAATAGCAATAAAAACATCATCTTTATTTACTTTTCGACTATCAATAACCAAATGATTAAGTGAGAAATCATCTATTTCCAGATCACTCCCACCTAATAATTTATATAACGTTTTAAATGTGTTTGTTACCATTATTTGTTACCTACTAATATACGATCATTTGGCCATCTACTTGGCGATCTGGTTTAACGTTCATTGTTCTAAGAACGCCTCCCATAATTCGACTAAAAACAGGTGCGGAAACAGAGCCACCATAATATTGCCCTGCTTTTGGATTATCAATTACCACAACTAGTGAATATTTTGGCCCTGTTGCCGGTGCAATACCTGCGGTATAAGCTAAATACTGGTTAACATATCGACCACCAGCTAATTTTTTAGCTGTCCCTGTTTTAACACCGACACTATACCCTGGAACAGAAGCTTTAGTACCGCCACCGGTTACGGCTACAGCTTCCATCAATTGCACTACAGTTTTAGCTATTTTTTCGCTTACAACCCGTTTACCTTCTACTGGTTCGTTCACTTTCAATATTGAAACTGGTCGATAAACACCATAGCTACCAATAGTTGCATAAGCTCTCGCCAATTGTAATGGAGTAACGCTTAAACCATAACCAAAAGAAAATGTTGCACGCTCTATATCAGCCCATTTTCTTGTTCTATCGGCAGCAATAGAACCACTAACTTCACCACCTAAACCAAGTTCTGTTGGTTGACCTAAGCCAAAACGACTATAAAACTCAACCAGATCACCTGATTGCATTTGTAGTGCTAATTTACTTACCCCTACGTTACTTGATTTTTCCAAAATACCAGCCAAATTTAGTGCTTTTTGATAAGAGACATCTTTTATTTCATAGCGGTTAACTAAAAAAGGTCTAGTATCTATGATAGTGTTCAAGTCGGCTATTTTCTTTTCTAATGCAGCCATAACAACTAAAGGTTTAACTGTTGAACCCGGTTCGAATGCATCTGTTATGGCCCGATTTCGTAACAAATTATAATCAATTGAAGTTCGATTATTTGGATTATAGGATGGACTGGTTGCCATCGCTAAAATCTCACCAGAATGAACATCGATCAAAACAGCTGTACCACTATCAGCTTTATTAAATGCTACTGCTTGGCTAAGCTCGCTATAAACTAGCGACTGTAAACGCTCATCAATGCTTAACGTTAAATCAGAGGCAATTTCACTTTCTGTTCTTTCGAGCTCCTCAATAACACGACCAACTCTATCTCGTCTAACTATACGTTGTCCCGATTCTCCAATAAGCCATTTATTAAAACTTTTTTCAATACCTTCAGAACCTTTTTCAGTACCGTTCTCATCGATATCAGTTAAGCCAATTAATTGGGCAATATTTTCTGCTGCAGGGTAATAACGTTTTGAAGTCTTAGCAAACGATATTCCAGGTAATTTTAATTTTTTTAAATAATCCGATATGGTTGGTGTAATTTGTTTAGATAAATAAACAAAACGCATCGATGGATTACTCAATTTTTGTTCTAATGTCGATATTGGAATATTTAACGTTTTCGCTAATCCTTGCCAGCGAATATCATTGGCATCAACACCACCTTTTTGCACAACTATTTTCGGATCAGCCCAAACATCATACATTGGAACGCTAACGGCCAAAGCTCTTCCATTACGATCAGTAATCATAGCTCTCGGCGCAATCATTTCTTGATGACGAATTGAACGTTTATTGGCTTCAGCAATAAGTTTATCGGGTTCTATTATTTGTAAAACAGCCAATCTCACCAACAAACCAATAATTGCTAAAATAATAAAGCCATATACAAGGTAGAATCTATTAAGCGTAAAAACTTGTTTTTTACTGTTTAATTTATTCCCTTTATTCGATTTCGTATTAAGTCTTACGTTATCTTTTTTATTTTTATTGGCAAACTTCATTATTTACTCTTTATCACAATAACGGTTTCATTTTGTGGTGTCACATAAGACATTCCTAATTGATTTTTAGCTTTTTCTTCAACCCGTTTGGGATCTGCAAGAACATTTTCTTCAATAACTAAATTACGCCATTCACTTTCTAATACATCTTGTTCAAGCAATAATTGTTCACGTTCAAATAATTGTTTACGTACCTGCTGAGTAGTTATTAATACAGCACCAGCAGAAATAATAATAAGTAACAATAACAATAATGAAATTTTTTGATGACCAAGCAAATCATTAAGGATTAATCCAAATAAACTTTTGCTTGGTCTTTTTTGATTGTGTTTTTCTACATCAGTTCTATTGTAAATTTCATTGTTTTGATTACTATTCATTTTTCCTTTCTGCTACCCTTAATATCGCGCTACGTGAACGCGGGTTACCATATATTTCATCATTACTCGGCTTAATTTTGCCAAGTGATTTTAGTTTAGCATTACCATATTGTTTAATTTGTTGTTCTGTTAATGGTAACCCTGCAGGTAAATCTGGGCCTTTACTCTGTTTATTAATAAATTGTTTTACAATTCTGTCTTCTAAGGAATGAAAACTAATCACAGCCAGTCTACCTTGATTAGCCAATATCGATAAACTGCTATTTAATGCTTGTTCAACTTCCTCTAGTTCACTATTTATGTAAATCCTAATAGCTTGAAATGATCGTGTTGCAGGATGTTTATTTTTATCTTTCTTCGGGGTCGCTTTTTCAATTAAACTCGCTAACTCTAAAGTTCGAGTGATTGGTGCCACCTTATTTTGCTCAACAATTGCACGTGCGATACGTTTAGCAAATTTTTCCTCACCAAAAGTTTTTAATACCCATGCAATATCATTTTCATCACTATTTAGTAACCACTCACTTGCAGTTACACCTTTATGATTATTCATTCGCATATCAAGTGGTCCATCTCTCATAAACGAAAATCCTCTTTCTGGATCATCTAATTGAGGTGATGACACACCTAAATCTAACAAAAAACCATCAACGCTGCCTAACAACCCTAATTCATTAATATATTGATAAACATTAGAAAACTCACCACGAATAAAAGTAAATCTAGGATCATTTATCTTAGCTGCTGCTTGTTCAGCTCGCTCATCACGGTCAATTGCAATTAATTTCCCTTTAACCCCTAATTGTTCGAGGATCAAACGAGAATGACCGCCACGACCAAAAGTCCCATCAACATAAATACCGTTTTTTTTTAAATTCAATGCCGTTACAGCTTCATTTAACAAAACTGTTTTATGTTGATAATCCATTGTTATTTACTCTTATTAAATTGTTAGATTTTTTAAATTATCTGATAAGTTTTCAATATCTGTTGGTAACGCAGCAATATCATCACTAATTTGTTGATACCATATTCCTTCATCCCAAATCTCAAATTTATTGGATTGGCCGACAAACATAGTATGTTTTTCTAGTTTTGCATAAGTACGTAAAGTTGGTGGTAGTAAAATACGTCCAGCATTATCTAAATTACATTCCGTTGCATAACCTAATAGTAGCCTTTTAATTCTTCTTTCTACTTCAACAATAGTTGACAATGTTGATAGTTGTAATTCAATTTTTTGCCATTCAGACATTGAATAAAGTGTTAAACAAGGATGATATAAACCAATGGTACAAACTAAGCCGTCAGACAAAAAATCACGATAGCGAGTAGGAATTGCTATTCGCCCTTTACTATCTAAACTGACTAAAATTGCACCACTAAACATGAAAGCACCATTATTAACAATTTTTATTATTTTTAAATTATAAAAAAATCAATATGTTAATTGCAATCCTATTTTTTACCACTTTACCCCACTTTTTACCACAAAAGTTAATAAAATAATAGATGTTTAATTAATTTATTTCTACCAATGTAAAAAATGTATATAACTGTTAGTAAATCCTAACAACTGAAATAAAGTAGTAAAGAATATTAAAAGGAATTATGGATATAGTTTTTAATACAAAATTGATGCTTTCTAATAAAAAATTCTATTTATCAATATATTATAGATATAAAGAGCCAATGATTTAGGTAACAAGAGGTTTTAGTACCTGACTGTCAATTAGAACCTTACCAGTCAAAACTAGCAAGGTTGATTTAGTTAAGAAGCGGTCCAAAAACCAATAACATTGACTCTATTCTGCTGCAAGACTGCACGAATAGGCATTTGATTAATATCATCACCTTGTTCTGCTTGCTCAAGCACTTGCATCTTACTTTCACCGACTAAATGTAAATAGATATTTTCACTATCTAAAATAGTAGGTAATGTTAAGGTAATACGATCAAGTGGAGCGGTTAATGGTGTCATACCGATAACTTTGCGACCGGATTTCATATCTAAGCCCGCCATTAAATTAGCTGCACCAGGGAAAAGCGAGGCAGTATGTCCATCTTCACCCATTCCCAAAATTAACACATCAAATGGCATCGGAATTTTATTTAATATTTTATCGGTAATTTCTGCGCCGTCGAATGGATTATCACAACTATTTTTCAAGCCGACAAAATTAGCTAATTTAGCCTTATTTTGTAGTAAATAAGTTAATACTAACTTCTCATTACTCGCATCATCAGTATCAGCTACCCATCGATCATCAACTAATGTAATAAAAACCTTATGCCAATCTAAATCTTGTTGGCTTAATAATTTAAATAGTGGTATAGGTGTTTTTCCACCAGACACGGCAATAGAAGCATGTCCTTTTTTCTCAATAGCCTTTTTTAGTTCTTTAACAATATGGGAGGCTAAATCTTCAATCAATAGTTGATTGTTTGAGTATTTATTTAATGTAAACATTTTCGTAATTCCTCTATTCAAATTCATGCCATGAATGACCATCTTTGGTGATCAAAGCCACTGAAGCGACAGGTCCCCAAGTACCTGCAGGATAGTTTTTTGGTGATTCATTATCTACATTCCAAGCACTAATAATTGAATCAACCCATTTCCATGCTGCTTCAACCTCATCACGGTGAACAAATAAAGCTTGTCTGCCACGCATCACTTCTAATAGTAAACGCTCATAGGCATCAGCACTATGTTGATGAAATGTTTCTCTAAAACTTAAGTCGAGTTTAGTGGTTTGTAAATTATGAGTACTATCTAATCCAGGTACTTTATTTAAAATTTCAATGTCCATACCTTCATCTGGTTGTAAACGGATGGTTAGTTTATTTTGTGGTAATTCTGAATAAGACTCGCTAAATAAATTAAGAGGCAAAGATTTAAAATAAACGACTACTTCAGAACATTTACTCGGTAAGCGTTTACCTGTCCTTAAATAGAAAGGAACCCCAGCCCAACGCCAATTGTCTATATCTACACGAATAGCAACAAATGTTTCAGTATTACTTTGCTTATTTGCGCCATCTTCTTCTAAATAACCGGGGACATTGATACCGTTAACAAATCCGGCAGTATATTGTCCTCTAACTACTTTTTCACGAATATTAGCTTTATTAATTGGACGTAATGCATTAAGTACAGCAATCTTTTCTCTACGCAAACTATTATCGTCAAGATTTGCTGGAGGAGACATGGCAATCATAGTAAGAATTTGCAATAAATGATTCTGCACCATATCGCGCATTTGTCCAGCTTTATCAAAGTACCCCCAGCGGCCCTCAATTCCAACTTGTTCGGCAACAGTTATTTCAACATGATCGATTGAATTTCTATCCCAAAATGCAGCAAACACAGGGTTAGCAAAGCGTAATGCAAGTAAATTTAAAACTGACTCTTTACCTAAATAGTGGTCAATACGATAAACTTGTGACTCACTAAAAAATTTTGCAACTGAATCATTAATCTCTCTCGATGATTGTAAACCAAAACCTAATGGCTTTTCCATGACAATTCGACTTTGAGATTGGTTCAAACCTGCAGCTGCTAAGCCTTGGCAGATAGTCCCAAATGCATTCGGATGCATAGCAAAATAAAAAATAGCAGGATGCGATTTTTCAAGTTTATTTTTCAAAGAATCAAAGCCTGATATATCATTAACATCTAATTTATGAAAGTTTAGACGCTGACTAAGTCGTTGCCAAACACTTTCATCTAAAGGCTCGGACATAAATGAGGTCAACGCATCTTTAGCTACTTCAGCATAAGCCTTTTGATCCCAATCAGCACGGCCTACACCTAGAATTTTTGTCTGTTTTGGTAACTTTCCATATTTTTCTAATTGATATAAAGACGGTAAAAGTTTACGCCTCGTTAAATCCCCTTTAGCGCCAAAAATAACTAAATCGCAAGCTGGGATATCAGACATGAAGTTCTCCTAAAATGGTGTCATCTACAATTTATTTCATTATGTTTGATTACCAGTATACATCAAGTTAATAGAATCAATCATAATAATAGATATTTGTCTTTTTTTAGACTCTAATAAAAAAATAAAAGGCCACCATATTGGTGACCTTTTATCTAAAAATGTGTTGAATAACAATTCAACAAATAAGTAATTATGCGCGTACAAAATCCATATGAACTAATTTTGGTTTAAATGGATGACGTTGTACTGCTTGTACTTTAACTTTAACTGCTTTACCATCAATTTCAATAGTTAATACTTCAGAATAAAATTCTGGTTTTTCTTGCATATTGAATACTTGGTTGTGATCTAACACGATAGAAACTGCAGGTTCTATTCCACCATAAACAATAGCTGGGAACTGACCAGCGTGACGCAGGCGGCGGCTCGCACCCTTACCATGCTCTTTTCTTACTTCAGCTTTAAATGTAAACATATTGATTTCTCTTATTTATTCAAAATAAAAACCAATTACAGGCGACCCAGTAGTTGGTTATAAAATTAGTGCTCCAAAAAGCGCTAGGGATTATAAAGTGTTATGTTAGTAAACGCAATCAAATAATCAACTCTACAAAGATAAAGTCACATATTGATTGCATTTATAATAAGCAAAATATAATACTTAAATCACTTCAATCTTAAACCCATATACTGATTTTTGTTTTGTCGATAATTTTAA
This sequence comes from Gilliamella sp. W8145, assembly GCF_016101145.1. Classification (NCBI taxonomy): domain Bacteria; kingdom Pseudomonadati; phylum Pseudomonadota; class Gammaproteobacteria; order Orbales; family Orbaceae; genus Gilliamella; species Gilliamella sp. W8145. Next base: position 1,479,930 of record NZ_JACFRC010000001.1, read on the forward strand.
CGGTTTATTAATACGACAGGTCTCAACGCATACCATAGATTGATATTCTTGATCAGCGAAATCAGCCATTGCTCTGGCTTTATCTATCCAAGGATTCCAAGTAACGACATCACTTGCATTAATATTAGTTAATTTAATGGTTCGCTTACCATCAAAGACGGTGATTGCTTCATCAGCATCAGTATAAACACGATCGACTTCTTGATTAAAGGTTAGTTGTCCTAAAATAGCCGGTTTATTTTCAACTGGTAAGCGATCTTGATAAGAATCCCCTAAACCTTTAACAGTAACATTATCAATATTATTAATACCAAAATAAGTATGTAATGCACTTGTTGCTTCAAAATCTCCTTGGCAAGATAATGTCACTTCACAAGTTTGTCCCACATGGATGGTTAACCTTGCATTAAAAGGTTTTGTGAAAAAACGTTCTGTCTGTTGGTTATTAGTTAATGATAAAGTTAAATCCACACCATTATTGTCTTCTTTACAAGAATCTAATTGCCATTCAACTAAACGAGCAAAACCATGCATTGGATCACCCAATTTACCAAACCATGGCCAACAAATTGGCACTCCACCTCTAATTGCCATTTCTTTTTTAAAATTCGCTTTTTGACTCAACCAAATAACCGGTGTAGTTTCTGTTGAAGGTTGCCAAAATAGTAAATGAGCACCTTGTAACGATACTGCTGCTGAACATGTAGGATGTTTAATCACTAGGACAGGTAATTCACCAAATATATTTTGATGGACTGATAAACTCAATGACGAACCGGTAGCATAACTATCTAAAATCTGCTTAATAATACTCATATTTACTCCTAACTATTTAATTTGCTTGGCGAATACTGCCTATAATCTATATCTAATTGTACGCATATTACTCGAATTATAAAAACGGAATACAGACAATAAAAGCTTTTTTTACTAAATTGGAGTAATATAGCCAGCTATTTCTTATCAGTTACTCACGCTTTGTAAAAAATTTGAGGAAAGGCATATGTTTCAGTATAAAATTCCACTGAGTTTATATATACATATGCCATGGTGTGTGCAAAAATGTCCATATTGCGATTTTAATTCACACAAAATGAAGAGTGCGCCGGATTACTCTGCATATATTGATCATTTAATTAATGATTTAAAACAAGATGTATTGCTTACTCATGATCGTTCCATTCATTCAATTTTCATAGGTGGTGGAACCCCAAGCCTGTTTTCTGCAGAATTAATTAATAACTTATTGGCAAATATAAACAAAATAATACCAATTAATCATGATGCAGAAATTACTATTGAAGCAAATCCTAATTCCGTTGATGTTGAAAGATTCAAAGGATATCAGCAAGCAGGTATCAACCGTATATCGATTGGAGTACAAAGCTTTCAATCAGATAAACTTCAGAAATTAGGACGAGTTCATAATCCACAAGAAGCGATAGATGCAGGAAAGTTAGCCCATGATTTAAATTTAAAAAGCTTTAATTTAGACTTAATGCATGGCTTGCCAAATCAAACAATTCAGGATGCATTGCATGATCTTAAACAGGCAATTGCAATCGCTCCACCACATCTATCTTGGTATCAACTAACAATTGAACCGAATACCTTGTTTGGTTCTAAACCTCCTGTTTTACCTGATGATGATATGCTCTGGGATATTTATCAACAAGGACACCAATTGCTAACTAACCATGGATATCAGCAATATGAAACATCGGCTTATGCAAAACCAAATTATCAATGCCAACATAATCTAAATTATTGGCGATTCGGCGATTATATCGGTATTGGTTGTGGTGCTCATGGCAAACTAACACAAAATGACGGTACCATTATTCGTACGGTGAAAACAAAACATCCACAAGGATATATGCAAGGACGTTATTTAGAGCGCTCTTATACTGTAGCTAAAGATGAATTAGCCTTTGAATTTTTTATGAATAGATTCAGACTATTTGAACCAACACCTAAAATCGAGTTTGAGCAAAGAACATTTTTACCTATGCAATCTATTGATCAACCGATTTCTCTTGCTATAGAAAAAAATTATTTAGTTGAAGATGACAAAACTTGGCAAATAACAGATCACGGCAAGTTATTCTTAAATTCATTGCTAGAAATTTTCTTATAACAAAATTAATTAAAATAAGACAACAATTTTCTTTACTATATATTAACAAAAAAAATACTAACTATTTAAACAAACATATAAATTTCTTTACTTACATTTTTTCAAAAAAAGAGCATACTAACTTCTACAATGCATTTATTTCATTGTTTTTCCTATTCCTTATGTTTTCCCAATAACAATGTTATTGGGATTTTTTTGTAATAAGGAAAATTAAGTTTTCGTTACCAAATTAAATAGTTGTATGTTTTGATAAAAACTGTTGGATTTCGGTAAGTGAAGACGTTCCTTCCATCGGCCCTTGTTTTGATACAGCCAATGCACCGCTCACATTAGCAAATTGTAGTGCGGTTTCAACAGGGTACCCTGCTAATAATAAACTCACAAATGTCGCACCAAAACAATCACCAGCGCCGGTTGGATCAACAGAATCGACATTAAAACCATCTACATGAATCATTTTTAAGCATTTTTGTTCATCTAAACCATAATAATTGGCTCCTTTAGCACCACCTTTTACAACAATATGCTTAATACCATTGTTTAGCAAATTTGACATAGTTTGTTGTTCACTTTCATCATTCTGAGCAAAATAACAAACCTCATTTTCGCTAGGTAAGAAAATATCGGTATACTCCATAATATAACCAAAAGATTGTTCCATTTCTTGAATGTTAAACATCTCTTTGCGTAAATTAGGATCAAACGAAATTGTTCCACCTTTATTTTTAATGAGATCCAAGGCTTTTCTCATCGCATCAATAGCTCGAAAAGAGTACAACGAAGACCCCATAACATGCAAATGATTACAATCTTTTAACAATTTTTCATCAATATGATTAAATGATAGTAAACCACATGCACTATTAGGAATATTAAAAATAAAATCTCTGTCACTATGGTCTTGATAACTAACAAATGCACTACCAGTATTAGCCATACTATGTGAAGTAATACCGTCAATAATCACCCCATCTTTTTTAAGCCGATTAATGCACATTTTTCCAAAGCTATCTTTTCCCACACAGCTAAATAAAATGACAGGAAAACCTAATTTAGCGACTTGATCAGCAAATATTGCTGGAGCACCACTTGGATAAGGACCAATAAATTCACCTGTTTGATCAAAGCGTTGATTATTTTCCTTTGCCAAAAATTCAACCAGCAATTCACCTACAGTACAAATTTTAAATTCCATATTAGTTATGTCCCCAATAGATTATGATAAGTCATACAATATTTATTAATCGCAATTTGTTTAAAATTAGAATTTAACAATTGGTGATGATACTCAGTCACCGCTGCTTTAGATAATATTGTGACATCTATATGTTTTAATTTACCAATACTATGATTATCAGCAAGTAAAGATCTTTCTAATAAAAGGCCAATAGTATGTTGAGAATATTTTAAGATTTGTTGATATATTTCTTTTTGTTCACAATTTTCAATAATCAGAGAATTATCTCCATCTATGGCTGCTAATTCGATAATGAAATGAGAAATGGCATACTTATTGCCAATGCTAATCAATTCATTACAGCTTTTTATAATATTTCCTTCACATAAAACGCCACCAATTAAAATGACTTCTGCATCGGAAAATTCACGTACTAATTGTGCATTTCTTATATCATTCATAATGATACGTAATGATTTTTTTTTATGTAAAAAAGGAATTAGTTTCCGAGTTAAAAAACCATGTCCTAAAAAAATAGTATCACCATCATTAATATAACTTAAACACGCTTTTGCTAAATCAATATCAGAATTGCCCTTAGTTTGACTTGAATTTAATGCAACAGAATTGTGAACTTGCCCCTCAGGAGAAATATAAATAGCGCCACCAAATGAACGTTTTAAATATCCTTGTTGTTCAAGGTAAGTTAAATCTTGTCGGATAGTAACATGAGAAACCTTTAACTGATCAGACAACTCATCAACTTTTACTTCACCATTTTGGCGTACAATTTTTGCGATATCCAATCGACGTTTCAATAGAGCTGAAGATGCTTTAGCCAATTTTCACTTCCTATGTTAATGGTAAATACTTCGTACAAGACTCATAAACCTCATCATATAAATGATCTACAACAAACCATAACCGTTTAAAACTGTAACTATATAATTTTCATATATATGAAGAGTTATTCTCTATTCTAGGTTAATCGAAAATATTTGACAAAAAAAATACTCAATTACATTTCTTATTCAGAGATAAAAGTCAGTATTTGTGATCCATCTCACAATATTTACACTAGTATAACTTTCATTTTGCAATCATAATTAACAAAAAATAATTCCAATTTGAAAGAAACTAAAGATTATGAGGTTCACTATAGTTAAGGAGCAGTAAAATGAGTATTATCTCAAGTCATAATATGTTAAAAAAAGCCCAAAAAGAGCAGTATGCTATTCCCGCCTTCAATATCCATAATTTAGAAACAATGCAAGTAATTGTTGAAACAGTGGCTGAATGTCAATCTCCGGTCATTTTAGCTGGTACGCCAGGAACATATAGTTATGCAGGAACTGAAAATATCATTGCTATTGCTAATGAATTATCAAGAAAACATAATGTTCCATTAGCTGTACACTTAGATCACCATGAAGAATTCAATGATATAACTAACAAAATAAATGCCGGTGTTAGATCGGTAATGATTGATGGTTCACACTTTCCTTTCGATGAAAATATTGCCCTTGTAAAACGGGTTGTTGATTATGCTCACCGATATGATGTAAGTGTTGAAGCTGAACTCGGTCGCCTTGGTGGTGTCGAAGATGATCTTGTTGTCGATGCTAAAGATGCATTATATACAAATCCACAACAAGCTATAGAATTTGTTAAGAAAACAAACATAGACTCGTTAGCTATTGCGATAGGTACAGCACATGGAATGTATAAATCAGAACCAAAACTTGATTTTGAACGTTTATCAGAAATTCGTTCAGTAGTAGATATTCCATTAGTTTTACATGGCGCTTCAGGCGTTCCTGATAAAGATGTTCGTGAATGTATAAAACGTGGTATTTGTAAAGTTAATGTTGCAACAGAATTAAAAATTGCTTTTTCTGATGCCCTAAAACAATACTTTATTGAAAATCCAGATGCTAATGATCCTCGGCACTATATGAAACCTGCTAAAGCGGCAATGAAAGAAATTGTTAAAAAGATCATTACAACTTGTGGATGTGCAGGTAAATTATAGAGGGTTAAATGATATATGCTTTAACGCTGAATACTGCAATTGATATGAATATTTATTGCAACGACCTAAAACCTAATTCAGTAAACCGAACATCATATACTGAATATAGTCCTAAATGGTAAAGCAATCAATGTTTCAATTGTATTGCATAAATTTAATAAAACGAGTCGTGCATTAGGTTTTTTTGGGGAATTTTCGGGGAAGTATATTCTCGATGAATTAGCCAAGATGCAAATACAAACTATCCCTTGCTTAATTGATGATATTACTCAAATTAATGTTTTCATTAGCAATGGGAAAGATGAATACAAATTGGTAGGAAAAGGACCTTTCGTTCCCGACCACAAAAAAACCGAAATGCTAACTATTATTGAGTCTCTCAATAATGATAGCTATTTAGTTATTAGTAAAAGTTTACCGCAAAATATCAAACCAGAATATTTTCAATCCATTTTAAAAATTTTCCAAAGTAAAAATATCGAAATAATTCTAGATATTAGTCATCCTATATTACAAGATTTATTAACATATAAACCTCTACTTATCAAACCTAATAATGATGAATTGACAGAGATTTTTGGTTTAACCATTGAAACAACTAAACGAATTATTATAACCTTAGAATATATAAATTCGAAAGGCGCACAAAATATATTATTAACGATGGGCTCAAAAGGACTTTATTTTTCAAATGCAAGAATATTTGGTTCTGTAATTCAGTATCCATAAAACAATTAAGTTCAGCTTGTACAGGAGATGCATCACTGGCCGCATTTCTTAGCAAATGGCTTCCTGCTCAAAGCAACTATGAACTAGCTATGAAAAAAAGCATCAGCAACTGGTACCAATGTTGCCGAATCAGATGGTTTAGGGCTACTAGCTAAAATTAGTCTCTATATCAATCAACTTGAAGTAATGCAGATAAAATAATAGGTTGCAAAATTAAAACCATGGTAATTAGTTAATCCATTTTTATAGTTCAGTGATTAGTTCCATGTTTTTATTAGATAATTTAATCAATATAGCAATATACAAAATAAGGTAAATAATATTTGAAGAAAATTAATTATTAATAAAAAGAATATGCAAATCTTTTTGCCACATACTATTAAACTCGATATCAATGATACCTGTTAACAAAATGGTGCTTAGATTTAAAGAAATTAAAATCCCTTTAAGTAGCAAAAATCTCTAGACGATTATTGATAATACTTTCATCCTTAACTAATTCAAATGAAACTAAATCACCTTGCCAATTGATGCCTAAAACTAACAACATTCCTTGAAAGTCATAGTAATAATTCATTTCATCTTCATAAATAGAATATTTAAATATGTAATTATGATTAAATTGTTCTGTTAATTCAAATGGGTGACCAATTTTAAACTCAAAGTCAAGGTAACTTAAAATTTGATTGGCTTTATCAACTAAAAAAGGATTCCCTACAACATCATCAATCGATAATACCGCGATATTGTCTGAAAGATAAAAAAATACAATTTGATAACCACAGACCTTGGCAATACCTTCTATTTCGGCATAAGAAAAATCATCAATTACCTGGTATTCATTTGTGTTAAGAAATTGCTCAATATCAAGAGTTGTAAACCGTTGCTTTTCATACATATTGCCAATATCACGATTCATTTTTTAATCCTTATTTTCAGCGAAAATAGGTTATTATTTTCTTTTTAATACCACTCGTAAATCATCACCGACAACGTCAACAGACTCAAATTGGAATTGAGGCGCGAATGAAAGTTTTTGTAGGTTAGGCAATACGCACATATCTTGGGCATTATGACCTAGCAATTTAGGAGCATAATATATGATTAATTCATCAACCAGATCTTGTTCGATTAGCGCACCGGCTAAATGAGATCCAGCTTCAACCCATACAGAATTCATTTGTTGCTTAGCTAATATGGATAACAACTCTGATAAATCAACTTGATGATTAGTTGATGATTCAATGATAAGTTTGCTATTTGAAGATAATATTGGCAGATTTTGCTTACGAACAATCCAATTTTCACCAGAATTGTTGAAAATATTTTCATTACCAATCATTTGATTTTGACTATCGATTATCACTCGTACGGGTTGACGAACTTCATCGAAAGGATAAATTTCTTTAATTGAATCAGGCAATTCATTAAATCTAACAGTTAAACTGGCATTATCAGCTTGAACTGTTTTCCTGGTGCTCAATATACAACTAGCTTGAGCTCTATATTGTTGTACATCTTGTCTTGCTAATGCTGATGTGATCCATTTGCTTTCACCGGAGGCCATAGCAATTTTACCATCCAATGAAGCGGCCATTTTAAGTTGGACGTATGGCAGGCCGGTCCGCATGCGTTTTAAAAAACCTTTATTAATTGCCTCAGCTTGCTCAGTTAAAATGCCAACTTGAACTTCAATTCCAGCATCTTTTAATCGTTTAATGCCATTACCAGCAACGTTAGGATTAGGATCTTGCATAGCAATAATTACCCGCGTTATGCCAGCTTGAATAAGAGCATCAGCACAAGGTGGAGTTCGACCAAAATGACTGCAAGGTTCTAATGTTACATAAGCCGTTGCCCCTTTTGATTGGTCACCAGCCATTCTTAATGCATAAACTTCGGCATGGGGTTGGCCAGCTTTTTGATGATAACCTTTGCCAATGATCTGATCATTTTTAACAATAACACAACCAACATTAGGATTAGGGGTAGTGGTAAAGCGACCGAGTTCAGCAAGCTCAATAGCTTGCTGCATATAATATAGATCTTTATCCATAGCTATCTTTTAAATTAAGATTATTTTTGTTGCAACTTCGCTATTTCATTACTGAATTGTTCAATATCATCAAAACTGAAATAAACAGAAGCGAAGCGAATATAAGCAACTTTATCAAGATTTTTGAGCTCTTCAATTACAAAATCACCAATTAATTTTGCTTGCACTTCACGTTCGCCTGTAGCTCTAAGTTTTGATTTAATACGTGTAATAGCATCTTCAATTGCATCAAAACTAACCGGACGTTTTTCAAGAGCTCGTTTTATACCATTACGAAGTTTTTCTTCATTAAAAGGTTCTCGAACCTTATTACTTTTAATAACATTAGGCATAATTAATTCAGCCACTTCAAAGGTTGTGAAACGCTCATTGCATTCCACACATTGTCGACGACGACGAACTTGAAAACCTTCACCAACTAATCGAGAATCAATAACCTTTGTATCATCAGCATTACAAAACGGACAGTGCATAAATATATCCTGAAAACGTTTAACTTACATTACAATAGCCGAAATTATTATTTTAAACAAGATTTAAGCTAAGTAATATAAATTCTGCATACTATTTCTAATGGAAGTAAACTCAAATGAATGTTAAATTTCCGCCACCTATTCGGTGACGGAAAATTGATTTACCATGTTAATGAGATTAAAAAATCGCGTAATTTTGCAAAATCATCAGGCATATAATGAGAAAGCAATGGCATCTCAGCCCTTTCAGCTAATGCTGGTGGTAATGGAATAGACCTACCAAGAATATCTTCTACCACTTCTTTAAACTTGGCTGGATGTGCAGTTCCTAAAAATAAACCATACTCCCCTTCTTGCAATTGATCGCGTAAAGCTCGATAAGCAATAGCACCATGAGGCTCAGATAAATAACCTTTTTTATCCAATTCTTGAACAGTTTGTACAGAAACCTCATCAGAAACAGCTGCATGACCTAATGATTTTAATACCCAACCTTCTCGTTGATAAATTTCTTCAATTCTTGGCCAGTTATTAGGTTGACTTACATCCATAGCGTTAGATAGTGTAGCTACAGTTTTATGTGGCTCCCATTTACCGGTTTCTAAATAACGAGGAACAGTATCGTTGGCATTAGTTGCTGCAATAAAACGTTTAATTGGCAACCCCATAGTTTTAGCCAGCAATCCGGCAGTTAAATCACCAAAGTTACCACTTGGCACAGAAATAACTAATTGTTTTCGTTGTTCCGCTGTCAATTGAGCATAAGCTTCAAAATAATAGCAAATTTGAGCTAAAAGCCGACTTATATTAATGGAGTTTGCTGAGTTTAAACCAATAATATTTTTTAACTCTTCATCATCAAACGCCTTTTTAACTAATGCTTGGCAAGCATCAAAATCACTTTGAATAGCAATGGTGTGGATATTATCACCTAAAGTACAAAATAGTTTTTCTTGTAAAGGGCTAATTTTACCTTCTGGATATAGAATCACTACGCGAATATTAGGTAAGTGAAAAAAAGCATGCGCAACAGCTGCACCTGTGTCTCCAGAGGTTGCCGTTAAGATTGTGATTTTTTTATCCGCAGCGACTTGAACTAATGCTTGTGCCATAAAGCGGCCACCAAAATCTTTAAATGCTAATGTTGGACCATGATAGAGTTCAAGTGAACCAATATCATCTTCTACTGATTTGACTGGAGCTGGAAATTGGAAGGCATTTTGTACTAATCGATGCATATCGTTATCACTAATTTCATTACCAATAAAAGCCGATAATATTTTGGCACTTCTAGTAACAAAATCCATGTTTAGCAATGACTCTATTTCTGCATCTGAAAATTTTGGTAATTGCTCTGGGAAAAATAATCCTTGCCCTTTACCTAATCCTTGTTGTACGGCCTGAGCAAAACTAACTTGTTCAGAATGATCTTTTAAGTTATACAGTTTCATAATTTGTTCCAACTATTTTATACTTTAATTGTTTTCTTTTTGATTTAATCTTATTGTCCAATTTAATAACAATTAACTTAAATCACTCTTGCACCTTGTGGATCTATTTTACAAATATGGGTAAAACCATCTTCATTTTGTAGATAAGAGCTTTTTAATAATGACTCTATCTGCTGTGCCGTTTCAAGATTATCCGCCACAACAAACATCGTCGGTCCAGATCCTGATATCCCTGAAGCTAATGCGCCAAGTTGTTTTACTTTCTTTTGTGTTTCGTCAAAATTAGGTAGCAATTGTTTACGATAAGGTTCAGCAATATTATCAATTAACATTGCCGCAGCAAGTTTAGGTTGTTTAGTATAGCAAGCATGTAAAAAACCACCGACATAGCGACCATGAGCAACACAATCAGCTTTTTGGTATTGAGCAGGCAGAATAGCTCTGGCTTCTGCTGTAGAAACTTTAATACCAGGATAGGCCATTACCCAATACCAATTTTCAAAGTGAGGAATCGACTCACTGATAACACCCATTTCATCTAAAATAAGTTGCATACCACCTAAATAACAAGGTGCCACATTATCATAATGCACACTACCAGATATACGCCCTTCTAGCTCTCCCATCATCGAAAGCATCTCAAACTCATTAAATGGTTCATTGAAAAACTTATTTAATGCAACAAAAGCACCAACTACTGAGCAAGCGCTTGAGCCTAAACCAGAACCAATTGGCATATTTTTTTCAAGAGTTATACTCACAGGTAATGTTTTATTCATAGCCTTACAGAAACGCTGCCAACATTGATAAACAATATTGAACTTGGGATCTTTTGGCAGTTTTTTGACAAACTGCCCTTTGCAAGTAAGGTTAAACTCAGTTGCAGACTCAATAGTAATACAGTCACCTAACATTGCACCACTAATTGGATTGATTGCCGCCCCCAAAATATCAAAACCAACACTAATGTTTGCCATTGATGCAGGAGCATAAACAGTTAATGATTTATGACTCATTTAGCCTCCAATTTTTCCCGATGTGGTTCGTAAAATATCAGCAAAAACACCTGCTGCAGTTACATCATTACCAGCGCCATAACCACGTAATACTAATGGAATTGGTTGATAATACCTAGTATAAAATGCTAACGCATTTTCACCATTTTTAACTTTATAAAGTGGATCATCTGCATCAACAGCTTCTATTTTGACGCTACATTTACCATCATCAATACTACCTACATACCGTAATACTTTCCCATCTTTGGCTGCTTTTTCTGATTTTTCTTTAAATTCAGCATCTAGTTGTGGCAGTTTTGACATAAACTCATCAATATTACCTTGAGAATATTCCGCAGGAAGAACAGATTCAACTTTAATTTGATCTAATTCCAGTTGTAATCCTGCTTCTCTAGCTAAAATCAATAATTTTCTGGCTACATCGGTCCCAGATAAGTCATCACGAGGATCTGGTTCGGTAAAGCCTTTTTCTTTCGCCAATTTAGTCGCTTCTGATAATGACATACCTTCATCTAATTTACCAAAAATAAAAGATAACGATCCAGATAATATGCCGGAAAACTTGATCAGTTCATCACCTGCATTAAGCAGATTTTGTAAATTTTCTATTACAGGTAAACCAGCACCAACATTGGTATCATATTGAAACTTACGCTTACTATTGGCCGCTTCTTGCCGTAAGCGAAGGTAATAAGCCATTGAACTTGTATTAGCTTTCTTATTTGGTGTAACCACATGGAAGCCATTAGCAAGGAAATCAACATATTTATCTGATACGTCACTACTTGAAGTGCAGTCAACTAAGATTGGATTAAGTAATCGATTGTTTTTAGCAAATTCAATAATACTATTTAAAGTATAATCTGTATCACTTTGTTTTATTTGATCACGCCAATTAGCTAAATCAATACCATCACGATTCAGTACAGAATGTTTGGAATTGAATAAACCACAAACCCGTAAATCTATCTGTTTATTTTTGAGCCATTTTTGTTGGCGACCAATTTGATCAACCAATGCACCACCAACACCACCAACACCAATAATAAACACATCTAGCATTTTATCTGTACCAAAAAGCATTTGGTGCGTTACACGTACCCCCATTACAGCAACATCATTATCAACCACAACCGAAATTGAACGCTCTGATGAACCTTGTGCAATTGCCACGATGTTAATATTGGCTCGAGCTAATGCAGTAAAGAAGTTAGCAGATAAACCACGTAACGTACGCATACCATCACCAACAACAGAAATAATTGCCAATTTGTCAATCACTTCGATAGGTTCAAGTAAGCCATCTTTTAATTCTAAATAAAATTCATCACTTAATGCCTCTTCAGCACGATATAGTTCAGTTTGAGGAACACAAAAACTAATACTATATTCAGATGATGATTGGGTAATTAGTACCACCGAAATCCCAGCATAAGTCATAGCAGAAAATACTCGAGCAGACATACCAACCATACCTTTTAATCCTGGTCCTGATACATTAATCATCGCCATATTATTTAAATTGGTTATACCTTTTACTGGAGTTGAACTATCCACAACATTTGCACCAATTAAAGTCCCTGGAGCATCTGGATTATTGGTATTTTTAATTAAGCATGGAATTTGAAATTGGGCAATTGGCAAAATTGTTCTTGGATGAAGTACTTTAGCACCAAAGTAAGATAACTCCATTGCTTCTTGATAAGACATGGTTTTTAGTAATTTGGCATCAGGTACAATTCTAGGATCACAAGTATAAACTCCATCAACATCGGTCCAAATTTCACAGCTATTTGCACGTAAACATGCTGCTAAAACTGATGCCGAATAATCAGAACCATTACGACCAAGAACAACTAATTCACCTTTTTCATTTCCAGCAGTAAAACCTGGCATCAAAATAATATTTTCTGGTGGAATACGCATCTCGCTGATGCGATGAGATGATTCAACAATATCAACCGTTGATTCTAAATAATCACCTTCGGCAATTAACATTGCTACCGGATTAATTACGGTCACTGCATGACCTTTTGCTTTTAGCACCTCTTGCATGATTGCAATTGAAAGTTTTTCACCTCGGCAAATGATAGTAGCATTAATACTATCAGGACATTGACCTAATAATCGAATACCTTCTAACAATTGTTTGACATTATTTAACTCATTGAGTGCAAATTTTTTCATCTCTTCATAGGCAAAATTAGGCAGTACTTGTGATATTCCTGCTAAGAGATCCGCAAAGATTTTTTCTGCATCATAAATATTTGTTTGTATATCTTGCCGTGCTACAGTTTTTTCAACCATTGCGACTAAATGATTGGTAATTTTAGCTGGTGCAGATAAAACTGTTGCTGTTTGTTCTTGTTTAGCATTATTCTCAACAATCTCTGCTACACGCAAAAAGCGTTCTGCGTTGGCAACAGATGTTCCTCCAAATTTTAAAACTTTCATATCACACCTTACTTATTTTTCTAATTTATGCCAATGACAATTCAAAATGCAATTTTTTTAAATTACCTATAAAATCAATATTTTGAATTCTTTTTTTCTGTTATTAATGTTTTTGAATATTTTTTATTTTATAAAACAAAAAACCCGCCTTTTGGGGCGGGTTTTTCGATATTTTTTAAGGAAAAATCAACCCGCCCTATAATTAATAATAGTGCCGGTGGTGCCAATAATACCTGAAATCATCATCATCACAGTTTTCATTATTTTTCCTAAAAAATCCCTAAACAAAACAGCCCGACATTTTCATGTCAGGCTGTAAAAATTAAAAAACTTTTTTGCTGTTTTCGTATTCATTCACTACCTTATTTAAAGCTTGGTAGATACTTTCTGCATCCTGTTTTTTTAATGCTTCATCAAGTATATTGAGATACGATAACATTAGTTTTTGATTATCTTCAGCAAATTGTGGCGAAACTTCCTGATCTTCATATAACATGACATAAGTACGCGCAAATCCAAAGATCAAAAAATAAACTGATGCATTTTTTGGATCATCTTGGATTAAAGTCCTCATAGCCTTACGTAATTTTACATACGAATCGGTACCAGGTAAGCTTGTCGCAAATGTTTTTGTTACGTCTGAAAATGTCATTGCTAAAACCTCAATCAAAATCACAAGCGAAAAGAATAGCAATCCATTAACATAAGTGCAAGTCTATTTTGATTTTCAATTCTATTTTTTTATTATTTTTTGTTTAACGCATTGATATATATCAATGTAAGTTTTGTTAAATGTTAAACTTGCTTACAAACAGATAATCCTGCCGAAGCTTGGGCAACTGGCATAATTTCAATTGAATTCACATTAAAATGATTAGGTGTATTTACTAACCATGACACCGTATTAGCAATATCCTCAGGAGTAACATAATCAACATTTTTATAAACTGTCGCAGCTTGTTCATCATTACCATGGAATCGTATATTTGAAAATTCTGTTCCACCACATAATCCTGGTTCAATATTTGTTACTCTGATTCTTTTACCCAGTAAATCTGTCCGTAAATTAGCACTAAATTGCTTAACAAATGCCTTAGAGGCACCATAAACATTACCACCTTTATAAGCATAAGTACCCGCCACCGATCCAAGATTTATTATGTAACCATAATTACGTTCAACCATACTCGGTAAAATTTGATGTGTTAGGTGAATTAAACCAATAATATTTGTTTGAATCATGGTTTCCCAATCATTATAGTTCGCCTCATAAGCAGGTTCTAATCCCAATGCCAATCCAGCATTATTGATTAATATATCAATTGGTTGAAATTCTTTTGGTAGTTGCAACAAAATAGTTTCGACTGCATCTTTTTTGGTGACATCAAACGTTAAAGGTAAAAAATTATCCCCCAACTGATCAGCAAGTTTCTGTAATTTATCACTCCGTCTAGCTGCACCTATTACTTTATAACCGTCAGCAATAAGCTTTCGACAAATAGCTTGACCAAAACCAGAAGAAGCCCCAGTAACTAAAGCGATATTCATATTCAATCCCCTTTACTCATGATAATTGTCTGAATTTACCTTTATAATATTGAAATAAATGATAAATTATTCTGCATTAAATATAAAAAAACCCGCTACGTAGCGGGTTGACATCCAATATTTCATTTAGCCGGTTCTTCGGAAGGCTCTTCATCTTTCAAAGGAACAATCAACGTATCAATATGGGTATTATTAATCAATTGTCGAGCAGAAGACATTAATTTACTCCAGAAATCTTGATGATGACCACAAACAACCAGATCTGCGCCATATTCATGGATAGCTTCAATTAATACTTGGCCGAATTCACCATTGCCAGAAAGAGTATGTGCAATTGGATAACCGGCATCATCAGCAAGTTTATTCAATGCAATATGGGCATCTTCAGTGATACGATCTTTCATATCATTCATATTAATATCAACTAAACCAGTATAAAGGTCTGAATAGTTGATACCAACATGAATTAGTGATATTTGAGCATTATATGGTCTAGCCATAGAGACTGCTTTTTCAACAAGAACTTCACTTTCTGGTGATAAATCCACTGCGACTAAAATATGTTTATAAGCCATAATATTCACTCCTTCCTATTTTTGACGCTCTAATTAAATTAGAATTTATACTTCCTTTTTACTACTAAATTAATTTTTGAGCAAGCCAAAATAGTGACCCAGATAACAAAATTGAAATTGGCAAAGTAAGAATCCAAGTTAATGCAATATTTTTAATTGTTTTACTTTGTACCCCACCACCATCAACAATCATCGTACCAGCGACAGATGAGGAAAGGACTTGGGTTGTTGATACAGGCATACCAGTATAACTGGCTATACCGATTGATAACGCAGTCGTAATTTGTGCAGAGACACCTTGAGCATAAGTCATCCCCTTTTTACCGATTTTTTCACCAATGGTTACTGCAACCCGTCGCCAACCTATCATAGTACCTACAGCAAGCGCTGAAGCTACGCCGATAATAATCCAAACTGGCGCGTACTCTACAGTTTTTAATAAATCATTATTTAGCGATTTTAAGTATTGCTTATCTTCTGCAGGGACATTTGGTTGTTTAGCAACATGAGATACCGTATCGGATAAACATAATAAAATACGTCTAGCCTGAGAGCGTTGATCTACATTAAGAGAACCATAATCATTCATTTTATTAAACAAATTATTAGCAATCCCTAATGTAGTAAACGAACGAGAGTAATCACAATGATATTGATTCAAATCATTTACAGGAATAGAAGTATCTGCAACAGACTGTTTTCCTATTACAGTATTAAGTTCATCATTATGAGTAATAAAATATTCTTCAATATTATGAATGGCATTTCTAGTATTAGTAATTTCATAGGTTGATGCTCCCATATTTACAATAAAGCCAGCAGGCGCAATTCCCATCAATACTAGCATTAATAAACCAATACCTTTTTGTCCATCATTAGCGCCATGAGAAAAACTTACCCCAGCAGCAGAAATGATCAACATTATACGAATCCAAAATGGTGGTTTTTTCTTACCATAGAGTTTTTCGCGTTGTTCTGGCGTCATAAAAATACGCTCTCTTTTTTTACTACGTTTTTTACTTTGACCTTTACGAGTCCAATATTTTCGCAGTAAAAAAATCATTAATCCAGCTATCACAAGACCAACAACAGGCGAAATGATTAATGATAAAAAGATTTGGATCATTTTAGGAATATTAAGTGCATCAATAATAGAAGTATCCATAATAAATGCATTAGCCAATGCTACACCAATAATTGCACCAATTAAAGTATGTGAGCTTGATGCAGGTATACCTACATACCATGTACCTAAGTTCCATATAATAGCGGCAAATAAAATCGAAAATACCATTGCCAGACCATGTGCAGAACTTACATTCAATAATAAATCAGTTGGTAAAAGATGCACAATTGCATAAGCAACACTAAGTCCACCAAGCAATACCCCAAAAAAGTTAAACATGCCAGCCATAAAAACAGCAAGCTGTTCTTTTAATGCTCTAGTATATATTACTGTCGCAACTGCATTTGCGGTATCATGAAAGCCATTAATTGCCTCGTAAAAAAGAACAAAAAATAGTGCTAAAACTAGTAATATAATGGTTGAAAAGTCTAAATCAGCAAATAGATGAAACATAATATATCTTTCTGTTGTTAATAGCGGCTCTATTATCCTTGAGAATACCATAATGAGCAAAACAATTTTTACATTTTTCGTTTCGCATAATGGGAAGCCAATACAGCACAAATCATTAATTGAACTTGATGAAAAATCATTAACGGCAAAATAATTATTCCAGTTATAGACATAGGGAAAATTACACTAGCCATAGGAATACCACTTGCGAGGCTTTTTTTAGAACCACAAAATACAATTGTGATTTCATCTTCTTTGCTAAAGCCGAATAATCGCGAGCTGTAAGTAGTAATTAATAATACGATGGTTAACAAAATTATTGAATAAAAAATAATTTCTAAAAGAGATAACAAACTAACTTTTGCCCAAATACCATTAACTACCGCATCACTAAAAGCAACATAAACAACTAATAATATTGATATACGATCAGTTTTTGAAATAACACTTTTATATTTATCCACCCATTTGCCAATAAAACGTCTAGATAAATGACCAACCACAAAAGGTAACATTAGTTTAAGCATAATAGATTCTATAGCATCTAAAATATTCATCGAGTCAGCCGCTTGAGTATGCATTAATAGGCCGACTAATACAGGGGTAATAAATACACCTAATAATGTCGATGCCGATGCGCTACAAATTGCTGCAGCTACATTACCTTTTGCTATTGATGTAAAAGCAATTGCAGACTGGACCGTAGCGGGTAAAACACAAAGGTAAACAAAACCTAGATAAAGATCTTCAGATAAAAAAGTTGGTACAAGTAGTTGCATCATCATCCCTAGAATAGGGAACACCACGAAAGTAATAACAAATATCAATAAATGCAATCGCCAATTTTTTATACCAATAACTATTGCATCAAATGACAATTTTGCTCCATGCATAAAAAATAATAGACCAATAGCAAAAGTGGTGAGATCCTCAAAAACAACCTTAGCTTGTCCTTCACATGGAAAAATACTTGCCGTCATCACAACACAAATCAAAATCAGCAAGAATGAATCAATTTTAAAACGTTGAAGTATATTCATGATATTAGTTTGATTAGTAAAAAAAACGCCACAAAAGTGGCGATATATCTAAAGTTATGCTGTTATTCTAGGAAGCTTCGTAGTACATCAGATCGGCTTGGATGACGTAATTTACGTAATGCTTTAGCCTCAATCTGACGAATACGTTCACGCGTTACATCAAATTGTTTACCAACTTCTTCAAGAGTGTGGTCAGTATTCATATCAATACCGAATCGCATGCGTAATACTTTCGCTTCGCGCGGTGTTAAGCCTGATAAAATATCACGTGTTGCACTACGCAGACTTTCAGATGTAGCGGCATCTAATGGTTGCTCAAGAGCTGTATCCTCAATAAAATCACCTAAATGTGAATCTTCATCATCACCTACTGGTGTTTCCATTGAAATAGGCTCTTTAGCAATTTTCAATACTTTACGAATTTTTTCTTCAGGCATTTGCATGCGTTCAGATAGTTCTTCTGGCGTTGGTTCACGACCAATTTCTTGTAACATCTGACGTGAAATTCGATTTAGCTTATTGATTGTTTCAATCATATGCACTGGTATACGTATTGTTCTTGCTTGGTCAGCAATTGAACGTGTAATTGCTTGTCGAATCCACCAAGTCGCATATGTAGAGAATTTATATCCTCGGCGATATTCGAACTTGTCAACAGCCTTCATCAGGCCAATATTACCTTCTTGAATAAGATCTAAGAACTGTAAGCCTCGGTTGGTATATTTTTTCGCTATTGAAATTACCAAACGTAAGTTGGCTTCTACCATCTCTTTCTTAGCTCGTCGAGCTTTTGCCTCACCAATAGACATTCGTCTATTAATATCTTTAATTTGCTCAATAGAAAGATTAGTTTCTGTTTCTATTTGTTGTAAACAATTAATTTCAGCCTCAATTGGTGCTTCAAATTCCATTAAATTAGCAGCAAAAGCGCCTTTACCAGTAACGGCTTTTTTATACCAACTCATGTTATTTTCGTTGCCACTAAAATGCGTCATAAATTGTTTTTTCGGCATTTTGCACTGCTCAACACAGATCTTCATAATGACACGTTCATGTGCTCTTACGCGATCCATCATGCTTCTCATGTTATTAACAAGAATATCAAATTGTTTACCAACTAATCTGAATTGTTTAAAAACTTCAGATAAATTTTCAATTTCTTGTTGTGCTTTTTTATGGGCTCGGCCATATTTTTTTATTGCAGCTGAGGTTTTATCATGTTGTTCTTTAAGTTCAGAAAATTTCGCTCTTGCCACTTCCGGATCAATTGAAACATCATCATCAGCGGAAGAATCGCCATCTTCTTCACTTTCATCATCGCTATCATCAATATCGATTTCAGCTTCACTCTCTTCCAACTCTTCTGGAAGCTCTTCGGTTGATTCTTCAGCATTAGGATCAACAAAACCGGTAATAAGATCAGATAAGCGAACTTCACCACTTTCCACTAAATTGTATTGTTCTAAAAGATATGTAATCGCTTCTGGATATTCAGATACAGAGGTTTGAACTTGATTAATACCATCTTCAATACGTTTGGCAATATCAATTTCGCCTTCACGGGTTAGTAGTTCAACTGCACCCATTTCCCGCATATACATACGGACAGGATCTGTCGTTCTACCTATTTCTGATTCTACATTAGATAAAACTAATGCTGTAGCTGCTTCAACGGCCTCTTCATCCGGAACATTATCGGAAAGTAATAATTCATCTGAATCAGGGGCTTCTTCAAGTACTTGAATGCCCATATCATTGATCATTTGGATAATATCTTCAATCTGATCTGAATCAATGATTTCTTCCGGCAAGTGATCATTGACATCAGCATAGGTCAGGTATCCTAGCTCCTTTCCTCGGATGATCAGGAGTTTTAACTGTGATTGAGAATTTTGCTCCATAAAGGTATCCACATTTAGTTATTCGGTCATGTATATTATATATGTAGAATAGAAAATAATTTTCTACATATACCCTGTATATTTAGTCTTTTTTTGATAAAACAAGTATTAATGTCGCTAATTCTTTTTTCTCTGCGGTACTTAATCCGGAGACTCTCTCTTTTGCGATCAGTTCATCTTGCCTTTGGGCGAGTATATTATCATATAACTCTTTTAAAGTATGAGAAAAAATTGACTCTATTTCATCATCTTGGTAATGGTACTCCCATGTAGCTAAACGACTTAGCTGTTTATAAAATGGTCGACTGATACACTCTGTTAATATCTGTGCTGTAGTTATATTTGGGTATTGTTGGCATAATTCAAGTAGCTCAATAAATATATCTATGCCAGCTAAATTAACTTGTCGCATAACATTAATATCTGAAACCATTTTAGCCATATCAGGATATTGCAGTAATAAACCAATCAAAATTCGCATGGTAGTTAATTTCATCTGCGGTGCAGATACTGGTTCAATAGGTTTATTTTCACCTTTGTTTTGATCTGTGGCAATCAGTTGTTCTATTTGTGATATATCAAGTAAGCCTAAATAACGACCTAATTCCTGAAGCAAATTAAGTCTAAATGCTTTTGCTTTGACCTGCTCAAGCAAAGGTATGGCCAGTGAACTCAATTTAGCTTTACCTTCAGGGGTTTTTAGATCAACTTGTTTTAATAATTCATCAAACAAAAATTCGGAGAGATTAGGTGCATTTTTTACATAATCTTCAAAACCATCTTTACCGACTTTACGTACGTAACTGTCAGGATCTTCATCTTGTGGTAAAAAAGCGAAAGTAATTTGTTTACCATCAATCAAACAAGGTAGTAATACGTTCAGTGCTCGCCAAGCAGCACTTCGCCCTGCATTATCACCATCATAACAAAATATGACAGAATCAGTTGCTCTAAATAATAATTTAATATGTTCTTCAGAGGTTGATGTACCCAATGCAGCAACTGCATAATCAATACCGTATTGGGCCAGTGAAACGACATCCATATATCCTTCAACCACAATCAGCTGTTCAGGATTTCGATTAACCTCTTGCGCTTCATAAAGACCATACAATTGGAAACCTTTATGAAAAATAGGCGTTTCGGGTGAATTAATATATTTAGCTGAATCATTGATAATCGTTCTACCACCAAAAGCAATGACATTACCTTGTCTATCGCGAATTGGAAACATTATACGACCACGGAAACGGTCATATTGATTACCACTATCGTTAGTAACTAACATGCCAGCTTGATTATATAATTTCGTTTCAGCTTTAGTTTTTACTACATTTTGTGAAGTTAAACGCCATTCATTAGGAGCATAACCTATTTTATATCTAGTTATAATTTCTTGATTTAAACCACGTTGCTCAAGATACATATGAGCATCTTTTGAAGTTGATAAAGCTAGTTGTTGTTGGTAAAAATCGGTGATTTTTGCCATCAAGGAGTAGAGATCACGACGCAAATTACGTGATTCAATTTGCTTTGATTGATCAGCTTGATTACTATCACCTTCCGTGTAAGGAACACGAATGCCTTGCATACTAGCAATTTCTTCAATGGCTTCAGGAAAGGTTAATCGTTCATACTGCATTAAAAAATTTACAGCAGAGCCTGATGCGCCACATCCAAAGCAATAGTAAATTTGTTTTTTTTCATTTAATGAAAAAGAAGCCGTTTTTTCATCATGAAAAGGACAACAACCGAAATAATTATTTCCCTTTTTTTTCATTTTAACGCGCTTACCTATCACATCAAGAATACTTGTGCGGGCAAGCAAATCTAAAATAAAATCGCGAGGAATAAGACCTTTCATGATAAAATTCAACCAATTATGGCATTATGAAAAGACAACAAGCCGTAATAATAATACGGCTTGTTAAAATTGTTTATATCTAGAATATAAATGAATTGTTTTTTTAAAACAATTTAAATTTTCAGTATAAAATTAATATAGACGAGTGCGACGAGCGTTTTCTCTTTCTAATTTCTTAGCATGGCGTTTAACAGCAGCTGCTTTTGCGCGTTTACGAATAGTTGTTGGTTTTTCGTAAAATTCACGATTACGAACTTCAGCTAATACTCCTGCTTTTTCGCAAGAACGTTTAAAACGACGTAATGCTACATCGAAAGGTTCATTTTCACGTACTTTAATTACTGGCATGTGCCTCTCACCTCAAATTTGTTTAATATCACAAAGGACTAAAATTAGTGCGCAATTTTACTCCTAATTGATATGGGTTGTAAAGTAAAATATCGTATAATTACTATATGATAAATTAATTTGCTAATCTACTTTTTGAGTCAGATAATAAAATAGTTTAATTAAAGATATATAGGTGTTTTATGTCGTCTTTCTTTACTGGTCAATATCCACAAAAACGTTTACGTCGAAACCGTGCACAAGATTTTAGTCGTCGTCTGGTAGCTGAAAACCATTTGACGGTTAATGATCTTATTTATCCAGTATTTATCGTTGAGGGTAACAATATCAGCCAACCCGTGTCATCAATGCCGAATGTAAAACGGATGAGTATTGATATATTGGTGAAAGAAGCTGAACAAGTTGCTAAATTAGGTATACCGGTACTTTCATTGTTTCCTGCTATTGAGCCCTCCCTAAAATCACTATTAGCCGAAGAAGCTTATAATGAAAGAGGTTTAGTACCTAAAGCAATTCGAGCATTAAAAAAAGAAATACCAGAACTCGGAATTTTAACCGATGTGGCTCTCGATCCTTATACGACACACGGCCAAGATGGCATTATTGATGACAACGGTTATGTTCTCAATGATATATCTGTCGAAGCTTTAAAAAAACAAGCACTAATACAAGCAGATGCTGGAGCAGATATTATTGCACCAAGTGATATGATGGATGGCCGAATTGGCGCAATACGTAAAGAGCTAGAATCACATAATTTTGTTAATAGCCAAATTATGGCTTACTCGGCAAAATATGCATCTAGCTTTTATGGACCTTTCCGTGATGCAGTTGGTTCAGCCAATAATATCAAAGGTGGCAATAAAAAAACTTATCAACTTGATCCAGCAAATAGCAATGAAGCCTTACAAGAAATTTATCAAGATTTAAGTGAAGGCGCAGATATGGTCATGGTAAAACCTGGTATGCCCTATCTAGATATCGTTCGCCGAGTAAAAGAAACCTTTGCAGTACCTACATTTGCCTATCAAGTATCAGGAGAATATGCAATGTTGATGGCTGCAATCGAAAACGGTTGGTTAGATGAAAAGTCTACTATCATGGAATCTCTACTTTGTTTCAAACGAGCTGGTGCCGATGGCGTGTTAACTTATTTTGCTAAGCAAGTAGCTCAATGGCTTAATAACCAGTAATAGCTGCATTATATTTATCGTATCAATTTGCTAATTATAGTGAATTGATATGATTAACCACGGAAAAACAAGCACAACTTTTTAAAGCAAAATCGAATCTTTTTAGATAAAAAAATACCCCAAATTAGCTCAATCAAGCTTTTCCATAATTAATAACATCATTAATGTTTTTATTTTTTTAATAAATATTAAACTAAATCAATTACAAAATCTTAATTTATGGATAAAATATATTAAGTTACTTATTCTGGCACTAAAAATCACAAATTAGGTGATGAGAGTGAAGATTTGTCTGATATGATGATCAAGTAACTATTCAATAATATAAATATTATTGCCAGAGCTAGAATAAGCTGATGAATCGAAATATTAATATCGCTATTAGATATAAATAAAATTTTAACCAATAACATTAAGAAGCCAATATTATGAAAAATTATATCTATCTTTTCTTATTAAGTATCCTCTTATTAACTGGGTGTGATGATAAAAAAGACAGCCAATCATCATCCGATGCAACTCCATCGACTAATCAAAATAATGAAGTTAATACTGATACCCAAACTGATAAAACGACCAGTACAACAAACAATAATGAAGACAATACAATAAATTCTAGTAGTGAAAATAAATCACAGTTACCAACACAAGTAACCAATAGCTATCTATTTCATACCGAACCTGAGTTATTACCTAATAAGAAACTCATTAAACAGCAAACAATTCAAAGTTCGAACAAAAAGTCTATTAATTATAATGATCAAGGTTATGTTAAAGATTACGACTTGGAAGGATTATATGGCGAAATAAATTATGATACAGCTAAATACATTTATGGTATGAAAGATACCAGAAACAGTTATGACATTACCTTCGATGAATCGAAAAATATCATTGGTATGAAAAATAGTAATGATGAAATTGTTGCTATTAATGAATTTGACGAGCAAGGCCGTTTAGTTGAAACCACTTTATCTAACTTCGCTGATAATAATATTAATTTTACCAGTAAGATTATTTATGAAAATGATCTGGTCGAACAAGTCTTATATAACGCTTATGTAAAAATGGATGATAAAAAACAATTACCCGTTTTAGTAAGAGAAAAAGATGTTATTTATAATGCAGACAAACAATTAGAAAAAACGATTACTCGTACCTTCAAATTATCTGCTAAAGGTGAAGTCATCATTAATGATAAAAATGAACAAGAATTAGAATCTACTGAAACTTGTAGTTATTCTGAATATAACCAAAATAATGACTGGACCAAAGCTGTTTGTGAAACAACGGGGAATGGTTCAAGTAAAATTAATTTAACCAGAACCATTGAGTATCTATAACTTATTAAATAAAGTGAATATGATCAGTTTTCACCAAACTCATCATATTCACGACAAAGTATAATTGTATCCTCAATTAAACGCCTTGCAATCGTACCATATTCAGGTATTTTTGGTAATTGAGAATAATGGTACCAATCCGCTTCTACTAACTCATTTTTATCGATAGTAACCTCACCACTATCATAATCTGCTAAATAAGCCATCATCATAGAATTAGGAAATGGCCAAGGTTGCGAACCTACATAACGAATATTTTTAATTTTTATTTTTGACTCTTCATAGACTTCTCTGGCCACTGTTGTTTCCATAGTTTCACCAATTTCAGTAAAACCCGCTAATACAGTATATAAATTGTCTTGATTATGCCTTACATGTTTTGCCAATAAAATTTTATTTTCCTTGCGAATAGCGACAATAATGGATGGTGAAATTTGTGGATAATAACGTTGATGACAATGATCACATAGACAACACCATTCGGTTTGACTGATATACATCTCATGACCGCAGTAGCCACAATATTTATGAGACCGATAAAACTCAGACAATTGTACCGCTCTGCCAGCCATATTAAACAAAGACTGATCAGCACTATTAAGTAAAGGTCTAATCGAACCCATGGAACTACTCATTTCTTGACAAATTAACCACGCAGTTTGTCCATTCCATTCACCAATAGGCTGAGCAAGTTTATTGGTAAATCCTAATTCACTGGCACTACCGTTGGGAACTTCGCCATTAGGTAACCATAGACGACCATTTTTACTCACAAACCAGTAGCCTTTTTCGTTACCGATTAAATTATATTGTTTTTGTATATCCATAACATCAACACCAAAAAATAAATATTAAAAAGGAGGATATTACTCCTCCTTTCCATCAAACTATTTCTTTTTCTTCTCATGAAGACCTTTTTTCTCAAGTTCCCAGTAAATTATACGTTGCTGAGCAATCGTAAATAAGTTACTTACAATATAGTATAAAACTAAACCTGATGGGAACCATAAGAAGAACACCGTAAAGATTAATGGCATATATGTCATTAATTTTTGCTGTAATGGATCGGTAACCGGTGTTGGTGACATCTTCTGAATTAAGAACATGGTACCACCCATTAATAACGGTAAAATATAATATGGGTCTTGCGCTGATAAGTCATAAATCCAAAGAGCAAATGGAGCATGACGTAACTCTACTGTATTACCTAACATATAAAACAGTGATAAGAAGATCGGCATTTGAATCAACAATGGTAAACAACCGCCAAGAGGATTAACTTTTTCTTGTCGATAAAGAGCCATTGTTTCCATACTCATTTTTTGTCTATCATCACCATAACGTTCTTTTAATGCTTGTAAACGAGGTTGTAATAACTTCATTTTAGCCATTGAACGATATTGTGCTCGTGTTAGTGGGAATAAAATACCACGCACAATAAAGGTGATAACAATAATTGAAAAGCCCCAATTACCTATAAAGCTTTGAATAAATTTCAATAAATAGAACAGGGGCTGCGATAAGAACCATAACCAACCATAATCAACTATTAAATCAAGATGATTAGCGGTTTCTTTTAACTGACTTTGGATTTCAGGACCTAACCATAGTTTCGCACTAACTGATTGAGTTTTACCTGGTTGAATAACGGCTGTTTCACCTTTAAAACCAATCGTAGCTTGGGAATTTTTAGCCGTAGCACGTGAATAAAATAGGTTGTTTTGATCCTGCACCGGAATCCAAGCAGAAGCGAAATAGTGTTGCAACATAGCAACCCAACCAACATTAGTTTCAACAGATAAAGCCTTATCTTTGATATCACCAAAGCTATATTTACTATAATTAGTATCAGCACTGGAATAAGCAGTACCACGGAACGCACTTAATCCTAATCCGCCACCACCTTCGGTAACAGCATCATCTGGTAAATCAATAGTTTGTTTTAACTGACCATACATCGATACTTCTATAGGATTTTGGCTTTGGTTATCAATATCATACTGAACATCAATAGCATATTTGCCACGATGTAAAATATAATATTTAGTATAAGTTACTCCATTAACTTGATACGTTAATGGAACTTTCAACTCATCTACACCATCAGCTAAAACATATTCAGATTGAGCAGTTTGATATACTGGACGTTTACTTCCTTGAATTGCATTATCTGGACCATCTTTACCTGTTAAGCCACTTTCAGCAATATAAATAAAGTCAGGTTTAGATGTTAATAATTGGAAAGGCGTACCAGAATGAAGAGACTGCTCATATTTTAACAATTGTGCAGCTTGTACATCGCCACCATAGGTATTAACCGTTAATGACAATACATCAGATTTTATCGTGATTGTTTTACCTTGTGCGAAATCCGCTGGTGAATCTTCACCTATTTGTTGCGTCAATTGATTAGCAACTGGCGGTTTTGGTGCATGATCTTCTTCCCATGCTTTCCAAAGCAGGAAAGAGACGAAAAGTAAAGCAATGACTAAAATATTACGTTGAGATCCCATTAGTGTTTTTCTCTATCGGTTTTAGTTTTAGGAGGTACAAAATCTTCACCTCCTTCATGTAAAGGGTGACATTTTAATACACGTTTGACAGTTAGCCAACTACCTTTTATTAATCCAAAGCGTCTTAATGCAATTACAGCATATTGAGAACAAGATGGAGTAAAGCGACATTTAGGCCCTAATAAAGGACTAATAATACGCTGGTATATTTTAATGACAAAAACAAAAATATTAATAATCAAATATTTAAATGCATAAATATGCTGTTTAAATATCAATATTAATTTATTCAGTTTCTTTGTTTTTTGATGATTTGTTGACATAGTTTGTCTAATGTCTCAACTAATTGTTGATTATTCAATTGTATAACAGGCTGTTTAGCCATCAAAATAAAATCGATATTAGGAAACTGATGTTGATGGTGACGAAAATATTCTTTAGCTAATCGTTTAATTCGATTACGCTCGTGTGCTCGTTTAACCTGTTTTTTAGCTATAGCAAAACCTAATCTAGCATGAGCCAGATCATTTTTCCGTGTAACTAAAGTAAGAAAAGGCGAACCTGCACGAATAGATTCTTGAAAGACGCGATTAAAATCGAAGGGAGTTAACAAACGTAACTCCCGAGGAAAAGTGAGTTTAGTCACTCAACTTTAAATTAGCTAGCAACGGTTAAACGAACACGGCCTTTAGCGCGACGACGAGCAAGAACTTGACGACCGTTTTTAGTAGCCATACGAGCACGGAAACCGTGAGTTCTATTACGTTTTAATACTGATGGTTGAAATGTGCGTTTCATGACGATTTATATCCAAATCTAATTTATCAACAAGTTGTAGAGTATAAACTCCACAGCATTAATTAAAGAGGCCCGAATTATAGAGGCTATTTTATTTTTCGTCAATGAGATTTTGATACATAAATTGTAAGGACTGTATTAAATGAATATATCGCCCTTATTAATCATTAATCGCTATGACTCGCTTACTTTTTTCACCACCGATTTCACGAGCTAATTTTGGCACAAGATAACCCGATACATTTTTCGCAAGTTGTCTCATAATTTGCTTAGCATTGTCATCATCCACTAAAAAATGAGCAGCTCCTTGCACTTTATCCAATAAATGGATGTAATAAGGTAAAATGCCTATTGAAAATAATTTATTACTTAAACAAGCTAATACATCAGCATCATCATTAACTTTTTTCAATAACACACTTTGATTCAAAACCGTTACCTGATGTTCCTTTAAACGCTTGATAGCATTAGTAACATTATCATCAATTTCATTTGGATGATTAATATGAGTAACTAATACAATTTGTAACCTGGTTTTAGCAAATAACCGACACAGTTCGCTAGTAATACGATTAGGTATCACCACAGCTAAACGGCTATGAATACGTAACCGCTTGATATGAGGTATTTTCTCTAATTCGGTTATTAAAAAAGCCATTTCGTGATCCTTAGCCATTAACGGATCACCACCTGAAAGGATAATTTCATCCAGTTCTGGATGACTTGCAATATACTCCAATGCTGCACCAATATTTTTTTTAGTGCCTTGATTATCGTGATAAGGAAAATGTCGTCTAAAACAATATCGACAATTAATCGCACATGCAGTTTTAGTCATTAATAATGCACGATTATGATATTTATGTAGTAATCCCGGAATGGTGTTATTCTGCTCTTCTAAAGGATCTTCACTAAAACCCGCTACATTAATTAATTCTTTTTCATCACAAAGAACTTGTAACAACAATGGATCTAGACTATCACCTTTTTTCATCCGATTTATGAAAGCCATAGGAACCCTAAGCGGGAATTGCTTTCTCGCTTGCACCATAGGCAAAGAAATCGTCTCAGGATCTAAATTCAAACAACGATAAAGCTTTTTGATATCGGTAACGACATTAGCAAGTTCAAAAATCCACTCATCTTTATTTGGTTGTTCAATATTTTGCTGTATAATGTGGCTCATTTTTGTAATTCAGAATGATAGTTGGAGCTTTTATGGCATCTTTTAGTACTAATGAGTTTAAAGCCGGTCTTAAAATAATGCAAGATGGCGAACCGTGTGTAATTGTTGAAAATGAATTTTATAAACCAGGAAAAGGACAAGCAATTAACCGCGTAAAAATAAAAAAATTACTTTCAGGTAAGACTGTTGATAAAACATTCAAATCAGGTGAATCCGTTGAAGCCGCTGATGTTGTTGATATGAATTTAACCTATTTATATACTGATGGTGAATTTTGGCATTTCATGAATAACGATACATTTGAGCAACTTTCTGCTGATGCTAAAGCTGTAGGTGACAATGCTAAATGGTTAGTTGATCAAGCTGAATGTATTTTAACTTTATGGAATGGTCAACCAATTGCGGTAACGCCACCAAACTTTGTTGAACTAGAGGTTATTGAAACCGACCCAGGTCTAAAAGGTGATACTGCAGGAACTGGAGGTAAACCAGCGACACTATCAACTGGTGCTGTAGTACGTGTTCCATTATTTGTACAAATTGGTGAAGTACTTAAAGTTGATACTCGTTCTGGTGAATACGTTTCACGTGTTAAATAATATTAACGAGATATAAAAGCTATTTTTAAAAAGAGGTCAACATGACCTCTTTTTTATTTACTAAGTAAGAAAGTTAATATTTATTTTGAGGAAAGGGGTTTTTATTTCAATAATGAGGCACAGCTTTTCGACAATTACCTATCCAGCACTCAATCAAACCAGCGAATGCCAATAAACTAACAATATATAAATTAAGAATTTTAGTTTATTTAGCACCAATATAATTTAGTTGTCGCCATGATTCATAAACAACTACAGCAACAGAATTAGATAAATTCATACTGCGACTATTGGCGACCATTGGAATTCTAATTTTTCTATCTTGTGGTAGCTCATCAAGAATGCGATTTGGTAAACCTCGAGTTTCAGGGCCAAACATTAAAAAATCTGCTTGTTTATAATTAACTTCACTATGTGGTTTTTGGCCTTTTGTGGTTAAAGCATAAACTTGTGAAGCCAAATCAAGCTGATTTGCCTCTAAAAAATGATCAATATTTTTATAACGTTTTACATCAACAAATTCTTGATAATCAAGTCCTGCTCGCCTTAGTTTTTTATCGTCCCAAAAAAATCCCATTGGTTCGATAATATGTAAATTAAAACCAGTATTAGCACATAAACGAATAATATTACCCGTATTAGCCGGAATTTCAGGTTCAAACAACACAATATTTAAAGGCGCATTCAACACAATAATTTCTCTTAACAATTAATATTTTTGAAGTGGTAATACTATCACAATTTTCAGCCCACCTAACTGACTTTTCTCAGCTTTAACTGTGCCATTATCTCGAGTAATAGCATTCGCCACAATAGCTAATCCTAACCCAGTACCACCCGACTCTCGGTCTCGAGCTTCATTAGTACGATAAAATGGTCTAAAAATTTGCTCAAGCTCATTATCGGCAACGCCTGGACCATCATCATCAATAGTAATAACAACTTTTTGTTGTTGAATAGTGAAATTCACCACAATCTTTTGATTTGAATAACGAAATGCATTTCTTATCACATTTTCAAGCGCACTACATAACGCTTCTGGATAACACAAAATTGTATGGTTAGAAGGAGAATTTTGAATAGAAAATTGTTTTGTTATCTGATTGGCTTCAAAAGTCGCATTATCCAATACATTTTTAAATAATACATCTAATGGTTTAAATTCACGAACTTCATTATTATCATGTTGATTCCTTGCTAAGGACAATAAGTCACCTATCATCGAATCAAGCTTTAAAGCTTCATTATTTATCCGCAAAACCTCATTGCTTTCACCTTGCTTACGGCGCAATAACGAAGTTGCCAATTGCAATCGGGTCAATGGCGTACGTAATTCATGGGAAATATCAGAAAACAGCCGTTGCTGTAGATCTTGCAGCCGTTTCAATTCTCTGAGCATATGGTTAAAACTTGCACCTGTGGCTTTATATTCATAAGAACCAACTTTTTCAAGCTCAGGCCACTGTTGTAAATTACCATTTGCAACCTGTTCTGCGGCTAATCTTAACCCTCTAGCAGGTTTAGCAATACTCCAAGATAACCACAACAAAAATGGTGAACTGGCTAACATGGTTAATGTCAAAAGTAAGAAAGGATGATCAAAAATCAAATTAACAAATTGAGATTGAATATCTGATGCAGGCTGTAACAAAAACAGTTGATATTCATCATTAGCATAATGAATAAGGAAAGGACCGATAATTTCTTGGTTATCATAAATTTTCTTAGCTGGATCATCAACATCATGCGATTTTTCACTAAAGCTTTTTACTAAATCAATATTTTTAGTATCCGCAGTAATAATTTGCTGATTAGGTGTAACAATAAATAGGACTTGACCAGTTTTTTGATAATTATCCATTACTACGATAAATCTCATCCACCAGCGAAAACTATCTTTCGGTATCTTAGCGAGATCCTTTTCAATCTGGCTTGCAAGAACTTTACCACTCTCTTTATCTTTATTCGCCAAATAAGTTAAATTACGTGAGTCGAGTTCGGGTAATACCATTACAAGCGCAAGGAAAAAAGCGATAGTAAGTAAGAATATTGTGAAAATTCTAATTGTCAGACGATCAAAAATCCACATAGATTCTTACCATATTGAAAAAAGCTAATTTTGCAACAAATTATCATTTTGATCTACAACAAATAGATATCCTTTTGAACGCAAGGTTTTAATCCATGGTAAACCATCACTTCGAGGTGGAAGTTTTTTACGTAAATTAGAGACATGAACGTCAATTGAACGTGCTAATGGGATAAATTCTTTTCCCAACACCGTTTCACTAAGAGTATCTCTTGAAATTGTCACCCCTTTATTTTCAAGTAATTTAAGTAATACTTGAAATTCTGTGCCAGTTAATTCGATGTATTTGTCATCAAAATAAACAGATTGCTGCTTAGTATTCACCACAAGTTTATCAATAGTGTATTGTAATGGTTTTTCATTACTTTCATTACCAACTGTATCCCATCTAGCTCTACGCAATAAAGCGTTAATTCGAGCAATCAATTCTCTATCATTGAAAGGTTTAAGAATATAGTCATCAGCGCCAAGTTCAAGTCCATTGATTTTATCGAGTTCGCTATCCTTAGCTGTTAAGAAGATAACAGGAACGGTGAATTTACTTCTTAATGAAGACAAAACACTTAATCCATTCATTTCTGGCATCATAATATCAAGTAAAACCAGATCGATGGAATCATCAAACTTTTCTAACGCTTCAATACCATTATTTGCAACTTCAACGGTAAATCCTTCCAATTCTAATAATTCACATAACAACGAAGCAATTTCTAGATCATCATCAACTACAAGTAATTTGCTCATTATAATCCTCAATAAGTAATAAAATCCTTAGTTTTTATATCTATTAAATAGACGATAACTAGATTTTATATTTTAGGAAATATTATATAGATATATGAGAAAAATATCGTAAATAATTGTTAAGATTCACAGTTTAAATACTTTAACATTGTTAAAACCTTGCTCGATTAAATAAAGCGCTTGTAGTTTACTCATTACTCCTTTAGCACAATAAAGTAAATATTGCTTTGATTGATCTAAATCACCAAATTGAGTTGCCAATTTATAAAATGGTATAAGCTTAACTTCAACATTTTCGATTTCCAGTGGATGCTCCTCTTGCTCTTCTGGCGCCCGAATATCAATGATAACGTGATTATCTTCTAATGTTGTAACGGTATCAACCTGAGTAATAGTATTATTAGTTTGTTTAGCTATTTCACGAATATCAATATTTTCAGCTTCGGCAACAGCCTTATCTAAAATAGCAAAATCAAAGTTTTCCTCTTCAGCTTCTATTTTTTCTTTAACTGCTTTTACCGTTGGACTTTTCGATATGACACCACAAAATTCAGGCATAGTCTTAGCAATATCTTCAGTGCCTATCTGACGAGCTAAATTAATTATCGTTTCTTTGTCATGGGTGATAAGTGGACGTAAAATTAATGTATCACTGACATTATCGATTAAACGCAAATTAGTTAAGGTTTGACTTGATACTTGACCTAACGCTTCGCCTGTAACCAGAGCTTCAACATTATAACGCTGTGCAACTTTAGAGGCTGCACGAATCATCATTCGTTTTAAGATAACCCCCATCTGGCCATCATCAATTTTTTCTAAAATCTCGCCAACAACATCAGAAAAATCGATGGCAATAAAACGAACTTTATGAGAGCTTCCAAATCTATCCCACAAATAATGAGCCATCTGTTTCACGCCAATTTCATGGGTTTTGCCACCTAAATTAAAAAAGCAATAATGGACTCGACAGCCTCGTCTGATCAGCATATAGCTAGAAACACCAGAATCAAATCCACCAGAAATAAGAGAAATGACATCTTCTTGTGTTCCGGTTGGGAAACCACCTATTCCGGCATGCCGTTCTTTAACTAGTAGAAGTTTATCTTTATCAATTTCAAGATTAACCGTAATATCTGGACGCGTTAATTTGACTTTAGCAGTAGCAACATGTTGATTAAAACCACCACCGACATAACGTTCTACCTCAATTGAGGTAAATTCGTGTTTACCTCGTCGTTTAACTCTTACACAAAATGTTTTATTCTCAATTAAAGGCGCATAATGATTAAACGCTTTTTCATAAATATCATGTAAATCAGTAAAAGTAAGTTCTTCAACTACTAAAATATGATGGATACCTGGAATTCTTGTTAATAGTTCTAATATTTGATTTTCACTATTTTCAACTTTAGGGCGAACCTCAATAAAATCCCAATGACGAACAACTGCCACATCATTAATAGCATTCTTTAAAATATTACGAATATTACTAGTAAGAATTTTAATAAAACGTAAACGAACGGACTCACTTTTGATGGTAATTTCGGGGAAAAGTTTAACTATAAATTTCATACAACTGCATTTGCCAAGAATAAAAATGGCGACATTATACTGATTTTTCCCTTAAAAACGTACAATTGATTATGATAAAT
Source organism: Gilliamella sp. W8145 (assembly GCF_016101145.1). NCBI lineage: Bacteria > Pseudomonadati > Pseudomonadota > Gammaproteobacteria > Orbales > Orbaceae > Gilliamella > Gilliamella sp. W8145. The sequence continues at coordinate 1,514,433 of NZ_JACFRC010000001.1, forward strand.
ACAGAAAATAATAAAATATACTTGCTTGTTGCTCACTCTTTCGCTAATATTTCGCATCAATAAATTCTGTTCTATAACATAAAAATTGACAGGTTGAAATGTACGAACTTTTAATTATAGGTTATTTATTTATCGCACTTGCGATAATCGTTTTAGTGCTAATTCAGCGCGGTAAAGGTGCCGACATGGGCTCATCTTTTGGTGCAGGCGCTTCTGCAACTTTATTTGGTTCATCAGGAAGTGGCAATTTTCTAACTCGCACAACAACAATACTTGGTGTGTTATTTTTTGTGTTAAGCATTATTTTATCAAACCTTGGCAGCTCAAAAACCACAACTTCAAGTGATGAATTTAAAAATATTGGAGATAGTGCTCCTGCGACTACGCAACAAAATACTGAAAGCACTAGCGGTAATGGAAAAGTAATTCCAACTGCTGACCCAGTTATTCAACCACAGAATATTAATCCTACATCAGATATTCCAGAATAAAAACGGCGCCGTGGTGGTGAAATTGGTAGACACGCTATCTTGAGGGGGTAGTGCTCTAAGGGCATGCGGGTTCAAGTCCCGCCCACGGCACCAATTCAATATTCATTAACATTCTTTTAAACCCTGCAAAGCACACCAAACCCAGTAATAACAAGCCTTAAAGTCTATTTTATTGCCCATTAAGTATCAGTAAGGTACATTTACAACCAAAAATAATGGGGGTATATTTGGGGGTATAATTAAATACCCTATTATTGCGTACCCCCAAAGGTGAAAAATGGCTGTAAAAACTACTCCCTTAACTGACACACAAATAAAAGCATTAAAAGCCACTAGTAAGGATAAAAAGTATTTTGATGGTGGAGGTCTTTTTTTGTTAGTTAAACCGACAGGGGTTAAATTATGGCGATTTAAATATAAAAAGCCAATATCACATAAAGAGACATTATTATCTTTCGGTAAATACCCAGAAACATCGCTACAACAAGCGCGAAAACAACGAGATGAAGCGCGAGAATTAATAAAGCAAGGGATAGATCCACAACATCACAAAGCGGAACAAGAACAACGTAAGCAAGAAGCTTGTAATAATACCTTTTACGCTATGGCTGAGAAATGGTTCAAATTCAAAACAGAACAAGGTTTAGAAGAACAAACGCTCAAAAAGGCTTGGCGTTCATTAGAAAATCATGTTTTCCCTTATATAAAAGATATTCCAATAAACCAAGTAACAGCTATCAAAGCGATTAACGCATTACAGCCATTAAATAACAATAATAAATACGAAACAGTAAAAAGAGTTTGCCGGCGAATTAATGAAATAATGTATTATGCTGTCAATATGGGAATTATCGATAATAACCCTCTAGCCAAAATCACCGACGTATTTAATAGCCCGAAAGTAAAAAATCAGCCAACTATTCCCCCTACTGAGTTACCGCAGTTCATGCAAGCTTTAGCTATGGCAAAGATTGAATTGCAAACTAGATGCGTGATTGAATGGCAGTTATTAACATTAACACGACCAAGTGAAGCCGTAGGGGCTAAGTGGGAAGAAATTAATCTAGATAAAAAATTATGGAGTATTCCTGCCGAACGCATGAAAATGGATAGACCACACAATATACCCTTATCACCGCAAGCAATAAAAATACTTGAGATAATGAAATCTATTAATCATAAAAGTGAGTTTGTTTTCCCAACAGCAAGACCGCCTTATAACAAGCCAATGAGTAGCCAAACCGCTAACATGGCAATAAAGCGCATGGGATATAAAGATAAGCTTGTTGCGCATGGCTTAAGAGCTTTAGCTAGTACCGCTTTAAACGAACAAGGCTTTAATTATGATGTCATTGAAAGCGCATTATCGCATGTAGATAAAAACGCAGTAAGGCGAGCCTACAACAAAGCAGAATATGAACATCAAAAGCGTATTATGCTTGACTGGTGGGGTGACTTTGTCGAGCAAGCAAGCCAAGGAAATGTCTCACTATCAGGTAACCGCAATTTAAAGCTAGTTAATCATTAACCATATCGCGCTATTCATACCGTGCCCCATATTTGGGTTACGATAAAACCGTAACTCAAATTTGAGTTACTCACTTCAATAACTTTATATTAAACCACTCCTCATATCTGAGGGGTGCTTTTTCAAATGTCACCCTTTACCTATGCCAATTATTAGGTTGTTTTTATTCTTACCTCCCCATAATCTTAAACTTTTAATATAAAGTGTTCACTACTATTCACCAATCTAATATTAATTTATATATATCAATATATTATATACTTATTATATATATTTTTTGGTGTTCATTAGTATTCACTACTGTTCACTACTATACACATTATTAAAATAATCTTGATCCTGTAATTAACTAATTGAAATATAAATATATTTAGATAGCGTCATTTTTTTATTAAAATAAAATAATTATTAATCAATATTTTAAGTTAGGATGATTTTAAGGTTGATCCAGAGATATTATTAGAGGAAAAGAATAAATGCTCTATGGTGATTTCCACCATACAGGGAGATTACGGAAAAGGTAACATTAAAAAAAACTAAAAAAATCGGGTTAGCGTTAAAATGAATGAGGGTGGGCGGTTTTTAGGGCTTAAAGCTGTAGAGATTTATTACCCCCTCCTCTTGGTTGGCTTAGTGAATTTTTGGACACGTTAGAAAACAATCTAATAATTCGCCTTATTGGATTATAATAGCTTTATTATTAGTAAGTTAGGTGGCAATATGGCAGGACGAAAATCGAAGATAAAGGACACGTTAAAACTAGGGCAAGAGTATTTGCATAAACAGGGCTATATTAAAAATGGCGAAATCATTCCCTCTATGGCTGGACTGGCTTTATATGCTAACTGTTCAAGGTCGAGTTTATATAATTATGCGAGTTCAAGCTAAGAATTTAAGGACCTGCTAGAACTTATCAAAGCGCGCCAAGAAGTGGAGTTGATTAATAAAGGTTTAAAAGGTGAGTTTAACGCAAGTATTGCCAAATTGATGCTTGCTAATCATGGTTATTCTGAAAAGCAGACATTAGATCATCAATCTATGGGAAGTAGCATTATAGCCAAATCCAAACCAATACGTATAGAACTAGTATCGCCACCACCAAAAGATTTAACCACCTGACAAGCAAAGAGCATAAACTTGTTACCTGCTTAAGTTTTAGATGCTCAAATTGAGCCACTTCATATGGAATTTAAATACCTAAAAATCTATTTAATATAGGTATCCAAACAAGTATCCAGTAAAAAGGTATTTAATAAATGGATACAAATTTAATCATAAAAGGCAGTTATCTTCATAATAAAGACAACTTACAAATCCCTTTCATGGGGTTGAATTTAAAAAAACCATCAAAGAGCTTACAACTATCTTGCTACCGTGCGAGCCTGATATTTTGATGTAGCGCGACGGCTCAAATATTTATTATTATCTTTTATTAAATCTCTCATTTACCTATCCTCAAAATATTATTTTAGTCTGCCAATTTTATCATAAACACTTAACTGTATATAAATACAGTGCTATAATGTATATTACTGTATATTAAAGTATTATTTTCGCCTAAGCTGATGCCAGAACATTAGCAAACCTAACGAACTGGCGCAAATTTTTTTAGATCGTGAAAGGTGGTATATGGAACATATTTACTGTGATGATTATCCTAATGTTATGCATTGGAAAGCTGTACAAGAATTTACTATAGAGCAAGCGTCTTTATTATTGGCAGGATTAGATCCCTTCGATTTTAAAGAGGGATTAGATTCAGTAAAACAAATAAATCATTCTAGATGGAAATTAGCTCATGGTTATGCTCTATCGTTAGAAACCTCTATCAGAAGGGGAATTTTAACGCCAATTATATGTGCTAAATATGTATATAATGAATTTCTAAATGAGATGAGCGCCACAAAGATAGATCCAAATGATAGAACAGAAACAATGTCTTATCGGCACACCATAATAACAAGAAGTTCCTTAAATCAATGGGTCACTAATGAAAATGTTATCTTAGTTCTTCCATATCGAGCTAAAAAAAACCCTTCCCCTATTATTCAAGAAATCAGTATAGAAGATAATAATATAAAAAAATTACCAAATAACACACAGCACTCTTCCGAAGGATTGGAGTTAACACAAGAGATAATTGAGCAATTTTGGTCTACTTATGATACCGAAAATAAACAAACAGCTCCGACAAAAAAAGAAGTAATTGATTATTTAATTGGTAAAGGAGTATCTAAAAACTTAGCAGAAGCGGTTGATATAGTATTGCGTCCTTTCGAATTAAGAAAAGTAGGACGAAGAAAGGGGTAAGCCTATTTACTGTATTTTCTATATAAATGGATAGGAATACTTCAATTAAATAAGTTACTACTATTAAAAAATTAACCCACCTATTTTAATTATACCATAATGCTACAGTTACCTTGTTTTAATAACTTTTATAACGAGGTAACAAATGACAAATGCAATCCTATCCAGAAGAGAAGTTAAAAATTTACTTCACTTCAAATCTGACACTAGTCTTTATACGCTAGAAAAGAAAGATAAAACCTTTCCCCAAAAAATCAGAATCGGCTTGCGTCGCGTTGGGTATCGCGCTGATGAAATTTACTCTTGGCTTGAATCTCGTAGAGTAGAACGTCGAGAGGTGGCTTAATGGTGATAAAGCAAAACCCTTTATATCGCGAAATGATAAAGGGCTAACACTGGAATAATGACGCTTCCAATGATAGCCAATCTCGCGATAAGTGTCTAGCTAAAACACCAAATTAACTAATTGATTTTAAAGCAAAGCGAAAAAATTCGTTACGGTTTTCCCTTGCCTAAATTTAGCTAAAAGGGGGAATTTTCTGACACGTTAAGAGAGATGAAAAATGACAGATTTAAGTATTAAAAATAATGATATTGAATTGGAGCAATCCAAATTTGACTTAATCGCCACTAATAAAACGATTAATAATTTAAGGACACGTTAGAGGGCTAAATCATGACTACAAGCTTATATAACAACCTAGCAATACAGATGTATACCCAATCCTTAAATAATCGCCCTGTGAAGCGTTACGGTGCAATTTTCCGACACGTTAGGAAAGATTTTATTGATATCACTACGCGCGCGCGTATGCATCGGAAAACTCATTGCATGAGGTTGAATTTTAAAAAATGGTTTTGCATGTCCATAAAAAGGGAAAGCAGAATACTAATAACTAAGTTTTGTCAGTCCATAAAAAGGAAACCAAGAAAACAAATACCACCAAAAAGTGGTATTAAGCTAGTAAATTATTTCTTATTTGGTTTGGTGAGTTTTTCTCGACAAGCAGAAATAACCCAAGCTGAAAAGTTGGTGTTCTCTTTTTGGGATTGCTCATCTATTTTTTCTATTAGCTCGTGTGGAAAGCGAATTCCTTTGGTAAAAGATTTATTATTTTTGTATCCCGTTGCCATTAGTAAAAAAATCCTAATCAATTTAGTGTTCAAACACTATACATTAAAAAATTGTTTAGAAAAAGCATTGACGTGTTTATGCACTTTATTTTATAGTGTTTATGCACCAAGCGAATTTTGTGGTGCTAAAAAACAATCCCCCGAAGTGCTACCAACACTATCGAGGGATCTAACCAAACCATTAAATGAGGTAATGATTATGGCTAATAATAATGATACCCTATGCCCTAAAAATGGGCAATATGACCTATCTAACCTTTTATCCGTCTTGAATTTATATCAGGCTGATATCCAACCACATAACTTATTACACGCAAAAGCACACTTAGAGGAACTCAGACAATCAATTCTATGGGGAATCGGTGCTATTGGTAATTTGTTATTTTGGGCTTCTGAATGTGAAGAATATGAGGAACAACAATTTAAAGACGATACACGCGACATTGGTTACCTGTTAGCACAATTAAAAAACATTGTTTGCTTTGCTTCCAATCAAATTAATTTACTTGACGATAAACTTAATCATAAGGAAGTTAAAGATAATGAATAATAACAATAAAATAACCGCAATCCACCATATCATCGTTGATTCAACTATGGCGATAGTAGCAAGTCTGTTTTTAATTGAGCAGATTAACAAAAATGATAGTCAGGTATTTATTCATGAAGGCACTAAGATTGATATTAACAAAGATTTAATTGTCTTAGGTTTAGATATCAATCTTAAGCAATGCTTGATTGAGGATTTCGGAGAAAAGGATGGATTAAATCGCACTTATGGAATGTTGAAAGATATGTACACAGAAAGCGCAGATAAACCTATTTCATTAACTCCATTCGGGCAAGAATTACTTTCAACATTGTTTATTGATTTAGTCGAAGATATCAAAGCTGAATCTAACGGGACAATCCATTAAGGGGGCGGTAATGAGAATAAATGAAATTACCACCCAAGCGGTAGGTAAATGGGATTATATCTTTCAATCATTAGGTATTGAAGTGGGTAATGGCAAACATTGCTCTTGTCCTGTCTGTGGTGGTAAAGATAGATTTAGATTTGATAATAAAAATGGGCGCGGTACTTATATCTGCAATCAATGTGGTAGCGGTGACGGCTTAGAACTTATCAAAAACTATTGTCAATGCGACGCTAAAGAAGCATCGAGTAAAGTAGTGGAGTGTTTAAATCTGTCTAATAAGAATAACCAAATACGGGAAAATCTCGCATTTAGAAAAATAGAATCCGAACAATTGCATAACGATAACATACCAGATAATCCCGTATGTAAAAAGGTCGAGTATTTACTATCTAAAGCAACATTAGGACAATCTCAATACCTGACCGAGAAAGGGTTAACCTTTGATTTACCTTTGTTAGATAACGGGCGCATTTTTGTGCCCATTCTGAATCTTCATAATGAATACGCAGGTGGTCAATTTATCGAGCCTGACGGCAGTAAGCACTTAATGAAAAGCTCAAATAAAAAAGGCGCTTTTATATGGGTCAGCCCAAATTTGGGCAGACCTGACGAGGTAAAAAAAGAATTACTCACAGCTTCCGAGATTATTATTTGCGAGGGATTAGCCACAGGTATATCGATAGCGGAATTCCGCCATCGGTCACTGGTGATATCAGCTATTGATGCAGGTAATCTTATTCATGTGGCTAAAGCTGTCCGTGAGGTTAATTTTAAAGCAAATATTATCATCGCTGGTGATAATGATATAGGTAGTCATAAAAACACAGGTAAAGAAAAAGCGATAGAAGCGGCTACTGCGATTAACGGTTATTACACAATCCCTGACACTGATTATAAATGTGATTTTGATGATTATAGACAACAGTTTGGACTTCAGAAAACTTCAGTTTTATTCGATAAAAACTTATCAAAAATTAACGTTCAAACCTTAACAAATAATAACAACCAAAACTTGAAAAAAGTTGAAACCCAAAACATGAATTTATCACAAATGGCATCCAGTCAGCGCGCTGAATTGTTAAAAGAGCATTATAACCATAACCTCGCCATTAATTTAACTACCGATGAAATCTATCACTATCAAGATAACGCATGGCAACCTATAAGCGATAAACTGTTAATGCGAACGCTAGCCGATTTATTCACTCAATCAGGCGAGCCATTTAACCCTATGCGAATTAGCTCAGCGGTTGAATCGCTCAGGTTATCACTGCCTATAATGGGAACACCTCAGAAAGATTTAATCTGCTTTAAAAATGGCGTATATGAGCTAAAAAGCCAAACCTTTAGACCTCACAATAAGCAAGATTGGTTATTAGTCAGTAATGATATTGATTACTACCCTGCCAAAGAAAATGAATCTTTTGATACTCACGCGCCAAACTTCGCTAAATGGCTAAAAAGAGCATCAGGCAATCAAGATAAGGCTAAAAATATCTTAGCCGCGCTATATATGATATTGGCTAATCGTCATGACTGGCAATTATTCTTAGAGGTTACAGGCGCAGGCGGTAGCGGTAAAAGTGTTTTTGCTGAAATCGCAACTATGTTATCGGGCAAGAATAACACTGTTATAGGCACAATGGAATCACTGGAAAAGGCAAGAGATAGGGCCTTAGTAGTTGGTTACTCTCTTATCATTTTACCAGACCAACCGCGATATATTGGCAGTGGCGCAGGATTAAAAGCAATTACTGGCGGTGATGAAGTCGCAATAGACCCAAAACACAAGCAACCCTATTCTTGTAAAATCCCTGCGGTAGTCTTGGTTATCAATAACGAGGCAATGAGATTTAACGAGCGTAACGGCGGTATATCACGGCGTCGGGTTATCTTTCACTTTGGCGAGGTTATCCCTGAAAAAGAACGAGACTTAAACTTGGTTAGCAAAATAGAGCAAGAACTCCCCTCAATTGTGAGGTTGCTATTAAATGAGTTTACCAGTCCAGCAGAAGCTAAAGAAAGACTACACCAGCAACAACAATCAGACGAAGCGACGGCGATTAAACGCGAATCCGACCACTTGGTAGATTTTTGTAGTTATCTTGATGCGCTTGATTATCCCAATGGTATGTTTATTGGCAATATGGGAATAATGCCCTTTAACCCCCGAAAATATTTATACCATGCTTATATTGAATACATCCGCAATACAGGTTTAAACAATCCGCTATCACTAACGCAATTTGGCACATCGCTTAATTATGCAATGAAAGAAAACGGTAAAGACTACATGCGTAAAAGAGCAAATAAAGGGATGAGGACCAACGTAGAGCTTAATATCAATACTAGTCAAGATTGGCTACCCAAAGCTGAAGAACTAGCTCGTTGTTAATATTTGTTAACCGATGAACCGCCTAATTTGGGCGGTTTTTTGTTGTTCATTTATGTAAGATAAGATACATTTAATGGGTATTTTTTTATAAATAAAAGGTTTTAAAATTGAGCAATTTATCTCTCGATGAAATTTTATCGCTTTATAGATTTAATCAATATTATGGTTCACCATCAGAATATTTTTATTCTAGTGGCCTAATAATTGATTGGGCTGAAAAACAAGTTATGCAAGGTGATGATTCAGAAATACTATTGATTATTGCTTCTTTGGGACTTGATAAAAAAATAGATAGCGATGAGGTTATGACGTACTTAAAAAGATATCTTTCCGAAAAAAATATTTCTATACCAAGCATTAATTATAGCTGTTTAGTTTTCATGAGACTTTTTAGCCAAAAAATTATGATATGTAATAGTTTAAAAGATATTGGCGATCTTCTTCATAGTTTTGTATTTAAATATATAGAATTTGGAAACAGATATTTTCATCGAATAAAGCACTATTGGCTTTTTATCTATTATGATTACTTTGATATGTATGATGGTCTTAATTGTTATTGTGCCGAAAAACAACTTAGTGAAGCAAAACGATATACAGGAATAAAAGCCTTAGCAAAAAGATTTTATGCTTTTTTAAATAATAAAGAAATGGTGGAATATTTAGCTAAACATATATAGCTAGATCTAAATTAATCCATTATTTATCTTGTGGTGAACACCTAAAGTGTACACTTGTGAATAGTAAATATTCAAGTATACACCGCTCAAACCCTTTTATAATAAGGCTTCAAGCAAGTAGTGAACACCGTGAACACTTTTTTATAAAATTTTATTTTTATGGGGGGGGAGGTATAAAAATCTAAAACATAATTAACGGATACCGCTCACCTAGATAAATTTTTACACCGTCAAAATTCTAAAACCAATTTTTAACCTTTCAATTTGGCAAGATTAAAATACCTAATATTGGGGGTCAGTTTTTATTTTGGGGGTACAAATGGGGGTACGGCAAACAGAAGAAACAAACACAATGCTTTATGAAAAATGATTTAAACACTTGCTTTTCAAGTCCCGCCCACGCACCAATTCAATATTCATTAACATTCTTTTAAATCCTTTAAAACACATCAAAACCTACAAACATAAGGCTTAAAGCCTATTTTGTTATTCATTAAGCATCAGTAAGATACATTTACTATCAGTAATTTTTAGTTATATGATTAGGAAAAACAACCCTTAAATAATAAATAAGAAACAGTTAAATGTCTTTGCCCAAAAAATCATAAATTCAAGTGGTAATAAAATAATACTAATTTATGCTTTACCGTTTATGCTATTTGCTTTCGCCTTACTTTTATTTATAAGTTTTAATATTTCAGTCTTTAATTATGTTATAGCTACTATGAGCTATGGTTTAGGTGAAGGACTGTTTCAAAGTTCATTAATTCAGATAGCAATGGCTCAAAAAAAAGATAAACAATCCACCATTGGAAGTTTGTTAAGACTTTTTCAATATGAGGTATTACTTTTGGTATACTCTCTATCATGTTTTTTTATTTATATTTTTCTTTATTTAGAATAAAAAAATAAATACAGTCTCATTTTTAATGCTGTGGTTAACAAGGCAAATAAATTATTGTTCAAGACAAATCAACTTTTTATTTTTAATTTATCATAAGAATAACGTTATAAAACTGGTATGAATTAGTATAGCCTATCTACAATTTACTAATAATTTACATCCCATAAATGAAGTCTAAATCCTTTCAAGATACAAAATTATATTAACTACACAAAAATATTGCCTTTGCTTATAAACAATCTTATTCTTATATAATCATATATAAGATTATATAATTTTCGATATTGTTTCCTAGCTGTTGAAGACCAGATGCTATGCAAGAAGAATTCGTAGAAAAAAGAAGTGATGTTATCAAAAATTTTCTAACCCTTTATCGCAGTTTGATTAGTGGCAATAACAAGACTGACGTTTTAGATCTTTATAACAATGGGGTATGGTTTGCTGTTGAAAAAATTGGCAACAAACTATTTTTTGGACCAAGCCGTTTCGTAGGTTATAAAAACAATTCCATTGAAATCCATAAAAATAATAAGAATAAAGATGGCAGGCAGACAAATAAAATTTTATCAAAACGATTACTTTATTCAAAAATAGAGGATAATGAATTTTTAATTAATCAATTTCAAAAATTTATTAGCCCATTTATGCAAAAAGAAATAGAGAAAACAAAATTCTTTGTACCAAATAATATTGACCTTTCTGATTTTAATGCTAATAGCGCTTGTTATTTTATTTCTCCGACTCATTGTCCTAAATTCAAAAAAAAAGCATGGAATAGTTTTTTGAACAATGAGATTATGGCTATTGGTTGGAAAGATGAAGATTATTCTAATTCTACAGCTGAAGAAATAAAAAATTCTTATCCGGAAAAATCACCAGCAATTCAAGCATTTAAAAATATAAAAGATATCAAATATGGCGATATAATTTGCACTACAAACAATAATCATGGATTATGGGGTATTGGTGTTGCGCTATCTTCCTACCGATATAAAAAAAATATTCATTTTGCAGGAGAAGATGAACAAAATAACCGTTGTTTCTATTCACACTATGTAGATGTTGCTTGGCTTAGCTATGATGCGACTAAAAATGAGTATATTAAATCTTCGGACTTAAAGATTACTGAACCAGAAACTAAATGGCCGCCTTTTGGGACACTATTTAAGTCACAAACTATTCCCGGATATATATTAAATTATCTATTTAAAGAAAATATAGAAAACGTTAATGATATGAATGATTTAAAAAAATATATTGAGTTACTCAAAAATAAACAACAAATTATCCTTCAAGGTGCTCCTGGAACTGGAAAGACCTATACAGCAAAAAATATTGCTGAACAACTCATTTTTGACAAGGTCTCTTTAGATAAAAATAAGCAAGCATCTAATTTACAATCTCATAAACAATTTAAACTCATCCAATTTCATTCTGCCTATACCTATGAAGACTTTGTGCGAGGAATTGAAGTAAAAACAGAAAATGGCCAACCTCAATATATTACGAGAGATAAACTATTTATAGAAATGGCTAAAAAAGCATCGGCTGATCCTGAAAAAAAATATATTTTGATCATTGATGAAATAAACCGAGCAAATCTTCCTGCTGTATTGGGCGAATTAATTTATGCACTAGAGTATCGCGGCGAACAAGTCGAAAGTATGTATGCGGTTAATGATGATAATAGGCTAACCATTCCTCCTAATCTTTATATTATTGGCACAATGAATACTGCTGATCGCAGTGTTGGACAGATTGATTATGCTATTCGTCGTCGTTTTGCATTTATTGACATATTACCAACATCTTTACAAGCCAATTTTAAAAAGGATTTATTCATAGATATTTCTGAATTATTTATTAAAAGTTATGAAGAATATGAAAAAAATAAAATATTGAATCCATCAATATATTTGTCTGATGAATTTCGAGTTGAAGATGTTTGGTTAGGGCAAAGCTACTTTATAATAAATGGTAAAGATGAAAAGGATATAACTCAAACACGCCTTCAATATGAAATAATTCCTATTTTGAAGGAATATATAAAGGATGGCATTTTTAAAGATGTCGATGGTGTAAAAGCTAAAATTAAAGAAATCGAAAATAAATACTCGAATCAACCATGATTGAACTTTTTGAACAGTATGATGGACTTTTAAAACAAGATCACTGTATTAATGCGTGTGACAATTATATTGCTATTTTAAAGGAAAAAGACTCATACGAATACCAAGTTTTGCGAAAAGGTGAAAAACAGTCCTGCTACTCAATAAATTGCGAGAAAGAGTTATTCTATTTCAAAACGTCTTATTTTGTTGGTATCAATTGGATTGTTGAAAATAAACTCCCAATATATATACAACCAAAATTAAATAATGAATCAACGCAGATTGATTATATGCGAATGTTGTTAGATGCGATTGAAGAGCCCGAAAATCTAAAGCATCTAGATGATTTGTTATATATTTATTTTGATAAACCTCATATCCCAATAACACAAAAGCAAGATTTACTTTCTCCGTTCTTAATAGCCCTGTTTCTTAAAGTTATGAAACAAATTGTAAAAAAAGGCTTAAAAAAATCTTATTATTCTAAAATCGAAAATCTTAATGCCCGCGTAAAAGGAAAAATTCTTGTCAGTAAAAATATCAAACAGAATTTAGTTAGTGGTAAAAAAATTAACACAATCTGCCAATATCAAGAATTTGGCGTTAATTGTGATGAAAATAAAATTCTAAAAAAAGCCTATCGTTTTTCCCAACGCGTCATTCAAAAATTTGAAAACGGATTTGATAAAACACCATTATTGCAGTGGATTAATTACATTCACCCTGCTTTTGAGCAGGTATCTGATGATATTGATATAACAAAAATAAAAACCTTCAGAAGTAATCCGTTATATAAAGAGTATGATCAAGCGATCAAATTAGCATTACTGATTTTGAAACGTTACGCCTACAATATTAGTAATACCGAACAACAACGAATCATGACCCCACCTTTCTGGATTGATATGAGTAAATTGTTTGAATTATATGTTTATAAAAAACTGAGAAATATATTTACATCAAAGGAAGTAAAATATCACTATAAAGCAAAATATCAGGAATTAGATTTTATCTTAAAATTTACCAACCAAGCAGATTTCAAATTTGTAATTGATACTAAATATAAACCTAAATACCACAATCAATCAGTAATTATTGATGACATTAGACAAATAAGTGGTTATGCAAGAATTGAAAAAGTCTATAAAGAATTAAAAGTAACAGATTATCGACAAAATATAGATTGTTTAATTATATATTCTCATCAGAAGAGCGATGAAGATTTTACGATTAACCACTTTATTTTAGATGATCAAAATGAAATACCTAAGTCTAATATACAAAAACTAAAAAAAGAATCAGGCTATGTTAATATCTACAAATTAGGAATTAAGCTTCCTGAGATACTTTAATAAAAGTAGCTTTATTCTTTTACCATATTAATACTAAATAGTATTCGTTCCAAATTCTTCACAATTTTTAGCAGTTAATTCCCTAATTGCTTTTAGATAACGGTTATTTTAATTTATTGGTTTGTTGTAAAAATAATTGAGAAGTCTATACCATCTTACGAACATTTAATTAGTCAGGAAACGGTTATAAAATAAACCGGAATGGGGAAAGAAGCAAAAACCCCTTTCCTCAAAATTTTTTCATAGGAAAAGTTTTCATTGGAAAAGCTTAGTTATTTGTTGTTTGATGAGCGGCTTTATAGTATTGTTTTTTAAATCTCAATAAAGCCAATTGCTCATTTAGTTGAGTTATAGTATCGATTAATATCTTTTCTTGTTGATTAATGATAGTTAGGCGCTCATCCAATGTTTCATCACCTTTAAGACACAGCTTGACATAGTGTTGAACATCTTTAATTGACATATTCGCGTTACGTAAACATTCAATTAGCTTTGCCCACTGTAAGTCGGCATCAGAAAAAAGCCGTTTTTCATTCTGGTCACGTTGCAAAAATGGAAATAAATTTAATGAATCATAATACCTTAATGTATGCACAGATAAGCCTAACATTTTAGCTGCTTTAGTCACAGAGTATTTAGGTGTTTGGTTTAATTCCCCATTTTGTGCAATTGATGCAATACAATCATTTATATTTACCATATTTATACCCATGTTTTCATAAAAATCAATTAAATAGATTAGCAAGTATGACAATTTGACCAAACTTGACTTAGAGTTACTCTAACCATTATAGTTCACGCCAACAGTTAAGAAAAGTATGGGAGAAATTAACATGAACCCAAATAATATAAGAAATTTTTGTATTATTGCCCATATCGATCACGGTAAATCAACACTGGCAGATAGATTAATTGAGATGACCAATACTGTCTCTGAACGTGATATGAAAGAGCAATTATTAGATAACATGGATCTTGAAAGAGAACGTGGTATTACAATTAAGTTACAAACCGTACGCATGTACTATAAAGCTTCAAATAATATTGAATATGAGCTTAATCTCATCGATACCCCTGGACATACTGATTTTAATTATGAAGTTTCGCGCAGTTTAGCTGCTTGTGAAGGAGCTTTGTTGCTAGTTGATGCAACTCAAGGCGTACAAGCACAAACAATCGCTAATTTAAAACTGGCTCAAGAGCAGAATTTAACTATTATTCCAGTTATCAATAAAGTCGATATGCCAAATGCGGATGTTGACAGCGTGATTAAAGAAATCGAAGAGTTAGATGGCATTAACTTAGATAAAGTTATTTTAGCTTCAGCTAAAACCGGCGTAGGAGTTGATAATATTTTAGAATCAATCGTTGAAAACATTCCTGCGCCAGAAGCTAATAAAGATAAGCAACTGCAAGCGTTAATCTTTGATTCTCATTATGATGTGTATCGCGGTGTCGTGCTACATGTACGCGTTTTTAACGGTGCTATTCATACTGGAATGAAAATTAAAATGCTCAAAAGTGATATTGAATTTGAAGCATTACAAACTGGCGTATTTTTACCAGCAATGAAAACTGTTGATGTACTTGATGCAGGTGAAGTTGGATATATTTCGACTAATATTAAAATCGTCGCAAATGTCAAAGTCGGTGATACCCTAATTGATCCTAATCACCCAAATACCAAAGCAGTACCTGGTTATAAAGAAGTCAAACCTATGGTTTATGCTGGATTATTTCCAATAAAAAATGAAGACCAAGAAAAACTTAAAGATGCGGTTGAAAAATTATCCCTAAATGATTCTGCATTTATTTATAAACAAGAAAACTCAATGGCCCTTGGCGCAGGATTCCGTTGTGGTTTTTTAGGCATTTTACATATGGAGATTATTCAAGAAAGACTTGAAAGAGAATATGGTATCGAAATTCTCTCTACCTTTCCTAGTGTTGAATACCGTGTAACATTAAAAAATAGTGAAATCATCAATGTTAATAATCCTATGTTGTTACCGAGTTTTGAAAAAATTGACTATATTGAAGAACCATTTATAGATGCAGCAATTATTATTCCTATGGAAAATATTGGCGAAATTATGGAACTTTGTCAGGAAAAACGAGGTATCTACGTCGATATGATTTATCTGAATAATAAAATGGCAGAGTTGACCTTTAAACTGCCAATTTCAGAGATTGCATACAATTTTTATGATTCACTTAAATCGATTACTCATGGCTATGCATCTATAGATTATCGTGATAGAAGTTATATTGCATCGGATTTGGTAAAAATGGATATTTGGTTGAATGATGAAATTGTGGATGCATTTTCATTTATTTTACCTCGAGATAAAAGTTTTGAACGAGGTAAACAAATTGTTCAAAAGATGAAACATGTTATTCCTCGTAAACTCTATCCTATGCCGGTTCAATCAGTAGTCGAAAATAAAGTTATTGCTCGGGAAGACATTCCACCTTTACGTAAAAGTGTCACCGGTCGTGGCTATTCGGGTTCGGCATCGAAAAAGAAAAAAATCGCTAAAAATATTAAAGAGAATAAGATAAGGCAACGTAAATTTGGTGGTGTTGATATTCCACAAGAAGCATTCCATGCAGTATTAGATATCCATTAGCGTGATTGGCTAATGATATCCTCATTAAAATTGACTTATTAGCTTATTATAAACAGCGGTTGAAAAGATAATTTCACCGACGACCGTCGGTGAAATCTTTTAATGCGTTTTTATTTAGATTAATTAATCTTTAATATAAAGAAAAATTATTAAACTAATTGCTAGATTTTATTAGCGATAAACTAGCAATAAAATTTACCATACTAAGTTCATTCTTATCTAATATCCTGATCTTTAATGATTCACTGATGTGATATCAATCACTCGATCGGCACTTGCTATTGTTGATGTTCGATGAGCAATAATGATACGTGTTATTTTTAATGAAGATATTGCATTATTAATTTTAGTTTCATTATCTTCATCTAAATGACTTGTCGCTTCATCAAGAAATAACAAGCAAGGTTTACGATATAATGCCCTAGCAATCAATAAACGCTGTTTTTGCCCACCTGATAAACTATTACCTAATTCGCTGACTAAGGTTTCATATCCCATGGGCATTTTCATAATTTCATTATGGATGTTACAGTGCTTAGCACATTCAACCAGCCATTCATGATTTTTTTCATTATCGAAACTGGCGATATTATCAGAAATAGATCCTGCAAAAAGTTTATCATTTTGTAATACACTTCCAACAATATCTCTATAATTATTGACACCAAACTTATAAATATCAATACCATTTATAAGAACTTCGCCTTGAGTTGGTTCTAGTAGGCCATTCATGACTTTCATCAAGGTTGTCTTTCCTGCACCTGATGGACCAATAATTGCGACACTCTCACCAGCCTTAATTTTCATATTTATATTAGAAAAAATAGGCTGCGAAAGGTTATCATACTGATAAGCTATATTATTCAGTTCAAATTCAACAGGGATATCTTTCGGTAATTGATTTTTTGATTCAATATCGTTTTCAGTGTTAGTCAATACAATATCGGTTAATCGTTCGGTATGTAAATTTAGCATTTTCAAATCTAATACCATATTTATCAGATTTGCTGCTTGTTCAGAAAATTGAGATCTGTATGCGGTAAACGCAATAAACATACCAAGTGTCATTTTGTCATTCATTACCAGCGATGCACCAACCCATAATATTAAAGTTTGCTCAACCAGCATAATTAATGTATTCACACCATTAAATATCATATCTAATTTGGTTAGGCGAATATTGGCGTTAGTTGTATCAATATTCATATTAAGCCAATATTGAGCTCTAGACTCAGTGAGTTTTAATGATTTTAGTGTATCAATACCATATAAACTCTCCATAAAATGGGAATTAGCTTTGGCCTCTTTCACAATCTTTTCTTCAGATGCTTGTCGATAACGCTGATAAGTTACCACTCTTAATATTATATAAATTAGAGTAAAACCGCAGACAATCCAAACCAACCAGCCACCATACAGTAGCATCATGATAAAGACACCGATTGTCATCAAAATGTTAATAATACTACTTACGATACTTTTTGTTAGCGTTGAACGTATAACCTCTAATGAAACAAAACGAGACTGTATATCACCTAGTTTTCTTTTTTCAAAATAGGCTAAAGGTAACTTCATTAGATGCCCAAAAAGTCCGGCTTTCCATTGAATATCGACTAAAGATTCCATAACTAATGATGACCAAGATCGTAACATCGCAATAAAAGTTCTAAATAAAATAAAGAACAATAATCCAATGCAAATTAAACCTAATAAACTATGATCTTTGGCGATAATTACATGGTCCATAACCAATTGCGTTCCAATCGGAAGTAATAAATTAATGGATTCAATAATCAGAGATAGTGACAGAATTTTAACTAAAAACCCTTTTAAACCATCAATTTGAAACAACATTTTTAGCAAACTAAGCTGACTACGTTGTGTACGTGGTTGAAACTCTTTATCTGGCCATAACTCAAGTGCTATCCCACTGAAATGCTTTGACATTTCATTTATACCAACTTCTCGACGACCAAATGCCGGATCATGTAAAATAAATTTGTTTCTTTTAACGGCAACTAATACCACAAAATGGTTAAGATCCCAGTGTAAGATACAGGGTGTTTTTAACTGGTTTATCTCATTTAAATCTAAAGAAAGAGGACGGCTTTGTAATTGAACGCAAGCCGACATATTAATTAATGTAGCAAGAGTGACACCATGTGATGAAACCCCTATCTGATTTCGTAAGCTAAATAAATCGACATTCATGCCATAATAGCGGCAAATCATAGTTAAACAAGCAAGGCCACATTCTGCAGCTTCAGTTTGCAAAATTTGTGGTATTTTTCTTCGCCATCCAAAATGTAAACTTTGAAGTATATGCTGGAATTGATTTCTAGCCATTGATTGGTCCTGTAATACTTTTCTGAATATCGTAAAAAGGTGATAACATCCATTGATATATAGGTCTTTTCTCTAAAAATAGAGTAATATCAGCTTTCATGCCATTAGTTAATTTAATTTTATTATTGAACTTAGCCATTTGCTGTTTATCAAGCGATACCATTACTTTGTAATATGCTTGGTAATTAATGGTGTTTTGGGATAGTGGAGAACTGCTATAAGTCGACATTTCTTGATTAGAAGCCGGCACCTTAGATATTGACATAATTTTACCGGAAAACTGACCGAATTTTTGATATGGATAAGCTTCATAACGAATATTAAGTTTATCATTAACCGAGATATAAGGAACGCTATCATTAGGAACCCAAAGCACTAAATAATAACCATTAGTGTTCGCAGGAATAATCTGTGCAAGACTATCATCATTTTTTACCATCTGCCCTTCTGTAACACTTAGTGATTCAATACGACCATCACTAGGCGCACTTATAATTAACATTCCTCTGGCGTTAACTTCAGTTAATTGGCGTTGTAAATCATTTAATTGATATTGGTATTCAGATATTTTGTTATCAAAATCAGCTATCTTGGTCACTAATTCACTGTTGAGCTGAATAATACCTAATTTTTCTTGAATGATTTGATTCTGTAGTGATTGATAGGCGTTTTGTTGTTGATAGTATAAATATCTTTGATTATTAAATTGTTCATTATTAATAAGTCCCTTCTTTTGGTAAACAGCAAAATTCTGCATGCTTTCATACATATCTGTCATACCTTTTTCGGCATTTTTAACCAAAGATAAAGATTCTTGATGGGATTTATTATACTCGTCTATTTGTTGCTGTAGCGCATTTAATGTGATCTGTTTGTTTTCAGTTAGTGTGGCAATAATTTTCGATATATTATTAATTTGATTATTAATTGCTTCAACTGTTATTTGGGTTACATTACCTGACTGTGTGGTTCGACTTACATCTAATTCATAAATAGGATCACCTTTTTTAACTATATCGCCAACTTTAACATGACTATTAGTAATGAAACCTTGCTGTGGTGCAAATAGATTAATAGCTCTGGGTTGAGTGGTAATTTCACCAGCGACATTAATTCGTCGAGTATAGGTGCCGAATATTACCGTGAGCACTAAAATGATAATGAAAGTAATTGATAATAAGAAAACTAACCATGCTGAACATCCTTTAAGTAATAATGCCTTTCCCATCCATTTAGCTTTTTGGTAATTAACAGCTTCTTGACGAAACAATCGATTATCTTCCATACAATATGTTACCTATTTTTCCTTACCATTAAGTAGCTACGATATATTTATTATTTCTATTTATATAGTTAAGTATGTAAACTTTATTTTTTATAAGACTATCATATTGAAAATATGCTAATTATTTTCGACTTTACTGTGATATTTCTATTTCTTAATGTATAAACAAACCAATTAGAGAGTGTTAATTAATTTTTAAAATAATTAAAACTAGCATCTAAATTAATTTGGCATTTTATAATTTAAAGATAATGACTTATTGAAAAATTGCTAAATCTTAGTTTAAGATGGCTTTGTTTCAATTCACTAGATGACATTTCAAAATAAAACGAGAAACGAATCTCGCTTCCCGTTTTACCACTTTAAACAATATAAATTAAGGACAATCAGCTACTACTATCTTTTACCAAGACCGATTAGGCCTAAACCTGCACCGATAATTTGGCTAATAGCACCGAT
The DNA here is from genome assembly GCF_016101145.1 of Gilliamella sp. W8145. NCBI lineage: Bacteria > Pseudomonadati > Pseudomonadota > Gammaproteobacteria > Orbales > Orbaceae > Gilliamella > Gilliamella sp. W8145. The sequence continues at coordinate 1,534,978 of NZ_JACFRC010000001.1, forward strand.
ACCAGCTTCAACGATTTGACCGATACCTTGGCCTAAAGCGCCACCAGCTTGTTGACCTAAACCACCATTGTTTGGATTTTTAGCATCAATGATCCAACCGATACCTTTACCTAAAGCACCACCTGCATCAGCGATGAAACCAGCACCAGATACTTGTTCAACTTCTACTTTGTTTAATTCTTTCATTTTTTTTCCTTATTCCAAAAAATTAATTTTAAATTTAAATCTAACCGATACCAATTAATACATGGTATCGCTTAAATTCCTTTTTATTTAAGCAGAAAACAAAATGCCGATCAAGTCAATTTTTAACAAAAAAAACCTTATTTATAAATAATTTAATTATTTCAATAAAATAAGACAAATAATCAAACAAATTAGTGTAACCGTTAACAAACAATGCTGATTAAAAATCACTCGTTTTAACGAAATCAGTAACAAAATAGGTAATTTGGTTAATTCTCATTCAGAAACCAAAATAGAAATTCTTAACAACGCTTTTAACCGAAATTGTGACGTATATTTTCTTTATTTTTATCTGTTTTGGTGATCATTTTTATACATCAGATGCAACTAGCTAAGCTATGCTAATTTAAACTTAGACAAAAATTAGCCTGACCTTTTTATTAAATTTTTTATTTTTTATCCCATAATAAAAACTATAGTCACAATATAGTTAATAAAATATCATCAGATAAAAATATTAAATTGTCGTTAAAAGTGTCAATTTGCAAGCTAAATAATCGATTTAAAGACTATCTAAACGAGAAATTTCGACTGTTTTCATTTTCAATAGATTAAAATAAGCATTTCTTTTATGACGCAAATTATCCAATATTACTAGATAAGAAATCATGTTTAATTATGATCTATTGAAAACGACTATTTGATTGATTTGAATGTAATGGACAAGTTAAGCATTGGCTCACTTTTTAGAAAGTACAAACTCAGTGAATTTATATAATTAACACTTAAAGCTATCTACTAATCTATAAAATACAACTACATCCAATATTCATATTGCAGATAAATCCATATATCTTTATGAATTTTTATATCAAAATAAGATATTGCTGGTAAATACCAGCAATATTTTTATAAAATACCATAGCTAACTTTATTAAGCAAAACCTTTCAAGCCAACAACATGAACATGTTCTTGGTTATTGATAACCTTACGAACTAGTTTATAGGTTGTACCTTTTTCTGGGCTAATGTTTTCTGGTGCAGCAATAATAAGCTGCATTTCTAATCGTTCGCATAACTCAAAGAGTGTAGCAATCGATTTGGCATCAAGACGAGCGGCCTCATCCAAAAATAATAATCGACATGGTGAAATATCTTTATTACGTAGACGTTTAGACTCTTCTTCCCAACTTTGAATTACCATAAGTAGAATAGACATACCTGTACCAATCGCTTCACCGGTTGATAAAGCACCACTTTCAGCTCGTAACCAACCATCAGCACCACGATTAACTTCCACATCCATCTCTAAATAGTTTCGATAATCTAGCAACTCCTCACCAATATTTTGTGCAGTTCGTTGTCCCATATCAATATGTGGATTTAAACGTTGATAAAGTTTGGCTAACGCTTCAGAGAAGGTAATACGATTATTACTAAATAGATCCTGATGTTCATTTTGATCATCAGCTAATGCAGCTAATAATGAAGAGTGTGCCTCACGAATACTAACATTCAAACGAACACCATTAACCTGACCAAATGCCACCGCTTGTAATCCTTGATTAAGCATACGAATACGGTTTTGTTCACGTTGTATAGTTTTACGAATAATATTAGCCACACTTTTTGAACTAATAGCCAATTGCTGTTCTCGTGAAGTAAGTTCTTCAGTTAAGCGTGACAACTCAATTTCCATTTGTTCAATGGCTTCAATTGGGTCATCAGTTTTGACGATATCTTGGCGAATTCGTTCACGTAGATGTTTATAAACCGCAATATAAAACTGGATTTTACGTTCTGGTCGTTTCGGATCTTCGGATAATCTTAATATATCACGTAAGTGTTCATTATCATTTACCGCTAAACGCAATGAACCAAGTGCCTTATCCGACATAGAACGTAGTTCATCAGCACTGAGATAAGCCAATTCTCGTCGATGTAATCGTCGTTCTACACTATTTTCTTTAACAAGTCGTAACACTAAACACCAACCAGCTTTTGCTTCAACAACTTGTTCACGTAATTGTTTATAATCACGCAGTGTTTGTGTTAAGCGTTTTTGCATTTGCGTCATTTCGCTTTCACACATAATAAGTTGTTTTTCCAAAGACGTACATTGTTGGCGATTACTATTGAGTTTTTGATGAATTTCATCACGACGGATACGAGCTCGCTCTTCAGTGATTGCATCCGCTTTAACACCAATTTGTTCGATCTCTTTATGCAATTCATTAAGCATGTCTCGCTTAGTTTCAAATGCACTTTTAAGGGATGCTAATGTTTGATTGTATTGATTATATTTATCTTGATACTGTTGCATTTGACGACGAGCTTCACCTCGTTGTCCTTCAACAACTTCTAATCGAGCACGTAATTTTTCATTGAGATCACTATTTTCATTCAACATACCCGCTGAATCTTCATAGCTAAAATGTGCACGACGTTGCATCACTTCCGTTAAAGCAAAAACTTGTTGGCGAATGGTTTGCTGCTGAGCTTTAACCGAATTGTACTGCTCACGTAACGATTCATTCTGCTCAGGATCACTTTGCAATACTGCAACAATGGGTTCAAGTTCTGCAATAGTATGGCGATGACGACTAACATATTGCGCGGCCTCTTGCGCTTCAGCAACTTGCTCACGTAGATCATCAACCCGATCCGCTAAATCATCATCAGCCAATAAATGCATTTGAGCTACCAATCGATTTACAGTGATTAACTGCTCTTTACAATTTGCAACTTGTTGTTGATTTTGTTTATCAATACTTTCTTGTGCCAAGAGCTGACGTTCGATTTCATTACGTCTTGTCGATAACTTTTGCGCTTCGGCTTCTGGATCGATATCAAATGCTACAGATAGATATTCACCAATAAACTGCCCAACATTTTGCTCAATACGTTGTAATTTTTGCAGATCAAATGAAATTGTTGCATAACGTTCATGTAATTCATCGCGTTCTGACGATAATTTTTCAAGATGAATTTCACGTGCTGCTCGGCCAAATAAAGGGACCTTAGGAAAACTGGAAAAGCGCCATTGACGATCACCGGTTTTAACTAATACTGATTTAGTCATCTCTTCACAATCAAAAACACTATCGTCAAATGAAGATGGATCACCTTCGATAAAATAGATATCTTCTGGATAATCTTCTTCACTATTTGTCAGGCTTTCTAGTTGAGCTTTTACCAGTGATAAATCAGGTACCACAATAGCTTGTCTTGATGGACCATATAATGCTGAAAAGTAAGGCGCATCATCAATCGTTACATCTTCATAAATTTCAGAAAGTAATACACCATTAAACCTTTCCGCTAACGTCGATAAACGACCATCATCAACACCACTTGGTTGATTGAGTTGTTCAATTTGTGCATCAAGTTGATTGCGTTTGAAGTTTATTTGATCACGTTGTGTAACTAAAGTACGTTCCTGTTCAAGCAATTGTTGCATATGTTGCGTGACTGCATGACTGTTAGTAAACGTTTGCTCTGTTTGTTCTTGCAATGCGATAAGTGCATCTTGGGCTTTTAACCATAAAGGTGCTTTTTGTCGATAAGCACCAATTTGCGTTTGAATTTGCTCAAGCTCTTGTCTAAATTCAATACGTTTTTCACTTGATTCATTGGCAAGCTCAGCATTTTGATCTAGTTGAACTTCTAGCTCTTGTTTGAATTCATCAAGCTCATCATAATTAAGTTGACGGCCAAAACGCTTACAAAATTGAGTTAATAATGATTCAGCTTCTTTTTGCTCAAAAAAGCGTTGCTCTAATTCATCTAATTGTAGTTGTAAATGTTCTGCTTGATCGGCTTGGTAACATTGTGAAGGCCACTGCTTTAATGCTTCTCTAGCGGCACGCCAAGCATCACTGCGCACTACGTCCCCCACTAATTTAACAACTAGTTGATAAGCTCTATCAAATTGATTAATTGCGGCATCAGAAACACTTAGTCTTTGCTCTAATTCTAACAGTTGTTCAGTAACTTCTTTTTGTTTTTCTTCAAAGATTTCAAAATGATTTTCAACATTACTTATACCTAATTTTGGTAATTGGCATAGTTGTTGAGCATTTTTTAAAGCTTGAATAGCTTGTTGGTATTGGATTGCTCGAGTCTGCTGCACATCTAAAGCTTGTTGATAATCAGCTAATTGGGTTTTTATTTCATCAACTTCTTGCTCAGTCTGCTCAACTTGATCACGGTAAGTTTGATACTGTTCATTGGCTTCGAGGACAACTTCATTTTGCTCTTCAAGTTTCAAATTCAGATCATCTAAGTCCGCTTGATAACGGTCTATTTTTTCTTGTTGACGTAAAGCTGTTTGCGCAAGGTTAAGATGATCATTGGCTGCCTGAAGATCCGTTTCTAAGTCACTTTGAGCATCTTGATATTCTTTTAATTCTTTTGCCATTTCAACTTGGCGGAATTGATTACTAATCAGCAGATCTTGCGTTTTAAACATGTCACGACGCAATCCTAAAACCGATTCGATATGGACTCTACGTTCATTAGCATGACGCATATAGTCAGCAGCAACGTAGTTTGTAGACTCAGTAATAAGGTGTTTGAATAAATCACGATCCGATTGTGTTACTCGAATAGCTTCAAGTGTCATTCTATTTTCACGTAATGCTGCTTCCATATCTTGGAAGGCTTTTCTGACACCACTATTTTCCGGCAACAAATAATCACGTAATGATCGTGTAATAGCACTTGAAATCCCCCCATATAGAGAAGCTTCAATCAAGCGATAATATTTACTTCGGTCAGATGAAGAGCGTAACCGTTTCGGTAATACACCAAAATCAAACATGACTGAATGATAATCGGTAATAGAGTTAAATTGTTTAAAAATAACGCCTTCCATTGACTCAATTTTATCTTTTAATTCTGGTAGTGATAAAATTCGAGCCTGTTTATCATTTAAACGTTCCGTTACCAATGCGGTTGGACTAATATTGACTGGTAAGCCTTGTATTAAAAAAGGTTTAATATCTACTTTTTTGTCACGCCCTGCTACTTGCTGTAAACGTACACCACAGATAATTCGCTGATTACGAGAGTTGATAACGTCTAGCATAGAGTAACACACACCTGGCTTTAACTTACCATGTAAACCTTTATCTCGAGAACCGGAGGTTGCACCCGCTTCAGTGGTATTTCTAAAATGTAATAAAGTCAAATCAGGAATTAGCGCTGTGACAAATGCAGCCATAGTCGTTGATTTACCTGCGCCATTACCACCTGAAAGCGTGGTAACCAGCTGATCAAGCTCAAAGGTTCTGGCAAAAAAACCGTTCCAGTTAATTAAGGTTAATGAGTGAAATTTACCGTGTCCCATCATCATTATTCAATCTCCTCATTAACATTTTCATCTTGTTCTTCACTATTATCATCATCCAAAATAAGTGATGATTCTATTTTAATCGCTTCACCATCTCGAATTAAGCGTAATTGCGCTTCTTGCGCATCATCACTACTGCGAACATCAGCACCAAAGCGGAAAATAGATTCATTTATACGAAATCGACTACTATCGTTACCTACAATAAAGAAGATCATGCCTAGTCGACGTAAGCGATTTAATGCGGTTTTTACTTTATCAAATAGTTTTTGACGATCTAAGTCAGATCCCGTTGAACGTTGATTAACTAATTTCAACAATTTACTTTCATCCGCTAAGGAAACCAGTTCATCAAAAAGTTCTTGCAAAGTGAAAATACCTTCATGCGCTAATCGTTCTGGGCTTAAATAGAGATAGCACAATACTTTACCCACTAACATGTCTAATTCAGAAAGAACTGAACGGGGAATTAAAGTGGTTGAACGAGGACGAAGATAAAAAAAGCCTTCTGGTGCACGAATAAGCTCAACATTATAACGTTGATAAAACTGTTCAAGTTCAAATTGAAAATCCATCAAAAATGCATGATTATCCAGTTCATCAATACCAATATGGCGGCCTGAGCGTAATAAACTATCTAGTTCAGGAAAAATTGGATTGGCAATAGCTTGAGCCAATTTCACTGGCATATATTTATCTATAGACGCTTGAGAACTTGCAGCAATACGTCCCATGACTTCATCGAGATGATGAGCAGTTTGTTCCATTTCTATATCTTTAGTATCTGTTGATGACATGTGCTTGTACCTTAGCTCCATAATCGTTAATAGGTTTCCATTCGGCAGGAATACCAAGTAAATCACTTTCGGCAATACCTAATCGAATAGCCTGATCAATAAACAATCTTGCAATATCAAAATGCTGTTCTCGTGGGAACTGTGCTAAATAACTATGAATAGCAATACTCATATCAAGTGGTTTATTTTCTTGTTTAAAGATCAATAGATTTTGTTCAATATGTGCAACTATATGCTCTTGAATTTCTTCAATCATTTCAAATTCGAGTTCAGAAGGTAACTCACCTGTCACTTCAGCTTCATGTAATGCCAACTCTTCGTCACGCATATCCAGTAAACGTTCAGCATTCGCAAAAGTAAGTGACCATGGTGAATCAAAATAGCTTTGGATCGATTTGCGTAATCGTTGAGAAAAAACTCGATTCTTATCTAAATCAATTGCAGTACGAATAAATTTATGAACGTGCCTATCATAACCTATCCATAGGTCTATTGCTTTTTGTCCCCAACCGATGATTCGGTCTAATTTACCTTGTAAATCAATAACTACATTATTAATTTTATCTAACTCAGGATTATCCAAAGTCGCATCTTGTATTAAAAGCAAACTAGCTTGTAACTTATCGCCAGCCGCTGCTAATGTATCTTGTAATTCACGTAAGGTTTGCGATGTTTCTGTCAGTAAGCCCTCACAGCTACTAATTGCCGCCTGCCAATCTTGACTTAATAATGCAGAAATATTTTGTTTTACATCAGCTTGTTGTTCATCCATCACTCGCTGAGTGATATCAATGCTATCAAAGATCTCAGCTACTGAATATTTTAAAGGTGCGAAAACATTACGATGCCAATGTAAATCATCACCACCTTCAAGAGCAGCATCTGCGGCACGTTTTAATTCTTGTGCAACAATTGAAAGCTGAATTGATAAACGTAAAGTCGAGAATTCTCGTTGACGAATATAGTAATCAGATATACCAATTCCCAAAGGTGTCAATCGATAAATAGAATAACCATCGGTCATTTCGCTAGCAAAACGTGTGATTAAACGCTGGCGTACTAAATCATTAATCGCATTATTAGCACGGACAGTAATAGTATCTTCACTTTGCTCAAAAATGTGTGAAACATGTCGAAAACCATCAATTAATTCAGATTCAGTCATTTCACCATCAAAGCGTTCACTGTTTAATACAGCTATTGCCAACAAAAAGGCTAATCGCTCAACAGGCAAAGCAATCGAAAAATCATTTTTTTTTGCCCAAGAGACCAGTTCTGGCACTGATTGGGAAAAATCCATCATAGTGATTCCTTAATTAAGGATGTTCAGAAAGCCTGACATCTTAAAATAATATGAGAAACACAATATATTGTGTTATGGACAAAATTTTATCGATTATATAACAAATTGTAGTAGTTAAAAATAGCTAAGTTTAGGATTTATTATTAGATGTAATATACTATATTCCATTTTCTCAAATTACTTTTATTACCTTAATCAAATTGGCTTCTATAGATACAAAAATAATAGAATATTAACCTACAACTGGTGCTTTCTATAAATCCAACAAAATTGAAGCGCAGTGACAACTTATCAATTACTGCAAATAAAGAGGGTAAACCGCTGACCAGTACTCCTGTCACTATTGATGTAGTTAATAATTTAGATAAAACAGAGATATCCAATGATAAAGGGCAAGTAACTATTAAACCCAATCAAAGGCCAAATGTTATTGGGTTGAAATTGACTTGCTAGTAAAAATAACCAACTAGCGACACAAGATTAATTTATATATAAAAAACGGGATTAATATCCCGTTTCCTATTAATCATCTGATTAAACTTCAGCATTAATTGGACGAGGTATAAGAAAACTACAAATTAGAGCTAATACCGTAATCGCTAATCCAAGTAACATGCCATTAAAATAACCATCAATTGAACTACCATTCATCATCTGAATTGCTGGTAATAAAGCAAAACTTAAGCCTGCGCCTAAATTAAATGCACCAGCATTCATTCCTGGTAGAAAACCTGGGTTTTCGCTAGGAGATAAAACAACACCTAAGCCATTTAAGATAATATTGGCCATGCCTGCGTAGAAAATACCTAGCACAATAACCCCTACCGATAAAATAGGTAGAGAATGAATGCCATAAAACATAATAACTAAAATGCCAATAACACAGCCCACAAGACCTAATTTTAACACATTGTTATAACCCATTGTTGGTGCCAACCTTCCGGAAAATGGTCCCACAAACCAACCAATTAAAGCATAAGGAGTAAGAAAAATGAGTGAAGCCCAATCCGCTTCTAATCCAAAGCCAATCTCATGATTTTGAGCAATTGACATGACCAAACCATTAACAATGGCGAAAATACCTGTCATGGTTAAAGTTGTTGTTAATAATAAAGCCCATGTAGCACGTTTTTTCAAATGATTGGTGGTAACAAGTGGTTGTTTATTTCTTTTTTCTACATGCCAAAATAGAATAAAACATAAGATAGCAAACAGTGTTAATGCTACCACTATCAACCAATTTGCATTACCCAGTTTACCCGCTTCATTAAGCGCGAGTAATAGCGCAGCTATGGTTAAGACAATTAGCAAAACACCTAACCAATCCATTTTAGTGCCTGCCGATGGTTTGGATTCGGAGGCAAAACGGTGAACAAATAAAGTGGAAATTGCAGCCACTATAGCTATAACCCAAAATACAGAACGAAAACCGAAATGAGTTGCAAGTAGACCACCAGCTATCGCATCAACACCAGCAATACCACCATTTACTGCTGTTATTATTCCCATTAACATACCATATTGTTTAACATCTTTTACTTCAAAACTTAACATTAACAAGCATAGAGGTACGACAGGTCCAGAGACACCTTGAATAATCCGCGCGGCATATAACACTTCAATATTTTGTGCAACAGCAGCTAAAACTGTACCTAATGTCATGATTAATAACATAGCTGTTAAGACTTTTTTTCGCCCTTTTATATCACTTAATCGTGGTAAAAATAATGAAAATAGAGCTGCTGCTGTGAAAAATGAGGTTTGCGATAGCCCAACAGCAGCATCATTCGTTCCTAACTCTTTTGCTATGGTTACTAATACAGGGCTTAACATACTAGCATTAAGTTGGAAAGCAACACATGCAGCAAGTAAAGCCATCATCAGTGTAAATACACTGGATTTACCTTTACTTTTTTCAATCATAGATTAACCTCACCTATTCGTTCTAGGGAGTCAACAATTAAATCCCAAAAACCAGTATGATCAAGTTCAGTTGCAACCTGAGTATGACAACTATCATCAGGAGGAAAACGAAAATCAGCCACGGTCATTCCTAAAGTTAATGTACCTGTCAATTCAATATCAACTGGCACTCGTTTAGTTTTTATTAATTCAGGATTTATAACATAAGCAACAGCGCAAGGGTCATGCACTGGCGGATAAGTAAAACCTTGAGCTTGTTTATACATTTTTCCGAAGAATTCCAGCATTTCCAAAACAAATTTAGCTGGTTTTGTTTTTATTGCAGATATTTTTTCAATTACTTCTGGTGTAGCTAATGCTTGATGGGTAAGATCTAATCCAACCATAGTAACAGGCCATTTTTCATTAAATACTATATGAGCTGCTTCTGGATCTATCTTGATATTAAACTCAGCAACAGCACTCCAGTTGCCAACATGATACCCACCACCCATCAAAACAACTTCTTTTACTCGCTCAACGATTTTCGGCTCTTTACGTACCGCCATTGCAATATTAGTTAAACCGCCTGTTGGAACCAATGTGACTGTTTTAGGGGGATGTGACATAATGGTATCAATGATTAAATCAATAGCATGCCTTTTATCTAATTGAATTGCCGGTTCCGGTAAAACGGGGCCATCAAGTCCAGAGTCACCATGAATATCAGGTGCCACTTCTACATTTCTAATTAAAGGTCTTACCGCTCCTGCAGCAAAAGGTACATTTGTAATATTAGCGATACGTGCAACAGATAATGCATTGCGAGTTACTTTTTCTAATGTTTGGTTACCAACAACCGTAGTTACCGCTAGCAATTCAATATTTGGATTACCATGAGCTAATAAAAGTGCGATAGCATCATCATGACCGGGATCGCAATCAAGGATAATTTTTTTTGGCTGATTCATCATAAATCGGTTCCTCAAGTAAATTTATATATTTGCCATTCGTTTAAGCACATTTTGATGCGATGGCATATTTGATGCACCTTCGCGCTCAACGGCTAAAGATGCAAAAGCTGAAGCATAAATTGCTGCTTGATAAAGGGTTTCTCCTTTAGCCAATGAAGCACAAAAAGCGCCATTAAAAGCATCACCAGCACCAGTTGTATCAACAGGAACAGCTAAAAAAGGCTTAATATGTTGATGATGTTTTCCATCATAGACAAGAGAGCCTTTACTACCTAAAGTAATAATGACTGTTTGAATCCCTAATGAATAGATTTTTTCTGCTGCAAGCTTAGCACTATCGAAATCATTAACTTCAACTCCTGACATTAAACTTGCTTCAGTTTCATTCGGAGTAACAATATCGATATAAGACAATAACTGCTGAATATCTTTAGAATAAGGCGCCGGGTTTAACACCACTTTTACCCCCATTGCTTTAGCTAATTTCATTGCATTTAAAACAGCATCAATATTATTTTCAAGTTGAACTAATAGAATATCAGATTGTTTAAGATAACTTTCTAACATTACAATTTCTTTATTAGTAATTGTTAAATTTGCACCCGGATAGATGGCTATCATATTCTCGCCATTCTCTTCAGAAACATAAATGACGGCATTGCCAGTAGGTTCTTTATCTGACTGATACAAAGTAAATGAGTTAATTTTCGATGAAGAAAGATGATCATGAGCAAATTGACTAAATTGATCTGTTCCCACTTTTGCGACAAAATGAACTTTTGCATCGGCATGACTTGCAGCAAGTGCTTGATTGGCACCTTTTCCACCTGGACCAATCATACTTTTTTGTGCCAGAATTGACTCACCACCTTTTGGAAATCTTGCTACTTGCGCAACAATATCAACATTAAATGAACCTAAAATACAAACATTACCGTTCATTCTGTCTCCTAGTTTTTTAAATTTCTGTTTTTCATATCTCGTCATTAATGAGGTAATACACTCTTTATCAGTAACATTGCTTACTAATCTGTGCCTTTTTATCATGGCACCACCGTGACAACGAATAACTAATAACTGTTTCGCCAATGTAGAGAGATCTTTTCTAATAGTCTCTTTAGATACTTTAAATATTTCCGAAAAATATTGAACACTACCTTTTTCATGTTTATCTAAATAAGCTAAGATAGCTTTTTGTCTTTCTTCTAAGAACATAAAGTAAACCTCTTGATGATTAAATCAAAGTATAGCTGGATTAAATCATTAAAAGAGTGATAATAATCATAACTTATGAGATAAAACAGAAGCAAACGGAACTAAGATAGGTTGGACTCGACTGCTTTAAAAATAATAAAATTTAATGAAAATTATTCATTTTATTATTGTCACATCTATTAGTAATAACTATCAGCAAAATAACTATACTTTTGCTATAACTCATAACGCTATATCAAGTTATCATAAAAAATAATAATCTAATTTTGATAATAAAAAATTAATTCCTTACTCGCACTGTCGCTAATTTATGCTAAAATCGCAAAACATGAATAATCTTTCTTAACATAAGGATGTAACGCAATGCATATCGGTATACCAAAAGAACGGTTAGCCAATGAAGCTAGAGTTGCAGCAACACCTCAAACCGTTGGACAACTGTTAAAACTTGGATTTACAGTTTCAGTAGAACAAGGTGCTGGGCATGCTGCTCATTTCGAAGACCAAGCTTTTATTGATGCTGGAGCCACTATTCAAAGTACAAAGGATATTTGGCAAAATGATCTTATTTTAAAATTTCATGCGCCAACTGATGAAGAAATCGCTCTAATGAAAGAGGGATTAACGCTTATCAGCTATATTTATCCTGCTCAACATAAAGATCTTTTAGAAAAACTTGCAACTAAAAATATCACTGTAATGGCAATGGATTGTGTACCTCGTATTTCACGAGCTCAATCACTTGATGCATTAAGTTCAATGTCTAACATTGCTGGTTACCGTTCAGTTATTGAAGCAGCAAATCAGTTCGGTCGATTCTTTACTGGGCAAGTTACTGCTGCAGGTAAAGTACCACCAGCAAAAGTGTTGGTAATTGGTGCGGGTGTAGCGGGCCTTGCTGCAATTGGTGCGGCAGTTAGCTTAGGTGCTATTGTTCGTGCATTCGATACACGACCTGAAGTTGCAGAACAAATTAATAGTATGGGAGCTGACTTCTTAGAATTAGATTTCGAAGAAGAAGCCGGTTCTGGTGATGGCTATGCTAAACAAATGTCTGCTGCATTTATTGAAGCAGAAATGGCATTATTTGCTGAACAAGCTAAAGATGTTGACATCATTATCACTACAGCATTAATTCCAGGTAAACCTGCACCAAAACTTATTTCAAAAGAGATGGTTGAATCAATGAAACCAGGCAGTGTTATTGTTGATTTAGCAGCTTTAACTGGCGGTAACTGCGAATTAACTAAACCTGGTGAAGTATTCGAAACTGATAATAATGTTAAAATTGTTGGTTATACTGATTTAGCTAACCGTATGCCTGCACAAGCATCACAATTATACGGTACTAACATTGTTAATTTATTAAAACTACTTGCTAAAGAAAAAGATGGCAATATTGACATCAACTTTGATGATGTAGTGATTCGTGGTGTAACTGTAGTTAAAGACAAAGAAATAACTTGGCCCGCTCCACCAATTCAAGTTTCAGCACAACCACAGAAAAAAGCGGTTGAGCCTGTGGCTAAACCTGAACCAAAACCAATGTCATCAACCAAAAAATATGGCATTTTAGCTTTATTAATTATTGCCTATTTCTGGTTAGCAAACTCTGTGCCTGAGAGCTTTTTAGGTCACTTTACCGTATTTGCATTATCATGTGTAGTTGGTTATTACGTAGTATGGAATGTAACTCATTCATTACATACACCACTAATGTCAGTTACTAATGCAATATCGGGTATTATATTAGTCGGTGCAATATTACAAGTCGGTGATGATAATGGCTTAACAACGGCGATTGCCTTCGTTGCTATTTTAATTGCTAGTATCAATATTTTTGGTGGATTCTTTGTTACTCAAAGAATGCTGAAAATGTTCCAACGTGGCAAGTAAAGGAGATTATTGATAATGTTAAGTCATGGAATCATTCAAGCAGCTTATGTTATTGCTGCATTACTATTTATCTTTAGTTTACGAGGCCTATCAAATCAAGAATCAGCTAAATCTGGAAACATTTATGGCATGATCGGTATGGCAATTGCGCTTATTGCTGCTGTTGCTAGTATCAAAGGTGGACTACACTGGATCATTATTGCTATGGTTATTGGTGCCGCTATCGGTCTTTATCTAGCTAAAAAAGTAGAAATGACCCAAATGCCAGAACTGGTTGCGCTTCTCCATAGTTTTGTTGGTATGGCGGCCGTTCTTGTTGGTATAAACAGCTTCTTAGATCCGCACATGGTTGCACCGAATGAAGTAACAATTCATTTAGTTGAAATTTTTGTAGGTGTATTTATCGGTGCTGTTACCTTCTCAGGATCAATTGTAGCATTTGGAAAGTTAAATGGTAAAATTAGTTCAAAACCATTATCTCTCCCATATAAACACTACCTAAATCTAGCAGCAATAGTTGTATCAGTTATCTTGATGTTTATATTTATTAATGTACAAACTGGCGCAGGAGCCTTAGTTTGTTTACTTATCATGACAATTATTGCATTAGTGTTTGGTTTCCACCTTGTAGCATCAATTGGTGGTGCGGATATGCCTGTTGTTATCTCAATGCTTAACTCCTATTCTGGTTGGGCGGCAGCAGCGGCAGGCTTTATGTTACAAAACGATCTTCTAATTGTAACTGGTGCGTTAGTGGGTTCTTCTGGTGCAATTCTTTCTTACATTATGTGTAAAGCAATGAATCGTTCATTTATCAGCGTAATTGCCGGTGGTTTTGGTAGTGATGGCAGTTCATCAAGCTCTTCAGAAGAAGAACAAGGTGAATACCGTGAAATGCAACCAGCAGAAGTTGCGCAAACCTTAAAAGAAGCTCGCTCAGTAATAATCGTACCTGGTTACGGTATGGCCGTTGCTCAGGCTCAAGGTGCAGTAAGTAACATTACTGAAAAACTTCGTGGTATGGGTATAGAAGTTCGCTTTGGTATTCACCCAGTTGCAGGACGTTTACCTGGCCATATGAACGTATTATTAGCTGAAGCAAAAGTCCCTTATGATATTGTATTAGAAATGGATGAAATTAATGATGACTTCCCTGATACAGATGTTGTTTGGGTAATTGGTGCTAACGATACAGTTAACCCAGCGGCAGAAGAAGATCCTAATAGTCCTATCGCAGGAATGCCGGTTCTAGAAGTTTGGAAAGCAAAAACTGTCATTATTTCAAAACGCTCAATGAACACCGGCTATGCTGGCGTGCAAAACCCACTATTCTTTAAAGAAAATAGCTACATGTTATTTGGTGATGCTAAAGATAGTGTTGAAAAAGTGTTGCAAAATTTATAATAATGTAACCATTAAAAATAACAACAAACTGCGACTTAAGTCGCAGTTTTTTTAATGACAATTTTTATTTTTTGAATGTTTTAGATAAAAAACCAATAATGAGATCGGTAACTTCACGATGTATCTCCCCTCTCGCACGATAACCACCATCTTTACAAATAATACTTTCATCTTGTTTCTCTTGATTTAAGATATCTAATGCATTGGATTTACAAATTTGAATAAAACTGAAATGCATTGCATCTGGAATAATAATATAATTGGAGGATGATTTTGGTAGAAATTCTTGTACATAACCTGATTCAAGTTTGGCATCTGTATCACCTATATCTATTCCAGCTCCAATAATAAGAGCAGGAATTTTAATTTTTTCTAAGCTATCTACGGTGAATCCTCTTGTCAAACCAGCATCTAAAGATATGAATGCCTTAATCCTAGGGTCTAACATACTCTTATTCAGTTCTGGATTTGCTAAACCAAGTTCTGACATCAAATGACAACCTTTTAAATATGAATACTTTTTACAATCCTCATTAAAAGTGTCAGTATTAAATCTAGCGCCAGAAAGTGTAATAACTGACCAACCACCTAACGAATGGCCTATAGCGGCAATCTGATTAAAATTAATAATATTTGTGAGTATTTGATCTTCAGCCAGAGCATCAATAGTTTTGCTTAAATCCTGCGGACGTAACCATAGTTTAGCTGACTGCTCTGTATTCTTATCAAATATAGTTGTTTCTGGATGATTAGGAGCTACACCAATATATCCTTTTGCAGCTAATTCATGTGCAAGCCAGCTTAAATTTTGCCAACTGCCACCATAACCATGTGAAAGTAAAATTAATGGAAATTGAGTGCTCTTTATTTCCGGTCTTGTATCAGCAATAACTTCAAAACCAAAAAATAGCATTATCAGCTATAGTTATTAAATTTTACTTATTATTTGTTGTATACCAAACAGCAATATCTAATGGTCTTCCATCTTGTATATCATAATGAATTCGCTTGAAACCAATATATTCTGATGCGTTGGAAATAAGAGGAAAAAGTAAAATAAATAAATTAATTACACAGAAAAGTAGCCTAACCATACATTATCCTTAACAAGGTTCTTTTTATTATAATTGAAATCTAAATTATAAATTGGGTATAAATATACAATGAAAGAAATGATCAATAATTTTCAAGTTTTACTTGTTCTTTATGATAAAGGTAATAGGCCCCTCGAGAAACCATTCGAAGTTGAAAAATAAGATCTTCTATTAATTTTTGACGCTGAATACTATCAAAGTCAAGCGCTTCAGCACCAGCATTAAAAGCAATGGTAACCATCGCTTCTGCTTGAGCTTCATTATAATGATGTGGCATTTGATTAGCATGATCTAAATAGTCAACAAGCTCGACGATAAAATGCTGAATTTCACGAGCAATCGCCGATCGAAAATCAGAAGATGTTCCGGCTTTTTCGCGCAGCAATAATAGAAATACTTTAGGGTTTTTATCTATAAATTCAATAAAGGTGGTTACAGAAGTCCGAAGCACACTGCCACCTTTTTCGATACGTTTTCGAGCTTGTCTTAACAATTGGCGAAGCGTTAAACCGCTTTCATCAACCATCGCTAAACCTAATTCATCCATATCACGAAAATGTCGATAAAATGAGGTGGCGGCAATACCAGCTTCACGAGCAACCTCACGCAAACTTAAACTTGCAAAACCCTGTTCAGCATTAAGTTGATTAAACGCAGCATCAATTAAACTTCGACGAGTTCTTTCCTTTTGCTGCGCTCTGATACCACCGGTTTTAATGTTTTTCATTTTCAAAATTCAGCATGATAAAAATATAAGTTATCAGTTTGTTTGCCCTAATAATCGCTCTTTTTCTGCAAATACTTTTGGCATATGATCGCGAATAGTTTTAGCTATAGTTTCATACCGAGCTCTTAGTGGAGAACCTGGTCGATAAATCAAAGCAATACTTCGCGTCGGTATAGGATCACAACAAGGAATATAACAAATATTATCGCGAGTACGCTCATTCGGTGCTGCCAACTCTGGAAATAAGGTAATACCTCGTCCAGCAGATATCATACTACGCAATGTTTCTAAACTTGTTGCTTTAAATTGTTTATCTTCATCGATTCCGACTTGAAAACAATATCCCATTGCGTGTTCACGCAAACAGTGACCATCTTCTAACATTAAAAATTTTTGCCCTTTTAAATTAGAAAGTTTAACTGTTTGTTTAGTGGCTAATTCGTCATTTGCAGGAACCGCTAAAAACATTGGTTCATTAAATAACGGTAATTCAATAAATTGTGCCGTTTCTTTTACTTGAGCAATAATCGCACAATCCAGTTTTCCACTCTCAAGTTGAGCAACAATGTTGGCTGTTTGAGCTTCATGCAAATAAAGTTCTAATTGAGGAAAAGATTCATGTAATACCGTAATTACATGCGGTAATAAATAGGGTGCAATGGTAGGAATCAAACCTATATGCATCGGGCCAGACATCTCTTCACCTTGACGGCTAGCCATCTCTTTTAAAATTTGTATATTACGTAAAATTTCTTTGGCTTGCTCAACAAGCATCATGCCAGTTTGGGTAAATAACACTTTGCGACTAGTTCGCTCAAGTAACATTACACCTAATTCGTCTTCAAGTTTTCTGATTTGACCACTTAATGTTGGTTGACTAACATTACAAGCATCTGCTGCTTTACGAAAGTGCCGAAATTCAGCTAACGATACAAAATATTCCAAATCACGAATATTCATAGTGTCCCCAAAAAATTATCAGTTAATGGTTATATACTCAGAAATCTAATAAATAGATATAAAAAACTACTGTTTTTCGGATAAAAATCATTTATAAAATAAGAGTATCAAATTCAGTAAAATTAATTAGTTATTTAAATACAGATAAAATCTGTTGTTATGCATAATTTCTTGATGCTTAATAGGCTAATTTCATTAATTGTACTATATAAACTGCTATTGTTGATAATTATGTTTAAAAAATCAAATAGAATCTTTAATGATTATAAACTATATCTCTTTATTCTACTTACCATAACCATATTAAGAAAAATGGAAAGTTAACCGTAATTACGATATAATCGCGCGCTAGATTGCTATATAGACTATTATTAATTTGAGGTGTGCTATTTTTAAACAAGTTTCTCGCTTTTATCGTAAAATGTTTCAGCATGAAGAACAGCAAAAATCACACTATGTCTGCATTTCTCGTAATGAACATAATATTTCTCGCAAAAATATAAGCGAAAATGCCTTAAAAGTTCTTTATCGCTTAAATAAACAAGGATATGAAGCTTATCTAGTTGGTGGATGTATTAGAGATCTTCTCTTAGGTAAAAAACCTAAGGACTTTGATATTGCCACAAATGCTACTCCTGAACAAATTCAAAAGGTGTTTCGTAATTGTCGATTAATTGGAAGACGTTTTCGCCTCGCCCATATTATGTTCGGTAAAGAGATAATTGAAGTTGCTACTTTTCGTGGTGACCATGATGATCAAAGTGAACAGGCCAATATCTCTAAACGATCGCAATCTGGCATGCTATTACGTGACAATGTATATGGTACGATTGAACAAGATGCTATTCGCCGTGACTTCACAATGAACGCCCTTTATTACAATGTTAAAGACTTTACTATTCGTGATTACTGTGGCGGATTAAAAGATCTAAAAAATGGTGTTATTCGATTAATTGGCGATCCGCAAACAAGGTATCGTGAAGATCCGGTTAGAATGTTAAGAACAATTCGTTTCGCGGCAAAACTTAACATGAAAATTGATCAAGCATCGGCAGATCCCATAAAAAAACTTGCTCCATTATTAAAAAATATTCCATCAGCACGACTTTTTGATGAATCTCTAAAATTATTGCAATCTGGTCATGGTTACAACACTTATATTTTATTAAAACAGTACCAACTATTTGAACAACTTTTTCCAGTGATTGAACGCTTATTTGTACAAAATAATAATAGTAATTTGGAAAAAATTATTGCTCACGTATTAAAAAATACTGATTATCGAATAGAAAATAAGCAACGTGTCAATCCAGCTTTTTTATACGCTGCCTTTTTTTGGTATCCAATTATAGAACAGACTCAGATTAACTGTATTGAAAGTGGTTTACAGTATTATGATTCTTTTTCTATGGCTATTAATGATGTGCTAAGCGAACAGTGTCGAATTATCGCAATACCAAAACGATTAACAAATGTAATGAGTGACATTTGGCGCTTACAATTAAGAATGAAAAAACGTGAAGGGAAACGTGCCTTTGCGATTTTGGAACATCCAAAATTTCGTGCCGCTTATGATTTACTAGAAATGAGATCATCTATCGAAAAAGGTGAATTGTTAGATTTAGCCAAATGGTGGGATGAATTTCAACATGTATCCACCGAAAGAAAAATATCTATGGTTAAACAGATTGGTAAAAGCAATAAACGGCGTATTAAACGTTAATTTTCATTCGCACTTTTGTAAATAACCGCTATAATGTTTTAATTAAAATAATCATAATTACACTCTAATCATTGATGAAAAAATTATCACTCTCTCTTATTGCTATAGCTGTTACATTTTCTCTGTATAATTATGATAGTACTAGCTATGCAATTGGCATACCTAAAAACGTTACGAGCAATCCTCAGTGTCTTATTAATGTACCAAAATTTGAGCGACCAATAGTAAATGGTGATATAAATACATTACCGGTTAATGCAGAAGCTGATGAGTTTAAAGCGATTTATCCTAATTTAGCTATTTATAGTGGCGACGTGTATGTTGAACAAGGTAATCGCACCGTTCAAGCTGATAAAGTAACTATTGATTCTAAAGATGCAAATAACCGAGTGGCAATATTAGATGGAAATATCACTTATCAAGATAACTTGATAAAAATGAAAGGTCGTCATGCAGCGATAAATCTTAATAATAATGATTCAAATATGAATCCCAGTGAATATCATTTAGTTGATCGGCTTGGACGTGGTAAAGCCGATGAAATGAAACTGGAGAAAAATCGCTATATTATTCTAAAAAATGGTAGTTTTACTTCTTGCCCTGTAGATGATAGTACTTGGAATATTAAAGGTACTACAGTAATTCATGATAACGAAGAACAATTACTAGAAGCATGGAATGCGGTATTTAGCATCGGCAAAGTTCCCGTTTTATATTCACCTTATTTACAATTACCAACCGGCAATAAAAGACGTTCAGGTTTATTAATGCCAACTTTTGGTTATGACAGTATCGATGGTATTGATTTTGCTTTACCTTTTTATTGGAATATCGCACCAAATTATGATGCCACATTAACACCAAGAGTTTTACAACATCGTGGTGTACAATTACAGACTGAATTTCGCTATTTAAATCAATTAGGCTTAGGAACTATCGTTTTTGACTGGTTACAGCATGATAGTAAATATAGTGAAGATAGAAAAAAATCATTGAATGGCAATAAGTATGATGATAATCGTAATCGATGGTTATTCCATTGGAAAAATGACGAATTAATAAATTATAATTGGCGCTTATATACTGATGTTACACGTGTCAGTGATAATCAGTATTTAACTGATCTTAGCTCTAACTATGCCTCTCAGACAGATGGATATTTAACGCAATTTTATAAGTTAGCCTATAATGATGAAAATTGGGATGTAGCTTTAGGTTACAAACATTTTCAACCATTTCACAATAATAACCTTTACCAAACCCAGCCACAATTCGATATTAACTATTATAATTACGACCTGGGCCCACTAAAATTCAAAACATTTGCACAAGTATCTCACTTTATAAATGCCACAAAAGATAAACCTAATGCATGGCGAACCCATATTGAACCAACACTTAATTATACAGTAACTAATTCTTGGGCATCATTAGCAACAGAAACTGGCGTTATGGCGACTCATTACAAACAACAAAATCTTAAAAGATATAATCGGTTAACCAAAAATTTAGATAAAAAGTTAGATAGTAGTGTAAATCGTTTTATGCCTAAATTTAGTCTGGATGGTAAAGTTATTTTCGAACGTGACATTGAGTTTATGAATGATTATACCCAAACACTTGAACCACGTATTAAATATACTTATATTCCCTATCGCAATCAATCCAATATCGATAACTATGACTCAAGTTATTTACAGACGGATTACGTTGGATTATTTAGAGATTTGGCATACAGCGGTTTAGATCGGATAGCCTCGACTAACAAACTTGCTACAGGGGTAACCACACGTTTTTATGATAGTAATAAAATTGAAAAGTTCAATTTATCTCTTGGTCAAATTACTTATTTCACTAAATCTAAAACTAGTGAGCACAATAATGAATTAGATAAAAATTCAGATACGGGTAGTATTACATGGGCAACAGATAATTTTTGGCGTATAAGTAATGATATTATTTTTCGTAGTGGCATCCAATATGATACCCGAATTGACACCATTGCCTTAGCCAACACCACCTTTGAGTATCGACCAAGCGGTGATAAATTAATGCAATTATCTTATCGATATGCAAACCATAATTATATTACTACTGTAGATGACAGATATAAAGATTCATCAGAAAAACGCTATAAACAAGATCTATCTCAAGCCGGTATTATGGCTAGTTGGCCATTATCTGAAACAGTGAGTGCTGTCGGTTCATATTATTATGATATGAAACAGAATCAAATTGCAGATAGCTTTATTGGTTTACATTATAGTGATTGTTGCTGGGGAGTGACGATGCAATATGGCCGAAAGCTAACCGATTGGGATGAAACAACCCGTGTGAGCAAATACAAAAATAAATTTTCGATTAACTTTGAATTACAAGGTTTAGGAAATAATCGAGATAGCAACGCCAAAATGTTAGATTTTGGTAAGTTACCTTATACATCAACATTTGAATAAACTAACCAATACATTTATAGTGATAAATTGATATCACAACAATATAATGAGTTAAATAAATATGAAATTATTAAAACTTTTTATTGCATTAAACTTAAGTATTAACGTAGCACTGTTTACACCAATTTCTGCTCATGCTGCTCCAAAAGTTATAGAGCAAGTTGCCGCAGTGGTTAATAATAATGTCATTTTAGAAAGTGACGTTAATGATATGTTAAAAACCATTAAAGCTAGTGCCGACCCAAGAACTTTACCTAGTGACAAAGTGCTCCGAAAACAAATCATCGATCGGTTAATAGTTGAAAATTTAATTTTACAAAGGGCTGCTAAAGCCAAAATTACTATTAGTGATGATGAAATAACTGGTGCAATTGATGGTATCGCTGCTGAAAATGGCATGACAATCGATCAACTACGAAGTAGATTATCAGCAATGGGAATTAGCTATAGTACTTATCGAGAACGCATTCATAATGATATGTTGATTGAGCAAGCTCGTATGCATGAGGTTAGACCAAGAATCAAAGTTTCACCTCGAGAAGTAGAACAATTAACCAAGACAATGACAAATCAACCAACCAACAATATTGATGTCAAAATTAGTCATATTTTAATTTCTATTCCAGAAAAAGCATCTAAACAACAAGTTGACAGTGCCACAAATAAAGCCATGGATATTATTAATCGAGCAAAAAAAGGGGAAAATTTTGCTAAATTAGCCACATCATATTCTAATGATGACCTAGCCCTAAAAGGTGGTTCTATGGGTTGGCGAAAACTCAATGAACTACCGACTATCTTTGAAGAACGTCTGATTCGTGCAGCAAAAGGTAGTGTAATTGGACCTATCCGTTCAGGCGTTGGAATTCATATAATAAAAGTTGATGATACTCGTTCTGAAGCGCCGAAAAAAATTACTCTTCAAGAAGTGAATGCTCGACATATATTAATTAAAACTAACGTATTAGTTACCGATCAAGTTGCTAAACAAAAATTAACTGATATCCGTAAAGCCATTACTAGTGGAGCAACCACATTCGCAGCGGCGGCAAAAGCGAATTCTGAAGACACCGGTTCTAAAGACAATGGCGGTAATTTAGGCTGGAATAGACCTGAAGTTTATGATAATGGTTTTAAAAGTGCATTATTACAATTGAAAAAAGGTGAAATCAGTCAACCAATAAGATCATCTTACGGTTGGCATTTAATTCAACTAATTGATACCAGACAGACTGACGGTACTAATATGGTTAAAAAAGATCAAGCTTACCGACTTATTTTTAACCGAAAATTTGCCGAGGAAGCACAAGTTTGGATTCAAGAACTTAAAGGTGATGCTTATATTAAAATTACAGGTGAAGGAAAGAATGAATAGTCGTGTTCATCAAGGGCATTTTGCTCGCAAACGATTCGGTCAAAATTTTCTACATGATGATTATATTATTGAAAGTATTGTTGCAGCGATACAACCTAAACAAGGGCAAGCTTTAGTTGAAATAGGCCCAGGACTTGCTGCATTGACTATACCGGTAAGTAAACATGTTGATCATCTAACTGTGATAGAAATTGATAGGGATTTAGCTAGTCGATTGGTCGAAAATCCTTTTTTACAAAATAAAATTAGTGTGATTGAACAAGATGCATTAACATTTGATTTTAATCTATTATTCGAGCAATTAGGTCAGCAATTAAGAGTATTTGGTAACTTACCTTACAATATTTCGACGCCCTTAATGTTTCATTTATTTGAATACGCGCCTATTATTGCTGATATGCATTTTATGTTACAAAAAGAGGTAGTTACTCGTCTAGTTGCAGCGCCAAATAGTAAAGATTATGGCCGTTTAAGTGTGATGGCACAATATTACTGCCAAATTATCCCTGTTTTAGAAGTGCCACCAACTTCTTTTAAACCCGCGCCTAAAGTTGACTCCGCTGTAGTGAAACTAATCCCTTATAAGCAAAAACCTTATTTAGTTAATGATGTCAAAGTACTTTCACGTATTACTACAGAAGCATTTAATCAAAGACGTAAAACCATACGCAATAGCTTAGGTAATTTATTTACGGCAGAACAAATGCTCGAATTAGATATTGACCCTAATTTACGGGCGGAAAATTTGACGGTAAAACAATATTGTCTATTGGCAAACGCTTGGAAATAATCTTATGGCAAATCTAATAATTGGTGATATTCATGGTTGTTATGATGAATTTATGCGTTTACTTGAAAAAGCAGGTTTTTCATCATCGGATACGTTATGGTTAACTGGTGATTTAGTTGCTAGGGGGCCTAAATCACTGGAAGTTATTAGATTTGTTAAACAAAATAGCGAACAAATTAGATTAGTGTTAGGTAATCATGATTTACATCTGTTATCAATCTATGCCAATGTTACCCCTCCTAAAAAGAAAGATAACCTTGATAAATTAATTCATGCACATGATTTGGATGAATTAATGAACTGGTTACGTAAACAACCACTAGTCCAAATAGATGAAAAATTAAAACTTATTATGACTCATGCAGGCGTCTCGCCACAATGGGATATGGAAACATTAAAAAAATGTGCCCATGATCTAAATGTCATTTTAAGCAGTGATTCCTATCCACTTTTTCTTGACAAAATGTATGGTAATTTTCCTGATGAGTGGTCAATGGATCTACAAGGATTAGATCGACTACGATTTATTGCCAATGCATTAACGCGAATGCGTTATTGCTACGAAGATGGCCGACTCGATTTTTATTACAAAAATCAACCCGATCAAGTTCCCTCAAAGCTTAAACCTTGGTTTGCTCTGCCAAGAAAAATCCCCTCAGATTATAGTATAGCTTTTGGTCATTGGGCAGCACTGAATGGAAAAGGCACGCCTGAAAATATTTACGCGCTTGATACAGGATGTTGTTGGGGTGGCAAATTAACTTGTTTACGATTTGAAGACAAAAAATACTTCAAAAAGAGAAATATAGAAACTAATTAAATTAGAAAAAGGCTATTTTATTATGTCTGCACTATCTGTTATCAAATCAATTTGGAAAATTATCAATTTAATCAGAGAAATTTTTCTTAATCTCGTTTTCTTAATCATTATTCTATTGATTTTTAGTGGTATCGCATTAATAAAAGAAGTAAACAAGCAAGATGTCATTCCTCAATCAGGCACTTTAATTATGGATCTTGAGGGTGTTGTCGTTGACAACTCACTTTATAGTGATGAAATTTATGAAATACAAGATAAGATTTATGGCAAAAGAGTAAATCTATCTCGTGAAAATAGCTTATTTGATTTAGTGCAAAAGATATCTCAAGCCACATCAGATCCTAATATTAAAAGTATGGTATTGAAATTAGATAATTTTGTTGGTGCTGACATGAGTTCTCTACAATATATTGGAAAATATTTAACGAAATTCAAAGCAGCTAATAAACCTATTTATGCCATTGGTTCAAACTTTAATCAAAGTCAATATTATTTAGCCAGTTATGCTAATAAAATATACTTAACGCCATTAGGCGCTGTAAGTGTATTTGGATTATCAGCCAATAACTTATATTACAAAACATTATTAGATAATTTAAAGATAAATACTCATGTTTTTCGTGTTGGTACTTATAAATCTGCTATTGAACCGTTCATTCGAGACAATATGTCGGATGAAGCCAGAAGCAACACCTCTCGATGGTTAAATCTAATGTGGAATAACTACCTTGGTGATATTTCAGAAGAACGAAAAAAAGCACCGACACAATTAATACCATTACCTGAAGACATGTTATCAGAATTAAAAGCAGCTAATGGCAACATGGCACAATACGCTTTAGCAAATGGTTTGATTGATGCAATAGCGACTAATCACGAGTTCGAACTTGAAATCAATATAAAAAATAGAGTAAGTATTTATGATTACCAGCTGAAAGAAAATGCTAAACCAGCAACTGAAGAACCAAAAATAGTCGTTGTTTTTGTTAATGGAACAATTACCAACGGAGAAAATAGCAGCAACGTCGCCGGAAGCCAAGATGTTGTTGCGCAATTAAGAAACATTCGTAAAAATTTAAATAAAAATAATATACAAGCTGTCATACTTAGGGTAAATAGTCCTGGTGGAAGTGTTGATGCTTCAGAAGCAATTCGCAATGAATTAGAGGCTTTACGTAGTTACCAAATTCCGGTGGTTGTCTCCATGGGCGGAATGGCTGCATCTGGCGGTTATTGGATATCAACTGCATCAGACTATATTGTTGCCAGCCCAAATACTATAACCGGATCCATTGGCATCTTCGGTATAGTACCAACCATTGAAAATTCACTTTCTCATATCGGAGTCTATAATGATGGAGTATCAACATCACCGTTAGCAAATAGAAGCATAACTCAGAATTTATCCAATGAAATGAACCAATTTATTCAAATGAATATTGATCATGGTTATCACACTTTTATCTCTTTAGTAGCAAAAGCACGAAATATGACTATCGAACAAGTAGATAATATAGCCCAAGGTCAAGTGTGGCTGGGTTCAGAAGGAAGTAAAAACGGTTTAGTTGATAAATTAGGTGATTTTGATGATGCAATTGAAATGGCAGCCACATTAGCTAATATTTCAGATTACCAAATAGATTGGCAAAAACAAGAAGGTAATTGGATCAATGCTTTATATTCAGATATGATTGCAATGATGCCAAAATCAACAGCAGAAATATTGTTCGAACAACTACCAGAAATAAAACAGATCAAGCAACAAGTTTCGTTCTGGGACAAGTTCCAAGATGGACAAAATCGTTATATTTACTGCATAAACTGTGCTGATATAAAATAATTCAAATAATCCACCATTAAGGTGGATTATTATTTATTCTTATTGTTCTGTTTGGAAAAAATAACGCATATTATTCATTGCAGCATGGATGAGATTATAATTAGGAGTTTCATTTACTTCATTATTATAAGCATCGAAATAATGACTAATACCAAGACGATTAACAAAATAAATGTTGTCTTTAGTCCGTACAGCATAAGAACTATAATTCGACATTAATAACCAATCTCGATTTAATATCGGGCTAAACAAATCATAACCTGTCGAATAATCACTAATATCATTTTCGACATGTAAATAATTCCGCATTATTGTTGGTACTACATCTTCATGACTAGTAAATTTATTTATGTTATCGCTCATGTGTTGAAGATCTTTTGCCCCAACAATAATAAAAGGAACTTTAGTTTGTGCATCAGTATAGTTACCATTATGCCCCCAAAAACCTAGTTTATTGTCATTCATTTCTTGTGAATGGTCACCGGTTATAATAATCAAGGTATTATCTAATGAACCAGACTGTTTGAGTTCATCATAGACTTTTTGCAACAAATAATCATCATAATAGACACTCTGTTTATATCGATTAAAAATTGGGACAGGATCAGTATCGTTACTTAATGTCATGTAATTAAGTTCACCGACAGGTTGGAATTTTATGTCAAAGTTATTAGGAAAATCATAAGCATGTGGAGCATCAAAAAATAAGAATGAAAAACTCGGTTTAGATTGATCTCTAGTTTTATACCAATTTAGCCAATCCTCCGTTAACTGTTTATCTCGACTAGATGCCTTACCATCTCTACTACTAATTCTTAAATTTTTGATAGTCAAAAACGCCGTACGATCAAATTCAGGGGCGGTAACTTTGGCTGAAGTAAATATACCAATATTATAATTTTCTTTTTGCAAAGTGGTTATAAATAACGATGGGATTCGGTTTCTTAAAAAAGCATCCCAATACGTGCCGGGAATACCATAAAAAAGACCAAAAATACCGGTTCGAGTAGCATTACCAGTTGAGTAATGATTATTAAAAATTATGCTATCATTCTGTTTAACAAAACGATAAGTGTTGGGGGAAATATCTGGACTAAAAGAATCATAACGCCAAGAATCTAACACAATAAACATAATGTTAGGTGTTGCTTGATTATCTGGATTAATCATAAGATCTTTTTTAGGGTAATAGATACTTGCATGCTGATTATCCATTTCAATAAGCACTTTACGTTGCCCTGATTTATCAAAATATCCCATTATCTTTTTTGAGGTAAATGGACGATATAAAGGAATATATTCTTTGACAACCATAATCGGAGAATAGGCGTAATAAAAAGCAATCATATGTATCAGATGACTGATAACCAAACAACAAACAAGAAAAACTGTCGGTATAATTAATAATTTAGATCGAATATTATTAAGATTAAATTTCTTATCAAGTAGATAAAGGACTAAATATTCCGTTGCAAAACAAACGAATATTAATAAAGATATTAATAAATAAGTCATAGCTGAAAAATCTACAACCTGACCCGAAAACACCATTGATAATACCGATTCACTGATATGAAATCGATATTGTTGAAAGACAATAGTATCTATATATAAAACAATTTGCAATAAACTGAATATAAGTGCCAAGCAGATATTAGTTATTTTTTTATTTATCCAAAGGATAGGAATAGATAAAACAAAAATTAATAAATAAGCTGAAAAAAAATGACCTAAAACAGCAATAAATGCAAAAAGGCTTCCATCCCAAGTAAACGAAGAACCAGGTACCCAAAAATATCGGATTGCTATTATTGACGAAATTGAAATATTTACTAACAAGAACAAATAAAGTTTTTTCATAGGAATCCATTAGGTAAAAGACTGAAATTTTTTTAATAATAATGTTTTTTTATTTTGATTTATTGCTTTCCGCAAAATTTTTAACAAAAAAACAATAAAAGTATAGAAATTAATATAAAATTAACAAAAAGGGCTCTTTGTAGAGCCCTCTTATAATGTTATGAATGGTTATCTTCGATCAGCAAAGATGCGCAGTAACATGATAAATAAGTTGATAAAGTCAAGATAGAGTGTTAATGCACCTAATATTACATAACGCCTAAACATATTTTGATCATCTTGCGATAAGTTGACTCCCAGTTGTTTAAGTTTTTGCGTATCATAAGCAGTTAATCCGGCAAAAACGAATACGCCAATATAGGTTACCGCCCACATTAAAGGTTCGCTTTGCAAAAATAGATTAACTAGAGATGCTATAACAATACCAATTAATCCCATGAATAAAAAGCCACCAAAACCAGATAAATCTCGTTTAGTCGTATAGCCATAAAATGCTAACGCACTAAACATTCCAGCAGTAATAAAAAAGACACTGGCAATTGAAGATGACGTATAATAAATAAAATATATAGAAAAAGTACAACCATTTATTACTGAATAAAGCATAAATAAAGTTGTTGCTGCAGCACCAGACAAACGATTAATCATTCCTGAAATAACAAATACCAATCCGATTTCAGCAATTAAAAGTACCCACATTACTCGTGATAATAAAATGAGAAACTCATAACTAGTTGATGCGAACCAAGCAACAAAAGCAGTTAAAAGTAAACCAACAGCCATCCAACCATACACTTGACTCATGTATGTTTGTATACGGCTATTAGCACGTTCTATAATTGAACCATTAGGAGTATAACTTGACATCTTTTTCCTCTCATAAAAATAACATAACAACTTTATTATATATTAAATAGGGATTAATACCATTTCTTCAAGGCATTTACATCAGACTGCTTAGCCTCTACCCAATTTTCACCACTAGTAGTTTGTTCTTTCTTCCAAAACGGTGCTTCATTTTTTAATACATCCATAATAAATTCAGTTGCGGCAAAAGCATCTCTGCGATGTGCCGAACTAACACCAACAAAAACAATACTCTCATTAGCATTAATTTTGCCCACACGATGAACTAATGCAACTCGATTAATTGACCATCTATCTCTGGCTTGATGAATAATGTTGCTCAATACTTTTTCCGTCATTTGAGGATAATGTTCCAATGTTAAACAAATCACTTGATTTTCTAAACTACGCACCTTACCCATAAAAGTAACTACGGCACCATCTTGAGGTGACTCGTATAACCATTTTATCAATGAATTTATGTCAATAGCTGATTGGTTAATTTCAATAATATTCATATTATTACCCACCTGTTACCGGTGGAAAAAAAGCAATTTCATCATTCTGTTGAATTATATGATGATAATCAACTAAAGTATGATTTACCGCACATAATACGGTTTTTTCTTTTAAAGCTAATGACCATTTGTCACCCCGTAAACTAAGCTGCTCTAAAAGTTGAGCTATTGAGATTTGATCTACCATTAATTCTAAAGATTCAACGCCTAACAACTCTCTAATTTGTGCAAAAAAATAAATTTTATTCATACTTTTATTGTTCTACTTTGTTTAAATTATATTCGCCTGATTTACCACCAACTTTATTTAATAATTTAACTTGATTGATAATCATATCTTTCTGACTAGCTTTACACATATCATATATCGTTAATGCAGCGACAGAAGCAGCAACTAATGCTTCCATTTCCACACCTGTTTGACCTGTTACCTTACAGATTGATTCAATTCTTACACTATGATTCTCAAATAGAGGTTCAATATTAACCTCTATTTTACTAAGTAGTAATGGATGACAAAGTGGTATTAACTCCCAAGTCCGTTTCGCAGCTTGAATTCCTGCAATTCGAGCTGTCGCAAACACATCACCTTTATGATGTTTTCCTTCAATAATCATATTAAATGTTTCCGCATTCATTAAAACTATTGATTCTGCCCTAGCCTCTCGATGGGTTATCTGTTTTTCTGAAACATCCACCATATGAGCATCACCACGTTGATTAATATGTGAAAATGACGCTGACATTTTTAAACATCCTTAAACATTATATTTTAATTTGTCACTCAAGATAACAAATTTTGTTTATCTATACTACTAGCGTATTCATAAAGTTTTGGATATTTAATTTTGAAATAATTAATTAATCTGCGTAATTTTTGCGAGTTAAATAAAATCTGCGTACAATAGCAATTTTTATAACTGTAATAGTGATTGTTAATGCTGATTGCCCATATAGCCTTACCTGTGCCTCTCTATCAACTGTTTGATTACACACTTAATACGCAAGCTAGAATTGGTATGCGGGTTAAAGTGCCATTTGGTAAACGAGAAATGATTGGAATCATCGTTAAGATTGATCAGCAAACAACTTTTGATATCGAGAATTTAAAATCTATTATAGAAATTATTGATACAAAAAACCTCTTTCCTCAACCAGTCTGGCAATTATTAAATTGGGCAACCAGTTATTATCACTTCCCAATTGGTGAAGTAATATTTCATGCTATGCCGATCCTATTAAGGCAAGGTCGCCCAGCCATCAAAGATGGCATAAAATATTGGCAATTAACACCAAAAGGGCAACAAATTGATTTAAACCTACTATCACGAACACCAAAACAGAAATTATTAATATCTTCACTCAGAAACAACTGTTTGAATGAAAGTGAATTTAATTCTAATATCTATCAAGAATTACAGAAAAAACAGCTTATTGAGCTTGTTTATCGTCAACCTGATAAAATTTGTTGGCATACAGATTATTCAACCAACAAAGCACCGTTCCAATTAAATCACGAACAATTAAATGCAATCACAACTATTAATAAACAAAACAAACAATTTGGTGTATTTTTGCTCGATGGTATAACAGGTTCTGGTAAAACTGAAGTTTATCTAAATATCATTTCTGATGTTTTAGCGCAAGGGAAACAAGCTTTAGTATTAGTACCTGAAATTGGTTTAACTCCACAAACTATCAAACGTTTTAAACAACGTTTTAATGCACCAATTGATATTTTACATTCAGGCCTTACTGATAAGGAACGTTTTGAAGTTTGGTTAAGAAGTAAAGCAGGTGACAATGCTATCGTCGTAGGTACACGATCAGCACTTTTTACTCCATTGCAAGATTTAGGTATCATTATTATTGATGAAGAACATGATAGTTCCTACAAACAACAAGAAGGCTGGCGTTACAATGCCAGAGATTTAGCAATTATCCGAGCTAAAATTGAAAATATACCTATAGTTTTAGGTTCGGCGACCCCTTCTCTTGAAACCATTAATAATGCCCAAAGCCATAAGTATCAGCAAATTAAGCTTACACAACGGGCTGGCAATGCAAGATTAGCCAAACAATCTATTTTAGATATTCGTGGCATGGCTCTGGCTTCTGGGCTTTCCCAGCCATTAATTGCCCATATAAAAGAACATTTAGATAATAATAATCAAGTTATGTTGTTTCTTAATCGTAGGGGATTTGCGCCATTAATCATTTGTCATGATTGTGGTTGGATTGCCGAGTGCCCACGCTGTGATCGGCCTTATACCTTTCATAAAAAACAAAATAGACTAATTTGTCATTATTGTGATACACCTAGAGACATTCCCCAACAATGTCCTAAATGTGGTTCAACGCAATTATTACCTATTGGATTTGGAACAGAACAACTAGAAAAACAACTCAATATATTATTTCCGAATGTAAAAATCACTCGTATTGATCGCGATACAATAACCAAAAAAGAGGCATTAAACACTTACTTACATGACATCCAAGAAGGCGGTGCTCATATTTTAGTTGGTACGCAAATTCTGGCTAAAGGACATCATTTTCCCGATGTTACATTAGTTGGAATAGTGGATGTTGATGGAGCTCTATTTTCAAGTGATTTTAGAGCCACAGAAAGATTTGCACAAATATATACCCAAGTGTCAGGACGAGCTGGTCGGGAAACAAAAGCTGGTGATGTTATTCTACAAACCTATCATCCAGAACATCCATTATTGAATATATTACTAACTCAAGGTTATCAAGCATTTGCCAAGCAAACCTTACAAGAACGCAAGCAAACATTATTACCTCCATTTAGCTATCAAGTGTTAATTCGTGCCGCTGATCGTAATAACCAGCAAGCACCAAAATTTTTACAGCGTATTCATGATTGGCTAAAAGCAAATTATGATCAAAATTTATGGCAACTTGGCCCTATGCCTGCAAGCCAACCGAAAAAAGCGGGCTATAATCGTTGGCAATTACTCTTGCAACATAGCAACCGACAATTATTACAGCAAATATTAGATAATCTTCTTATGAATATCACTCAGTGGAACGAAGCATCAAAAGTAAGATGGAATATTGATGTTGATCCAATTGATAATTAAATAACTCTTCCAACAGGTAATTTGTTGGAAGAGACTAAATTTATAATGTAATTTTTCCTATATTTTTATCAAGTGTTGCTTGACCAATACCTGAAACCTCCTTTAACTGCTCTATAGAAATAAAAGGACCAAATTTTTCTCGATATTCAATAATCTTCTGAGCTTTACTCATACCAATACCAACTAACTCTTTAGTCAATTCTTCAGCTGTTGCGGTGTTGATATTAACTTGAGCAACTTGTTTTTCTACTGCTGTAGTAGTTTCTGATTTTGATTCTGCAAAACAGATAGTTGGAAAAAAGATGCTTGAGAATAAAAAACATAATATTGTAAAAATTTTCATTTGATTAACTCCAAAATAATTATGCAACTAAACTTGCAAGTTAACTATCTCACAACGTTAATAAAATGAATTTTACTTATAATAAAAATGCGAAAAGCCACCTAAGTGGCTTTGCTTTAATTACAGCTAATAGAAATTTATTTCGATCTCAATCACATATTAGCATCAGGCATTATTTCAATTTTTGATTTAGAACGAATATCATCGCGAAGATAATAATACGTATCAGCAGCAAATAATGGTAATAATTCTGATGAAATATCTTGATACTCAGTTGGAGTATTTACTTTAGTTAATGCAACAATATAAGCTGTATTATTTTCTAAGAATTCTGCTCCATAAGTCACAGATTTAACACCTTTAATCGGTTGCTCTAAATTAAATACCATATCGACGACTTGTTTATCTAAATTGGTTGAGTCTCTATTTAACTCATACCTTTGACTTAATCGAATTTTATCTGATTTGCCAGTAGTATTTAATTCAGCTAATAGGTTTTCAACATTAGATTTAAAACGATTATCAGATATATCTTTAGTTAATTGTTGTTTAATGGCATCTTTAACTTCATCAAATGGCGCTATTCCTTCAGCACGATTATCAATAACTTGAATAACAAAATCATAACTACCTTGTTTTCTTTCAATTGGAATTAAATCAGATATTTTATGAGTTAACTGACCATCAGTTATCATTTCTTCACTAAAGACTAAATCGCTTATTTCAGGATGATTCATGATTGAAAAAGGATCTTGATAAGTTGTCCAATCAGTCGTATTTACAGTCAGTCCTGTTTTTTCAGCTAACTCCTCAATAGTTTTAGGTGATTCGCTTAATGCAATTTTAATTTTATCTTCAATTGCATTAAATTCATTTTGTATTTTTTGATTAGCTATGCTTGCTTCAATTCTGTCTCTTACCAAATTAAAATCTATACTTTTGGCTGGCTGCTCACCATCTAACTTAATTATTGCATATCCATCATCAGTTGGTATTGGCATTGAAATTTGGTTAACTTTCTTTAGTTTTGCTTTTTTAAATAGTTCAGGTAAAGAACTATCTTCAGCAAACCAGCCTAATGCGCCATTCTTACCATACGGTGAAATATCGTTATTTAAATTGATAGATTGTGCTATTTGTTCAAAATTAGCACCTGCAGCCAATTCTTTAGTTATTTTATAAGCTTGTGCTTTATCTGTTACAAAAATGACACTGAACGCTTTTTGAGCAGGATAACTATATTCATGAATGTTTTTATTGTATTCAGCTTTAACTTCATCTTCATTGACTTTAACTGAATTCGCAATAAGGTCTTTTGAATTGTAAATATATTTAATTTTTACACGTTCTTTCTTATGAAAATCATTTTGATGTTCATTATAATATTTTTGTTCATCCGCTTCAGAAATATTTATATCTTTATTATCATCAATTGATGAATCAATTACCGTCGCATAAACATTTCTCGTTTGATTTTTTAATAATCCAATTTCGGAATCAGATGGCAGAACAAAACTTGATTGAACTAAAGCATCCATAACTTGTTGTTGTTGTAATGACGTTTTTAAGATTTCAGCATAACTATCAGGAGTGAAACCATTTTTAGCCAGTAAATCTAAATAGTTCTGATTATCAAATTTACCGTCTATAAAGAAAACTCTTTGTTGTTTAATATAGTTTTTTATACTTTCGTTACTAATAGCGGTATTAATTTTGTCCGCGAACTGATAAGCTAAATAATTATCTATTTGCTGAGCTAAAATATTTCGACGCAACATTTTGATAAGAGAAGCATCACCGGAAGTGTTTTCAATCGCCTGTTTAGCTTGCTCTTCAAATCCTGCTCGGCTGATACCTTCACCATCAACTTTAGCAATGTATAACTGCTCATCATTGGCGCTATTACCACTACCACCAAAACCAAAAAATCCAACGCCGGTAAAAATAAAACATAAAATAATGATTGCAAAGATTATTTTAACAACAACACTATTTGCTGCTGTTCTAATTGTTTCCATCATAACTGGCTATTCTCCATACACCTGAATTTGAATTTCGCAAGTATAGCATATTTGCTAAAATAGGCTATTATTCAATTAAAAGTCGATAAAAAAAGTCAACACACGGTTGACTTTTTATTCATCTCACTTCAGAAATTTAGCAAACACATTTATACTTTTTTAGTAGTTCTACTAGATTTTGTGCTAGCTTTTTTGCTTTTCACTTTTTCTGTTATAGGCTCAATACCAAATGGATTATTTTGTAAGGCGATAGTTAATACTTCATCAATCCATTTTACTGGTGTAATCTCAATTTCAGATTTCACATTATCTGGGATATCTTCAAGATCTTTAACATTATCAATAGGAATCAATGCTGTTTTAATACCACCTCTATGAGCGGCTAATAACTTTTCTTTTAATCCACCAATTGGTAATACTTCACCTCGTAAGGTTATTTCACCGGTCATCGCGACATCAGAACGAACTGGATTACCGGTTAAAGTTGATACCAACGAGGTACACATCGCAATACCTGCACTTGGACCATCTTTAGGCGTAGCTCCATCAGGAACATGCACATGTATATCACGTTTTTCATAAAAATCGTTATTGATACCAAGTTTTTCTGCTCGCGAACGAACAACAGTCAGTGCAGTTTGAATCGATTCTTGCATTACATCACCAAGAGAGCCGGTATAAGTTAATTTCCCCTTCCCGACAACACTTACCGATTCAATTGTCAATAAATCGCCACCGACTTCCGTCCATGCTAAACCAGTAACTTGACCGATTCGATTTTCACTTTCTGATTTGCCATAATCAAAACGTTGTACACCCAAAAAGTCTTTTAGATTATCTTGATTAATATTCACTTTATGTAATTTACTATTTAAAGCCAGTTGTTTAACCACTTTACGGCAAATTTTAGCTATTTCTCTTTCTAAACTTCTCACTCCAGCTTCACGAGTATAATAGCGAATGATACCGATAATAGCGGAGTCATCAATATCAATTTCTTTGGCTTTTAAACCGCTGTTAGCAATCTGTTTAGAGATTAAATGTTGCTTAGCTATATTTAATTTTTCATCTTCCGTATAACCAGACAGTCGGATGACTTCCATTCTATCAAGTAATGGGGCTGGGATATTCATGGAATTAGCCGTTGCCACAAACATTACGTCAGATAAATCATAGTCTACTTCTAAATAATGATCATTAAATGCATTATTTTGTTCTGGATCAAGTACTTCAAGCAATGCAGAAGCTGGATCACCTCGCATATCAGAAGCCATTTTGTCAATTTCATCTAACAAAAATAGGGGATTTTTAACCCCAACTTTAACCATCCGTTGGATTAATTTACCCGGCATGGATCCGATATAAGTTCTTCTATGACCACGAATTTCTGCTTCATCACGAACACCGCCTAATGCCATACGCACATATTGTCGTCCAGTTGCTTTCGCAATAGATTGGCCTAATGACGTTTTACCGACACCCGGAGGACCTACTAAGCATAAAATTGGACCTTTTACTTTATTAACACGCCCTTGTACGGCTAAATATTCCAATATTCGATCTTTTACACGCTCAAGCCCATAATGATCTTTATCTAATACCTTTTGTGCTGCTTGGATATCTTTTTTTACTTTACTACGTTTATGCCAAGGTAACTGTAACATCCAATCGATATAACCTCGAACCACAGTTGCTTCAGCCGACATAGCTGGCATCATTTTAAGTTTATTTAGTTCGGATAGCGTTTTTTCCTTGGCCTCTTGAGGCATTTTTGCCTTAGAAATTTTTAAGTTTAACTCTTCAAATTCATCAGGTTTATTATCTATATCACCTAACTCTTTATGGATTGCTTTAATTTGCTCATTCAGATAATACTCTTTTTGAGCCTTTTCCATTTGTTGCTTGACTCGTTGACGAATATTTTTTTCTACTTGTAACAAATCGATTTCAGCTTCCATTAATGAAATAAGTAATTCAAAACGTTTTTCTAAATCCGCCGTAACCAAAATATCTTGTTTTTGTTCAACTTTTATAAACAAGGTTGCGGCAATGGAATCAGCAAGTTGTGATGGTTCTTTTATAAGATGAATAGAATCAACAACTTCTTGTGTTACTTTTTTATTAAGTTTGGCATAATCATCAAAGTTTGACAGTAGTACCCTTGTCATTGCTTGATTGATCTTATCTGTTTTCTTCGACTCTTTTAAGGGTTTGATATTGGCTATTAAAAAATCATCTTCTTTTCGTTCAACAATATCAACAATTTTAGCTCGAGTAACCCCTTCAACCAGTACTTTCACTGTACCATCTGGTAATTGAAGTAACTGTAAGACATTAGCTACGGTACCTACTTCATATAAATCTTCAACATTTGGTTCATCTTGGGAAGGATGCTTTTGCGTAACAAGGAAAACTTGCTTATCCATTTCCATTGCACTTTCTAAGCAACGAATTGATTTATTTCGACCAACAAAGAGAGGAATCACCATATGAGGAAATACAACAACATCACGTAATGGTAAAATAGGCATAATCATTTGTTTAGTTTGTTTTGTCTTCATTTTATTCTCTCGGTAGTACAAACTTATCTGTCTTATATTGGGGCCATTTAAAGATATTCAAGCTTTTCCTTTGACGTTTTAAATACGTAAGCACTATCAAAGCACCTACGTATTTTAGGCTGCTGAACATTAACTGTAACTTATCTGCTTAAAAAATTTATTAGTTTACCTATTAAGCAGACAATTCTGCATTTTCACTATAAATTAATTTAGGTGATTGCAACTGATCAACCGTTTCTTTATCAACAAGTACTTTTTTTACATTATCCATTGATGGTAAATCATACATTGTATCTAACAATATATTTTCCACAATTGAACGTAATCCTCTAGCACCTGTTTTACGTTTCATAGCTTTAATGGCAATTGCCTCTAAAGCCTCTTTCGTGAATTCTAGTTCTACACCATCTAATTCCAATAATGCATTAAACTGTTTAGTTAAGGCATTTTTAGGCTCTGTCAATATATTAATTAAAGCATCTTTATCTAGTTCCGATAAAGTGCCAATAACAGGTAGTCTACCAATAAATTCTGGAATTAAACCGAATTTGACCAAATCTTCTGCCTCAATCTGAGCTAGTAATTCAGACTCTGTTGCTTTATTTTTGCTACTTTTTACATCTGCACCAAAACCAATACCAGTATTAGTAGAAACTCGATTTTCAATAACTTTATCTAAGCCACTAAACGCACCACCACAAATAAAAAGAATCTTCGAGGTATCAACTTGTAAAAATTCTTGTTGCGGATGCTTACGTCCACCTTTAGGGGGAACCGATGCCACTGTACCTTCAATTATTTTTAATAATGCTTGTTGTACCCCTTCACCTGATACATCTCGTGTGATAGATGGATTATCTGATTTTCTTGAGATTTTATCTATTTCATCAACATAGATAATTCCTCGTTGGGCTTTTTCTACATCATAATCACAACTTTGCAGTAATTTTTGAATAATATTTTCAACATCTTCGCCAACATAACCTGCTTCGGTTAAAGTTGTTGCATCTGCCATAGCAAAAGGTACATCTAAAAAGCGCGCTAATGTTTCAGCTAATAGTGTTTTACCACTACCTGTTGGACCGATTAATAAAATATTACTTTTACCTAACTCTACATCACTACGAATAGAATAACTACGCAAGCGTTTATAATGATTATAAACAGCCACAGATAATACTTTCTTTGCTCGTTCTTGACCAATGACATATTCATTAAGATGATCACGTATTTCATGAGGAGTTGGCAATGGTTTACTTATGAATTCTTCATGAGATAGAAAATTTTTACTCTCTTCTTTTAAAATATCATTACACAAACCAATACATTCATTACAAATATAAATAGATGATGGCCCAGCAATTAGTTTACGGACTTCATGCTCACTTTTTCCACAAAAAGTACAATAGAGTAATTTTTCTGAGTTTTCTTTATCCACTTTTACCACCTATTTAATATTTAAGAACGCTTATTGTATATGGCATCAACTAATCCATATTCAACCGCTCTTTCAGCTGACATGAAATTATCTCGATCTGTATCTTTTTCAATCACACTTATATCCTGCCCTGTATGCATTGACAAGATATTATTTAATCGACTTTTAACTTGCAAAATTTCTTGAGCATGAATTTGAATATCGGATGCTTGACCTTGAAAACCACCCAAAGGTTGATGAATCATAACACGAGCATTCGGTAGACAGTAACGTTTACCTTTAGTTCCAGCTGTCAAAAGTAGAGAGCCCATTGAGCATGCTTGTCCTAAACAGATAGTACTAACATCTGGTTTAATAAACTGCATCGTGTCATATATAGCCATACCAGCAGTTACAACTCCACCAGGAGAGTTAATATATAAATGAATATCTTTTTCAGGATTTTCTGCTTCAAGAAAAAGCATTTGAGCTATTATTAGATTCGCCATATTATCTTCGACTTGTCCAGTCAAAAATATAATTCTTTCTTTTAATAGTCGTGAGTAAATGTCATAAGCCCTTTCTCCTCGAGAGCTTTGCTCAACAACCATTGGAATCACACTCATGCATGGTTCTAAAGGCATTTTCATCTCCTAATTAAACAAAATAGCCCAAACAGTTAATCCTTATTTGGGCTTTATAAAAAATTTTTTAATTAAATAAAATAACAAATTGCTTATGCAACTTGCTGATTCATTAATTCAGAAAACGAATAGGTTTTCTCTGTTACTTTAGCACTAGCTAATAATAAATCAACTACTTGATCTTCTAGCGCAACAGAACGGATATTATCCATTGCTTTATTATCTTTACGGTAATAATCTACTACTTCTTTTGGATCTTCATAAGCTGTTGCAATTTCATCAATCAATGATTGAACTTTAGTATCATCAGCTTGTAATTTATTGCTTTCAATAATTTCACTAAATAGTAATCCAACTAATACGCGACGTTTAGCTTCTGCTTCAAATAACTCTTTAGGAAGATCCATTGCTTGTTTAGCATTACCACCAAAACGAGTAACCGCTTGTTGACGTAACACATCAACTTCACGATTAACTAAAGCGGCAGGAACTTCAGTATCGTTATTTTTAACTAAACCATCAATAGCTTGTGATTTAATTTTATTACGAATTGTAGCATTAAGTTCACGTAACATATTTTTGCGTACTTCTGCACGTAAACTTTCAACAGTTCCATCAGCAATACCAAATCTTTTAACCACATCTTCATTAAGTTCTGGAAGTTCAAACTCTTCAACTTTCTTAAGTGTAGCAGCAAATACCGCAGGCTTACCTTTTAAGTTTTCAGCATGATAATCTTCTGGGAAAGTTACATTGATATCAAATTGATCACCAGCTTTATGACCAATAATTGCATCTTCAAAACCAGGAATCATACGACCTTGTCCTAAAACAAGAGCAAAATCATCAGCTTTACCACCTTCAAATTCATTACCGTCAACTTTACCTAAAAAGTCGAGAGTAACACGGTTTTGTTCTTTAGCTTCTTGTTCAACAACTTTCCAAGAACCTTGTTGTTTACGCAAAGTTTCAATCATTGTTTCCACATCTGCATCCACAACTTCGGCAACTGGTTTTTCAACTTCGATTTTATCTAAATCTTTAATTTTGATTTCTGGATAAACTTCAAACTCAACGGTAAAAGTATAATCTTCACCATCTTTATATTCTGTTGGAGTATATACTGGTGCACCAGCTGGGTTTAATTTTTCTTGAATGATAGCATCGATAAAATTACGTTGCATTAAATCGCTTAAAGCATCTTGTAAAATAGAAGCACCATAGCGTTGCTCAACAATTTTTAAAGGAACCTTGCCTTTACGAAAACCATCGATACGAACTTTCTTAGCAGTATTTAAAAGTTCTTTATTAACCGCTTTAGTGATATCTTCTGATTTAATAGTAATTGATAAACGACGACCTAAACCTTGTGTTGTTTCTACCGAAACTTGCATCTTTATACCTCGAAATTATTAAATATACTCGCTCATAATCATATTATAAACAATAATTGAGCTAATTAATTTTACAAAATAGGAAAGCATTATACCGACCGTAATCGACTACGTCGAGATATTTAACTGCTTCTTCTCAAGTGCTTTCAAACGTTTATTCATTTCATCAATATGTAATACTAATGAAGCTGTTTTACGCCATACTTTATTTTGTTGTAATGGGATTCCCGATGAATATACACCAGGTTCGGTAATTGGACGCATTACCATTCCCATTCCTGTTACTGTAACTTGATCGCAAATTTCCATATGTCCATTAATGACGCTTGCACCACCAATTAAACAATGACGACCAATAGTTAAACTTCCAGCCATGATTACACCCCCAGCAACAGCGGTATGATCACCGATAATATCGTTATGAGCTATTTGACATTGATTATCAATGATGACACCATTGCCTATAACAGTATCATCTAGAGCACCACGATCTATAGTAGTTGATGCGCCAATTTCAACATTATTACCTATTACAACTCGGCCTAGTTGAGGAATTTTTATCCATTTACCTTTATCATTAGCATAACCAAACCCATCAGCGCCGATTACAGTTCCTGATTGAATTAAGCAATTTTCACCAATAACACAGTTATGATATATAGATATATTAGACCATAGTTTAGTACCCGCTCCGATAATTGTATCCTTGCCAATAAAGCAACCGGCACCAATAATACAATTATCACCAAGAACAACACCACTTTCGATAACGGCATTTGCACCGATAGCAATATTATTACCTAGTTTCACAGTGGGATCGATAACTGCTGAATCAGCAATATCTTTAGCTGGCAAAGGAGTGGTATCCAAAATTTGGGCTAATTTTGCATAACATAAATAAGGATCTTTTACGATTAAAGCTGCCCCACTCCAATATTTAAGACTATCTTCAGTCATGACAACAGCAGATGCATCACAACTAGATAAATTATTTTGGAATTTCTTATCGGACAAAAAAGTTATTTGACCTTGCTTTGCACTTGTCATTGATGCCACACCAGTGATGATTAATTCACCATCACCGTATAAAGTAGCACCCAACTGTTCAGCTAATTGCTCTAAACGAAAAGCAAACATTAATTTTTAACCTTTTCCAAAACTTTATTTGTAATATCAACTGCATCTGAAGCCGATAAAGTTGCTTCTGCTTTTAATATTAAATCATATTTTTCTTCTTCAACTATTTTTTTAACAGCTTCTTGAATTTTAGTTAATAATTTACTGGCTTCTTCTGTTTCTCGTTTACGATAATCATTTGAAAAAGCTTTTGCTTTATTTTCAAAATCAGAAATAGTTTTATTCAATTTTGTTTTTTCAGAAGACGATAAAGTTAAACCATCTTTCTTTAAACGAGCTGCCGCTTCATTAGCTTTCTTCTCTTCTTGTTGTAATGTTTTCGCTCTCGCTTCGAATTCTTTATCTAAAGCTTTTCCAACCGTTTCTCGTTGTGGCATTTGTTGTAACACGGACATAACATCAATAACACCAATTTTAATTTCAGCATTTGCTACACCAGTAAAAAGTAATGCAACACTAAGACCAAGAACAGATATAATTTTTTTCACTTTATTCACCTATATATTTTAGTTATTCACAACTTGGTATTACCATGTTGAACCTATATTAAATTGAAATTGTTGTGCTGAATCACCATTATATTTCTTAAGTGGTTGTGCGTAAGAAAATACCAATGGACCTAATGGAGACATCCATTGAACAGCAAGACCAGCTGACATTCTAATATCCGATGGGGAACTATAATCAGGAATATTTTTTCCTTTTAGATCCCATTCGGTATCCCAAACAGTACCGGCATCAAAAAATACTGATGTTCTAATACTATCGGCATATTTTTCACTGGCAAATGGAGTAGGGACAACCAATTCTGTGCTGGCAAATGCTAGAGCATTCCCCCCGATAGCATCTTTAGATTTTTCACATCCCGATGTATCATTTAGAGTTCGACAACCATTTTTGTTAAAATATACCGCTTTAGGTCCAACAGTATTCGACTTAAAACCACGTAAAACGGTTGAACCACCTGCATAGAAGTTTTCATAAAATGGTAACTCTTTACCACCAAATCCACCACCATATCCTAATCGACCACGAGCTAAGAACACCCAATTATGATCTCCATCAATTGGATAGTAATAAGATGCATCAGTAACCATTTTATAGTATCGGTTGTCAAATACTGGCGCTGTTGCTTTTAAATTTGCAGTCACTTTTAAACCATCAGTTGGAAAGTATCCGCGGTCTAATGAATTATATGTCCAATAAGCATTTAGCAACAAATCGTTGGTATCATATGAAAAAGATTTATCTTTATTTTTCATATTTTCACCCATTGATTCAAAATAGCGCCACATATTATACTGCGCCTGCATATCAGTTAATTGATGGTTAGCAAATTCTGCGCCAAAACGAAGAAAATTATTTTCACTTATTGGGAAACCTAAATTAGCTGTAGCGCCCCAAGTTTTACTTGAATATTCTGACTCATCATCATCGCTATCAGTTTTATAAGTATTATAATAAACACTACCACCTAAACTGACACCATCAACCGTAAAATATGGATCAACAATCGATATTGATGCTGTTTTATCATTGCTAGTAGTATTAATATCAAAAGAAACACTATTACCAGTACCTAACCAGTTATCTTGTGAAATACCAGCATTAAAACTAACACCACTATCAGAGCCAACACCAACACCAAATTTAATACTACCTGTATTTCGTTCGGAAACTTTATAGATGATATCAACCTGATCATCTACACCAGGAACACGTTCGGTGTTCGCTTCTACCGAATCAAAAAATCCAAGTCGATTTAAACGATCTTTTCCAAGTTCGACCAAGCCATTACTTAACCATGAACCTTCCATTTGACGAAGTTCACGACGAACGACACTTTCACTAGTAATTGTATTTCCGACAATCTTAATATTACGGACGTAGAAACGTTGACCAACATCAACTAATACTATCAATTTAACAGTATGTGATGCATCATCCATTTCTGGTTGAATAGATACTTGTGGGTAAGCATAACCAAAATTAGCTAATAAGCGTTTTACATTATCCTCAATATCAGTAATTTTGCTACCACTATAAAGGTCACCAACAGTTAGTTTTTCTTTGGCTATTTTGGTTATTGCCTCTTTATGACCAGCAAAGTTACCTTTAAAATCTAAACCAGATAATTTATATTGTTCACCTTCATGGATATTAATAGTTACATAGATACCTTTTTTATCTGGAGTTAAACTAACTTGTGTAGATTCAATGTTAAAACGTGCATAACCTCGATTTAGATAA
The DNA here is from genome assembly GCF_016101145.1 of Gilliamella sp. W8145. NCBI lineage: Bacteria > Pseudomonadati > Pseudomonadota > Gammaproteobacteria > Orbales > Orbaceae > Gilliamella > Gilliamella sp. W8145. Next base: position 1,579,891 of record NZ_JACFRC010000001.1, read on the forward strand.
AAACTTTGCAATTCATCTAAGTCAGATGCTAATTTTTGTTTTTGATATTTACGGTCACCTAGCATATTCCACCATGGAACTTCGTCACGTAATGTAAAACGAGAAATCAGTTCTTCTGATGAAAAAGCTTTTGCACCAACGATATTGATTTGATCAATTAACGCAGATTTGCCTTCAGCAATAACTAATTTTAGATCAACACGATTACGAGACAATGGCGTAACTACAGCTTTAATTTGAGCATTATATTTGCCTACACTGTAATAAAAGTCCTCTAAACCTTTTTCAATACCTGAGAGCATTGTGCGATCTAATGCATCACCTTCTCGGATACCTGTACTATCTAAATTCTTTTTCAACATATCATCTTTAACAGATTTATTACCGGAAAAAGTAATACTGGCAATAGTAGGACGCTCTTGCACATGAACAATCAGCCTATCCCCATCTCTTGATACCGTGATGTCATCGAAATTACCACTTGAGTAGAGAGATTTAATAATACGCCCTAAGTCAGATTCATTTACATAATCACCAACTTGGATTGGCATTTCAAGCATGGCAGCGCCAACAGTTACTCGCTGCAGACCTTCAAACTTGATATCTTTAACTACAAAATCATCAACACAAAATGCATTGGAACTATATACTGCTGTAGTACTAAACAGCAAAGATGCTATAAGTAAGTTATTTATTTTCATCGTATATATTTATAACCTCATCCCATTACAATCGTAAAATATCATTAAATAGTGCAATTCCCATTATTACCATTAATAAAACAAATCCGACACGAAAAAAACGCTCTTGTGCTTTATTTGATAAGGCATTTCCTTTTATTCTTTCAAAGAATAAAAAAAGCAACTGCCCCCCATCTAACATTGGTAATGGAACAAGATTGATTACACCTAAGCTTATACTAATAAAGGCAAGAAAATATAAGTAAGGAGTAAAACCATAACTTGCTGTTTGCCCTGCGCTTTTTGCTATAGTTATTGGTCCTGATAAATGCTTAAGACCAATAACACCTGTTACTAATTGATAAAGAGATCGAACAGTTAACTTTGTTGTTAATATAGTTTGTTCCATCGCCTTGTCAAATCCATTTAAAAAACTATACTGCTTAATTACTGAATCAGATGTAGGATAAAACCCTGCAACACCCTCTCCATTTTGATTTATTTTGGGTGTTAGAGTCATATTGATATTTTTACCATTACGATCCACTTTCAACACCATAATTTCGGCTCTTTTTATTGTATTAGTAAAATCATTCCAATTTGTATATAACTGATCATTATAACTAATAATTTTATCACCAACTTGCAAACCAGCTTGTTCAGCAGCTGAATCTTTCACAATTTTACTCACAATTGGATAAATTTCCAACTGTTTAGGTATAAAACCAAATGCGGTTATAGCAGAATCTTTCTCTATATCAAAATACCAATGACTAATATTAACATTTTTAGTCACTTCTTTGTTTTTTTTATCGCCATTTAAACTATCTATATAGGTTACTTTAATATTTTGATTACCTAAAGCAGTTAATAATGCAATATTTACATCATTCCAACTATCAATTTTTGCATTATCTATCATTTTTAACTCAGAATCAGCTGGGATACTCAAAGTTGCAGCCGGAGTTAATGGTATGACATTTTTTACTTTAACTGGATACTCAATGACTCCCATCAAAAAAATAATCCAATAGATAAGCACAGCTAAAACAAAATTAGCAAATGGACCCGCAAAAATAATTGCGGCTCTTTGCCATAGTTTCTTTTTATCATAAGCAAGTTTTTCAAAATCGGGAGCTAATTGCCCTGCTCGACTATCGAGCATTCTAACATAGCCACCTAGAGGAATAATAGCAATAACTAATTCAGTTCCACTTGAAAACTTATGTGACCATATTTTTTTACCAAAACCTATCGAAAAACATTCAACATGAACCCTGCATAATCTAGCCACATAAAAATGTCCGAACTCATGTACGGTGACTAATATACTGATAGTAATAATAAATAACAACAGTGACCAGAGCAAAATCAATAACCTTTTAAAGTAAATGTAAAGATAGTGCCGCAAACATTGGAATTGCCGCAGTTAAACTATCAATCCGATCTAAAATGCCACCATGCCCAGGTATTAAATTACCACTATCTTTAATACCCGCTTCTCTTTTAAACATACTTTCAGTCAAATCGCCTAATACTGAAACCAAAATAGCCAATAAAGAACTCAATATAAAGGTAGTGAAACTCAATTGAAAATAACCAGTTAAATAAACAAACGTACTAATTAAAATAGCAGAACCAACCCCACCTAAAAAGCCTTCTATCGTTTTACCGGGCGATACTTTTGCTGCTAATTTTCGTTTACCTAACGCTCTTCCAACAAAATATGCACCAGTATCTGTAGCCCATACTAACACAAATACATATAGCAACCAAACAGCACCAGTATAAGTATTTAATGTATAATTAATTGATCGTAGCTCAATCATACCGATAAAGAAAGGAAACAGAGTAAATAAAGCAAATAACAACTTAATAACTATAGAGTTAGACCAGTATTTTGCTGATTTTGGATAACTAATAACCAGCAATAATGCAGCTAACCACCAAATAATCGATAAACAAATTATATAATTGAATAATCTGTATTTTATTAATTCTGTATTTGGAATTAGGTAAACTAAACTTAATAACATTACAACAGAAAATGCAAAAATAATTTTATTTAATGGTTTAGTGATAGCGAGAAAATTAGTCCATTCCCATGCTGCCATTCCACAAACAACAATGATTAGATAAGAAAATATTGATAATGGCGCAAAAAATAAAGCAAAAATTACCAGCGGAATAAGTATTAGTGCTGTTAGAATACGGTGAATTAACATTAAAGTTCCTCATTTTGAACACCGCCGAAACGTCGTTCTCTAGTATTAAATACGCTTATCGCTTCATCGAAGGATATTGAGTTAAAGTCAGGCCAAAGTGTGTCAGTAAAATAGAGTTCTGCATAGGCACTTTGCCATAATAAAAAGTTACTCATTCGATACTCTCCACCAGTACGAATAACTAATTCAACTTCAGGCAAATCACTCATGCAAATAGTTGAAGCAAAGCTATCCTCATTAATATCTTCAATTTTTATTTTTCCTTGCAAAACCTCAGTTGCCATTTTCTGCGCTGATTGTACAATATCCCAGCGACCACCATAATTAGCCGCAATATTGAGAACAAGGCCAGTATTATTTTGTGTTAAGTATTGGGCATCAATAATCAGTTTTTGGAGATGTTCATGAAACTTTGATATATCGCCAATAATATTTAAACGAACGTTATGTTTATTTAAATTTTTGATTTCACGATTTAAAGCATAAATAAAAAGTGATATTAACGCTGAAACCTCATTAGAGGGTCGTTTCCAATTTTCACTACTAAAAGCATATAAAGTCAATACTTTAATATTTATTTTTGCGGCATGAGTGACAATTTTACGAACCGCTTTTAAACCCGCTCGATGACCAATCGCCCTTAATTGATTACGTTGCTGAGCCCAACGACCATTACCATCCATTATAATAGCGACATGATTTGGAATATATCTTTGTTGTGTCATTTAATATCTCGTAATATCTCAATCATTTTAATCACAACTTCGATAATCAACGGGTACCATAAACCACAATTGTTTTGCCATGTGCCGAAATCAAATGTTGGTCTTCAAGCATTTTTAAAATTCTGCCTACCGTTTCACGTGAACAACCAACTATTTGTCCAATTTCCTGACGAGTAATTTTAATTTGCATACCATCCGGATGAGTCATTGCATCTGGCTGTTTAGTTAAGTTCAATAAGGTTTGTGCAATTCGTCCAGCAACATCTAAAAAAGCTAAGTTGCTCACTTTTTCTGATGTCACTTGTAATCGACTTGCCATTTGGCTAGCGAGTCGCATTAAAATATCGGGATTAACTTGTACAAGCTGTTTAAATTTTTTATAGGAAATTTCAGCCACTTCACAACTTGTTTTCGCTTTAACCCAAGCACTACGCTCCGTGCCCTCTTCGAAAAGACCTAATTCACCTAGAAATTGATTTTGATTTAGATAAGACAAAATCATTTCATTACCTTCATCATCCTTAATTAATACAGCAACAGATCCTTTCAAAATATAATAGAGAGTTTCGGCTTTTTCTCCTTGATGAATAAGGGTACTTTTAGCTGGATATTTATGAATATGGCAATGAGATAAAAACCATTCTAATGTTGTATCTGATTGCTGTTTACCAATCATTATTCCGTCCTCTCCATTCAATTACTACGATAACACTATAACAAAGTTACACAATAAATCATATACTCAATAAAACGATTTTAATCATTATTTTATAATTTTGATATCAATTGTTTCATGTAATTCAGACCAAAAAATTGCGGCAGTTCCATTAAGTAAATGAAGTTTCACATCATTGACTTTATCAGAAAGCGTTTTTTCTTGTGCACCATAATCAGTACCTTCTCTTAATACAAAAGATTCAATAAGATTATTTAATGTTTGAGGGTCAAGTGTTTGCCAAGGAATAATCATGATTGTAGTTATCTATTGGGCTATTTCAGTTTATTGTATCAATTTCATGCTAAGAAGTGCACAATAAAATATTATATTGACTAAAACTTTTAGCCATTGAGCTTAAATTAAGTTTATTTAATCAAAAAAAAACCACCCAAAAGAGTGGTTTTTATCAATTTCATAACTAATGAATAATTAGTTTGCTGTAACTTTAAGTCTGAAGCCTTGAATACCAGCTTTAGTACCTGCGATACTATATACTGAGTTATGTTTTGCTCCTGTTAAAGCAACGTTGCCTCCTGCTGCGTTAACCGCACCTAAAGCAATTGAATCATTAGTATTATTACCAACTACAGTATAAACACCTGCAGTAACTTCTGCTGAAGATGCTACATTACCAGTAGTGTCGTTAGAAGGGCCTGATAGATTCCATGTGAATGTATATAAATCTGTTGTTATTCTATCGTTAGCACCTGGTGCAGCAGTATCACTAGTGTCACCGCTCACTTTTTGCCAAACAACAGCAGCTAAGCGATCTCCGTAGCGTGGTGTTGATTTTTGAGCCCACTCATCATCATTTGTAATGCTTGCTGGTCTTGACAAACTAGCTAAATTTATAGTCATATCAAGTGAACCATCTGTATTATATTTGAAAATACCAATTTTTGTAGTTTTTTCAGAAATGATTGGTCCTACTGGGTTATCAGGATCTGAATCACCTGGACCAGTATCGTCACCTGGTTTTTCATCGTCACCAAGATCTGGTTTTATTCCCGGTTCATTATCACCCCAAATATCAGCAATGTCTAACCATTGGTTTGTATTTGGGTTACCAAATGTAGTTTTCTCTTGAAGTTGTAAACCAACTTTCACAGCACCAGCCATATCTTCAGTGATTTCAAAATATAAGTGACCTTTTTCACCATCATTGGCATATCTAATATCAAGAAGGTTGGTTATCTTTTTCCAATTCGTACCATCATTAATCCATACTTTTAATGTATCTTTTACGGCACCAGTTTCATCTAGATCGCCATCCAAATCTCTTAATTCATAAAAGACGTGAATATAATCACCAACTTGTGCTTTTTTATCATGACCTGTAGCTGTTGAACCTGCTTCGTCTGCAGAAATACGAACAGTCACTTGTCGTTCTTTTTTATTTAGGTCAGAATAAATAACAGGTGCATTACCTTCTATTAGATTAGTTGCTATTCTTGATAGATCTACTGCATAGGCACTACTAGCTGCATAACCAGCTAAGAACAAGCCTAATGCGACTTTTTTGATTGCTAGATTTTTCATGTTTAACTTCCTATTTTCTTTGATAAATTAACATGTTGTATTTATATAAATACACCATTTTTTGGTGTTCCCTTTTAAATTATCAACGATAAATCGTGACAATTAAAAACTCTTCTAATTTTAATAAGCTGTAATTTGTAATAAAAAGCCTTGGTCACCAGCACATGCCCCTTCAGGAATAGATACTTGTTGCCAATTCACATACTCAGGTGCACCATCAACTTTTTCAATACTTGTACCTATAAACGCATAGCTATCTTCACCATCGCTGTTACTGCCATTTCCTTTCGATTTGATTCCTCGAATTTTATAATGTGCATTTTTACCCATACTTACGTTAAACCACGGTCCATTTCGATAATCTGGATTAGCGTAATCATTTTTTATATGAGTCGTCTTATTACCTGGACATGCACTCTCATTTGAACCAACAAGTGACCAGACAACAAATGGGTCTTGAATTACTTCACCAGCCATATCGTAAGCGACTACATAATATTCACTATGAACTTTCCACTCTTTGGGACCATTCGGATTGAATACCAAATAAGGACTATTATCACTAGTTGCAACTAATGCATTGTCTGGACTTCGATAAACTTCAAGCTTACCAGCTTGCCCACCATTGAAGTAAACAACAGCATGGTTCATGGATTGACCATATTGATTTAGTTTAGCCACAAAATCCACCGTACCAGTAATATTTGAAGCTACATCAATAGCATAAGTATCACCAATTACTTCGATATCCTTCGCTGTTGCAGCATTACTAGATACCTTCTGTCCCATCTTAACTTTTTCAAATGATTTAACAATGACACAAGGCTCTACTGATGGACAGGCACTTACATCTCCAGAAGTTCCATCAATCAAATTAATTGGCTTACCATTGCTAGTTGCTATCCACAAATTGGTAACCGAAGCTTCAAACGTATTAGCAATGCTATCCATCAAAACATCATCACTAAATCCATCATAATCAGTCATGCTTCGACTTGCTACTTCATCTTTTGGCATAACCAAAGTTGCCATTACCGTAACTGCTTCTGAACCATTAGCTGGATTCTGAATAGGATCTGCACTTGGTCTACCAAGTTTATCAATAGCCCAAACACCAACTCTACGAAGTTCGGTATTAGGTAGAACTTCAAATGATACAGCATTGGAGGTTGCTGATTTTCCTCTACTATCAGTAACCGTTACCGATAAAGAATAAACTCCATTAGTACTTACAGGTTGACGTTGACCGTCTTTATTCAGATACTTCGGTGCTACTATTTTCCAATTATCAACAGTTGCAGGTGGATTAAGCCATGAAGAACCAGTACACGTTCCGGTTGCTGAACATAAAAAACCACCGCCATTATCGATATCTTGCATATTACCAGACCACACTAACTGGGATACACCTTTAGCATTATGCAAACCTATAAAAATATTAGATGTTGAACCTTCAATTATTTGAACAGATTCTAATCCTAAATCGACAGTCATTTTTTTCTCTTTATATTCAAGGACGATATAGTTGTTACGATCAACTAAATCATATCGACTGCCTTTTAAAGATCGTGCAGATTGCACCATATCTGGATCTAATTGGTCTTTTAATGGCGTACCAATCCGATAATTCATGGTTAATTCTGCTGTGGTAGCTTTTTTATTATCTTGTCCGCGTTTATGTTGTGCTTTGATCGTGAAAAGCGGAACAGGGGTATAATCCAAGCCAACAGTTATCGCTCGAGGATCTTTTTGTAAGTTATCTTTGCCAAATAATGCGACTTTATCACCAAAGTATTGTTCATACATTAGCGATCCACCTAAATGAGGATATTGTGGCAGATAACCTTGAAAACGGATATCAAAACCTTTTGCAGCTCTTTCTAAATAATCATCAAAATCTTTAGAATTTTTCCAGTCTGAGAGTGGATGGTAATAGTTAGCCGCGAATTTCATATAATCACTCCATGCCTCGGCACCAATACCTAAACGGTTATGTGCACGTTGAAAGTCGTGATCCAAAAACACATTATAACCAAGTAACCATTTTTTATCGGCTACATCCCAACGTTGACCAATACCAATATTACCTATACGGCGATTATGTTCATATTCTTGGAATGTAATTTGGCTAAAAATCAACATATCCTCGGTATCAATCCAAGGACTAAATAATTTTAAATTGACGTTATTAAATTGGCCCTTATCACTCAAATCAAACTGTAACTGAGCAGTACCAAAACGCCCTAAGAAATCTTGTGCAGCATTACGAACAGGATCGACAACCTGTGTCTTAACGCCATTACGAACATAACTTTCAGCGTAATTTTTACCTTTGTCTTTTAAATGACCAGATATACCGCCGTTATCTGATGAAGTAATTTGCTTCCAGTCTTGAGTAGCGAGAGTTTGTAATGTAGACGCCACTTGTGTAGCTAAAGCATCTTTATCTTGTTTTACATTATAATTATCGTCAGAGCCCAATTTAGGTAAATTCGAATATTTATCTTGTTTATCATTACTAACTTTTATAGCTGGTAATAAAGGGGAATTTTCAGGCAAAATTAAACGGTCACCAACATCAACAACATCTTTCTTGTCAAATCGACCGGCGTTCATCGTTCTTAACTCTGAAATAGAAATACTACTTAACAACGCAATCTGATATAGACTACGTTGTTGATTATTTATCATTTCTCGAGCTTTAGTTCCATTCTTTAATTCAATTATCTTATTACTATCAACTGCGTTTGATGCTGTCTCCGAGTCTGTAGCATAAACAGGTTGTAGAGACAACGTTGCAATTACGAAAGCTGAGATAATTTTTAAATTAAGACTCTTTGTCATCTTAATTATTCCTTATATTCCTCTGACAATATTAGAATGTTTTTTTTATGTTTTTTAGCATTACACCATTGTCATTAATAGTTGTGATTATTTATTAGCTTTTAATTAAGTTTATATATTATTAAATCACTTTTACAAAATTAATATTTCTTTACAAAAAGATCAAATTTATAAGAATTTTATTACAAAAAAGTCATTTATCAAAATATTTTATTCTTTTTTTTGATTTTTTTTGTAAAGATAGATTTTATCATTATTTTTCATAAGGTTATATTAGAGAGTTTTTTAGGATAAATTAGCTTTTTTATTACTTTGTTGAAAAATATAGTTTTTTATTAATGAACAATTAATCGATACGTTCAAATTTCAAACTAATTAAACTGATTGGTTTCAATAAATAAATCTGAAATTACTACTTCAGATTTATTTATTATAATCTTGTCATAATTTTTAGCAATATTAAATAACTGCTATTGTTCTTCATTATAAATTTCAAGATTTTCAGATTCTTTAATTGGCAAAGATATTTTAGTTTCTGCTCTATTATTCTCTAATTGATTAAAATAATTATCATCAACATCTTCTGTAATATAGTTGCCAGTAAATACAGAACATTCTAAATGGTGAATTTTGGGATTTTGTTCTCTAATAGAATCAATTAAATCAGAGAGGTCTTGAAATATTAATTTATCAGCTCCGATTTCTTTTGCAATCTCATCTACTGATCGATTATAAGCAATTAGCTCACTAGCAACAGGCATATCGATACCATAAACATTAGGATATCTAATTTCTGGTGCAGCCGAAGCTAAATAAACTTTTTTAGCGCCAACAGAACGAACCATTTCAAGAATTTTTTCAGACGTCGTCCCTCGGACAATAGAATCATCAACAAGAAGTACATTTTTACCTTCAAACTCAATACGGTTAGCATTAAGTTTTCTTCTTACTGAAAGTTTTCTAGCATTTTGTCCAGGCATAATGAAGGTGCGCCCTACATAACGATTTTTAACAAATCCTTGTCTATAAGGTTTATCTAAAATACGAGCAATTTCAAGAGCTGCATCACAGGATGTTTCTGGAATAGGGATGACGACATCAATATCAATATCTTTCCACTCTCTAGCTATTTTTTGTCCTAGTTTTTGCCCCATTAATATCCGTGATTGATAAACAGATACACCATTCATGAATGAATCAGGTCGAGCAAAATAAACATACTCAAAAATACATGGGTAATATTGCGGATTATCAGAACACTGTTTAGAATAAAGCTGGCCATCTTGAGTAATATAAATAGCTTCACCTGGCTCTACATCTCGCATAAATTCAAAATCGAGGATATCTAAAGCGACACTTTCAGAGGCAACCATATATTCTGTTTTTTGATCATCAATAACTTTTTTACCAATAACCAATGGTCGGATACCAAATGGATCGCGAAAAGCAACCAGCCCATGACCAATAATCATTGCGACACAAGCATAAGCTCCTTTAATAATTTGATGAACTTGATGGACAGCACTAAAGATATTATCTGCAGTTAACGGATAAGTCGGAAATTTATCCAACTCACTAGCAAAAATATTAAGTAATACTTCTGAATCTGAGCTAGTATTTATGTGACGTCTTGCTAATTCAAACACCTTATCTCGTAACTGTTCAGTATTAGTTAAATTACCATTATGAGCCAATGCTATGCCATATGGCGAATTTACATAGAAAGGTTGAGCTTCTGAAGGGCTTGAACTACCCGCGGTTGGATAACGAATATGACCTATACCTAGATTACCTTGTAAACGTTGCATATGATGTTCTTGAAATACATCTTTTACCAAACCATTTGCTTTACGTAAACGAAAGCGATTTTGTTCATCAATGGTTACAATCCCAGCTGCATCTTGTCCACGATGTTGTAAAACAGTTAAAGCATCATAAATAGATTGATTAACAGTACTACATCCTACAATACCAACAACACCACACATACAATGATTACCTCAAACTTATTGAACTAAAAATGAAGACGACTGCTGTATAAAATCAAAAAACCAGCGAATAATAAAATGGAAATGCGGAATAAGTTGTGATTGCACCCAATATGGAGATTGAGATAAAGGTGTAAAGGTATCAACAAAAAAGAGCACTGCTGCAACAACTAAAATACCTCTTAATACCCCAAAACAAATTCCCAATACTCGATCGGTACTTGATAGTCCTGTTTTTTGGACTAATTGACTTATAATATAAGAGACGATTGCACAAACAATTAATGTCGAAATAAAAAGTATCGCAATAGCAACTGCAATCCGAATGACATCACTATCAAAATAAGTCAAATAACTAGTAATGTACATATAAAAACGACTGGCAATAAAGAACGCTAGCACCCAACTAATTAAAGATAGCGCTTCTTTGACAAAACCTCTAATAATACTAATCAGTGCAGATAAAAGAATCACACCGATAATCGTAAAATCAACCCAATTCATCATAATAACTCACAATTTTATATTAATATTTTTTAATCTTTATACATCATAAAATGGTTGTTAATTAGTAATAATTACACCTTTTAACTTAGTTAAATTATTTAAATTACTAATCAACTGTTCAGCTTGTTCTCTTTTCGCATAAGGACCTACCTGTAATTTCATTAGTTGATTTGGTCCAGGATTATTTGGTATCACTCTAACGTTATAGTTATTCAACCTTAATAAGGCAACTAGTTCCTCAATTTTTTTCTTATTTTTTAATGCACCAAGCTGAATCATATAGGGTTTATCAGTTTGTTCAGAAGATGTCGTTATTTGAGAATCAAAACTCTCATCAATAATATCAGGTGAAGCTAAAGGGCTAGGATATTGATCTGAATCAGGTGTATAAGAAGAATCATTTTTCAGAGCAACATCTTGATTTTGTTCATCTATTACACCTGATTGTAATATAGGAACTGTTGATGTTTGCGAATTAGATTTATCCGTGATTATATTTGGAGCAATAATAGCAATTATTAATAAAAATGTAGCAAAACCAATAAGTTGATTTCTAACTTTATTTGAGCCACATTTAATTTTCTCTTGATTATTATCCATGTTCACATTTGCCTAGTTGCTTACAGTATCCAAAACGGCAGAAACGGTATGAAATGAACCACAAATGACAATAATATCATCTTCTTTAGATTCTTGCATAGCCTTTTGATATGCTTCATATACCGAATCAAACGTTGCAATGTTCGCTACATTTTCTTCTTGTAAAAACTGCTTTAATATATCAGCATTACATCCCCGTTCACCATAAAGTGAAGCACAATACCACTGATCAGCATTAAATATAGATAAAGTACTTTTAATATCTTTATCCTTAAGCATTCCTATCACAAATCTCACTTTTCCAACTTTTGATTGTTGTTGTTTTAATAACTCAATTTGCTTGACTAAATAACTAGCCGCATGAGGGTTATGCGCAACATCAACGATTACAGTTGGTGATGATTGGATGATTTGAAAACGTCCTATCAAGCTAGTTTTTTCAAGAGCACTGTCTATTTGTTTTTGAGTAATAGAAAATGGCGAATAACTAAGGGCTGCAATTGCTGTTGCAGCATTAGAGAGAGGTACATGTGGAATCGGAAGATTTTTATACTGCTTTATCGAAGAATGAAATTGCCAGAATAATTTATCAATTTGTTGATAAGACCAATCTTTGTTTACAGCAAAGATAGGGCAATTTATAGCATGGGCAACGTCTAAAATGGAAGATGGTATTTCAGGTTCGCCAACTACAGCGATGCTTTTAGGTTTAAAAATACCCGCTTTTTCTTGCCCAATGCTTTCTCGGGTATTGCCAAGATATTCAACATGATCGATACCGATTGTCGTTATAATTGCAATATCAGCATCAACAATATTGGTGGCATCTAACCTACCACCTAGCCCCACTTCTAAAATAACGATATCTAGTTGAGCTTGCTTAAATTGATATAAAGCCGCCAGTGTTGCATATTCGAAATAGGTTAATGAAACATCGCCTCTGGCCTTTTCAATCGCAGCAAATGCATTAACAGTATCTGATGGGGTTGACTCTTGATTATTGATTCTAACTCGCTCAGTAAAACGTAATAAATGTGGAGAACTGTAAACACCAACACGCTTATTAGCAGCAAGTAAAATCATTTCTAGCGTACGGCAAGTTGTCCCTTTGCCATTAGTGCCTGCTACAGTAAAAATATAAGGTGCTGGTTGTAATAGATCTAATCGCTCAGCGACTGATTTTACCCTTTCCAGCCCTAATTCAATGCTTGAAGGGTGTAACTGTTCCAAATAACAAAGCCATGTCTCAAGATCTGACATGGCATCAGGGATTTTATTTTGCATGATCAATTAAATTGTTTCATCATTAACGACATTATCAAAAGGGTTAGGAAGTTTCATTAATTTAGCCAATAAACCAGCAATTTTTGGTCGCATATCTCGACGATGAATAATCATATCAATTGCGCCTTTTTCAAGTAAAAACTCACTACGTTGGAATCCTTCTGGCAATGTTTCACGTACAGTTTGTTGTATCACTCTAGGGCCAGCAAAACCAATTAACGCTTTAGGCTCGGCGATATTAATATCGCCGAGCATAGCTAAACTTGCAGATACACCGCCCATTGTTGGATCAGTCATTACTGAAATGTATGGTAACCCTTCATCTTGCATTTTGGCTAAAATAGCACTCGTTTTTGCCATTTGCATCAATGAGAATAGTGCTTCTTGCATACGAGCACCACCACTGGTTGAAAAACATATTAGTGGGCATTTATCTGCAATTGCTTGTTCAGCAGCACGAGTAAATAAAGCGCCAACCACCGATGACATTGATCCACCAATAAAAGCAAATTCAAAACAAGCTACGACAACCGGAATCCCTAGTAGTGTTCCTTTCATAACGACCATAGCTTCTTTTTCGTGAGTTTCTTTTTGTGCAGCAGTTAAACGATCTTTATATTTTTTAGTATCTTTGAATCTTAAAATATCTTTCGGAGCAAGTTCTGCACCAATTTCGACATCAGATCCTTCATCTAAAAAACGATATAAGCGAACTCGGGCAGGAATATGCATGTGGTGATCACATTTCGGACAGACCTCTAAGTTTCGGTCAAGTTCAGCTTGATAAATGACCTGCTCACAATTGCTACATTTAGTCCAAACACCACCTGGAATATTCGCCTTTTTATGATCTGACGATATATTATTTTTACTCAGAATTTTTTCAATCCAGCTCATTATGATTCTCTCATTCGGTACTCTATAATTAACGACGTATTGTATAATACTTTGCAATAATTCTTAATACTTGTTTTTGCTTTTATATCAATTTATCCGCAATTCAATAAAATTTTTGATATTACTTAAAAATAATATACAACCAAACTTTAAAAAAGTTCAGACAAAACAAAAATAATCATCAAAATTAATTTTTAACTATAACATTTAACAATAAAACTATATTTAATATGACCACAAAAAATTATTGGTATATAATTAAAGAATAATTGTTTTTCATTTTTTCAGAAATAAGGGGTTATAGATGGACAAGGAAAAATCAGCCGCACCATCATTTCAAGATGTTCTTGAATACATTCGTTTGTCACGTCGTTTAAACAAATTAAAACGCGAAATCTCAGATAACGAGAAGAAAATTCGTGACAACCAAAAGCGCGTATTATTACTTGAAAATTTAAGTGATTATATTAAACCTGATATGACTTACGAAGAGCTTCAAGCTATTATTGCCAACATGAAGAGCGATTACGATGATCGTGTTGATGATTACATCATCAAAAATGCTGAAATTTCTAAGGAACGTCGTGACATCAGTAAAAAAATGCGTGGTTACCGTTCTAATTAATTTCTTTTCAAATAATACCCTTTTTTAAAAGGGTATTATTTTCTGGTTACTAACCTCCAGCAAGTTTAACTTTAAATCCTTTATCTTCTATTAGTGATTTTAATAGATCGCGTTTATCACCTTGAATCTCAATTTTTCCATCCTTAACCGAACCGCCACAACCACAACGTTTTTTAAGATCGACGGCTAATTGCTGTAATTGGCCATCATCTAAGTCAAAACCATCAATCACACAAACACCCTTTCCTTTTCGGCCCGATGTCTGACGTGAAATACGAATAATACCATCACCTTTAGGACGAGGCTTAGTGGCTTTTTTAGGTGTTATTCGACCATGCTCAGTTGAATAAACAATTGGATTATCTGACATACTAATTGCTCTTAGATGAATCAAGTGTTGATAAAATAGTTTGTAATGCTTTGCTTGGATCATCCGCTTGCGTTATAGGACGACCTATGACTAAATAATCTGCACCAGCTGCTTGCGCTCGTTGTGGTGTCATAATTCGTCGCTGATCATCAGGTGTAGAACCGGCCGGACGGATACCTGGTGTCACCAATTTAAAATCACTACCAAGTCGCGTTCTAAAGCTCTGTACTTCTTTAGCTGAACAAACTACACCATCAAGTCCGCAGTTTTTGGCCAATAATGCTAAACGAGTTGCTTGTTCTAATGGCGATACCTCAATACCAATTTCTTTAAGATCTGAAGATTCCATACTCGTTAGTACAGTGACCGCAATTAATAAAGGTGCATCTTTTCCATATTGGTAAAGGGCATCTTTTGCCGCCTCCATCATACGAATCCCACCACTGGCGTGAACATTTGTCATCCAGACACCTAACTCAGCAGCAGCAGCTACCGCTTTGGCTACCGTATTAGGAATATCATGAAATTTGAGATCTAAAAAAATATCGAAACCTTTTTGTTGTATCTGTTTAATAAAATCAGGACCAGCATGAGTAAATAATTCTTTACCGATTTTAAGGCGACAATCTTTAGGTTCAACTTTATCAATAAAATTCCATGCGGACTTTGTATCAGAAAAATCAACAGCAACAATAATTGGAGATGACATAACTTAGTTATTCCTTTTAATTATAAATTTTTAACTATTCTTTTTAATAAATTCACTTAAATCAGCATAGAATATACGAGCACTTTCTTTATAACCTTGTAATGTTTGATGTACTAAATCTGGACGAGCAAGGCCTCGCCTACGCCAATCTTTAATAGAATGAGGGCCGCCCATAGCCAGTTGCCAATCCCAAAATAGCGTTTTCTCTGACTTAGCAACTTGTTTTTGGATACTCATTACTTTAGCAAAAGACTTTGGAAAATTCTTTTCATTTAACATTGTATCTGGTGGCGTCATTAATAATATTACCGAATTTGGTGAGGATTTGCGAATTTGACGAATATTTTTCACCAAGTTTTTACGATAAGCATTCGCATCTAAAGTTTCATCAAAACTTTCATTTGTACCATATTCAAGAATAATCAAATCACTTTTTGATGCCGATAATTCATTTAACCAGTTAGGGCCCCACTTCTGCCATATTGTCTGTTTGGCACCATTAGTTGCAATCGAAGAGACAACAACGCCAGATTGTTGGTAACGAGTTAACCATATACCACCTATTTCAATATCGTTAGTTGCTTTGATAGAAAAAGGTGCTTTAGTGATAAAAGATATTGTCTGCCAGACATTACTTTTGGATGAATAGCTAATATCTATTTTTTTATCATTAGCATCATAAATATTCAACAAATTAGGACTATTTTTTAAAACTTTAACGGTTAATTGTACTCGCCAATTTTTGTTGCCTGCATTTTTAGGTATCAGCTGTATAGTCGCTACATCTTTGGTTGGCTTAGCAATAAATCCTCCCATCGGGAAATCTAAATTACTTAATGTACGGCTACTTAATACATTCCAGTTTTTTACTTTCCAACTTACCCCTGCATGGCTTTGACCTTTTATCGCAACCGGAGTGACCCAGCCAATCCCTGCATTACCATATTTTTGTTGTATCAAAGTTCGAAATTCACCAGTAAAAAAATCTGCTGCAGAGTGAGAATCGCCAAGTTGAGTGATATTCACTACTTGATTACTATTTGTATTTTTGGACAATGAGTTTAATCGTTGGATAAATTGTTTGCTATTGGGATCGCCAAAGTCAACAATACCGGATAGTGCACTTGTTCTACTTTCAGCGACACTGCAACCAACAGAAACAGTGACAATCATTACAGTAAGAATATACTTTAAAAGTTTAATCACTATCATTGTCCTCTAATTGTTTAAAAATGATTTTTTCCATAATAGCCGTGGCTAAAATTTTCTGGCCGGTGGTGGTAAAATGGACGCCATCATCAACCCTTACTTTTATTTTTCCTTTATCGGATTCAACAAAACTTGTAAAATTCTCATAAGTACAACCTAATAACTGATTAGTAGTTAAAAAATGTTGTTGTACTTTTTCTATTTCAGATTGATACAACATATTTAAATACACCATGCCTTCATTGAGTTTCGGTTTACGCATACAAGGAGCTGCTAGCCAAAGGACTTGTACATCATGCTCATAAGCACTATTTAAAATAGCAGCTATACGCAAACGGTATTCTTCTTCCCATATAGGTGATTTGAATTTAACGTATTTAGGGTATCCTTTTAAGGGAAAATCCCACGGGTCATTAGGCCCCAGAAATACCACAAGTAATTTAATAGAAGGATCGGTAATTAAGTTATCACTAATTGTTTTTGGCCAATTAAAGGCTTTTGGGTAAGCAAGTCCCGTGCTTTGTTTACTAAGATCAATGCTTTCTATTTTATATTGTTTGAATAACATTTTTTTAACATATGGTGCAACGCCTTGCATTAATGAATCACCGGCAAAAAAGACCTTATCATTTTCGGTTAATACTATTGGTAATGGTTCATGAATTAATGGGATATCATGTTTTGGCACTTTAGGTGTTTCAATATCAGTTAATAAAGATGCTTGATTGTTTACTAGCTCATTTGGCTGATTTTTTGATTGAGTAACATCTTTATTATTAGGAATGGATTGATTATGTATTTGTTGTTTAGTCGTATTGTTTATTTTAACAACATCTGGTTGTGAAATAATTAGAACATCTTTAACCAAATGAATATTAACATCTTTTAAGTTATCATTCTGTTCAACGGTTGTTGTTTGAGATCCTAATAAAATTTCATCTATAGGTTCGTCAGAATCTTCTTTTATGAAGTCTTGAGTAACACTTTCTGAATTAAAAAGATCGGAATGATAAGTTTGTTGCCAATAGATTAAAATTGATCGGTGATAAATTGCAATTAATGCAATACCGGTAATAAATAATAGGAAAAAAATTTTTTTTGCAGAAAGCGTATCTTGCTTATCTAGTAAACAATCTGATTTTTTAAAATTGTTTTTAGTTCTCTTATTATTAAAACTATTATTTTTCAACACTTGATTTTGTGGCCTAATTTTTTTAGACGTATTTCTTCTATTTTTCGAAAATGTTTTTTTGTATGTCATTTTAATTTTTCATCATAATCAAAAATTAGCATAAATAAAATTTGGTACACCAGAAGGTGCTAAATAGATTGTTAGCCATAATATAAGGATAAAAAAGACTGGCAGGTAAATACTATTTATTTTACTAAATTGTAACGCACTCCAAGTAGGAATATTTTTACATATTGGATATATAAAAAATACGATACCTATACTTATAAATGCCCCGATATAATGTGAATCTACGGTAAAATTGTGGCATAAAGCATATAGGTAATCTAATGCATCAGTGAAGCTCTCACAACAGAAAAATAGCCAGGTAAAACAGACATAGTGCCAAGTTAATAATCGTGCAACAATTGGCGAACGTTGCGTTATCCATCCTCGACCTATACAACGGTCTAAAATATTAAGAAAGACAATGCCTATACCGTGACAAGCGCCCCAAATAATAAAATTAATCCCTGCTCCATGCCATAATCCAGACAGTAACATAGCTAACATCACATTAATTTGAGTGCGAACAAAACCACGACGACTACCACCTAAAGGAATATAAATATAATCTCTAATCCAATGAGATAAACTAATATGCCAGCGATCCCAAAACTCACGTAAATTAGAGGCTAAATAAGGAAAATTGAAGTTAATCGGCAGCCGGAAACCTAATAAAAGCGCAATTCCTGTCACTAAGTCAGTATAACCAGAAAAGTTAAGATAAATTTGCATAGCATAAGCATATAAGCCAACTAATAAATCAATAACGCTATATTCTAAAGGGTTTGAAAAAATTGGCGTTACCCAATTTTCACTAATTAATCCGCCCAGACAATAAACTTTTATGACGGCTAAAATAATTAATGTAAAAGCGCGAAAGGGTTCTAAAATATCTCTAGGTTGACTTACTGCTATTTGAGGTAGAAACGTTTTTGCTCGATTGATTGGACCGGCAATTAAACTGGGGAAAAAAGCTAAAAACAAAGCAAAATCCCTAAATCTCGCTACCGGTAATTCTCTTTTTTTAATTGATACTAAATAACTTACAGAATGGAAAGTATAAAATGAAATGCCTATTGGAATAAGAACCGTAACAACAGGTATTAAAATTGATAAGTTTAAATAATTACATAATGACTGTAACTCATACCGAAAAAAATCAAAATATTTAAATAATGCTAAATTGATGATTGCCGCAACCAATCCTAATATCAACCATCGCTTAGCATGATGTTTGGAACCAGCAATCATCACAGAAACAAAATATATCGCACAGGTATAAATAAAAAGGATAACAGCAAACTGCAAACTATAACTACTAACAATAAGATAACTTGAAATCAAAAGTAATATATTCTGAAATTTTGGTAATAATCTAAAAGCCCAATATATCGCAAAGAAACCCACAAAAATTAGACCAAATTCAATCGATAAATAACTCACTGCAATCCTTTCATCTGTAAATATACCGTTGACCAAAACTTTATTTCTATATTATTACTCTCTTAATTCTGCTGCTGATAGCCAATTAGTTGTGATTGAGCTAAAGCATTATAGATAATCAATTCTTTATTTAATCCAGTGACCGATAACAATAAATTCCTCGCTTGTAACCAAATTTGATACAACGAAGCTATTTCATCATTATTTTTTGTCGCAAGTAGCCTGACTAAAGGCACTTGATCGCGATTAACTATGTATCGACCTACTTTTTGTTTGGCTTTTAAGGCATCGCTTAACAATGCACAAAACCAAATAATGTGCTCAAAAAAACCTTCATGATTAAAAGTTTTTGCTAATTGCCAAAAATTATTTTGCGGTAAGATTTCTAATAAATTTTCACAAAATGATTTTCTCTGCTGCCATTTTTCAGGCTGAAGTAATATTGCTGCATTTAGTGGCGCATTTTCGCTCAATAATAATGCAGTGGCAAGCTCATTATCGCTGTATAGGTGATTGTGTTGTTTTTTTAACCAATCAATAGATTGTTCTAATTTTGGAATAGGTAAAAAATAACAAAAACAACGACTGTGAATCGTGGGTAAAAATTGGCTATTATGCTCATCACTCAAAATAAAATAGGTATTTTCTGGTGGCTCTTCTAATGTTTTTAGCAATGCATTAGCTGCCGCTTCCGTCATTGAAGCCGCATGTTTGATCCAAATTATTTTATTGCCACCTTGCTGTGATTTTTCATAAACTTTAGTCGAAATACTACGTATTTGATCAATACCAATTGATTGTTTACCTTGCTCATGTGTAATGACGTAATAATCAGGATGATGCTGAGATAAAAACAACTGGCAATTATGGCAATTACCACAAGGCTCTGATTGTTGTGAAGATTGACAAATTAATCGATTTACCAGTAGATTTATCAATTCCTCTTCACCACTTCCCTGAATATAATTAATTAACATGGCATGATGTGCCCGATTATTAACAATCGTATCAGCAAGTTGCTGAAAAGGTAATGCAAGCCAAGGATATTTATTAAAAATCATAAAACTAAAACCTAATTTATTAGCCATGAATTCAAAACAGTTTCAATTTGAGCTGTCACTTCTTCTATAGATTTATTGGCATCGATGGTAACAATAGTATTATCACGCTCAGCTAGTTGTAAATAACGCTGACGAATACGCTCAAAGAACGGTAATGATTGTTGTTCAATGCGATCAAGCTGCCCGCGAGATTTGGCCCGCATTAAACCGAGTTCTGGCACAATATCTAAGTACAAGGTTAAATCAGGTTTAAAATTACCCAAAACCTGAGCTTGTAATGTTTCAATAAAAACCTTATCGATCTGTCGCCCACCACCTTGATAAGCTTGAGTTGATAAATCATGCCGATCACCAATAACCCATTTCCCCATTTTTAATGCCGGTTTAATTACATTATCAACCAATTGTATACGAGCAGCATAAAGCATTAGCAATTCCGCTTTATCGGTTAGCGGTTCATTATCTAAACCATTTTTAATAATATTTCGTAATGCTTCTGCAATTGGAGTACCGCCAGGTTCGCGAGTAAATTGTAAATCAGCAATATGATGTTGTTTTAAAATACGTGCAACAGTATTGATGGCTGTTGTTTTGCCTGCACCTTCTAAACCTTCGATGACAATAAATTTACCTGTCATACAAAATTCCTAAATGATTGATAATGAATTGATGATTAATATTGAGTATTGTACGCTATTTTTAATAATTATTTTAGTTTAGCTAAAAATTAGCTATTAATGATATAGTAAAAATAAACTTTATTAAGAAGAGATGATAGAGATCTTATATGCCACAAAACTTTAAAAATTATAATCAAGATCTATTAAAAAAAGTTGTATTAAAGAAAAATATAACAGCAATAGTACAGCTTTCAGTGGCACTCTTGTTTATTCTTAATATTCTTTTTGCTTTGCGAGTACACCAAAGAACTATTATCTTCCCTAAAATTGAATTTTCATTTTTTTCTGTAGCCATCATGCTTAGTTTTCTTCTCGCTTTTTCTAGAAAAAAAATGTTGAAAAAACCATTTTTAGAACGAATTAAACAGTACCTTGCACGTGCTTTTATGATTTTTTCTTTTAATCTCCTAATTTTTTTAGGTATACCAATAGATATTATTTATTTCTATCCTACTGAATCTAAAATTTATACCACTGAATATAAAATTACCGCACCAGGGCCAAGTAGAGGTAAACATGGGCATTGTAAAAATGGTTTAAAGATTCTTGATAAAGATAACAATTATTTCTTTTTTCTATGTATAAATTTAAATGACAAAATCAAATATGGTACTAAAGCTCAAGTAAGAGTTAAAGAAACACCAATAGGCTCATACTTAATTGATTATAAGTTATTTGTTACTAGCAAATAATTTACTAATTAATCACATTTGCAATATCATGTAAACCATTTCAACGCACTTTCTGCCTAGTGTTATTACCTTAAAAACCGATATTATGCAGGACTTTAATTTGACGATTTGAATCAGTTAATGTTTATAATACAACATTAAACATTCACCCCTAGAAACGTTAATTACATAATAATGTTACTCACATTGAGAAAGTTATGATTAAGAAGAATAATGATAATTATCCAGCAAATAATGATTTAAATAATAACAATGCTGGTACACAGTCCGAGATCACATCGTTACAGACAAAACAGCCGTTGTTTCTGTCAATCATTGATAAATTAACACCTTTTTCCATGATTTGGGTTAGTTTGGTGTTGATGTATGGTGTTATCTGTATGTATACAAATAAAATGGGACAAGATGAGTTTTATCGTTTTATTTTTTTCTTACAAAGCCCAGTTGTTGTAGTGCTAAACTGTATTGCATTACTACTCGCTTTATTTCATTCAATAAACTGGTTTAGGTTAATGCCAAAGATTATTTTTAAGCAAAATATTCATAAAAAGAAACAAGGATATTTACTTATTATTGGCTTATGGGGTGTCACAATTTTACTTTCATATTGCTTACTATTATTGATAATTAAATAAGTGGTATTTGATCAATGAAAAATCAAGAAACTCAACCAATACAGTCTGACTCAAAAGTGGCAAAAGGATTATTTGCTTTAGGTGGACTTTGGGCAGCTATTTTCGCACCAGTGGTATTAATCATTGTTACGTTTATCATTCCTTTTGGTGACGCAATAACGCGTTCATATATTTTAAAGTTAGCCAATACTGAATTAGGAAAATTATTTTTGTGCTTAATGATTTCACTACCAATTTGGTGTGGATTGCAACAGATTCTAACTTTGTTACATCAATTTAATATCTATCCAAAGCGAGAAAAGCTACTTACGTATGGTTTAGCGTTAGCATGGACAGCTCATGCGATTTATATTTTATTTGTAAGATAAAACTAGAGTGATGTTTATTCATTGGCGTTATCGAGTTCACTTGTGATAACGCCATGTTTAATTGATTAATAATAAGTAATCTGCCGAACTATATTAGTTTGTTTGTTTTTTCTATTTTGTTTTGATTGTGTTGCACTCAGCCAATCATTTTTCTCATTAAAAGTTAAAAATTCAGTCATGTAATAAGTTGTATTTTTTCCAACTATTGAATAAGTCGATTGGATTGTATTTAATCGATTTTTATCATCATATTGGTAAGAAAAATCGCTTTCATTTTTAGTTTTATTACTATATTGCGCCGATACTTTTGCTAAATGGCGATTTTGATAACCAAACGCATAAATCGAAGCACCTTTTTGCTCTGTCCCTACTACTTGGCCATTAGCATCCAACTCTTTTAGCTGCCATTGCACATTTTTATTAATTAAACAATTGTTATTATCAAATTGATAACTATCATTCTCAATAAAGGTAAAATCGGGCGCTTGTTTTATCTGTTCAGAGGCAATAACTCTACCTTGTGTATCGATTTTGAATTGAGTGGTGCTCCTTGTTTCATCCTCAATATCCTCAATCACATTTTGCCAGCCAGATTCGTTTTTTTGTAGATGTTCAGAATAGAGTTTTTCATTATCACCGGAATAAAGATCGTAATGACTTTCTGTAATCAAACCATTTGGATCATAATTTAAACTATGTTTGACAATTGAACGTATCGTACCAGTATCTGATGTAATGGTTGAAGTTCTCACTTCTTGCTTAATCCCTTTAGCTGTTGAATCAATAAAGTCTAATATTTTAAAAATATAGTTATTTGCCTCTACTTTATTTTGTTCGGGATTATCTGAACACGTCAATGCCATTGCATTTATTGAGATAAATGATAAACATGAAACGGTTAAAAAATGGAATATATTTTTTTGCATAATGAACCTGTTAACTCGTTTACTAAACTAAATATTTAATAGTGGTTTATAGCTAAGCCACAAAGTTGTACATTTATTTTTTTCGCATTAATAATGCGTCTTCCCAATTAACCTTTTGTTCTTGTTTATGCTCTTGCTGAGCTTGTTGTTTTTCATCAGACTGTCCATCTTTTTCTACATTTTCAGATGATCCTGTTTTTTGAGTTTTTTCGATAATATCCGCATGAATTAACGTCTTAGTCGCTTTTCTCGGTGTTTTATCTAAAAATGATAGTAAAACTTTAGTGTACTCTGATTCCGGCGTATAAAACACTTTTTCTCGTGAACCTTGTTCAACAATTTTACCGTCTTTCATAACTACAATCTGATGACATATTGAATAGACTAACGCAAGATCATGGCTAATAAACAGATAGCTAAAATGATGTTTCTCTTGCAATGATTTAAGTAAATTAATTATCTGCTTTTGAATTGTATGATCTAAAGATGACGTTGGCTCATCTAAAATTAATAGCTCCGGTTGCAATATTAAAGCTCTAGCAATCGCTATTCTTTGCCGTTGTCCACCAGAAAACTCATTTGGATAACGAAAACGCATTTCAGGGTCCAAACCAACCTCTAGCATAATATCAATTACCGCTTGTTCTTGCTCAGCTTTAGTCAATTTTTTATGTGTCATTAGACCTTCACTGATAACTTGCTCAACATTAAAGCGCGGATTAAGTGATGAAAAGGGATCTTGAAATACAACCTGAATTCGGCTACGGAATGGTAATAACTTCTTACCAGATAAATTCTGGATAGGATGGCTATCAAATAGGATATCACCTTTTGATTTGATTAAACGTAAAATAGCCAGTGCGGTGGTACTTTTACCTGAGCCTGACTCCCCAACAATACCAACTGTCTCACCTTGATGTACCGCAAAACCAATATTATCAACAATTTTTTTCTTTTTGCTGCTAAATAATCGTTTTTGAGTGACGACCTCAACATTAAGATGATTCACATTCAGCAATATACCGGGAGTATCAGGTAAAGGAACCGGTTCACCACTAGGCTGAGAATTTAATAATGTTTGAGTATATTCATGCTGTGGACGCAAAAAGATACGTTGTTTATTATTGAATTCAACAATTTGGCCATCTCGCATTACCGCTACTTTATCTGCCAATTTTTTTACTATGCCCAAATTATGTGAAATAAATAACATGCTCATATTAAGCTCTTTTTTGAGCTCTTTGAGTAGTTCAATAATTTGTCCTTGAACAGAAACATCTAAAGCAGTAGTTGGTTCATCAGCAATTAATAATTTTGGATGAGTTAAAATGGCCATGGCAATCATTACTCGTTGCCTTTCACCACCAGATAACTGATGAGGATAAGAAGCCAGTTTGCTTTTAGGATCTTTAATGCCAACCCGATCGAGATATTGTAAGATTTCACCTCGAGCCACATTACGTCGCATACCCCGATGTAAAGATAAGACTTCATAAAGTTGTTTTTCAACGGTATGCAATGGATTAAGTGATACCATTGGCTCTTGAAATATCATACTAATTTCATTACCGCGAATTTTACGCAATTCTTTTTCAGAGGCATGTAATAATGATTTATCTTCAAAAATAATATCTCCTGAAGGATAAATCACTCGCTCTTTTGATAACAGCCTCAATATTGACAGTGCTGTTACACTTTTCCCTGAGCCTGACTCACCGACTAATGCCACTGTTTCTTGTTCATTAATATCAAAACTAATAGCGTCAACAACTTGATTTTGTGAATGCTGGCCAGTTTTAAAGGCAATACTTAAATCAATGATAGATAATAAAGGAGAACTCATTTATATACTCCTTTGTTTGGATCGAATGCATCTCTAATTGCTTCACCAATAAATATTAACAGTGACAATAAGATGGAAATAACTAAAAAAGAACTAATTCCTAACCAAGGCGCTTGCAAATTATTTTTGCCTTGTAGTAATAATCGCCCTAAAGATGGTGAATCGATTGGTAAACCAAAGCCAAGAAAATCAAGTGCCGTTAGTGTTGAAATTGAACCACAAAGAATAAATGGTAAAAATGTTAATGTTGCCACCATCGCATTTGGTAGCATATGTCGTAACATAATTTTACTATCGCTTACGCCCATAGCTTTAGCGGCTCGAATATAATCGAAGTTACGGGTTCGGAAGAATTCTGCTCGAACAACACCGACCAATGCCATCCAGCCAAATAACACCGTAATACCTAATAGCCACCAAAAATTAAGCGGTAAAATACTGGCAAGCAGAATTATCACAAATAACTCAGGTAAACCACTCCAAATCTCAATAAATCGTTGTCCTAATAGATCAACTTTTCCACCATAATAACCTTGAATCGCGCCAATTAGCACGCCGATAATGGAGGTAAAAAAGGTAAGAAACAAAGCAAAAAACATTGATACTCTAAAACCATAGGCAATGTTTGCTAAAACATCAAATCCAGCATCGGTGGTGCCGAGCAAATGGTTTTTTGATGGTGGTGTAGGAAACGTGCTGGTTGTATCATGAATCACAGTATTATGAGTATAACGAAATGGAGGCCAAAGTATCCAACCATCAGACTCAATCTTATTTTGTACCGCTGGATCTAAATAATTAGTTTGTGTTTGAAATTGCCCACCAAATTCAGTTTCCGGATAAAAATGGAATATTGGCGAATAATAGTTATTTTGATACTTGATAAATATTGGTCGATCATTAAATATAAAATCAGAAAATAGGCTGATTATAAATAATATTGAAAATAACCATAATGAATAATACCCACGTCGATTGCGTTTAAATCGTTGCCAACGTAGCTGATTAATTGAATAGTGCGTAGTCATCAGTTGCGAGCCTCAAAGTCAATACGTGGATCGATTATCATATAAGATAAATCTGATAAGAGTTTGGTAATAAGCCCAATCAATGTAAATATATACAATGAACCAAAAATAACCGGGTAATCACGCTGAATAATTGCTTCATAACCGAGAAGACCCAATCCATTAAGCGAAAAAATAGCTTCAATCAAAACGGAACCGGTAAATAAAATGCCAACAAATGCAGCAGGAAAACCCGATACAATAAGCAAGGTCGCATTACGAAAAACATGCTTATACAGAATTTGCCTTTCACTTAACCCTTTCGCTCTGGCAGTGACAACATATTGTTTACGAATCTCATCTAAGAATGAGTTTTTGGTTAACATGGTTAGTGTGGCAAAACCACTTACTACCATAGCGATAGTCGGTAAGCAAATATGCCATGCATAATCTTTTACTTTGCCCCAAAAATCTAATTGTTCAAAATTATTAGAAATCAATCCGCGCAGCGGGAAAATATCCCAATAACTGCCACCTGCAAACAAAACAATTAATAATACGGCTAATAAAAAAGCAGGTATTGCATAACCAATGATAATTAACGTACTTGACCAAAAATCAAATCTTGAACCATCTTTAACCGCTTTACGAATCCCTAATGGGATTGAGATTAAATAAATGATTAATGTACTCCATAATCCCAATGAAATAGAAACAGGTAAACTTTTTGCAATTAAACTTAATACTGATTCACTTTTAAAAAAACTGTTACCAAAATCAAACTGGATATATTGCTTTAACGTATTGATGTAGCGTTCCCAAAGCGGTTTATCAAATCCATACTGTTTTTCAATCATTGCCACAATTTCTGGATCTAAACCGCGTGCACCACGATAATTTGATTCATTTTTTGGTTCGGTCAACTTAGCAGGGCTATTTTCACTGCCAGGCAGCAATACTTGCCCTGCTTGAGGGCCATTCTCTATCATAGCTAAAGCTTGATCGACGGGGCCACCTGGTGCAATTTGCACAATAAAAAAGTTGATAGTCAAAATGATTAATAAGGTTGGTATAATTAGCAATAATCGACGGATAAAATAATTCAACATATTAACGTACTCTATTCTTTGTCAAACTAGCTGCTTTGTTTGCATCATACCACCAGCTATCAATACCTATTGCATAAGTTGGCTGTATGGCTGGTTGCCCAAACTTGTTCCAATATGCATAATAAGTTTTGCTGTTATACCACATTGGAATCATCGGATATTCTTGAGTTAAAATACGATCGAGCGCTCTTCCTAGTGAAATTAACTCACTTTGATTACCTACATTTTTGATTATTTCAGCAATAATCGAATCAATTGCCTGATTATGTAATCCTGAACCATTATAAGAAGAATTTAAATATTCACTTCCCCAAAAAATCATTAAATCTGAAGATGGATAGTCTATTGCACTATAATTACGTGGCATCATGTCATAATCACGCTCACGCATTCTGCGCGTCAATTGGGCATAATCTAATGAAGTTATTTTCATTGTAATCCCTAAACGGGCTAAATTTTGCTGAAATGGAATCGCATATTTAATATCATCACCTAGATAAGTCAACAATTCAAACGCAAAAGGTTGCTCAGTTTTAGCATTAATTAAGTTACCATCTTTAATGATCCAACCCGCTTCTTCTAATAATTTAGCTGCAGTTAATAAGTTATTTCGGTTAAAACCTTGTCCATCACTTTTCGAAATAGTGTAGGCTTCATCAAAAGCTTGCTCGGGAATAATATCTTTATATGGTGTTAACCATTTAAGTTCTTGTTCACTAGGTTTACCTTTTGCAGCATAAATAGTATTTTCAAAAAAACTAAACGGTCTTTTATAACTATCATAATAAAAGGCGTGATTAAGCCATTCAAAATCAAAAGCTAAGGTTATTGCTTGACGAACTCTAACATCTCTAAAAAGATCTTTCTGCAAATTAAACGCTAACCATTTAGTATCTACAGCGGTTTCGACGTTTTTTTCTTGCTTTATGATATCCTTTGAATCAAAGTATTTTCCTTGATATTGAGTAAACCAGTTTTTCGGTTGCCCTTCACCGCGGAAATCGTATTCTCCAGCTTTAAACGCCTCTAAAGCTATACTCGTATCCATATAATAATCGATACGTTTTTCATCAAAATTATCTAAACCTTTATTAACAGGTAAATCTTTTGCCCAATAGTCAGGATTACGCTTATAAACTACATACTGCCCCATTTTATAATCACTAATATAATAAGGACCACTGCCAATAGGAGGAGTACTTAACGGCTCAGAAAAATTATGATCTTGCCAAAAATGTTTAGGAATAACACGCATACTACCGACAAAAGAAAGTAATTTTTCACGATCGGTTTCAGGCAATTCCACCCTAACCCGATAATCATCTATCGCTTTAACATTTATCCCTTTGTTATAAACTCGATATTGTGAAACACCTTCGGTCATAAATTTATGAAAAGTAAATTCCACGTCATATGCGGTTATTGGCTTACCATCCTGAAATCGTGCATTAGGATTAATCGAGACTTCTGCCCAACGATAACTATCAGAATAAGTAATTGAAGTTGCTATCAGTGGATAAAAGCTGGAAATATCATCGGCTGTTGAGGTAAAAAGAGAATCATATAACGAACCAGAATTGTGTTCAGGTGCGCCACGACTAGCAAAACGGTTAAAATTATCAAAGGTACCTATTTCATGTAGTTTGATAATCCCTCCTTTAGGGGCATTGGGATTCACATATTCTAGATGGTCAAAATTTTCAGGATATTTCGGATCACCCAATAACGAAAAAATGGTTTTATGGTAAATATGCTCGGTTGGTTGATTCGGTTCAATGCTGTCAATCGGCTGGGATTCAATGGTCTCAGTTGATGGGTTAGCTTGTAGCGGTGTATCTGACAGCAAAGTGACATTTGGTTTTTCTTCGGCATAGACAGTCATTGAACAAAATAATAATCCACTCAAACAGCTTGAGATGAATAACTTTTCGATATTTTTTTTTCTTTGACTAATCATCCTAATTTAGTTCCTGTTTTATCAACAATTTATCAAAATAAGATTTTACCCTATTGAGTATTAAAAATTTCAAACAATTTAGAATACGCTAAATAACATAGTAAGTTAACTATTTTGCCAAACTTCCAGCGAATGAGCAAAACCTTATTAATAAACTTAATAATGAACAGCGATTATAACATTAATTGTTATCAATATTTGTTTAAGATATATTCTTTTATAAAAACAAATTTTTAACTAGATAAGAATAAATCGTCATGATTCATAATAAAAAAATTTTGAGGAACGGGGTTTTTTAGTATAAAAATTTAGCAATTTAATCAATATTCTTTTATTATTTTAGAATCATTAATGATACTAAGCTAAATATTCCAACCAGTTAATCATCTAAAATAAGGATATCCGTTTTAATGCTTGAATCATTCTACAAATATTGGGGAAAATGCCAACAAGGCGATCAGTCAGATAATTATCACCTTTTAGCCTACCACAATTTAGATGTTGCAGCTTGTGGATATCATATAGTAAAAAACAATCATTTTAATTCTGCAGAGCTATTTGAGCAGATTGGTTTTTCATCAAATGAGACTGAAACAGCAGCCCTTTGGTTCGCCTATTTTCTAGCTTGGCATGATATTGGCAAATTCGCTAATGGATTTCAGCAATTATTCAAACACAATAATCCCCATCTCGTCGCCCCAGATCCTGCCAAAAGTTATTTAACTCGACATGATTCTCTTGGACACTGGTTATGGAAGAATTATTTAATGCAAGAATCAGAAATCCAATTAGAACATTACAATTATAATATTGACCAAATATATAATATTTGGTTATTAATCATGACCGGCCACCATGGCAAGCCACCAATCTTAGATCCCAAAGGCAACTTAGCATTTAATTCACAAGATAAACATGCATCTTTAGATTATATTAAAGCAATTAATAAGTTGTTTATTGTAGATAATCGGTTAGCTGGCTACCACACTAGTTTTTTTGATAAAAAATTTCGCAAAATTCTCAGCAAACTGAGCTGGTTAATCGCAGCCATAACCGTTATTAGCGATTGGTTAGGTTCCAATGAGCAATTTTTCCCTTTTTGTTCAAAATCAATGGAGTTATCAGAGTATTGGGCAAACTATGCACTCGCTAATGCTGAAAAAGCCGTAGCAACTTTACCTAAAAGGTCCTCCATTACTCCTTTTAATGGTATTAAAAACCTGTTTCCATTTATAGAAAAACCGACACCACTACAACAACAAGCACTATCCTGCCAACTAACCAATATTGGACCTGAATTATTTATTATGGAGGATGTCACCGGTGCCGGTAAAACCGAAGCATCCATGATTTTGGCACATCGATTAATGGCTGCCAGGAAAGCACACGGTATTTACATCGGTATGCCTACTCAAGCAACCGCTAATGGTATCTATCAACGAACGGCAGAGGTCTACGGCCAATTGTATCAAGCCGACAGCCATCCATCACTGGTTTTGGCTCATGGTGCAAGTTACATGAATCCGACTTTTACTCAAACAATAATTAATTTAGATAATATTAGTCAGCAAAAATATCTCAACAATGATAATTCAGCCAGTAGCGAGTGCAATGAATGGTTTGTCGATACTCGTAAAAAGTCATTACTGGCGGAAGTTGGGGTTGGTACGTTGGATCAAGCTTTGATGGCTGTAATGCCATTTAAACATCAATCTTTGCGATTATTAGGGTTGCGTCATAAATTACTTATTTTAGATGAAGTTCATGCTTATGATAGTTATATGGTAAAACTATTAGAATCATTATTGCATAATCATGCATCGCAAGGTGGCAGTGCAATTATTCTTACTGCGACTTTACCATTTTTTCTGCGCGAAAAATTGCTTAACGCCTTCTATAGTGGATTAACATCAACATCATCATCTTTAACAGTTAATACAGATTTACCTTTTCCTTTATTTACTCAACTAAATCAAAAAAGCTTAGTCGAACAAGCAATAGAAACAAGAGATGAAGTAAAGCGACAAGTTAAGATTGACTGGATTGATAATATCAATTCCGGTATAGAAAAAATAAAGAGTACAATTGAGCAAGGAAAAATTATTTGTTGGATAAAAAATAGTGTGGCTGATGCCATTAGTTTATATCAACAAATACAACAAAATTTGCATCTTGATACTAAGCAAATTTTGCTATTTCATAGTCGTTTTGCTTATTGTGACCGTTTGGCTATCGAGCAAAAAACTATCGAATGGGCGGGGAAAACTTCAAATCATACAATTCGTACAGGTAAGGTTATTATTGCTACTCAAGTCATTGAGCAATCATTAGATCTTGATTTTGACGAAATGATTAGTGACATTGCACCTATTGATCTATTGATTCAACGTGCAGGACGTTTACAAAGGCATGTACGCGATAAACAAGGCAATATCAAACCATCTACAGAGCAAAATCGTCCCATTGATGATCGTAACAAACCAATATTGACCGTTTTTGCACCAACGTGGGATGATGATCCAAGCGAAGATTGGCTAGATAATCCAGAATTTCGCAATACTAAATATGTTTACGCTAATCATGCCTATTTATGGTTTACCCAACGAGTTTTACGTGAAAGAGGTGTTATAACAATGCCTGAAGATGCGAGACTACTTATAGAAGCTGTTTATCGCCATGATCTTGAACCACCAGAAGGTTTACAAGAAGCTTTTTATCAAGCACTAGGACAACAACTTGGCCAAAGCTCACAAGCTAAAAGTATCACATTAAATTTTAATAAATGCTATAGCCGTGAACAATTCAATGGTGAATGGGATAAGGAAATTGAAGTTTCTACCCGTTTATCAAAGGATAATGTTGATCTTTATTTAGCATATCAACATGAAGATAAAATTCTGCCTTACTCAAGTAGTAGTGAGTATGCTTGGGAACAAAGTCATCTTACAATTAGTGCATCTAAATGGGCTAGGGTTAAAAATGACATTCCACAACTTGATCAACAACATCTAGAAAAATTAAGACAACAAATACATAGATCTAATGCAATAATTGTTTTAATTAAGTTAGAAAAAGAATCTTCCTTTTATACTAAAGAATTAGGTTTTTATCTTAATTAATTTAATCCACATTTAAAAAGTAATAATTCTATCTTCTAATAAATTGATTAAAATTTAAACAAATAAAATCGGTAAAAAATGACGACTGTATATTTCAATTATAAAACAATTAGTTATAATTAGAGTGTTCCCTATATACATAGGGATAAACCGCCCAATTAGGGCTTTTGGTGCCTCGGTTGGATGTGTTCCCTATACATATAAGAATAAACAAAGAGTTAGCAATTAGTTAGAATCAAATATTAATTAGCTTTGATTAACCAAAGCCAAAATATTTTGGATGGCTGTTTTAGCTTGATGGCTATTTTTCCAACATGATGATCCTGTTAGTAAAGCACCTTTGTTAAGAATTTCATCTAACGAGGCATTGCGTAATTTATCAAAAGAATCAAGTTGCATCTCTTCAAGTCTTTCAATAATTTTAGTGCCAACAAATTTTAATTCTAATAATTGTTGGCGTTCGGTTTCTGAAAAGGCCATTTTTTCTGTCCATTTTAAAAAATTGTTATGATGTTACTAATGCGAATTTAGTTTTTTCCATTTCCTGATTTTAGTTCTAAAGGATTTAAATGGTGCAACTGAATTAATGTGGATAAATCGTGCCACAGGCCACGCTGAAGGATAAGGCTTAGTCCAATTGCGAGCATCTTTAGTAAAAAGCGTATTATCATCTAATGACTCAATCCAGCTATTCCAAGTAGCTAGTTTCTGTTTAAATAATTGGATCAGTTCTTGTAATGAATCATCTTGATAAATTTTATAAAAATGTTGGTATAATTCACCTAACTGATTCCATTTGTATCCTTCCGCTGGCAATATAGGCGTTTGCCCAGCAAGTTCAGCATCATCCCAAGATTTAACAAGATCTAACCATCCTAATTGATAAGCAATCATCTGGGCTGGCGTTCGATCAACACCTTCAATTAATTTATCTTTTTCCGCTTCGGTTAATCCACTGAATTCATCAATAAATAGCTTAGCTGTTTTATTAATTTCATCTAATAGTTGTTGTTTATTGGCGTAATTCATATCTGATTACCTTTCATCTTTATATCATTTTAATCAATCATATCAATACTATAGCTTCAGGTCAAAAGACATATTTAATCTGCACCAATTTAGACCATTCGATCAAATAAAGTGCGTTATCTATTTTTATTCATATTGTTTATAAGCTAAAAATACCAATAGTCAACCTACAACGTAAACGTCTATGGCTAGTATAAAATATTGTATCTATAAGTTTATTAAATAAAAAACACAGTTCATCATCTATTTGGCATAACTTTTGCATTACCTTAAATAACAATAAATCACCACCAATTGTATGTTTAAAGAGGTATTACTATGTCAATAATGAGCAAATTAAATACATCCATTAAGTTAACTTGTCTAGCTGTTGGCTTATTCACGACTAATCTAATTTATGCGGCTGAAAATACCATTAAAATTGGTGTATTGCATTCACTTTCTGGCTCGATGGCAATTTCAGAAAGCACTTTGAAAGATACACTTTTAATGCTGGTAGATGAACAAAATAAAAAAGGTGGTGTGTTAGGTAAACAAATAGAAGCAGTGGTCGTCGATCCAGCATCAAATTGGAGTCTTTTTTCCGAAAAAGCACGAGAACTACTAGCAAAAGATAAAGTATCAGCGGTATTCGGCTGTTGGACATCGGTATCAAGAAAATCGGTATTACCTATCTTTGAAGAACTTAACGGTATTCTATTTTACCCAGTACAATATGAAGGAGAAGAATCCTCAAAAAATATCTTCTATACCGGCGCAGCACCAAATCAACAAGCCATTCCTGCTGTAGATTATTTGAAGAAAGAATTTAATATTGAACGTTGGGTTTTAGTGGGTACTGATTATGTTTATCCTAGAACGACTAACAAAATTTTAGAAACCTATCTTAAAGACCATTATGGTGTGAAAAATAGTGACATAATGATTAATTACACCCCATTTAGTCATTCTGATTGGCAATCTATTATTGCTGATATCAAAAAATTTGGCGCAACAGGTAAAAAGACAGCCGTGATATCAACCATCAATGGTGATGCCAATGTTCCTTTTTATAAAGAATTATCTAACCAAGGTATTACAGCAAACCAACTTCCGGTCATTGCTTTTTCTGTAGGTGAGGAAGAATTATCAGGTATTGATACGGCTCCATTAGTCGGTCATTTAGCAGCATGGAATTATTTCCAATCACTTGATACTGACTTAAACAGTGAATTTATAGATAACTGGCATAGCTTTGCTAAAAGTGATAAACGGGTAACAAATGACCCGATGGAAGCCACATATATTGGATTTAATATGTGGGTAAAAGCGGTAGAAAAAGCAGGTACCGATGATCCAACCGCAGTTCAAAATGCATTAATAGGTGTAACAGTACCTAATTTATCTGGTAGTTATGCAGTAATGATGCCAAACCATCATATTACTAAACCTATTATGATTGGAGAAATTCAAAACGATGGTCAATTTGAAGTGGTATATAAGTCAGCAGGTACTATTGTTGGTGATGAATGGTCAGATTATTTACCTAGTTCTAAATCAATGATTGCTGATTGGCGAGCACCATTAGCATGCGGTAAATATGATGTGAGTAAAAAAGTTTGCCTAAAAGATTAATCATTTGAAGCCAAAAAATTATGCATGGTGAGTTATATCTCACCACATCTCTGCAATAAAGATGAAAATACAAAACCGATCATTGGTTAATCAATATGACGAGCAGAAGCATAGGAATAAATAATGAAAAGAATAATATTGATTTGTCTGTTATGGATGATCGCCAATCTAGCAACAGCAGTACTACCAGAACATTTTGAGCAAAAACTAGCAAAAGGTTCACTAACTGAAAAACAACAATTAATCAGTGACATGATTAAGGAAAATAATGCAACAATACAGCCTCTTTTCAATGCATTAGTTGAGGGGAACTTATACTGGCTGGAGACCAATAGTACACTAGTTATAAAAAAGGATAATCAATTTGTTAATTGGAATAACAAGCAAGTACTGGATGTACCTAAAAATAAGTTTAAACGTATTGCGATTAACAATAATATTCGTCAATTAATTGCCGAATATCAACTTCAAATGAAGCTAACTAGTAATACTATTCCAACAAGACGTATTGCAGCGAAAGAGCTTTTCGGACATATTCAATCACCATCACAAATGAATTTCATTGTTGAAAGGTTAGCTCAAGAACAAGATAGTGAAGTTAAACAGCGATTACTTGAAGCATTATCATTCGCAAAACTGACAAATTGCGATGAAAATGAATGTTTGGTTCTACTGACACAACTTAGTCAGGTGACTAACCCTATTTTTGTTCAGAAACTACAACAATTGACTACCACCAATGATTCACAAATAGTCAAAGATACGGCACAAAACCTACTTGATAAATTAACCCAAAAAAAAGCAATGTATGAAAAAACTGAACAAGTCTATTTTGGTATTAGTTTAGGTGCAGTACTCGTACTTGCTGCCATTGGACTCGCTATTACCTTTGGGGTTATGGGCGTGATTAATATGGCGCATGGTGAATTAATTATGATTGGCGCATATACCACATACGTGATGCAACAACTATTGCCTAACTATCCCGGCATAGCGTTAATTCTCTCTATCCCTGCTGCATTTTTGGTATGCGGTGCGGTAGGAATGTTAATAGAAATAAGCGTTATTAGATATCTATATGGTAGACCTCTCGAAACCTTATTAGCCACTTTTGGTATCAGTCTATTATTACAACAGTTATTCAGAACAATATTTTCACCGTTAAATAAAGCAATAATCACGCCGAGTTGGATGCAAGGTTCAATTCAGATCAATGACTTTTTATCGCTCACGATTAATCGGCTATATGTTATTGGTTTTAGCTTAACCATTTTCATTATTTTGTTATTGATTATGAAAAAAACAGCTTTAGGACTTAATGTCAGAGCTATTTCGATGAATCCATTAATGGCAAGATGTTTAGGCGTTAAAGCCAGCTGGGTAAATGCGCTAACCTTTGGCCTTGGTTCCGGTATAGCTGGATTGGCAGGCGTTGCTCTTTCACAAATCACCAATGTTGGCCCAAATCTTGGTCAAAATTATATCATTGATTCATTCATGGTAGTGGTATTTGGTGGTGTTGGTAATTTATGGGGAACATTAATTGCTGGCTTAATTTTAGGGTTGGCCAATAAATTTTTAGAGCCAATTACTGGAGCCATGTTAGCTAAAATTGTGGTGCTGATTAGTTTAGTACTGTTTATTCAAAAACGACCTCGCGGTCTTTTCCCACAACGCGGTCGAGCTGTAGAGGGGTAAATATGTTAACAAAATATTTTAAACAAGATAATGGCGGTTATGTTCTATTTTGTCTAACTTTATTAGTCAGTTATTTAGTAATAGCTAATCTTTTTTTCCCAACTAATAGCCTATTTTATGTTGGTAATCAGACTATTATTTTAGTCAGTAAATATCTATGTTATGCCTTGCTTGCACTATCTGTTGATTTAGTTTGGGGATATTTAGGCATTTTAAGTTTAGGTCACGGTGCTTTTTTTGCACTGGGTGGCTATATGATGGGAATGTATTTGTCTGTACAGGGAGAAAATGGTTCGACCATTCTGCCTGATTTTGCCTCATTTATTAATTGGCAAAGTTTACCTTGGTATTGGCAAGGATCAGATAATTTTTTAATTACTTTGCTATTAATTATTCTAGTAC
This sequence comes from Gilliamella sp. W8145, assembly GCF_016101145.1. Classification (NCBI taxonomy): domain Bacteria; kingdom Pseudomonadati; phylum Pseudomonadota; class Gammaproteobacteria; order Orbales; family Orbaceae; genus Gilliamella; species Gilliamella sp. W8145. The sequence goes on from NZ_JACFRC010000001.1 coordinate 1,617,631, forward strand.
CTGGATTATTAGCTTTTATATTCGGTTATATGACATTTCGTTCCCGTGTTTCTGGGGTTTACCTTTCAATAATTACACAAGCACTCACCTTTGCATTAATGCTAGCTTTTCAACTCAATGAGATGGGATTTGGGGGTGATAATGGTCTGACTAACTTTAAATATTTATTAGGTTTTTCAATCACCACTAACGGAATGCGGATAACATTATTACTTATCACGTTAATGGCTGTCATTATTAGTTATCTGATATGTTATCAATTAATCAAAAGTAAATTGGGTAAAGTAATTATTGCTATTCGAGATGCAGAACCACGCATTAGGTTTGTTGGATATCGAGTTGAAAATATCAAATTAGCTGTTTTTACGTTTTCAGCCGTATTAGCTGGTATTGCAGGAGCGTTATATGTGCCACAAGTAGGAATTATCACACCTATTGAATTTTTACCTTTAAATTCAATCGAAATTGTCGTTTGGGTTGCAGTCGGCGGACGAGCGACTTTATATGGCGCTATTGTTGGTGCATTTTTAGTTAATTATTGCAAATCACTTTTCACCGTATGGTTCCCTGACCAATGGCTATTTGCTTTAGGCCTTCTGTTTGTATTAGTTACTTTATTTCTTCCAAAAGGTATTGTTGGTTTAATCAATCTAACTATATCTAAAAAATACAAACTAAAACAATTGGAGGCAAATATATGAATAAAAAAAGTTTAAATAAAAAATTAAAATCTGCCTCTCCTTTGCTTAAAGACTTTGAAGCACTACCACAACCAGATTTGGATACCAATAAAGGTATTATTCTTTACTTGGAAGGCATTAATGTTAGTTTTGATAACTTTAAAGCGATTAATGATTTGAATCTTTATATTAAACAGGGTGAATTACGCTGCATTATTGGTCCTAATGGCGCAGGTAAAACGACAATGATGGATGTAATCACTGGTAAAACAAAACCACAAGCAGGCACAGCATGGTTTGGTCAAAAACTTAATTTATTAACTATGGATGAACCACAAATTTCCCAAGCCGGCATCGGTCGCAAATTTCAAAAACCGACTGTATTCGAAGCCTTAACAGTTAATGACAATTTAATGATAGCAAATGCCGGGAAAAAAACAGTTTGGCATACTCTTCGCCATCGAGTTAACAAGATAGAACAAGAACAAATAGATGAGATACTTCTGCTAATCGGTTTAATGGACATGCGTCATAAATATGCGGCTATTTTATCTCATGGACAAAAACAGTGGTTGGAATTAGGAATGTTATTAATGCAAAAACCTCAACTATTATTAGTTGATGAACCTGTTGCCGGAATGACAACTCAAGAAATGGATAAAACAGCAGAATTATTAAATTCGTTAGCGGGCAAACATTCGTTAATTGTTGTTGAACATGATATGGATTTCGTCAGACAAATTGCCAAAACTGTTTCAGTATTGCATCAAGGTTCAATATTGGCTGAAGGAAATATGGAACAAGTACAAAATAATCCTAAAGTAATTGAAGTCTATTTAGGACAATCTACTACTGGGAGGAACGTTAATGTTGCTTAAATTATCTAATGTCAATCAATTTTATGGACAAACGCACATTTTATGGGATATCGATCTGTGTTTAGCCAAAGGTAAATGTACATGTCTAATGGGACGTAATGGCGTTGGCAAAACTACTCTAGTACAGTCTATTATGGGAAATTTAAAGATCAAAAAAGGCAATATACAATTTAATGATACCGATATTACCCATAAATCTATCGAAACCCGCGCCTATATGGGAATAGGTTACGTTCCACAGGGTAAACAAATCTTTTCTCAACTAACTGTTGAAGAAAATCTACGTGTTGGTTTAGCAGCTAAAAGATCCCGCTCAGCCAAAATACCTGATTTAGTTTATTCGTTATTCCCTGTATTAAAAGAGATGAAAAACCGTCGTGGCGGCGATCTATCTGGAGGACAACAACAACAATTAGCGATTGGAAGAGCTTTAGTTATTGATCCATCATTATTAATTTTAGATGAGCCAACAGAAGGTATTCAACCCAATATTGTACATGATATAGGCGATATCATTAATCGACTCAATCATGAATTAGGTTTAACTGTATTGTTAGTTGAACAAAAATTGCCTTTTATTCAGATGGTTGCTGATGATTTTTATTTACTTGACCGAGGACGAAATATCGCTAATGGCGCCTTACAACAACTAACACCAGATTTAATAAAAAATTATTTAACGGTATGATTCAAAATAATACATCTCAAAAAAATGCTAATGGCTGGCTAGGTAAACTATCACTATCTTTTGCTAACCGTTTTGTAAATGGTGAACTACAGCGAACTGAGTTAGTTGATCGTCAACAACAAGGGCCTTTAACTATACAACGGCCATTCTATCCAGAAGGAAAACCTTGCCATATTTATTTACTCCATCCCCCAGGAGGGATTGTTGGAGGGGATAAACTTGAGCTGGATATTTTTTTAGATCACGATAGCCATCTATTAATGACTATGCCCGGAGCAAGTAAATTTTATCGCAGTCACGGCAATATTGCACAGCTAAAACAAAAATTTACTTTAGCGCCGAATAGTATTATTGAATGGTTACCGCAAGAAAATATTTTTTTTAATGGTACTAATGCTAATTTAACGACTGAATTTAATTTAACGTTAAATAGTCGATTGCTTGGCTGGGAAACATTATGCTTTGGTCGACCGGTTATGCATGAAAAATTTGGACAAGGCAATATCAAAAGCCGTTTAACAATTAATTTACCGGATGAATTAGGTCTTGAGGAGCACTTAAAAATTATTGATGGTAATTGTGCTCCTATAGGTAATTACACATATAGTGCAACTTTATTTGCCTATCCGATTAATCTAACCATTTTACAACAAGTGCAAAAAAAACTTGAAAATAGTAGGGTTCCAATCGGTGCAACTGCTTTGGGACAATTATTAACCGTTCGCTTGCTAGCAAATGATAACCAAATTTGCCAACAATATTTACACCAATTATGGGCATTATTGCGTCCGTTAATTATCAATTTACCCGCATGTCCACCTCGAATTTGGGCAACCTAACTTATTTATTATATATGCAATGAGAAAATAACGATGAAACTAACTCCGAGAGAAAAAGACAAATTATTACTATTTACAGCAGCATTGGTCGCCGAAAGGCGAAAAGCGCGAGGGGTAAAATTAAATTATCCTGAATCAATAGCACTAATTAGTGCCGCAATTTTAGAAGGTGCTAGAGATGGTTTAACCGTTACTGAATTAATGAATCTAGGACGAAAAGTCTTAACGCGTAACGACGTAATGGAGGGAATTGCCGATATGATCCAAGATGTTCAGGTTGAAGCAACATTTCCTGATGGGACTAAATTAGTGACTGTTCATAATCCTATTATTTAAAAGGTAAATTATATGATTCCAGGCCAAGTGATTGTACAAGCAGGTAATATTGAATTAAATAAAAATCGCAAAACCATTCAAATAACGGTTGCTAATCATAGTGATAGACCTATTCAAATAGGCTCTCATTATCATTTTTTCGAGGTTAATCAAGCCTTAAAATTTGAGCGAGCCAAAAGTTATGGATTTCGCTTAGATATTGCCGCCGGTACAGCTGTACGGTTTGAGCCCGGGCAAAGCCGTACTGTAGTGTTAGTTGAACTAGCTGGTAAAAGGCAAGTGTATGGATTCCAAGGTGCTGTAATGGGTGCATTAGATAATAAAGGAATTGAAAATGAGTAATATTTCTAGACAAGCGTATGCAGAAATGTTTGGCCCAACCACCGGAGATAAAGTTCGCTTAGCCGACACCGAGTTATGGATACAAGTTGAGCAAGATTTCACTACTTATGGTGAAGAGGTTAAATTTGGTGGTGGAAAAGTAATCCGTGATGGTATGGGGCAAAGCCAATTATGTGCAGATTTGGTTGCCGATGTTGTAATAACCAATGCTTTAATCATTGATCATTGGGGAATTGTTAAAGCTGATATTGGTATTAAAAATGGACGTATTTTAGCTATTGGTAAAGCGGGAAATCCCGATATACAACCAGATATAACCATCGCTATTGGTGCTAGCACTGAAATTATTGCTGGCGAAAATAGCATTGTTACAGCAGGCGGAATTGACTCTCATATCCATTTCATTTGCCCACAACAAGCTGAAGAGGCTATATGTTCAGGAATAACTACATTTATAGGTGGTGGTACCGGCCCAGCAACGGGAACAAACGCAACCACGTGTACACCAGGTAAGTGGCATATCGAAAAAATGTTACAAGCTTGTGATAATTTACCTGTAAATGTTGGGTTATTAGCTAAAGGGAATTGCAGTGTTATTGAGCCATTAATCGAACAAGTCAATGCCGGCGCTATTGGCTTAAAATTACATGAAGATTGGGGCTCAACACCACAAGCAATAAGTAATTGCCTTGATGTAGCCGATAAGATGGATGTACAGGTAGCTATTCATACCGATACTTTAAATGAATCTGGCTTTGTAGAAGACACTCTCGCTGCCATTGGAGAGCGAACCATTCACACTTATCATACGGAAGGCGCAGGAGGCGGCCATGCCCCCGATATTATAAAAGCTTGTGGTTACGCTAATATTTTACCTTCCTCCACAAATCCTACTCGCCCTTATACTATCAATACTATTGATGAACATTTAGATATGTTGATGGTTTGTCATCACTTAGATGCTGGAATTGCAGAAGATGTTGCTTTTGCCGAATCAAGGATACGCAGAGAAACTATTGCTGCCGAAGACATATTACATGATTTAGGCGCATTTTCTATGATTTCATCAGACTCTCAGGCCATGGGACGAGTGGGAGAGGTTATCATAAGAACATGGCAAACTGCTCATAAAATGAAAACGCAACGTGGCCCATTATATCCAGATAATCAACAGAATGATAATTTTAGAGTTAAACGTTATCTAGCTAAATACACTATAAATCCAGCGATTACCCATGGTATAAGCCATGAAGTAGGTTCTATTGAAGTAGGAAAATTAGCCGATTTAGTCATTTGGCAACCTGCTTTTTTTGGCATAAAACCAAGTTTAATTATTAAAGCGGGAATGATTGCTTACGCCGAAATGGGTGATGTTAATGCATCAATTCCCACACCACAACCCGTACACTATCGCCCTATGTTTGCTAGCTTAGGAAAAGCAGGTTTTTTATCTAGAATGACATTTATTTCACAAACAGCTGCCGATTTAAATGTAGCAAAAAACTTGGGATTAAAAAGTTTGATTGGTGTGGCAAAAAATTGCCGTCAGATTAAAAAACAAGACATGATCCATAACTCATGGCAACCCAATATTGAAGTGGATGCCCAAACCTATGAAGTAAAGGCCGATAACAATCTATTGAGTTGTGAAGCTGCATCTATCTTACCAATGGCACAGAGATACTTTTTATTTTAATAAATTGAGAACATAACATCATGATAATTTTAACAAAGATACTTACTAAACCATTAACAAAAACACAACTACAGTCTGTCAAATACTGTACTAAATTAGATATTGATAGCCGAATAAAAAGCCGCAGCAAAATAGTGCTTAATAGTGGTCAGGAAGCCGGTGTTATATTACCTAGAGGTTTATTAATTCGCGGTGGTGATTATCTTGCAACAGAGGATGAATCAATAATTATTGAAGTATTGGCTGCAAACGAAAATGTATCCACAGCCTACTGCAATGATAAATTGTTGTTAGCCAGAGCATGTTATCATTTAGGTAATCGTCATGTTCCATTACAAATTGCTACAGACTTTGTTCGTTATCAACATGATCATGTGTTGGATGAAATGCTAACACAATTAGGAATTAAAGTACTGGTTGAACAAGCTCCATTTGAACCGGAAGCTGGAGCTTATCAAAGTAGTGCTATTGGCCACCATCATCATTAAGATAAAAAACATGCTGCAATATTTACGTAACTTACAATTAGCCAGTGCAAATTTACCTGTTGGGGGATTCACCTATTCTCAAGGATTAGAATGGGCAGTTGAAGCCAAATGGGTAACTAATCAAATCGAAACCAAAGATTGGCTAATACAGCAAATGTATAGCACATTGCGCTTTTGTGACTTACCTATTTTGGCTCGACTACATCAATGTACTATTAACCAAGATGAACAAGGTTTTAGTTATTGGACTAGAAATTTACTACGTCAACGAGAAACAAGTGAATTAAGACTTGAAGAACAGCAACGAGGAAAAGCCTTTTTTCGATTCCTAGAAGGATTAGGGTTTATTCATCCATGGCAAAATTTATTAATACAATCACAAGTTGCCGGATTTGCTTGGTATGGTGCGACAAATAAAATGTCGTTAGAAGATATACAAATAAGCTGGAGTTACAGTTGGCTCGAAAGCAACATTATGGCGGCAATCAAATTAGTACCTTTAGGACAGCAAGCAGGACAACAGCTGATTTATCAATTATCAACATTATTACCTTCAATTATTAAGCAAGCAAATGATGTTAAAGATGATGATATTGGCGCAGGATCGCCTTTAGTAGCTATTGCCAGTAGTTGTCACGAAACACAGTACTCAAGACTGTTTCGATCATAAATTAAGCTCATAAAATTATAGAAAAAAGAGAAGAGAATATGAATACCATTACACATACACCGCTAAGAATTGGAGTTGGCGGACCGGTAGGTTCAGGAAAAACGGCCCTACTTGAAATGCTATGTAAAACAATGCGCAACAAATATCAATTAGCCGTTGTCACTAACGACATTTATACAAAAGAAGATCAGCGAATATTAACCGATGCAAAAGCATTAGATCCCGAACGTATTGTTGGTGTTGAAACTGGTGGTTGCCCACATACAGCAATTCGCGAAGATGCATCAATGAATTTAGCTGCAGTTGAGGGATTAATGGAAATGTTTCCACATCTAGATATTATTTTTATCGAAAGTGGAGGAGACAATCTTAGTGCAACTTTTAGTCCTGAATTGGCCGATCTGACTATCTATGTCATTGATGTTGCTGAAGGAGAAAAAATTCCACGAAAAGGAGGTCCTGGTATAACTAAATCAGACTTTTTAGTCATTAATAAAATTGATCTCGCACCGTATGTCGGTGCTTCTTTAGCAGTGATGGAATCTGATACCAATAAAATGCGCATTGATAAACCATGGGCATTTACTAATTTACGGACGAAACAAGGATTAGATAAAGTCATTGAATTTATTGAAACCAATGGTTTATTTAAATAAGTTTATCACATTCCCAACATTATCCAGATAAATAATGTTGGGGAAGTTAAGAACCAAGCATAAACATTTAACCTAGCAATTAATAAGCTTAAATTAAATTGTTAATAACAAGTTAATGTAATTATTTTTCTTTATGTTGAAGACGCTTTAATTCTTCATCAATAAAATATTTCACTAAATTAGCATACAATTCTTTAATGATATCACCATCGAGACCTAACTCATCAGCCCAAAGCTTACGTTGCTCAAGCATACTATTAAAACGTTCTTTAGCTTGAACATCGATAGCATTTTTTTTGAACTGACTGGCGGCTTTAACATAGTCAAAACGAGTTGCTAGTAATTGAATTACTAGATGATCGATATTATCAATTTCCGCGCGAATATCATTCATATCACGACATTCATTGGCTAAGACATTTGGATGGTATTGAAACATATAGTGTGGCCGATAATTGATAGTTTTGCTATCTTAGCACTGTATAAATATTGCTAAAAGAATTTAAATTGCCAAATTTGGAATTGGTGAGCCAAGGGAAACTAAACAACCCAATAAAAAACCTTATTAGTACTATATTTTTATTTTTAACAAACTCAATCGTATACCTAAAACGAAAAGTGCCCCCTAAAATTGGGTATTTTTAGTACTCACTTATTTTGGATTTAAAGTTGATTTTTCGCGGATGTAAAAATCTGTCCAAAGAGGCTGTACCCAAATTTGAGTGTTAAAGAAATTACCCCCTCCATTAAAATAAAATTTTATAAAAAACTGTCCATACTATACATGATTTTTTATAAGCCTTATTGTATAAGGGTTTGTGCTATGTATAGTCTACATTTTAACTCTGCATAACTCTACATTTTTACTGTACATAAAAACAACGAACCTTTTTCCTATAACTTAATTATTGTTATACTTTTTAAGCATAAAAAATAGTTGTATGTGAGGTCATTTTGGATATTAAAGTATTACGTTATTTTTTAGCTCTTGCTAGAGCGGAAAGTATCACTGCGGCTGCTGAGTATTTACATCTGACTCAGCCAACATTATCTCGTCAACTGGCTGAATTAGAGCAAGAATTGGGTAACACCTTATTTATTCGAGGCAGTCGTAAAATTACCTTAACCGATGAAGGTATGCGTTTACGCAAACGTGCTGAAGAAATTTTAGAATTAGTGCAAAAAACTGAATTAGAGTTTCAAACCTCAGCTGAGGAAATCAGTGGCAATATCTATATTGGTTGTGGTGAAACCCATGCCATGGGATTAATTGCTGAGGTTGTTAAAGCATTACAACACGACTATCCGCAAATTCATGTGCATATTTATAGTGGTGATGCTGATGAAGTAACAGAACGTCTCGATAAAGGCTTGCTCGATTTTGGATTATTAATTGGTGTGGAAAATATCAGCAAATATGAGTCGTTGCTATTGCCGGAAAAAGATACTTGGGGAGTGTTAATGCGTAAAGATAGTCCACTTGCACATCAAGATGTGATTAGACCTAGCGATTTATGGAACTTGCCACTTATTATCTCTAAACAGAAAGAAGTCGATAACCGAATTACGCGCTGGTTAAAACGTGATTTAGATAAACTCAATGTAATTGGCTCATATAACCTACTTTACAATGCCTCACTTATGGTCGAAAAAAACATGGGTTATGCATTAAGTCTTGATAAGCTGATTAACACGACAGGTAATAGTCATCTTTGTTTTAAACCTTTAGAGCCACAATTAACGGTTGATATTCACTTAGTTTGGAAACGTTATCAAATTTTTTCAAAAGCAGCTGAAATCTGTTTACAGCGAATGAAACGGGCTTTTTCTCAATAAATTCCTCTGAATATAGAAGTGAGCAAAATGATCCTCCTATTTTGCTGGGCTTATTCTTATGACTTCTTTTTATTGATATTAATGACATTAAATACAGTTTATACCCATGCTTTTAAGGCATAAATAACCATAAAATATAAGTAATTTACATATATTTAGCTGCTATTTAGACTATGATCCATTCCACAACTATTCAATTCATTCGTCTTTAATATAATAATGGGATTAACCATGTCAGATAACACATTAAATTCCCCAAGTACGGCGTATTGGGGAGCAATATTTTCACTATTTATTGGAGTAACAAGTTTGATTGCCGCGGAATTTATTCTTGTTAGCTTATTAACCCCTATCGCACAAGATTTCAATATTACTGAAGGTCAAGCAGGCCAAAGCGTCACAATGGTGGGGATTTTTGCGGTAGTCACCAGTTTGGTTCTCGCACCCATGACCCAAAATATTAATCGTCGAGTAGTATTACTCACTTTTTCTATTTTATTAGTATTATCCAATTTGTTCGTTGCTGTTGCGCCTAATTATTTCATTATGCTGATTGGTCGAGCGCTATTAGGGATTTGTGTTGGTGGATTTTGGTCAATGGCATCTGCTGTAGTATTACAATTAGCGCCGAGTAAAGATATTCCTCGAGCATTAAGTATTGTCTATACCGGAGTGTCGGTTGCAACGATTATTTCACTGCCTCTTGCCAGTTATTTAGGTCATTTAGTCGGTTGGCGTAATGTGTTTTTTATTGCTGCGGCGTTAAGTTTTATCGCACTAGTTTGGCAACGGCTTACCCTACCATCTTTACCGCCGCGTGAAAGCAGTAATTTTAAAAATATGTTTGCCCTATTTAAGCAAAATTGGTGTTTTCTTGGCATTATCGGTACAATTTTTAGTTATGGAGGCTATCACCTCTTTTTTACTTATCTGCGACCGTTTTTAGAGCACAATTTAGCACTACAAACCGGTCCATTAACCCTTATTTTATTGGTATTTGGTATCGCTAATTGCATCGGAACCTTTGTTGCGGGTTTACTACTTGGCCGATTTTTTAGACCTGTGATGATCGCTATTCATTTAGTCTTAGCCGCTATAGCCATGCTCTTATTTATTAAATATAGGTTTTTAAGTTCTGATAATGTGACTATGGATACTACATTAGTGATTGCTTGGGGATTTGTGTTTGGATTTATCCCTGTTGGTTGGTCAACGTGGATCACTCGAACGCTTGCTGATAAAGCTGAATTGGTTGGTGGATTGTCGGTTGCCGCGATTCAACTTTCCATTGGTTTAGCAGCTGGTGTTGGTGGAATGACCTTTGACCAATTAGGGGTTAGTGGCATTTTTATCACGGCCACGATTATTTGTATTATAGGTGCCATCATTACCGCCTTGTGTTTTAGTTTATATAAAAAAGCAACAGGCAACCTTGCTTAATCAATCTTATATAGATAAAAAGGATCACAAATGAAAATCAAGTTTACGGCTTTAGTGTTTATGCTAACTTTTGTACAAACAACACTTGCGAACACGGCAGAAGTGGCTGTGCAACATTTTCCAAATCCATCAACAGTGAGTCAGGCATTACAACCTTTAGTCTCTGGCGAACCCCCTTCCTTTTGGAATGATCATCCTAAAACTAATTCCGAATGGCATCAATGGGTTGATACGATTGCTGCCCAAACATTAAAAACACTTCCTATGTTAAAAGAACGAATGCAAGTCAGTGTTACAGCTACGCAGCTTGGTAATGTTAATGCCTTTATGGTCACACCTAAAACGATTGCACCATATAATCAAAATCGTATCTTATTACATTTTCATGGCGGTGGTTATGTGCTTAATCCAGGTGAGGCAGGTACCGCTGAAGCAATTATGATGGCGGAATATGGAAAAATCAACGTCATTTCAATTGATTATCGAATGGCACCAGACTTTCTGTTTCCAGCGGCCGTAGACGATGCACTAACAGCCTATCGCGAATTGCTTAAACAGTATCCTGCCGAGAATATTGGCGTATTTGGCACCTCAACTGGCGGTGGTATGACACTAGCCTTAATGCTAAATGCCAAAGCTCACGACCTACCTTTACCAGCGGCGATCGTTGTTGGCACGCCTTGGACCGATTTAAGTAAAACTGGTGATTCCTATTTTACGCATGAGGGGATTGATAATGTGCTCGTCAGTTATGACGGCTGGTTGGGAGACGCAGCCAAACTGTATGCTGGCGATCATGATCTTAAAGAGCCACTATTATCTCCCATTTATGGTGACGTGAATGATTTTCCACCAACGCTGTTAGTTACGGGAACGCGCGATCTATTTTTAAGTAACACAATCAGAATGCATTTGAAATTACGAGATGCCGGCGTGGCTGCTGATTTAGTGGTGCTAGAAGGCGTATCTCATGCCCAATATTTAATGGTTTCTGATGCGCCAGAAGCCCAGCGTTATTTTAATGAAGCAAGTCAGTTTTTTGATCAGTATCTAGCTAACTAATTCTCACTCTAGGCGATATCATCATGATAAATAGACATCCATTACGACAATTAAACTTGTTTATAACCGCATTTATTACACTTTTGATGAGTTTCTCGGCGTTTAGTCAAAAAACTGAAAGTGCAACATTAGCAAAAATAAAACTGACTATTGACGATCAGCAAGTGATTGTCAATTTGCTCGATACTCCTGCCAGTCATCAGCTACTGGCACTGCTACCTTTAACACTGACTTTTAGTGATTATGTTGGTGCCGAGAAGATCGCTTATCTGCCACAACGCTTAATTACTCAAGGTATGGCAAGTGCCGCTCATATTTCTGGGGATTTTACTTATTATGCACCTTGGGGGAATTTGGCTCTGTTTTATCAAGGTGTAGGTACTAATTCACAATTGTATACATTGGGTCATATTGAGTCTGGCCGAACCGTATTAGCAAATTTAAAACAGGATTTTGTGGCAACACTAAGTCGTGTGGAGTAAATTAAATAAGGCATTAAAATATAAAAAAAGTGGATTTATAAAATAGTGGTAATATTATTACTTTTATCCGTTGCACTGGCAATCGCTTACCCAAGTTGGCGAGCAGCTATTTCGTACTGTTGAAACAAGTTTTGCTAAAATGGATAACGAACTTCAACAGATTGAACACTATCGAAATTGACCATCTGGCTTAGTGCGTATTAACTGTGGACTACAAGTGATTGAGACGCTACTACTCTCTAAATTAGCCCATTTTAAGGACAAATATCCTGATATTCAGTTTGAGTTTATTAGTAATAATCGTTTTGTTGATATTGTTGCAAAAGGATTTGATGTGGGTATTCGTTTTGGTAGTGGTGTTGCGGAAGATATGGTCGCTTTTTGCATTAGTCAACCTATGAAAATGGCGGTTGTAGCAACGGCTGATTATTTTCAAAAAAAGGATTTCCTAGCACGATACAAAAGTTAACACAACATCAAGGTATTGGTTATCGTTTATCCAACGGACATCTTTTTTAGTGGCAATTTGAATACTCAGGTCAAATTGTTAAAATCACCCCACAAGGACAATGGATTTTAAATGATGATTATCCAACGCTCGTTGCCGCAAAAATGGGATTAGGGATTGCTTATTTACCCGAAGAACTGATTGCAAAGGAACTGGTTAATGGTCAACTCATCCGCATTTTTAATGAGTATAGCTATACTTTTCCATTTTTATACCTCTACTATCCACATCGCAATATATCATCCGCATTACGGGTTGTGGTGAATACGTTGAGGGTTTAAATTTAAATGTGAAGATTTAGAGGATTGTTCAATTTTTAAGAAATAAAATTATAATCGTTATTAAGGGAAAGTTATGAAATATATTTTTCAAGCCCTGTTATAGGACACGAATAACTTAACTAACATGTTGAATAAAAATAAAAAATTTAGTTAATGTTTTTTTCTGTATCCTGTTTGGTATCCGATTTAATACTAGATTTGGGATAATTGCAGTTGAACTCAGTTGAGTAAGGATTTCTTGAAAGTGTTTGTATATAAGGGTTTGATTGACTTCGGTAGAGTTGTGTAGATTTGTTAATCGTGCATGGTCGGGACTTGAAAAACGTCTTTTAAACCCTTTTGGGTAAATGATTTCTATTTTTTATATTTGTTAGTGTACCCAAAAAATAAAAAGTAACCCCTAAAATTGGGTATTTTTAGTACTCTCTTATTTTTGATTTAAAGTTGATTTTTCGCAGATGTAAAAATCAGTCCAAAGAGACTGCACCCAAATTTGAGTGGTAAAGAAATTACTTCCCCATTAACATAAAATTTTATAAAAAACTGTACATACTATACATGATTTCTTATAAGCCCTATTGTATAAGGGTTTATGCTATGTATAGTCGGCATTTTAACTATACATAACTCTACATTCGAGCTGTACATAATTCAGTGGTGTAAAAATTTATTACTAGATTAGCTAAATAATGGGCTATTTATTTTTTATGATTTTGATTATTCCAAGTCAACTATAATGTTATACTTAAGGGAATAAACTTCAATGCGGTTAAGTTGTATTTTCTATATCCAACATCTTTAGGAGATTATAATGAATAGAGAAACATTATTTAACTATGCCAAAAAACATTTTCATTCAGAACCTAATTATCTGTGGGAAAATTTACCTAATTATGCAGTATTGCGACATCATCAAGATGGTGATAAATGGTATGCTATTGTTATGAATGTATCTGGCTCAAAACTTGGTATAAAAGATGATAAAGAGATTGATATTCTGGATATTAAAGCAAGACCTGAACATATAGGATCTTTAAGGAAAAAAGAAGGTATTTTGCCAGCATATCATATGAATAAAGAACATTGGATCAGCATTATTCTTTCTGGACCTTTATCAGATAAAGAAATATTCGATTTACTTACCGAAAGTTATCACTTAACTTCAAAGTAATTTTAGCCTTAGCTTTAGTATATTTGTTTATTTCCTTAAGTATCTATTTTGTATAATACAAAAAACCACCAATCAAGGCGGTTAGAATATTCATAAACAAAAAAGCAGGCTCATCTGCTTTAGGTAACCAATTTATACAGCTTATTATGATTTCTAACCTTGTTCATCTTCACCAAATTTTTGGATACAAAAATCAATAAAACATCTTAGTTTAGGTAAAACATGGCGATTAGATGCATAAAGAATATGCATGGGTCGGGTTGGTACATGATAATCAGGTAAAAGATGAACTAACAGTCCTTTTTCTATTGCTGGTGTCACCATTTCGGCTGATTGTAACATAATACCTAATCCAGCAATGGCAGCTGGTAATAGTGCATCACCACTGTCGGTCATGAATCGCCCTGATACAGGTACAGAAAAATGACCTTCAGCTCCCTCAAATTGCCAATGAGTTTGTAATGTTGTGTGAGAAAAACCTAAACATTCGTGATATTTAAGATCTTTTGGTGAATTAATCGGTGGTGAGGATTTTAAATATAAAGGGGCAGCACACAAAATCAACTGGTAAGGTTTTAATTTTCTTGCAATTAATCCACTATCAGGTAATTCGCCAACTCTGAAAACTAAATCAAATCCTTCATCAATTAAATCAACAATACGATTAGTAAGTGATAAATCAATGGAAATTTCTGGATAAGTGCTTAAAAACTCGGGTAACTGAGGTGCTAATGCATGAGTGCCAAATGTTGTTGGTGCACTAATCTTAATTCGCCCTCGAGGTATGGCATTAATTTGTGCTGCAATCGCTTCTGACTCTTCAACTTCGGCAAGAATATTTTTGGCACGTTCATAAAATGCACGTCCTACTTCGGTTAAGCTCTGGTGACGAGTTGTTCTATTTAACAAACGAACATTTAGGTGTTCTTCAAGCATTCGGACATGTTTACCGACTAATTGTGGTGACATATTAAATACGTTCGCTGTAGCCGAAAATGAGCCTAATTCAACGGCTTTCACAAAAACAGACATAGAAGTTAATCTATCCATTAGAAACAATTTGTTTTTAAATATGAAATATAACTGAAATTTATCACTTTTTATTTCTATTGTATAGTTTTATCAATTCATTCATAAACAGGAGATAAAAATGAAAATTGCTATTATTGGAACAGGAAATATGGGGACAGGACTTGCAAATGTACTTGCCACAACAAATCATGATATTGTAATTGCAAGCAGAAACTCAGCAAAAGCTCAGACTCTCGCAAAAAATATAGGCGCTGAAAGCGGTTGTATTGAAACTGCGGTAAAATCAGCCGAAATGGTGATTTTAGCACTACCTTATCAAGCCGTAAAAGAGGTATTACTCTCTTGTGGTGATTTAACCGATAAAATATTAATTGATATAACTAACCCAGTTACGGAAGACTTTAAAGAGTTACTGATTGGTCATGTCACATCAGGCGCAGAAGAAATTCAAGCATTGGCACCAAAGGCGAAAATCGTAAAAGCATTTAATACTATCTTTGCTCAATTATTACCTACATCAGCACGAACAAAACAAACTTTGCAAGTTTTTATTGCTTCTGATGATGATAACGCGAAAACCGTTGTATCAAACATTGCTAATTCAATTGGATTTGAACCGATTGACGCTGGTTCTTTGTGTAATAGTCGTTTTATTGAACCTATTGGTGCAATGAATATTCATTTTGCCTTTTTCCTTGGGCAAGGACCAACTGTAGCCCCGATTTGGGTCAAAGCATAAATACGAAAATAATAGTCAATTTTGTTATTTAATTCATAATAAACAAAATGATATTAAAATTTATATTTCTAAATAGTCGCCATGTACGGTCTATATTTTAACTCTATATTCGTACTATACAAAAAAACCGCCAATCAAGGCGGTTTAAACATTAATAAATAATTAGCTTTAGATAGGCTCTTCCGCTTTAGGTAACCAGTCTTTGCTGACGTTTAAAGTAAGTTCTAAATTAGTTTTATTTCCTGCTGTATAGCGCTTCTTCATGTATTGCTTGCCGTTCTCGTTCATTGCATAACTTAAAGATGTGCCGAACTGGGTAAGGGATAGGGGATTATTCAGCCCTGTGTTACGGATGTATTCGATATAAGCATGGTAAAGATACTTTCTTGGATTAAATGGCGTAATTCCAAGATTTCCTATTAACATACCGGTAGGGTTGTTTAACGCGTCAAAATAGCTACAGAAATCGACTAAATGGTCCGATTCTCTTTTAATAGTCGTTGCTTCTTCTGATTGTTGCTGTTTGTGTAATCGTTCTTTGACATCATTAGGGTTAGAGAACTCATTAAGTAGCAGTCTAACAATTGAGGGTAGCTCTTGCTCTATTTTGCTAACCAAGTTTAAATCTCGCTCTTTTTCTGGTATAACCTCGCCAAAGTGAAATATTACTCTTCGCCTTGATATGCCCCCGTTGCGCTCATTAAATCGCATGGCTTCGTTGTTAATTACTAACACTACTGCTGGAATCTTGCAGGAATAGGGTTGCTTATGTTTAGGGTCAATTGCGACTTCATCACCGCCAGTAATCGCTTTTAATCCTGCGCCACTGCCCATGTAACGTGGTTGGTCGGGTAATATGACTAATGAGTAACCCACGATTAAGGCTCTGTCCCTTGCCTTTTCTAATGCGTCCATAGTGCCTATTACAGTATTGTTTTTACCTGATAACATCGTCGCAATTTCAGCAAAAACACTTTTACCGCGTTAATAATTGCCATTCAATCAAGCAACGCGTTTGTAATTCGATTCGGGCCATAGTAAGGGATTGCATAAATTGGGGAAGCTCTTGCGCGTTTATTGTTGGCATCTGCCCTTTTATAGGGCTTTCAAGCATCTTTTATCTTGGCTGCTGGGTTAGCATCAATCAAGCCTATATTCACCGCATAAAACATAACCTAATTGATACGTTGGCAAAGTCTTTTAATTGTTTCTAATTTACCATTAGCTCTTAGTGGCTCCATGGCCTTAATAAATTCTTTTGCTTTTCATTTAAAGATTGATTTATCACCAATATAAGGAAATAAATGTAACTCTAACGATTCCCACGTTCTTTTAAGGTGCTTTCAGTTAATCCTTTACCACTTTTAACTTTAAACCAATCAGCGGCTACCTTTTTAAAGGTGCTAGTAATTTCGTCATGCTTGCGTTGTTCTTGTTCTGCTTTGTGCTCTTGAGGATCTACACCTTACTTTATTAATTCTCGCGCTTCATCTCGTTGTTTTCGTGTTTGCTGTAGTGAAACCTCAGGATAACTACCGAAGCTAATTAATGCGCCCTTTTTGGTATACGGACGAGTATACTTAAAACGCCAGATTTTAGAATTATTCGATTTAACTAAGAGATACATACCACCGCCATCAAATAAAGAGTAATCTTTATCTCTTGGTTTGGCGGTTTTTATTTGGGTGTCTGTTAATGGATGTGTTTTCCTTCCCATAATTATTTAAGGTATACGATATATAGGTATATTGCATCTGTATACCTAAGCGTATACCTAAAAATTATGGTTGTAAATGTACCTTACTGATACTTAATGGGCAATGAAATAGACATTAAGGCTTGTTATTACTGGATTTGGTGTACTTTGTAGGGTTTAAAAGAATGTTATTGATTATTGAATTGGTGGAGCCAAGGGGGATCGAACCCCTGACCTCAACGCTGCCAGCGTTGCGCTCTCCCAGCTGAGCTATGGCCCCTAAAGGGATAAAAAACTGTGGCTAATAATATGCAACTAGTTAAAGGGTGTCAAATAATTTAATATTATTTGCTCAAAAAACAAGCTAACAAAGCTCTGTCAGTCTATGACAGAGCTTAAATGATTAACGTAAAATTGCGTTTTGATCCGCGCCTTCTGCTTCAACTTTTGGTGGCATAAAGTGTTCACGTTTCACACCTAATTTAAGCGACATATATGCTGCTACATAAATTGATGAAATTGTACCTAACACAATACCAACCCCTAATGTTTCAGAGAAACCTTTTAACATTGAACCACCGAAGATATATAAGATAATAACAACGGCTAACGTTGTGCCAGATGTCATTAAGGTTCGATGTAATGTTTGGGTTAACGAAATGTTGATAACATCATACGGCGACGCACGTCGTATTTTTCTAAAATTCTCACGAATTCGGTCGAATACAACGATAGTATCATTAAGAGAATAACCAATGATAGATAACATTGCTGCAATAATGGTTAAATCCAACTCACGATCAAAGAGTGATAAATAACCAGCGGTAATAACCACGTCATGGGCTAATGCTACAACAGCACCAGTACCAAATCGCCATTCAAATCGAAATGCAATATAGATTAAGATACAAATTAATGCGGCGCAGATCGCCAAAATACCATCTTGAGCTAATTCAGAACCAACCGTAGGACCAACGAATTCAACTCGCTTAATTTCAGCATTACTATCAATATCTTTATGTACTAAATTAGAGATTTTAGTACCTAATGCATTATCAATTGCAGATGATGCACTACTCTCATTTTGATTGGCGGTGGCTAATCGGATAATAATATCTTTACTACTACCATAATACTGAACGACTGGCTCATGATAACCTGCATCACGTAAACTATTACGTAAATCATCAAGATTTACAGCTTTAGTTACTGTCAGTTCAACGGTGGTACCACCGGTAAAATCCTGTCCAAGATTAAAGCCTTTAACAAGAATAACCACAAATGAAACAACAACCAATAACATTGAGATAACAAAAGCAATAAAGCCAAATTTTAAAAAGTCGAGTACTCTTCGTCCATGATTTAGTTCTCTAACATCATGATTTTCTTTTTTATTAATAGTCACAATAAACCTCTAAATTGATAACTTATTGACGCGACGACCACCATAAATAAGATTGGCCAGAGCTCGAGTCCCTACGATCGAGGTAAACATCGATGTTACAATACCGATACCTAATGTAATGGCAAAGCCTTTGATAGAACCTGTACCTACTGCATAAAGAATAATCGCAGTTATCAATGTAGTAATATTGGCGTCAAAAATACTACTCCAAGCACCAGCATAACCTTCGTTAATTGCATGTTGGACACCTCGACCATTACTGAGCTCTTCTTTTATACGCTCATTAATTAAAACATTCGCATCGACCGCCATACCTACAGTTAGTACGATACCAGCAATCCCCGGCATACTTAATGTTGCTCCAGGTAATAAAGACATTGCACCAACAATTAGAATTAAGTTTGCAACTAATGCAAGACTAGCAAATACACCAAATAGACGATATACCACTAACATAAAGATTACCGAAATTAATAATCCCCATACACAAGATTCTAAACCTTGAGTGATATTTTCTTGCCCCATTGATGGCCCAACGGTGCGTTCTTCGATTATTTGGATCGGCGCAATCAAGGCTCCTGCTCTTAATAATAGTGATAAATTTCTAGCTTCATCAACACTACTAATCCCAGTTACTTGGAATCGGTCACTAAAAATACCTTGGATCGTTGCTACATTGATAACTCTCTCTTGTTTTTCAAGAATAGGTTTATCATTTTCATCACGTTTTCCAGTATCTTTATATTCAACAAATAATGTTGCCATTGCTTTTTTCAGATGTTTCTGCGTGAAATCAAGCATGGTTTTGCCACCAGCACTATCTAAGTTAATAGAAACTTCTGGTTGGCTATATTCATTTACTCTAAATGAAGAATCGGTAATATGATCACCAGTTAATACCACACGTTTATAAAGTAAGACCGGACGACCATTTTCCATATATTTTATTTCAGAACCATATGGAACACGCATTTCACCTTTTAAAATAGCTTCTAAGTTAGTTGAACCATCTTCATTTACTTGCCTAAACTCAAGGGTTGCAGTTGCACCTAAAATTCGTTTCGCTAATGCAGTATCTTGAATACCAGGTAACTCAACAACAATACGATCAGAGCCTTGACGTTGAACAATTGGTTCAGCAACACCTAATTGATTAACACGATTACGTAAAATGGTAGTATTTTGTTGTACAGCATCACTTTTAGCTTGTTGCAGGCGCTGTTGGCTAACACTAATAACGATGCTATTTTCACTTTGCGAAGTTAATTCATAATCTAGCAATCCATTAATTTTAGTAATAGCTTTGTTTCGATCTTCTGTATTATCGAATTGCATTAAGATTTGTTGATTACTACTTTTATTTAATGCTTTGTAATTTAAATTATTTTTATTGAACTCTGCTTTTAAATTTTCAATCGATTGTTCTGTCAATTTACTTAACGCAGTAGTCATATCTACTTCCATTAAGAAATGCACACCACCACGCAAATCGAGCCCTAATTTCATGGGTTCGGCACCAATCATCGTTAACCATGATGGTGTTGCAGGCGCTAGATTTAGTGCAACAGTATAATCATCACCTAATTCTTGTGATATTAATTCCTTAGCTTTCAGCTGAGTATCATTATCACTTAAACGAATTAAAATAGATTTATTTTCATAAACCAGTGATTTAGGTTCAATTTGATTTTTCACCAAAAGTTGTTTGACTTTATCTTGCGTAGCAACATTAATTTCGGCACTATTTGAACCTGAAATTTGTATAGCGGGATCTTCACCATAAATATTTGGAAGAGCATAAAGTAGGCCGACGCAAATCACGACGACCAACATAATGTACTTCCACAAAGGATAGCGATTTAGCACGACATATTCTCTTGTGGGATTAGATAATTAATACAATGAATTATAATAGGAAAATCTATTATAATGATTTCATTGTTCCTTTTGGTAATACTGATGTGATAAAGTCACGTTTGATAACAACTTCAGTTGTATCATTTAACTCTAACACAATATAACCATTTTCATTAACTTTTGATACTCGACCAATAAGTCCACCATTAGTTAATACTTCATCACCTTTTGAAATAGAAGCCATTAACTCGCGATGTGCTTTAGCACGTTTTTGTTGTGGACGCATAATCATAAAATAGAAAAATAGTCCAAACACGACTAACATGATAGGTAAAAAATAAGGATTTGCTTCAGCACTAGCACCATCAGCTGCGTATGCATTAGAAATAAAAAAGTCCATATTGGTCCTCTTAATGTATATAAAAATATTAAAGTGCAGAATTATAACACAATAAATAAATCGATTATTAACTATTTCTTGCCAATATCTTTTAAGTCAACAACAAATATCGTTATTATTAACTATTTTATTCAATTAACTAAATAAATACAGTACCCACTAACAATCAACCAGCAAAAAAATTAAGTCGTTAAATATTGTGCCATACTAACCAGGTTAAATAACCATTTAGGATAAACACCACATACCATGGTTAAAAATGCTGCGATAACAATAAACAATTCACTCACTTTTATATCTCGCCACTTCAATTTAATAATAGAATTATTACTGGAGAAATCATCACGATTGATAGGCCTGATATAAAGATTGAGAATAAGTCTTGAGTAGAAATATAATCCTATGGTACTACCAATCACTACTGCAGCAATTAACCACCATAATTCAGCCGTAACCCCTAATAGAACTAAAAGAAAACGCCCCACAAAACCCGCAGTAAGTGGTGCTCCTGCTAGAGATAATAAACCGACTCCCATTGCTAAGGCTAAAATAGGTCGACGCCAAAATAATCCTGAAAGATCAATTTCCTTTTCATGATCCTGTAACTCATTGGAATGGGATTCTAAGCTGATCACGCCTAAAACACAGATGTTGGCAAAAATGTAGCCAATTAAATAAACACCTATTGTTTCTAAAGCGAGCACTTGATACTGCACGGCAATTAATGCCAGCAAAAGATAACCAAAATGAGCAATTGATGAATAAGCCAGTAACCTTTTTAAGCTACTTTGCATTAATGCCGATAAATTTCCCCATAGAATTGAACAAAAGGCCATAATAACCAAAATAATACGGATTGTTTCATTATTCACTATTGGCGCTAATAAAAATAGTCTGGCAATAGCACAAAACACAGCAACTTTACCTACAGTTGATAGTAGTAATGAAACAACAGTCGGAGCCCCTTGATAAACGTCGGGTAACCAAAGTTGAAAAGGTACCAGCGAAAGTTTAAAACCAATACCAACTAACATTAAACAAATACCGATTAATAATAAAGTACTTGGATAAGTCATAGTTGATAATTGATAACTTAAACCACTAAATGTGAGCTCACCAGTAGTTGCATAATAGAAAGCAATTCCCATTAACAAAAATGAACTAGCAATGGCGGACAAAATCATATATTTAATCGCAGCTTCAAGCGCATGAGTTTGGATATATTGATAGCCTATTAAACCTATAAATGGAATTGAAAGCAACTCAATGCCAAGAAAGAATGACATTAAGTGGCTAGCATAAACTAAAGTTATTCCGCCTAACGCCATAAACAGTAAAATTAGATAGAATAATCCATGGTTGATTTTTTCTTGTACAAACCATCGATAAGCTAATGATGAAACCACAATTGAAATAATTAAAATTAAGCAGGTATAAAGTAATCCATAACCATCACAAGTAAATAATGCAGTAACATGACGTGCTTGCCATTCGTTATTGGTATCATACTGCTGAGTATCATCAACCTGAGGGAATGGTCCAACCATATCATTATTTTCCGCAATAGATTCGGTAACTTCTTCACTTGTTGAGGCGGTGGTTTCTTGCTCCGTAGGTACGGTATCAATAGCGACTGTTTGTTCTGTTGCAGATGTTGTATCGGTATTCTCTGCTGGCGAAGAAACCGATATTTGCATATTATCACTACTAATATCTGATATTGCTTCGGTATTAAAGGAAATTTTATACCCCAAAAATGCTGAGCCGATTAGTGCAAAAATTAATCCCGATATGGTTAAAGTAGCACATTTTTTAGTATCTATTTTAAAAATAAATAGTGCGATGAGCAAAATTATTATGGCAAAGCTCAATATAAATATTGGCAATAAAGCTATCATAAGTTATTACTCTCCCACTCGTTCGGTAATTATATATTGCAGTGTTTGGTTAACAATAGAATAAGACATATCTAAAACCATTTTTGGATATAATCCAATAAAAATTAATACAATAAGAACACTAGACAATAGAAAAATATCTTTTTTACTCAGCAAGTGTTTTGTAACCGTAATTTTATCAACTTCACCATAAAAAATAGGTTGCATGCGAATAATTAACGATATCGACAATAACAATAATCCAATTGCTAATAAAATAGTGTAATAAGGATATGAATTATAACTACCTAATAACATCATATAATTACCTATGAAGTTAGCGGTTCCGGGAATACCTAACACAGCTAACATGAAAAACAGAGTAAAAGAAGACAAATACTTTACTTGTTCTTTTAAGCCAATAAATTGGTTAATATTTCGAGTTAAATAGCATTCTGCTAATAAACCACTTATTATAAACATACCAACAATAGCTAAATTAATCGCTATCATTTGAATAACAACACCTTGGAAAGCAATAACTGAGCCGCTAAAGATAATCGCCGTCACAAACCCCATTAAAGCAATATGGATATAAGCAATCAGTTTCTTAATATCGGTTTGATTAAAAGCAAGTAACGCGGTGTAAAATAGCGTGCATATAGCTAATACTAAAATAAACGGCATAATCGCTAACGAAGCATTAGGGAAAAGAGGTATCACAAAACGTAATAAACCAAATGCCGCCGTATTAACTAATAAACCACTAATCATCATCGAACCACTTGTTGAAGATTCGATATGTGCCTCAATAAACCAATTATGAAAAGGGATTAAAGGAATTCGTATAATAAAAGCGGCTAAAAATCCTAGCATTAATAAAAATTCGGTATTACTTGAAATCGGCGTCTTAGTTAAAATTTGATAATCAAAAGTCCATTTTGCCGTTAGATTCCAGTTGATCAAAGCCAACGACACAATCGATATTAGCATTAGTAGGCTACTTATCTGAGTGTAAATTAAAAATTTACTAGCCCCATTAAAACGTAATTGAGAATTTAAATCGCGTCTGCCCCACAATGAAATTAAAAAATAAATTGGAATAGCTACCGCTTCCCAGAAGAAAAACATTAAAAACAGATCAGTAATTACGAATAACATCATAATGGCTGATGTCATAAATAATACACATAAATAAAACAATCCGACATTATTAAGATTTTCTTTACTAGAATAAACAATAACTAACAATACAATAAAGAGTGTTGAACTAATAACAATCAAAGATAAACCATCTAATACCAGATGAAAATGAATGCCAAGTAAAGGTATCCAATCAATATTAACTTCTTTAATCCAGTTTGGACTTTGTTCTAAAGCACTATTTGCATCTGCCCATAAAACAATTACCAAAATAAATGTGATTAATATGGTTGTAAGAGCAATCATCATTGGTAAACGTTGCCAACGCAACTGTATATCGGTTGAAGTCACGATTCTTTGTAAAAATACATGACAAAACCAACCAATAAATCCACCAATTACAGGTAAGAAAACAAGCCATAACAACATTAAGTTCACACCTTTATCAAATAAAAATCAATAACATTAATATAATAATGCTACCTATTACCATTGAAACCATATACCATCTTATTTGTCCATTTTCTAAACTGACAATATAGGCATTTATTTTCTTTATACCCCACATAATCCAATCATCCCATAAGGCTAGTGGATCCTTTTTCAATAAGTTTGCTAAATAAATATACGGTTTTACAAAAAAATTATTTAACAAATAGTCGAATCGCCAATCACTTTTACATAATTTTCCTAACGATTTGATCATCGGAGTATTAAGAATTTCATGAACTTCAGCATTCGGATGAGCATAAAGAATATATGCAATGACAAAACTTAATAGGGTTACTGCACACAATAATATTCTAAATGGGATTTGACCTTGTGTATCTAAATTGGCTAGTGGGATTATCCCTTGTATCGGTAATGGTAAGTAGATAAACAGTGCCGTAGTAAATATCAATAAAATAAAAATCGGATAATAATTTATTTTTCTGATTCTTATTATTTTTTCAATTTTAATTGAATGATGAAAAACTAAAAATATCAAACGCCAAATGCATAAACTCGACAATAAAATTCCTAATAAGCCAATAGTACCGGCCATTAAGCTATCTTGAACCATTAAACCCCAGATAATATCGCCTTTAATATAAAAAGATGCGGAGACCCACGGTAAGGCACTAAGTGATAACATGATGACTAAGAAAATTGCATATAAGACTCTATTAGACTTTAACAAGCCACCAAGTTTATTGATGTCCCGTTCACCTTGGCACTGTTTGATTAAAATTGCAGAAGCAAGAATGAGTAAAGTGCTAGTAACAGTATAATTAATCAAACAACTTAAGGATAAATTCCAGCTCTGTGTCGAAAATGCATAAAATAGATAACTTATTTGCGCTAAATTAATATAAGTTATAATCTGTTTTATATCATTTTGAACCAAAGCAATACTACTAGCAAAAATAACAGTTAAAGAAGCGAATAAAAGCATTATATAAAGCGTATCACTTGACATCATAAACAGATTACTTAGCCTTAGGACTAGATAAACACCAGCGAATATAACAGTAGATGATTGCAATAACGCGACAGCAGGCATCGGTGCTAGTGTTGTTTCTTTGAACCATGAATGCATTGGGAAAAGCGCTGATTTACTCATAGCGCCAAGGAATAACATCAACGTAATCCAAAAAATAATGTCTGAATCAACTGCTAAGTCATTATGTGCTTTTATTAAAATATCACTGATTTTTAATGTTTCTAAAGTCTGATAAAGTAAAAATATACCTATGATTAGAAAAATATCAGTTAAATGCATCATAACAAATGCTTTAACTGCTGCATAACTATTGCGAGTTTGTTTGTAGTAGATACCAATAAGTAAGTAAGTACTTATACTTACCCCTTCCCAACCAAGTAACATCACAAACAAATTATCAACAAGAACAACCGTTAACACACTTGCTATCAGTAAATTGCTATATGCATAAAAAGTGTAAATATCTTTCCTCGATTTTAAATAACAGGCAGCAAAAAAATAGATCAACAAACCAAAGAATGATATTAATACCAAGAATGTCAGTGATAAGCCATCTAGCGTTAAAGATATAGGAACATCAAAATCACCAACTGAAAACCAAGTCCATAAATTTCTTGTATAAACCAATGTCATATCTGGAACTGTATTGGTAGTAAAATCAATACAAGAAAATATTGTTATTAATCCAACAAGAAACATCGTACAAATCCCGATTAACATAACATTAATGGATTGTATTTGTCGCCCATAACAGACTAATATCAAGAAAGATAGCAATGGAACAATGATAGTTAAATAAAGTAAATTCATCCTTTCATTTCACTCAATGAGTCAATATTAAAGTTTTTACGTCGATAAATTAATTTTACCAATAAAGCAAGCCCGACAGATATTTGAGCTAATACAGCCGTTACCGCTAATATAGCAAGCACCTCTCCATCGGATTGTTGCCAATAACTACTTGCGACAAAAAGTGCAGCGATGGCCCCATTATTCATGATGACAAGACTTAACAATAAGAAATAGAGATTACGTCTAATCATTACCCCTAAAAGTCCTATTACAAATAAGATTGAGGCAAAAATCAAACCATACATAAGTGGTATCACATTATTTCTCCGACAGCATTCGATGCATAAAATGATAAGATATAACTGCAGCGCCTAATAATAAAAACGCAGCTAACTCAGCCATTAATACATAAGCATAGATTGACATTTGGTGCATCAATTCATGCGATTCAGTGAATTGTGTATAGTCAGTACTTACTACGCCATAAATAAGAACAACTAATAAAATAAATGCTAAAACTAATGGCCCTAGCCAAATTTTAGGACTAATACCATGTTTACCATTTTCAACATTGTCACGACGTATTTCCAGCATTAAAGAAACAGCTCTAAACAGAATGACTGCTCCACTTATAAAAAAGAGAATATATAAAACAGCCGAAATATACGTTTCAAGGAGAATAAATATTAATGCTGATGCAAAAAGTGATATAGCCAGATATAAAATTGCTTTTTCTACTCGCCGACAAAAAATCACTTTTATACTTGCAACAACAGCAATTATCGATGCGATATAAAAAACAACGATCATTAATTCATCCAATACCTATTCATAATGCCACTAGTATATACTTAATTGACAACAATATACAGTTTACTAACCTAGTGTTAATGCAAAAAAGTCTTTCTAAATAGAATATTAACCTTTCATAATAGTCAGGATATTTATTTAGCAAATATAATAAAAACAATAGAAATAATAAAATCCATAAAATTTTATTATTTAAATTCAATACAACATTGTTATAAAGTATGTATTCTGAGCGATTAACCTATATTTATACCTTTTTCTTTAAATTGTCATTTTAATCATGCAGCTTAAAGGTACTTAGGCAAAATATAAACAAGTAGAGAATAGAATGAATAATCAATACTCATCGATGCGAAGCAACGTCAACATGTTAGGCACCCTATTGGGCGATGCAATTAAACGCGCAACAGGTAATGAAACTTTCGATTTAGTCGAAAAAATCCGTCAGTTATCCAAATCGGCGCAACAAGGAAATAAACAAGCGCATAACGAATTACTTAAGTTAATAGAGAATCTTAATGATCAAGATCTACTTCATGTTGCACGTGCATTTAACCAATTTTTAAATTTAGTTAACACTGCTGCAGAGTATTATGGTATTTCGCCTCATGGCGAAGCATCAAGCAGTCCTAAAAAAATGACTGAATTATTCAAATCACTTAAAAACTTAAATTTTGCCCCTCAGACTATTTCACAAGCGATTAATAATTTATCTATTGAGTTAGTACTTACTGCTCATCCAACGGAAATTAACCGCCGCACAATGATTAATACTTATACCGCAATTAATAGTTGCTTATCACAACTTGACCATAATGATTTAGCCGATTATGAAAAAGAACGGATTATGCGTCGTTTAAAACAGCTCGTTTGCCAAGCATGGTATACCGATGAAATTCGTAAAAAACGCCCTACTCCGCTTGATGAAGCTAAGTGGGGATTTTCGGTTATTGAAGATAGTTTATGGGAAGGTGTTCCTTTATTTTTACGTGAGTTCAATGACCAGCTAGTTGATTCCTTTAATGAAGAACTATCCGTTGAACATGTACCAGTTAAATTTACCTCATGGATGGGCGGAGATCGAGATGGCAACCCAAATGTGACAGCAAAGGTGACTGAAAAGGTCATGTTACAAGCCAGATTAAAAGCAATCGAATTATTTTTAGCTGATATTCAGATTTTAGTTCGTGAATTATCCATGACAGAATGTAGTCAGTCGGTTATTGATTTATTAAACGAACAAAATAAAACAGCATCAGAGCCTTACCGAGCGGTAATGAAACAACTACGGTCTCGTTTAGTTAAAACTCATAGTTATATCGTTTCTCTATTAAACAATGAGCAAGTTTTAGCACCAGCCGATCTGTTGACTAAAAATGAACAATTATGGACACCACTTTATATCTGTTATGAATCTTTAATAGAGAATGGCATGTCAACTATTGCCCATGGGCCATTATTAGATACATTAAGACGTATTAAAAGCTTTGGGTTGCAATTAGTTCGATTAGATATTCGCCAAGATAGTTCTGTACACACAGAAGCATTAGACGCCTTAACTAAAGAACTTAATTTAGGTAGTTACGCCTCATGGACAGAAGAAGAAAAACAGGAATTTTTATTAGCTGAATTACAATCTAATCGACCATTACTTCCTTATAATTGGCAACCTGATGAAATGGTTCAAGAAGTATTAGATACCTGCCGAGTTATCAAAAAAGCTGGTGAGGAATCAATTGCTTCTTATGTAATTTCAATGGCCAAAGCACCTTCTGATATTTTGGCTGTTTATTTACTTCTAAAAAGTGTTGATTGCCAAAAAAATATTCCTGTTGCGCCTTTATTTGAAACCTTAGAAGATTTAAAT
The DNA here is from genome assembly GCF_016101145.1 of Gilliamella sp. W8145. Classification (NCBI taxonomy): domain Bacteria; kingdom Pseudomonadati; phylum Pseudomonadota; class Gammaproteobacteria; order Orbales; family Orbaceae; genus Gilliamella; species Gilliamella sp. W8145. The sequence continues at coordinate 1,646,785 of NZ_JACFRC010000001.1, forward strand.
AATGCTAAATCTGTTATGCAAAAACTTTTAGATATTCCTTGGTATCGTGAAAAGATCAATGGCAAACAGATGGTAATGATTGGCTATTCAGATTCAGCGAAAGATGCAGGATCGCTTGCTGCGTCATGGGCACAATATCGGTCACAAGAAGAACTAGTCAATTTATTTGAAAAATATAATATCAACTTAGTATTATTCCATGGTCGTGGTGGTTCAATTGGACGTGGTGGTGCACCAGCTCATGCGGCTTTACTTTCACAACCACCAGGATCACTTAAAGGTGGTTTACGTGTTACCGAACAAGGTGAGATGATTAGATTTAAGCTTGGTTTACCTGAGGTTGCACTTAGTAGTTTAATGCTTTATGCCTCAGCGATTTTACAAGCAAATTTACTTCCACCTCCAGAGCCTAAGCAAGTCTGGCGAGATATTATGGATGAAATGTCAGATTATTCTTGCCAATGCTATCGAAGCTATGTTCGAGAAAAAGCTGAATTTGTCGATTATTTTAGAGCCGTTACACCAGAAGCTGAACTAGGTAGATTACCATTAGGTTCTCGTCCACAAAAACGTCGAACAGGTGGGGGGATTGAGAGCCTACGAGCAATACCATGGATTTTTGCTTGGACACAAAACCGTTTAATGGTGCCATCATGGCTTGGTGCAGGTAGTGCACTTAGAGTTGTTATCAGTGAAGGCAAAAAAGAGCAATTACAAGATATGTATCATAATTGGCCATTTTTTAATGCTCGTTTAGGAATGCTAGAAATGGTTTATGCCAAAGCAGCACCAAATATTCATGAATATTATGAACAACGTCTAGTTTCTTCTACATTATGGCCATTAGGTGATGAATTAAGAAATTTATTAACTGAAGATATCAATACTGTACTAACGATCACAGATGATATTAGCTTAATGGCAGACTTGCCATGGATTGCCGAATCAGTCGCATTGCGTAATACTTATATTGAACCTCTTAACTTATTGCAAGCCGAATTATTGAGTCGTTCTCGTAAAAATAATGATGAAAATAGTATCGTTGAACAAGGATTAATGATAACTATTTCAGGTATTGCAGCTGGAATGCGAAATTCAGGATAATAAAAAAGGGCTTATTCGCCCTTTTTATTTTGAGAAAGTTGTTCCAAATATGCTTTAGCATCTTCATCACCTTGCTCGCTAGCTTTGGTGAACCAATAGATAGCTAACTTGATATTTTGTTTAACATCCTGACCTTCAAGGTATTTAATAGCTAAATTATATTGAGCATCAACACTTCCTTGATTGGCGGCTTTATTATACCAATCTATAGCTTTTTTCTCGTCTTTAGGGACCCCACCACCGACATCATACATAACAGCAATATTATATTGGGCATCAGCATTACCACCCTCGGCTGCTTTAGTAAACCAATAAGCTGCTTGAGTATTATCTGGTCTTGTCCCCGAGCCTGTTGCATACATAATACCTAAATTATACATTGCCAATACATGGCCTCGTTCTGCGGCTTGCGTATAAAAATAAAGTGCTGCAACATAATCCTGAGTTAAACCATCACCATTTTGAGACATTAATCCTAAATAATATTGTGCTTCAGCATTATTATCTTTTGCAGCTTGACTAAACCAATCAGCAGCAATCATTCGATCTTTTTCGACATCATCACCAAAAAAGTACATAATACCCAAATTTAAATAGGCATCATAAATACCTTGATCACCGGCTTGAGTAAAATAATTAATCGCAGCAGAAATATCTTTAGCAACTCCCTCTCCATTTTTATACATTAACGCTAAATTATATTTAGCTAAAGCGTAATTCTGATCTGCAGCCAATTTAAAAAATTTAAATGCTTCAGATAAATTTACTTTGGTTCCTAATCCATTTTGATACATATAGGCTAAATTGTTTTGTGCCCTAGCTGATCCCTGTTCAGCAGCTTTATTAAACCAAAAAAAGGCTCTTAAATCATTAACTTCAACACCTAATCCTTGTTTATAAATGGTACCGAGAGTATATTGTGATTGCATATCACCCTTTTCAGCAGCAAGTAATAAAGAAGGTATTAGTGAACTAGGATCGCTCACTTTTAATTCCGTATCAGGCTGTGTTTTAGCTTCAATTGCCATTACTCCACAAGAGATAAATAACATCAAAGCCAATATAATTTGAAGTTTTTTCATAATTGTCTAAATGCCATAATATTGGCAATAATTATACATAATTGCCCTAAAAGGGAATAGTTTTGTTTTGCAATAAACGTTATCCATTACTTTCCCCATTAATTAGTTAAATATATTACAAACCAAGTTCGTGCCAAATTTCATCAACATGGGCTACCACCTTTTCATCTTTCGTAATAATGCTACCCCATTCTCGATTTGTTTCGCCCTGCCACTTATTTGTAGCATCCAATCCCATTTTAGATCCCAAACCAGACACTGGTGAAGCGAAGTCTAGATAATCAATTGGAGTATTATCAACAAAAGTAGTATCTCGGTGTGGATCCATTCTTGTTGAGATCGCCCACATAACATCTTTCCAATCCCTTGCGTTAATATCATCATCACAAATAATAATAAATTTTGTATACATAAATTGTCTTAAATAAGACCAAACGCCCATCATGACTCTTTTGGCATGTCCTGGGTATTGTTTTTTAATTGTGACAATAGCAATACGGTAAGAACATCCCTCTGGTGGAAGATAAAAATCAACAATTTCAGGAAATTGCTTTTGCAATATCGGAATAAACACTTCATTTAATGCTAATCCCATTACAGCTGGTTCATCTGGAGGCCTACCGGTATAAGTGGAATGATAAATTGCATCTTTGCGTCGAGTTAAATGAGTCACCGTAAACACGGCAAATTTTTCAACTTCATTATAATAACCAGTATGATCACCGTAAGGGCCTTCAGCAGCTAGTTCGTTGGGATTGATATAACCTTCGAGAATAATTTCAGCTGTCGCTGGCACTTCTAATTCATTTGATAATGACTTCACAACTTCAGTTCGACTATTTCGTAACAATCCTGCAAAAGCGTATTCTGATAATGTATCTGGTACCGGCGTAACGGCACTTAATATAGTTGCCGGATCTGCGCCTATTGCGATACTAACTGGAAAATTTTCATTTGGATGAGATTTTTGCCATTCAGCAAAATCAAGCGCGCCACCTCGATGCGATAACCAACGCATGATTAATTTATTTTTACCTAATAATTGTAAGCGATAAACGCCAATATTTTGACGCTCTTTATGAGGCCCTTTGGTTACTGTTAACCCCCAAGTTACAAGTGGAGCAACATCTCCTGGCCAGCAATGCATAATAGGTAATTGAGTTAAATCGACCTCATCATCTTTAAAAATTAATTCCTGACAAGGTGCTGAAGACCGATGCTTTACCGGCATATTGAGAACTTGTTTATATTTAGGCAAAACATTAAAAAACTGTCGAATACCTTTCGGTGGTTCAGGCTCTCGTAAAAAAGCGAGTAATTCGCCAATTTCTCGCAATTCCGTGGTATCTTCACGTCCCATCGCCATAGCGACTCGTTTAGCCGTACCGAAAAGATTACACAATACTGGAATTTTATAACCAATTGGATTTTCGAATAATAATGCCGGGCCTTGTGAACGTAATACACGATCAGCGATTTCTGTCATTTCAAGATAAGGATTAACGGGATAACTAATTCGTTTCAGTTCGCCTTGCTGCTCAAGGTAATCTAAAAAATTTCGAAAATTAGATAATGCCATTATTACTCCTTTCAACTCTAAATTACATTAATCAAATACAAGCTGATAAATATTAACTAATCTGCATCGAAGTTTTCACTATATATAGGAACTTCTTTGATCTGATTACACTCAACAATTTTAGGTAATAAAATTTGAAACTGTTGCTGATCAACTTCAGTAAATTTATTTTGATCTACTTGATAAAATAGATAATCCTCAGCTTTATTATCTGTTTGAATCGAAGCTAACCAGTAATTACGATCATCACTATTTTCATTGGCAAAAATTTTAATAATGCTATTTTCTCGTTTCTCAGGTTGATTATGTAATTTATAATCGATAATTTTTTCGGCAATTTGAGAATCATACTCATCAAAAATAATGTAGTCACCTTGATTTGCTTTACATTTTTTTATATTTATCTCAGCATAACTGTTTGACATTAGAAAGAATAAACTAAACAACAAAAAGATATATTGGTTAAATTTCATTTTTGGTCTCTTAAATTAATTTTCTCAATTGAACCAATTTTACCAATAGCCTCACAATTATTTGGTGATACAGTAAGATTGGCTGCACTATTTATAGTTAACCATTGATAAGATAAATGTTCTGTAAGCACTGGCGTTATCTCATCACAAAGAGGTAAATAAAACCAATGCTCTTTATTTATCTTTATTTCTGGTGCATACCGATATCTGAACTGAGGGAAAATTTCAAATTCAACCACATGTTTTGCATCAATTAATTTAAGATTTTTTCCATTAATATCTATACCGGTCTCTTCAAAAACTTCACGAATTGCCGCCTCCCTTGGCAATTCATTTTCTTCCAAACTACCTGTAACTGATTGCCAAAAATTAGGATCATCTTTACGTTGCAACATAAGAACACGCTGAGTGCTTTTACAATAAATAACAACTAAAACTGACTCAGGGTTCTTATACTTTTGCATATAAATACCGTTACTTTTGGCTCACTTCGATACCAAGTTCCTTTAACGCTGCTGGATTAGCTGGACTAGGTGCATCAGTTAACAAACATGTTGCTGCAGTTGTTTTTGGAAAAGCAATAACATCACGGATATTATCTGTTCCAGTTAATAGCATAGTTAATCTATCTAAGCCAAAGGCTAAACCTGCATGCGGTGGCGTACCATATTTTAGCGCATCAAGTAAGAAGCCAAATTTTTCACGTTGATCATCTTCATTAATACCTAAAATTGAGAATACGGCTTGTTGCATTTCACTTCGATGAATACGCACAGAACCACCACCGACTTCATAACCATTAATAACCATATCGTATGCATTAGCTACCGCATTTTCAGGGTTACTGATTAATTGCTCTGGAGTGAAATCCTTCGGTGATGTGAATGGATGATGCATAGCACTTAAGCCTTCGTCTGTTTCTTCAAACATAGGGAAATCAACAACCCAAAGTACTGCCCATTTATTTTCATCAGTTATACTTAAATCTTTACCGACTTTCAAACGTAAAGCCCCTAATGCATCACTAACAATTTTATAGCTATCTGCACCAAATAGTAAAATATCACCATCTTCAGCATCAGCACGATTCAATAAAGCTTCCATTTGAGTTTCATTAAAGAATTTAGCTACAGGGCTTTGTACACCAGCTAAACCTTTGTTACGTTCATTAACTTTGATCCACGCCATACCTTTCGCGCCGTATACCGAGATAAATTGCGTATAATCATCTAATTGTTTGCGCGTTAATTGTGCACCATTTGGTACGCAAAGCAGTGCAACGCGACCTTTTGGATCATTCGCTGGCGTTGAAAATACTTTAAAATCGATATCTTTTACTAAATCAGCCACATCAATAATTTCCAGTGGGTTACGTAAATCTGGTTTATCACTACCAAATCGTCGCATTGCTTCAGCAAAAGTTAATATTGGAAAACTACCTAAATCGACATTTTTCACATGTAACCAAAGTTCACGAATCATTTTCTCCATTATTTCACGTACTTGTTCAGCACTCATAAAAGAAGTTTCAACATCAATTTGGGTAAATTCTGGTTGACGATCAGCGCGAAGATCTTCATCACGAAAACATTTAACTATTTGATAATAGCGATCAAAGCCTGACATCATTAGTAGCTGTTTAAATAACTGCGGCGATTGTGGCAATGCATAAAACTCACCATTATGAACACGACTTGGTACAAGATAATCTCGAGCCCCTTCAGGTGTAGCTTTGGTTAACATTGGTGTTTCGATATCTAAAAAGCCATGTTCATTCATGAAAGAACGAACAAATGCGGTAATTTGGGCTCGAGTTTTGAAAATGGTAGACATTTCCGGGCGACGCAAATCAATATAACGATATTTTAAACGCTGCTCTTCACTGTTATTTTGATTAAAATCAAGAGGTAAGATATCACTACGATTAAAAATAATCAGCTCTGTGGCCAAAATTTCAACTTCACCCGTTGCCATATCTTTATTAACTTGACCGTCAGGTCTTGCTCTTACTTTCCCTTTAATTTGAATACAAAATTCATTACGTAATTCACCAGCTAATTCGTGTGCTTGTGGGTAATCAGGATCAAAAAAAACTTGCACAATTCCTTCACGATCACGCATATCAATAAAAATCATTCCACCTAAATCTCGGCGTTTATTGACCCATCCACATAGTGTGACTTCTTGATTAATATAACTTGCGTTTAATTGTCCGCAATAAATTGTTCTCATTAAATATATCCTGTGTACAATTGTCAAAAATGATAATTATTATAGAGCAATTTATCGGGGGATAAAGACCATCTATAAAAATAATCCTTATTTAATTTATTTATACTCAGTTTATGATAATAATTTTAATTTATATAATCATTTATAAATTTATTTAAATTCAATAAGATAATTAATCAAATTACATCTTTTATAAATAAATTTGAAAAATGATTAATTTAATAACTTGTCATATCTGATATTTATTAATAAGCTTTAGGACTATTTAAATATTGTTTATTGGATATGAAAGCTTTAATTTCAATTGATTATACCAATGATTTCATTGCTGATGATGGAGCATTAACGACTGGCGCTGTGGGTCAACAAATTGAATCAGAAATGATAAATATAACTCAATCATTTATTAAAAATAATGAGTTTATCGTTTTTGCTATTGATGCTCATAATCCCTTAGATAAATACCATCCGGAAAATTTGCTATTTCCCCCTCACAATCTTGTTGGGACTCTTGGCCAACAATTATTTGGTAAATTACAGCAACTTTACCAACAACATCAATATTCAGACAATATCTACTGGATCAATAAACGTCACTACTCAGCATTTTGTGGTACGGATCTTGACCTCCGTTTACGCGAAAGACATATCACTGAAATCCATCTGATTGGCGTTTGTACTGATATTTGTATTTTACATACGGCTGTAGATGCCTATAACTTAGGTTATAAATTAGTTATTCATCAAAATGCTGTTGCAAGCTTTGATCCCATTGGCCATCAATGGGCTTTAAAGCATTTTCAAAATACCTTAGGAGCAACCGTAGTATAAGAAGTGCAGTGTAAAAATAGATAAAAAAATGAAGAAGGAGCAAGAATGGAAGTTTTACGAGACTATAAATTGCATTTAATTGCCTTTTTAGTAGTAATTATTTGTGAGCTTATCGGTAGACAAACTATATGGATTATTGCAGTTTATCCAATGCTATATGCAATGATTTTTGGTGGCATCATTAGCTTCCCAAAACTAAAAATATTAACCAACAAAAATATGCAAAATGCAAGTCTTGTGATGATGGTTACATTAATTCTACTTGTGGCAAAACTTGGTGTAGCTGTAGGCCCGAAAATTGATATGATTTTAGAAGATGCCAAGCTAGCCCTAATTTTTCAAGAATTAGGTCATTTTGCCGGAACCATTTTACTGGGCCTACCATTAGCAATGATATTAGGTATGAAACGAGAAGCTGTTGGGGCTACTTATTCGGTAGCTCGCGAACCTAATATCGCCATAGTTGCTGATAAATATGGTTTAGATTCACCCGAAGGTCGAGGTGTCATGGCTATGTATGTCTGCGGTACGCTTTATGGTGCGATTTGGATGAGTATTCTTGCCAGCTTAATAGCACAATTGAACATTCTACACCCATATGCGCTAGCAATGGGAGCTGGCGTAGGTAGTGGAAGTATGATGGCAGCCTCTCTTGCACCAATAAGTGATTTATACCCTGACTTATCAGAAAACATTAATGCTTATGCTACCACAGCGAATTTAATGTCGGGAATGGTGGGCATGTATATTTACACACTATTTTCTTTGCCTTTCGCTTCTTTTATGTATAACACTTTAGACCGTTTCCGACGCAAGAAATAAGGATGTCATAATGAAGATTTTTGAGACGATTTTTGTATTTATTCTAGTCGCCATTATTATGGCAGCTGGTAACACCGTGGGATATAAAATTGATTTGATTTCATCGCTTGAAGCAGTAGCGATGCTAGTTATTATCTCTGTTGTAGGACTGTTAATCAGTAAGTTACCCGGATTTAATAAATTACCGGTAATTTTATGGGTATCTGTGGTTGCAGCTATCATGTCAGCACCAATATTCCCATACCATCAAGAAATTGTTGCAATTACTGATCAAGTGTCATTACTTGCTGTTTGTACTCCTATACTTGCTTATGCAGGATTGGCTATCGGTAAAGATCTTGCACTATTTAAAAATATATCTTGGCGCATTATTCCCGTATCTTTAGCTGTTTTTTCTGGTACATTTATTTTTGCTGCTATAATTGCTCAAGTCACACTACACTGGGAAGGCGTTATCTAAATTTAGATAAGGATTTTATTTATGACAAAAGAAGAACTAAAGAAAAAAGTTTGCGATGCAATTGCAAATCGAAAAGCAGATATCAAGTCAATTGCCGAAGCAATTTGGTCAGAACCAGAGCTTGGTTACAAAGAACATAAAACCGCTAAAAAAGTAGAAGATGCTTTTGAAAAATTAGGTGTTCCTTTTAAAAATAAATTAGCCTTAACCGGGGTAAAAGGTCGTCTTAAAGGCGGTAAAGGTAGCAAATATAGTATAGCGGTTATTGGTGAGCTAGATGCTATCATCTGTGCCGACCACCCAGCTGCTGATGAAACATCAGGTGCAGCTCACTGCTGTGGACATAATGCCCAAATAGCCAACATGATGGCGGTTACCATGGGATTAATTGACTCAGGTGCAATGGAATTTTTAGCTGGTGATGTAGTACCATTTGCCGTTCCTGCAGAAGAATATGTTGAAATTACTTATCGAAATCGATTAATAGAAGAAGGTAAGATTAAATATATTGGTGGTAAACCAGAATTAATTTCACGTGGTGATTTTGATGATGTTGATATGGCATTACAAATACATTTAACCAGTGTACCTGCTGAACGCCAAGATGGTTTTATTGAGATCTCAACTACAAGCAATGGCTTTATTGGTAAACTAATTAAATATAAAGGTGAAGCATCCCATGCTGCCGCAGCTCCTCATGCTGGTGTAAATGCATTAAATGCAGCTATGATGGGAATGATGGGTGTACATGCTATCCGTGAAACATTTCAAGAAAAAGATTATATTCGTTTTCATCCAATTATTACCCAAGGTGGTGATTTAGTGAATGTTGTACCAAGCGATGTAAGAATGGAAAGTTATGTGCGAGCAGGTAATGTACCAGCCATGATTGATGCTAATGAAAGAATTAATCAAGCACTAAAGGCAGGAGCAATGGCTGTTGGTGCTACTTGTGAAATTAAAGATCTTCCAGGTTATCTGCCGTTAAATAATAATCCAACACTCAATGATTTTCTAAAACAAAATGCTGAAAATTTAATTGGTGAAGAAAATGTTTCAATTGCACCTCATATGACAGGAAGTACCGACACAGGTGATCTATCGCATATTATGCCAGTAAGTCACCCTTGGATTGGTTCGGTTAGAGGCGTATTACATGGTAAAGATTACACCGTATTTGATGAAGATATGGCTTATATCCGCCCTGCACAAATGATGGCCTGTACCATTATTGATTTACTTTATGATGATGCTGAATCAGCTCAAACACTAATGGCAAACTACAAGCCACTTATGACAAAAGAAGAATATTTAACATTCCTATCTGGTTTTGATAAATAAAGTTAAAAACTTGGCACAATCATGTGCCAAGTTTTTGTTATACTATACAAATCATTATCAACAATAACTATCATTTCATATGTTAACGCTTTCTGATCAAGAATTGCTACGCTACGATCGACAAATCACTTTGCATGGATTCGATATCGACAAGCAGCAAATTTTAAAAAATAGTACAGCATTAATTATAGGATTAGGCGGGTTAGGTTGTGCTGCTGCCGTCTATTTAGCAGCATCAGGCATCGGTAAACTAACATTGATTGATTTTGACACAATATCAGCGTCGAATTTAAATAGGCAAATTTTATATACTCAACAATCAATAAATCAGTATAAGGTTGAAGTCGCAAAACAAGCATTATGTAATATTAATGCCGATATGATTATTGAAACAATTAATCAGAAACTGAGTGATAATGAGCTAATTTCCCTAATCAAACAACATGATATCGTTATTGATTGCACCGATAATTTAACTAGCCGTGAACAAATTAATCGCTGTTGTTTTATCGAAAAGAAACCATTAATTTCTGGTGCAGCAATCCGCATGGAAGGTTTACTCACTGTATTCAATTATCAAGAGAATCAACCATGCTATCAATGCTTAAGTCAATTATTTGGGCAAAACCAGCTGACGTGTATTGAAGCGGGCGTAATGGCTCCATTAGTTGGTATGTTCGGTTCAATGCAAGCTCTAGAGGCAATCAAAGTACTTACAAATTATGGAAAACCTTTAATTGGTCGAGTTCTAATGATTGATAGTATGACAATGGAATTTAACCAAGTCATATTTACTAAACAAACTAATTGTATTGTGTGTGGAAACCAACATGCTAAACAGGATTTAAAATGCAAATAAATCGCATCATTTTAGCACCAATGGAAGGGGTTCTTGATTATCATGTGCGGCAAATATTAACCGAAATCAATCAATTTGATTATTGTGTAACTGAATTTGTAAGAGTAACCCAGCATAAATTATCAAACCGAACTTTTTATCGACTATGTCCAGAACTTTATAATGAAGGAAAAACCTTATCAGGAACGCCAGTCCGAGTTCAACTATTAGGACAATCTCCTGAATGGATGGCAGAAAATGCCATTAGAGCGCTTGAACTAGGTTCTTATGGCATAGATATCAATTTTGGTTGTCCCGCTAAAACCGTTGTTGGCAGCCACGGTGGTGCTTATTTATTACAATATCCCGAACAAATATTGAAGATTGTAACGCAGGTTAGGACAGCAATTGGCTCTATCCCAACTTTATCGGTTAAAATTCGATTAGGTTGGGATGATAAATCTCACTGTTACGAAATAGCTGAAGCAATTGAACAAGCTGGTGCTAATGAAATTGTTATTCATGGACGAACAAAAATTGATGGATATAAAGCCGAGAAAATTGATTGGCCAACCATTGGTAAAATTAAGCAAAAATTAACCATTCCTGTTATTGCTAATGGTGAAATATTTTCTGCTGAAGATGCTAAAAATTGCATAACACAAAGTCATACAAATGACATTATGCTAGGTCGAGGAATACTTAATATTCCTAATTTAGCCAATACAATTCGTTTTAATCATTCACCATTAAATTGGCATCAAGTAATGCAATTACTACTTCGTTATGCAATGACATCCATCGAAGATGCTAAACCCCTTTACCATTCGGCTAGAATAAAGCAGTGGTTAGCTTATTTAAGGCAATATTACCCACAAGCATCAATATTATTACCTGAAATCAGGCAACTAAAATCACAAAATGATATCTGCGAATTCCTGAACAACCACTTAGCTAATTAGAGGTAATCTAATCGATTTTATTGTCTCTAATTCGTGTCTTATTAAAATGATATTGAGTAGTGATATTAAGAATTATACAAATTAATGAACTAAGTAATAACAACAAAAACAATTTATGAATACTATTAAAAATAGCACTAAATGAATCAACATAATATTTTGATGGATTATTATCAATAAGGCTAAAGACAATAAAAATCACCGATAAAATAAAAATACTTGATATTGATATGCTTTTAACAAGTTTTCCATATCGAATTTTATCAGAGAAAATCTTAAAATTCCGCTTACTTATGATAAGACCTAGCAATACAGCAAACAAATAAATAGTAGCTAAATAATTATGTAATGTACCAGAAAATAAAGCTGTAAAAGCGTTACTTTCCAAAATATAACCTTTCAATAATATAAAACAGCTAAAAGTAGAAAAAACAATATAATGAATTTGTGAGAGATTCTTTTCAGTTAAACGAAACTTGTTTTGACTTTTAACAAAATAACCTTTTGAGAATTCAATTAAATAATATAACAGCAAAGCTTCAAGTAAATATCGGATAATAGCAAAAGTTATGCTAAGAAATATTTGCCCGAACGGCGATAGAGTTTGCAAGTGAATGTTAGTATTTATCGAAATAAAATAAGCTATAACTGAATAAATCGACATTAAAATGATTAATGAAATGACATTAATTCTATTAACTATATTAATATGAGCTGAATACAGAAATAACGTTAAAATACCAAACGTCCATAGAATTTCAACCAAACAAACATCTAAAAGAATTCGCAAAAAGAATGATGAATTCAAAAAAAGATGCCAGAATAGACCTTGTGGCAATAAAATATCTGTTTGTAAAAATAAAACCAATATAGTCAATAATATGCTTATTAAAAAATAGACTAAACTGCCTATTAGCGACAATTGGAAGAAGGACCCGTTTTCCATTTCTATTTAATTTCCTAATTATCAATGTTTTTATTTATTGATAATAACTCGTCATTCAACTCTTTTTGAATAACTGGTTTTAATTAGCAGGTAAAAATAATTTATTCAATTCGTTTAATAAAATGCTTTATTTTAAACCCCATTAAAGCCAGTGATCCGAAATAGATGCCAATACCAACTATAACCAACAACAATAGACGACCAATTCTGGTTAACATTGAGCCAGTAGACCAATCAGGTAATAACTGAGCACCAAACCATAAAGTCAAAGACATCAATACAACAGCAATAATTACCTTGATTAAAAATCGATACCAGCCAGGTTGAGGTTGATAAAGATTCTTTTTACGTAATTGCCAAAATAATAAACCGGCATTAAAACAAGCAGCAAGGCCAATTGATAATGAAAGTCCTGCATGTTGTAATGGCCCAATAAATACCAAATTCATTAACTGAGTTAGTATCAAAGTGACAATGGCTATTTTAACGGGTGTTTTAATATCTTGTCTGGAATAAAACGCAGGCGCTAATACTTTAATTAAAATCAGCCCAAGTAAACCAATTGAATATGCAATTAAAGCACGTTGAGTCATTAACGTATCATTCAAAGTAAATTGTCCATACTCGAAGAGTGTTGAAACTAGTGGCTTAGAAATTACACCTAATGCCACAGTACTCGGTAAGGCTAATAAAAAACAGAGACGAAGGCCCCAATCTAATAATTCAGAATATTGCTGTTGATCACCTTTAGCAAAACTTTTCGCTAAAGATGGCAATAAAATAGTACCTAGTGCCACACCGAGCACACCGGCAGGAAACTCCATAAGTCGGTCAGCATAATACATCCAAGAAACAGAACCCGAAATTAAGAATGATGCAAAAATTGTATTAATGATTAACGATATTTGACCAACCGAAACACCTAAAATAGCAGGGCCCATCTGTTTTAACACTCGCCAAACACCACTATCTTTGAAGCTAATCCGAGGTAAAACTAACATACCAATCTTTTTTAAATATGGTAGCTGATAAAGCAGTTGTAAAACACCACCAATAACTACCGAAACAGCAAGTGCAAGTACCGGAGGATTAAAATAAGGTGTTAAAAATAATGTACAAACTATCATACTTAAATTAAGTAAAGTTGGCACAAAAGCAGGAACAGAAAAACGATTCCAAGTATTAAGTATAGCTCCAACTAATGATGCAAGTGAAATAAAAAAGATATAGGGAAATGTTATTCTCAACATCACAGTAGCAAGCTCAAACTTTTCAGTTGAATCTTGCATAAATCCAGGTGCAGTTAACATTATTATAAAAGGTGCAGTTATAACACCAATTAAGGTAACAATAGCTAATACTAGCGTTAATAGCCCAGCAACATAAGCCACAAAAGTACGTGATGCTTCAATCCCTTGTTGATTTTTATATTCAGCTAAAATCGGTACAAACGCCTGTGAAAAGGCACCTTCGGCAAAAATACGGCGAAGCAAATTTGGTAATTTGAAGGCAACAAAAAAGGCATCAGTTGCCATCCCCGCACCAAAAAAACGGGCAATAATCGCATCACGAACAAAGCCTAAAACTCGTGAAACCATTGTCATTGAGCTGACTGTAGCTAAAGATTTTAAAAGATTCATATATAATTTATGTACAAAGTACATAGCTAAAAACGATTAATTAGGTATAGTCTACAAACTATTGTTCTAAATCACCACGATTTTTTAATAAGCAATATTTTTGGGCGCTACCGTCAGAGAATACTGACGGTAAATAAACTAACGATCTTTTAGAGGAGTAAATGACATAAGTTGGCCAATGTTTTTATAGGCTGGACGTATAATTCGACGATCATCAAAATTGAGTTCTTCAATGCGATGAGCACACCAACCAACAATTCGCGACATAGCAAATAAAGGGGTATAAACTTCTTTAGGTAAACCAATCATGTCGTAAACAAACCCTGAGTAAAAATCAACATTGGCACAAACTTGTTTTTTGGTTCTGGCATTTTTACGATTCACCACCGCATGAATAGCTCGTTCTTCTAATAAATTTAAGAAGTTATACTCTTTTTCACGGCCTTTTTCTTGAGCGAGTTTATATGCCATCTCTTTTAGTAACATTGCCCGTGGATCTGATACCGTATAAACAGCATGACCAATACCATAAATTAGCCCTTTTTGATCAAAGACCTCTTTATTTAAAATACGTTGTAAATAAGCATCAATTTCATTTACATCAGTCCAATTTTTAATCTCATCAGCAAGATGTTTAAGCATTTTTCCGACTTGTAAATTTGCTCCACCATGTAATGGCCCTTTTAATGATCCAATCCCAGCGGCAATTGATGAGTAAGTATCAGTACCTGTTGAACTTGTTACCCGAACGGTAAACGTCGAGTTATTACCACCACCATGCTCAGCATGAATAATCATCGCTAAATCAAGTACTCTTACATCTAACTCGGTATATCCGCCTGACCCTTTCATCAT
This sequence comes from Gilliamella sp. W8145, assembly GCF_016101145.1. Lineage (NCBI taxonomy): Bacteria > Pseudomonadati > Pseudomonadota > Gammaproteobacteria > Orbales > Orbaceae > Gilliamella > Gilliamella sp. W8145. Next base: position 1,661,950 of record NZ_JACFRC010000001.1, read on the forward strand.
ATAAAGAAAATTTTCCGCAATTGAAAAATCCTCATGAGGATGGCGAATATGTAAGGATTTACCTTTAGCGCTATGGCTTAACATATTATAAGCATACGCAATAATAGCTGGAAATTTAGCAATCAGATCTATGGATTGACACATTAAATTATCACGAGAAGTATCATCTGGCAGTGAATCATAAGTATACATTTCTAGAACAGTTCTAGCCAAAATGTTCATTACATCGTGCCCTTCAAGCTCCATAATTGCAATCTTGGTTTGCTTTTCTAATGCCATTGATTCACAAAGTAAACGTGAGAAATCACGTAATTCTTCTTTATCGGGCAAAGAACCAGATAAGAGTAAATAAATAGTCTCTTCGAAACCTGTACGTTGTTCTTTCTGTGCATTATGTACTAATTCTTCAATATCGATACCACGATACAATAATTTACCCGCGATGGGTTTCAATGAACCATCATCTAAGCGTTCATAACCTAGTACATCGCCAATTTTAGTTAATCCTACTAAAACCCCAGTATGATCGGCATTACGTAATCCGCGTTTTACATTAAATTGTTCAAATAGTTGTGATTCAATTTTGCTCGTGTTTTTAATCGTTTCCGATAATTTATAAACCAAAAACTTTTCTTTCATTAATCACCTCCCTTTTGAACTATAATTTATCAATTACTGCTTGAGTAAATTGGGTTGTTGATAATGATTGCCCATTGTGCATAAAGCGCGCTAAATCTGCAGTTGCTTTGCCTAATTGAAATAAGCTTTCCATGGCATTAGTAATTCGTTGTCCAGCTTCATGCCATCCTAAATATTCAAACATCATCACGCCAGATAATAAGAGTGATGACGGATTAGCTTGATTTTGACCAGCTATATCAGGGGCAGTTCCGTGAGTTGCCTCAAAGATAGCATGTCCGGTTAAATAGTTAATATTAGCGCCCGGCGCAATACCTATTCCTCCAACCATTGCAGCCAGCTGATCGGAAACATAATCACCATTAAGGTTTAATGTTGCAACAACCGAATAATCTTCTGGTTTTAATAAGGTATTTTGTAAGAATGCATCACAAATAACATCTTTTATAATTAATCTACCGGCTGATTTAGCGGTTTGTAATGCTTGATCAGCTGCAGCATTACCCTCGGTTTTTTGAATTTTGCCATATTGATTCATCGTGAACACAGCGTCAGAAAATTCTCTTTCCGCAAGTTCATAGCCCCATTGCTTAAATCCACCTTCAGTAAACTTCATAATATTACCTTTATGAACTAGAGTAACCGACGGTAATTTATGTTGTAGTGCATAGTTAATAGCAGATCGAATTAAACGTTCCGATCCTTCAATTGAAACAGGTTTAACACCAAAAGCCGAGGTATTAGGAAAGCGTACTTTGCTCACGTGCATTTGTTCAGATAAAAAATGATAAAACTTTTCAGCTTCAGCTGTACCTTGTTGCCATTCAATCCCGGCATAAATATCCTCGGTATTTTCACGGAAAATCGTCATACTGACCTTTTCAGGATGCTTTAATGGTGATTCTACTCCTTTAAACCAGCGCACAGGACGTAAACAGACATAAAGATCTAATTCTTGACGTAACGCAACATTAAGTGAACGGATCCCACCACCAACAGGTGTCATTAATGGCCCTTTAATACCAACAAGATAATGTTTAAAAGCATTCATGGTATCTTCTGGAAGCCATGTACCATTTAGGTTGTATGACTTTTCGCCAGCAAGTACTTCTTTCCATTGAATACTACGCTTACCTTGATAAGCTTTTTCAATAGCTTTATCAAAAATTGTTTGAGCAGCCTGCCAAATCTCTTTGCCAACACCATCACCTTCAATAAAAGGAATAGTGGGATGATTTGGGACGACTAATTGTCCATTTTCAATTGAAACTTGCTGATTCATATTGTCTCTTCCTCTTATCTGTTACTTAAATTCTTCTTTTAGCTTATTTAATGCACTACCCGCTTTAAACCATTCAATTTGAGCGTGGTTATAAGTATGCGCAACAGCAAAAGATTCTATGCTACCATCATGATGATGAAGGATTAATGTTAGATTTTTACCTGGGGCAAAATCACTGAGCCCTGTAATGCTGATTTGGTCATCTTCTTGAATTTTTTCGTAATCATCCTTATTAACAAAAGTTAGCGCTAACATACCTTGTTTTTTCAGATTTGTTTCATGGATACGAGCGAAAGATTTAACGACAATTGCTTTAACGTTCAAAAAACGAGGCTCCATTGCAGCATGCTCGCGAGATGACCCTTCACCATAATTCTCTTCGGCTACTACTATCGACCCCATTCCTTGCGCTTTTAATTGACGAGCCAAAGCAGGTACTTCAATATAATCACCAGATTGAGTGTCTAATACACTATTAGTTTTTTGGTTGAAGGCATTAACGGCACCAATTAACATATTATTCGAAATATTATCTAGATGGCCGCGGAATTTTAACCACTTACCGGCCATTGAAATATGGTCCGTGGTGCATTTACCCGTTGCTTTAATCAGCAATGGTTGGGAGAGAATATCTTTACCATCCCATGGAGAAAAAGGTGCAAGCTGTTGTAAACGTTCAGAACGCGGATCAATATTTACTTCAACCAAACTACCATCAGCAATTGGCTTAATATATCCGGCATCATCGACAGCAAATCCTTGTTTTGGTAACTCATCGCCGATAGGTTCTGGCAGCTTAATTTTTTCACCTTTATCATTAATTAGTTCATCAGTTATTGGATTAAAACTTAATTTACCAGCAATCGATAATGCAACAACAATTTCGGGCGAACACACAAATGCATAAGTGTTTGGACTACCATCATTTCGTTTAGCAAAATTACGATTAAACGAAGTAACTATCGAATTTTTGTGCTCATCGGCAACATCATCACGACGCCATTGACCTATACAAGGACCACAGGCATTAGCCATAATAGCTGCACCGGCTTGTTCAAAACACTGCAAAATACCATCACGTTTAGAAGTATATTTAACTTGTTCTGAACCAGGATTAATAATTAGTTTTGCATTTACTTTTAAGCCTAATTTATTGGCACTATCGATTACAGAAGCAGCTCGCATCATGTCTTCATATGAAGAGTTAGTACATGAACCAATAAGACCTACCTCCATATTATCAGGATAATCATGTTGTTGAACTGCGTTTGCTAGCTGTGAAATTGGATAAGCTAAATCAGGTGTAAATGGACCATTCACATAAGGCTCTAACGTCGACAAATCAATTTCGATAACTTGATCATAATAGCTTTCAGGGTCATCTAAAACGGCTGCGTCAGGATTAAAACAAGAGATTAATGTATTTGCTAAATCAACCACCTCTTGACGACCTGTCATGGTTAGATAATCAGCTGATTTTTGGCTATAAGGAAATATTGAGGTGGTCGCTCCTACTTCAGCCCCCATATTACAAATCGTAGCTTTACCAGTAGCAGACAACGACTCAGTACCCTCACCAAAATATTCAATGATTGAATTGGTGCCACCTTTGACGGTTAGTATTCCAGCCAGTTTTAATATGACATCTTTGGGTGAGGCCCAACCGGATAATTTTCCAATTAATTTTACACCGATTATTTTCGGCATTTTCAATTCCCATGGCATACCGGCCATAACATCAACCGCGTCAGCCCCACCAACACCAATAGCAATCATCGATAAACCACCAGCATTTGGGGTGTGTGAATCAGTACCAATCATCATTCCGCCCGGAAAGGCATAATTTTCAAGTACTACTTGATGAATAATTCCGGCATCAGGTTTCCAGAATCCAATACCATATTTGTTCGATACATCACGTAAAAATTGATAAACTTCATGGTTATTACTTTCAGCAATAATCAGATCATCATGTGCATTTTTATAGGCTTGTATCAGATGATCACAGTGGACTGTTGATGGAACTGCAACTCGTTTACGTCCAGAATTCATCAGTTGTAATAGCGCCATTTGTGCAGTTGCATCTTGCATTGCAACTCGATCAGGTGAAAAATTTACGTAATCCTCTCCCCTTTTATAAGCTTTCAGCTCTTCATCTTCGGCAAGATGAGCATAGAGAATTTTTTCCGTCAATGTTAATGGTTTTCCAATTTTCTGGCGGATAACATCAATTTTTTGTGGATAACTTTGATAAATACCTTTTATTAAATCAATATCGAAAACCATAATTAAGCTCCCATTGCTGATATTATAATATCCTTTAAAGCTCTATTCACAAGCAAAATAATTGAATATTTATTCTATTTTTTTGATTAATTATTCATATAATATAGCATTGTTTTTATTTTATGCAATCCTAACGTAATTGCTACTATAAATATTATTAGCAGTAATTAGTTTAGACTTGTTAACTAGTACAAATTCTATACTAGCGGAATATTAAATATTATGCACATTAAAGAAAATTCAAAATTAGCAAATTGTATAAGTAAAAATAATGTGAAAATTTTGAGGAGAGGGGTTTTTTAAGCTATAAAATGGCAAAAGGAGGATGTTTTTTTGATATTAATAAATAATTTTTTGTTACATCTAAATTTTATTTTAAGTTTTTTAACATTAATCTCATTATTCAAATTAGTTGGTCAGAATTATTTAATCAGTCGTTAAAAGATAAGAATAATTAAAAAAGGGAATACTATTCCCTTTTTAATTTATTAACCTAATTTAGCTCTGACAAATATTTATCAACAATTATAATTTATAACTAGCAGTTAATAAGAAAGCTCGAGGCGTGCCCGGCATACTACTTGATCGCCAATACTCTTTACCCAATAAATTAGTTACCGCTAAGGTTACATCAACAGATCGTGTTTGATAACCAACTGCCGCATTCCATGTTCCATAACCAGCACGTTTAACCAGATTTTTATCATCGTTATACATCGAGCCTTTATAATTAAATTCTACTTCGGTAAACCAATTTTCGTAAGGTAAATAACGAACACCAATATGACCACTATGTTTGGCTGTGTTAGATAAATACTTACCTTTATTATCTGGTATTTTTTTATCTTTATTAACTTTGGCCTGTTGATAACCAATGCCACTATTGAGATACCAATTTTTACTCAATTGTCCTATTGCACTTAATTCTATACCGTGGCTTCGATCACTACCTCTAACCTGCCAATTATAAGGGTCATTGACGGCATCTGGTTGATAACGAACATTATACAGTTCAAGGTCATAAAGGGCGATTTGAGAAGATAGCTTATCATTAAACCAATCGCTCTTAATTCCGACTTCATACTGGCGCGAATATTGAGGTTTGTCATCATAAACCGTCTTAGAGTCAGTAGCAATGGTAATCAGGCCTCGTCCCCCATAAGGTGCAAAATTTTTACTATAAGAAGCATAAAAACTTTGTGACGCTATTGGTTGCCAAATTAATCCTACCCGTGGACTTAAAGAGTGACCATCATAAGAACGACTTTGTTGATTTAATTTATTATCCGAAGCAAATTCATACTTATCATAACGTAATCCTGCCAGTAATTTCCATTGTTCAGTAAAACTAATGAGATCTTGCCAATATAATCCTTTAGATGTAGCTTTATGATTTGTCTTAGTACTTAATTTATTGTAACGAGGCTTTTTAGAGTTCCAGTGAGGATGAAACGGATCAATCGCTTCTGGATATTCACTAGTTAAAGCTAATCGAGGTTGTCGTTTTTCAATATTATATTCAATTCCGATTAACATATCATGAGTAATACTTGCTGTATCAAATTTACCCGCTAAATCAAGCGTATTACTATAAGTTTTGTTTGAGGTTTCTTGCCATGCTCGACGGAATTTCAATTTACCTTGATAGTTACAAGAGGTATTTCTGCTAGTTTTTCCATTCAGATCACAATAAGTACCCGCATAAAGATGGTCAAAATTTTGATCAGCTTTACGATACATATTCGTTAATTTGATAGACCAATCATGATTGAATTGATATCCCATTACCGAACGTAATGAATTAAAATTATCTTTGACATAGTCATCTGGATGCGCATAAGCCGTTTTGATCGAAACACCTTTAGGTAATTCATAATAAGCTGGAGCCCGATCTGGTTTACGCCATAATTTATCATTAGTATATTGCACTAACCAATTAAAGCCTTCCAAATTATCATACAATAAACTTGGAGAAATCATTGTATCTCGTTGTTTGATACCTTTACGAAAACTTTTATCCGATTGATGATCAATAGTCATTCTTACCGCAAGCTTATCATGTAAAACATGATTAATATCTACCATTCCACCATATTTATCCCAAGATCCACCACGTATACTTAATGTCGTTGGTGAATCAAAGTTGGCTTGTTTACTGATCATATTTATTATTCCGCCACCAGAACCTCGACCGTAGAGTACCGATGCAGGACCTTTTAATACTTCGATTCGCTCAATATTAGCGGTACTTTGTCTAACCTGTCCGCTTGCACGAACACCATCTCGGTAAATATCACCAGAACTTGCGGAAAAGCCTCTAATTTTTATGCCTTCATCCCGCATATCATAGGTTGCATCTACTCCAGGCAATTTATTGACAATAACACTTAGGTCGTTTTGTCCATAAATTTTCTCTTGTTCAAGATTAACCGAATTGATCGTTTGTGGTATATCCTTAATATCAAAGGATGTTTTAGTTGCTGTTGATGATTTTTTTATGCGCTGATCATTATTATCCTTAATCGTTGCGACAACTTTCATAGTTTCAATTTCATTATCATCATTAACTTTTTCTTGGGCGTTAACTATAAAAGCTGATGAGCCCAATATACAAGGTAAGACTAATTGATTAACTAATTTCATTATTTTTCCTATTATTTGCTGTGTTATCTAATTAATTTCAAAATAACAACAAATAATGATAATGATTATTATTTACCTTTACAAATTATTTTATATTTTTTAACCAATTAAAAATGGTTATCAACTCATATATTATTAAAATTGTTTTATATTATTAGAAAATTTAATTAATTTTAGTTAGGATTCAATTTACTAGTTAAAGCAAGTTTTAGAAATGATAAAAAATTGAATAAACGACAATACAAATAATTCAGACGAATTTGTCGAACGCTAACGTTCTCATCGCTTTATCTATTGATTTTACTTGAGTTGCTTTTCTAGTGATGGATAAGAAGTGGTGGGTCGTGAGCTAGATTATTCGACACATCCTGTGTCTCACCCTTTCAGTGCCAACACGTTGTGTTGTTCAAATTCGTTCCTGACGAATTTGTCGAACGCTAACGTTCTCATCGTTTTATCTATTAATTTTATTTGAGTTGCTTTTTATAGTGATGCAAAGAAGTGGTGGGTCGTGAGCGATTCGAACGCTCGACAAACGGATTAAAAGTCCGCTGCTCTACCGACTGAGCTAACAACCCATTTTGATAAGATAACTTCTGTGAAATTACTTTATGTTTCAAGCAATTTCGGGTTGCTATAATACTTATAATTGTAAAAGCACGCAACCCTTTTATTGCTATTTTTATTCGATAGCTGGTTATTTATACACTTTGTTACAACGATGCTAGCTTTTTATTTGCTTGCTCAACCGCATTTTTGTCTTTAGCGTATTTATTTATTACTTGTTGAAAAACAGCTTTAGCATTCTTTTTATCACCTTTATCAAGTAAGATAACACCTACTTTATAAAGACTATCTGCAGCTTTTGGTGACGCAGGGAAATCTTTCACTACTGTTGCATAATAGAATGAAGCATCATCTTTTTGGCCTTTCTTATAACAAAGTTGACCAAGCCAATAGTTAACATTCGCACGATAGTTGGTCTTTGGATAAGCTTTTAAGAAACTTTGAAAGGCAACAATAGCATTATCGGTTTGCTTGTCATCATTTATAAATTGCATAACAAAATTATAATCAGCTTTATCATCTCCTGATGTCGTCCATCCAGATAGGTTTGAAGACGATTGCTCAGAACTTACAGCCGAATCAGAACTACTTTCTTGTGAGCCTGTATTGGAATTATTTGCTGAGAAACCTGTACCATTAGCTATTTCTTGCAAAATCATTTTTTGACGTTCAATAGTTTGATTAAGTTGGTATCTTGTTTCTTCTAATTGGCCACGAAGTGTATCTAAATCAGATTGTAGATCACTAATTTTTTGTTGATTCTGAATGATTAACTGCCCTTGAGCTTGTATTGTTCTATCAACATCAGAACTACCAGCAGCACAACCATAACCAGCAAACAAAAGAAATAAGGACAATGTGATTATTTTTTTATACATATTATATAAACTCAACGTGAACATTGGAAATAAAAAACGGCTGATGATTCAGCCGTCATTAGATGGGATTAGTATCCAGCGTAAGTAACTACTGCACGACGGTTTTTAGCATAAGCTGCTTCGTTGTGACCTAATACTGCTGGTTTTTCTTTACCATAAGAAACGATTGATAGTTGTTCACCAGAAACACCATTACCTTGTAGGTAAGATTTAACTGCTGACGCACGACGTTCACCTAAAGCGATATTATATTCTGGTGTACCACGCTCATCGGCATGACCTTCAATAACAACATTTAAGTTAGTTGAACGAATAAATACAGCATGTGCATTTAATAATGTTTCATATTCTGCTTTAACATTGTATTTATCATAATCAAAATAAACAGTGTTAATTTGTTGTAGTTTTTGAAGTTGCTCTAAAGCTTCTTTTGATAAAGTGCCGTTACCACCTGCAGTGCTGCTGCTGTTTGATGAACATGCTGTCACAGCGACTAATGGTAAAGCAACCGCAGCTACTTTAAGAAATTTAGAAAATTGCATTGTATTAACTCCTTTTTTTAAATAAATTTACTTATTTTTATACATCTAACCGACTTAACAGTAACACTCGTTACTAACTAGAAAGATTAGAGGTATATATTATAACGACCTTCACATTTACACAATTTTAATAATGTCATTATTGCCCAAAAATTAGTCGTTCTTATAAATAAGGTGACCACGAAGGGAATTTCACTTGCCCATCTGTCGCTGGTAACCTTGCTTTAAAATTACCATCAGTAGAAACAAGATTCAGAATTGTACCTAAACCTTGTGAAGAACTGTAGATAATCATAGTGCCATTTGGAGCAATACTCGGTGTTTCATCTAGAAAAGTATCGGTCAATCGTTGATATGTATTAGTTTCTACATCATATCGAGTAATATGTTGCTCACCATTATTAGTAGAAATAACAGCAATAAACTTGCCATCTGGAGATACGCGAGCATTTTGATTTTGAGTATTATCCCAAGTTACCCGTTGCGATGCTCCACTACTAATATTAATTGAATAAAGTTGCGGACGTCCTGCCTGGTCAGAGGTATAAACTATGGTTTGATTATCTGGCATCCAAGAAGGTTCTGTATCGTTACTACGTCCAGATGTAATTTGGGTAATCTTTTTAGAACTCAAATTCATCATATATAAATTTAAACTCCCGCCTTTTGATAAAGCAAAAGCTAATTTACTACCATCAGGCGAAAATGCTGGTGCACCGTTATGTTGTGGGAATGAAGCAATAGTTTCAACTGCGCCACTGTCTAACGTCTTTAAGACTAAAGCAGAACGACCACTTTCAAAAGTTACGTAAGCTAACTTTTTACCATCAGGAGACCAGGTTGGTGACATTAGTGGCTCTTTAGAACGATGCACAGTAATTTGATCATAACCATCGTAATCTGATACACGCAATTCATGGGTATAAGGTCCTTTATTGTTTTTTACCACATAAGCAATACGTGTTCTAAATGCACCTTTAATACCAGTTAATGCTTCAAAGATTTCATCACTTGCTGTATGAGAAGCATAACGTAACCAGCGTTTTTCTATAGAAAATTGATTTTCTGCTAATACTGAACCAGGGCGATCAACAGTATCAACTAGTTGATAAGTTATAAGATATTTTCCTGATACATCTGGTTGAATTGATCCCACTACAACAGCAGAAATACCCATATTACTCCAAACACTAGGATTAACTTCCGATGCAGTAGTTGGCTTTTGTGGCATTGCTGCCACATCAATAGGATTAAATTTACCACTATTACGTAAATCGGATGCAACAATATTATCTACAAATTGGGGAGGTTCTCCGCTACCAGTCCATTTAAATGGTACGATAGCAATTGGCTTTGCTGAACTGACACCATCAGTAATAACAATTCTAACTTCAGCTGTAGCCATCATTGTTGATAATAAAACAAAACAAGCTATCAAAAAGCGAGAAGCAAATTTGATCATCTTAAATTCCTTAATCAAAGCGAAATACACTAGGTTAAAATAGACTTAACCCCATATAAAGAAAAGTAAAAGTATTTTAAAATTAAACTGTTAAAGTTAATTTATAACAGATACTATGCTTTAAAAAAATAGTTAATTTTACAGCGAGAAAGATAGCCGATATTGTGTAACAAGTCCATAGCCTTTTGAGTAAAAAAGATTTTTTTAATTTATACTATTATATTCTTTTTAAATCCATAAATAAATTGTTTATTATCTATACTATTTAGAAATAAACTAAGTTAAAAGTGGTTAATAAGTATTTTATATAATTTATAACTAAAAAGAGTTGAATTTACATTACTATTCAATAAGTAAAAAATTATTAGGAAAGAAAAATATAAGTAATTTTTATCTATTATTTTTGGCAGTTTTCACAATAAAAAGTGTTACGTTGTCCTATTCTATTAGACTTAATATTAGATTGGCAAATTAAGCATTGCTCACCTTCTCGGCCATATACTTGGAGGTTTTGAACAAAATACCCCGGCTTACCATCAGATTGAACAAAATCTTTAAGCGTCGTCCCGCCTTGTTCTATAGATTTCGTAAGTACCAGCTTGATTGCTGTGACTAATCGTTCACATTCGACTAATGTTAAGCTACTAACTTTTCGATTTGGATTAATTTTTGCCAAAAACAATGATTCTGAAGCATAAATATTACCAACACCGACAACAATATGATTATCCATAATCCAACTTTTGATTGGTATTTTTCGATTGTTAGCTTTTTCAAATAAATAATTAGCTGAAAAATCATCTGTTAGTGGTTCTGGTCCCAATTGCTTCAATTGAGGTAATTCTTCAATAGAGTGAGTCCATAGCCATGATCCAAAACGTCTTGGATCGGTATATCTTAATCTCACTCCATTCACTAATACTAAATCGACATGATCATGTTTAGCCGGTGGTTGATTTGTCTCTAATATCCGTAAACTACCAGACATTCCCAAATGAATGACAATCCAATCATGAGTCAATTGTAATAACAGATATTTGGCACGCCTTTTAACATCTACTATCACTTGCCCTTGAGTATTGTTAATTGTTTCATCTATGGGCCAACGAAGCTTTGGATTTCGGACAATAATCTGCTCAATAGTTTGGCCTTTTAAATAAGGTAAAATACCTCGTCGACTTGTCTCAACTTCAGGTAATTCAGGCATATAATAACCTCATTTAATTATTTAACAAATCTGTCACCCAACTTGGTGCTTGTTGATTAGATGTAGCTTGAGGACTACCCGAACATAAACTTTGAGGATTGATTGTCCATGCAGGCAAACTACGTACACCACCGCCATTACACTGCCATTGACCATTACTATCAATAGGTACCATAAATATATTTTGCGGTACGGGAAGTTGTAACCTTTTTGGTGGATTATTTTGTAAGTATTCACTATATATTTTTAAGGCACCCGTTGCACCGGTTAATTTCATTGGAGAATGATCATCGAGACCGATCCAAACTACAGCGACATTTTTACCATCAATTCCAGTAAACCAGCTATCGCGGGAATCATTACTGGTCCCTGTTTTCGCTGCTAAATTAAATGATCCATATTTAGCTTTTAGTGAACGCGATGTTCCCGATTCAACTACTTGTTGCATCGCATAAGTCGTCAAATAAGCTGATTGTTGAGAAACCGCTTGAATTTGTTGTGGATAATTTTGATAAACAAGTTCACCCTTGTCGGATAAAACATATCTTAAAATTGTTAATGGTGCCCGTTGACCATTATTAGTAATAGTTTGGAACATCTGTGCGGTTTCTAAAGGCGTTAACTCTAGAGCACCCAATAATCTTGATGGTAAATTCGGAATACGATCTTGAGGTACACCCAATGCTTGTAAAGTATTCTTGGTTGCATCTAAACCTAATCCCATCCCTAAATTAACGGTAGGAACATTAAGAGAAAGGGCTAACGCATCAATTAACATTACTTTATCGCGAAACTTGCGGTCAAAATTCTTTGGTTGCCAATAACTACCATTATCCAACTTTATTGATAATGGACTGTCATCAAGCCAACTATTAAGCTGATAACGCCCCGGTTGGCCTAATGCGGTTAAGTAAGTCGATGGTTTTGCAAGTGAACCAATTGCTCGTCTTGTTAGCCACGCGCGGTTATAACCAGGATAACGAGGCTCAGCACTACCAATAATAGCACGAATTTCACCTGTTTCACGGCTGACAATGACCATTGCCGTTTGTAAATCTTTATTCGTCGATTTGCGTAAATTTTCAATTTCATTGGTTACAGATTGTTCAGCTGCAGCTTGAGCAACCGGATCAAAGGTGGTGAAAATTTTCATACCGGAAAGGTGATCCGCTTTATCACCTAACTGTTTTCTCAGCTCGCTACGCACAACTTGCATAAATGCAGGTTGTGGAGATATTACCCCCCCTTTTGGTAAAACGGAAAGAGGACGTTGACTGAGTAAGTTGAATAACTCCTCATCAATAATCCCTTGTTGTTCAGCAAGCTTTAAAACAACATTACGGCGTTCAATCACTTGTTCTGGTTGAGTCCAAGGATTATAGTATGAAGCACCTTTTACCATCCCCACTAATACAGCTTGTTGATCTAATGTCAATTCATTAACTGGGCGTCCAAAGTAATAAAGACTCGCTAATGGAAAGCCATGGATCTCTTCACTACCAGCTTGCCCTAGATAAACCTCATTGAGGTAAAGTTCTAAAATACGTTCTTTACTATAACGAGCATCTAAAATTATAGCCATATATGCTTCACGTATTTTACGGCTTAAGCTTCTTTCATTAGTCAAAAATAGGTTTTTAACTGTTTGTTGTGTTAATGTGCTACCACCTTCGGTTCGGCCAGTGGTCAAATTGACAAAAATAGCCCGTCCAATTGAATATAAACTTACACCATGATGGTCATAAAAACGTTTATCTTCAGTTGCAATTAAGGTTTTTATTAACGAATCAGAAAACTCTTTTAACGGGACAAAAAGTCGTTGTTCACCGTTAGGTGAATGCATCATAGTTATTAATTTAGGATCTATTTTAAGTAAGCCAAAGTCACGACCAGTATCTAAATTAGATATACGATCAATTCTGTTATCATAAAAAGTAATTCTGACTCGAAAAGCTTGCTCTTCACCATCAGGGAAAGTAAATGGTCGTCGATAAATTTCAACAGCATCGTTTTGGACAATAAATTCACCAGGACGAGTTGCTTTACTATCTTGTTGACGATATTGTGCACCTTTTAACAGCGTAACAACATCACTCAGGCTATAATCACTATCAGGTTCAAGATCTACAATTTGCCCATACACAGCAGCCGGTAATTCCCAGACATTACCATCGATGCGTTCTTTAATTTGTTGATCTAAATAAATTCCATAAACAACAGTTACTGCAACAAATATAAGAAATAACTTAAATAGCAACCACCAGACACGGCGCCACCATGATTTGTTATTTTTCTTCGAAATTTTTTTAGTAGATGTCTTTTTCGTTGTTTTTTTCAAACTGCACCTGATATTTATGTTAAATAAAACTGTCTTATGATAGCACAACTTTTTTCTGATGCATTGGCCTTCTTTCACATAAGAATTTTTAGTTTAAATAATGGATTTGAAGACAAAAATCAGTTAAAAACTAAGTTTAGGTTTAATATTTTTAACTTTTTCAATAAATGCTTTCTTAGATTTACCTGTTAAACCTTCATTAATTGGCAAACTAGCAGTTAATGGATTAACTGGTTTGTTATTGATATGTAATTCAAAATGTAAATGAGGTCCTGTCGAACGCCCTGTATTACCTGACAAACCAATTTTATCGCCTTGTTTAACTTGTTGTCCTGGTTTTACTAAAATTTTATCCAGATGCATATAAGCTGTCATATATTGCCTACCATGTCGAATAGCAACATAGTTACCGGCAGAACCGCTATATTTTGCAATAACAACTTCACCATTACCAACCGATAAAACAGGTGTTCCTCGAGATACAGCGAAATCAACACCATTATGTGCTGTAACTATCCCTGTAACTGGATTTACCCTGCGTGGATTAAATCCTGATGATACGCGAGCTTGTTTAGCCAAAGGATAACGGAAAAAACTTTGAGACAAACTACTTGCATTAATATCATAGTATTTACCATCATCAGCTAAAATAGCGTAATAATCTTTAGTTCCATTTTTAATCCGAACACCAAGAAGCTTGCTATTAGATAATCTTTTACCATGCATTTCACGTGACAAATATACAGCAAATTTATCTCCGACTTTTAAACGGCGAAAATCCAATCGCCATTGCAAAGCTCGAGTAATAATACCGATTTCATTGCTTGTCAAACCGGCTTTACGTGCATCAGCAACAAAACTCGTTTTAAGATCACCAGTAATGACAACATTTTCGGATGTACCTTCTATAGTTTCAGAACTTTCTATAAATTTATTACCTGACTTTTCAAAAATACGAACGTTATTGCTTGATATTGTCCAATTGAAAGTTAATAAATTATGGTTGTCATCAGTTGTCCAACTTACTTGCTGGCCAATTCTTAAATTGGCCAGCTGTTTAAATTTACTTGTTAACTGTAAAATGTCATTTTTATTAACATTATAACGAAATAAAATATCGTGTAATGTATCTCCACGTGCAATGGTATATTGTACAGTATTATCTTTTTCTTCAGAGATATCATCTAATTCATCTTTAGCTATATCATCTTCTGGAACATCGGACGATTCGGTAACGTTTTGGGATTTTGATTTATCACCAACCATATCTACTCGACCATCACCAATAACAACTGATGATGTTGACGTATCAGTCACTGTGGTTTGCGCTTGTGAATTTAACGGAACATATACTGTACGATCTAGATTTAAAGGACGCCACAGTATAGTTACTAAAATCACAACAACAAGGACGCCTAATATTGAAAAATAAGGAATCTTCAACTTATTTTTTTCAATATCAGGGGATTTAATCTGCTGTACCAAAATTAACCTTAACTATTTATTATCTAAATTATTTTTCATCTAAACAATCCAACAGTTCTTGTGTCAATGCAAATAAAAAGTGTGAATATGAATCTTTTGTTATAGGGATACCAGTCCCTAATGGATTTAACTCACCAATTCGAACATCCGTACCATTCACTATCTTTTTAATTATTGCTGGGCTAAACTGTGGCTCTCTAAAAACACAGACCGCTTGATGTTCAGCTAATTCTTTTTGAATTGCATAAACTGTTTGAACGCCAGGCTGTACTGCTGGATTTATGGTAAAACTTCCTAGATTCTTTAATCCGAAATGCGATTCAAAATAACCATAAGCATCATGAAACACAAAATAGCCTCTATTTTGGACGTTAATTAGTTTTTTTGCAATATTTTGTTCCGTTTCTGATAAATTTGTAATGAACTCGTCTAGATTTGCACCAAGTATTGCTGCTTTATTGGGGTATAAGTCGATCAGTTTAGCATGAATTGATTTAGCAATGATTTTAGCAATTTTAGGTGAAAGCCAAATATGTTCATCATATTCACCATGATGATGATGATGATCACTATCAATGTGCATATCATTATCATGATGTTTATCTTCTTGATGGCTTGTACGAAGTAAAGTTTCAATTTCAGCGATATCCATTAATTCTATTTGTTTCTGTTGATCAATATTTTTTAAGACAGTTGGCATAAAAGTTTCCATATCCTCACCAACCCAAATTATTAAGTCTGCATTCTTGATTTTAATTAAATCAGAAGGTTTCAATGAATAAGTGTGTGGTGAAGCGCCATCAGGTAATAATATATCAGTATCTATTACACCGGATGCGATTGCTTCGGTAATAAATCCAATAGGTCTTACTGAAGAAATTATTGTCGCATTGGCATTAACTATTAGCGCCCAAATAGATAAAAAAACCAATAAAAAAAAACGGATAGACTTTATAATAGTGTTAGTTAAATTTTTCACATTATCATCCAATATTAATAAAATATGATGGAATAAACTAGAATAATTGTTATAATATAACATAACATATTGACCAGCAAGGACTAATAATATCATGACGCATTTAATGTCACTTGATAATATTTCCGTTGAAATAAATAACCAAAAAATATTATATGATATTTCATTAACGGTTAATTTAAATCAAATTATTACAGTATTAGGACCAAACGGTGCTGGTAAATCAACGCTTATCAAAGTTATCTTAGGTTTAATTAAACCAACTACAGGTAGCATTAAGCGTACATCTGATTTAACCATTGGCTATGTCCCTCAATCCATAAATTTAAATCCAACTTTACCAATTACTGTAAAACGTTTTATGCGATTAAATAAACAGTTAAGTCAAATAGATATTCATAAAACATTATCATTAGTTAAGGCTGAATATTTGATAGATCGATCCATGCATCAACTATCAGGTGGTGAACTGCAGCGAGTTCTTTTAGCACAAGCATTAGCCAAACGCCCAAAGTTACTCATTCTTGATGAACCGACACAAGGCGTTGATGTTAATGGGCAGGTACTGTTATATGATTTAATTATTGATGCAAAAAACGAGTTTAACTGTGGTGTATTAATGGTCTCACATGATCTACATCTAGTCATGGCAAAAACTGATGAGGTAATTTGTTTAAACCACCATATTTGTTGTTCAGGAACACCAGCTAGTGTTTCAAATGATCCTGAGTTTATTTCGCTTTTTGGACAACATGGTGCATCACAAATTGCTTTATATAAACACCATCACAATCATGACCATGATTTTTGCCAACATCACCATAATCAAAAATTTATATTACCTGACCAACGAGGAAAAAAATAATGATAGAGTTACTGTTACCCTCTTTACTGGCAGGATTAAGTTTAACCTGTTTGACAGGACCTTTAGGTACATTTGTTGTTTGGCGAAGAATGTCCTATTTTGGCGATACATTATCTCACGCCGCATTATTAGGGGTAGCTTTTGGTTTTCTTTTAAATATCAATCTATTTTATGCCATTATTTTAGTAACATTGATATTAGCTATTGGATTATTATGGTTAGAATCTCAAAAGCAACTTCCTGTTGATACTTTACTGGGTATTTTAGCTCATAGTGCTCTTTCATTGGGTTTAGTTGTAATAAGTTTAATGAATAACATACGCATTGATTTAATGGGCTATCTATTTGGTGATCTTTTATCTATAACAATGTTTGATGTTTACCAAATAATCATCTGTGTAGTAATAATTGGACTATTGCTAGTGTGGCGGTGGAATCATTTTTTATTTATTACAGTTAGTGAAGAATTAGCATTTAGTCATGGAATTAATGTACCACTAACAAAATTTATTCTAACCATATTATTAGCATTAACGATAGGTATTGCTATGAAATTTGTTGGTGCTTTGATTATTACAGCACTGTTAATCATTCCAGCAGCTACTGCAAAATACTTTGCTAAAAATCCTGAATCAATGGCAATTATTGCGATATTAATTGGCATGTTCTCAATCATTGGTGGGATATTATTTTCATTAGTTTATGATACGCCTACAGGTCCTTCTGTTGTATTAAGCAATACTTGCTTATTTTTTATATCACTATTTATTTCTAAATTATTTTTGAGTAAAAAAAATTAAAATGTTTGCAAAAATATAAAATTAATTGCGAGAAGCTACGTATTTTTCTATCTATTATTTATAACAATTTTTAATTACTAATAAGCTAACAAGAATTTCCATGTTATTGATGATAAGATTATGTCTCTCGCTATTATTTTTACTAGAGCCTCTATTGGTATACAAGCACCTCAAATTAACGTCGAAGTACATATTAGTAATGGTTTACCGGGCTTCGTGCTTGTTGGTTTACCAGAAGCAACAGTAAAAGAGTCTAAAGACCGTGTTAGAAGTGCTATTATCAATAGTGGTTTTACATTTCCTTCAAAAAAAATAACCGTTAATCTATCCCCTGCAGATCTACCCAAAGAAGGGAGTCGTTTTGATTTACCTATAGCTATTGCTATTCTTGCAGCAACAGAACAGATACCAATGGATCACCTTGCCAAATATGAGTTTTTAGGTGAATTAGCTCTTTCCGGTGAAATTAAGGCTGTGAAAGGGGCGATTCCTGCAGCTATATCATCGAAAAAAAATAATCGTACTTTAATTATTTCAGCTGAAAATCAATCTGAAATATCGTTAATACATCAAAATCATACATTAATTACACATAATTTACTGGAATTGTGTCAATATTTATATAATGAAATTAACTTACATGCAGTCGAATATAGACAGTATCAAGAAGAAAATGATCAACTCGCTAGTCTACAAGATATAATTGGTCAGGAACATGCTAAAAGAGCGTTAGAAATTGCTGCAGCCGGTGGACATAATCTATTATTAATAGGACCACCAGGAACAGGTAAAACCATGTTAGCAACACGATTAACATCATTATTACCACAATTATCAGATGATGAGGCTCTTGAAAGTGCTGCTATTGCAAGTCTTGTTAACTCAAATGGTTCAATACAGAATTGGCGAACAAGACCATTTAGATCACCACATCACAGTGCATCGATTGCGGCGCTAGTAGGAGGTGGCTCAATTCCCAGACCTGGCGAAATTTCATTAGCACATAATGGAGTTTTATTTTTAGATGAATTACCTGAGTTTAACCGTAAAGTTTTAGATGCGTTAAGAGAACCTATTGAGTCAGGAGAAATCGTTATATCAAGAGCTAATGCAAAAATAAAATTTCCAGCTAGGTTTCAACTCATAGCTGCAATGAATCCAAGTCCCACAGGTCATTATCAAGGCACTCATAACAGAACAACACCACAGCAAATAATACGTTATTTAAATAGGCTATCTGGGCCATTTTTAGATCGGTTTGATATTTCTATTGAAGTACCATTACTACCAAGGGGTACATTAAGCCAAAAGGATACTGCAACAGAAACAACAGAAAAAGTAAAGAAAAGAGTGATTGATACAAGAAAGATTCAAATGCTAAGAAATAACAAATTAAATAGTCAATTATCACCAAAAGAGATTCAAACACATTGCCTACTAAGTGATGAAGACAATAATTATTTGGAGCAGGCTTTAATCAAGTTAGGTCTCTCTGCTAGAGCGTGGCATCGGATATTAAAAGTATCACGTACTATTGCTGACTTAGACTGTTCAAAAAACATAGAACGAAAACACATTTCAGAAGCTCTGAGTTATCGTTCTATGGATAGATTATTAATTCAGCTGCACAAAAATATTGGCTAAAACATTAATCATCACTATCGACAAAATCATCACTTACATCAACTTGAGGTTTTCCTCCTGATAATGTGTGAAAACGTTTTGGTTTATTAATTTTAGAAAGGTACTTTATCCACGCTTTTTCATAATCAGTAGATGGCTCTTTTTTCCCTTTACAAACCGCAACAAAAGATTTTTCTTCTGAAGTGGCTGGCTTTTTAACTTCTGTATCAAGATCTCTAAAAGCACAACCATATTTTTCTAAGATCTGAGCTTCTTTTATAGTAAAATCACCATGACGAGAAAAACCCCTTGGATAATTCTTATTATCAAAAAAACGTTGTTGACTTACAAAACTCTCAGCCATGTTATATCCTCTAGATTATAAATATTGTTGGGCGGGAATTATAATTGACAAAGTAAATCTGTAAACAAAATTTTTTTATTTATGTAAAGAAATTTAAATAAGTGATTAAATTTAGAGCAAAACACCTTTTTTATGGCAGGGGCGGAGAGTCTCGAACTCCCAACACCCGGTTTTGGAGACCGGTGCTCTACCAATTGAACTACGCCCCTAGAAAAGGTGGCGGAACGGACGGGGCTCGAACCCGCGACCCCCTGCGTGACAGGCAGGTATTCTAACCAACTGAACTACCGCTCCACCGTATTTGGTATGTATATATAAAATTTAAAAGTCTGGCGGCACCCTACTCTCACATGGGTAATACCCACACTACCATCGGCACTACGGCGTTTCACTTCTGAGTTCGG